>NZ_BDCC01000020.1 GCF_001613305.1 Nocardia vaccinii NBRC 15922
TCCTGCTCAAGGAGTTGCAGGCGTTGTGCCTGAACGTGGAGGTGCTCTCCACCGACGGTTCCGCGGTCGAATTGCACCATGACGACGACGATCTCGATCGTACCGCCGCCAATCTCGGAATCACGCTGTCCCGCAACGAATCCGCGACGATCGACGACCTGTCGAGCTGATCGGGCAGGATCGCCGCGCACCCGGTTCTCCGGTGCGCGGCGTTTCCGGCGCTCGACTACCTTACTCGGATTCGATGCGGCCCCAACGGGTTGCGGCTCTCCGTCGGCCTCTGCGCGTCGCCGGCCGGCGGGAACTTTCGATCTCCGGCGCGGGACGAAGGTATGCCCGCGTGAGATGCCGGATCAGTGCCGGTGTGCGCATGGCCGAGAAATCCGGGTCCGCGACGTTCTGTTCGTCGCTCGCGATGACTGCGGCGGCTCGGGCGGCGAGGATCGCGGCCTTCTCGACCAGCGCACCGTAGGCGGCGGGCTTGTGTGCGGGTGGCGGTCGGCCCGGACACGACGCGCGGCCGTCGGCCGGACTGCTGATCGCCGGACTGCGCCGAGTGGACCGAGTACCGGGTCGGGCCGAGCGGCCGGCCGGAAAACGTCGACGGCGGCCTCCGCGTGGGAGACCGCCGTCGACGTCGGTTCGACAGACTGTGTCGTCAGCCGGCCGGGCTGATCACCAGGATCTGAGCCCAGCGGGTGGCCTCTTCGGGGCCGAGCAACGGCAACAGGTAGTCGTAGACGATGGACGACATACGGTACGGAACTCCTCATGTTTCGGCAGTGCGGTATCGCATTCGGACATAGTGGGGCAGACAGGGCGGCCCCGCGAATACCTGCGCCACAGTAACAGCGCGCAGCCGTCCGTGCAGAAAGGTGCTGGAATCGGGTGGGAAATAGCTGATTTCGGCAGCGAAGAGCGTCCGGACTGTATGGTCTGTTCTTCTGGCCGGTGATATCGATCGGCTCTCGCGGACGAGGGCGCCGCCGCGGGCGCCACGCCGATCCGGCCGTCCCGTATGCGACGGCGCGCCGCTCGGCCGCACGGCCTCGGACCGAGGCGGGGAAATGTGACCGGAAGTCACTGGGAATGTGCCGAACTCGCAGGCACCTGAGGCTGTGTGGTTCGAACGAATGCGCGAAACTCCGGATTCGGGACGTCCCGAATCCGGCGGATCGGGCCGATATTCGATCGTTATCGGCGTGTCTGGCGCGGCGATCCGCTCTGAACTGGCCGGAACCGTGACTGACGTCATAAAGTGTTCCGCGTTGGATGTTTCCCCGTAGGGGGTGGCGGTGAAATCAAAGGGTGTCAACGAACGTCGGAAAGCAGGTTCTGTTTATATGCGTGTAGTTCGCAAGTTGGTGGCCGGTGCATTGATCGCCGGGGCCGCTTCGGTATTGGCCGTGATGGGCGCGGGGTCCGCCTCCGCATTCGCGCTCACGCCGCTACCCGGTGGGGTCCAGGTGGACCTCACCCCGGGTGACACCCAGTGGGTGCACCAGACCCACATCGGGCAGACGATCGGGATTCTTCCCCATCCGTCCGCGGCCTCCTTCGGTCAGGCGCTCGATTCGGCGGCGGATCTGTCATCGCAGTATCCGGACGGGCGGGTCGTGTTCACCGTCTACGGGCCGATGGATCAACTCAACGGTTCCATGCTGGCATTGCAGTAAGCACGAACCGAATTCGGGCCGACCTCGGACCACTGGTCCCGGGTCGGCCCGAAAGGTTCGGGACGTCGTCAACCCTTGTCTCGCTGCCGGACGAAATCGGCTGCGGCGGAATATTGTTCGAGGGCCTTTCGGGCCGCCACCGCCTCGCATTCGTAGAGGTGGTCGAAGGGGGAAGTATCGGGGGCTCCGGAGTGGTCAGCGGCGGCCCGGATGGCCGCCATGGCCTCGACGGCATCGCGGTGATCGCCGAGCACCGACTGTAATTTCTTGGCGCGCAAGGCCAATTCGGCCGCGGGACCGCCGAGTACGTCGGCGGCTGCCTCGGAGCAGTAGCGTAATCGCTTGGCGGACTTGCGGATCTCATGCAGGTGCTCGATGCGCTCGTCCTCGCTGATCGCCGGATCGGCACGCATCGTCGTTTCCCGGTCGACCAGCAGACGCAGTTGCTCGAAGTCGGCGCGCAGCACCTTGCCGAACGCCCGGCTCGCCTCGGCGTCGGCGTGGGCCGCCACCAGCGGGGGAGTGCTGCGCAGGTCCAGCAGCGCCTGACGCAGGCTCGCGTACCGGTCACCGTCGAGTTCGCGCAGTACGGCCGCGTGTGCGGCGGTGTAGGCGGCGCGTTCGTTCGCGACGAGTTCGGACACCGTGCGCCGCAGGGCCGCGGTCGGGTCGTCCGGTCGGTCCGCGTCCGGCGTGCTGCGGTGCTGTTCGAGCAGGGCCGCGAAACGGTCACCGCGGACCTCGGCATCCCGGGCGACCCCGAGAACCCCTGCAAGCCAGCGTAATTCGTCTCGCAGCTCGCGGACGCGACCGGACTCGAGGAGTTTGCGATAGGACCGCAGCACACTGCGCAGTCGACGGGTGGACACCCGCATCGCGTGCACCGAATCCGGTGCGTCCCGGCGTACCGCCGGTTCGGCGCGCAACAGACGCTCGACGTCGTCGTCGAGAACGGTGGTGAGAGCGGAACCGGCGGTGCCGACCATCAGACCCCCCGAAACTTGTCGGTGGCTTCGATGAGGTGATGGGCTATCCCCGGCTCGCTGGCCGCGTGACCGGCGTCGGCGACGATGTGCAGTTGTGAACCCGGCCAGGCCCGGTGCAGATCCCAGGCGCTCACCGCCGGACAGACGATGTCGTGACGACCCTGCACGATGACGCCGGGAATATCGGCGATGCGGTCGACATCGCGCAACAGCTGTCCCTCGTCGAAGAATCCGCCGTTCACGAAATAGTGGTTCTCGATGCGGGCGAACGCCAGCGCGAACCGCGGCTCGGCGGTCTCGGCGACCCGATCCGGTTGCGGCAGCAGCGCGCTGGTGGAGCTCTCCCAGGTGGTCCAGGCGATCGCGGCGGCGGTGGCCACGGCCTCGTCGGGGGAGTGCAGCAAGCGGTGGTAGGCGCCCACCAGGTCACCGGCGCGCTCGTCCGGCGGCATCGGGGCGAGGAACTTCTCCCACTCGTCCGGGTAGACGTATCCGGCCGCGCCGTTGTAGTACCAGTCGATCTCTTTGCGCCGCAACAGGAATATTCCGCGCAGCACGAGTTCGGTGACGCGATCGGGGTGGGTCTGCGCATAGGCCAGCGCGAGCGTCGAACCCCACGATCCACCGAATACCTGCCAGCGTTCGACGCCCAGATGGGTGCGGAGTTTCTCGATATCGGCGACCAGATTCCCGGTGGTGTTGGTCTCCAGGCTCGCGCCGTCGGCGATATGCGGTGTGGAGCGACCGCAGCCGCGCTGATCGAACAGCACGATCCGGTACGCCTGCGGATCGAAGAACTGCCGGTGGAAAGGCGCGCTCGCACCGCCGGGGCCGCCGTGCAGGAAGACCACCGGTTTGCCGTCCGGGTTGCCGCTCTCCTCCCAGTACAGCTGCTGGCCGTCGCCGACGTCCAGCCGGCCGTGCCGGTTGGCTTCCAGGGGCGGGTACAGGGTGCGCATCAGAACAGGATGCCCGAGGCGAAGTTCGGCAGGTTCAGTGCCTGCAGCGCTTCGGTGCGGACGTTGGGGCAGGTCTTGCTGGTGATGCGATCGATCATCGCCTTGTCGCCCAGGACGCGGGCGCTCAGCTGGAGTCCGCCGTTGCGCAGGGCCCATTCGTGCACCGCGATATTGAGCGCCGTGCCGCTCAGCGAGGGCCCTTGCACCCGCCAGTCCGACAGCTGCGGTTCGATCTCGTCGCACAGCTTCTGGGCGATCGGATCAGCCGGGTCGGGCTGTGCGGAGGTGGTGACGGCCGAGCTCGCCGTCCCGGTGGCCGAGGCCGAGGCCGAGGTGGACGAGGCCGGACCGCTGGACCCCGCCGGGGCCGGCGTGCCACTCGACCCGCATCCGGCGGTCAGCATCACCAGCACGGCGATTCCCATGGACCCGAGCGTCCCGCGAGTCATCCAACGGCTCTGCGACATCTGCACCCTTTACTCATGTTCGTTTTGTTCGAAATTCGTATCCGTCGGCATCGAGTGTGCCACCGTGAGCGAACTCCTCACCACCTCCGAGCCGTCATCCGTTCTCGGAGCGCGGAATTCGCGGTTTCGTAGCCGTGGGTCCGCGGGCCGCCGCTCACGCCGACAGACCCGACCACTGGGTAGCGGTGTAGGGCCGGTGGCCGCCGGTGCCGTCCCAGGCGCTGATGATCAACGTCAGATTCGACGGATCGGCGCTGCCCGGATGGATGTAACCGCCGTAGAGGTTCTTCAGCACCGGCAGTCGCCATCGTGACGGTGATATCCCGCGATCGCCGACCACCTGTGTCTTCGGCTCGGACCAGACCCGGTCCGGTCGGGAGGCGGTGCGCGTGCGGATGCTGTAGTCGGTGGTGTCGAAATAGCTCATCACATAGGTCTCGCCGATCCGCTTCACCGAGAATTCGCCGATACCGTTGCCGGGGGCGAAGATCGGGGTCGGCTCGGCGGTCGCGGCGGGCAGCCACTGCCAGGTGTCGCCTCGATGGACCCAGTTCTCCCGCGCGCCGAAATCGCCGTCGAAGAAATCCGCCGGCCGGAGCCGGAACAGCTGGACCCGGCCGCCGTCGCCGGCGTAGTTGTGGCTGCCGTTCCAGGCCTTGCTGAAGATGTAGAGATAGCCGTCGGGGTCGACACCGGCGAAGCTCCACATCAGCTCCGGGTTGCCGTTGCTGCCCTGGGCGCTGCCCGGCCAGTGCTGGTCGAAGTCACGCCAGCCGGCGCCGCCGTCGTCGGAGTACGCGACGCCGCCCCGCAGTGACCCGTCGTCTGCGCTGCCCGGCGCGACCCACTGGGCGACCGAGGTGTACTGGATGAACAGCCGGGTTCTGCTACCCTGGCTCAAACTTATTGCGTCGTTGGGGATTCGGCTGACTTCGTAACCGAATCCGTTGTCCGCGCGGTGCCGATAGCTGAACAGCTGAGCGACCGTCGGGCTCGGCTGTGATCCGGTGAACGTGATCGGCGTCTGCCCGGAATCGTCGAATGTGTTCTGGTACAGCATCACCGGGCTGCCGATATACGGATCGGTCGCCTCCTGTCCGGTGAAACAGTCACCGAATACGTAACCCCATGTCCCATCCGGTAATTGGAACGGAATACCCAGGTCCCCCGAGCCCAGCCCGAAGCCGGCGGCCGAATCACCTTGGTTGTCACACAGATACGTGCCGTTCTGGGCCATGGCTCGCCCCCTCCTTCATCGGGTCCGACAGACCGGACTTCCCCGGGGGAAGCGCCGCGAAACCCGGCGGCCCGCTACCGGGCGTCACGATCACGGCCGGGACCGGGCGGTCCGCCGATCGCGCACGGACCGTCCGGAGGGGTGGCGAAGATCAGAAGGTGTGCTCGGGCCCCGGGAACACCCCGCGGCGCACCTCGTCGGCGTAGTCGGCCGCGGCGCTGCGTAGCTGGTCGCCGACCTGGGCGAACTGCTTGACGAAACGTGCCGTCTTACCGCTGGTGTAGCCGGCCATGTCCTGCCAGACCAGCACCTGGGCGTCGCAGTCCGCGCCGGCGCCGATGCCGACGGTGGGGATGGTCAGCTTGCGGGTGACCTGCCCGGCCAGTTCGGCGGGCACCATCTCCATGACCACCGAGAATGCGCCGGCCTCCTGAACCGCGATCGCGTCGGCGATGAGCTGTTCGGCGGCGTCGCCGCGGCCCTGCACCCGGAATCCGCCCAGGGTGTTGACGCTCTGCGGGGTGAACCCGATATGCGCCATCACTGGGATACCGGCGGCCACGAGGGTGGCGATGGTGTCCGAAACACGTTCGCCGCCTTCGAGTTTGACCGCGTGCGCGCCGCCCTCCTTCATGAACCGGATGGCCGTGGCGAGAGCCTGCTGCGGCGAGCCCTCGTAGCTGCCGAACGGCAGATCCGCGACCACCAGTGCATGCGGTGCGCCGCGGACCACGCCGCGCACCAACGGGATCAACTCGTCCACGCTGATCGGCACGGTGGTGTCGTAGCCGTAGACGACGTTGGCCGCCGAATCGCCGACCAGAAGTACCGGAATTCCGGCCGCTTCGAACAGTTTCGCCGTGGAGTAGTCGTAGGCGGTGAGCATCGCCCACTTGTCCCCGGCGGATTTCATCTGCTGCAGGTGCTGCACTCGCGTCTTCCGTCGAGAAGTCTGCGGCGCGGCGCCGTAAGCAGGGGTTTCCGCATCGGTTGTGGACATCATCGTCCCTTTCGTCGGTTCCTCGAGGCCCATCGGGTCCCCGGGTTGATATGACCTCCCCAGCATGCCACCGGGCCGACATCCCGCGAAGGCCGCTGCACCATGGACTTCATCACACAGGTAGAGATGCAAGGATCGTCGCCATGTCGTTGTTGCGATCCGGTCGTGCCGCGGCGGTACTGGCCCTGGTTTGTGTGGCTGCCGCCTGCTCCACGTCGTCCAAGGAGCAGTCCGTTCAATCCTCGTCGACGCCTTCGGCGGCGGCTCTGGAGAAGTTCTACGAGCAGACCCCGAAGTGGGGCAGCTGTGCCGGATTCGGCAGCGCGGACGAGCGCATGCCCAAGGCCGCAGAGTGCACGCACATCAGCGTTCCGGTCGATTACGGCAATCCCGGGGGAGCCACCGCGCAGATCGCGGTGTCGCGGATCAAGGCGACGGGCCCGAAGATCGGTTCGCTGATGTTCAATCCGGGCGGCCCGGGCGAATCCGGGCTCTGGATGGTGCAGCAGGGCCAGGACACCGCGCTGGCACAGCGTTTCGATCGGATCGGCTTCGATCCGCGCGGCACCGGCAATTCGACGCCGCCGATCAAATGTCTGACCGGTAAGGAGTGGGACGAGCAGCGCGCCGAAGCGCCCAAGGAGAACAACGCCGCCGGGATCGCCGCGCAGGAGACCGAGGACAAGCAGTTCGCTGCACACTGCACCCAGCGCACGGGCAACGACTTCCTGGCCCACGTCGGCACCCGCGAGGTGGTGCAGGACATGGACATCATCCGGAGTGTGCTGGGCGATCCGAAGCTGACCTACGTCGGCTACTCCTACGGCACCCGCCTCGGCTACAGCTACGCGGAGAAGTTCCCGGACAAGGTGCGCGCGATGGTGCTGGACGGCGCGGTCGATCCGGAGCAGCAGCCGCAACAGGAGTCGATCGACCAGGCCGCGGGCTTCCAGAAGGCCTTCGACATGTATGTGCAGAGTTGCGTGAAGAAGTCCGACTGTCCGCTGGGCGACGATCCGGCGCAGGCCACCACGCAATTCCAGAAGCTCGTCGCTCCGCTGTGGGATCACCCGGTGCCCACCAAGGAGAGCCGCACCCTGACCTACGGCGACGCGATCACCGGTGTGCAGAACACCCTCTACGCCAGCGACAACTGGGATCTGCTCACCGCCGGACTCATCCAGCTGCGCAACGGTCAGGGTGATGTTCTGCTGCGACTGGCCGATCTGTACGACGGCCGCAGCAAGGACGGCAGCTACGACAATTCCCAGGACGCGTTCCTGGCCATCCACTGCGTCGACGACCCGGCGGTCAAGGATCGCACCGTGGCCGCGCAGGAGGACGCCCAGTACCGCAAGGTCGCGCCGTTCCTGGACGACGGGCACGGCACCAGCCAGGCGCCGCTGGAGATGTGCGCGTTCTGGCCGGTTCCCAATACCGAGAACCCGCACAAGCTCTCGATTCCGGGTCTGGCCAAGACGGTGGTCATCTCCACCACCAACGACCCGGCGACTCCTTACCAGGCGGGCGTGGACCTGGCCCAGCAGCTCGGCGCGGACCTGATCACCAACCGCGGCACCAGGCACACGGTGTTCCTGTCCGGCGGCGTGCCGTGCGTGGACGACGCCGTCGCCGGCTACCTGATCGACCTGAAGGAGCCCGCCCAGGGCCTCACCTGCGGATGACCATTTCGCTACCCGACACTCCGAGTCGGATCACTTTCAGGTGAAACATACGTTGCGTGCATAGCCGACCCGCACGGAGCGAGCCTTCGAGCGACCGTTCGCGGCCGGCTCGCCGATGAGCACTCGAAGCGCATGGGCGAAGCCCGAGTCTCGAGTGCTCATCGGCGAGCCTTCGGGGCCGCGAACACGCCGGAGCGGAGCGGAGGCAATCAAACACAGCTCAGCCATGTAACACGGATTTAACGCCGGATGCTTACGCTCGCGCTTATGGATCGCCAGAAGGAATTCGTGCTGCGCACGCTGGAGGAACGGGACATCCGGTTCGTGCGACTCTGGTTCACCGATGTGCTGGGGTATCTGAAGTCGGTGGCGATCGCTCCCGCCGAACTCGAGGGCGCCTTCGAGGAGGGCATCGGGTTCGACGGTTCGGCCATCGAGGGGTTCGCCCGGGTGTCGGAGGCCGATATGGTCGCCAAGCCGGATCCGTCCACGTTCCAGGTGCTGCCCTGGTCGACGAGCAAGGGCCATCAGCATTCGGCGCGGATGTTCTGCGATATCGCGATGCCGGACGGCTCGCCGTCCTGGGCCGATCCGCGCCACGTGCTGCGCCGGCAGCTGAACAAGGCCGGTGACCTCGGCTTCAGCTGCTATGTGCATCCGGAGATCGAATTCTTCCTGTTGCAGGACAGCCCGCAGGACGGCACCGCGCCGGTTCCCGCGGACACCGGCGGCTTCTTCGATCAGGCGGTGCACGATTCCGCGCCGAACTTCCGTCGGCACGCGATCGATGCGCTGGAGTCGATGGGGATCTCGGTGGAGTTCAGCCATCACGAGGGCGCGCCCGGCCAGCAGGAGATCGACCTGCGCTACGCCGACGCGCTGTCCATGGCGGACAACGTGATGACCTTCCGCTACCTGATCAAGGAGGTGGCGATCGACGAGGGCGTGCGCGCGACGTTCATGCCCAAGCCGTTCCCCGAACATCCCGGTTCGGCCATGCACACGCATATGAGCCTGTTCGAGGGCGAGGCCAACGCCTTCGCCGATCCCGACGATCCGAACAACCTGTCCGAGACCGCGCGGGCGTTCATCGCGGGCATCCTCGAGCACGCGCCGGAGATCAGCGCGGTCACCAACCAGTGGGTGAACTCGTACAAGCGCCTCGTGCACGGCGGCGAGGCGCCCACCGCGGCCTCCTGGGGACGGTCGAATCGTTCTGCGCTGGTTCGGGTTCCGATGTACACCCCGAACAAGTCCTCGTCCCGGCGGGTCGAGATCCGCAGCCCCGATTCGGCCTGCAATCCGTATCTGACCTTCGCGGTGTTGCTGGCCGCCGGGCTGCGCGGCATCGAGAAGGGCTACAACCTGCCGCCGGAGGCGGAGGACGACGTGTGGGCGCTGACCGCCGCCGAGCGCCGCGCGATGGGCTTCAAGGAGCTGCCCACCAGTCTGGAGGACGCGCTGCGGGTGATGGAACGCTCCGAGCTGGTCGCCGAGACGCTCGGTGAGCACGTGTTCGACTTCTTCCTGCGCAACAAGCGCCGGGAGTGGGCCGGATATCGCGCGCAGGTGACGCCCTTCGAGCTCAAGGAATACCTCGGGCTGTAGTCGGCGTGCCGGGTCCGGATGCGGGAGGTTCGCCGGTCGCACCGGCCGCGGCACGAAGCGAGAACAATTTCTCGGAACCGGGGTACGGGCCTCCGGTGCTCCGGTGTGACCGTGTAATTTTGGCAGCATGGTACGGCCACCGACCGCCCGTCCGGTAGTGCCCGGCGTCGGTCGGCTCGGACTTCTCGAGCCGACGGCGGCGCAGTCACTGCGAGAGTTGGCGTGGGACAACGTCGAAAGCATTCCCGTGTTGTGGGCGCTGTCCCGGTCGCCCGATGCCGACCTGGCGCTGCTGACCCTGATCCGGTTGCGTGAGAAGCTCGGAACGCGTTGGGCGGCACTGGATTCGGTCTTGCGTACCGACACCTCGGTGCGGGGTAGGTTGTTCTCGCTGATCGGTTCGTCCAGTGCGTTCGCCGATCACCTGGTGGCCGACCCCGAATGCTGGCAGCTGTTCCAGCGCAAGGAGCTGCCCGGTCGCGAGGAGTTGATCGCCGATCTGCTCGATGCGGTGCGGGCGGTCGCGGAGACCGGGGACTACGCCGGGCCGATGCTGTATCGCGCGGGGGTCTCGGGCCCGGAGGCGGTCGCGTTGCTGCGCAAGCGTTATCGCGATCAGCTGATGTTGCTGGCGGCGATCGACCTGGCCGCCACCGTGGAGAACGAATTGGTGCTGCCGTATCAGCAGGTGGGCAGGCAGCTGACCGATCTGGCCGATGCCGCGCTGACCGCGGCGTTGTCGGTCGCGGTGGCGCGGGTGTGCCCGGAACAACCGGTGCCGGTGCGGCTCGCGGTGGTCGCGATGGGCAAATGCGGTGCGCGTGAACTGAATTACGTCTCCGATGTGGATGTCATCTTCGTCGCCGAACCCGCCGACGCCACCGCGAGCCGGTTGGCCGCGGAGATGATGTCGGTGGCCTCGAGCGCTTTCTTCGAGGTGGACGCGGCGCTACGGCCCGAGGGTAAGGCCGGTGCGCTGGTGCGCACGCTGGACTCGCACATCGCGTACTACAAGCGCTGGGCGCGCACCTGGGAGTTCCAGGCGTTGTTGAAGAATCGTCCCGCCACGGGTGATCTGGAATTGGGCGAGCAGTATCGCGACGCGCTGATGCCGATGGTCTGGACCGCCTCGGAGCGGCCCGATTTCGTCGCCGACGTGCAGGCGATGCGGCGTCGGGTGGAGGATCTGGTTCCCGAGGATCTGCGCGAGCGCGAACTCAAACTCGGTCACGGCAGTCTGCGCGATGTCGAGTTCGCGGTGCAGCTGTTGCAGCTGGTGCACGGTAAGGCCGATGAATCGCTGCACGTGCAGGGCACCGTGGAGGCGCTGACCGCGCTGGCCGATCGTGGTTATGTGGGCCGCGACGATGCCGCCAATCTCACCGCCTCGTACGAATTCCTGCGATTGCTCGAGCATTGCCTGCAATTGCAGCGGCTCAAACGCACCCACACCCTGCCCGCGTTCGACGACGAGGAGGGCATGCGCTGGCTGGCTCGCGCGGCGCATATGCGCCCGGACGGGCGGCAGGACGCGGTCGGCGTGCTGGCCAGCGAGATCAAACGCAATGCGGTGCGGGTGCGCCGGCTGCACGCGAAGTTGTTCTACCGGCCGCTGCTGGACTCGGTCGCGCGGCTCGATGCCGACGCGTTGCGCCTGAGTCCCGCCGCGGCGGTCCGCCAGCTCGCCGCGCTCGGATATGCGGACCCCGAGAACGCCCTGAGCCATCTCAAGGCGCTGACCGGTGAGATCGGCCGCAAGGGACGCATCCAGGCGCTGCTGCTGCCGACGCTGCTGGAGTGGCTGGGCGAGACGCCGAATCCCGATCAGGGCCTGCTGGCCTATCGCCGGGTGTCCGAGGGCCTGGACGATCAGACCTGGTTCCTGCGCGAGCTGCGGGACGAGGGCGCGATCGCGCAGCGGCTGATGATCGTGCTCGGTTCCTCGGCCTACCTGCCCGATCTGCTGATCAACGCGCCGGAGACGATCCGCATGTTCGCCGACGGTCCGAGCGGCCCGCTGTTGCTGAGCCCGAAGGCCGCGGACGTGCGCGGCGGGATAATGTCCGGCGCGGCACGTTACGAGGATCCCAAACGCGCTGTGGCGACGGCTCGTTCGCTGCGCCGGCACGAACTGGCCCGGGTCGCCTCGGCCGATGTGCTGGGCATGCTCGAGGTGCCCCAGGTGTGTTCGGCACTGTCCTCGGTGTGGGTGGCGGTGCTGGAGGCGTCACTGCGCGCGGTGATCCGCGCCAGTGAGGCCGAGATGGGTCACGAAGCCCCGGCGGATTTCGCGGTGATCGGGATGGGTCGCCTCGGCGGTCTGGAACTGGGCTACGGCTCGGACGCCGACGTGCTGTTCGTCTGCGATCCGCGTCCCGGTGCGGACGAGACGGTAGCGGTGAAATGGTCGATCGGGATCGCCGACCAGGTCCAGCGACTGCTGGGCGCACCGAGTACCGATCCGCCGCTGCAGGTCGACGCCGGTTTGCGTCCCGAGGGACGGAACGGCGCCCTGGTGCGCACGCTGGCCGCGTACGAGGCCTATTACCGCCATTGGGCCCAGCCTTGGGAGGTGCAGGCTCTGCTGCGCGCCCATCAGGTCGCCGGGGATCAGCAGCTGGGACTGCGATTCCTGCACGTCGTCGATGCGGTGCGGTATCCGGCCGGTGGCGTTTCGGCCGACGCGGTCCGCGAGATCCGCCGGATCAAGGCGCGCGTCGACTCCGAACGTCTGCCGCGCGGCGCGAATCCGGCCACGCACACCAAGCTCGGCCGCGGCGGCCTGGCCGATATCGAATGGACGGTCCAGCTGATGCAGCTGCGCCACGCCCACGAGGTCGGGTCCCTGCACAACACGTCGACACTGCAAACCCTCGAAGCCATCGAACAAGCCGACCTCCTGGATTCCACCGACGTGGCGCTGCTCCGCGATGCCTGGCTCACCGCCACCAAGGCCCGCAACGCCCTGGTCCTGGTCCGCGGCAAATCCGCGGACCAACTCCCGGGCCCGGGCCGCCTGCTCTCGGCGGTGGCGCGGGTCGCGGGCTGGCCCAACGACGACGGCAGCGAATTCCTGGACCACTACATGCGTGTGACCAGGCGAGCGAAGACGGTCGTGGAGCGGGTGTTCGGCGGAGAGTGAGGTCACCGCGCAGGCCGATATCGCGCAAGAGCTATGAGATGAAGCTCACAGGGCTGCGTTTCGCTCGAGTTCCCGGGCGGTCGGATCGCTGTCCGCCGGCTGCTTCGGCAGATGGCCGACGGGTGGCGATCCGGTCTCTGTTCGATATCGGGTGGACTGCCCGAGAATTTGCTGAAATCGCAGGTGGGCCCGGTCCGGGGGCGGATTGTGGACGCGGCGGCGGGACGTGCGAACAAGCCTGGATTGCCCGATATTTGCTGTTTTACAATCGTACTTGTATTGCCGTGTGGGGCAACACGTAAACCTATTGCGGGGAACAAGTTTCTCGCGGTATCGGTTATTGAGATGCGCATACGACTGCGCCGCCGAGTCATGTCCGGATCGGCGGGTAGGCCGAGACGAGGGAACACCGGGATCGACGGGCGGTGCCGGCCGCCGTGCCGCCGGATCGGTGGGGTCCAGCGACCCGGAACCTGCGTTCCGCATAGTGTGTCCGTCAGGACGCGAACCATCGGGAGGACCGCCATGTCGAGGATGTTCGTGGACGTGCAACACGCCCACCAGCGCGAATTCCTGCCCCAGCGGGGGTTGTGACGTGGCGGATCTCAACTCGGCGGTCGCCGGTTATCGCACGTACCGGCAGGTCGTCCTCACCCCCACCCGAGCAGTGCGGCTCCCGCTGATCGTGGTGCTGCTGCTGGTCGGCGTGGTGCTGGTGTACGCGGCGGACCGGGCCTCGCGCGAGGGCGTGGATCGCGGCTGGTTCGTGGCCGCCTCGCTGTCGGGGCTGTTCGTGGCGCGCGGACTGCATCTGCGGCGACCGATCACGCTGCCGCACGCCACCGTCGCCGTGATCGTCCTCGGCATGTCCAACATCGCCTATCGCGCGGAGCATCCGGCGGTCGGGTTCGTCTTCCTGGCCTCGACCGGATTCATCATGATGTTGCCGCAGAGCTCACGTCCGCAGCCGGAACATCAACTCAGGATTGCGGCGCTGGTCGACACGACCGCGGGCGATCCGCTCGCACCGTTCGCGCTGCACTCGTCCAAGTCCTATTTCTTCGACGCGACCTCCGCCGCGGCCATCGGTTACCGCACCCGGTTCGGGATCGCGGTGGTGGCGGGCGATCCGGTCGGCGACCGCGCCGTCTACGGGACGCTCATCGCGGAATTCTCCGCATTCGCCATGGCGCACGGCTGGCGGATCGCCGTGCTGGGCGCGAGCCCGGAGGTGTGCGAGCTGTGGCGCACCCGGGCCGCGGAACATCGTGGGCTGCACTCGATTCCGATCGGCCGCGATGTGGTCGTCGAGGTCGACTGCTTCGATATGGTGGGCCGCAAATTCCGCAATCTGCGTCAGGCGGTCAGCCGCACTCGCAACTTCGGCGTGAGCACCGAGATCGTCCCCGAGCGGGAGTTGAGCGAATCGCTGCGCCGGACCCTGTTCGCGATCGTCGACGAATGGCATCACGGCCGCCAGACCCGTGGATTCTCGATGATCCTGGACCATCTGCTGGATGGCCGTCATCCGGGCATGCTGGTGGTGATCGCCCGCGACAGCGACGGCCGGGTCGTCGGATTCCAGCGGTACGGCGAGGCCAATCACGGCAGTGAATTGAGCCTGGACGTGCCGTGGCGTCGCAAGGACGCGCCGAACGGCCTGGACGAGCGCATGATCGTGGATTTGGTCGATTACGGTCGCGAACACGGCGTGCATCGCATTTCGCTGGCCTTCGCCGCGTTCCCGGAGTTGTACAGCGATAAGGAGCGCACGCGTACGCGCCAGGCGCTGTATCTACTCGCCCGCGTGCTGGACCCGATGATCCGGCTCGAATCGCTGTACCGATTCCTGCGCAAGTTCAACTCCTTCGGCAATCAGCGTTACGTGCTGATCCGCTGGCGCGAGATCGTGTTCACGGCTGTGGCGCTGCTGACCCTCGAGTTCGTGCCGCATCGCAAGCAGATCTGAGCGGGGCGGGCCGCGACCCGCCGCCTGATCAGAATCGGCCGATCGCCACCAGCACGGCGATGACGAACAGCACGAGGTTGGACGGCGTGCGCGAATATTCGGCGCGCCGGGCGTGGGTGAGGAATCCACCCACCATCACCAAGGCCAGACCGACCGCGGCGATCGGGGTCAGAACCGGCGCGATACCCGTCGCCCAGGGCAGTACGACCCCGGCTCCGCCGATAACCTCGATCGCGCCGATGCCGCGCACGGCATTGGACGACATGTCCTCGACCCAGGGCATCATCGGATGCAGCTTGTCCTTCGGCAGCGCGATCTTCACGCCACCGCCGAGGACGAACGCGGCGGCCAGAATGATCTGCCCCGCCCACAACCAGCCGTTCATATCTTCTTCCCTTCGTTGATCCACGTCGCGTACACCGCGTCCGCGACCCGGTCGATCAGTGCGGCGTCGCCGTGACCGCCGAGCAGGTACAGCCACAGGAACACCGGGCCGGAGAACTGCGCGTGCGCCCAGCGCACATCCGGGACGGCGGTGAGTTCGCCGCGTTCGACCGCGCGTTCGGCGGTCCGCTGGACGAGGTCCTGTTCGGGGCGGATGCATGCCTCCTCGAAAACGCTCTGCAGCACCTGTTCGTGCAGGAGGTCGGCGAAGATCTCCGGCAGTACGGCCCGCACCCGGGGGTTCGCCATCCGGGCGACGAAATCCGCCGACACCTCGCGCAGATCGGCGTGCAGGCTGCCGGTGTCGCGATAAGTCCGAGGCGCCAGATCGCCGATCAGGTGGTGCATCGCCAGCGCGGCCTTGGACGGCCAGCGCCGGTAGAGCGCGGCCTTGCCGACGCCCGCGCGGGTGGCCACGTCCTGTACCCGCAGACCCGCGTACCCGACTTCGTCGAGGAGGGCGAGGGTGGCTGCCCGTACGGCGCGGTCGGTCTCGGCGGACAGCGGCCTGCCGAGTCGGGATTCGGTGGTTCCGGAACTCACGGTTCCGAATATAACAGATTACGGAACTGTTGGTTCCGTATATTCGCGGCAAGGGCGCGACGGATCCGGGTTCGGGTCGTCCGGGGTGGAGTACCTGCGGCGCATGGGATTTGCCGTCGAACGCTTCGACCACATCGTCCTGAACTGCCGGGACGTCGCGGCCACCGCCGCCTGGTACGAGCGGGTCCTGGGAATGCGGGTGGAGACGTTCGGGGCGGCCGGGCGGATAGCGCTGGTATTCGGGCAGCAGAAGATCAATCTGCGGCCGGTGGCGATGGCCGCGGACGATCCGGCGTGGCTGACCGGCGCGGTGGCCGCGGCCGGGTCGGCGGATCTGTGCTTCATCAGCAACGCCGCGCCCGAACAGGTGCACGGACAGCTCATCGCGTGCGGAGTGGAAATCACCGAAGGGCCCGTGGTGAAGATCGGCGCGCTGGGGGAGATGATTTCGCACTACTGTCGCGACCTGGACGGCAACCTCGTCGAGATCGCGGTCTACCCGGCCGGATGAGCCCGCGCGCCTTGACATCCGGCAATCCGGACACGACAGTACGCAGGTGTTCGAAGCCACCGATGTCTCCCGGACCACGCTGCGCAAGGTCGGCCTGCGCCTCGTGCCGTTCCTGGGTCTGCTGTATTTCGTGAACTATCTGGACCGGGTGAACATCGGCTTCGCCGGTCCCAGCGGGATGAAACACGATCTCGCTCTGTCCGAGACGGTGTTCGGATTCGCCTCGGGCATCTTCTTTCTCGGTTATCTGGTGCTCGAGGTGCCGAGCAATCTGGCGTTGCACCGGTTCGGCGCACGGCGCTGGATGGCGCGAATCATGCTCAGCTGGGGCGTGATCGCGACCGCGATGGTGTTCGTGCCGAACGCCACCGTGCTGATCGTGCTGCGATTCCTGCTCGGCGTGGCGGAGGCCGGCTTCTTTCCCGGCATCCTGCTGTATCTGACCTACTGGTTCCCGCGGCGGTATCGGGCACGGATCGTCGCGATGTTCATGGTGGCGGTGCCGATCTCCACGGCGGTCGGCTCCACGCTGTCGAGTCTGGTGATCCAGTACGGAAATGGCGTATTCGGGCTGAGCGGCTGGCGGTTCATGTTCCTGGTCGAGGGCGTGCCCGCGCTGATTCTGGCCGTGCTCACCTGGTTCCATCTGACCGACCGGCCCGAGCAGGCCCGCTGGCTGACCGCACCCGAGCGTGAGTGGCTGGCAACCGAACTCGCGCGTGAGGAGGCCGAGCTGGCCCAGGCCGAGCACTGGACGTTGCGCCGGGCGCTGACCCATCCGCGCATCCTGGGCCTCGCCGCGATCTACGGCGGCATCGCCTATGGGCTGTATGCCCTGGGATTCTTCCTGCCGACGATCATCGCCGGATTCCAGCAGCAGTACGGCAGCCATTATTCGGTGGTGCAGCGCGGTCTGATCACGGCGGTGCCGTATGTAATCGGCGCGGTCGCGATGGTGTGGTGGGGCAGGCACGGCGACCGGACGGGGGAGCGGCGGTGGCATGTCGCGTTGCCGTCGATCATCGGCGGTCTGGCCATTCCCGTCGCGCTCTACCTGGGCAACCCGTTCGCGGCGATGACCGCGGTGACCGTCTGCGCGGTCGGCGTGCTCGCGGCGCTGCCGACCTTCTGGGCGTTGCCGAGCACCTTCCTGTCCGGCGCCGCCGCGGCGGGCGGTATCGCCCTGATCAACTCGCTGGGCAATATCAGCGGATTCGCGGCTCCCTACATCACCGGCTGGCTGAAGGATCTGACCGGAACTCAGCGTGCCGGTCTGTGGGTGGTCGGGGTGTACATGGTGGTCGCGGGCCTGGGAGCGCTGGCGCTGCGCCGACGGGAATAACCGCTCGCCCGCCCGGTTGACGCTCACGACGGTGCAGGGAAAGGAGCTGTTGTGGCGAACGGGTTTTCGGCCGATGGCCTGGGATTGCTGAGCGAGACGCTGACGGGGTACGCGGACCGCGGCGAGGTCGCGGGCCTGGTCGCCATGATCCACCGGCGCGGGGAAGTGGTTCAGGTGGACACCGCGGGCCGGCAGGATCGCGAGGGGCGGCGGCCGATGCGGCGCGACGCGCTGTTCCGGATGGCGTCGATGACCAAACCGGTCACGGCGGTGGCCGCCCTGCAACTCGTGGAACAGGGGCTGATCGGGCTGCCCGATCCGGTGGATCCCTGGCTGCCCGAACTCGCCGATCGCAAGGTCATGCGCGACCCGCTGGGCCCGCCCGAGGACGTCGTGCCCGCGTCCCGGCCGATCACCCTGGAGGATCTGCTCACCTATCGGTTCGGCCTGGGCTGGGGACGATCCGGCCTTGCCCCGCAACTGTTCTCACTCACCGCCGACCCGGTCGCCACCGCCCTGGCCATACCGGGCTGCGAGCCGTTGGACCCCGACGCGTGGATGCGCCGTCTCGGCGAACTGCCGCTCATCGCCCAGCCCGGTGAGCTGTGGCGATACCACACCGCCTCGGATGTGCTCGGCGTGCTGATCAGCCGGATCACCGGTCAGCCGCTCGAAACGGCACTGGCCGAACGGATCTTCGAGCCGCTGGGCATGGTGGACACCGGTTTCGTGGTGCCCGAATCCGCCCGCGAACGTCTCACGGTCCTGTACTCGCGCGAGGGCGAGGTCCTCGACCATCCGGACGCCACGGCGTGGGCGCGGCGTCCGCTGTTCGCGTCCGGCGGCGCGGGTCTGGTCTCCACCGTCGACGACTACGCGCGTTTCGCCCGGATGATTCTCGGCCGCGGCGAACTCGACGGCACCCGGATCCTGACCGGGGACACGGTGGACGCGATGACGCGCGATCGCCTCACCCCCGCGCAGCACGCCGACCCGCCGTTCAACCCGCCGCTGGGGCAAACCATGTGGGAGGAACAAGGTTTCGGATACGGCGTACAGGTCCGCATTCGGCAGGACGGCATCGGTCCGGGAGTCGGTGCGGTGTCCTGGCCGGGCGGCTTCGGCACCTTCTGGATCGCCGACCCGCGGCACGACCTCGTCGCGCTGTTGTTCGTGCAGACCAGCAACATCATCGTGGCCGGGGACTGGCAGGTCCCGCTGGGCGACGACTTCCTGACCCTGACCTATCGAGCGTTGCGGGACTGACCGTTCCGGGGGGCCTTCGGCGGCGATTTCGGCGCAATCCGGGGAATCGGCGAAGGGATGTCCGAGAATGGACAGCGGCTTCGACGTACCTGGTGACAGCGCCACAGGGGTGCTGATCGGAAGGAGTTCGCCGTGAAGTACATGATTCTGAGCTACGGATCGCAGCGGGACTACGACGGGATGGGCGGGGCCGGGGAGTCCACCTGGTCACCGCAGGATTTCGCCGAGTTGCACGCATTCATGACCAAGTTCAATCAGGAGCTGGAGGCGTCCGGGGAACTGGTGGAGACGCGTGGGCTGACCGCGCCCGTGCACACCCGCCGGGTGGGCAATCGCAACGGGAAGCCGTTCGTGACCGACGGGCCGTTCGCGGAGACCGAGGAGGTGCTGGCCGGATACTGGGTGGTCGACTGCGTCAGCTTCGACCGCGCCACCGAGATCGCCGAGCGGCTGCGGGACTGTCCTGGTCCGCCGGAGGCCGTCGCCCACGCCTATGCCGATATCCGCCCCATCGCGGAGTCTGTCGACGAATTGTGAACCTGCGCACCGAGATCGAGGACCTGCTGCGTCACCTGGCGCCGCGGGTCCTCGGCGCGCTGGTCCGCCGCTACGGGCATTTCGACGCCGCCGAGGACGCGGTGCAGGAGGCGCTGCTCGCCGCCGCCACGCAGTGGCCGGGTGAGGGAATCCCCGAGGAGCCGCTGAGCTGGCTGATCGCGGTCGCGGCCCGGCGGCTGACCGATCTGCTGCGCCGGGATCAGGCGCGGCGGCGGCGCGAGGACGTGGTCGCGAGTTGGCGCTCACCGCGGGATCTGGTGGCCCCGCCCGCGGATCGCGTGCCCGGCGACGCCGATGACACGCTCATCCTGCTGTTCATGTGCTGCCACCCGGCGTTGTCGCCGCCGTCGCAGGTCGCCCTGACACTGCGGGCGGTCGGCGGGCTGTCCACCAGCGAGATCGCTCGTGCGTTCCTGGTGTCGGAGGCGACCATGACCCGGCGCATCACCCGGGCCAAGACAACGATCCAGGAAAGCGGTGTCCGGTTCGCGCCCCCGTCGGGGGCCGAGCGCGACGAGCGGCTGGCCGCCGTACTGCACACGCTGTATCTGATCTTCACCGAGGGCTATTCGACGACCGCGGGCGCGCTGCTGTATCGGGCCGAATTATCCAGCGAGGCAATCCGATTGGCTCGCCTGACGCATCGTCTGCTGCCAGGTGACGGTGAGGTCGCCGGACTGCTGGCGCTGATGTTGCTCACCGACGCGCGTCGCCCGGCCCGGATCGGCGAGGGTGGTGAGCTGATCCCGATGGCCGACCAGGACCGGAGTCTGTGGCGCGCGGACGATATCGCCGAAGGGATCGAGCTGATCACCGCCACCGCGCCGCGCGGGGATGTCGGGCCGTATCGGTTGCAGGCCGCGATCGCCGCCCTGCACGACGAGGCCGCCGACTACGCCGCGACCGACTGGCCGCGGATCACCGCACTGTACGAACGGCTGCTCGCATTCGGCGACAATCCGGTCGTGGCCTTGAATCATGCTGTCGCCGTAGCGATGTCACGTGGCCCTCGGGCCGGGTTGGCGCTGGTCGACGGCCTCGCTTCGCGTCTGCCGGGTGATCACCGCGTCGATGCCGTGCGGGCGCACCTGCTGGAGTTGCTCGGTGACCGCGACGCCGCGCGCGAGGCTTACCGGGACGCCGCGAATCGAGCCGAAACCTTACCGCGGCAACGATATCTGAATGCCCGCGCCGACCGTCTCGCCGGACCTGCGGCGGTGACTGCCGACGCCGCCGACCCGTGATCCCGCCGACCCGGAAACCCATGCGCCACAGCGTCATTGCTACGGGCAGAGGCGAAATACGTTATCTCAGTTCACCGGCAGGCCGCGCAGCGAGCTGAGCGTGGTGGCGAGCGCGCGGGCGGCCTCGGCGCCCTTGGTGACGAAATGCTCGGTGAAGTAGTTCACGTGCTCACTGTGCTCGTGGAAGTGATGCGGGGTCAGCACCACCGAGAACACCGGCACGTCGTTGTCGAGTTGCACCCGCATGAGCCCGTCGATGACGGCCGAGGCGACGAATTCGTGGCGGTAGATGCCGCCGTCGACGACCAGGGCCGAGGCGACGATCGCGCCGTAGCGGCCGGTGCGGGCCAGCCGCTGCGCGTGCAGCGGGATCTCGAACGCCCCGGGTACGTCGAAGACCTCGACGCTCGCCGGATCGAAGCCGAGGTCGCGGTACTCGGCCAGAAAACCCTCATACGCCTGCGTCACGATCGGGCGATGCCAGCTGGCGCGGATGAAGGCGACGCGGCTCTCGGTGGGAGTGCTCATGGCCGGATGCTACCCGGTGGCCGAATGCTTCTCCAGCCAGCCGACCAGGTCGCCGAGCACCGCATCCCGCTCGGGTTCGTTGAAAATCTCGTGGTAGAGGCCCGGGTAGCGGGTGACGGTGAGATCCCTCGCACCCGCGCGCTGTTCGATGGTGTCCGCGCTGGACGGGGCGGCCAGCGCGTCGGCGGTGCCGTGCAGGACCAGGGTCGGGACGGTCAGCCGGTCCAGCCGGGCGGTGACGGTCCCGGTGGCCTCCAGGATCTCCGCGCCGGTGCGTGCGGGGAGTTTGCCGCGAAAGACCAGGGGATCGGTGTCGTAGGCGCGAACAACCTCGGGGTCGCGGCTGATCATGGCGGAATCCAGCTGTAGGACACCGAGATTCGGGGTCCAGCGGCTCAATGCGGGGGCGAGTGCGCGTTGCAGGGCGCTGCCCGCGGAGATATCCAGCGGCGGCGCGGAGATCGCGACTCCGGCCACGTCCAGCGGGGCGCGGGTGGCCAGGTGGAGAGTGACGAGGCTGCCCATGCTGTGCCCGAGGACGAAGCGGGGCACGCCGGTATGACGTTGCGAGGCCAGCTCGAGCACCGCGGCGACATTGTCGGCCGCGCCATCGATCGAGTCGATGTTCGCCTTGCGCCCGGCCGAACGCCCGTGTCCGATGTGATCGAGTGCGTAGACCGCGAAACCGCTGTCCGCCAAGCGTTTCCCGACGTGTTCGTATCGTCCGGAGTGCTCGGCGACGCCGTGCACGAGGGCGATCACCCCGCGCAACCGGTCCCCTGGGACCCAGGCGCGCCAGAAGACCCGTCCGCCCCGTCCGTCGAACTCACCGGTATCGGCCTGCACCATCGTGCTCCCTTCACAGCGGCGGCCTCCGGCCGCCCGTGTCCAATTTATCCGTGCGGTGGCCGTGGCGAGGAGATACCGCGTTGCGAACTCGGCTACCCGAACCGGGGCGATGTCCGATTGGAACGGGGGACGCATCGGACCGCCGCAGCCTCCGACGATGGCGGCACGCCGAATTCTCGACTCCTGTCGTCCAGGGGAAGAGGCCGTCGGCAGCACGGTTGCTGCGGAAACCCGGGCGATGTGGGACGCGGCCGATTCGAATCGGACGGCCGTGGGAACCCCGCTGCCGGACGCGCGGTGAAACAGTGGGCCCGCGGCGGGCGATACCCTGCGGTGAACTCGGCAGTACGGTACTACGAACCACTCGGGGTGGGGAGCGTTGATGTGATGGGGCTACGGGCCGGACGACCTTGGGGCGCTGGCGTGCGGCCGCACGCCGATCAGCCGGGGCAACCACGAAGGCACTCGACCCGGCCTGACCGGTACCATACGGCACGGTGAGAACGAATACAGGGCGTCAGCAGTCGCGCGGAAATCGTCGGCGGGGGAGTGTGCTTTTTCCGAGCCTGCTCACCGCGGCCGTGGAGTACGCGGCCGACGCCGTCGCGATCCGTTTCAGTGCGTCCGGTGATCCGGCCGACGCCCGGCAGCTGACCTATCGCGAGCTGGACGAGTCGTCCTCTCGCCTGGCCCGCGAGCTCATCGCGCGAGGGATCGGCGCCGACGACGCGGTGGCGGTCGGTATCGCGCGCAGTATCGAATCGGTGCTCGCCGTCTGGGCGATCGCCAAGACCGGTGCGGCGTTCGTCCCGGTGGACCCGGCCTATCCGGCCGAGCGCATCGAGCACATCCTGTCCGATTCCGGAGCCGTGCTCGGCTTGACCACGACCGCCCACCGCGCCGCGTTCGCCGCTGGTCCGGAGTGGATCGAACTGGACGATGCGGCACATGCCGAGCGGATCGCCACACACCCCGCGCACCCGGTCTCCTATGCCGATCGGGTGCGGACGGTGTCCGAACTGCATCCGGCCTACTACATCTATACGTCGGGCTCGACCGGCCGGCCCAAGGGCGTCGTGGTCGGCCACGGCGGTCTGGGCAGCCTGGTGACCGCGATGCGGGAGTCGTTCGGGGTCGGCCGGGAGTCCCGGGTGGCGCATGTCTGCTCGCCCAATTTCGACGTCTCCGTCCTGGAGCTGATGCTGGCCTTCTCCTCGGGTGCGACACTGGTCGTGTCGCCGCCGCAGGTGTTCGGCGGACATGAGCTGGCCGAGCTGCTGCGGCGCGAGCGTGTGACGCACATGCTGATCACCCCGGGCGCGCTGGAGTCGGTGGATTCGACCGGATTGGACGACCTTCGGACCGTCATGGTCGCCGGCGACCGGTTCGGCCCGGAACTGGTCGGCCGCTGGGCCCGCGACGGCCGCTCGTTCCTCAACGGTTACGGGCCGACCGAAGCCACGATTCTGGCGACCGCCACCGGCGCACTGCGCTCGGACGAGCTGGTCACCATCGGCACCGCGGTTCCCGGGATGGGCGCGTTCGTTCTCGACGCGAGGCTGCGTCCGGTTCCGGCGGGCACCACCGGTGAGTTGTATCTGTCCGGCCCGGCGCTGGCGCGCGGGTATCTGGGCCGTCCCGGCCTGACCTCGGAGCGTTTCGTCGCCAGCCCGTTCGACGCCGAGACCGGGAAGCCGGGGGCGCGGCTGTACCGGACCGGAGATCTGGTGCGCCGCAGCGAATCCGGCACGATCGAATATCTGGGCCGGACCGATTTCCAGGTGAAGATCCGCGGTGTGCGCATCGAACTCGGCGAGATCGACAACGCGCTCACCGCGCATCCGGACATCGACTACGCGGCCACGCTCGACCGCACGCTGCCCTCGGGTTCCAAGGCGCTGGTGTCGTACGTCCTGCCGCGTGCGGGAACCGCCGTGGACACCGGCCGGCTGGCCGAGTTCCTCGCGGAATCGTTGCCCGCGTACATGATTCCGACCCTCATCATGGTGCTCGACCAGATCCCGCTGACCCCGGTCGGCAAGCTGGACCGCGCGGCGCTGCCCGAGCCGGTCTTCGAGGCGGCCGAATTCCGCGCGCCGGTCACCGAGAACGAAATCCTGATCGCCGAACTCTTCGCCGGGCTGCTCGGTGTCGAGCGGGTGGGTCTGGATGACTCGTTCTTCGGGCTGGGCGGCGATTCCATCCTGTCGATTCAGCTGGTCTCGCGCGCCAAGGCCCGCGGGCTCGCTTTCACCGCGCAGGACGTGTTCAACCACCGCACGGTCGCCGGACTGGCCGAAATCGCTTCCGCCGTCGGCGAATCCGCGCGGGAACAGCTCGCCGAGCTGCCCGGCGGCGGGGTGGGGGAGATGCCGCTGACGCCGCTGATGGCGGCGACGCTGGCCAAGGGGCCGGCATATCGGCGCTACTCCCAGTCGATGACGCTGCGGCTGCCCGATGAACTCGACGACGAGACGTTGCTCGCCACGCTGAACGCCGTCCTGGATCACCACGACGTGCTGCGTTCGCGGCTGCACGGAAATGCCGAGCAGGGCTGGACATTCGAGGCACTGGCCCCGGGCGCGGTCGACGCGGCCGCACTGGTGCGTCGCGTGGACCTTCCGGCCGATATCGACGAGGCCGAGCTGAGCCGAAGGGCGAGTGCGGAATTCGATGCGGCGCTGGGCCGATTGGATCCCGCGGGCGCGGCCATGGTGCAGTTCGTCCGGTTCGCTTTCCAGGGCGAACCGGACGCTCAGGCGCCCGGCCGCCACGACATCCTGCTCGTCGTCGCGCATCACTTCGTGATCGACGGGGTGTCCTGGCGCATCCTCATCCCGGACCTGATGGTGGCGTGGCTGCAGATCGCGGCCGGGCAGCCGGTGGCGCTGCCCGCGGTCGGCACCTCGATGCGGCGCTGGGCGCACGCCCTGGCCGATGCGGCGCGCCGGCCGGAAGTGGTCGCGGAACTGGCTCTGTGGCAAGAGATTTCGCAGACCGAAGATCCACAGCTCGGTGTCCGCGCGTTCGATCCCGCCATCGACACCCTGGCCACCGTCGAGCGGCTGCGGGTGACGGTGCCGCCGGAGGTGACCGAGGCGGCGCTGGCCACGATTCCCGCGAAGTTCCGCGGCGGCGCCAACGACGCGCTGCTGTCGGCGCTGGCATTGGCGGTGAGCCGGTGGCGCGGCGACGCGGCGGGCGGCGCGGTGCTGGTCCGGCTCGAGGGGCACGGTCGCGAGGACGATTTCGTGCCGGGCGCGGACCTGTCGCATACCGTCGGTTGGTTCACCAGTGCGTATCCCGTCCGGCTCGATCTCGCGGATGCCGATTTCGCGGCGGTGCTCGACGGCGGCCCGGCCGCCGGTGATCTACTCAAGGCCATCAAGGAACAGCTGCTGGCGGTGCCGGGCCGGGGGCTGGGATTCGGCCTGCTGAGCCACTTCAATCCCGAAACCTCCGGACAGCTGCGGGATCTCGGCCAGATCACCTTCAACTATCTGGGCCGGATCGCGGCCGGTGGCGAGGCCGCGGAGCTCGCCGAATCGGGTTGGGCGCCGACCGGTGAGCTGGGCGATTTCGACGCCGAACTGGATCGTGACATGCCTGCCAACGGGGCGATCGATATCAACGCGATCGTCACCGACGGTCCGGACGGACCGCAGTTGGGCGCGTCGTTCGCCTTCCCGGCCGGTCTGCTGTCCCGCGAGCGGGTGCAGGAACTCGCCGACCTGTGGGTCACCGCGTTGACCGCGCTGGCCGGACACGCGCAACGTCCGGACGCGGGCGGGCTGACCCCGTCGGATCTGCCGCTGGTGCGGGCCGCGCAATCCGATATCGCGGTGTGGGAGCGCAATTATCCGGCGTTGTCGGAGATCTGGCCGCTCTCACCGCTGCAGTCCGGACTGTTGTTCCACACGATGCTGACGCAGACCACGGTCGACGTGTACACCATTCAGGCCCGGGTGGATCTCGGCGGCACGGTGGACACGTCCCGGTTGCGCACGGCCGCGCAGGCGATCGTGGATCGCTATCCGAGCCTGCGCGCAGCCTTCGCCACCGGCGCCGAGGGGCAGTCGGTGCAGGTGGTCCTGGATCGGGTCACCGTACCGTGGCGCGAGGAGGACCTGACCGCGCTGCCCGAGTCCGAGCGCGAACCCGAATTGCGGCGGCGGATAGCCGCCGACCGCGCAACGCATTTCGACCCGTCCACCGCGCCACTGCTGCGATTCACGGTGTACCGCACCGCATCCGACCGGTGCCATCTGGCGATCACCACGCACCACATCCTGCTCGACGGCTGGTCCATGCCGGTGCTGCTGCGAGATCTGTTGCTGCTGTACGCCACTCGTGGCGACGCGTCCGCACTCCCGCGCCCGGAGTCCTACCGGAACTTCCTGACCTGGTTGTCCCATCGGGACCGCGACGAATCGCTGCGACTGTGGGGCGAGGCGCTCGCGGGCGTGGACGAGCCGACTTTGCTCGCCCCGCAGCCGAGGACGGCCGAGAACTACGAAATCGGCAAGGTCGTCACCGGATTCGACGCCGAGGCCACCCGGCGGATCACCGACTTCGCCGCGGAACTCGGTGTCACGGTGAACACCGTGGTTCAGGCCGCCTGGGGCATCCTGTTGGGACGGCTCGTCGGCCGCGACGACGTGGTATTCGGGGCCGCGGTCTCCGGCCGCCCTGCGGATCTGCCGGGCGTGGAATCGATGGTGGGCCTGTTCGTCAACACCGTGCCGGTGCGGGTCCGGGCCGAGGGCGGGGTCTCGGTCGCCGAACTGCTGCGCGAGTTGCAGCGTGCGCAGGTGGCCCTGTTCGAGCACCATCACGTGGGGCTGACCGATATCCAGCGGATCGCCGGTGACGCAACGCAATTCGACAGCCTGCTGGTATTCGAGTCGTATCCGCTGAACGAGGAGGCGATCGCCGCCGCCAGCTCCATCGACGGGATGACCGTCACCGGGGTAGGCATGCTGGACGATTCGCACTATCCGCTGACGCTGGTGGTGCTGGCCGAATCGACGCTCGAGGTGACCTGGAAGTACCTGCGCAGCCGCTTCTCCGACGATGAGGTGGAAACCCTTGCCGCGCGGATGGTCCGGATGCTGGACGCCCTCGTGGCGAATCCGCGGATGGCGGTCGAGAGCATCGATGTGCTCGACGCGGCCGAACGGGAACGCATCCTGCACGAGTGGAACGACACCGCCCACCCGATCGATCCGGAGCTGTTGCAGTCGGGGTTCCGCCGCGCGGTCCAGGAATACCCGGATCGGACGGCACTGGTCTACGAGGGTACCGAGCTGACCTACCGCGAGTTCGGTGAGCGCGTCAATCGGCTTGCCCGCCTGTTGATCTCGCGGGGCGTGGGCGCGGATTCGGTGGTGGGCATCGCGATCCGGCGGTCGCCGGAACTGATGATCGCCATCTACGCGGTCCGTAGCGCCGGTGGTGCGTACACGCCCGTCGACCCGGATCACCCGGCCGAGCGCATCGAGTACGTCTTCCGCACCGCGCGACCGGTCTGCGTGCTCACCACCACCGCGGACGCCGTGCCGGTGCCCGACGGCGTCGAGGTGCTGGCCATCGATGCCGTGGACACCCGTGATCTGGACGGCGGCCCGCTGGCCGCCGAGGAGCTGTTGCGGCCGGTACGCCCGGAGAACCTGGCGTACGTGATGTTCACCTCGGGCTCCACCGGGCGGCCCAAGGGCGTCGCGGTGTCGCAGGGCGCGCTGGTCAACCACATGACCTGGATGCAGGCCGAGTACCCGGTGCGCCCCGACGACGTCTACCTGCTCAAGGCCGCGGTCACCTTCGACTCGATCTGGGGCTACTACCTGCCGCTGCGCGTCGGGGCCACGCTCGTCCTGGCCACCCACGACGGCCACCGCGACGCACAGTACATCGCGGAAACCATTGCGGCACAACGGGTCACCGTCACCGACTTCGTGCCGTCGATGCTGTCGGTCTTTGTCTCGCACGCCGCGGCGGGATCGTTGCCGTCGCTGCGTCTGGTGATCTCCGGCGGAGAGCTGCTGCCCTCGGAGACCGTGGCCGCACTGCGGGAACTCGGCGCGGTGGACACGCTGAACGTGTACGGCCCCACCGAAACCACGATCGCGGTGACCACGTTGCTCGCGACCGGAAACGAACAGGGCGGGCTGCCGATCGGCTCGCCCGGCTGGAACAGCCGTGTCTACGTGCTGGATTCGCGGCTGCGGCCGGTACCCGCCGGGGTGACCGGTGAGCTCTACATCGCCGGTGATCAGCTGGCCCGCGGCTACATCGGGCGCGAGGAGCTGACCGCGGAACGTTTCGTCGCGGACCCGTTCGGCACGGGCGGGCGGATGTACCGCACCGGCGACCTGGCCGCCTGGTCGTCGCCGGGCGTGCTGAAGTATCTGGGCCGCAGCGACTTCCAGGTGAAGCTGCGGGGCCAGCGCATCGAACTCGGCGAGATCGAGTCGGCCCTGTCCGCGCAGCCGGAGGTCGCGCACGCCGCGGTGGCGGTGACCGCCTCCGAGATCGGCGACCAGCTGGTGGGCTACGCGGTGGCGGCGCCGGGCGCTCGGATCGAACCGGATCGGCTGCGCGCCGCGCTGGGCCGGATCCTGCCCTCCTACATGGTTCCGGTGACCGTGATGGAGCTGGATGCGTTGCCGCTCAACCAGAGTGGCAAGTTGGATCGCAAGGCGTTGCCGCGGCCGACGTTCGCCGCCCGCGAGTTCCGCGCGCCCTCGACCCCGATCGAGGAGATCGTGGCCCGGGTGTTCGCCGAGGTGCTCGGCGTGGACCGGGTGGGCGCGGACGACGACTTCTTCGGTCTCGGCGGCAACTCCCTGATCGCCACGCAGGTGGTGGCGCGGCTGGGCGCGGCGCTGAACGCGCGGGTCTCCGTGCGTGCGCTCTTCGACACCCCGACGGTGGCCGCGCTCGCGGCCGGAATCGTGCCGGGCGCGGGCGATGCCGCGCAGCGCCCGCCTCTGGTCCGTGCCGAGCGACCGGCGATCGTGCCGCTCTCGCTGGCGCAGCAGCGGATGTGGCTGCTCAACCAGATCGATCCGGAATCGCCGGTCTACAACCTGCCGTTCGCGATTCGCCTCACCGGTGAGCTGAACGTCGAGGCGATCCGCAATGCCGTCCTCGACGTGCTGGAACGGCACGAATCGTTGCGTACCCGATTCCCGCTGTCCGGACCCGGCGGTGAGCCGCAGCAGGAGATCCTCTCGGTCGGCGAGACGCTGCCGGACGGTGTGCTGGTCGAGACCGCCACGGCCGAGGACCTCGGCCGGGTGAGCGAGGTGATGGCCACCGGATTCGACGTGACCACCCATCCGCCGGTGCGGGCCCGCCTCTATGCCGATCCGGCCACGGGCGATCACCTGCTCGTCGTTGTCGTGCACCATATTTCGGCCGACGGCGTATCGCTGGCCCCGCTGGCCCGCGATCTGGTCACCGCCTATCTCGCGCGGCTCGAGGGCAATGCGCCGGGCTGGGCGCCGTTGCCGGTGCAGTACGCGGACTTCACCCTCTGGCAGCGCGCGGCAATCGGCACCGACGATGACGAGAATTCCGTTGCCGCACAGCAATTGACGTACTGGCGGGGACAGCTCGCGGGTATCGCGGAAGCGCCGAGGTTGCCGCTGGACCATCCGCGTCCGCCGCGGCCGTCCGGTCGCGGTGCGCTGGCGACCGTGACGGTGCCCGCCGCGGTGCATGCCGGACTCACCGACCTTGCGCGAGAGCATCATTCGTCGCTGTTCATGGTGGTGCACGCGGCGCTGGCGGCACTGCTGGCGCGGCTGTCCGGCGGATCGGACATCGCGATCGGCACACCGATCGCGGGCCGCGGCGCGGCAGCGCTGGACGATCTGGTCGGCATGTTCGTCAACACCCTGACCCTGCGCCTGGACGTCGACCGTTCCGGCCCGTTCGCGGCCCTGATCGAACGGGCTCGCGAGACCGATCTTTCGGCCTTCGCCCATGCGGATATTCCGTTCGAGCGGGTGGCCGAGGCGGTTCGGCCGACCTCGACCGGTGGCGATCCGCTGTTCCAGGTCGTGCTGGCATTCCAGAACGTGGAACAACCGACGCTCGAGCTGCCCGGCCTGACCGTGGCGGCGATGGACACCGGTGCGGTCACCGCCAAATTCGATCTGCTGGTCACGGTCGAGCCGCACTACGCCGCGGACGGCACATTTGACGTGCTCGTCGCCGGATTCACCTATGCCACCGATGTTTTCGACGAGGCCACGGTGAACGGGATCGCGCGGCGGTTCGAGCGATTCGTCACGGCCGTGGCCGCCGACCCGGGCATCGTCGTCGGCGACGTGGACCTGCTGGACGCCGGCGAACGCGACCGCGGTCCGGTCGTCCCGTCCGCACCGGTCGCCTCGCCGCCGGAGGACTCGGTGCGGGTGCCGACGCTGCCGGACCTGATGTCCGCGGCCGTGGACAACAATCCGGACGGTGTCGCGGTGATCTTCGCCGATGCCACCGAGCAGCTGTCCGAACTCGAGTACCTCGACCTGGACGAACGTTCGACGCAGCTGGCCCGCGTGCTGATCGATCGCGGTATCGGACCGGAGGATCTGGTCGCGATCGGCATCCCGCGGTCGCCGGAATCGGTGCTCGCGGTATGGGCGATCGCCAAGTCCGGCGCCGGATTCGTGCCGGTCGATCCGAACTACCCCGCCGATCGTGTCGCGCATATGCTGGCCGATTCCCATGCGGTGCTGGGGTTGACCGTCGAGTCGGTGCGCGCAGATCTGCCCGCGCAGGTGGAGTGGCTGGTCCTCGACGACGTCGAGACCGAGCGGCTGATCGATGCGAGCTCGGCCGATCCGGTGACCGACGCCGATCGGCGTCGCCCGCTGCGCGCGGCGCATCCGGCGTACGTCATCTACACCTCGGGTTCGACCGGTCTGCCCAAGGGCGTGGTCGTCACGCACGCCGGACTGGCGAGCTTCTGCGAGGAGCAGCGCGAGCGCTACCGGGTGACGAGTAGTTCGCGCGCACTGCATTTCGCCTCGCCGTCGTTCGACGCGTCGATCCTGGAACTGCTGCTGGCGCTCGGCGGCGGCGCGACCATGGTGGTCGCCGCGCCGACCGTCTACGGTGGCGCGGAACTGGCCGCACTGCTGGCCCGCGAACGGGTGACCCACGCCTTCATCACGCCGTCCGCGCTGGCCTCGGTCGATCCCAAGGGACTGGACAAGCTGCGCGTGGTGATCGCCGGTGGCGAGGCGTGCCCGCCGGACCTGGTGCAGCGCTGGGCGATTCCGATCGGAGGCCGGCGCACCCGCGAGTTCTACAACGGGTACGGGCCCACCGAGACCACCATCATGACCAATATCAGCGCCCCGCTGGTTCCCGGTGAGACGGTGACCCTGGGCGGTCCGATCCGCGCCATCACCGAATACGTGCTGGACGAGCGGATGTCGCCGGTGCCGGACCGGGCCGTCGGCGAGCTGTACATCACCGGTGCGCAGCAGGCCCGCGGCTATCACGAACGTCCCGCGCTGACCGCGGCCCGCTTCGTGGCGAATCCGTTCGACCCCAGCGGCTCCCGGCTTTACCGGACCGGCGATCTGGTCCGGCGCACCTTCGACGGTGAGCTGGAATACCTGGGCCGCAACGACTTCCAGGTGAAGATCCGCGGATTCCGGATCGAGCTCGGCGAGATCGACGCCGTGCTCGCCGGACAGGACGGTATCGACTTCGCTGTCACCATCGGACACGAACTGCCTACCGGCGCAACCATTCTCGTGTCCTACGTGCATGCGGCGGACGGCGCCGTGGCCGATGCGGACGAGCTGGTCGCGGTTGCCGAACGGCGGTTGCCCGCCCATATGGTGCCGACCACCGTCATGGTGCTCGACCGGATCCCGCTCACCCCGGTCGGCAAGCTCGACCGCGCCGCACTGCCCGCACCGCGACTGCACACCCGGGAATTCCGCGCTCCGTCCGGGCGGCTGGAAGAACTGGTCGCGGAGGCGTTCACCGAATTGCTCGCTCCCGCAACGCCGGTCGGCGCCGATGACGACTTCTTCGAACTCGGCGGCAACTCGCTGATCGCGACCCGGCTCATGGCCCGCGTGGGCGCGGCGCTGGACGCGCGGGTCCCGGTGCGGCTGCTGTTCGAGGCCTCGACGGTGGCCGCCCTGGCGGCACGCCTCGCCGACCACGCCGTCGCCGACGATCGCCCGGCGCTGGTGGCCGGTCCGCGGCCGGAACGGATTCCGCTGTCTCCGGCTCAGCGCGGGATGTGGCTGCTCAACCGCTTCGACACCGCGTCGGTGGCGTACAACGTGCCGATGGCGGTGCGTCTGCGCGGCAGGCTCGACGTGGACGCGTTGCGGGCGGCGATCGCGGATCTGGTGGCCCGGCACGAGATTCTGCGCACGGTGTATCCGCTCGCGGCGGATGCGGGGACCTCCGGTGCGGATTCCGCTACCCCGGACGACGGTCCGGTGCAGGTGATTCTGCCTGTGGCGCAGGCGGTTCCACCATTGCGGGTGCAGCCGGTCGAACCGTCCGCGATCGCGGCGGCGGTTGCCGAGCTCGCGCGCACGGAATTCGACCTCACCGAGCGGGTGCCGTTGGTGGTCGCGCTGTTCGACCTGGGTGCGGCCGAACCGGACGAGCACGAGTACGTACTGGCCGTGGTGGTGAATCACATTGCCGCCGACGGCTCCTCGATCGGCCCGCTGGCCCGGGATCTGATGCTGGCGTACGCCGCGCGCAGCGCCGGAGACGCTCCCCGGTGGGAGCCGCTGCCGGTGCAGTACGCGGACTACAGCATCTGGCAGCGCACCGTGCTCGGTTCCGAGGACGATCCGGAATCGCTTGCCGCTCAGCAGATTTCCTATTGGCGAACCGCGCTGGCGGGTCTGCCGGACCAGCTCGACCTGCCCTCGGATCGCCCGCGACCGCTGCTGCGTTCCTACACCGGCGGCCGGGTCGAGGTCCGTGTCGACGCCGACACCCATCGCGCCCTCGCGGAACTGTCGCGCACGCACGGCGCGACGCTGTTCATGACCGTGCACACCGCGCTCGCGGTGCTGCTGGCGCGGTTGTCGGGCACCGACGACATCGCGATCGGGTCCCCGGTCGCCGGTCGTGGTGACGCGGCGCTGGACGATTTGATCGGCATGTTCATCAACACGCTGGTCTTCCGCACCCGCTACGACGCCCGAGCGACGTTCAGCGAACTGCTCGCGCGTCAGCGGGAGGAGGACATCCGCGCCTTCGCCAATGCGGACGTGCCGTTCGAACGGCTGGTCGGCGTGCTGGATCCGGTGCGTTCACCGGCCCGGCATCCGCTCTACCAGGTGGCGCTGTCGTTCCAGAACCTCGCGCCGGTGGCCCTGGAAATGCCCGGACTGGGCGTGTCGGGCCTGGATATCGGCGTGGAGGTCTCGCAGTTCGATCTGCACTGGATGATCGGTGATTCCTATGACGCCGAGGGGGCGCCGCAGGGGATCGGCGGCATCGTCACGTACGCATCGGACATGTTCGAGCACGACACCGTGCAGGGGTTCGTGGATCGTTTCGTCCGGCTGCTCGGCACGCTGGCCCGCGATTCCGATGCGGTGCTGGGTGATATCGATGTGATCGATGCGGCCGAGCGCGCGGCGCTGCTGAGCGATGCGGCCGATACCGCGCATCCGATTGCCGACGAGGTGTTGCTGAGCGGATACCGCCGCGCGGTCGCGGCGGCGCCGGACGCGGTGGCCGTGGTGCACGACGAGACGGTGTGGACCTATCGAGAGTTCGACGAGCGCGTCAACCGGCTCGCCCGATACCTGATCGGTCAGGGCGTCGGTCCGGAATCGGTTGTCGCACTGGCTATTCCGCGTTCGGCCGAACTCATGGTGGCGATGTACGCGGTGCTGAGCGCGGGCGGGGCCTACCTGCCGCTGGATCTCGAGCATCCGGCCGGGCGGATCGCGTATGTGCTGGAGACCGCCGAGCCCGCGTTGGTACTGACCACCGGCGGCGCCGAGGTGCCGGGCGCTCGCGGGGGCGACCTGGACACACTCGAGTTGTCGGAATACTCCGCCGAACCGGTCGGCGCGAGCGAACTGCGCACCCCGCTGCGTGCGGATCATCCGGCGTACGTCCTGTTCACCTCCGGGTCCACGGGCCGCCCGAAGGGGGTGCTGGTCCCGCACGGCGCGATCACCAATCAGATCGCCTGGATGGCCGAGCACTACTCGATCGCGCCGCGGGATGTGTACCTGCAGAAGACGGCGACGACGTTCGACGTCTCGCTGTGGGGTTACTTCGTGCCGCTGTGGGCGGGCGCGCGGGTGGTGCTCGCCGCACCCGCCGGACAGCGCGACCCGCGCTACCTCGCCGAGCTGATCGATGCGCATCAGGTGACGGTCACCGATTTCGTGCCCTCGGTACTGCAGGTGTTCCTGGCCGCCGCGCAGCCCGCACAGGTGGCCTCGTTGCGTGCGGTGTTCGCCATCGGCGAGGCGCTGCCGCCCGGCACCGTCGCCGAATTCGCCGCTTTGTCCTCGGCCGGGCTGCACAATCTGTACGGCCCGACCGAGGCCGCGGTCTCGGTGACGTACCGGCCCGCATCCACCGGCGACCGGACGACGGTACCGATCGGTGTGGCGCAATGGAATACGCGCACCTATGTGCTCGACTCCCGGTTGCGGCTCACTCCGGCCGGCGTGGTCGGCGAATTGTATCTGGCGGGAACCCAATTGGCGCGCGGCTATCTGCGCCGACCGGATCTGAGCGCCGACCGGTTCGTCGCGGATCCGTACGGCCCGCCCGGATCGCGGATGTACCGGACAGGTGACCTGGTGCGGCGGCGGCCGGACGGCGTGCTGGAGTACCTGGGCCGCAGCGACTTCCAGGCGAAGATCCGGGGCCACCGGATCGAGCTGGGCGAGATCGAGACCGCGCTGCTGGCCGAATCCACGGTCGCCCAGACGGTCGTGGTGGTGGCGCCCTCGGAGATCGGCGATCAACTCGTCGCCTACGTGGTTCCGGCGGTCGAGGACCTGTCGGTCGATGCCCTGCGGGCGTCGCTGAGCCAGGTGCTGCCCTCGTACATGGTGCCCTCGGCGATCATGGTGCTCGATGCCATGCCGATGAACGCCAGCGGTAAGGCCGACCGCAAAGCCCTGCCGCGGCCGGTGTTGCGGACGCGCGAATTCGTCGCGCCCGCCACCGAAACCGAGCGATCGGTCGCCGAGGTCTTCACCGAGGTGTTGCAGGTCGATCGCGTCGGCGCCGAGGACGACTTCTTCGCCCTCGGCGGCAGTTCGCTGCTGGCCTTCACACTGCAGCGGGCACTGAACAGTCGGCTCGGCATCGATGTGCCGATGGCGGCGCTGTTCACCGCGCCCACCGTGCGTGCCCTCGCGGCCCGGATCGACGATCCGGGTGAGTCGGCGGTCGCGGTGACCGATCCACGGCCCTCGATGGCCGCCGACGCGGTGCTCGAATCGGAGATCGACGGCGCCGGTGTGCTGCCCGCGCGCGCGGACGCGCCGCAGGACGTACTGCTCACCGGCGCAACCGGTTTCGTGGGCGCGCATCTGCTGCGCGAACTGCTGGACAGCACTTCCGCGCGGGTGTGGTGCCTGGTGCGCGGTGACGACGACGGCCAGGCGGAGAAGCGAATTCGTGATTCGCTGGAGCACTACCGGCTCTGGCAGGATTCGTACCGCTCCCGGATCGTCGCTGTCGCAGGCGATCTGGCCGCACCCAGGTTCGGGCTGGATCAGGCGGGTTACACCCGGCTGGCCGAGCGGGTCGATGTGATCTTCCACAACGGCGCCCGGGTCAACCACATCGAGCCCTACGCGCGGTTGCGTGCGGCCAATGTGTCGGGTACCCGGGAGGTGCTGCGCCTGGCCACCAACGGCCGGATCAAGCCGGTGCACTACATCTCCACGGCCAATACGGTGATCCCCGTCGCGCTCACACCGGATTTCGCGGGTGCGGAGGATACCGAGCTGAGCGTCGCGGAGGTGTCCGACAACGGGTACGTGGCCAGTAAATGGGTTGCCGAGCAACTGGTCCGGCAGGCCGGTGAGCGTGGTGTGCCGGTGCGCATCTACCGGCCCGGCCTGGTGTCCGGTGCTCCGCACACTGGTGTGAACAGCGCCGACGACTCGTTCTGGAACATGATCCGGGCCGCGGCCATCCTCGGACTGGCGCCCGACACCGGCGATGCGGCGATGCCGTTGGTCCCGGTGAACTACGTCGTCGCGGCGATCGTGGCGCTGGCGGCCGAACCGGCCGACGGTACGGCCTACCATCTGGTGAATCGGAACGCGGTGCGGATAGGTGAGATCTTCCAGGCCCTGAGCCGCAACGGAATTCCGATCGAGATCGCCCCGGTGGAGCAGATCGCCGTCCGGCTGGCCGAGGAGGCGGCCGCCCGCGATGCCGCGGGTGACGACTCGCTGGTACGTGCGGCCCTGGTCAGCGGCAACTACGGCGGTTCGCCGATCACCGTCGAGGACACCCGCACCCGGACGGCCCTCGCGCGGTACGGGATCGCTTGTCCGCCGGTCGATTCCGCGGTACTGGACGCGTATGTAACGGCCTTCGTCGAGTCGGGATTCTTTCCCGCACCGGCCGGGGAGCGCGTGCGACACGACTGATCGATCGTCCGGGTGTCATTGCCGCACAGCTGATCACGTGTCGCGGCGACACCCGGACGGACCGGTCGGGGGCCCCGGACCTGCTCGGAGGTAGGTCGAGTCCGTTGCGCGTGTCGTCGGCGCACGGGTGGTCGGACGCCGCGACGGCACCCGGATGGGCCCGCCGGGTCCGCGGTTCGGATCGCATCAGGGGTAGGTCGAGTCCGTGATGCGGTAGCGCCCGACACGGTTCACCCGGGGCCGGAGTTCTCGCCTGCGCCGACCGAGATGGGGCGGCGCGACAGATCGTCCGGGTGTCACCCGGCTGCGCAGGCAATCATCTGCCGAACGACAGCCGGGCGGGTCGACGGTTCGCGGGGATCAGATCGGGCGCAGGTCGATCTTCTTGCGCAGGCGGGCGCGATCGCGTTCGAGGCGGCGGGCCTCGTAGGCGATCGGGAAGTAGCGCAGGCGTTCGGGGAGCAGCGGGACGGTGCGCCCGACCAGCCAGCCGAGGGCACGCAGGGTCGCCTCATCGGTGGACGACCAGCTCAGGCCCAGTTTCTCGCGGGCGCTCCCGGGAGTGGTGCCCACGGTGAAGAAGTACTGCAGGCGGCTCACCGGTGCTGTGGCGGCCCGCCATATCGGTGCGAGCGGACGGGGCAGGAAGGTCGGCGGGGCGATCCGCCGACTCACCTTCAGGAAGTCGTACGCGACGGGGGTCGCGAGCAGATGGTTTTCCAGCTTGTCGTGGAAGTAGTCCAGCCATTCGCGGTAGGTCGGCGGAATCTCCTTGGGCGCCACCGAGAAGTTGCGCATCAGTTGCACGACCTCCTGGTAGTACTCCTCCTTGTCGGCTTCGCTCAGCGGCGTGCGGGTGAAGGGTTTCGCGCCCTCGGTGTAGGCGTAGACCGCGGTGTGCAGCACCCAGGCCCACGGTCCGGACGACAGCGCGGTATGCCGAACACCCTGTGCGTCAACGGTATTGAGCGTGGTGTGCATCTTGCGGAGGCGATCCGCCTCGGCCAGCGCCTCGTCCCCGGCGTAGATCCACATCATCACCGAGGCGATACTGCGAAAGGCCCGGCCCATCGGATCGGTGCGGAAGGTCGAATGTTCGTCGACCACCGCCGCGATGGACGGCTCCATCGTCTGCAGCAGAAAGGCGGACCCCGAGGTGAACGGAAAGGTGATCAACCCGACCTCGTCCCACATCCGGCTCTCGGATGTGAACGGCCGACGGGCCGGAAGTTCGCGGTCGGCGGGCTCGATTCGTGTGGACGCGGTCACGGGATCTCCTTTGATCGCACAGGCAGCGCGGCTTACCCACTCGGCAGTGAGAAGGTTATTGTAAAAGTCTCTCATCATGTCGTCGTGCTGGCAAGGGCGAGGCCGTATCCCGCACGGATCCGCTCCGGCCCGATGATCGTCCGGTCCGAAGTAAGGATCGCGTGAATATCGACGCCGATGCCGACGATCCGGTGGAAGAATGGGACTCTCACCTGGAATCCGAGAAGGGAGAGTGATGGCGATGATCCACCTGCGCCGCCCCGCCCATCGCCCCCTGCTGCCGAAGTTGCGCGCCTGCCTTCACCACCCCATGAGGCGTCACGACCTCACCCGCGAGGAGCGCCGCAACCTGGCCGCATCCGACGCTCACCCCGCGGTCTACAGCGCCTCCCTCGGCTGCCATCCGCACCTGTGACCCGCTGACTCGTCTGGTGTGTCGGCCACGTGGGCGGAAGCCTGCGACCGTGCCGGAGGATTCGTCGACGGCAAAGACGAGGGCTCGGCTCCCGATCTCCTTGACAGCCGACACGGTCTCCGGCGCCGCGCGCACGCCCCGGTGTTGCGCGCTACTCGGCTTGATGTCGCGGCCCAGCTCGGCGCAATAGTGGTCCGGCCCGCATGCGTGAAGCCGGGGCGCAGATGTACGGCCTTCAGGCGATGGCGCGGCGGATCGCGGCGCGATAGCGAGCCCTGATCACGAGAGCCCGGTGCGTGCCTGGGGGATTGGAAGTGGTCGATGGATGGGCCGCCGCTACGGTGCGGTGGTTTCGGCGTGCGCCCGGTCGGCGCCTGCCTTGCTCGCGCGCTGGTTCCCGTAACTGCGTGACCGGGCTCTCGAGCATGACCTGATGTGACAGGCCGTGAAATAAAAGTTTCTGATTTCACTATGCCGCATGGTCGTGCAGCCGAGGGAGCGGAAACGGATTTCAAGCAGCTCACCGCACTGGTGACGGTGGCGGAGGCGGGCAGCGTGACCCGGGCGGCGCAGCTCCTGCATCTCGTGCAGCCGGCGGTGACGCGCCAGATCAAGACGCTGGAGGAAGAACTCGGGATATCGCTGTTCGAGCGGACGCGGCACGGAATGCGGCCGACCGATGCCGGTGCGGTGCTGGTCGACCGCGCCCGACGCGCCCTCGCCGAGCTGGAACGGGCTCGCGCCGAGGTCCGGCCCCAGGGCGCGTCGGTGTCGGGCATCGTCACCGTGGGATTGCTGGAGAGTTCCGTCGACATCGTCGCCGCGCCGCTCGTGCGGCGGCTGCGGGAACGGCACCCCGGTATCCGCCTTCGGCCTGCTCAGCGCCTATTCCGGTGACCTCCAGCGATGGCTCGACATCGCACGGCCGCATGGCCGCATCACAAAATTCTATTTCAGGTTGATTCATATCATCAGTCACGATGGCTATCGGGAGTCGAAGTACGGCAGAGCGGACGACTGGAGCAGAGGATGTACGAACTCAATGAGAACGAGCGCGAGATCGTCGCTCTGGTCGCGGATTTCGTGGACCGCGAGGTACGGCCGGTGGCTCGGGAACTCGAGCATACGAACACGTATCCCGAGACGCTGATCGAGCAGATGAAGCAGATCGGGATCTTCGGTCTGGCGATCCCGGAGCCGTGGGGCGAGGCCGCGGTGTCGACACCGTGCTACGCGGCGGTGACCGAGGAGCTGGCGCGGGGGTGGATGAGCCTGGCCGGCGCGATGGGCGGGCACACCGTCGTGTCCAAGCTGCTGCTCACGTTCGGCACGCGGGAACAGAAGGACCGTTACCTGCCGCGAATGGCAACCGGTGAGATCCGGGCGACGATGGCGCTGACGGAGCCGAGCGGCGGCTCGGATCTGCAGGCGATGCGCACGTGGGCGCGCCGGGACGGCGGCGAGTACGTGGTGAACGGCGCGAAGACGTGGATCACGAACGCTCGCCGGTCGGACCTGGTCGCGCTGCTGTGCAAGACGGACCGGGAGGCGGAGCCGGCGCACAAGGGGGTGAGCATCCTGCTGGTGGAGAAGGGGCCGGGGTTCGAGGTGTCCCGTGATCTGCCGAAGTTGGGCTACAAGGGCGTGGAGAGCTGCGAGTTGTCGTTCACGGATTTCCGGGTGCCGGCGACGGCGCTGCTCGGCACGCAGGAGGGGCGGGGGTTCTCGCAGATGATGCGCGGGCTGGAGATCGGCCGCATCCAGGTCGCGAGCCGGGCGCTGGGGGTCGGGCGCGCGGCGCTGGACGACGCGCTGCGTTACGCGCAGGAGCGGGAGAGTTTCGGCAAGCCGATCTGGCAGCACCAGTCGGTGGGCAACTACCTGGCGGATATGGCGACGTCGCTGACCGCGGCGCGGCAGCTGGTGCAGTTCGCCGCGCGGCGGTACGAGTCCGGCGAGCGCGCGGATATGGAGGCCGGGATGGCGAAGCTGTTCGCGTCGGAGACGGCGATGAAGATCGCACTGGACGCGGTGCGGATCCACGGCGGGTTCGGCTACTCCACGGAGTTCGATGTCGAGCGCTACTTCCGCGACGCCCCGCTGATGATCGTCGGCGAGGGCACCAACGAGATCCAGAAGGATGTCATCACGAAGCAGCTGATCAAGCGGAATCCGGTGCGCCGATGAGTGTCTCGATTGCCCTCACGTGGTTGTTCGTGCCCGGTGACCGGCCCGAACGGTTCGAGAAGGCCGGCGCGGTGTCGGTGGACGGAATGGTGATCGACCGTCCGGTGCTGGCCGGATCGCCCCGACAGCGAGGAGCTGATCGATGAATAGTCTTGCGCTGGAAGGGATTACCGTCGTCTCGCTGGAGCAGGCAGTGGCGGCCCCGTTCGCCGGCCGCCAGCTCGCGGACCTCGGGGCCCGGGTGATCAAGGTGGAGCGCCCGGGGACAGGCGATTTCGCCCGCGGGTACGACCGCACGGTGCACGGCGAATCGAGCTACTTCGTGTGGCTCAACCGGGGCAAGGAGAGCGTCGAGCTGGACATCAAGGAGCCCGCCGACCGGGCGGTGCTCGACGCGATGATCGCCGGCGCGGACGTGCTGGTGCAGAACTTGATCCCGGGTTCGATGGACCGCCTCGGCCTCGGCCCGGACGCGGTACGGGAACGTCACCCCGGGCTGATCTACTGCTCGATCTCCGGCTACGGTCCGGACGGCCCCTACCGCGACAAGAAGGCCTACGACCTGCTGGTCCAATGCGAGACCGGTGTCGTCGCCTCGACCGGCACCGCGGACGAGCCGGCGAAGGCGGGGATCTCGATCGCGGACATCGCGACCGGCATGTACGCGTACGCCGGGATCCTCGCCGCGCTGTACGAGCGCGAGCGCACCGGTATCGGCGCAACCCTCGACGTCGCGATGCTGGACGCGTTGGGCGAGTGGGCGATGCAGCCCGCGTACTACGGCATGTACGGCCCGCAGGAGCCGCGTCGCACCGGCGCCCGGCATGCGTCCATCGCCCCGTACGGGCCGTACCGGACGGGTGCGGGCGTCGTCTTCCTCGGCATCCAGAACGACCGCGAATGGAAGACCTTCTGCACCACCGTGATCGGCCGGCCCGAGCTGACCGACGATCCTCGATTCGCACACAACCCCGAGCGAGTCGCCAACGACGCGCAGATCACCGAGATCCTCGAGCAAGCGTTCTCCACCTGCACCGCGGACGCGCTGGTGGCGACCCTCGACGCCGCCGGCATCGCGTGCGCCCGGATGCGCACCCCCGCCGAGTTCGTCGCCCACCCACAGCTCGCCGCCCGGGACCGCTGGCGCACCGTCGATACCCCCGGCGGTCCTGTGCGCGCCCTGCTCCCACCCGTCACCGTCCGCGGCCGCGAAGCGGCCATGCGGGACGTGCCCCGCCTCGGCCGGCACAACGAATCGATCCGCGCCGAATTCGGCGACGCACGAGAGGGCCTCCGATGACGACCGTCGAACGCACCGAGACTCTCACCGCCGGCCCCGCCGAGGGCCTTGCCGGGCTACTCGGCGTCACCACGCCCGATTTGGAGGGGGCGGAGGGGCTGCCGCTGACCTGGCACTGGGTGTACCTGCTCGATCGGCCGTCGCAGGCCGACCTCGGCCCCGACGGCCACCCCGTCCGCAACACCGTGCCGACCCCGCCGGAACCAGGTCGCCGGCGCATGTGGGCCGGTGGCCAGGTCCGCTCCCTCGCGCCGCTACGGATCGGCGTGCTCGCGACGCGCCGCACCTCCGTCGAGGCCGTCACCGAGAAGCAGGGCAGGACGGGGCGACTGACGTTCGTCACCGTCCGCCACCACATCCTGCAATGCGGCGACGTCGTCGTCGACGAACGTCAGGACATCGTCTACCGCGACGTGCCCGCAATCACGCAACCCCCGGCGACCGAGACGGGACCCGAGGTCCCCGCCGCGGATGGCGAGTGGCAGATCCCCGTCAGCCCCACCCTGCTGTTCCGCTACTCGGCGTTGACCTACAACGGGCACCGCATCCACTACGACCGCGAGTACGCCCGCGAGACCGAAGGCTATCCGGGCCTGCTCACGCACGGCCCGCTGCAAGCCACCGCGATGGCCGAGGCCGCCCGTGCCCGCGGCGCCGCGGGCACCGTCTTCGACTACCGTCTGCAGTCACCGCTGTACGACTTCCAGGGCCTGGTGGTCGCGGCGAACGCGGGCGACGACCACACCTGGCAGGTCGCAGCCCGCGACCTCGCCGGTCGGCGGACCGCAACCGGCACAGTTCGCTGACGATCGGGCGGCTCGGATGCCGCGTCGCCGCAGCGCGGGCGGCATTCGTGCGAGCACCTCTCCGCCGAAGATCGCCGCGATGCGTCGATGGTTCGACGAGCCGACCTGATCCGACAGTGAAGCCGATCCACCGGTGTGCGCAGGCCCGCCGAATCGCGGGGTGCGAACCTCTCACCGGCCGCAGACGACTCGACCCGCACCGCGATGATCACAGCGATCATTGCGGTGCGGGTCGTGGTCCGTGTGCCTACTGCGGACCGGGAATCCGAACCCGCAGGTCAGCCACACAAAGGCTTACACGTCGTAGTACAGCTCGAACTCGTAGGGGTGCGGGCGCAGGTTGATCGGGGCGATCTCCTGGGTGCGCTTGATGTCGATCCAGGTCTCGATGAGGTCCTCGGTGAAGACGTTGCCCTCCGTGAGGTACTCGTGGTCGGCCTCGAGCTTGTCGATGACCGACGCCAGGCTGGTGGGGGCCTGCGCGATGTTCTTGGCCTCCTCCGGCGGGAGCTCGTAGAGGTCCTTGTCGACCGGGGCGGCGGGCTCGAGCTTGCGCTTGATGCCGTCCAGGCCGGCCATCATCATGGCGGCGAAGGCCAGGTACGGGTTGCCCGACGAGTCCGGGGCGCGGAACTCGAGGCGCTTGGCCTTGGGGTTGTTGCCGGTGACCGGGATGCGCACGGCGGCAGAGCGGTTGCGCTGCGAGTACACCAGGTTGATCGGGGCCTCGAAGCCCGGGACCAGGCGGTGGTAGGAGTTCACCGTCGGGTTGGTGAACGCCAGCAGCGACGGCGCGTGGTACAGGATTCCGCCGATGTAGTGGCGGGCCAGGTCGGACAGACCCCCGTAGCCGGCCTCGTCGTGGAACAGCGGCTTGCCGTCCTTCCACAGCGACTGGTGCACGTGCATACCCGAGCCGTTGTCGCCGAACAGCGGCTTGGGCATGAAGGTGACGGTCTTGCCCTCCTGCCACGCGGTGTTCTTGACGATGTACTTGAACAGCTGCAGATCGTCGGCCGCGGCGAGCAGGGTGTTGAACTTGTAGTTGATCTCGGCCTGGCCGGCGGTCCCGACCTCGTGGTGGCCGCGCTCCAGTTCGAAACCGGCGTTCTGCAGGTTGGTCGAGATCTTGTCGCGCAGGTCGACGTAGTGGTCGTACGGGGCGACGGGGAAGTAACCGCCCTTGTTGCGGACCTTGTAGCCCCGGTTGGGGGTGCCGTCCGGGTTGAACTCAGCGCCGGTGTTCCAGGAGCCCGAGACCGAGTCGATCTCGTAGAAGGCGCCGTTCATGGCCGAGTCGTAGCGGATCGAGTCGAAGACGTAGAACTCCGCCTCGGGGCCGAAGAACGCGGTGTCCGCGATGCCGGTCGAGCGCAGGTACTCCTCCGCCTTGCGGGCGATGTTGCGCGGGTCGCGGCTGTAGGCCTCGCGGGTGAACGGGTCGTGCACGAAGAAGTTCATGTTCAGCGTCTTGGCGGCGCGGAACGGGTCGATCCGGGCGGTGCTGAAGTCGGGCAGGAGCAGCATGTCCGACTCGTCGATCGACTGGAAACCACGCACCGAGGAGCCGTCGAACGCCAGCCCCTCCTCGGCCAGATCGGCCGTGAACGCCTTCGCCGGGATCGAGAAGTGCTGCTGCACACCCGGGAGGTCGGTGAACCGAATATCGACGTATTCGAGCTCCTGCTCCTTGATGTAACTGATGACCTCGTCGGCCGTGCTGAACGCCACTTGTACTCCTTACGGATCGGTTCCCAGCCCGTACCGATTGCTGGGTATCGCTGCTTGACGGTATGGATGCGGTGTTTCCCGACAATCAAGGCTGTGTTTCGCCAGTGTTACACGTACTGCTGGGCGGCCTGCGCGCCTCCCCGGCATACCGGGTGGTACGGATATCGCACGGCTGTGCGCGACCAGCAGGAATATCCTGCCATCGCGGGCTGGGGTGCGGGTGTACCGGTTGCGGAAAAATGTGGCCGATCTCTCGGCGGGAAAATATTGTGTCCGGCGAGGGGATTTCCGGCAAACTCCGCGTGGTACCGGCGGTAGCGGCAGGTCCGGGCCGCCGGTACCGCGGGCGGGGCCGTGGCTACGCTGAATACATGGCACGTATCACCGGTTCCTGGCTTTCGGGGCCCCACGCGGCGGACTCCGGGCGGCCGCTGCCGGACGAATATCCGGGCAAGCTGCTGGGACTGCCGAAATCCGGTGTGGGCTCGCTGGCGCCGATGTCGCGACGCATCGTGGGCATGTTCGTCGACTGGATCATCGCCACCGGTATCGCGGCGCTGATCGTCCGGCCCGATCCCGCGCGCATCATCGCCCGCGCACATGTCGCTGCCGGCCAGCAGCCGCCGACGAACTTCGAGGCCGTCACCAGCGCCCTGTCCACGCCGACCTTCCTGGTGTGGTTCGTCCTCGGCGTCGCCACGGTGACGCTGTTCGGCTTCACCCCGGGGCAGTACTTCCTGCGGATGCGGGTGGTGCGCGTCGACGTCATCGAGGCGCTCGCGGAGCAGGGCAAGAAGGGCGCCGACTCTCGCGGCGAAACCAAGCCGCCCGGTTTCGATGCCGCCGTCGGCTTCGTGCGCGCCCTGGTCCGTCAGGTGCTGCTCATCTTCGTGGTTCCGGCGCTCTTCGCCGACTCGGACGGCCGCGGCATGCACGACCGCGCCACCGGAACGGGTCTGGCGCGTTCCCGTTGAGCGACTTCCCGTTGAGCGACTGAGCGCCCCGACGGACGACTCAGCTGCGGCGGCGGACGGTGCGCTGGACGCCGCGCATCTTCGCGCCGCCGGGCAGCGGGCCCTTGGGCAGGGCCGGGCCGCCGCGGGTGGCCAGGGCCGACAGACGGCCCTCGATCAGGTCCATGCGCTTGGGGTCGATGTTGCGGGGGAGTTTGGTGAGGTAGCGCTGCAGGTTCTTGAGCGGGACCTGGCCCTCCTCGTTACCGATGACGACGTCGTAGATCGGGGTGTCGCCGACCAGGCGGGCGGTCTTCTTCTTCTCCTGGGCGAGCAGCGATTTGATCCGATGCGGGGAGCCCTCGGCGACCAGGATGACGCCGGGCAGGCCGATCACCCGGTGCACCGCGTCGAGCTGCGCGGTGGCGGCGACGGCCTGGGTGGGCCGCCACTTACCCTGCAGGTTGTCCAGCACCCACCACGCCGCACCGGGTTGATCGTCCATCCGGGCGTACGCGTTCTTCTGGGCGCGGCGGCCGAAGATGATGAACGCCACCAGACCGCCCAGCACGAGGCCGATCGGCAACAGATACCACTGCATGTGCACGAGCAGGCCGATGACCAGCAGGATCACGGTGATGCCGACGAAGGCGCCGATCATCAGGGGCAGCAGCAGCTTGTCTTCCTTGCGCTGCATCTGGAACACCTGCCAGAGCTGCTTGCGTCGCTCCTTGGACGCCTGCTTGCGCGCCGCCTTCTCCGCGGCCTTCGCTTCCTTCGACGGCTTGGCGCCGCCCTTGCCTGCTGCCATGGTTCTCAGAATAGTGTGCGGTGATCGGCGATGACGCACCGGTGAGCGGGGCGCGGGCGGGAGTGCATCGGTGCGGCCCGGTTCACCCGGTGCTCACGCCGAGACGTGCGCCTGCGTGCGGATCGAGTCCGCCAGCTGATGGGGCATCGCCTCGTGCCGGGCGTAGCCGCGAGTGAACTGCGCCGCGCCGTGCGCGAGGGAGCGCAGATCGATGGCGTACCGGTCGAGTTCGAGTTCGGGAACCTCGGCGCGGATCACCGTGCGCGCACCGGACGTCGGTTCGGTACCCAGCACGCGGCCGCGGCGGCTGGACAGATCGCTCAGGACCGTGCCGACATGCTCGTCCGGAACCGTGACGCTCACCTCGGCGATCGGTTCGAGCAGATCCAGCCGGGCGGCGGCCGCGGCTTCGCGCAGGGCCAGCGCGCCGGCGGTCTGGAAGGCCGCATCGGAGGAGTCGACCGAATGCGCCTTACCGTCGAACAACGTCACCCGCACATCCACCAGCGGATAACCGGTCGTCACACCGCGTGCCGCTTGCGCCCGGACTCCCTTCTCCACCGACGGAATGAACTGTCGCGGAACCACTCCGCCCACGACCTTGTCGACGAACTCGATTCCCGAACCCTCCGGCAGCGGATCCACCTCGATCTCACAGATCGCGTACTGGCCGTGTCCGCCGGACTGTTTGACGTGCCGCCCGCGCCCGGGTGCGCTGGAGGCGAACGTCTCCCGCAGCGCCACCTGGTGATCAATGAGATCCACCTGCACCCCGAATCGCGACCGCAGCCGCTCCAGCGCGACGTCGCGGTGCGCCTCGCCGAGACACCACAGCACCAGCTGGTGGGTGTGGCCGTTCTGTTCCAGGTGGATCGCCGGATCCTCGGCCACGAGCCGGGCCAGCCCCTGCGAGAGTTTGTCCTCGTCGGCCTTGCTGTGCGCCCGCACCGCGACCGGCAGCAGCGGCTCGGGCATCGGCCACGGCTCGATCAGCAGCGGAGAATCCTTCTGCGACAGCGTATCTCCGGTCTCGGCATGCCCGAGTTTGGTGACGCAGGCGATATCGCCGGCCACCGCCTCCCCGACCGGGCGCTGCTGCTTGCCGAACGGGGCCGAGATCGCGCCGACCCGCTCGTCCGCATCGTGATCGGGTTCGGGCTCGCCGTGCCCGCCGGGGGTGTGGCCCCAGACGTGCACCGTCTCGTCCGGGCGCAGCGTGCCCGCGAACACTCGCACCAGCGAGAGCCTGCCGACGTACGGATCGGAGGTCGTGCGGATCACCTCCGCGGCCAGTGGCGCGGTGGGATCGCAGGACAGCGGCGTGGGTGCGGAACCGTTGCCCGGACATGCCGCCGCCACCGGATGTTCCGCGGGCGTCGGGAATCCGCGGGTGATCAGATCGAGCACCTCGACCATGCCCAGTCCCTCGCGCGCCCCCTCGGGTGGCGGCGCGGCGATCAGGATCGGATGGAAGGTGCCGCGCGCCACCGCTCGCTCCAGATCGGGGACGAGGGTGTCGAGATCGATCTCCTCACCCTCCAGGTAGCGGTTCATCAGGGTCTCGTCCTCGCTCTCGGCGATGATCCCCTCGATGAGTTGCCCGCGCGCCTGTTCGATCAACGCCGCCTGCTCCGGGGTGGCCTCGGCGCGGGTGTGCTCGCCCGCGGAATAGTCGAAGACCCGCTGGGTGAGCAGATCGATCAGGCCGGTCACCGGGCGGTGCCCGTCCGCTCCGGCCTTCCCGTATACCGGAAGATGCAGGGGCAGAACGCTTTCGGTCACACCGCCGCCGAGCATTTCGCGGCAGGTGCGCGTCATGTCGTCGAAATCGGCGCGGGCGGCATCCAGATGGGTGATCACCAGGGCGCGAGGCATGCCGACGGCCGCGCACTCCTCCCACAGTGCCAAGGTCTGCCCGCCGACGCCCTCGGCTCCCGCGGCGGCCGAGACTATGAAAAGGGCCGCGTCCGCTGCGCGCAGACCGGCCCTCAACTCGCCGACGAAATCGGCATATCCCGGTGTGTCCACCAGGTTCACCTTGATCCCGTCCCAGGCGACCGGCACCACCGACAGCTGCACCGACCGGTGCTGGCGTTGTTCGATGTCGTCATAGTCCGAGACACAGGTGCCGTCCTCGACCCGACCCGCCCGGGTGAGCGCGCCGGTGGCGACTGCGAGCGCCTCCACCAGCGTCGTCTTCCCGGAACCCGGATGCCCGACCAGCACCACATTGCGAATGTCCTCGGGCCGGTCGGCGGTGACCGCTTTGCCATTGGACCCGGCGGTTGTGCTCGCTCTCTCGACCATCTGTGCTCCCGGAGTCGACACGTGTGGTTGATTTGAGCTTCCCACCGGGAACCACGATGTGTCACCCATTCGACAGATCAATCGAGTTCTCGCACCATTTCCTGCGCGATGTACGCTGCGGCCGGAGTCGCTGGTTTTCGGGCACGTGGTCCAGTGCGTTCGTCCCACCGGACCGACAGCCTCGCCTCCCGAACCGCGCTACCGGGGCGGTCGGACAATTCTCCGGCGGAACCGATGGCGGTCATGCGCCGATCACCCCCGTCTGGTCACCGCCTGCGCCATATATCAGCGGCGCCGGCTTCTCCCCGCCCGCACGTTGGGTATTCTGCGTAGTTCCGCTGCACCCCAACGACTTCCGGAATATTGCCGGCCCGGGCGTCGACTCGCCACTGTGCGGAATGGCTCATCGGTTCATCGACTCGAGCACTGGTGCCGTGCTGGAGTCGGGTCACCGAAGATCAGTCTTGGTGGGGGGATTCGCCTGTGGTGCAGGCACATTCGACCTGTCGAAGTTGCTGGTCCATATCTGGGCGTTGGGTGAACAGATGCATATTCGGGGTGTGATCACAGGACTTGCCGGTGTGCTGGCAGTCGTTCTGATGGCTGTTGTGGCCGACGGCACCGCTGCCGCAGACCCACTGGCCGACAAGTCTCGGGAGATCACTACGGACGACGGCTGGCACATTCGAATAACGAAGACCGACGAAAATCTCGACAGATACCCGAATCTCGCCGCCACATTATTCACCCGTGAAGGATTCGTCACGCTCAAAGCGGCCGCTGACGTAAGCGGTAGCGGCTCCGCCCCGGTGAATTCCGGCAGCATCTCCCTCGGCTACCAGATCGGTTGCCAAGCGGATGTCACCAGCGGTGCGGCCATCGGACTGGCTATCGGGCCGACCGTGAGCATCGGCGTCTTCTCCAGCATCGGCGGTAGCGCGATGCTGTCGCCGACGGTATATATCAAGCCCGGCACGATCACCGACATCCCTTTCGGAACAAAAGCTTTGACCGGGCGCCACGGTTCGATCACCGCCGACCAGGTGCATATCAAGATCGATGGCTGCCTGGGCCCCGTCAGTCTGCGGTCCTACGCCCAGGTCAAAATCACCACTCCGACCGCGGACAACTCGCTGGCCGTCTACGGCGACCCGATCTACCTGTGAGATGACCGATGGCTCCGAATTGGATGCCGCCACGGTTCGCACGGCAACGTCTCGGAATCGGTTTCGTCGCCGCGGTGATGGTTGTCGCCGCCGGCCTGGTGGCAGTGACTCGCGGAACTGCCGATGCCAGACCGATCAACCCATACATTCCGTGTGACCAGTGGCAGCAGATGCACCCCGGCTGGCCGTGCTGGGGAAATTTCCCGGAAATCGAGGAACCCACCGTCCCGGGACTTCCGCCCGGGGCTCCTCCGCCGTCGTCGCCGCAGACTCCACAGTCGGCTGTCCCTGCCACCCCACTGCCGGCAACCCAGGCATCGCCGCCGGCCGCGGCGCTGACACCGCCGTCTTCGCCCCCTGTCCTCGATCCGTGTAAGGCGATCATCCCGGTGCCCGGGTAAATCCCGCCCGCCTTGCCCGGACATCGGGCCAACGCCCCCTGCTCGTCGGGCGGCTCCGCGGAAGGCGGTGCACCGGCACCGATCATCATTCCCGCACCGCATCTCATCGACTCCGGCTATCCGTTGAACGAGATTCTCATGAAACCGCCCGATACGCTGGGTGATGAGATTCCGCTTCGGCGCGGATACTACGATCCGGCGACGAACACCGGCTTCGGGTTCGACAAGATGTTCCATAAGCATGGCATTACGAATCCGAACGTATTCGACGACGTAATTCGGCACACCCCTCCGACGTATCAGATCGATCCGGAGTCCGGGCAGATGAGGCGTATATACCGCACTCAGATTCAGCGTTGGCGCTGCGGATCATTCTTGGGGATTCCCACTTCCTGCCGGAATACCGGTGAATCCGTTTGGATTCGCGCCGTTGTCGATGTCGAGGACGAGAAGCCTGATGGTCACCCGCTCGGGCTGATCACGATGTACTGTGAAAAGGGTGGGTCTGGTATCACCCTGAATCAATGGGGAACCGGTACCCTCTGTCCGAACTGGGTGAACACCAACGTACCGATCAACTGAGAATGCGAGATCCATGGGTGCATCAAGCGGTTCCGACTTTGCAAAACAGGTGATTTCGGAATTGGTCCGCCTTGCGGATGCGTCCGATCCACTCCGCGAGGTAACGATAGAGCCGGTTGCGGCCTGGACCGCCGACTCGTGGATGTACTTCGTTTACCAGACAGGCGAATCGTCGTTGACGTTCGGGATCGTGAAGGACACCAGCAGTCCGGACAAGCAGTCACCGTGGCGTAGTGCGGCAGATGCGGCCGGCTGGTATCTCCTGGCTGATATATACGGAGTCCCGTACTCCCTGCATACCGGTGATCCCGATCGCATCATATGGCTGCTGGGTCGGCTCGACGATGAGCTTCCTCGCCGGGTTGCAGAAGCGGAGGCTCGAAATGAGCTGTGAAAATGCCGTAGAGCCGGTCGGAATCCGCGGCCGACAACGACGCGGGTCTTCACCGATCTTCGCGGTCGTTATCTCGGTGGCCTGCCTGGCAATGGTTTCGCTGAGTAGCTGCTCCGGGGGAACGCAGCCTGATTCGCAGCAAAGCGCAGCAAGTGTCACCAGCACTGCCGCGCATCATGCGGACTACACCTCGGCTCTCGAAGCCGTAATAACGGCTGATCCCGGTACTACGTACGCCGAGATGATGAATCTCACCTGCGGAAAACTCCACGATCAGCTGGCTGCTATGACCGAATCAGGAGAACGTTACGCAGGGGGAGCGTACGCCGGGCAATACGGAAAGGTCCGCGTCGCCGCCGTCGAGCAGATCCGAGAATCTTCCGATAAGCGTGCCACGGCCGTCGTCACCGTACAAGCAGAGCGGTCCGAGGGTTCCGAACAGCCTCTGACAAGAAAGGCGCGCGCGGAATTCGACACATCTGCCACGCCATGGAAGATATGCGACCTCGTACCGGTATCGTGACGCCTCTCGCGTAATCCGTCGCCGTGCCGGTTTCGAGGTAGCGCGTGGACGCGGCGATCTACCGGTGCGAGGGCGCTTCCACCTATCGGACGCGGTCAACGGAGGGAAGGCTGGCTAGGAGCCGAAGCGGGCCAAGACGGAGGTTGCCTCCTGGGAGGCGGAGCCTTCGGCGGCCAGATGCGCCATCTCCGGAGCGATCTCGCGGCCGTGGTGGGCCATGGCCTGCGCGTACAACCGGCCGGCGCGGTAGGAGGAGCGGACCAGGGGGCCCGCCATCACGCCGGCGAAACCGATCTCTTCGGCGACGCGGGAGTGCTCCACGAACTCCTCGGGCCTGACCCAGCGATCCACCGGATGATGCCGCGGCGAGGGACGCAAGTACTGGGTGATGGTCAGGATGTCGCACCCGGCCTCGTGCAGATCGCGCATCGCCTGGGTGACCTCCTCGGGCGTTTCGCCCATGCCCAGGATCAGATTGGACTTGGTCACCAGACCGGCCTCACGGGCCGCGGTCAGCACCGCCAGCGAACGCTCGTAGCGGAACGCGGGGCGGATCCGCTTGAAGATGCGCGGCACCGTTTCCAGATTGTGCGCCAGCACCTCGGGGCGAGAGGCGAACACTTCGGCCAGCTGATCGGGATCGGCGTTGAAATCCGGAATCAGCAGCTCCACACCGGTATTCGGGTTGAGTCGCTTGATCGCGCGCACCGTCTCCGCGTATAGCCAGGCGCCGCCGTCATCCAGATCGTCGCGAGCGACACCGGTCACCGTCGAATACCGCAGGCCCATCGCCTGCACACTCTCGGCCACCCGGCGCGGTTCGTCGCGATCCAGCGCGGCGGGCTTGCCGGTATCGATCTGGCAGAAATCGCAGCGGCGGGTGCACTGCTCACCACCGATCAGGAAGGTGGCCTCGCGGTCCTCCCAGCATTCGAAGATGTTCGGGCAGCCCGCCTCCTCGCAGACCGTGTGCAGCCCTTCACGTTTCACCAGGCCCTTGAGCTCGGAGTATTCCGGGCCCATGGTCGCGCGGGTGCGAATCCACGCGGGTTTGCGCTCGATCGGTGTCTCGGCGTTACGTGCCTCGATGCGAAGCAGCTTGCGGCCGTTGGCCAATGGCACACCCGGCGCGGGAGCGGGGGTCGCGGTGGGCTCCGAGCCGGACGGGGTGGTGCCGGTCGGATCGGTCGATGTCGGGGTGTCGACGGAGGTCACTCGACCGATGCTACGCCCGCGCGATCAGGCGCACGGCGCCGCTCCGGCGGGTGTGACATGCGCAATATCATGATCGGAGATCGGCAACCGGCCGTCGAGGGCGCGCGCGATCGAATCGGCCACCGACGGAAGCACCTCGACCACCGTGATGTGGGCGTCCAATTCGCGGCTGAGGGTCGTCACTCCCGCGTCGCGGATACCGCAGGGCACGATCACGTCGTAGGCGTCCAGGGACGAATCGCAGTTGAGCGAGATGCCGTGCAGGGCGACACCGCGTTCGACGCGCACGCCGATCGCAGCAACCTTGCGTGCGGGTTGCCAAGCGTTCGCCGGAACCCAGACACCGGAGCGTCCGCGAACCCGGCCGCAGGCCAGGCCCAGGTCGGTACAGACCGCGATGAGCGCCTCTTCGAGGCGGCGCACGTAGTCGATCACGTCGACCGGTTCGGCCAGGCGCACGATCGGATAGCCGACCAGCTGGCCCGGCCCATGCCAGGTGATCTTGCCGCCGCGGTCGGTGGGCAGCACCGGACTGCCATCGGTCGGCATGTCCTGCGGTTCGGTGCGGCGGCCCGCGGTGTAGACCGGCGGATGCTCCAGTAGCAGCAGGTGATCGCTGCCCCGACCCGCGGCCCGTTCTGCCGCGATACCGCGCTGCACGTCCCGGGCGTGGTCGTAGTCGACCACACCCAGATAGTCGATCTCGATCGGTGAGTCGTCCATGCGGGCGGAATCGGTGCTTCGGCGGGCCGGTGGGATCACCGGAAGCGCGGAGGTCTCGGTCACGCCGTCATCGAGCGGGTCCGGGGTGTTCACATGCTCGCCCCGTAAGGCTGCGCTGGCGGGCTCGGTCATCGTGGGGACGCTACGCTATCGTGATCCGCGTCCGCGACTTCCGCGGTACCCAATGTGAGCTGCATCAATGTCAGGTCCATCCATCCGCCGAATTTATGTCCTACTTCCGGTAGTACCCCGACCGTGCGGAATCCGAACTTCTCGTGCAGTGTGATCGAGGTCGTATTGGAGGATTCGATCGCGGCGATCACCGCGTGCACGGTCCCGGCGCGTTCGGCTCGCGCCAGCAGTTCGGTCAGCAGTGCGGTGGCGATTCCGCGACGATGGAACCGGTCGGCCACGTACACCGAATTCTCCACGGTGAAGCGGTATCCCGACTTGGGCCGCCACTGCCCGTAACTCGCGTATCCGGCCACCGCGCCGTCGATTTCGGCGACCAGCACCGGGAATCCGCCCGCAGTGCGCGCCCGCCACCAGGCCAGCCGCTCGGACAGGTCGACGGGTGCGGTGTCCCAGATCGCGGTCGTCTCCGCGATCGCGGTGTTGTGGATCGCCAGGATCGCAGGCAGATCCGTCTCACGCGCATCGCGGATCAGCGGTTCGGGCGGGCGGCTATCGGTCACCAGGTCACGGTAACCGGCGACAAGTCCGCGGCCGAGTGGTCGCGATTGTGATATTCGCCCAGCCCGGTTCCGTTGCGTGCCGCGATTCGGCGGCGGTCAGGCCTCGAAGACGGAGGCCAGGGCCTGGCCGATCGTGTGATGCCGAAAAGGATAGCCCGCTTCCTCCAGGGCGGTGGGAATGGCCCTGGGGCCGTGCAGGATCGCCTCCTCGGCGAATTCACCGATCAGCAGGCGCAACGCCATGGAGGGCACCACCATCGGGGCGGGACGATGCAGGGCGCGAGCCAGGGCGCGGCTGAATTCGGCGTTGGTGACCGGCGCGGGTCCGGCCATGTTGACCGGGCCGCGCAGCGTGTCGTTGGTCAATGCGAAGGTGATCGCGCCGATCTCGTCGGCGAGGGAGATCCACGGGACGTACTGGCGGCCGTTGCCCAGGCGTCCGCCCAGACCGAGCGAGTACAGCGGTTCGAGCAGTTTCAATAGTCCGCCGTGCCGAGACAGCACCAGCGCGCTGCGGATGTGCACCACGCGTACGCCCGCGTCGTCGGCGGGTTTGGTCGCGGCCTCCCAGTCGCGGCACAGCCTGCCCAGGAAACCCGTTCCCGCGGGGGAGGTTTCGGTGACGACCCGGTCACCGGTCGCGCCGCCGTAGTAGTGCACCCCGCTGGCATTGATCAGCAGCGGCACCCCGGCGGCAGCGACCGCGGTGGCCAGTACGTCGGTCGGGGTGATCCGGCTGTCCCGTAACTCCTGTTTGTAGCTGCCGTTCCAGCGTCTGCTGCCGACCCCGGCGCCGCACAGGTTGATCGCCGCGTCCGACCCCCGCAGGGCGCGCTCGGGCACCTGAGCGCGAATCGGATCCCAGCTGAACTCGTCGCGGGCGGCGGCGGGCCGCCGCACCAGCCGGACCACCTCGTGCCCGTCCCGGCGCAGCGCCGCCACCAGTGCCGTTCCGATCGAACCGGACGAACCGGCGATCACAACCCTCATGCGGTGTTACCGAATTTTCTGGTTACAGACCGAGATCCGCCTCGAACGCGGCCTCTTCCAGCCGATGCCGGATGGTGGTGAGGAAACGTCCGGCATCGGCGCCGTCGATGAGCCGGTGATCGTAGGTCAGCGGCAGGTAGCACATCGAGCGGATGCCGATGAACTCGTTGCCGTTGTCGGCGATCACGATGGGGCGCTTGACGATCGCGCCGGTACCCAGCATCGCCGACTGCGGCGGGACCAGAATCGGGGTGTCGAACAATGCGCCCTGGCTGCCGATGTTGGTGATGGTGAAGGTGCCACCGGCCAGTTCGTCCGGCTTGAGGCCGCCGCTGCGGGCACGGTTGGCGATATCGGCGATCGCGCGGGCCAGGCCGGCCAGCGACAGGTCGCTGGCGTTGTGGATGACCGGGGACAGCAGACCCTGTTCGGTATCCACCGCGATGCCCAGGTGCACCGACGAGTGGTAGGTGATCTCCTTGGTGTCCTCGTTGTAGGAGGCGTTGATATTGGGGTGTACGCCCAGCGCCTCCACGGCCGCTTTCGCGAAGAACGGCAGGAAGGTCAGGTTCACGCCCTCGCGGTTGGCGAAAGCGGTCTTGGCCTTGGCCCGCAGTGCCGCGATCTTGGTGACGTCGGCCTCGTGGGTCTGGGTCAGCTGCGCGGTGGCCTGCAGCGATTCACGGGTCTTGGTCGCGGTGATCTGCCGGATGCGGCTGGCCTTCTGCGTGGTGCCGCGCAGCGCCTGCAACTGCGGGCGGACTCCGGCGGGCGCCGTGCTCGCAGCTGCTGCCGGGGCGGCTGCGGGAGCTGCCGCGGGCGCGGGCTCGGGCGCCTTGGTGGCCTCGGCGGCGGCGAGGACGTCCTGCTTGCGGATCCGTCCGCCGACACCCGACCCCTTGACGGAAGCCAGGTCGACGTTGTTCTCCGCGGCGAGCTTGCGAACCAGCGGGGTCACGTAGGGGGCATCGCCGTTACCGGAGGAAGGGGCGGCGTGGGCCGGTGCCGCGGCGGGCGCGGGAGCTGTGGCGACGGGGGCCGGTGCCGGTGCGGCGGGCTGCGGGGCCGGGGCCGGGGCGGGTGCCGGAGCTGCGGCGGCCGGGGCCGGGGCGGGCGCCGGGGCCGGAGCAGGTGCGGGGGCCGGTGCCGGGGTCGGCGCGGGAGTCGCGGCGGGGGCGCCGCTGCCGATCACGCCGAGCTGGCCGCCGACGGCGATCACGTCGTCCTCGTTGGCGTTGATCTCCAGCAGGGTGCCCGCGACGGGCGAGGGGATCTCGGTGTCGACCTTGTCGGTGGATACCTCGAGCAGCGGCTCGTCGACCTCGACCGAATCGCCGACCTGCTTGAGCCAGCGGGTGACGGTTCCCTCGGTGACGGACTCGCCCAGCTCGGGCATCTTGACCGGGGTGCCGGACGCGGCCGGGGCCGGAGCGGCGGCCGCCGGAGCGGGGGCGGGGGCTGCGGGCTGCGGTGCGGGCGCCGCGGGCTGCGGGGCCGGAGCGGATTCGGTCGGGGCGGGCGCGGGGGCCGGAGCTGCGGCGGGCGCCTCATTGGCGGCGCCGATCACGCCCAGCTCGCCGCCGACCTCGACGACGTCGTCTTCCTTGGCCACGATCTTGGTGAGCACACCGGCGGCGGGCGAGGGGATCTCGGTGTCGACCTTGTCGGTGGATACCTCGAGCAGTGGCTCGTCGACCTCGACCGTGTCTCCTTCCTGCTTCAGCCACCTGGTCACGGTTCCCTCGGTGACACTCTCACCAAGGGCCGGCATCTGGACGGAGAAGGCCATGTCCGTTGACTCCTATAACTGCTCGACGGGTCTACAACAGTTGTCTCTCGGCGGGCGCCCACCGCGGGTCGCGGCGGATGTCCGAGTCTATTCGGCAGGTGCGCCGGGCCCTCGGCGGTGATGGGAACTCCGCCTCCGCGCCCTGGCCGCACGGGCCGCCGACCGCCACCGAACATTCTGTGTGGCACCGGAGATCCGTGTGGGGGTTCTTGTTCCGACTGTCCATCCTTGCACTCGCCGTCGCGCCGTGTACCACAGGGCGGCTCGTGTCCGGTGGTTGCGCCATGCCGCCCGGCGCTTCCGGCACGTCGTCGCGACGGCTGGCACTATCGATGAATCGGGTCTGTTCGAACCCGATATCTCGAACTGGAGGTCGGCGGGGGATGGGTTTGCTGGATCGTTTCCGCCAGTCGGTGGATCGTGTCCGGACATCGAGTGGCGGGGGAGCCGCGACCGATGCCCGGTATCTGGACGAGTGGGTGCGTTCCCACGTCGGCGTCGAGGCATACGTGGAGCCGAAGACGACGGTGACCGATGTCACCGTCGTGCTCGTGGCGCACGATGGTGAATGGACCCGTCGGACCGTGGGCGAGCGAGGCGCGCAGCGCTTGTCCGGCCGCCTCGGCATTCCGGTGTACGACGTGCGGCGGACGGGCTACCCCCAGCGCATGCGCGACTTCGACGCGCGTCGCCGTATCGAACGCAAGCGAGCCGCCGAGCGGGAACTGCGCGGAATCGAGGATTGACCCGCCGCGGCCCGGCCGCCGGGAACAGCGGATCACTCCCGCACGGACGGCTCGCGACGCCGTGCCTGCGCGCGAACCGTCCGTCATCGCGCTACTCCGCCGCGATATCGCCGAGTACGGCGATGAGCGTGCGGACCGGAACGCCGGTGCCGCCCTTGGGGATATATCCGAAGGCCCCGCCGGTGTTGTAGGCGGGACCTGCGACGTCGAGGTGGGCCCACTGCACGCCCTCGGCGACGAACTCCTTCAAGTACAGCCCCGCCACCAGCATGCCGCCGAAGCGATGCGGCGAGACGTTGGCCAAATCGGCGATCTTGGAGTTGAGATCCGCGCGCAGCTCGGCGGGGAGGGGCATGGCCCAGCCGTTCTCACCGGTCGCCTGCGACAGCTGCGCGACCCGGTCGCGGAACGCCTCGGTGCCCATGACGCCCGGGGTGCGGCTGCCCAGCGCGACGAGTTGCGCGCCCGTCAACGTGGCCACATCCATCAGGTATTCGGGCTCGTCCTCGCAGGCCCGCACGATCGCATCGGCGAGAATGAGCCGCCCCTCGGCGTCGGTGTTGATCACTTCGACCGTGGTGCCGCCGTACTGGGTGAGCACATCGCCCGGGCGCTGTGCGGTGGCCGAGGGCATGTTCTCCGCCATGGGGACCGTGGCCGTCACAGTGACGGGCAGCTCCAGCTTGGCGGCCGCGATCGTGGCCGCGATGACGGCTGCGGCGCCACCCATATCGGAGGTCATGTTCTCCATGTTGGAGGCGGGTTTGATCGAGATGCCACCGGTGTCGAACGTGACGCCCTTGCCGACCAGTGCGATCTTCTTCGCGCCGCCCGCGTAGATGAGCCGGATCAGCCGCGGCGGGCGCGAAGAGCCCTGGCCGACGCCGATGATGCCGCCGTAACCCTGTGCGGCGAGGGCCTTTTCGTCGAGGATCTCGACCTGTAGACCGGCCTGTTCGGCGAGGGCCTTCGCGCGTTCGGCGAATTCGGCGGGATAGAGGTGGCTGGGCGGGGTGTTGACGAAATCGCGGGCCAGGGCGACCGCCTCGGCGACCTGGACCGCGTGCCGGACCGCCGCCGTGTCGGCGGGATCGGATACCAGCAGGTCGACCCGCGCGAGGGGCCCTTCCTCCGGCTTGGGTGCGGACTTCTCGGACCGGAACGCGGTGAAGGAGTACGCGCCGAGGAAGAATCCTTCGGCGGCCGGGCCGGGACCGGGCACCGAGCGGGACAGGGTCGTGACCGCCCGGCCCACGCCGGTCAGCGCGCGGGCCGCGGCGCCCGCGGAACGACGCACCTGCTCGGCGTCGATGCCGTCCGGTGCGCCGAGGCCGACCGCGAGGACGCTCGTGACGCCGGTCAGACCTGCCGGCGCGGGGATGCGGGTGAGCTCCTCGGCCGAGCCCTTCGCGCCGACCGCGCGCAGGCTCTCCAGCACCGCGGCGAGTGCCTCGGCCCCGACCGCGCGGATGACGACCTCGTCGTCGCTCCCTGCGAGAGCCGGACCGTCCTCGCCGCCGATTACTCCGAGAACCAGCACATCGGTACCGGGGCTGAGGGAATCGACCAGATCCACATCCGGTCCGAGCGAACGATCTGCAACAGCTGTCATGCGGAACAGGCTACTGGCCGTCGACGCCCTGTCATGGCGGTGGAGCGCAGGCGCACCCCCTGCGTGGATCTGCACCCGAAATAGGTGCGGTAAGGGGTGCGTATCCAGGAAGAGGGTGCGGCTGTTCGGCAGGTGCACACGAAGGGAGATTCGGCGGCTAGGGTTGGCCCGGTGAACGAGGCGAACCTGCTGCGAGGGCCGATCCACGACGTACACGTCGAACTGGGCGCGAACTTCGCGCCCTTCGGCGGCTGGGAGATGCCGGTGTCCTATGCCGGGACGGTGGCCGAGCACACGGCGGTCCGCACCACCGTCGGGGTATTCGATGTGAGCCACCTCGGCAAGGCCACCGTATCGGGGCCGGGTGCGGCGGAGTTCGTGAATTCGGCGTTGACCAACGATCTGCGGCGGATCCGGCCAGGTAAGGCGCAGTACACGCTGTGCTGTACGGCCGAGGGCGGGGTGATCGACGATCTGATCGCCTATTACGTCGCCGACGACGAGATCTTCCTGGTACCCAACGCGGCCAACACCGCCGCGGTGGTCGCAGCCCTCCGCGAGGCCGCGCCCGAGGGCGTCACCGTCACCGAGGAACATCGCGGCTATGCCGTATTCGCGGTTCAAGGGCCCGAATCGGCGCGCGTTCTGACCGAGCTCGGCCTTCCGGCCGAGATGGAGTACATGGCCTACGCCGATGCCGAATGGGGCGGCCGCCCGGTCCGGGTCTGCCGCACCGGCTACACCGGCGAGCACGGATACGAGTTGCTGCCGCGCTGGGACGACGCCGAGGCGCTGTTCCGCGAACTCGTAACGCAGGTGCGCGCGGCCGGAGGAGAGCCCGCGGGCCTGGGCGCCCGCGACACCCTGCGCACCGAGATGGGTTATCCCCTGCACGGACACGAACTGGCACTGGACATTTCGCCGGTGCAGGCGCGCGCCGGATGGGCCGTGGGCTGGAAGAAGCCGGAATTCTGGGGCAAATCCGCTCTGGAACAGGAGAAGTCGTCCGGGCCGCGCCGAATCCTGTTGGGGCTCCAGGCTCTCGATCGAGGCGTCTTGCGGCAGGGGCAGTCGGTGTTGCGCGGTGACGAGGTGATCGGCGAAACCACCTCCGGCACCTTCTCGCCCACCCTCAAGATCGGCATCGCCCTGGCCCTGCTCGATACCGCAGCCGCCCCCGAGCCCGGCGACGAGGTCGAGGTCGACGTCCGCGGCCGGCGGCTGCGCGTGAAAGTCGTCCGCCCGCCCTTCGTTACCGCGCATACATCCTGACCAGAGCTGATGTGGTCGAAAGAATATGCGCGATGAGCAACCGTCGGCGCGCAGCCCGAGAGCATCGACGGGAGTGAGCCGACCGGTTCACCGCCCAGGCGCGGTCGTCTCGATAGCTCGGTAGAGATGCCGAGGCTCGAGTGACTTCGGTTTATCCGAGTCGGGCTCAGTGCCCAACCACCGAGCTACGGGAACGCGACGAATTGGGCAGCGTGCCCAACCGCTCCCGTAGGCGTGAAGCTGGCCAGGTCACAGCATGATGGGCCGGAAAGATGCGGACGCCATTGCCGCTAGGATCGAACCATGACCGCTGCCGCACAGTTCACCCGTATTCCGCATCCCGCGCCCACCTCGGCGCAGCGACGGCAGGAGATCTTGGCGGCACCGGGATTCGGGCGCTACTTCACCGACCACATGGTCTCGATCGATTACGCCGACGGTCAGTGGACCGACGCGCGGGTCGAGCCGTACGCGCCGCTGTCGATGGACCCGGCGACGATGGTGTTCCACTACGGGCAGGCGATCTTCGAGGGCCTCAAGGCATATCGGCAGAGCGACGGCAGCATCGCGACGTTCCGCATCGATGCGAATGCCGCACGCTTCCAACGGTCGGCGCGGCGCATGGCGATGGCGGAACTGCCCGAGGAGCTGTTCATAGAATCGGTGCGGCAACTGCTCGAAGTCGATGCGGAATGGGTGCCCGCCGTCGGTGGCGAGGATTCGCTGTACCTGCGGCCGTTCCTGTTCGCGACCGAGTCGGGGCTGGGCGTCAAGCCCGCCGGGGCCTACAAGTACCTGCTGCTGGGATCGCCCGCTGGTGCGTACTTCCCGCGCGGCCTCGAGCCGGTGCGGGTGTGGCTGTCCACCGAGTACGTGCGTGCCGCTCCCGGCGGTACGGGCGAGGCGAAGGTGGCGGGTAACTACGCGGCCTCCCTGCTGGCGCAGAGGCAGGCCAGTGAGCAGGGCTGTGACCAGGTGGTGTGGCTCGACGCATGCGATCACCGCTATGTCGAGGAGATGGGCACCAACAACCTGTTCTTCGTGTTCGGCGCGGGCTCGCAGGCACGGCTGGTGACGCCGGAACTGTCCGGTTCGCTGCTGCCGGGTATCACCCGCGACTCGCTGCTGACCCTGGCCGCGGACGCCGGATACGAAGTGGAACAGCGTCGGGTCTCGGTCGAGGAATGGCGCAAGGGCGCCGAATCCGGGGAGATCACCGAGGTTTTCGGCTGCGGAACCGCGGCCGTGGTCATCCCCGTCGCCTCCGTCCGTTCGGCCGACGGTGAGTTCGCCATCGCCGACGGCAAGCCCGGCGAGGTCACCATGGCGCTGCGTGACACGCTCACCGGCATTCAGCGCGGCACCTTCGCCGATATCCACGGCTGGATGCGCGCGCTCGCCTGACCGAACCGTGCGGCCGGACTTTTCAGCCCGGCATCAACATCTGCCACTGCTCGAGGGTCTGCGGGCGCATGACGTAGTTCTTCTCGCGGACCTCGGACAGCGCCGCATTGGGCTCCTGGGAGTACCAGTGCCCGGGGTACACCACCGGATTGCCGGATAACTCCGCTAGATGACGTAGGCTGCGGAACATCGACTCCGAATCCCCACCCGGGAAGTCGGTGCGGCCGCAGCCCTCCACGAACAGCGTGTCACCCGCGACGAGCCGGTCCTCGAACAGGAAGCACATACTGCCCGGTGTGTGTCCGGGGGTGTGCAATAGTTCGATGTCGAATCCGCCGACGCGGACCTTGTCGCCGTGCTCGTGTCCGGTCAGCTCGCTCGGCGCGATCTCGGTGACATTGGCCACCCACGGCACCTCCTCCTGATGCACGTGCACCGGGACCTGCACCCGCTCCAGCAGTTCGCGCACCCCGCGCAGAGTGAATCCCATCATCGTGCCGCCCACATGATCGGGATGGTGATGGGTGGCCAGCACCCCGGTCAGTCGCAGGCCGTCGCCCTCGGCGATATCCACCAGATCGCCCGCCGCATACGCAGGATCCACCACAACGCAGTCGCCGGTCTCACGATCACCGATCAGATATGCGAAATTTCGCATCTGAGTGGCGATCGGATCGCCCACAGCCCAATCGCGTCCGGCGAGTAGCTGACGGAAGTACAAACGGTCGGATCCCATACGACCCACCCTATTGCCAGTCGGCCAACTCCACGCATTCGGCCGGGTTGTGAACGGTCACCGTGCTGTTGGTCCACAGGCAGTGCAGGACACACCGCGGGCCCGATCCGTCGCGACGATTTCGCGACGCAGCCCTCGGTGCGCGTGATTCACCGTGCGGCGGAACAACTTCCGCCCGATGCCGGGACGTAGCTCAGTTCAGGATGGCGGCGATGTCGGTGGCGGCCTCGGTGCCGTAGGCCGCACCGATCCGCTCGAGCGCACGCCCCCGGTCGAGGGTCCACTCCTGGGTGCCGACGGTCTCCAGCACCAGCACGGCGATCAGCGATCCCAACTGTGCGGAGCGCTCCAGGCTCAGCCCGCCGGTGTGCCCGGTGAGGAATCCGGCCCGGAACGCGTCGCCGACGCCGGTCGGGTCGACCTTCGAAAGTTCCGGCACCACTTCGACATTCACTTCGACCCCGTCGGGATCGACGATCACCACGCCCTTCGCACCGAGGGTGGTAACTCGGATGCCGACGCGACGACTGATTTCCTCGGGGGTCAGACCCGTCTTCTGCAGCAGCAGACCCCACTCGTACTCGTTGCTGAAAAGGTATGCGGCGCCGTCGATCAGGTCCAGCGACTGTTCGCCGTCGAGCCGGGCGAGCTGCTGGGAGGGGTCGGCGGCGAAGGCGATGCCCAGTTCGCGGCACTGCCGGGTGTGGCGGACCATCGCGTCGGGATCGTTGGCGCCGACCAGAACCAGGTCCAGCGTGTGCTGCTCGGCGAGGTCGGCGATCGAGATGTCGCGGGCCTCGCTCATCGCGCCGGGGTAGAACGAGGCGATCTGGGCCATCGCCTCGTCGGTGGTGCAGACGAAGCGAGCGGTGTGTGCGGTCTGCGAGATGCGCACGCCGGAACAGTCGACGCCGTTGCTCTCCAGCCAGTCCCGGTATTCACCGAAGTCCGCGCCGACCGCGCCGACCAGCAGTGGATCGCGGTGCAGCAGGCCCATCGCGTAGGCGATGTTCCCGGCGACGCCGCCACGGCGGATGACCAGATCGTCGACGAGGAAACTCAGCGATACGTGCTGCAGCTGATCTGCCAGCAGCACATCGGAGAACTTTCCCGGAAAACGCATCAGATGGTCTGTCGCGATGGATGCGGACACTGCGATGGTCACGAAAACCCGGTCCTTCACTGTCGAGGCGAGATCAGCCTTCACCGTACCGTGTGATGATCACGAGTGGTAAGGGCGAACAGACATGACGCCGACGCGGAACCCGAAGGAGTTCCGCGTCGAGGGACGGATCTCAGTTGAAGCTGTCGCCGCAGGCGCAGGAGCCTGTGGCATTCGGGTTATCGATGGTGAAACCCTGCTTCTCGATGGTGTCGACGAAGTCGATGGAGGCGCCTTCCACATAGGGGGCGCTCATGCGGTCCACGGCCAGCTTCACGCCGCCGAACTCGACGACCAGATCGCCGTCGAGCGCGCGGTCGTCGAAGAAGAGCTGATAGCGCAGGCCCGCACAGCCACCGGGCTGGACGGCGATGCGCAGGGAAAGATCGTCGCGGCCCTCCTGATCGAGCAGCGCCTTGGCCTTGGACGCGGCGGCATCGGTCAGTGTCACACCGTGAGTGGTGGTCTCGTTCTGCACAGTCATGAACTCTCCTAGGGACCTGTGTTCAACCCGTAACAGCGCACGGCTTGTAAGCGGTCAACGTTACCCCCGTGGGTGTCTATTCCAATCTTGCCACTTCGGCGCGGGTCGGGTCCTCGCGCACCCTGGAAACGCCGGGTTACCGGGGGTTGAACGGTGTGATATGAGTTATGACACAACAAAGTGGGTGTACCGCATTTCCCGGGTGATGCTCCATCCAATAGCCTGGTCGGCGTGAAGTTCCTCCGCCGCGGCGATGCAGCCGGCAGTAACGACCTCGCCGAGGACGCCCCGGCCGCCGAGACCGGCGGCTCGACAGCGCCTGCCGCGGCCACCGCGGGCAAGGGGCGACCCACCCCGAAGCGGCGCGATGCCGAGGGTAAGCGGCGGGGTCCGGTCGCCCCCGCGCCGATGACCCAGAAGGAAGCCCGAGCCAGGCGCAGGGCCACGCGGGGCACGAAGGCCGACCGCAAGGCCGCCGCGGCCGAACGGCGTGCCGCTGCCGCCGATCGTCGCGCCCGGATGGCCGCCGGTGAGGATCAGTACCTGCCGCCGCGCGATCGCGGTCCGGTCCGCGCCTATGTGCGCGACCTGGTCGACGCCCGCCGCAATCTGGTGGGCTTGTTCATGCCGCTGGCGCTGCTGCTGATCGTGGCGATGTTCCTGAATCCTGCCGTGCAGATCTACGTGACGCTGGCCATGCTGGTGATGATGGTGTTCATGGCCGGCGAGGGTGTCGTACTCGGCCGCATCATCAACCGCCGGGTGCGCGAGCGCTTTCCCGCCAGCACCAATTCGTCGATGCAGCTGGGCTGGTACGCCTTCGTCCGGGCCTCGCAGATCCGCCGGATGCGGATGCCCAAGCCCAGGGTCAACCCCGGCGACAGCGTCTGATCCGATTCGGTCCGAGCCGGGTTTCGGTCCGCGTCGCGTGTCGATCCGGCGCGGCTGCGTCCGGCCGGGTCGGACTATGAGTCGGGATCCGGTTCGACACGGTTCGGATTCGTCGATTCCGAGCCGATCCTTCGGATGTGAGCCGGGCCCGGACCCGTCCGAATGTGCTCGTTCGTGTCGCGACCGCGGTGGATCGCGTCGAACGAGTTCGAATACCTACGTGCTCAGCCGTGCTCGCGCATACCGCCGGACGCGTTGAGCAGAATGCCGAATCGGGCGGTGTCCTCGGGACGGACTCCGGCGCGTTCGGGGGACTCCGGGACGAATGTGTAAAGCCTGCTGGTCAATTCACCGACGATGGTCCAGGCCCGGTGTAGTCGATCGCGAATCGTCATGGGGGACCCGACTTTCAGCGCGGTTCGCGGACGCCGAAGATGGCGCGCAGTTCGTGGTTGACCCGGTCCGCGTCCCGATCGACGACGGCCGATGATCCGGTGGGTCGCGTGCCGGACCGGTAGTGGAGGTAGACCGACAGTGTGGTGATTACCAGGAGCAACAGAATTGAAATGAGCATGGCAGTAATTTTGCGCCCATCCACTTGCCGCCAACAGTGGCGGTAACGACATACTTCATCAATATTCAGCCACGTACACTGGTTGAGTGCTCTCCAAGGTCGCCGTCGTGCTCAACGAACATCTGGCCATGTTCGAATTCGGGGTCGTCTGTGAGGTTTTCGGACTGGACCGCCGGGAGGACGGGCTACCGCTGTTCGACTTCCGGGTGTGCGGCGCGCAGGCCGGACGGGCGCTGGCGTCGAGTACGCCCGGCATAACCGTCACGCCGCAGTACGGCCTGGACGAATTGCGGGGTGCGGACCTGGTCGCGGTTCCGGCGTTTCCGTTCGTATCGCCGGGGGCGTTCGATCCCGTTGTGGTGCAGGCGGTTCGCGATGCCGCCGCGGCGGGAGCGATCGTGCTGACGGTCTGTTCGGGCGCATTCCTGGCGGGGGCGGCCGGACTGCTGGACGGGCGGACCTGCACCACGCATTGGCGGTACGTCGATCAGCTGGCCGAGATGTATCCCGAGGCAACCGTCGATCCGGACGTGCTGTTCGTCGACGAGGGGTCGGTGATCACCAGTGCGGGCACCGCGGCCGGCATCGACGCCTGCCTGCATCTGGTTCGCCGGGAGCTGGGCGCCACGGTGGCCAACAAGATCGCCCGCCGCATGGTGGTGCCGCCGCAGCGTGACGGCGGCCAGCGGCAGTTCATCGAACGTCCGGTCCCGGACTGCGATTCGGACAGTCTGGGGGACACCATGCGCTGGATGCACGAACATCTCGAACTGCCGCACACCGTGGAGGATCTGGCCACGCGCTCGGCCATGTCCACGCGCACCTTCGCTCGCCGCTTCGCCGCGGAGGCCGGGACGACTCCGGTGAAATGGCTTACCTCGCAACGCATTCTGCTGGCCAAGCAGCTGCTGGAGGAGACCGCGCTGGATCTCGAGACCATCGCCGGGCGCTGCGGGTTCGGCTCGGGGGCTCTGCTTCGGCACCACTTCCAGCGTCTGGTCGGCATCGCGCCCACCGAATACCGTCGCCGTTTCGGGGCCTGAATCGCGTCCGCGGTTCACTCCTCGCCGGAGAAACGTTCCCAGGCGGACTGCCTGGTGATGTTCAACGCACCGCCGATCCGGGCCCAGGTGACCTTGCGGCGACGCAACTCCTGGATCCAGTCGCGCAGATTCTCCTCGACCTGATCGGCCACCGCCGCGACCCGCGGAATGTGCTGGAGCATCTCGTCGTCCGACATCGTCTGCCAGATCTGCAAGGGGGCCGGCGCGTCGGACTTGCGGTGGTTCGCCGTGATCGTCGCGGCCAGCCCGACGCATTCGTCGCAGATGTGTACGCCGGGACCGGCGACGAGGGTGCTCACCTCGGAGTGGGCCTTGCCGCAGAAGGAGCAGCGGGGCGGGGCGGGGGTCGGTGCGGTCATCGTGCGCTCCTGGTATTCGGGAACTGCGCTGTCAGGGATTGCCTGACGCAAGTATGCATCTGTCAGGGTCGCCCTGACAAGAGGGCTGCGGGTCGGGCACGGTGCCGGTGCGCGCATGTCGTGGTGAGGCGGTGATTGGTACCGTTCTGGCGTGTTGAACGATGCTTCGAGGCAGCGCCCGCTGCGGACGCTGGTGCTCGGTGGGACACGGTCCGGGAAATCGGCCTTCGCCGAGGAACTGGCCGGTCGGGACCGTCCGGTCCGGTATGTCGCGCCCGCCGCGGTGGATCCTGCCGACGGTGATTTCGCCGACCGGGTGGCGGCGCATCGGGAGCGCCGGCCCGTGGACTGGCAGCTCGTCGAGGGCGATCCGGTGCGGGCGCTGGCCGAGCCGACGCCGATGACGCTGATCGATGATCTGGGCACCTGGCTGACCGCGCGGATCGATGCGCGGGCGGCCTGGGAGTCGCCCCGCGGCACCGTCGCGCCCGATGTGGCGGAGCTGGTCGCGGCCATCGCCGAATACGAACAGCCGTTGGTGATCGTGAGCCCCGAGACCGGACTGGGCGTGCTGCCGGGTACGCGGTCCGGTCGGTTGTTCGCCGATGAGATCGGGACGCTCAACCAGCGGGTGGCGGCGTTGTGCGATGAGGTCTACCTCGTCGTCGCGGGGGTTCCGGTGCGGGTTCGGGAATTCGGAAACCCCACTGCGGCCGGGGCTTCGGTCGAGCGCGCGGAACAGGCCGGGACCACTGTGCAGGGTGGGGCCGCGGCGACAGCGCTCACTGCCGGAGCCGCGGCGGGTTCCGGTGTGGGCGTGCGGGATTCGGGGAACGGTTCGGCGGCGACTCCCGCGATTCCCGGTGCGGCCGATCCGATGTACGACTTGTCCGGCGAGGCGCCGGTTTTCGGGATCGTCGCACCGCCCGATCAGCACGTCCGGGCGCAAGCGCAGGAACGGCAGTTGCAGCTGACCAAGCCCGCGGGTGCGCTGGGGCGGCTGGAGACGCTGGGCAACTGGATAGCCGCATGCCAGGGGGTCTGCCCGCCGCGGCAGTTCGAGCGGGCCCGGGTCGTGGTGTTCGCGGGCGACCACGGCATTGCCCGGCACGGGGTTTCGGCCTATCCGAGTGAGGTCACCGTGCAGATGGTGGCCAATATCGTCGCGGGCGGCGCAGCGGTGAACGCCCTGGCACGGCTCGCGGATGCGAGTGTGCGCGTGGTCGATGTGGCCGTGGACGCCGATACCGATCCGGCCGTCTCGGCGCACAAGGTGCGCCGGGCGAGCGGGGCCATCGACCGCGAGGACGCGCTGACGCAGGCCGAGGTCCACGCCGCGCTGGCGGCGGGGCGCGCCATCGCCGACGAGGAGATCGATGGCGGCGCGGATCTGCTGATCGCCGGTGATATGGGCATCGGAAACACCACGCCCGCAACGGTTCTCATCGCCGCGATCACCGATACCGAACCGGTGCTGGCCATCGGGCGCGGCACCGGCGTCGACGATGCGGGCTGGATGCGCAAGGCTGCCGCCATCCGTGACGCCATGTGGCGGGCCCGTCCGCACCTGCACGATCCGGTCGCCCTGCTGCGCGTCGCGGGCGGTGCGGATCTCGCCGCGATGGCCGGATATCTGGCACAGGCCGCGGTGCGCCGGACGCCGGTGATCCTGGACGGCGTGGTCGTCACGGCCGCCGCCCTGCTCGCCGACGCGCTTGCACCGGGTGCGTCGGCCTGGTGGGTCGCGGGCCATCGCTCGACCGAACCCGCGCACCGCGTCGCCCTGACCAAGCTCGGGCTGGAACCGCTGGTGGAGATGGAAATGCGCCTGGGCGAGGGTTCCGGCGCGGTCACCGCCCTGCCCGTCGTGCGCGCCGCCGTCGCCGCCCTCGCGGAAATGGCGACCTTCGGCGAGGCCGGAGTAAGCACCGCCGACGACACCGCGCCCGCAGCGCCCTGATCGACGGCGACCCGTGAACACCGTCGAATTCGTCCCCTTCCCGCCCCGTTCCCGCCGTCCTCGGTGGGTTCGAGGGGGTTGCGTGATTCGGACATCGGCGGTGGCGTCTCGGCCGCTCATGGCGGGGGCTGATGGGTCACTGTCGCCGACCGCCGTCGGATCCCAGGCCCCACTGGCCACCTTCCGCGGTTGTCGAGCGGACTCACCGGAAAACGCTGCCCGATCGGAATCGCTTGCCGTGCTGGTGGTTCGGGCGGAAACGCACAGGCGGTGTTCGGTGGGCCAGGTGATCGTTCCGATCGGCCGATGGGGTCGGGTGTGGGCCGACGAATCCCCGGTGGGCCGGGCTGTCGTGCGGGCGGTTTCATCCGGTTACTCTGCGGCGGAGAATGCCGCGGCGTGCGATGCCGGTGTTTCATTGTGCAGGACGCGGGTCGAGCAGGTCAGCCGGTGAACGGGATTCGGCTGGCCTTCTCGTGGCTGACCGTGCTGCCGGTGTCCGGCCCGGATGAGGTGGATCGGCGAGTGGCGGCGCGGGCGATCGCGATGGCTCCGATCGTCGGGATCGTGCTGGGGGCCGGGGCAGCGGGACTGATGTGGGTGCTGGGCGCTGCCGGAACGAGTTTCGCGGTGGCAGGGTTGATCGTGGCGGGGGCTCTGGCGTTGATCACGCGCGGCATGCATCTGGACGGATTGGCCGACACCTTCGACGGGCTCGGCAGTTACGGGCCGCCCGAACGTGCGCGCGAGATCATGAAAAGCGGTGGGGCGGGGCCCTTCGGTGTAGCCGCGGTGCTGTTCGCCGTTGGTATCCAGGCGTTCTCGTATGGGTCCCTGGCTGGATCGGGGCGGTGGCCGGCCATTGCGGCGGCGGTGGCGATCGGGCGGGTCGCGGCGGTGCTGGCCTGTCGCCGCGGCTACGAAGCCGCGCCCGGTTCGGGATTCGGGACGTTGGTCGCCGGGACGCAACCGGCGCGGGTCGCCGTCCCGTGGGTCGTGATCGCTCTCGGGGCAGGGTTTTTCGCCGTGCCGGGCCGCTGGTGGCTCGGCATGACGGCCGCCGCGGTGGGGCTGATCGCCGCCGGAATCCTGGTGCGGCACTGCGTCGCCCGGTTCGGCGGTCTGAACGGCGACGTTCTCGGGGCGGCGTTGGAAGTGAGCACTACGCTGGCACTGGTCGTTGCCACTTTCGGTAGTCGCTGAGGGCTACAGCCGCCGGCCGCGCGCTCGGCTTCGATTCGGCGCTACACCTACGGCAACGGCTCGACCGCCCATCGCGCCCGGCCGAACAGGCTCGCGGTGCGCCCATGATTCGTGACGAGAACACCGGCGACGCGGCAAATGCGGCAGGCTCTCCGGTCGTTCGATCCGTCGGCCGGTATCGCCGAATCGTCGTCGTGCTCGAACTCGTCGGTGCTGGTGCGGGCGATATCGTGGCGACGAATCACCGCAAACGTCCCGATCTCTGTGCCCCGCGCCGTCGGGTAACGCGGGTTCAGCGGTCGGAGCGGGGACGGGTGAGGGTGAAGTGGTCGACCGCCTGCAACGTGTTGGCGGGCCCGGTGAGGGCGTAGTACGTGGCCTTGATGGTCGTGTTGCCGCCGGGTTTGCCCGGATCGACGTCGAAGGCGCAGAAACCGTAGGGATGTTCGGCATCCTTGAACGCCGACCAGGGCGCCTGTTCCTGGACGTAGACGGGAGTCTTCTTACCGGTGGCGGGATCCGTCGCGCCCACGGTGGTGAGGACGCGGCACTGCTCACCGGGGAAGAACAGGGCGTTGGACGGCGCCGAGGTTCCGCCGCCGCCGATCACCAGGTGCACTGTGCCCTTGCTGGTGTCGATGACATCGGCGCGGGTGTCCACCGGTTTCGGGGTGAGGGTGTCGGTGCCCAGCACGCCGCGAACAGGATGGGAACGCTCGTAATGGTGTTCGTGTCCGGCGAGCACCAGATCGACCTGGTACCGGTCGAAAAGCGGTAGCCATTCCTGCCGGATGCCCAGGTCGGCCCCGTTGAACTTATCGGCCGAGGAGATCGCGGTCTGGTGCATGAACACCACCACCCAGTCGATGCCGCGATCCGCGCGCGCCTTCGCCAATTCGGCCTCGAGCCAACGTTTCTGGGCGCCGCCGGAGTAGCCGCGCACATAACTGTTGCCCGCGTCCTGATAGCAGATGTCGTCGTTGGCCAGTGCGATGACGCGCACGCCACCGACGGTGAACGAGTACCACAGCCCGCGGGTGAGTTCCTCGCTACCCGCGTCTGGCACGGTGAAATAGGTTTGGAACGCCTGATATCCGATCGGCCCGTTGCCCAGTTCGTTCTCGTGGTTGCCGGGTGCGGGCATCCACGGCCGGTAACGGGCCGAGCGAGAGTTGTTGGCCCACCAGTCGTTCCAGGTGCGGATGCGATCGGTGGACAGATTGGCATAGCACAGATCGCCGTTGACGAGATTGAACAGCGGTGCGACCCGCTCGATTCCGGCGGTGACGTCCCCGGCGAACGGTGAGCCGAGATTGTCGTTGACGTATGTGCCGTTGACCAGCTTGCCGAGCGTCGGCGTGCCCTGATCACCGAAGCTGGTGAACCGGAACGCCGCCCGCCCGCTGGGCGCGGTACGCAGGGTGCCCAGCTCCGGCGGTGCGCCGTCGTGCCCCGCGGCGTAGACGTAGTCGGTGTCGGGGGACAGGCCGGTCAGCCGCGCGTGATGAGCGGTGATCTCGACACCGGATTTCCCGTCCCGATACGTGCGGGTCCGCGCGGGCACCGTCGTGCCGAAACCAGCGGCGGCGGTGCCGTAGCGCACCACCGGATTACGCACCGAAGCGGTTGTGTGCCAGGAAATCACCGCCTCGTGCGCCGCGTCGGCCCCGAATTGCAGATGCAGGCCCGAGACGTGTGGCGCGGCGGTGCTGTCCGCGCTCATGACCAGATCAGGTGTGCGCGGCCAGATCTCACGGGCAGCGGAGTCACTGCTGCCGCGCAGCGCCGCAGTGCCACCCGCGCCGACCGCGAGCCCGGCGACCGCGGCTCCCGCCGATGCGCCGAACAACCATCGCCGGCTCACACCGGATGTCTGCGCCGTGTCCCCGGCGTCGCCGGACCCGGTTTCGCCGCTGCTGGAACCCTGATCGTCCGCCATGACCTCAGCTAACTCCGACTGGGTGCAGGTGCGGCTACGACCCGGCGAACATCAGATGAACCGGCGGGCGCCGGGTGCGGGCCACTACAGCCGCACCGGATAGGTGGGCTCTTCGATGGCGGGCTTGATGCGGTCCTCGACGAAGATGCCGTGCCAGACCATGAACACCAGCACCGTCCACAGCCGGCGGCTGTGATCCACCGTGCCGGTGCGATGCGCTTCGAGCATCGCGGTGATCGCGGCCTTGTCCAGGAGATGATCGGTCTGCGATTCGGCGATCTGCTGGGCGGCCCAGTCGTACAGCTCCGGACCGCGCAGCCAGTGCCGCAGCGGCACCGGGAAGCCCAGCTTCGGGCGGTGCAGCACATGCGGCGGCACGATCTCCTCGAGTGCCCGGCGCAGCGCGTACTTGGTGGTCTCGGAGGTGATCTTCTGCTCGTACGGCAGCTGTTCGGCGACCGCGAAAACCTCGGGATCCAGGAACGGCACCCGCAGTTCGAGTGAGTTGGCCATGGTCATCTTGTCGGCCTTGACCAGGATGTCCCCGCGCAGCCAGGTGAACAGGTCCAGATGCTGCATGCGCGCCACCGGATCCCAGCCGCGCGAGCGGGCGTAGATCGGCGCGGTGACATCCCTGTGGGTCCATTCGGGCCGGAAATCGCGCAGCACCGCGCGCAACTGGGCATCGCTGAAACTGCGCGCGTTGCCGTAGTAGCGCTCCTCCAGGGGAAGCGATCCGCGATGCAGCAGGCTCTTGCCCCGGGTCCCTTCGGGAATCCGGTCGGACAACTTGCCCAGCAGCCGCCGCGCACCGCGCGGCAGGTAGTCGAAAGGCTTGAGCGACAACGGCTCCCGATAGATGGTGTATCCGCCGAACAACTCGTCCGCGCCCTCGCCCGAGAGCACCACCTTGACGTGCTTGCGCGCCTCCTTGGCCACGAAGTACAGCGGTACCAGCGCCGGGTCCGCGACGGGATCGTCCAGGTACCAGACGATCTCGGGGATCGCCCCGGCGAAGTCCTCCGGACTGACCACCCGGATGAAATGCTTCGCGCCGATCGCGTCCGCGGTCTCGGCGGCAACGTCGGCCTCGGAGTAGCCCTCGCGCTCGAAGGCAGAGGTGAAGGTGAGCAGATTCGGGTTGTGCTGGATCGCCAGCGCCGCGGTGGCGGTGGAGTCGATGCCGCCGGACAGGAACGCACCGACCGTGACGTCCGCGCGCATATGTTTGGCGACCGAATCCCGCAGGACGTCGGCGATTTCGCGATAGCGGGCCTGCGCGCCGTCCGGCGCGAACGGCCGCACCCGGAACTTCGGCTCGAAGTACCGGGTGATCTTCGGCTCCTCGCCCGGCGCCAGCGTCGCGTAGCAACCGGATTCCAGGCGCCGGACGTCGGCGTGTAGAGTCTCGGGTTCGGGCACGTACTGCAGCACGGTGTAGTGCTCGACCGCCCGCACATCGATCGACCGGGACAGACCCAGTGGCTCGAGCAGCTCCAGCAGACTCTTCTTCTCGCTCGCGTAGGCGGTGCCGCCCGGACCGGTCGCGACGAACAGCGGTTTGATGCCGAACCGGTCGCGCGCGATGACCAGCTGCCGGGTCTCGGTATCCCAGATCGCGAAGGCGAACATCCCGCGCAACCGGGAGAACGCCGCGGTGCCCCAGTGGTGATAGGCGGCGACTATGGATTCACCGTCGCCCTCGGTGTGGAACTGCGCACCGTGTTCGGCGCTCAGCTGCTCGCGCAGTTCCAGGTAGTTGTAGATCTCCCCGTTGAACGCCAGCGCGTACCGCTCCGGATTCTCCGGCGGCCCCCAGCGCAGCGGCTGGTGCGAATGCTCGATGTCGATGATCGACAGGCGGTTGAAGCCCAGGATGATGTGCTCGTCGTGCCAAGTGCCGCGCTCATCGGGACCCCGGTGACGTCCGCATTGCAGCGCCTCGTACACCTGGTGCACGACTTCGTCGGTCGCCACATCGGCGGTCAGAAATCCGAGCAGGCCACACACGGCGTCGGGAACCTCGTTTCCGGGATCGGGGGGTGGGGCGGGGAGGAGATCGAAACTCAGTCCGCGAGTATGCCGTACCGCGGAATGATTCCGGAATCATTCTGCCTCGGATCGGTATCTTCCGCCCCCTGGAGCGGTGTTATGTGTCCGCAACGTCGTAACCTCGGTTGATAGTTGGCCGGTCGCACCGATCTCCATCGCGGCCTCGATCTTCGGAGTGTCGAATCCGACCCGCGCACAACGCGGTACCCGGTTTGGTCTACGCTGCGTAGTACTCGGGAACTCCCGAGGTGGAGTGTGCGTTTGCGCGGTCTGCCGGTGGGTTCTTCGAACGTGCTGAAAATGTGCCGTCCGGCCCGCCCGGGCGGCGCCGAGTCGGATAGACGACCAGGAAGGCGTTGAGCGTGGCGCACAAGGCGAGCGAAGCGATAGGGGCGCGGCCCGACGGGGGCGCTACCTCCGGCGGACGAGGCCGCATGCTTCGGCGGGCCGGGCTGGCGGTGTCCTTGGGGATCACTGTCATCGCCGTTTCCGGCTGCTCGATCGACAATCCCGTGCTTCGGTTCGGGTGGCCCTCGGGTATCACCCCGCAGGCGACCAGGATGCGGGAGCTGTGGACCTGGTCGGTCATCGCCGCGCTGGCGATGGGTGTGCTGGTGTGGGGTCTGACGTTCTGGACCATCACCTTCCACCGCAAGAAGCCGAACTCCCCGGAGTTCCCCCGCCAGACCGGCTACAACGTGCCGCTGGAGCTGACCTACACCGCGATTCCGTTCGTGATCATCGCGGTGCTGTTCTACTTCACCGTGGTCGTGCAGAACTACGTGCACGAGAAGGTCTCCAATCCGAACGTGGTCGTGGACGTGACCGCGTTCCAGTGGAACTGGAAGTTCGGCTACCAGAAGGTCGACGAGAACGGCCAGGTCTACGACGGTGTCGACCACACCCGTCAGGGCATGGACCAGCAGATCATCGACGAGTACAAGGACCGCAAGGCCAACGGCCACGCCCAGCCCGGCCCGGACCACGGTCTGCCGGGTAACGACATCAGCTACCTGCACTACGACAAGGTCGAGACCGTCGGTTCCAGCACCGAGGTGCCGGTCTTGGTCCTGCCGACCAACCGGGTCATCGAGTTCCAGCTCGCCTCGGCCGACGTCATCCACTCCTTCTGGGTGCCGGAATTCCTGTTCAAGCGCGATGTGATGCCGGACCCGAAGGAGAACCACTCCGACAACGTCTTCCAGATCTCCAAGATCGAGAAGGAGGGCGCGTTCGTCGGCCGGTGCGCGGAGATGTGCGGCACCTTCCACTCGATGATGAACTTCGAGGTCCGGGCGGTCACGCCGGAGAAGTTCGACAAATACCTGACCGACCGCAAGGCCGGGAAGACCAACGCCGAGGCACTGGCCGACATCGGCGAGTCGCCGGTGGCGGTGTCCACGCACCCGTTCAACACCGACCGCACCGTGCGTTCGGCGTCCGAGGCCCAGCAGAGCAACTGAGGGACTGAACTGATATGAAGGTCGAAGCACGCATCTTCGAGCTGCTCACGGTGTTCTTCGTCATCGTGGCCGTCATCTACGCCTTCTTCACCGGACAGTCCAGCACCGGTGTGGAGTGGGCGGGCACCACCGCGATCGTGCTGACCGCGGGCCTGACCCTCATCGTCGGCACGTACTTCCGCTTCGTGGCCCGTCGTCTGGACCTGCGTCCGGAGGACTACGAGGAGGCCGAGATCGTGGACGGCGCGGGTGATCTGGGCTTCTTCTCGCCCGGTAGCTTCTGGCCGGTCAGCCTGGCGGGTGCGGCCGCGGTCACCGCGATCGGATTCGCGTTCTTCCAGCTGTGGCTGATCGCCATCGGCGTCGTCTGCATCCTGACCGCTGCGGCCGGTCTGGTGTTCGAGTACCATATCGGTCCCGAGAAGCACTGAGTTCGAGCGGTACACAGTTCCCCGGCCGTTCTTCGGCCGGGGCGCTGTCGTATCGGCGTTCGTTTGTATCGGAGTTCGTTCAGGGGGAGTTATTCCGGGGTGGGGGACGGCTCGAGGGCGCGTCCGTACAACTCGGGGAGTCCGATCAGCATCACGTCGGGCTCCGTCACCGCACGTCGACGCAACGCGTCACTGAATCCGGTGCCACCGAAGCGGCATCACGGCATCCGAACGGCCGGACCACCAGCTCGAGCTGCGCCCGTCCGCGCAACGGTGCACCGCTGGCCAACAGCCCACCCATCACGGACATCGCCGACCCGTACAGCAGCAGTCGGATTCCGCTCGGCTCGGTCTGATACCGGTCTATCTCCCGCTCCACCAGCGACGGCAACTCGGGCACGGCCTTCACCAGGTACGGGAACTCATCGAGCACAACCAGCGTCGGTGTGTGCGCCCTATCCCGGGGCGTGGTGTTACTCGGCCCCGTGGTAGCGGCGGGCCCGCTCGGAACGGCAGATGTCGTCGATCGCGGTGTTGATCTCGCGCAGGGCGTCGGCGGTGCCGGAACGGCCGGTGAAGGCGCTGGCGGGGCGCAGGCGGCAGGTGAAGCTGATGAAGCCGTGGTCCTCGTCGGCGAGTTCGTGCAGATATGGGGAGCGTACGCCGTAGGTCAGGGCGGAGATGACCGTGAAGCACTCGTTGCGTTCGCGGTATTCGGAGAACAGATCGTGCAGCCGGTGGAAGACCGCGGTGTAGGTCGACAGCGGCGCGAAAACCGCCGCGCGATAGGCCGGCCCGCGCTCGGAGGTGCTGATCACGGTGTCGGCGAGATATTCCGCGTCGCGCAGGGTGAGCACCTTCGGGGAGAACATCAGCGCACCGGCGGCGGCGTTGCGGACCGGCATGCCCGCGCGCCCGCCCGCGGCCGAGGCGATCGCGCCGAGGGATTTGCGTGCGCGGGAGCCGAGTTCGCGGCGGGCCCGAAGGGACGGCGTCGCGGTGGTGGGGTGCAGGCTGGACCACTGGCCGAAGCGCACCGTGCCCAACTGGATGTTGCCGGTGCCGACCGGCCGCGAGACCCGCAGCGGTGCGGTGTCGACCCAGCGGCCGACCTGCAACATCGCATCGCCGGGCCGTTCGATCGCGTCGAGGGTGTGCTCGACGAAACCGTCGAAATCGAGAAAGCGATGCGCGTCCGAGGTCAGCCAGGTGTGGTCCTTGTCCACCTCGACGGCCTGCAACGTGAGGGCGGTGATGATGCCGGTGCGGCCCGCGCCGCCCAGGATGCGGTGGAAGCGTTCGGTGTGGTGGTTGCGCCCGCAGGTGCCGAATCTGCCTTCCGGATCGACGTATTCGATCGCGAGGACGTTATCGCTGAACATCCCGTACCGGTGCGAGGCGGTGGACAGGCCGCCCACCGCGGCGAAACCACCCGCGGTGATCTCCCGGTGGTCGCCGACGATGGGCAGACCCAGGCCATGTGCGGCGAGGGTGCGGTCGATATCGGACAGCCGCGCGCCCGCCTGCACTCGCACCTGACGGGCCTCGGCGTCCACCGCCTGGACCCGGTTCATCCGGCGCAGGGACAGGACGATGCGGCGGTCGGGCGGGCCTGGTTCGTCTTCGTTATCGCTGCTGCGCTCGCCGCCTCGGACCGTCAGCGGTTGCGGTCGTGAATCTCGTACGGTGCGAACGACATCCGCGGTATCGCGCGGTAGATATTCCTCCGGGAAGGCGGCCAGCGACGTGCTCATGGCCTCACAGCTAACCACAGTTGCACCCCTCCCGTCTGCCCCGAAGGTGTGGCGGATCGGCGACTCGCCGGTGAACATATTTCGCGGCGGCTTGATCGGGGCGATCCCGGTGCGCCACAGGAGATTAGGTGTGTGTTACGGCGGTCCGGTCGGGTCTTGCCGAGGGTCTCGAACCCGGCGCTGGTCGAAGCGTTTCGCGCATGGGCGAATCGGTGCTCCGGTTACTCCTGGGGCGGTTGGTGAACCGCGTGGCCGAGCAGGTGCGGGGGTGATGGAGTTGTGCGGCATGCTGTCGGCCGGTCGGACAGGTGTCAGCTGGGTTGGGCGGTGGGCAGGGGCGCGGCGGTGTCGTGGCGCAGAGCCGCGGTGAGCGCGTCGGCGACCTCGCGCGTCGCGGTGCCCAGTGCGGTGAGTTCCTCGGCCGACAGCAGAGTGTCCGGACAGGCGACGACGGCGGCGGTCACGGTGGAACCGAGGAAGACCGGGGCCGCGACGGTGACGACGGCGTTGGCCGGGCCCAGTTCGTCGGGCAGGTAATCGATGGTGATCAGATCGGCGATCATCGCGCCGAGCCGGTTGCGCAGCGGATCGGTGACGGGCGAGTTGCGCAGCGCGGCAAGCGCTTCGAGCATGGGTGCCGAGTCGTCGGCCAGTCGCTCGACCGAATAGCCGCGAGTGCGGACCGCCGCCAGGACCGCGAGCAGGCGGTCGCGATGCGCCGGATCGGCGTGGCCGAGCCAGGTCTCGCGCTCGGCCTCGGGGGCCCAGGCCAGGAATTCGCGGACCACCGGCGGTGCGAGCGGCAGGCGGCGGCCCGGCCGGATCCACGGCAGCGTCGGGGTGCCCGCGACCTCGGTGATGACGATCGCCCCGTCTTCGCGTTCGGCGAGGAAGGCCGGAATGTCCTGACGTGCGGAGAACTCGCGGATGGGGGTCAGGGCCAGACGGCGCAGCGGGAAGGCGGCCTCGGCGCGGCGGGCCACGGTGAGCAGGCCCAGGCCCAAGCCGTAGTTGCCGTCGGCGTCGCGCACGGTCCAGTGGTCGGCGGTGAGTTGGCTGAGCACCGCGTGTGCGGTGGCGCGGGACAGGCCGGTCTCCCGGACGATCCGCGCCAGCGAAAGGTGGTCGCCGACGTGCCGCGACAGCAGGCCGATCACCTGGACGACGCGGTGGGTGGGTGGCGATGCGGGTGCGGCCGAACCATTTTCTGAAACAGGTTCTTGACCGGCGCGGCGTTCCGGGCCTATCGTCGGTGTCACAATATCGAACGATAGCGTCGAATATTCGACATCGCAACTCCGATCGGGATTCCGGCGACGGGCCGATGCCCGACCGCGAGTGGTGCGAACGATCCGTCGCGGTGAGTGGGTGAGAAGTGTGATGCGAACGGGATACGAGCTGTCGCATCTGGCGGCCCTGGAGGCCGAATCGGTGCATATCTTCCGCGAGGTCGCGGCGACTTTCGAAAGACCGGTGCTGCTGTTCTCGGGCGGTAAGGATTCGGCCGTGATGCTGGAACTCGCGCGCAAGGCGTTCTGGCCCGCGCCGCTGCCGTTCACGCTGCTGCACATCGACACCGGTCACAACTTCGACGAGGTGATCGAGTTTCGTGACCGCGCTGCGGAACGGGCCGGGGCCCGGCTGCTGGTGGCGCGGGTACAGGATGATATCGATGCCGGCCGGGTGCACGAGCGTCCGGGCGAGACGCGCAACCGGCTGCAGACCACGACCCTGCTGCGCGCGATCGGCGAATACCGCTTCGACGCGGTCTTCGGCGGGGCGCGACGCGACGAGGAGAAGGCGCGGGCCAAGGAACGGGTGTTCAGCTTCCGCGACGAATTCGGTGCGTGGGAACCGCGGGCGCAGCGTCCGGAGATCTGGAATCTCTACAACGGCAGACACCGTGCGGGCGAGCACATCCGGGTGTTCCCGCTGTCGAATTGGACCGAACTGGATATCTGGGAGTACATCGACCGGGAGGCGGTGGACCTGCCCTCGCTGTACTACGCGCATCGGCGGCGGGTCTTCCAGCGCGACGGAATGCTGTTGGCCGACAACCGCTTCCTGACCCCGCGCGCGGACGAGCCGATTTTCGAGGCGACCGTGCGCTTCCGCACCGTCGGCGATGCGACCTGCACCGGGTGTGTGGAGAGCGAGGCCGCCGATCCGGCCGCCGTGATCGCCGAGACCGCCGTCACCCGGCTGACCGAACGCGGTGCGACGCGCGCCGACGACCGGATCTCCGAGTCCGGCATGGAGGACCGCAAGCGGGAAGGCTACTTCTGATGAGCGCCAGGCATGTTGGTGGACCGAGCGCGCAGCACGGTGTCGATGCTCGGTCGCGGGACCGGATTCACGAGGCCGGCGCGGAGGATCGCAAGCGAGAGGGCTACTTCTGATGAGCCGCAATCTGTTACGGCTGGCGACCGCGGGCAGCGTCGACGACGGCAAGTCCACGCTGATCGGTCGTCTGCTCTACGACTCCAAGAGCCTGTTCAGCGATCAACTCGCGGCGATCGAGCGGGTCAGCGCGCAACGCGGCGACGGGGCGGCGGATCTGGCACTGGTGACCGACGGGCTGCGCGCGGAACGCGAGCAGGGCATCACGATCGACGTCGCCTACCGCTACTTCGCCACGCCGCGCAGGAAATTCATCATCGCCGACACACCGGGCCATGTGCAGTACACCCGGAACATGGTGACCGGCGCGTCCACCGCCGATCTGGCGCTGATCCTGATCGACGCGCGCAAGGGCGTGGTCGAGCAGACCCGCAGGCACGCCTTCCTCGCCGCGCTGCTGGGCGTCCCGCATCTGGTGGTCTGCGTCAACAAGATGGACCTGCTGGATTTCTCGCCGGAGCGATTCGACGAGATCCGGTCGGAATTCGCCGATTTCGCCGCGAAGCTGACCGTCGGCGATCTGAGTTTCGTCCCGGTGTCGGCGCTGCTGGGCGATAACGTGGTCGAGGCGTCCACGCGGATGCCGTGGTACCGGGGTCCGGCGTTGCTGGCTCACCTCGAGGATGTGCACATCGCCTCGGACCGCAACCTGATCGACGCCCGACTGCCGGTGCAGTACGTGCTGCGGTCCGGCATGAGCGGGTCAGGGCCGGAGGCGGCAGCGGAGCGTCACCACGCAGGCCCGCCGCTCATGCCCGATGGACACGGCATGAGCGGGTCGGGGCCGGAGGCGGCAGCGGAGCGTCACCACGCAGGCCCCCCGCTCATGCCCCATGAAACTGTGGGCGAACCGCGCAGCTATGCCGGGACGGTCGCGGGCGGCATATTCAAACCGGGTGACGAGGTCGTGGTGTTGCCGTCCGGGCGGACCAGCCGGGTCGCGCGGATCTGGGGTCCGGGCGGGACCAAGGTGGACGAGGCGTTCACCGGAATGGCCGTCTCGCTGGCGCTGGAGGACGAACTCGACGTCGGTCGCGGAGATATGCTCGCGCGTCCGGGCAATCGGCCGCACATCGATCGGGAGATCGATGCGACGGTGTGCTGGTTCGACGACGAGGCGGAGCTGCGGCCCGGTGCGGACTACACCATCCGCACCGCCGCCCAGTCCGCGCGAGTGCGGGTGAGCGGACTGGACTATCGCCTGGACGTGAACACCCTGCATCGCGTCGAGGACGCGGAAGCCCTGTCGCTCAACGATATCGGCCGCGTCCGGCTGCGGAGCCGGACGCCGCTGATGTTCGATCCGTATCGTGACAACCGCCGCACCGGCAGTTTCATCCTGATCGACGAGGTGACCAACCGGACGGTCGCCGCGGGCATGATCCTCGCGCGCGAGACCGGGCGGCGCGAGGACATCGTCTGGCACAGTTCGGCGGTCGAGCGCGCGGAGCGCGCCAGTGCCGGGGCGACCCTGTGGCTGACCGGGCTGTCGGGTTCCGGGAAATCCACGATCGCGGTGGAGTTGGAACGGCGACTGGTGAATTCGGGTCGTCCGGCCTATCTGCTCGACGGCGATAATCTGCGGCACGGCCTGAACGCGGATCTGGGTTTCTCCGATGCGGATCGCCGGGAGAACATCCGGCGGGTCGCCGAGGTCGCCGCCCTGTTCGCCGATGCCGGTGTGGTGGTGATCGTTTCGCTGATCAGCCCGTTCGCCGAGCAACGTGAGCAGGCGCGGCAGGTGCACGCGGATCGGGGGCTGCCATTCGGTGAGATCTTCGTCGACACGCCCCTGGAACTGTGTGAGAGCCGCGATCCCAAGGGTCTGTACGCGCGGGCGCGGGCCGGGGAGATCCGTGATTTCACCGGAATCGACTCGCCGTACGAACGCCCCGAACATGCCGATGTCGTCATCACTCCCGAGGACGGCACACCGGCCGAGGTCGCCACTCGCATTCTCGACTCGCTGCGACCGTAGCAGCGGCACACCGTAATTCCCGACGATAACGACGAATCAGGAATCGAATGGACAACCCACCCGCAGAGGCGAACACACCACCCGAACCGCCGCTCACCGAGCCGTTCCAGGCCGCGATCGCCGAGGCCGAACGATTGGTGGCCGCGGCCGATTTCATCGACAGCGAGGAAGATCTCGCCGAGGGGTACGAATATCTCGCCGGGAGTATCGCCGCGGTACTGCAGCTGTCCGGGGTGCACGGCACGAGCCATCCGCAGTTCGTCATCTCGACCGGCCCGTACACCAAGATGGGCCTGGACAATCCGGATACGCTCTACTACCACGCGAATATCGAACCCGGCGCGGAATATCTGCTCACCGGCACCCGCGGCAGCACGGTGGACCTGAGTTTCCAGGTGCTGAGGGGTGATTACACCGCCAGCGATGTCCCCAACGGTGACGACGCGTTCGACGACCGCCGCCTGCAGATCGACGCGGACGGTGGATATCAGTTGCGATTCGGGCCGCCGAAGGAGGATCCGGGGCCGAATTACTTCGTCCTCGGTGAGGGCGGCTCGATGCTGGCCGTGCGCGAGGTGTACGGCGACTGGGCGAACGAGCGCAAGGGAACCATTCGCATCGAGCGCGTGGACACCATCGGAACCGCCCCTGCCGCAGCGGATCTGGATCGGTTGCGCAAGCGTTATCGGGCCGCGGCGCGCGCACTGGTGCAGCGCATCCACACCTGGTTCAACTTTCCCAAGTGGTTCTATCTGGACCTGCCGGTCAATACGCTGACCGAACCCCGGCTCACCCCGGGCGGACTCAGCACGCAGTACTCCTCGGTCGGGCATTTCGATCTGGCCGAGGACCAGGCGCTGTTGATCACGGTGCCGAAATCCGATGCGCCCTACCAGGGTTTCCAGCTCGGCAGCCGCTGGTATATCTCGCTGGATTACGTCAACCACCAGACCAGCCTGAACAGCGCTCAGGCGCAGGTGGACCCGGACGGCATGATCCGCATGGTGGTTTCGGCGCGCAACCCGGGTGTCGCCAACTGGATCGAGACCACCGGACGGCGGCGCGGCATCCTGCAGTTCCGCTGGCAGCGTGTCGATCGGGCGATCACTCCCGCCGACGGGCCCGCCATCCAGGTGCTCGCACTGGACGAGGTCGCCGCGCACCTGCCGTACCACGAGTCGAACAAGATCGATGAGAGTGGTTGGCGGGCACGGATTGCCGAGCGGCAACGGGCCTTCGCGGACAGGATGCCGGCATGAGCGGGCCGGGGCCGGAGGCGGCAGCGGAGCGTTCCCACGCAGGCCCCCCGCTCATGCCCGGTGAACACAGCATGAGCGGGTCGGGGCCGGAGGCGGCAGCGGAGCGTCACCATGCAGGCGCCCCGGTCGTGCCCAGCGGCCCCAGCATGCTGCTCGCCGGCAAGGTGGTCGTGGTCAGCGGCGTAGGGCCGGGGCTGGGACGGTCGATCTGCCTGCAGGCCGCGGCGCAGGGCGCCAAGGTCGTACTCGCCGCTCGGACCGCATCGCGGCTGGCCGAGGTGGCCGCGGAGGTGGAGGCGATCGGCGGTACGACGTTGAGTGTGCCGACCGACATCACCGACGACGCCGCGGTCGCGACTCTGATCACCCGCACGGTCGAAACCTTCGGACGGGTGGACGCGCTGGTGAACAACGCGTTCTCGGTGCCGTCGATGAAACCGCTGGAGCGCACCGACTTCCAGCAGATCCGTGACAGCGTCGAACTCACCGTGCTGGGCGGATTGCGGGTGACCAAGGCGTTCACCGACGAACTGGCCAAGACCGGGGGCTCGGTGGTGATGATCAATTCGATGGTGCTGCGCCACTCCGAACCCCGTTACGGCAGTTACAAAGTCGCCAAGGCGGCATTGCTGGCTATGTCGCAGACATTGGCGACCGAGCTGGGGGACAAGGGAATTCGCATCAATACCGTCGCACCCGGATATATCTGGAGTGATCAGCTGAAATGGTACTTCGGCGAGGTCGCGAAGAAATACGGCATCACCGCCGAGCAGGTCTACGAGCAGACCGCCAGTCGTTCGGATCTGAAGCGACTGCCCGAACCCGACGAAATCGCCCGCGCGGTGGTGTTCTTCGCCTCCGACTGGTCCAGCGCCATCACCGGCCAGACCCTCGATGTCAACTGCGGCGAATACCACTCTTGAAGGAATCGAAGAACATATGACCCTACGTACCGACGTCGGCACGATCGAGGATCTGCACGCCTCGGCGACGAAAGCCTGCGGGCTGACCGATTTCGGGCCCGACGACTACACCGAGGCGCTGGGGGTGCTGCTGGAGTCGTATCGGCGCGATGCCGATCTGACCGAATTCGGCAGTAAGATGAACCGCTATTTCCTGCGCGGGGCGCTGGTGGCCCGCGCGTTGAGCGAGGCATCCTGGAAGGCCCATCCCGAGTACGTCGAAACCCCGATAACCAGGCCGATATTCGTGACCGGGCTGCCCCGCACCGGTACGACCGCACTGCACCGGCTACTCGCCGCCGATCCGCGGCATCAGGCCCTGGAGATGTGGCTCACCGAATATCCGCAGCCGCGTCCGCCGCGCGAAACCTGGTCGCAGAACCCGATATTCCGGCAGATCGACGCCGGATTCGCGCAGCACCACGTGGAGAATCCGGAATTCATGGGCCTGCACTACATGTCCGCGGCCGAGGTCGAGGAGTGCTGGCAGCTGTTGCGGCAGACCGCGAAATCCATCGCCTACGAGAGCCTTGCCTGGCTGCCGACCTATTCGCAGTGGCTGCAACGCCAGGACTGGACGAACGCCTACGGCCGGCACCGCGAGAATCTGCAACTGATCGGGCTCGGTGACCAGCGGCGCTGGATCCTGAAGAATCCCAGCCACCTGTTCGCCCTGGACGCGCTGCTGAAGGTGTATCCGGACGCGCTGATCATCCAGACCCACCGTGACCCGGTGACCGTGCTGGCCTCCTCCTGCAGCCTGTCCGAACACGCCACCAAGGGATGGTCGAACACCTTCTCCGGCAAGCGGATCGGGGAATCGCAGCTGGAGCTGTGGTCGCGCGGGTTGCGCGAATTCACCGCCGCGCGCGAGCGGCACGACGCGGCGCAGTTCATCGACGTCGACTTCGCCGATCTGCGCGCGGATCCGCTCGGCACGATCGAGTCGATCTACCGGCGGTTCGGCATCGAATTCACCGACGCCGCCAGGGCGGCCATGACCGCCCTGGACGAGGAGAGCCGCAGCGGGGACCGCAAACCCGCGCACCGGTACGAGCTGGCCGATTACGGGCTCACCGAGGATCAGGTCAGGGCGCACTTCCCGGGCTGATCCACGGGTTCGGCGCGGCGCGGACCCGGATGGTCCGCGCCGCCGCGACCCGCCCACCGGCGATGATCGTTTTGGCGTGTCCAGCGGATATCGCCTAAGTTCCGAAATCGCCTTTGTTGTGGGCGGATTCGGGGCCGGAGGACATTGTGGTGAGTGAGGCTGTGCGTGACGAGGTCAATATCGTCATCTTCCGGTACGGCGATTCCGGGAAGATGGCCGATACGACCGTTCCGGTGCTGGTCGAGGACGGGTACCGGCAGGCCTGGCGGACGGTGATCCGCCAGCACGGGATGACCGCCGAATCGGTCACCGGCATCGCCTCGGACTGGGCGCCCACCGAGGCGGACGAGACATTCCTGCGCAAGAACTTCCCGAACCTGCGGGAGGTCTCCGCGGCGTTCAGCCGGCCCGAACCGGACGGCTGGGATCAAGCCCTGGCCGCTGCGGAGCGGGCCCGGCAGGAGGCCGAGCGGCAGCTCGAGCAGGAGGAGTTGCAGCGCGCGAATCGGTCCGATCGTGAAGCCGGTTCGGATGAGCCGCTGATGATTCCGATGTTGCGCACCGCGTCCGAGCCGCCGCCGCTGATGGCCTCCCGCGAGCTGATTCCCGGGCAGCTGTATGTCGTGGTCGCGGGTGTCGCACCGACGCCGCAGGGCTCGCTCGGCATGCACTGGGTGCTCGAAAAGCAGGTGCAGGACGCGGGTTTCACGTTCGAGGACGTGCTCGCGGAGGCCAACGCGAACCTGGGCGAGGGTCTGCGCACGGTCCTGCGCGGGGAATCCGCCCGCGAACGCGTCGTGCACTTCCAGGGCGTCGACTCACGCCACCTGCCCGCCGCCGCGCTGGCCATTCCCGGCTTCACCGCTCGGGTGGCCGGCCTGATCGGCGGCGACCGTTTCGTCGCGGCCTTCCCGTGCGAGGACCACCTCTACTTCGCCCGAGCCGATTCCGATGCCGCGGGCGTCCTTGCTGATCTGGTCCGCGAGCCACACGAATGCGGTTCGGACCTCACCCCCACCGTCGTACTGCTCGAGCCCGCCGGTATGCGCGTCCTGGTCCAGTTCCCGCGCTGACGTCGCAGCAGTTGCAGCCGATCACCGCGGCGCGCGGCGTCGCGCTGGCAGGGGCGCGTTCGTTCAGCACCCATTCAAATGCGCTGGATATAGATCTGCACCTGCGCATTTCGCCGGAGCTTTTCCTCGAGCGGTTTCCCCCCCGGGCGACAACGTTCTCGCTCATCGACTGCCGGCGTTCTCACGACCGGGCAAGTCTCGATAGCGCCTCGCCGAAGGTTTCTACCCGGCCGGGGGCGGTATCCGGCCGGTCACGACATCCGCGGGATCGCCTGTGTGACAGCGGTTCCGTGCGCCGCCCTGCGGCCGAGGCAATCGGCTCGAGCGCGGTGGTCAGCGGGCGAGGCGGGTCAGCAGACGGCCGAACGGGCTGCGTTTGTGGCCGGGGGCGACCCACTCGGCGATGGCGGCCACGACCGCCGGGTCGACGTGGCGCGGTGCCTGGTAATCCGCCGGAGTCGACGGCCCGGTGCCGGGGAAGAACATATGGTCGTCCGCGTCGAGGATGCGAATGCTCGCGGCCGGATTCGCGGCCAGTCCGGCGCGCCAGGCGGGCAGGTCGTCGGCGGCGGTGACCTGGTAGTCGCGGCCGCCCTGCAGGACCAGGACCGGGCGGTGCAGGTCCGCGGCCGTCGCCACCTGGTCGTAGGCGCGCAGATCCAGCCAGTACGACGCGGGCCAGCCGAACAGCAGGTCGGCGGCGGGTGCGTCGGGTGAGAGGTCCGGGTCCTCGGTTCGGGCGACCGTGATGGCGGCGGCGTCGAGGGTTCCCGTCATGTCCGGGGCGGTGTCGAGACCGGCCAGGTACTCGAATACGCGCAACGCGGCCCGGGGGAGCGGCACGGTGTCACCGGCCAGGATCGCCACCCCGGCGATCGAGGGATCGGCCGCGGCGGCCCGGACCGCGGCTTTGCCGCCACCACTGTGCCCCACCAGGAATATCCGGTCCGGATCCACGTGCGGATCCTGCCGCAGCACATCGACCGCCGCGCGGATATCCGGCAGATATTCCTCGACCATGGTGAATCCGGGCTCGCTGCCGAGCTCGGGGTGTACCAGCGTGAGTTTGTCGAAGCGCACCACCGCGACTCCGCGACTGGCCAGCCCCCAGGCGAGATCTTTGAACGGTTTGTTCGGCCCGGTGGTGACGTCCCGGTCGCTCGGGCCGGACGCGACGAGTACGACGCCGGGCCCGCCACGCAGCCCTTTCGGCAGTGTGAGTGTGCCGGGGACGGCACGCGACTCGGGCCCGGGGGTGACCGCTCGCTCGGTGAAACGGCGCGTCGAAACGTATTGCGGTGGCGTCCAATCGGATTCGGATGACGCGGCGATCCGGAAGCCGTGCAATCGACCGTTGGCGTCGACGGCGAGGCGGATGTGCAGGCTCCCGCGCTCGCAGCGCACCGGCACGATCACCAGGGTGAGTCCGCCGTCGCGTGGTCGGGTGGTCGCCGCGCCGAGTTCGTCGATCGCGCCGAGTCGGGTGACCTGTTCTGCCCAGGCCGCCCGGACGGTCTCGGCCGATACGGCGGCCGCGAGACGGGGTGCGAACAGCGCCTCGAGCTCGCCGAATCGTTCCGTGCGAAGTAATTCCACCACCGTCGCGGCCACAGTCTCGGACATCGTGTGCGCCATCATCGGCCAACCTTTCTCATAAGATGAGAATGATAGCAAGTTATGAGAATATTGGGCAGTGGACGGAATGGAATTGCTGGCGCACCCGGCGCGGCTGCGGATCGTGCACGCGTTGCGCGGCGAGCGCACCCTCACCACTGCCCAGCTCCGCGATCGGCTGCCCGATATCTCCAAGGCGATGGTGTACCGCCACGTCGAGGCGCTGGCCGCGGCCGGAATTCTGGCGGTGGCCGAGGAACGGCGGGTGCGCGGCGCGGTGGAACGTCACTATCGGCTGCGGCAGGACCGCGCGACGATCAGCGCCGAGGACGCGGCCGCCGCCACCGTCGAGGACCACCGGCGGGTGTTCGTCACCGCGATGGCCGTGCTGCTCGCCGAATTCGCCGCGTACCTGGACCGGGACACCGCCGATCCGACGACCGATCTGGTCGGCTACCGCCAGCACGCGCTCTGGCTCGATCCCGCGGAGCTCGAGCAGCTGATCCTGGATCTGCGCCGGGCCATCGCGCCGCGGCTGGACAACAAGCCCGGCCCCGGGAGGGCGCAGTACCTGCTCAGCCCGATTCTGTTCCCGCTCGAGGTGTCGTCGGACGACATCGCGTGATTCGTTCTGCGACACGATGGTGACGGCGCCGCGGGGGCCGATGCTCGCGCGGCGGCCGAGACTCTGCTGGACGCGGCGCTCGCCGGTCCCCGAGTTCGCCGTGATTGGCTAACGTGATGGGCCGAGAACCGAAGGAGCGTTCCATATGACCGAGTTCGCGAATCTGGCAGAGTTCGCCGCCGCCGTGGGCACCGAGATCGGTGTCAGCGACTGGATGACGATCGATCAGCAGCGCGTGGACACCTTCGCCGACGCCACCGGCGATCACCAGTGGATCCACGTCGATCCGGAGAAGGCGGCGAAGGGACCGTTCGGCGGGCCCATCGCGCACGGATTCCTGACGTTGTCGCTGTCTGTGCCGCTGGTGAATCAGGCGACCAGCGTCGGCGGGGTGCGGATGGGAATCAACTACGGGCTCAACAAGGTCCGGTTCATCACCCCGGTCCCGGTGGGCGGCCGCATCCGCGCCCGTGTCAGCCTGGCCGCGGTCCGCGAGATTCCTGGCGGCATCCAGGCCGAACGCACCGTCACCATCGAACTCGAGGGTGCGGAAAAACCGGCCTGTATCGCCGAGAGCATCGCCCGCTACCTGTCCTGATCCGGGCGGTCATCGCGGCCCGAACGGAATCACCCGCAGCGGAGCCTGATCCGGGGTGAGGGTGCCGATCACCGGGACGCCCGCGCTGACGAAATCGCCGACGGCGCGGCCGACGTGGTTCGAGGAGGTGACCACGACCGCGCGGCGCGCGCCGATGGTGTCCATCACATGATGGGAGTACTTCGCGTTCTGCACGGTCGTCTCGGCACGCGTCTCGGCGTGTATGCGGCTCCGCGGAATACCGTGTGCGATCAGCCATCCGGCCATCGCCTGCGCCTCGGTGACGCCGTGGTGCGGATTACCGCCGGTGACGATCACCGGCGCCGCGGGTGCGAGGATCGCCTGCACGTATCCGGCCTCGAGCCGCTGGATCAGCTCGGGCCGCATCCTGCCGTCCGGCTGCAGGCCGTAACCGAGAATCACGATCGCGGTATCGGCGCCGTACCCGGCGGTCAGCGACAGTCCGGGCAGTGGAACCGCCGTGGTGTGCAATGCCGCGAGCACATCGGCGGGGATGTTCGCGAGCGGATTCGGGGGAACGGGATCGGCGGCCGCGGGTCCGGCGGCCCCGAATATCGTCGTCGCGGCGGCGGCGAGCAGTACTCGCGTGGTCGCTACGGTGCGTCGGCGGGAATGCGGGCCAGTACGGAACCGGATGAACATCGGACCTCCCGGGAGGACTGCCACTGCCAGGGTGAGCAATGCCCTTCGATGATCACCCCGAAACTCGTACCCTCACCATCGATGCCGTCAATCCGCGCCGAATTCCGAAGAACGCGAAGCAAATCTGTGCATAATCCCAGACCGGAGGGCGAATCCCCTTGTCGACAACCGTGATTCGGCCCGAGTTCGTACCCTTCGGGGACCGGTCAGTCGTCGCCGAGCTCGTTGCTCAGCGCCGCCCAGCGCGCCAATAGATCCGCGGCCGCACCGCTGTCCACCGCGTTCGCGACGCGAGTGAGCGACGCGGCGAGTGCATCGTGGATATCGCCGCGCGCCGATTCGGGGGTGAGCTCGTAGGACACGATCGCGGCCGCGGAGTTCAGCAGGACCGCATCGCGGACCGCACCGGGAGCGCCCGCGAACATCTCGCGGGCGATGGCGGCGTTCACTTCGGCGTTGCCGCCGCGCAGGGCCTCGGGCGGGACCCGCTCGATACCCAGGCGCGTCGGATCGACGGTCGTCTCGGATACGCCGCCGCCGGTGACCACCCAGACATCGGTGGTATCGGCGGTGGTGATCTCGTCCAGTCCGTCGTTACCGCGCACCACCAAGGCGTTCTTGCCGCGTTCGGCGAACGCGCCGGCGATCACGCCGACCAGGTCCGCGAAGGCGCAGCCGATCAGCCCGGCCTGCGGCTGGGCCGGATTGGTGAGCGGGCCGAGCACGTTGTAGACGGTAGGGATACCGATCTCGGCGCGGGCGCGTCCGGCGAAACGCAGGCCGGAATGGAATATCGGGGCGAAACAGAATCCGATGCCGACCTCGCGCACGCACCGCGCCACCGCTTTCGGGCCCAGCGCGATCTTCACCCCGAGCGCCTCGAGTACGTCCGCGCCGCCGCTCTTCGAGGAGGCCGCCCGATTACCGTGCTTGACCACCGGAATTCCGGCCGCCGACACCACGATCGAGGACATCGTGGAAATGTTGACCGTGCCCGACCGATCGCCGCCGGTGCCGACGATATCGATCGCCGGGCCCTCGATCGGCACCCGCCGGGACAGTCCGAGCATCGCGTCGGCCAGTCCCGCCAGCTCCGCCGGAGTGGGGCCCTTCATCTTCATCGCGACGCCGAACGCGGCGATCTGCGCCTGAGTGGCGTTGTCGGAGAAGATCTCATCGATCGCCCACGCGGTCTCCTCCGTGGTCAGATCGACCCCGTCGGTCAGGGCCCCGAGAATCTGGGGCCAGCTGCGCGCGCTCATCAGCCTCTCCTGTCGCATGTGCCGCATCCCGGCTATCGGACAATCAGCCTAATGGGGCGGGTCGAGTTATTTCTCCGCGCGGCCACCCGGACGATCAGGACCGCGGCGGCTGCAGGGCGTCCCAGCCCACGGCGGTGCCGTCGTGACGCTGCGCCAGACTCGCCATGCGTGCGCGTTCCTGCGAACAGTGCAGGGCATCGAGGATCTGCACCCGCTGCAACAGCAGATCCGCTGTCGCAGGGGCCGTCTCCCCGGGTTCGGCGGGGGAGTAGCCGTCCTGCGCGGCCAGCGCGCTCACCGCCGCCACGTGTTCGGCCGGGATCCGCAGGTGATGCCGCAGCATCGCCGGAACCTCGGGGACCCACTGCTGCGCCGCCCGCTCCAGCGCGGCCGAACAGGATTCCGCGTCATCGAAACTCGATACGACCACGATCAGATCCGCGCGCTCCGGATCCCACCCCGCGACCCCGCCGCGACCGGTCCAGCGCCGCCATGCCGATCGCCATCCCATACCGACCTCCGTACCGCAATCGTCTCGGTTCATCGACGCTGCGCGCGTCCGGAACACCACGATAGAAATCGCGCCCGCGCGAGGCGCATCGGGCCGCCCGAGCGCATTCCAAAGCTTCGGAAACCGCCGCGACCTGGCAAGATCGACTACCGTGCGGGACACGCCGAGACCGTGGTGAGACTCGGTCGCGCCCTGTCGATTCCGACACGGAAGAGCAAGATTCGCACCCGAATACTCCCGTCGTACTACGACGAGTCATACTTACCGGCGTGACGACCGCAGTAGGGACACCAGGATCGGCCATAACCCAGCGTGTGCACTCGCTGAACCGGCCCAACATGGTCAGCGTCGGAACCATCATCTGGCTGTCGAGCGAGCTGATGTTCTTCGCCGGCCTCTTCGCCATGTATTTCGTCGCTCGCGCGCAGGCCCACGGCAACTGGCCGCCGGAGCCGACCGAGCTCGACATGAAGCTCGCGGTACCGGTCACGGCCGTGCTGATCGCGTCCTCGTTCACCTGCCAGATGGGGGTGTTCGCCGCGGAGAAGGGCGACGTGTTCGGCCTGCGGCGCTGGTACGTCCTGACCTTCTTCATGGGCCTGTTCTTCGTGCTCGGCCAGGGCACCGAGTACCACGGCCTCTACAGCGAGGGCACCTCGATCTCGAGCAGCGTCTACGGCTCGGTGTTCTTCATTACCACCGGCTTCCACGGTCTGCACGTCATCGGCGGTCTCATCGCGTTCATCTTCCTGCTGATCCGCACGAAGGTCTCCAAGTTCACTCCGGCGCAGGCCACCGCGGCGATCGTCGTCTCCTACTACTGGCACTTCGTCGACATCGTCTGGATCGGGCTGTTCGCCACGATCTACTTCGTCCGCTAGCCCGGCGCCCAACAAGAGCATCAGTCGGTTCCGTCTACTCCAAAAGGGACACAGATGAGTTCATCTCCCCCGTCAGTGCCTGAAGAGCCCCACAGCGGGTCGGGGAATCCGCAGGCCACCAAGACCCGCAAGCAGCGCCGGATGCGCCGGAAGCTGGCCGGCGGGCTGGTTCTTCTGATGGCTCTGGTCGGAGCCGGCTTCGCTGCCTCGGCACTGACCCCGCACGCGCAGGTCGCCACCGCGGACGAGGATCAGTCCGCCCTGATCCGTCAGGGCAAGCAGCTCTACGACACCTCCTGCATCACCTGCCACGGTGCGAATCTGCAGGGTGTGCAGGATCGCGGCCCGAGCCTGATCGGCGTCGGTTCGGCCGCGGTGTACTTCCAGGTTTCCAGCGGCCGGATGCCCGCGCCCTCGAACTCCGCGCAGATCGTGCGCAAGGAGTCGAAGTTCGACGAGGCGCAGACCGACGCGCTGATGGCCTACATCGCGTCCAACGGCGGCGGTCCGTCGGTGGTTCGCGATCCGGACGGCAAGATCGCCCAGGAGTCGCTGACCAAGGGCGCCGACCTCGGCGTCGGCGGTGAGCTGTTCCGGATGAACTGCGCGTCCTGCCACAACTTCACCGGCAAGGGCGGCGCGCTGTCCTCCGGTAAGTTCGCCCCGCCGCTGGCTCCGGCCAACGAACAGCAGATCTACACCGCGATGCTGTCGGGTCCGCAGAACATGCCGAAGTTCTCCGACCGGCAGCTGACTCCGGACGAGAAGCGCGACATCATCGCCTACATCAAGAACCGCACCAAGTCCGCGCCCGAAGGCGGCTACGGCCTCGGCGGTTTCGGTCCCGCGACCGAGGGCCTGGCCATGTGGGTCATCGGCATCGTCGGTGTGGTCGGTGCGGCGATGTGGATCGGATCCCGCTCATGACAGACAAGGAGAACGACGACATGGGTCGGCCGGACGACGGCGGTGCCGTCAATTCAGGCGCCGGTGGCAGTTCCGCCAATTCCCCCGACGAGCTGAACCCGAGCGAGGAGCAGCTCGACGCGATGTCCCGCGACGAGCTGGTCGAACTCGGCACCAAGCGGGACGGCGTCGATGTCGTCTACCGCGCTCCGCGCTGGCCGGTTCCGGGCACACGCGCGGAGAAGCGGGCCGAGCGGCAGGTGGCGTTCTGGTTCGTCGTGTCGACCCTGGCCGGTCTGGCGCTGATCGGGGTCTTCCTGTTCTGGCCGTGGCAGTACAAGAGCCGCGACGAGTCCGGTGCGGGCATCTACTCGCTGACCACGCCGCTGTACGGGCTGCTGCTCGGCGTCGCGGTGCTGGCCATCGGCGTCGCCATGGTGCTGATCCGCAAGAAGTTCATCCCGCCGGAGATCGCGATCCAGACGCGGCACGACGGCCCCTCGCCCGAGGTGGAGCGTCGCACGCTGGGCGCTCAACTGGGCGACGCGCTGGACACCTCCACCCTGGGCCGCCGCAAGCTGATCACCCGCACCGCGGGCCTGGGCCTGGGTGTACTCGGTGTGGGCGCGTTGTTCGTCTTCGTCGGCGGTCTGATCAAGAACCCGTGGGCGCAGGGCAAGAAGTCGCCGCTGTGGGTGTCGGGCTGGACCCCGGACTACCCGGGTCAGACCGTCTACCTGCGCAAGGACACCGGCCGCCCGGAGGACATCGTGCTGGTGCGCGCGGAGGACCTGAACGCGGGCGGCATGGAGACGGTGTTCCCCTGGAAAGAGGAGTGGCGCGGTAACGCCGAGGACACCCTCCAGTCGCTGCGCGGCGTCCGCAACGCGGTCATGCTGATCCGCTTCCGTCCCGAGGACGCGGCCAAGGCCGTCAAGCGCCGGGGCCAGGAGAGCTTCAACTTCGGCGACTACTGGGCCTACTCGAAGATCTGCACCCACCTGGGCTGCCCGACCTCGCTGTTCGAGCAGCAGGACAGCCGCATCCTGTGCCCGTGCCACCAGTCGCAGTTCGACGCCCTGCACTGGGGTAAGCCGATCTTCGGCCCTGCCGCGCGAGCTCTGCCGCAGCTGCCGATCACCGTCAATACCGAGGGCTTCCTGGTCGCCAACGGCGATTTCATCGAGCCGCTCGGCCCGGCCTACTGGGAGCGTCGTTCATGAGGGAGCTTGCGACCGAATCATCAACACAGCGCGCTGGGCGCATTTCTGTGCCGAGCGCTAGCGAGGTGCAGGAATGAGCCCGAGTAAAGCGGCCGTACAGGCCAACGAGATGGACGAGCGGTACCGCGCTGCGGCGTTCGTCAAGCGTTCGATCAACAAGGTCTTCCCGACCCACTGGTCGTTCCTGCTCGGTGAGATCGCGCTGTACGCGTTCATCATCCTGCTGCTGTCGGGTGTCTACCTGACGCTGTTCTTCGATCCGTCGATGACCGAGGTCGTCTACAACGGCGCGTACCAGCCGCTGCGCGGTGTGTCCATGTCTCGGGCGTTCGAGTCGGCGCTGCAGATCACCTTCGAGGTGCGCGGCGGTCTGTTCGTGCGCCAGGTGCACCACTGGGCCGCGCTGCTGTTCGCCTGCTCGATCATCATCCACCTGCTGCGCATCTTCTTCACCGGTGCGTTCCGCAAGCCGCGCGAGGCGAACTGGGTCATCGGCTCGCTGTTGCTGATCCTGGCGATGTTCGAGGGCTTCTTCGGCTACTCGCTGCCGGACGACCTGCTCTCGGGTACCGGTCTGCGGGCCGCGTTCGGCGGTATCACCATGGGTATTCCGGTGATCGGCACCTGGATGCACTGGCTGATCTTCGGCGGCGACTTCCCGGGCACGATCATCATCCCGCGTCTGTTCATCGCCCACGTGTTGCTCTTCCCGGGCATCATGCTGGCGTTGATCGCGGCGCACGTGGCACTGGTGTGGTACCAGAAGCACACTCAGTTCCCCGGGCCGGGCCGGACCGAGAAGAACGTCGTCGGTGCGCGCATCGTGCCGGTGTTCGCCGCGGACCAGGGCGCGTTCTTCATGTTCACCCTGGGCATCGTGTCGATCATGGGTGGCGTCCTGCAGATCAACCCGATCTGGAACCTGGGTCCGTACAACCCGTCCCAGGTCTCCGCTGGTTCGCAGCCCGACTTCTACATGATGTGGACCGACGGTCTGGCTCGTCTGATGCCGCCGTGGGAGCTGTATCTGGGCCGGTATACCGTTCCGGCGCCGGTCTGGGTGGCCCTCCTCATGGGTCTGGTGTTCGTGGTGCTGATCGCCTACCCGTGGATCGAGAAGCGGCTCACCGGCGACGACGTGCACCACAACCTGCTGCAGCGTCCGCGCGATGTGCCGGTGCGTACCGCGATCGGTGCCATGGCCCTGGCGTTCTACCTGGTGCTCACCCTCGCGTGCGTCAACGACATCATCGCGCTGAAGTTCGACATCTCGCTGAACGCGACCACGTGGATCTTCCGCATCGGCCTGCTGACCGCGCCGCCGATCGCCTACTTCCTGGCGTACCGGATGTGCCTGGGTCTGCAGCGCGCCGACCGCGCGGTGCTCGAGCACGGCATCGAAACCGGTGTGATCAAGCGCCTGCCGCACGGTGAGTACATCGAGGTGCACCAGCCGCTGGGTCCGGTCGACGCGCACGGCCACCCGATCCCGCTGGAGTACCAGGGCGCGTCGGTGCCCAAGAAGATGAACAAGCTGGGTTGGGCCGGTAAGCCCGGCGCCGGTTCGTTCCTGCGGGCCGATCCGGCCGCTCAGGCCGCCGAGCAGACCTCCTACGACAACGAGCAGCACCACAAGCAGCTCGAGATCCTGGCCGAGTACCAGGATCAGATCGCGGGTGGCGGCGACGAGGGCAAGCACGGCCACTGAGTTCACTCGGTAGCGCGGCCCCGAACCGGAAACGGTTCGGGGCCTTTGCTTTTCAGGTGCTTTCCGGGACGGTCACACGTCCGGTCGGGTCATTCGCCGATGGAGAATCCGGCCTCTACCTCGGCTCGCGAATAGGATTTGAACGCGATGTGCGTGGTCGTGCGCAACACGCCCGCGGTCTTGTTGACGTGGCCGGTGACCACCTCGGCGATCCGCTCGTGATCGCGCACCCGCACCACCGCGATGAGGTCCACATCGCCCGCGCACGAGTACACCTCGGTCACACCTTCCAGATCCGCCAGCGCCTGCGCCGTTTCGGGGATGCGGGCGGCGTCGGCGTGGATCAATACGATCGCGGTAATCATGCAGTGAGTCTAGATCGGGTGCTGTGCGCACCTCCGGGAAGACGTCGCGGACGCTGCCCGGGACATTGCCGATCGTGGTGGTCCTCGCTGATCAGGATTCGGTGCTGGTGAGGTAGTCGCGACCGATCGATTCGGTCCGGGCAGCGGCCTCGGCGCGCTCCATCCAGGTCAGCCAAGGGCCTGCGCCGGAACGAGGTTCGGCGTAGCCGTGCGAGGTGTGCACGATGCGGGTGCCGGGTCGTTCGAGCCAGGTGACGATGAGAGCGGTCTCCTCCGGTGGCGCGCCGCGGAGCGGGGGATGGAGCCGGTCTTCGGGAGATTCGGTTCCGGGGAGGGTGGGAGGTGGTACGCCCGCGGAATCGAGGCGGGCGGGGACGACGGTTTCGGCGGCCGCGACGAGAGCGTCCACGACAGGCATCGGCGGGACGCCGCGGGCGGCGGTTCCGGCGGCGGCCAGACGGCCGTAGCGGATCACCGCGAAATCCCATCCGCCGGCCTCGGCCCGCCGCGCGGCCACGAGTTCGGCGATGCGGGCCAGGGCCGCGAGCCGCTGGGTACGGCGCAGGGCGCGCACGACCGTGACGGTGCGGTCGCGGACTCGGGCGGCGACCTCGAAATGTTCAGCGGTGCAGGAGGTTTCGATATGTTCACGCATGGCGTGCAGGGGCAGGTCGGAGCGCCCCGCGAACAGGTCCCGCACCGCGCGGGCCGCCGGTGCGTATTCGCTTGCGGTGGTGAGGGTTCCGGATCTGCCCGCCGGACAGCCGCCGACCGTCGCCGGCGGGCACTGCGCGCCGTGCCGGCCGTTGCGCGGGATGCGGCCGGTGCAGGTGCGCAGGCCGCAGTACTCGGCGACGGTGGCCGCGAGCTCGCCGGCTGCGGCGCGGGACCCGAACGGCCCCAGGGCATCCCGAGTCGGAGTGCGGGTGATGGCGAAACGCGGGAAGGGTTCGTCGGTCAGGGTGATCCACCAGGCGCGCTGCGGGAATTTCGAGCGCCGGTTGTAGGGCGGGGTGTGCGCGACGAGCAGCCGCAATTCGCGCACACCCGCCTCGAGGCCGTGCGCGCACGGGACGTGCTCGACACGGGTGGCGAGGGCGACCATCTCCCGCATGCGCGGGCGGGTCTCCGATCCGGTGAAGTAGCTGCGGACGCGGCGACGCAGATTCACCGCCGTACCCACGTAGAGAACTTCGTCCGAGGGGCCGCGGAACAGATAGACCCCGGGCACGCTCGGCAGATCGGCGGCGAGGAAGCGTTTGGAGCGGTGCCGGCGGGTCGCCGCGGGTAGATAGTCGGCCAGTTCGGTCAGGCTGTGCACGCCCAGATTGCCGACCCGGCCGATGAGCGCGTGCAGGACGTCTACGGTGGCGCGGGCGTCATCGAGGGCCCGGTGGGTGGGGCGGGTCTGCGCGCCGAGCAGTTCGGCCAGTGCGGACAGGCGCACGGTGGGCGCCTCGTCGCGGGCCAGGATCCGCCGGGCCAACTGCACCGTGCACAAGACCTGGAAGGCGGGCCAGGCGGTCGCGCACCGGGCCGCGGCGGCCTTCAGGAAGCCGATGTCGAAACGGGCGTTGTGCGCGACGAGGACCGCTCCTGCCGCGAATTCCAGAAATCCGGGCAGTACCGCCTCGATCCGCGGCGCGGTGCGGACCATCGCGGTGGTGATCCCGGTGATCTGCACGACCTGCGGTGGAATCGCGCGGCCCGGATCGACGAGGGTGGCGAATTCGCCCAGCACCTCACCACCGCGCACCTTGACCGCGCCGATCTCGGTGATGGCATCGCCGTCCGGGCTGGTTCCGGTGGTTTCCAGGTCCACGACGACGAAGGTCGTGTCGTACAGCGGGGTGTCCAGATCGTCGAAGGCCAGCTGGGCCGGGCGCGGGGCGGAAGCGGACACGGCGGCAGCGTATCCGCGGGGTACGACAGAAATCGCGAATGCCGGTGCGGCTCGAGATCCGGCCGTAATACCCGACGCGCGGGGTCCGGTTGCGGACCAAACACCTAAAAGTGGTAAGCGTCACATTGATTCGGTTTCGGCATCACTCGCGCCGCTTTTCGGGATTTTGCGGTTTACGCGATCATGGACACTCGAGAGCCGCGCGGCAACCATTCAGCAAGCAGACCGTACGGTCGCGTCACTGTTGTCGCGCCATTTGCCACGTGCTGATTTCCCGATCGGGCCGATTCGAAACCGATATTCCGCCTTCGACTGCCGCGGGCGCGTCGGCTCGAGGGAAAGCCCAGTTCGCGGCTGGTTGTTATGGTTTCGTGATTGGTGTGATTCATATCGCAGAAAGTGATGCTCGCAAAAGTTGTCGACTTCTGCTGCGCATGTTCGCGGCTTTACAACGCACCGTTATGTGTTCGTAATCTTGCCGGGACCTCGCGGAGTTCGACGTGCCACCGGGTGCGGCGTCGCGGGGCAGATGAGGAGTCACCGCATCATGGCGATCAAGCGACACGCCCACCGGGCCGTTGCGGCCGGAGCCGTCGGCGCTGCCACCCTCAGCGCACTGCTGTTGTCCACCGCGCCCGCCACGGCCGCACCGGTCACCGTTCCGGGGATCGGCAACGTCGAGGTGCCCGATCAGGTCCTCGGCGCGATTCCGAAAAACGCCATTCCGCCGAACGTGATTCCGCCGGGTGTGGTCATCCCCGGCATCTCCGCGACGCCCGCCCCGGCCGAATCGGTGGGTCAGCGCGCGGCGAACGCCGCCCTCTCCCGCGTCGGCGACCCCTACGTCTACGGCGCCGCCGGTCCGAACGCCTTCGACTGCTCGGGCCTGGTGAAGTGGTCCTACGCGCAGGCCGGCCGCGACCTTCCCCGCACCAGTTACGCCCAGCTCTCCGCGGGCGCCCCTGTCGCCCTGAACGACCTACAGCCCGGCGATGTGGTGTCGTACTACGGCGGCAGTCACTCGGGCATCTACGTGGGCAACGGCAACATCGTGCACGCCTCCACCTACGGTCAGCCCGTCAAGGTCGCGCCCTTGCACGCGATGCCCATCGCCGGTGCCCGGCGCTACTGACCACCGGAAAGACTGTGATCGTTTTGTGCTGTGCTGGACATCGTGGGACGCTGTTCCGTAACCTGATCGAGACCTTCGTGATGATTAGTCCGGAACACGGAATGGGGCCCTGCAGGCAGTGACCGCGCACGATCGGAACAGACGAACCAGACGCCTGGTGGGCGGGTCATTGGCGGTGGGCGCGTTGATGTTCGGTGCGGGTACCGGTGGCGGTGCCTTCGCGGAACCGGTCACGCCGCCGACCAGCGCCAGCGATGCGGTACAGAAGCTGATCGATCTGTCCCATCAATCCGAGCAGCTCAATCAGCAGGCGCTGGGCGCGCAGCAGGACCTCGACGCGAAACTCGGTGTCGAACGAACGGCAGACGGCGAACTCACCCGGGCCAACCAGGTGGTCGACGCCGCCCAGGCCGAGGTGCGCAAATATCAACCGGCCGTTGACCGTACGGCGATGGCCGCCTATATGGGCGCGCGCACCAACCGGATGTTCTCGGTGCTGGCCAGTGATTCGCCGCAGCAACTGCTGGATCAGATGTCCACGCTGGATGTGCTGCAGGCCCAGACCAGTGAGCAACTCGCCCAGTTCACGAAGGCGACCGCCGCGGCCACCGCGGCACAGTCCACCGCACACAAGGCTTCCGACGCCGCCCACACGGCCGCGCAGAAGGCCGACGCGGTTCGGGTGGATCTGGAGAAGAAGCGCGCGGATCTGCAAGGCGCGATCGCCCAGGTGATTCAGGCCTGGGGCGCGCTGTCGGCGGGGGACAAGAGCTCGCTGGCCGGATCGCTGTTTCCGCCGGGCTTCGATCGCGACGCGCTGCTGCGCGGATTGGTACCCGGCAGCGGCACGAGTGCGCTGGCCGCCGGGATGACCCGGGTCGGCGATCCGTACGTCTGGGGTGCGACCGGTCCGGATCAGTTCGACTGCTCGGGCTTGGTGCAGTGGGCTTTCCATCATGTCGGTATCAATCTGCCGCGGACCAGTCAGCAGCAGGCCACCGTCGGCACCCCGGTGCCGCGGGATCAGCTGCAACCCGGTGACGTGGTGTTCTTCTACTCCGATGCCTCCCATGTGGGGATCTACGCGGGCAACGGACTCCTCTTGCATGCTTCGACATTCGGCGTCCCGGTGAAGGTGGCGCCGATGGGGTCGTTCCCCTTCTACGGGGCGCGGCGGTACTGGATCGGGATGCCCTAATCACAACGAGGTGAGCGCGAGCGTGCTGATATGACTGCGTGGACTCGGGTTCGTAACTGGTTGGCGGCCAAGCGGCGGTTCGAGTTCGTCGCGACGATGGCGATGGTGATCGCGTTGACCGCGGTCGGCGGTGCGCTGGTGTTGCTACCGAAATCGGTGCTGTACGTTCGCCCGGTGCCCGCGACCGCGGATGCGGCCGTACCCTCGGCTCCGGCCGATCCGCAGCTACCGGAGCTGCGCCGGACGATGGAGTCGTACGCACCCGTGGTCACCCGGCAGGTCTGCACGGCGGACGGTCGGCTGTCGGTGGTGCTCGGCCATCCCTATCAACGCCACGATGTGGACGCCCTGGCCGGCGACGTCGGCGCGGCGGTCGCGGCGGTGACCCAGTTGTGGGGCACCGACTGGGCTCGGCACGCGGTGATCGCGGTGGCCTCCGATTCCGCCGAATTCGCGGCGTTGACACATGACACCGGCGAGGTCTCCGATCAGGTCGCGGCGGCCTCGGTATCGGATCCGTTCGTCCCGCCCGCGCGCCCGACCGGGCAGCGCATCGTGTTCAGCGCCGCCGCGGGCCGCCGTCTGGGCCCCGACGGTATGCGCGAAACATTGCGGCACGAACTCACCCATATCGCTGCCCGCGCGGTCACCGTGGACGGCTCCCCGCAGTGGGTGCTGGAGGGTTTCGCCGAGTACTCCGCGCATCGCGATACCGGCCGCACGTTCGCCCAGCTCGCCCCGACCCTGACCGCGAGGGCACGAGCCGGCGCACTGCCCACGGACCTGCCCACCGACGCGGCGTTCGCCCCGGGCCAGGGCAACGAAGCCGACCTGGCCTACGAACAGGGCTGGTCGGCGAACGCCTACGTCGCCGAGCGGTTCGGCGAGTCGAAGCTGGTCGACCTCTACCGCCACCTGGCCACCGGACCACGAGATTCACCCGCCCTGGACAACGTCCTGCACAGCACCCTGGGCCTCGGCCGCACCGACTTCATCGCCCGCTGGCGGGACTGGATCAAAGACCGCGCAACCGCCTGAGCCGAACCGCTCGACAACCGGATTTCGCTGGGCCCGTGCGGTATTCGAAATCACCGGCGGATCGGATCAGGACTCGGCACGAATCCCCTTCGCGCCCCACAGTTCGGCGATCCGCCCGTCGGTGACGCGAAAGATCTCCAGCATCGTGGCCGGATTCGGCCGCGGCGAAAGATCGACGCCGGGTGATCAGATGTCCATCACAGCGGGGATGTGGATGCCGTGCAAGCTATTTCGGGGGAGCCGAGCCCGGACCGCGTGCCGGGCGCACACGTCAATAGACTGCCCACATGGCGCGCACCCTGCTGGTAACCAACGATTTCCCACCGAGACCGGGCGGTATCCAGTCCTATGTGCATGCGCTGGCCATGCAACTGCCGCCGGACGAGCTGGTGGTGTACGCGCCGCGGTGGCGCGGGGATTCGCATCTGCGATTCGACGCCGAACAGCCGTTCCAGGTCGTGCGTCACCCCACGACGCTGATGGTGCCCACACCGCTGGTGCTGCGGCGTGCGGCCAAACTGCTGCGCGACGAGCGGTGCGATTCGGTCTGGTTCGGTGCGGCCGCGCCGCTGGCGGCGATGTCGCCGCTGCTGCGCCGCGCCGGGGCCGAGCGCATCGTGGCCAGCACCCACGGGCACGAGGTGGGCTGGTCGATGCTGCCGGTCGCGCGGCAGGCGCTGCGGGCGATCGGCGACACCACCGACGCGATCACCTACGTCAGCAAATACACGCGGCGGCGTTTCGCCGCCGCCTTCGGCGCCCGGTCGGCGCTCGAGTATCTGCCGCCGGGGGTGGACAGCGAGGTCTTCCGTCCGGATCCGGCAGCGCGCGGGGAACTTCGGGCCCGCTACGGGCTCGGCGAGCGGCCGACGATCCTGTGCCTGTCCCGTCTCGTCCCGCGCAAGGGACAGGACATGTTGATCATGGCGATGCGCGAGATCAAGGATCGGGTGGACGGCGCGGTGCTGGTGATCGCCGGCGGCGGCCCGTACGAGGAGAAGTTGCGCGGGCTCGTGCAGGCGATGGAACTGTCCGATCAGGTCGTGTTCACCGGCCGGGTGCCCGCGGCCGAACTGGCCGCCCACCACACGATTGCCGACGTCTTCGCCATGCCGTGCCGCACCCGCGGCGCGGGACTGGACGTCGAGGGGCTGGGCATCGTCTACCTGGAGGCCTCGGCGACCGGTGTTCCGGTGGTGGCCGGGAATTCCGGCGGAGCACCGGAAACCGTGCGGGAGGGGCGGACCGGACGGGTCGTGGACGGACGTTCGACGGCGCAGATCACCGAGGCGATCGTGGAGATCCTGTCCGATCGCGACGCGGCGGCCGGTATGGGCGCGGCCGGACGGGAGTGGGTGAGCACCCAGTGGCGCTGGGATGCGCTCGGAGCCCGGCTGCGCGTGCTGTTGGACGGCAACGTGCGATCGAGCGGCGCGGATCGGTTGGGTTAGGCTCAGGCGCATGAGCAGCATCCAGGTGGCGGATCAAACCTTCGTCGCAGCCCCCGGAAGTGCGGTCGGCGAGGTTCTCGCCGATCGCGCCCGCTGGCGTCGCTGGTGGCCCGACCTCGCCCTCGAGGTGCGAGAGGACCGGGCCGACAAGGGAATCCGCTGGACGGTGAGCGGTGCGCTGACCGGAACCATGGAGGTGTGGTTGGAGCCGTCGCTGGACGGGGTCATCCTGCACTACTTCCTGCACGCCGAACCGGCCTCGGCCGTGCGCGACCTGGCCGCGGCCAACCGCGCCCGCCGGGTGGCCGGTAAGAAGATGTCGTTCGAGGTCAAGGCGCGCCTGGAGGCCGGTCGCGCGGCCGGCGAGCCCCCGGCGCACGCGTCGGCCGGCCGGATCACCTCCTGAATCCTGTTCTCCCGCACCGTACGTCGGAAAGGAAACGCTGTCAGTCATGGCCGACCGGACCCAGAGGTCGATCATCATCGATGCTTCGTCGGATCGGGTGATGTCCGTCATCGCCGATCTGGAGTCGTACCCGGAGTGGGTGGCGGCGGCGCGTACGGTGGAAATTCTCGACACATTCACCGACGGCCGGGCCCGGACCGCACGGTTCGTGCTGGACGCGGGCGTCGTCAAGGACACCTATGTGCTGTCCTACACCTGGCGCGCCGACGGCAAGGCGGTGAGCTGGCAACTCTCCAGCGGTGATCTGCAGAAGGCTCAGGACGGCACCTACGAGCTGATCGATCAGCCCGACGGCACCACCCAGGTCGTCTACGAGCTGACCGTGGATCTGACCATTCCGATGATCGGCATGTTCAAACGCAAGGCGGAGAAGGTCATCACCGACACCGCGCTCAAGGAACTCAAGAAGCGGGTCGAGGACTGACCGGATCAACGCCCTCCGCGGATCACCGAGCCGAGTCCGCGGCTCGCCCCGCGGGCTCCGACCAGGAGTCCTCGGCGGCTGCGTCGCGCGGGACTCGGCTGGAACTGTTCGCGGGCAAGGGCGGTGTCGGCAAGACGACGCTGGCCTGTGCCACGGCGATGGCGTACCGGGCCGCGGGGGAGTGCGTCCTGCTTGCCTCGCTCGATCAGGCGCATTCGCTGGGCGATGCGCTGGGCCACCGGTTCCCGCACGAGCCCGGGACGGTCGCCGGGGCGACATCCGTCCTGCCCGGACTGGACGTCATCGAAGTGGATTCCCTTGCGCTGCTGGAGGATCGCTTTCGCGAGGTGGTACGCCTGCTGGGCGGGGCGGGACACGAGCACGGGGTGGATCTGGGGTCGCTGGACCCGGCCGAACTGACCGGTCTGCCGGGTGTGCAGGAATTGCTGATGCTCACCGAGATCGCCCGGTTCGCCGACGAGGGCGACTGGGACGTCATCGTGGTCGACTGTCCGCCGACGGCGGACATGTTGCGCATCGTCACCGGCCCGAGCTCGCTGCTCGGCTATCTGGACCGGGTCTGGCCCCCGCACGCTCGCGCGATGAGTGCGAGCGGACGGGATCTGCGGCGGGCGATCGTGGCCGTGACCGCCGAGCGGATCGCCGGTGCGGTCACCCGGGTGCGGGATCTGCTCGCCGACCGGTCCCGCACGGGAATGCGGCTGATCACCGTCGCCGAACGCGTCGCGGTCGCCGAATCGGTGCGGGTGCGTTCGGCTGCGGCGCTGCTGGATCTGCGCCTGGACGAGGTAGTGGTGAACAAGGTGCTCCCGCCGCTGACCGACGCCGAGCCGTCCGAACATCCGGCGGTGCGCTGGTATGCCGAGCGGCGCGCCGAACAACTCGCCGTCATCGCCGATCTGCGCCTTCGCGTTCCGGATCTGGCGGTGCGGATCGCCCATCACAGCGGGGCCGAGCCCGTCGGCGCGGAACCGCTCGCGGCGTTGGCGGCCGAAACGCGCGGTAATCGGGCAGGAGTCGGCACAGACCCTATGCTGGGCGACGACGTGTCTGCCCGGAGCGCACGCCCCGGCCGGCCGCAGGTGCGACTCGAGTCGGGCAGCGGCCTGCAGTCGGTGTACACGCTGCGGCTGACGTTGCCCGTGGCCGACCCGGCGACGCTGCGGCTGGGACGAGTGGAGGACGATTTGATCGTGGGAGCGGACGGAATCCGGCGTCGGCTGCGGCTGGCCCCGGTCCTGCGGCGATGCACCGTCGACGGCGCCGAGCTGAGCGGTGGCCTGCTGGTCGTGCGCTTTCGCCCCGACCCCGAGGTATGGCCGCGATGAACGACGCACCGCCGCACGACGCCGAGCACGACGCACATATCGGTGAACTCGCCGAGGAACTGCGGCTGCTGGCCGAAGTGCTGCTCGAGCGGGTCGAACCGGTGCTGCGGCGCGCGTCCGCGGACGGTGGCGCCGAATGGGCCGGATGCAACTGGTGCCCGCTGTGCGCGGCGGCGGCGCTGGCGCGCGGGGAACATCACGACGTGGTCGCCTCCCTCGCCGCGCACGGGACCGCCATCGTGACGGTCCTGCGTGAGGCGCTGGCCGGTGTCCCGGTCGAGCCCGTCCTGCCGACCGATGCGGACGCGCCGCCGGATCGCGCAGCCGATGGTGGCGTGCCGAGGGAACCCGCGTCGCAACACGATTCGCCCGGCGAGCGGAGCTCGTTCGACCCGGGTGCTCCGGTGCCCGGCCGCGCGACCGCCACCCATGACGACGAAACTCGTTCCGTCGCGGCCGAATCACCAACGGGAGCGGGCTCGACGACATCGGGTGACAGCAGACCCCGGTACATCTCGATCCCGGTGCAGATCAAGGCATGACCGCACGCATCGGGCGGGAACGGCCCCTGACCGTCGGAATCGATGTCGGCGGCACCAACATTCGCGCGTCGGTCGTGGACGGCACGGGTGAGGTGCTCGACACCGTGCAGGCGCCGACCCCGCATTCGGAACGCGCACTCGAGGACGCGCTCGACCGTGCCGTGCGTGAGCTGTGTGGACGGCACCGGATCGGCGCGGTCGGCCTTGCGGTGGCCGGATTCGTCGACGAGACACGGACTTCGGTGCGCTTCGCCCCGCATCTGCCGTGGCAGGATTCACCGGTCGCGAGCCGCTTGTCCGAGCGGCTCGAGCTGCCGGTCATCCTGGAACACGATGCCAATGCCGCGATGTGGGCCGAATACCGGTTCGGCGCGGCGGCCGGTGCGCACAACGGCGTGCTGGTGGCGATCGGCACCGGAATCGGCGCGGCGCTGCTGGTCGGCGGCGAGCTGTATCGCGGGAGTTTCGGCGTGGCACCGGAATTGGGGCATCTGCAGGTCGTCCCGAACGGCCGCGCCTGCCCGTGCGGTAAACGCGGCTGCTGGGAGAGATACTGCAGCGGAACGGCATTGGTGGACACCGCGATCGAGATGCTGGCGATCGACCCGCTCCGTTCGACGATTCTGGCGCGCGAGGTGGCCCGGGACGCGGGCTCGCTCACCGGTCGCCGGGTCGCGGGCGCGGCACAGGACGGCGATCCGGTCGCGCTCGAGGTGCTGGCGGATTTCGCCCGCTGGCTGGGCCTGGGGCTGGCGTTCGTGAGCGATATCTTCGATCCGGATCTGGTGGTCATCGCGGGCGGGGTGAGCTCGTCGGCCCCGCTGTTCCTGGACGAGGCCCGCGAGCACTACGCGGCCTCGATCACCGGCGCTCGGCATCGGCCGCTGGCCCGCATCCGCACCACCCAGCTGGGTGAGGGCGCGGGCATGATCGGCGCCGCCGAACTGGCTCGGACGGCCCTGGGCGCGGGACCGCCCACGGCCGGTGCGGACCGCGCGAAGACGTCCTCGGCGGGACGCAAGTCCACCCGTTCGACCGCTCGCGAGGCCGCCCCCGGTGGACGCGCCGGAGCCCGCCGTTGATCACCGCATTCCGATGGTGTGAAATCCATCTTGCGAACTTGGTCACAACTCACAAGCGGCGGTAGAGTCGGCATCGGACTGTGGTGCCCGCGACGACGCCGGTAGCCGGAAATCAGACTGGGTGAAAGGACGCAATGTTCTACTGGCTGCTGAAGTATGTATTCCCAGGCCCGTTCATGCATCTTTTCAATCGACCGACGGTCGAGGGTGTGGAGAACATCCCGGCCGACGGACCGGTGATACTCGCGGGCAATCATCTGTCGTTCACCGACTGGCTGTTCACGCCATTGATGAGCCCTCGCCGGATCACTTATCTGGCCAAGGCCGAATACTTCACCTCCCCGGGCATCAAGGGTCGCTTGCAGAAGTGGTTCTTCGCGGGCTCGGGTCAGTACCCGATCGACCGCAGCGGGGCCGATGCCGCGGAGAGCGCACTCAACACGGCGCGCAAACTGCTGAACGAGGGCCGCGTGGTCGGGCTGTATCCGGAGGGCACCCGTTCGCCCGACGGACGGCTCTACAAGGGCAAGACCGGCGTCGCGCGCCTGGCGCTGGAGACCGGCGTCCCGGTGATTCCGGTCGCGCTGATCGGCACCGACGAGGTCTGCCCGCCCGGACCGTTCCGCTGGCGGCTACGCAAGGTGAACGTGAAGTTCGGTAAGCCGATCGACTTCTCCCGCTACGAAGGGATGGGCGGCAACCGTTTCGTCGAGCGTGCGGTCACCGACGAGATCATGTACGAGCTGATGCGGATGTCCGGGCGCGAGTACGTGGACGTGTACGCGGCCAGTTTGAAAAGGGCTGTGCCCTCGGGCAGCCGTCCCGACGCGGACCGGGTGCCCGAAGCGATCGCCGGTTAGATCCGTTTCCTCCCAAGGGAATTCACCGCCCGAACCCAGCGCGCCGCATCACATGCGGCGCGCTTTCTCTATCGCCTCGAATTTGGCCAGATTGTGCCGGGCGTCGGCCAAGGCGTCGTGCGCATCGGCCGGGATCGGCGGCAATGCCGGACGTCCGGCCATTTCCCAGTGCTGCCGCAGTTCGTTCGTATAGCGCGGCATGTTGCCGGGCAGATCGACCATCGAACCCCACAGTTGGCACAGCGCCACGTGGTCGTAGGCGCCGACCCAGGCCCACAGCTCCGGCTCGATGCCGGTGCGCGGGATCAGGAAGCGGTGGATCTCGTCGCGGATCTGCCGGCGGGTGCGCCACAGTGGAGAGGACGGGGCGGGCAGTTTGGGAAGTACGTTGCGCCGCACCCACGGGCCCGCCTTCGCCGGATCGAATTCGCTGGAGACCGCGTAGTACTCGCGTCCGTCCTCGCAGACGATGCCGATCGAGACCAGGTCGATGGTGGTGCCGTCCTCGATGAATTCCGAGTCGTAGAAGTAGCGCACCGGTCGAGGTTACGGCGTGTTCGCCGCGCGTTCGCGAGCTGCCCCACCTCCGAGTTCGCACGAGTTTGCGGCCGAATCTATTCTTGTCTGGTGAACTGGACCGTCGACGTACCGATCGATCGCTTGCCGGAGTTGCCTCCGCTCCCCGCGGAAATGCGTCGCCGGCTCGACGACGCATTGGCTCGCACCGCGTTGCAGCAGCCGTCCTGGGATGCCGAACAGGCCGAGCGGATGCGCACGGTGCTGGAGAGTGTCCCGCCGATCTGCGTTCCGGCCGAGGTCGAGGAGCTGCGTGCCCATCTCGCCGAGGTGGCGCGCGGTGAGGCCTTCCTGATGCAGGGCGGCGATTGCGCGGAGACGTTCGCCGATAACACCGAACCGCACATCCGCGGCAATATCCGCACCCTGCTGCAGATGGCCGTGGTGCTGACCTACGGCGCGAGCCTGCCGGTGGTGAAGGTGGCCCGCATCGCGGGGCAATACGCCAAGCCGCGTTCGGCCGATACCGATGCCAAGGGGCTCAAGTCCTATCGCGGCGACATGGTGAACTCGATCGTCGCGGATGCCGCATTGCGCGAACACGATCCGTCGCGTCTGGTGCGCGCCTACGCCAACGCCAGCGCGGCGATGAACCTGGTGCGCGCGCTGACCGGTGCAGGCATGGCCGACCTGCACAAGGTGCACGACTGGAATCGCGATTTCGTCGCGCAGTCCCCGGCCGGTGCCCGGTACGAGCAGCTGGCCGAGGAGATCGACCGCGGCCTGCGGTTCATGACCGCCTGCCGGGTGCAGGACCCGAGCCTGCAGGCGGCCAAGATCTATGCCAGCCACGAGGCGCTGGTGCTGGACTACGAGCGTGCGATGTTGCGGCTGGCGTACAACGCCGCCGGTGATCCGGTGCTCTACGACCTTTCCGCGCATTTCCTGTGGATCGGTGAGCGCACCCGTCAGCTGGATGGTGCGCATATCGCCTTCGCGGAACTGCTGGCGAATCCGATCGGGCTCAAGATCGGTCCCGGCACCACCCCGGACCAGGCGGTGGAGTACGTCGAACGGCTCGATCCGAACAACGAGCCGGGCCGGTTGACGCTGGTGGCCCGGATGGGCAATCACAAGGTGCGCGAGGTTCTGCCGCCGATCATCGAGAAGGTGCAGGCGACCGGCCACCAGGTGATCTGGCAGTGCGATCCGATGCACGGCAACACGCACGAGTCCTCGACCGGTTACAAGACCCGGCACTTCGATCGGATCGTGGACGAGGTGCAGGGATTCTTCGAGGTGCACCGTGCGCTCGGCACCCATCCCGGCGGCCTGCACATCGAGCTGACCGGGGAGAACGTCACCGAATGTCTCGGTGGCGCGCAGGACATCTCGGATCTGGATCTGGAGGATCGGTACGAGACGGCCTGTGATCCGCGCCTGAACACTCAGCAGTCGCTGGAACTGGCCTTCCTAGTCGCCGAGATGCTGCGCTGATCGCCGGCGACGAGGGGTCAGCAGCGGTGAACGTCGTATTCCGTGGGGCGGGTGTCATGCGGGTCGATCCCGCCGATCGCACCATCCTGCGGTTGCTGCGCGACCGCGACCGGGACGGTATCCCGTCGGAGGTGGTGTTGCGCGACGGCAGTCGGCTACTGATCTTCAACATTTCCTGGGGTTACGATCCGGCCGCGGTCTCGGCGCAGGTGACGACGAACATCAGCCCGAGTATCGGCGGGGTCTCGGTGGATGTGTTCACCACCGACGCCGTTGTCGCGATCAATGATCCGGAGACCGGAGCCCCGCTGCTCGCGGTTGCCTGAGTAAGTCGTTATCGGTCGGCGCCTGTTCTCCGGCCGGATGTCTGCCACCCGGACGTTCACCGACCGGATCGGCGGCATTTCCGGTTCGATTCACGAATTCCGCTGTGCACCAGAGGAACAGTCGCAGGTCGTCGGGATCGGCTCGCAGGAGCCGCTCGGGCAGGTCCATCGATCTGGCCGCGAACCGGCCTCGGCATCAGCCGGTCACCTGCTGGCCGGTGCGAGTATCGGGGCGCCGGTCAGAACGGCAGGACGGTCAGGGTGATCGTGCTGCCCGGCGCCACATTGGTGCCGCCGAACGGCGTCTGCACGCGCACCGTCCCGCGCTCGGTGCTGAACACCTGATTCAGCACGACCTTGAAGCCCAGACTCTCCAATTCCGAGCGTGCCTGGCTCGCGCTCTTGCCCACCTCGTCGGGCACCTGCACCGAATTCGACACGATGAGCGTCACCGAACTGCCCGACAGCGCGGTCGTGCCCGCGGCCGGATCGGTGCCGATCACCTGATCGGCCTTCATTCGCGCATCGAATTGAGTTCTGGTGTCCTGCACGGTGATTCCCACACTCTGCAGCTCCGCTCTGGCCTCGTCGACACTCTTGCCGCTCACATCGGGCAGGGTGACCTGAACGGATCCCTTGCTGCGGAACATCTTCACCGTGGCGCCCGAGGGCAGCACCGTACCCGGTGCCGGATCCAATTTCGCCACCGAGCCTTTCGGCGCGGTGCTGGCGATTTCGCCGCTGTCCACGGGAATCAGACCTTGGTCGCGGATCGCCTGTTCGACCGTCTGCACGTCCTGGCCGGAGTGGAACTGCGGCACCTGGGGTTTGCCGCTGGACACCAGGATCGCGACCGTCGACCCCTTCAGCACGCGCGCCCCCGCGGACGGATCCGTGCCGACGACGCCGCCGACCGGGACGGTGTCCGAGGCCTTGTTGCGCTGTGTGGTGGAGAATCCGGCCTGTTGCAGTGCAGTGGTCGCCGCGGCGCTGTCCATACCCGCGATCGCCGGAACCGCCGAATACCGCTCGACGCCCAGATACCAGCCGCCGACGCCGAGCAGCAGGGCCAGCGCCACGACGATCGCCGCCCAGATCATCACCCGCCGCCGGGAACGATTGCGGTCGTCGTCGTATTCGGGGTAGTAGGGCCGGCGCGGTTCGGGCGGCGGCGCGTAGCCCGTCGGCTCGGCCCGCGAACGTGAGGTGGTCAGCACCCGGGTGTGTGGTGAGGCGGCCGGTTCGGCGGCCAGACGGGTCGTCGCGGGTTCGCCGGGTGCGGGAGCTTGCGGGCCGACCGCGCGATAACGGGCGGATTGGTGCTCGGCCGATTCACGGGGCGCGGGGACCCGGTAGGCGGGCAGATCCAGCTCCCGCACGATCCGCCGCAACTCCCCGGCCATCTCGGTGGCGTCGGCGAATCGGTGTGCGGGCTCGCGGGCGGTGGCGCGCGCGACCAGCTCGTCGAATTCCGGTGGCACGCCCTCGATGAACCGGCTGGGGTTCGGGACGTCCTTCTCCACCCGCTGATAGGCGATCGACAACGAGGTGTCACCGGTGAACGGCGTTCTGCCGGTCAGCATTTCGAAGATCAGGATACCGAAGGAGTACACGTCGCTGCGCGCGTCGGCGCTGCCGTCGGCGACCTGTTCGGGGGACAGGTACGCCGCGGTGCCGAGGATGACGCTCGAAGAGGTCATATTCGATCCCGCCACCGCGCGGACCAGGCCGAAATCGGCGATCTTGACCTCACCGGCGTCCGAGATCAGTACGTTCTCGGGTTTGACGTCGCGATGGACCAGTCCCGAGCGATGTGCCACCCCGATCGCGGCCAGCACCGGCTCGGCGACCGCGGCCACCGCGTGCGGGGGCATCGGGCCGCGCTCGCGCAGCAGTTCGCGCAGGGTGCCGCCCTCGACCAGTTCCATGATGAGGAACGGGTGGTCGCCGTCGACGCCCTGGTCGTACACCGCCACCAGAGCCGGGTGTTTGAGTTTGGCCACCGCGCGGGCCTCGAATTCGAAGCGGCTCAGGAACTGCGGGTCCCCGGCGAACTTCGGATCCATCACCTTGATCGCGACCGGCCGGTCCAAGCGCGTGTCCACCCCACGGAACACCATCGACATGCCACCCCGGGCGATCGGCGCATCGATGCGGTAGCGCCCGTCCAGCATCTGGCCGATCACCTGCTGTCCTCCGCCCTTCGCAAAGCTCTCACCTCTCGCTGTGCCACCCCGATGGCGGCACCACCGATCGTATAGGCGAGAACCGCAGACTACCGTTGTCGGCGTGAGCGCATTTCCATGCAGCGACGACGTGCTGCCGGAGTCGGTGACCCTGCTCGCCCTGCCCGATGTGGCCGAGCAACTGGGTATGGCCGTGACCAGGGTGCATCAGTTGCTGCGAGACCACCAGATCATCGCGGTCCGCCGCGACGGCATCGCGGGCATCCCGAAGGATTTCTTCGACTCCGACGATGCGATCGCCAAACACCTGACCGGCCTGATCACGGTCATGCGTGATGCGAAATACACCGACGAGGAGATCCTGGAATGGATCTACCGCGACGACTCGTCCCTGCCCGGCCGCCCGATCGACGCCATCCACGGCCCCCTCGCCCGCGAAGTCCTCCGCCGGGCCGCCGCAGACCCGTTCTGAAGCTGGATCTTCGGCCTCCGCTCCGACTGTTCGCGGCCCCCGAAGTCGCACCGTTCGGCCCTGTGCCGGGTACTCGTTGCTCGCACCCGCCACTTCGACCGGCGGGACAGGCCCGCGAACGGCGTGGATTGCCTCCGCTCCGCTCCGGCCGTTCGCGGCCCTGAAGGTCTCGCCGTTCGGCCCCGTGTCGGGCACTCGTTCCTCGCATCCGCCACGCGTGCGAGCGGCGAGACAGGCCGCGAACGGTGTTGGATTGTCTCCGCTTCGCTGCGGCGTGTTCGCGGCCTCCGGAGGTCTCACCGTTCGGCCCGGTGTCGAGTACTCGTTCCTCGCATCCGCCAAGCTTGCGAGCGGCGAGACAGGCCCGCGAACGGTGTTGGTGTTGCTCGGGTTGGCAGAGCCGGGTGATGGTCGCGGGCTTCAGCGGCTGGTAAGTGTGGCGGGGAGGTGCCTTGCCGCGACGCGAAGACGGTGCGGGCCGGGGACGGTCGCGCGGCCGGCGAAGACTTCGTGGTCGGCCTGCTCGATCTCGTCGAGGATGGCCGCGTAGAGCAGTGCGGCGGTGCGGATGGCCGGGCGGACTCGGGGGTGCAGCAGAGCGATGCCCGGGGCGGCGGTGCGGTAGAGGGCTCGGTTGGTGGCGATGAGGTGGGTCAGGGCGCGGCGTAGGCGCCGGTCGGTGCGGCCGGTGCGGCGGCAGTGTCGCAGGAGATCCTCGTCGACGCCGAAGGCCGCCAGTTCGGTGGACGGCAGGTACACCCGGTCGCGGTCGAGATCCTCACCGACGTCGCGCAGGAAATTGGTCAGCTGGAACGCCTCGCCGAGTGCGGCCGCGGCCGGTTCGGCCTCGGCCACCGGCACGACCGTGCCCAGGACCGGCAACAGTTGCAGGCCGATGGCGGCCGCGGAACCTCGCATGTAGTCGCGCAATTCGGTCATCGTGCGGTACCTGTTCCGGAATCGCGCGCTGCCGGGCACGTCCATCCGCATGGCCTCGAGGAACACCCAGAAGTGCTGCGGCGCAATCCGATAACGGGCGATGGTGTCGGCGACGGCCGCGAGCACCGGATCCGGATCGGCCGGCCCGCGGCGGTCGAGGCGGGCGCGCAGTTGCTGCTCGATCCGGTCCAGCCGGTCCACCGCAGCGGCGGAATCGGTTGTGCCCGGAGCGATCTCGTGGTCGACGATATCGTCCACCGTCCGCGCGAACGCGTACAGCGCGTGTACGGCCGGACGTCTCTCGGCGGACAACAACCGCGTCGCCAGGAAATAGGTGCGGCCGTGCGCGGCCGCGATGTCCCGGCAGTGCCGGTAGGCGTGGGACAGTTCCCCGCTCCAGGCCGCCGCGGCGGCGACCGTCGTCATCGCGGCGGTCGGATGCTGCCGCTGGGTCTACCGGAGCCCGCGCGCAATCGCAGCGGGTCGACATTGCGCAGCGACAACGCCGCCACCACCGCGGCGAACGTGGCCGCCGCGACGTACCAGAAGTTGTACAGCCCGATGGCCCCACCGGGTTCGAACACCAGCATCAACCACGTGCACAGCCCGACCAGCACCATGAGCGTCGTCGTGGACATCGCGAAGCCTGCGGCCAGCGCCAGCGGCCACGAGTAGTACCAGGGCAGCGCGGCCGGGGACAGGACGACGATCGCCACGAAGGCGATCAGAATGCCGAGCACGGCTTCGCGCTCGGTCAGCTTGAATCGCCACCAGGTCCAGATCAAGGCCACCACCAGTGCGACGGCGCACAGGGAGCGGGTCCAGAACAGCACCGGTTCGAGCGTCCAGGGCGTGAACCAGGTGACGATGTGCGCCATGATCGTCGGCAGCGAGAGCCAGTTGATGATCTTCTTCGATCCCGACAGCGCGGTCAGCCAGCCGATGCCCACCCCGGCCGCGGCCGAGGCGGCGGCGAACACCACCGCGAACACCGAAATACCCAGCCCGCCGATCTTGGCGAACGTCCAGATCGGATGCGGGAGCGGGCCCTCGTTCTTGGCGGCCCGCCGCTCACGCTCGTGGATCATCCAGATCCACACCAGGAACGGCAATGCCACACCCGCGGTCGCCTTGATGGCCACGCCGATCGCGACCACCACGATGCCCGCGACGTGATGACGTTCGAGCACCAGCGCGATACCGGCGGCCATCAGGCCGACCATCAGCATCTCGTTGTGCACGCCGCCGATCAGGTGGATCAACACCAGCGGATTGAGCACCGCCAGCCACAACGCGACCGTCGGCTTACCGCCGAGGTGTTTGGTCAGATGCGGGACCGCCCACATCATCAGGGCCAGACCGGGCAGCATCACCAGCCGCATGGCCCAGGTCCCGGCCACGACGTTGTCGCCGGTGACCGTGGTGATCCACTTTCCCAGCAGCAGGAAGATCGGTCCGTAGGGTGCGGTGGTGGTGGTCCACACCGGGCTCACGTTGTCCAGCAGCACGCCCGGATTGGCCACCGGACCCACCTTGTACGGATCGAATCCGTCCCGCAGCAGCGCGCCCTGGGCCAGGTAGGAGTACACGTCCTGGCTGAACATCGGCACCGCGAACAGCAGCGGGAAGATCCAGATGCCCACGATCGCGCGCAGTTCGTTGAGTGTCACCGGACTGTCCGGGTCGGCGCCGTTGCGCAGACCGGAGATCAGGCGAACGCCGCCGCCGAGGCCGATCGTGATGCGGCCCAGCCGGACCCAGGCCACGATCATCGACAGCACGCCCAGCCAGACCACGATCGTCGCCAGCGTGTACCCGTGACCGAATCGCAACCAGGACAGATGCGCGGATTCCAGGAGCGGGTCGTTGCGGCGCACCGCACCCGCGCCGAGGCCGCCCAGGGTGATCATGAGCGAACCCCAGAAACCCAGGAACGCGGCATGCCCCTCGGGGCTGCGCAGGAATTCACCGGCGAAACGCAGCCACCAGCGCAGGGTGTGCGTCCTCACCGTGGCCTCCGGCTGCGGGGCCGCGGTGGTGGCGATGGGTTCCGCGGTGGCGGTTGACGGTTCGGGGGTCGGCATAGGTCGTCGTTCCCCCCGGGAATCACGTGCGGTCGGAACCGCGGTCAGTAGGTCGCGGGCCAGTTTAATAGTCCTGTCGGGAACACTATCGCGCCGGTCGGCACGCATTGTATGTCGGCATGCCGGTAATTCACCCGGCGACGCCCGTCGCCGAGTTCGCCGATCCGGTCCGGCGGGTCCGCTCGGCCGGGAATCGGCTCGCATCGGGACCGGTGCCACCGGTGATCCGCTGTGCGGCCAGCTTTCCCGACAGCAGCGTGGTCGGCACTCCGACACCCGGCGTGGTTCCGCAACCGGCCAGCACGACGTTCTCGGCCGAACGGGGCAGATTGCGGGTGCGGAACGGGCCGGTCTGCCGGAACAGGTGGGCCGCGGAGAACGGGGTTCCGGCGATCATGCCCTGGTCGGCCCAGGTCCGCGGGGTGTCCAGATGGTCGACGGTGAAATGTTCGGCGATGCCGTGATAGCCGCGACCTTCCAGCACGGCCAGCAGCTCACGCAGGTAGGCCGGCCCGAGTCGAGGCCAATCCAGCGGCGCGGCAACAAGATTCGGGCAGGGAGCCAGAAGGGAGAAGGGTTCGTGGCGGGCGTCGCGCTCGATGAACAGTCCCGGATCGCTGAGTGCGGGCCGGGTCAGCAGCAGCGACGGATCGCTCATCGTCCGGCCCCGGCCGCGTCGCGCGGCGATCTCGGTGAACGTGCGGTCCCAGGCGCGGCCGAATTCGATGGTGTGATGGGCCTGTACCGGCCATCGCGCCGCGACCTCGGCCGGGATCGTGCCGTGCGCGACGACCGCGGAGGGTGCGGCGCGCAGCGGACGTCGACGGGTGATCCCGAACCGGGACAGTGCGCCCAGATCGGCGGTGAGTACCACCGCATCGCAGTCGTAGGTCCCCGCGTCGGTGCGCACCCGGTGTGCGCGGCCGTCGCGGTACTCGATCCCGGTCACCTCGACGCCCAAATCCAGCCGTCCGCCCGCATCGGTGAACGCACCGGCCAGGGCCGCGGTCACCGCGCGCATACCGCCCTCGGGGAAGTACACGCCCAGGGAGGTGTCCATATGCGGGATCGCCCCGTACACGCCGAGTGCCTGCCCGGGCGCCGTCCCGGCGTACAGGGCCTGGAAGGTGAACAACCGGGCCAGCCGCTCATCGCGCAGGATTCGCCCGACCCGCGGACCCAGCCGCCCGAACGCGCCCGCACGCACCAGTTCGCTCAGCGCCGCGCGCTTGCGGCCGACGGTGAGCATATCCAGCGGCGAATCGAAATTGGTGTCCATGAATTCGTCGTAGGCCGCCCCGTAGACCCGGGCCAGCCAGGCCCGCAGCCGCCGGTACCGGGCGACCTCGTCCGGCCCGCATGCGCGGGCCACCTCGGCGGCCATCTCCTCCGGATCGGAGAACACCGAGATGATCGACGCGTCGGCGAAACGCGCCCGATAGGCCGGGGCGAGCCGGTTGATGCGCAGGCCCCGCGCAGCACTGTCGGTCCCGACCGCGCCCAACGCCTCGTCGATCAGGCCGGGAACGGTGAGAACCGTTGCCCCGGAATCGATCTCGTAATCCGGCCCGCGATACACCCCGACCCGTCCGCCGGGATGATCCGCCCGCTCGAGTACGGTGACCGTGCGCCCGGCGCCGGTGAGGTGCAGGGCCGCGGACAACCCCGACAATCCCGCGCCGACCACGATCACGCGATCGGTGCGCCCGGTGACCGTTCTCATGCGACGCGCCGGGTGGCGGCCACGGCCATTGCCTCCAGCCGGCGCTTGGCCTCGGGCGTCGCCGAACATCCGGCCAGAGCCGCGAGGCCCCGCTCGGTGAGTTCGGTGATCCGGCGTTCCACGTCCTGGACCGCGCCCAGCCCGGTGATGATCTCGCGCAACCTGCTCACCTCGTCCGAGGTCAGATCCGTGCCCAAACGGTTGCGTAGCGTGGTGGCCGCGGCCGGGTCGGTGGCGTCGGCGCGGCGCAGCGCCTCGGCGATCAGCACGGTGCGCTTGCCCTCGCGCAGGTCGTCGCCGGATGGTTTACCGGTCACCGCCGGATCGCCGAACACTCCGAGCAGATCGTCCCGCAGCTGGAAGGCCAGGCCGATATCGGTGCCGAAGGTGCGATAGGCCGTGATCAGGGCCGGATCCGCGTCGGCCAGGGCCGCACCCAGATGCAGCGGCCGCTCGATCGTGTAGGAAGCGGTCTTGTACCGGTTGACCCGCATCGCCGACTCCACCGAATGGTCCTCGCCCGCCTCGCCGTGGATGTCCAGCAGCTGCCCGCCGAGCACCTCGGTGCGCATGGCCGCCCAGACCGGGGTGAACCGGGCGCGCGCGGCCGGATCGAGCCGGGCCCCGGCGACCATGTCGTCGGCCCACGCCAGGGCCAGATCGCCGATCAGAATGCCGACGCTGATACCGAAATGCCCTGCGTCACCGCCCCATTCGCGTGCGGTGTGGCGCCGCTCGAAATCCACGTGCACGGTCGGGAAGCCGCGCCGGGTGCGCGAGGAATCGATGATGTCGTCGTGGATCAGCGCGCACGCCTGCACCAGTTCCAGCGCCGCGCACGCGTGTAGCACCGCCGGGGCCTGCGGGCCGTCCGGATCGCCGCCCGCGCCCAGCCAGCCCGTCCAGGCGAACGCCGGACGGGTGCGTTTGCCGCCGCGCAGGACGAAGTCCTGCAGCGCCTCGCTCGCATCGATGAAGACCGGGCCCATCTGGGCGACGATCTCGCGGCGCGTGGCGAAGAACCGATTCAGCGCCTCGGCGACGGCGCCGACCAGCCCGGCCGAATCCGCTGCCGGACCCGGACGTGTCGAGGTATCGGCCGACAACGGAACCTCCCAGTTGACTTGCCGCGACAGCACCGAATGAAAACGCTGACGCATATGGTTCGGACGCACCGGCGTCCCTGGATGGGAACGATACTGCGTCGGCTTTCGTGCCGGTCGCGGCGGACGGTCCCGCCCGGCCAGGGGCGTCCCACTAGACTGGTCCGGTGAGTTTCGACAACGTACGGGGACGATCGACACCAGGCCGACCCCGCCCGCCGCAGGTTTCCGGAACTCCCTCCGTCGTGGAACGTCTCGGGCCGCGCCCGGACGGGAGCATTCCGTTCTCGGTGGAATTCAATCCGCCGCGCGATTCGGCGGCCGAGGCCCGACTGTGGCGCGCGGCGCGTGAGTTCGAGCGCATGCATCCGGCCTTCGTCTCGATGACGTACGGCGCGGGCGGCTCCACCCGCGACCGCACCGCGCGGGTCACCGGGGAGCTGGCGCAGGAGACGACGCTGCTCACGGTCGCACACCTGACCGCCGTCGCGCACAGCGTCGCCGAATTGCGCTCGATCGTGGGCGTCTACGCAGACGCCGGGATCCGCAATCTGCTGGTGCTGCGCGGCGACCCGCCCGGCGATCCGCTGGGGGAGTGGCAGCGGCATCCCGAGGGTGTCGAATACGCCGAGGAACTCGTCCGCATGGTGCGAGAGCTGGGCGATTTCCACGTCGGGGTGGCCTCCTTCCCGCAGGGCCATCACCGATCGCCGGACCTGGACCACGACACCCGCTTCCTGTGCGCGAAACTGCGTGCGGGCGCGGAGTATTCGATCACGCAGATGTTCTTCGACGTCGATCACTACCTGCGCCTGCGCGATCGGGTGAGCGCGTGTGATCCGGTGCAGGGTGACAAGCCGATCATCCCGGAGCTGATGCCGATCACCTCGTTGCGGACCGTGCAGCGCGCCGAGGAACTGTCCGGCCGGCCGTTGCCTGCCGCGCTGATGGCCCGGTTGGGGCGGGCCGCGGGCAACGATCCCGAGGCGAACCGCGACGCGGTGCGCGAGGTCGGCATCGAGATCGCCACCGAGATCGGTCAGCGGCTGATTGCCGAAGGTGCGCCGTGCCTGCATTTCATCACGCTGAACTTCGCCAAGGCCACCACCGAGGTGCTCACCAATCTCGGATACACCGTGGCACCGACGCCGGTCGAGGCTTGATCGGCGTTTCGCGGCCGGATTAGCGGTCGATGCGCTGATACGGCGCGTACGATCACGCGCACCCGTGAGGACCCGGGACCCGTGATGACTAGGAGAGTGCCGATGGCCGTGTTGCGCAATCTCGTCCGTGTCGCCGGTGCGGTGGGTGTATCCGCCGCGCTGGCCTGCACCGGTTTCACCACTGCGTCGGCGGCGCCGCCGGGCCCGTCCGCGGCCGGCGCCGCCTCGGCGGTGACCACTGCCTGGCGCGGCGCCATCGCGCAGACCGATGCGCTGACCGCCTATCAGCAGGCGATCGAGGGGCTACGGCAGTTCGGGATGGATCCGTTCCTGTATCCCTCGGCCTCGGCGTTCTGCGGGGACGGCAGCACCCTGGGCCTGGTACCCGCCATCGCGGGCGCGATGCCCGGCCCGTGGCCGAAGACCACGGTGAGGGTGCCGGGAGTGGATCTGTCCGCGGTCAAGGCCGGGCATACGATGTTCGCCTTCGTGCCCTACGGCCTGGGCCCCGACAGCCGGGACACCTCCGGGATGCAGGTGGCCTGGTTCAACGCCAGCACCGGACGCAGCGGCGTGAGCCCGATGGGATCGGTGGCCGATGTGGCCAAGTCGATGGTTCCGCCGCAGGTCGCCCCGGCGATGCGCCCGCTCGCCCAGCAGGCCATCGAGAAGTTCCTCGGCACGGCACTGCCGCTGGGCGGGGTTCGCGCGGTACCGGTCGACACCGGCTCGGGGACCGTCCTGTCCGCGGTTTTCGGTTCCGTGCGGAACGGCAACCGGACCTGTCTGTTCCTGCCGACCGTAGGTGTCACCCGAGTCGCCTGAGTGATCCGCCGAGCCCGCCCGGGCACTGACGAATCCGGGCGGGCAATCGGATCCGAGCGGCAGCGGGGTCTCGCGTGCCGACCGCACGGCTGCGCCGATCGGCGCCCGACAGTTCGTGCTTGCGGGCGGGCCGTGTCCGCTCGGAGGCCGGAACGGTCCGTCGGACAACCGGATTCACGCCCCGAGCCGACCGTTCATCGAGCGGCGGTCCCGCCGAGCGAGGTCGGCAGCGGGCTCCATCGTCCGGAATCCGATGTCGAAACGACAGGGCAGGGAATCGGATTCGCCTGGTTCAGCCGACGCGTTCGGCGACCGCGCGGCCCTTCCAGGTGAGGGCTCCCGATCGGTGCAGACGATGTGAGCGGATGGACAGGTGCAGGTACGCGGCGACCGAGAGCGGATGGGCCAGTGCCGCGGGGATATCCGAGGGGGTCAGTGTGCCACCGGATTCCAGGGAGCGGGCGGCAAGGCGGCTCGCGACGGCACAGGCGTAGCCGAGCAGCCCGACGCGGCGAGTGACGCCCCGGCCGAACAAGGCCGCGAGGGGCGGGGCCCAGAAGGCCAGCGCGGCCGTCGCGCCGACGGCGGCACTGCCCGCCGCGGACCCGTAGGCCGACCACAGCCATCGGGTGTACCCGGTGTCGAGTTCGGTTGCACCCCGGTACATCCGGGTGTTCGCGATGCGGCCCGCGGAGACCAGGACGGTGCGTCGCCCGGTCCGCCTGACGGCTCGCGCGAGCGCGAGATCCTCGGTGACGTGCGTGGCCACCGCGGCATGGCCGCCCGCCGCGCGGTAGGCGGCCGCGTCGAAGGCCAGGAACTGCCCGCAGGACACCGCGGTGGCCGGGCGCAGACTCCGTCCGGCCAGGCGCACCGGCAGCGTCGCGGCCCACGACCAGCACAGCAGCGGCTGGACCAGTGCCTCGGCGAACGATCCGGCCAGCTGACGCGGCCACGGTGACACCAATCCCGCACCGGTACGGCGCAATTCACCGACGGCGGCCGCGATCGCGCCCGCCCCGATCCGGACGTCGGCGTCCAGGAAGATCAGCGCCCCCGTGGGCGGCTCGTCGGAATCCGCGCTTGCCCAGGCGATCTCGGCCAGACGAACGCAGGCGGCGGATTTCCCGGTCCAGCCGGGCCGCGGATCGCTCTGCGCGGTGATGATGGTGAAGCGCTCGTCGTCCCCGACCGCCTCGACCGCCGCGGGGTAGGTGTCGTCCCCCGATCCGTCGTCCAGGATCAGCACCCGCATCCGCGAAACCCCGTGCTGCCCGCGCAGATCCGCGATCAGTCCCGGCAGCCGCGTCGCTTCGTCCCGTGCCGGGACACAGACGGTCACCGGTTCGATCACCGGCGGACCCACCACTCCGAGCCGTCGCACGGTGAGCCGGTTCAGCACCGTCAGTGCACAGCCCGCCGCCGAGACCGCTGTGCCGGCGACCACCGCTCGTCTCACCAGAGTGCTTCTCATACGCTTCCGTTCTCGCGGGTATCCGCGCTCGTTTCGCCCGGATGCCACGTACATACCCGCGAGACGCCGTGATGTGACATCCACTGCGCCCCCGGTGGGTCAGACCTTCTCGCGCGTGCGGGGCTCGCGCAGCCGGGTGATGTAGTTCGGGATCGGATTGCGGCTCAGGTACGCGATGACCGCGACCAGCGCTGCGACCGCGAGGGTGATGCCGCCGACGATCCCGGCCCACCCGGCGAACGAGCGGGTGTTCGGGTCGGCGTAGGTGGCCTCGGCGCGCACCGTGCTCACATCCCCGGCAGGCAGTTTCCAGGACACCACCGAATCGCCGTCGCGGGTGCCGTTGGTGGTGGCCACCCGGGCCGGGAACGCGACGGTGAACTGGATGTCCGAGCCCTGCGGCGGCACCGATTTCAGGTCCGCTCGGCCGGTCAGTGTGACCAGATCGCCGGTCCGGACGAACTGCAGGTTGAACATGCCCTGCGTCTGATCGGACAGACCGCCGAGCTGGCCGACCTCACCGAAGGTCAGATCGTCGAAATAGACCTGACTGCCCACGTAACCGTCCTGGCTGTACGACTCGACGCGGACCTTGGCGGCCAGTGCGCCGGGCGCCTTCAGCTGCGGCCCCTTGTCCTTGTCGTTGGCGGGCACGACCGCGACGACGATATGGCCCGACACCCGGTCGTTCGAGGACACGCCCATCGAGACCTGGACCCGCAGGCAGCCTGCCAGCAACGGCAGCGATACGGCCAGCAGTAATACCGCCGACCAGGCACGACGGCGGGTCGGGTTCTTGGTGCCGCGGCGTGGGGGTGCGCTCGCGGCGTCGGGCATCGGTGGTGTCGGACTCGGCTGCACGGGTCACATCGTGCCATGGCCCGCCGAGCGGACCGGCATGCGACGGGCCGAGGTGTACAGCAGCGGAACGCCCAGCAGGCCGAGTCCGAGGAATCCGTACCCCGCCGAGGCGGGCAGGCCGAGGAAGACCGCGTGGGCGAGGGTGGACCCCAGCCACGTCCACAGGAACACCGCCACCGGGACAGCGGTCCCTCTGTCCGCGGGAGCCTCGCCGCGGTCCGACAGCTCCAGCAGGGCCGCCATCAGCAGTGCGACGGCGAACCAGCCCAGATAGTTCGTCCACGGGATGTGCGGTGTACCCGGCAGTCCGGGCAGCGGTGAGCACCAGGACCACCGTCCGGCGGACACCATCTGCGAGTCCAGGAACAGATCCCAGCCGACCGCGCCCACCGCGGTCAGCGGGATACGTGTCCGGGCCCTGGACGGTCCCGGCGGACTCAGCAGTCCGGCCACGATCCAGACCGGATACAGTCCGCCCGTCCAGGCCAGCGGCACGAGCAGCGGCACGCCGGCCAGTTCGGGACCGAGTCCGTGGTGTGTGTAGGCATAGCAGCCGAATGGGAATCCCGTTGCCACGCCCACGATCTCGGCGACAAGTCCGAGTCCGGACACGATCAGCAGCAGTCCGGCGGCCCAGCGTGGACCGCGGGTGACCCAGGCATGGCCGAGTGCGGTCAGCGCGGACAGCAGCACCACCGCCGCGGTCACTGCGTCCCGCGCGGAGCCCGCGGTCAGGGGATAGGTGATCTGGGCGAGGATCAGCAGCACCGCCGAGATCGCGGGCACCCGGCGAGCGGCCCGGCGGACCGGCCGTGCGGTCACGACCGGCGCCACCGCGGACGACGCAGATCCCGCAGCGCCAGGCGGGCGGCGCTACGCCCGCCGGCCCCCGAGACGCCGCCGCCGGGATGCGTCGATGCCCCGGTCAGGTAGACCCCGGGCGCACCCGGCACGCGTTGTCCGGACAGTTCCGGCAGCGGCCGCCAGAAGAACATCTGATCCAGCGACATCTCCACATGCATGACATTGCCGCCGATCAGGCCGAGCTCGCACTCCAGATCGGCCGGGGTCTGCACGAACCGGTCCAGTACGGTGTCGGCGAAACCCGGTGCGGCCGCGTCGAGTTCGGCGATGATGCGGTCGCCCTCGCGGTCGGCGAGCGCGCTCCAGTCGCTCCCGTCGGCCGGCTGCCGCGGATGCCACTGCGCCCACAGCGAGAGCTGGTGCTGTCCGGCCGGGGCGATACTCGGATCGAGGGCACTGAAGCTCATCGCCAGCACCACCGGCCGCGGCGGCAGTTCCCCGGCCAGCGCCGCGCCGTGCGCCAGGCGCAGCTGTCGCCGATCGGTGGCGAGCAGTTGCAGTCCGCGGGCCGATTCGTCGGCCGTCGCACCCGGATAGCGGGGGAGTGCGTTCGTGGCGACCCGCACCACCATGCCGATACCCGGCCCGACCCGGATGCGCCGCCCCCAGTCGTCGAGTACCCCGGCGTCGAATCCGCCGCGTCGCAGCAGATCGAGGGTGGTGAGGATGTGCGTGCCCGCGATCACGGTGTCCGCGAACAGGTCTCGGCCCGAGGCCGTGCGCACCCGCCAGCCCGGGTCGTCGCGGCGCAGTTCGGTGACCGCGTCACCGCAGGACAGCACACCGCCGTCCGAGCGCAGTCGCGCGGCCAGAGCCGTTGTCAGAGCGCCGCTCCCGCCGACCGCGCGCCCCGGCGGGAGGGTGTGCATGAGCGCGGCGAATCCGACCATGGGCGCGGTGCCCGGCTCGGACATCGGCGGTCCGGACTGCGCGCCGAACCAGGCCAGCGCCGTCTTGAGCCGTTCATCGTCGAAGTGGCTGTCCAGCAGCGCATCTCCGGACTGCAGGAATTCCCGCGACAGCGCGCTGCCGCCGGCCCGCGCGTCCAGACCCCAGAACGACCGCAACAGTCGCCCGGGGCCGGGCGGCCCGGAGAACGCCCGCATCACCCGCTGTGCCCGGGGCCCCCACACCCGCACGAAGCGTCGGTACGCGTCCGCGTCGCGCGCGCCGCAGGCGGCCTCGATCGCGGCGCAGGTGCGGTCCAGGTCGCGGTGGAACACGATCGGCGCGAGATCGGTGCCGGGGGGCGCGGGCGCGAAACCCCAGGGATCGCAGTCGATATAGCGCAGTCCGAACCGATCGAGCCCGAGCTCCTCGATGATCCCGGTGTGCCGGATCATGATGTGCGCCGAGGATCCGCGATCGACCAGATGGCCCGGGAACCGCTCCACGGTCGAGACCGCGCCGCCGGGTATCTCATCGCGTTCGAGTACCTCGACCTGTTCGCCTGCCCGCGCCAGATAGCAGGCCGCGACCAGTGCGTTGTGGCCGGAACCGAGAACCAGGACCGTCACGGCCGGGGGCCCGGCGCGGGTGGTTCGGCGATCGGCGGGCTCTGCAACGGCAGCGGGCGGCCCAGTACCGCGAAGCGCCGGGTGTCGCCGGAGAAGACGAAATGCCGTACCACGTCGGTGAAGCCCTGTCGGCGGTACAGCCGCCAGGCACGGTTGGCCTCCTGGTCCACCTCGGGTGTGGACAGCAGCGTCGCGCGTTCGGGGCGATTGCGCAGTAGCCGGGTCAGCAGCGTCTCGCCCAGACCGTGACCCTGTGCGCTGGGATGTACGTGCAGTTCGGTCAGTTCGAAGTAGTCCGCGAGCAGATCGCGGGCGGCGTACTCGGCCCAGCCCGAGCGGCGCATTCCGTTGTGCACCTGCTGATGCCACCACTGGTGCGGCGCACCGTGATAGCCGTAGGCGATGCCCACGATCGGTGCGCTGCGCAGATCGAACCGGCCGGTGTCGTCGGGTACCACGGCGGCCACGGCCTGCCAGCCCGGCCGGGCGGTGTGCTCGGTCCACATCGGCGCGCGGTGATATTCGGTGCCGCGGGGATAATCCATCGCCGCGACGTAGACGGCCAGCGCGTCGGGCAATCGGGAGCGCAGGGCGGCGGCCGAGAGGTCGATGACGACGGGGGCGGGTGCGTGAGGAAGTCTGGCGGCTGTCATATCCGGTCGGCGCGGCTCTCGTTGGGCCCGGGCGCTCGCCGTGAGCACGAGCGCGAAAGTTTGTCGGTGGTCGTCTCTATATTCACACCCATTGAAACGTTCGAATATCTGTTCGGTTCGCGTGGTCGGCGATGTACCGCGTGAATCGGACCACGCCGAGCGGATAAATGAGCACAGCGCGTCTCGCGCACCGTGAGCCGAGCACCGAGCGAGGTGGCGCTGTGTGTGACGGTAGGGAGGTGCCGTGATGGCAGGTCGGAAGGAGCATCCGGGGCGAGCGGGCGGTCTGCTGGACCGGGCGGACGGGCTGCTGCTGCAGTCCGCTGGCGAGTCCGATCCGCGGGAGCGGTTCCGCACCGCATATCTGGCCGCCCTGCGCGGCGCCGGTGCGGTACTCGCGCTGACCGGCGCCGACCGCGCGCCGCGGGCCCGCTCGCGCAACGCGTGGGTGCTGATGCAGCAGGCCGCACCGGAATTCGTGATGTGGTCGGACTACTTCAGCTCCTACTCCGAGACCCGCGCGGCACTCGAGGCCGGACTGGAGCGTCCGGTCGACGCGCAGCTGGCCGACGAGTTCGCCTCGCGCGTAGGTGCGTTCCTGCACGACGTGGAGGATTCGATCAGTGCGGCGGCCCGGATGCGGCCGATCGCGGGGTGGCTGGCCGACGGCTCGGCGTGAACATCGGCGAGTAGGTGGTACCGCACAGATCGAACTCGTATCATGGTGACAGAGAGCCGCCAAGGTCGGCTGTCCGTCGCCTACCCGGAGGCGACCACCACACCTAGTGCCGGGGGAGGTACCGTGCCACTCTCCGAGCACGAGCAGCGCATGCTCGAACAAATCGAGAGCGCGCTCTATGCTGAGGATCCCAAGTTCGCCTCGACCGTCCGAGGCGGGCGTCTCCGCTCCGCTACGGGCAGACGCAGACTTCAATCGGCCGTACTCTTCGTCCTCGGCCTCTGCCTGTTGATCGCGGGTGTCGCTCTGCCTGTCAAACCCGGCGGGTTTCCCATCATCAGCCTCTTCGGCTTCATTCTGATGTTCGGCGCCGGAGTGCTGCTGCTCCTGGGTAGCTCGGGCGCGTCGAGCGCCGGTCGCCGTGGTGAGGACGCCGCACAGGGCGGCGGGCCCACGGCCGGCCGTGGCAAACAACGCAAGCAGGGTGGTGGTTTCTCCGCCCGTATGGAGGATCGGTTCAGGCGCCGGTTCGAACAAGACAACTGACAAGGCCCGGATCCGACTGACGGATCCGGGTTTTGCGCTGCGCCCCATCCGGCGCGGATAACGCGACACGCCGCACAATGTGCGGCGTGTCTCTTTCTTTTCCGGTCCGCGCGGTCCCGTTGCCGGATTCCCCACCTCCCCCCACCCGATTCCCCACCTCCCCCCACGGGGGCTCTTCCGGCCGCGTTTCGTGCAGTTATAGCCGATGTGATCCGTGAGTTTGCTGGCGGTTTTCGGGTCATGTGTCCGATCGTGCTCGCGTGTCGTGTATCTCGGAAAAATCTCCCCACCGCCCTGATAGCTGGTGTGACCAGGGGAATCTGGTACGCCGCGGCTGAGATCGCGACGGCTTTCGATTGAAAGTGGGGGAAAGTGGGGTAATGTGGAGCGCGCACAAGCGGAGACCAACCAGACGGGGTGATCACGCGGGAGGTGTCGAGACGTGTTTCTCGGGACCTACACGCCTCGGCTGGATGACAAAGGGCGACTCACGTTGCCCGCGAAGTTTCGGGACGAACTGGCGGGAGGGTTGATGGTCACGAAAGGGCAGGACCACAGCCTTGCCGTGTATCCGAAGGAGGAGTTCACCGCGCTCGCGCGGCGAGCCGCCTCGGCGTCCCGGAGCAATCCGCAGGCCCGGGCATTCGTCCGAGCCCTGGCGGCCTCCACGGATGAGCAGCGCCCCGACGCCCAGGGACGTATCACGTTGTCGGTCGAACACCGCCGCTACGCGAGCCTGACCAAGGATTGCGTGGTGATCGGCTCGGTCGACTTCCTCGAAATTTGGGATAAGCAGGCGTGGGAGTCCTACCTCGCCGAGAACGAGGAGGACTACTCGATGGCCAGAGACGAGTCGCTGGGCGGAATCTTCTAACCCCGAGCGAGGCGAGTGTCCTGCGGCCTCTGCCCGACGCGGACCCTGACGTACTTCCCCAACGCCAGGTGCCGTGCTTCGGTCAGAGACCCCGGGGCATTGGCCGTCCGACCTAGTGAGTTCGATGCGCACCAGCGACGCCGCGACAGGGGCGAGGAGGATCTGGAGGTCGAGGTGGATCTTGCCGATCACACACCCCGCCATGTTCCGGTCCTGCTCGGTCGAGCCGACGAAATTCTCGGTCCCGCACTGCGTTCCGGCGGTGTCATGGTCGACGCCACACTCGGTCTGGGCGGTCATGCGGAGCACTTCCTGCGCACCTATCCCTCGATCCGGCTCGTCGGATTGGACCGCGACACCGAGGCGCTGAAGCTCGCCGGGGAGCGGCTGACGCCGTTCGCGGATCGAATCACCCTGGTGCACACCACGTATGACGGCATCGCCATGGCACTGCGCGAGGCCGGCCTGGCCGAAACCGGTTCGGTGCGGGCGATTCTGATGGATCTGGGCGTGTCCTCGATGCAATTGGACGAGGCCGACCGAGGTTTCGCCTATTCGGTCGACGCGCCGCTGGATATGCGGATGGATCCGACCACCGGCCCGACCGCCGCGGACGTGCTCAACACCTACAGCCACGGCGAGCTGGCCCGAGTGCTGAAAACCTATGGGGAGGAACGTTTCGCGGGCCGCATCGCGAGCGAGATAGTCCGTCGGCGGGCGCAGCACCCCTTCACCACCAGCGCGGAGCTGGTGGAACTGCTCTACGCCGCCATTCCGGCCGCGACCCGGCGCACCGGCGGGCATCCCGCCAAGCGCACCTTCCAGGCGTTGCGGATCGAGGTCAACCGGGAGCTGGAATCGCTCGAGGCCGCTTTGCCCGCCGCCCTGGACGCGCTCGAGGTCGGCGGACGCATCGTGGTCATGTCCTATCAATCGCTGGAGGACAAAGTGGTCAAACATGTTCTCGCGGAGCGATCGACCTCGCGCACGCCGATGGACCTGCCGGTCGAACTGCCCGGTATGGGACCGGAATTCAGGGTGCTGACCCGTGGTGCGGAGAAGGCCACGGCTGCCGAGATCGAGGACAATCCGCGCGCGGCGCCGGTCCGGATGCGTGCGGCGGAACGAATTCAGGCGTCGCGATGAGTCCGGGCGACGTGCGAACGGTAGGGGAGGCGGGACTATGAGCGTGCGGACCCGGGTGGACGCACCACGTGGTGGCAGGACCGCGGAGCGGCGCGACGCGCCGCGCCGGGTGCACGATGCCGACCACGTGACATCGGGTGCGGCCAAGCGGGCGTACGCCCGGCGCCGCAACCGCGTCGGGGGCGGTCCGGTGCTGCCGCCGCTGCCGGGGCGCTCGGTGATGAGCGGCCGAATCCCGTTCGTGGTGGCCATTCTGGTGCTGCTGGGCTGCGGCCTGATGTGCACACTGCTGCTGACCACGCGCTCGGCCGAGGACAGCTATCAGCTCGGTGACGCGCGTCGGGTCAACCAGCAACTCTCCGACGAGCAGGCCGAACTGCAGCGTCAGGTGGCGGCGGCCGACGCCGCGCCGGAACTCGCCACCCGGGCGCGCGAGCTGGGCATGATCCCGGCCAAGGATCCCGCACGCCTGGTCGTCGCGCCGAACGGCGCGGTCACGGTGATCGGCAAGGAGACCGCGCAGCTCGGCGCGCCCGCCCCGCCGCTGAATACCACGCCCGCCGCACCGACACCGGCGAATCCGGCTCAGGCACAAGGGGAACGGATCGTTCCGGTGACGGCGCTGCCGAACCAGAATCCGGCCGACGACCCCGCGCACAAGGTGACGCAGCCGACCGCCGGACGGAACGCCGCGGCCCCGTCCGCGCCCGCTACGACCCAGGGGCCGTCCGCACCCGCGCAGGCTCCGGCCGCCGCGGCGCCGACGACACCGGCTGCTCCCGTACCCGCGACTCCGGCAGGGCCGACGCCGACCCAGCCTCCCGCGGCCCGTGTCGATCAGACCGTGCCGGTACCGCATCCGCCCGCGCCCGCCGCGTTGCCCGCTCCGGCGGCCGGGGCCACACAGTGAGCCCGGGCACGCGAGGACGTGGCCGCACCTCGTCGTCGAGCTCTCGCACGGCACGCCCGCGGCCGCGCCGGACCGCCGGGGCTCGCGGCGGGGCCGGTATGGATTCCTCCTCGCGATTACGGTTCGGCACCGGCCGCGTCTTGATGCTGGTGGCACTGCTGGTCGTGGCGCTCCAATTGCTGTGGATTCAAACGGTTTCCGCGCCGAAGCTCTCGGCCGAGGCGGCGAACCAGCGCACCGTGCACAAGGTGGACTATGCGCTGCGCGGTTCGATCACCGATCGCAACGGCAAGGCGCTGGCCTTCACCGTCGCCACCCAGTGGCTCAGTTTCCAGCCGGTCATCGTGCGCAGGCAACTCGCCGAGGCGCACGCCAAGAGTTCGACGGCGCCCGATCCGGACAAGCGGTTGAAGGACATCGCCAAGACCATTCACGACAAGCTCGGCAAGGACGCTCTCTCGGAGCAGGATCTGCTGAGCAAGCTGAACAGCAAGGACTCGTTCGTCTACCTGGTACGGGACGTCGATCCTCGGATCGCCACCGCGATCACCGACGAATTCCCCGAGGTCGGCAAGGAACGTCACGACAAACCTGTCTATCCCGGTGGTTCACTGGCCGCCAACGTCATCGGCGCTACCGGCTGGGACGGGCACGGGCAGATCGGACTGGAATCCGCGCTGGATTCGAGTCTGGCGGGCACCGACGGATCGCACACCTACGATCAGGGGTCGGACGGTGCGATGATCCCCGGCAGCGAACGCAATCGCCATCCCGCGGTGAACGGTACCGACGTGCAGCTCACCCTCGACTCCGATCTGCAGTACTACGTGCAGCAGCAGGTGCAGCAGGCCAAGGACATGTCCGGTGCGCAGGACGCTTCGGTCGTGGTGCTGGACGCGCATACCGCGCAGGTTCTGGCGATGGCCAACGACAACACCTTCAACCCCGCCAAGGGCCCGCAGTTCTGGGGCTCGGCCAATCTGGGCAATCCCTCGGTCACCGACGCCTTCGAACCCGGTTCGGTGAACAAGATCGTCGATGCCTCCGCCGCCATCGAATACGGTCTGACCACGCCGGACGAGGTGCATCAGGTGCCGGGCAGCATCGAGATGGGCGGGGTCACCGTGCACGACGCCTGGTCGCACGGCGTGATGCCGTATACGACCACCGGAATCTTCGGCAAGTCCTCGAACGTCGGCACCCTGATGCTGGCCCAGAAGATCGGCGAGGACCGCTACGCGGACATGTTGAAGCGGTTCGGACTCGGTCAGCGCACCGGCGTCGGCCTGCCGGGCGAGAGCGCGGGCCGGATCCCGCCGCGCGACCAATGGTCCGGCTCGACCTTCGCGAATCTGCCCATCGGACAGGGCCTGTCGATGACGCTGCTGCAGATGACCGGGATGTACCAGGCCATCGCCAATGACGGCGTGCGGATTCCGCCGCGCATCGTGAAATCCGAGTCCGGGCCGGGCGGCAGCCGCACCGAGGAGAAGCAGCCCGACGGTGTCCGGGTCGTGAGCGCCAAGACCGCGCAGACGCTGCGGCAGATGTTCCAGGCCATCGTGCAGAAGGACCCGATGGGGTATCAGCAGGGCACCGGTGCTCCCGCGGCGATCGCGGGTTACCAGATCGCCGGTAAGACCGGCACCGCACAGCAGATCGATCAGGCGTGCCACTGCTATTCCGAGAGCCGCTACTGGATCACGTTCGCCGGGATGGCGCCGGCGGACAATCCGCGCTACGTCATCGGTATCATGCTGGACGCTCCGGTGCGCAGCTCCGACGGCAGCGGTGGGCAGTCCGCCGCCCCGCTGTTCCACAACATCGCGTCGTGGGCGCTGCAGCGTGACCGGGTACCGCCGTCGCCCCCGGCGAAAGAGCTTGTGCTGCAGGCGATGTGAATGGCCGGGCGGTGTCGGGTCACAATGGGCGGGCCAATACCATGCACAGGGACCCACGCAATACCCAGCCGCGTTGCCCGGCTGTGATCCGGCGTCGGTACCCTGACTCGTCGATCCGAAACCCGTCCGCGGCGGATTTGCCGAGCAGAGCCGCATTGTGACTGAGAGGAGCCTCGTGCCCGTGCAGCCCAGCCCGCAGGTGCTGCGTCCGGCGGTGCCGCCGTCGACGGAGCTGCAGACGGTCGTCGAGCTTACGGGCGCGCGCCTTTCCGGCGCCGGCGCCGGCGAGCTCACCGGGGTGGTGATCACCGGAATCGAGCAACGCTCGAATGCGGTGCAGGCGGGCGATCTGTTCGCCGGACTGGCCGGTGCGCACGCCCACGGCGCCCGGTTCGCCGCGGACGCCGTCGAGCGCGGTGCGGTCGCGGTGCTCACCGATGCCGCCGGCGCCGAATCGATCGGCACGCTCCCGGTGCCCGTCCTGGTGCACGAGAATCCGCGCTCGGTGCTGGGTGAGCTGTCCGCGACGATCTACGGCAACCCGTCGGAGCGATTGCGGGTGCTGGGCATCACCGGCACCTCGGGCAAGACCACCACGTCCTATCTGGTCGAGGCGGGCCTGTCCGCGGCCGGACTGCGCACCGCGCTGATCGGCACCATCGAGACGCGGATCGGCGGGCCCCGCCCGAGCAGGCAGGGCTCCGACGCGCCCGGCGGGCCCGGAGGAGGCAGCCTGCGCCACCACGCAGGGCCTTCGGAAGCGACGCCATCGGAATCTGCGGAGGCAGCTTGCGTAACCACGCAGGACCCCCGCCCGGGCGGCGATTGGACACAGTTGCCCAGCGCGCTCACCACGCCCGAAGCCCCGCAGTTGCACGCGATGTTCGCGCTGATGGTCGAGCAGGGTGTGCAGGCGGTGGTGATGGAGGTGTCCAGCCACGCGCTCGCCCTGGGCCGGGTGGACGGCGTGCGGTTCGCGGTGGGCGCGTTCACGAATCTGTCCCAGGATCATCTGGACTTCCATGCCGATTTCGAGGATTACTACGCCGCCAAGCGCAAACTGTTCGTCCCGGACACGGCGTCGGCGCAGACGCCCACCTCGCAATCCCGGTCGGTGGCCGCACAGACCTGCGTGATCTGCGTGGACGACGCCTGGGGACGCCGTCTGGCCCGCGAGGTGGGCGGGCGCGCCCCGGTGGTGACCGTGTCGACCGGCCAGGGTCCCGCGGGCGAAGGCGCCGAACCGGATTGGACCGCGGTGGCCGCGACCACGCTGGACGGCGGGGAACAGCAGTTCACCGCCGTCGGCCCGGGCGGTCGGGCCACCGATCCGGCGCATCCCGGATCCGCCGGTGCGCATCCGGTCACAGACTCGGCCGAGGTCGTGGAAGTCGGTGTGCGGCTGCGTCTTCCGGGCCGTTACAACATCGCCAACGGCCTGCTCGCGATCGCGGTGTGCGCGGCGGCCGGCGTGGACGCCCGAATCGCGGCGCGGGCGCTGGCCGAGGTCGACGTGCCGGGCCGGATGCAGCGCGTGGATCGTGGGCAGGATTTCCTGGCCGTGGTCGACTACGCGCACAAACCGGCCGCGGTCGAATCGGTCATCGCGACACTGCGTGAATATCTGAAGGGTTCGAACGGCCGGCTGGCGGTGGTCGTCGGTGCGGGCGGCGACCGTGACGCCGGTAAACGCCCGCTGATGGGCGCCACCGCCGCACGCGGCGCGGAATTGGTGATCATCACCGACGACAATCCGCGCAGTGAGGATCCCGCGGCGATCCGCGCGGCGATCGGCGCGGGAGCGCTCGGTATGGCCGAGTCCGAACGCGGTGAGGTCACCGAGATCGGTGACCGGGCTGCGGCCATTGCCGCGGCGGTGGACTGGGCCCGGTCCGGCGACGTGGTGCTGGTGGCCGGTAAGGGGCATGAGACAGGGCAGGAGATTGCGGGTGTGAAGTATCCGTTCGATGACCGTGAGGTGCTGGCGGAGGCCCTCTGCCGGCGATCGGCGCCCGATGACAAGGACCTGACGGTTTCATGATCGAGATGACCCTGCGGGAGATCGCGGAGATCGTCGGCGGCACGCTGCACGATGTTCCCGACCCCGAGGTGACGGTGACCGGCGCGGTCGAATTCGATTCGCGCCGAATCAATTCCGGCGACCTGTTCCTGGCGTTGCCGGGTGCGCGGGCCGACGGCCACGACTATGCCGCCGCCGCGGTGGCCGCCGGTGCGGTCGCGGTGCTGGCGGCGCGGCCGGTCGGCGTGCCCGCGGTCGTGGTCCGCCCGCTCGCGCGGCACGAGACCCGGGGCGGTTCGGCGTACGTGCTGACCCACGACACCGACGGCTCGGCGGCCGCGGTGCTGGCGGCGTTGGCGAAACTGGCCCGGGCCAGTGTGGATCGTTTGGCGACGGGCGGTGAGCTGACCGTCGTCGGCGTCACCGGTTCCTCCGGTAAGACCTCGACCAAGGATCTGCTGGCCCAGGTTCTGGCCCCGCTGGGGATGGTGGTCGCGCCGCCGGAGTCGTTCAACAACGAGCTCGGTTTTCCGTGGACGGCATTGCGCGCCGATTCGAACACCCGCTTCCTGGTGCTGGAGCTGTCCGCACGCGGGCCCGGACATATCAAGGCGCTCACCGAGATCGCGCCGCCGTCCATCGGCGTGGTGCTCAACGTCGGCACCGCGCATCTGGGCGAATTCGGCAGCCGCGAGGCGATCGCCCAGGCCAAGGGCGAATTGGTGGAGGCTTTGGGCCCGTCCGGGGTGGCGGTGCTCAATGCCGACGATCCGAATGTGGCCGCCATGGCCTCGCGTACCGTGGCGCGGGTGGTGACCGCCGGGCAGTCCGAGACCGCCGGTGTGCGGGCGCTCGACGTACAACTCGACGAGTCCGCGCGCGCCCGGTTCACGTTGCGCGCCAACGGCTCCGAGGCGGCGGTGCATCTGGGGGTGCACGGCGAGCATCAGGTCGCCAACGCGTTGTCCGCTGCCGCGGTGGCGCTGGAGTGCGGTGCGGGCATCGATACGGTCGCGCGGGCGCTGTCGAATGCGCGGGCCGCGTCCAAACACCGGATGGATGTGCGCACCCGCGCGGACGGCGTCACGGTCGTGAACGATTCGTACAACGCCAATCCGGATTCGGTGCGCGCCGCGCTCAAGGCATTGGTGACCATGGCCCGCGCCGGTGCGCACGACGCTCCCGGCGGGAAGCGACGCAGCTGGGCAGTGCTCGGCGAAATGGCCGAGCTGGGAGCGGATTCGGTGGTCGAACACGACCGCATCGGCCGCCTGGCGGTCCGGCTGGACGTGGACCGGCTCATCGTGGTCGGGACCGGACGGCCCTCGCACGCACTGCATCAGGGCGCGGTCATGGAGGGCTCCTGGGGTGAGGAGTCGATCCTGGTCCCCGACATCGCTGCCGCACTCGAGGTGCTCGACGATGAGCTCGCGGCCGACGACGTGGTGCTGGTCAAGGCATCCAACTCCGTCGGATTGTGGGCGGTGGCAGAGCATCTCGCGCCGGGCATCGTAGCGCCCGGCGACGGTACGGAGGGCTCGGAAGTGCCTCCTGTGGACACGGAAGCGGGCCGATGAGGCAGATTCTTTTCGCGGCGGCGATCGCGCTGGCGGTGTCGATCCTGTTGACGCCGTTGCTGATCCGGATGTTCGCCAAACGCGGCTTCGGCCAGGAGATCCGGATCGACGGACCGGCCAGTCATCAGGCCAAGCGCGGCACCCCGACGATGGGCGGCGTGGCGATCCTGGCCGGACTGTGGGCCGGATACTGGGGCTCACATCTGATCGGCATCGGTTATCGCGCCGAGGGACCGACGGTCTCGGGCCTGCTGGTGCTTGCGCTGACCACCGCACTGGGCGCGGTCGGTTTCATCGATGACTTCATCAAACTGCGCAAGGGCCGCAACCTCGGCCTCACCGCGGCGGGCAAATACATCGGACAGCTTTCCGCCGCAGTGGTGTTCGGCGTGCTCGCGCTGCAGTTCCCCGGCGCGAACAAGCAGACGCCGGCGAGCCGTCACCTGTCCTACGTCCGCGACATCACCACCGTTTCGATGGGGGTGATCATCTTCCTGGCGTTCGTCTGTCTGGTGGTGGTCGCCTGGTCCAACGCGGTGAACCTCACCGACGGTCTGGACGGCCTGGCCGCGGGCTCGATGAGCCTGGTGCTGGGCGCGTACGTGATCATCACCTTCTGGCAGTACCGCAACGCCTGCTCGGTGCACGCCGAGGCGGGCTGCTACAACGTGCGCGACCCGCTCGACCTGGCACTGGTGTGTGCCGCGGGTGCGGCCGCCTGCATCGGATTCCTGTGGTGGAACGCGGCTCCCGCGAAGATCTTCATGGGTGACACCGGCTCGTTGGCGCTGGGCGGGCTGATCGCGGGGCTGTCTCTGCTCTCGCGCACCGAACTGCTGATGATCGTGATCGGTGCGCTGTTCGTCGCCGAGACCACTTCGGTCGTCCTACAGGTCGCGGTCTACCGCACGACGCGCAACCGACTGTTCAAGATGGCGCCGTTCCACCACCACTTCGAACTCAGCAAGTGGGCCGAGACTACGGTGATCATTCGGTTCTGGTTGCTCGCGGGCATCGCGTCGGCGATCGGACTGGGCTTGTTCTACAGCGAATACCTCTCTCAGGTCGGGTAAAGCAGCAATGGTCGAACACACTCCGCGGGCCCTGCGATCACCGGGCCCCATGCTCGAATTCCTGCGTGGCCGTGACGTTCTGGTGGCCGGTTGGGGCATATCGGGTCGCTCCCTGATCGATCCGCTGCGCGATATCGGTGCCACCCCGGTGGTCACCGACGCCGGTGCGAAGGCGATGGCCGAGGCCGCCGAACTGGGCCTGGACACCGCCACCGGTGAGAGTCTGCTCGATCCCGGCGGGCTGGATCGCTTCGCGCTGGTGATCACGAGCCCGGGCTGGCGGCCGGACTCTCCGGTGCTGGCCACCGCGGTCGCCGAGGGCGTACCGGTCTGGGGCGACGTCGAATTCGCCTGGTGGGTCGATCAGGCGCGGCTGTACGGGCCGGTGCGTAAATGGCTTGTGATCACCGGAACCAACGGCAAGACCACCACCACCCAGATGACGCACGCGATCCTGCGCGCGGCCGGGATCGCCAGCGTCGCCTGCGGCAATATCGGCCTGCCCATCCTGGACGCGCTGCGGCGTACGCCGGGGCCGCAGGTGCTCGCGGTGGAACTGTCCTCGTTCCAGCTGCACTGGGCGCCCTCGGTACGCCCGGAGGCGGGCGTGGTGCTGAATGTGGCCGAGGATCACCTGGATTGGCACGGCGGCCTGGACGCGTACGCGGCGGCGAAGGCGCGGGCGCTGATGGGCCGGGTCGGCGTCGTCGGCTTGGACGATCCGGTGGCCGCGGCGTTGGCGCGTCGATCGCGGGCCCGGCGCACGCTCGGCTTCCGCGTCGGTGTCCCGGCCGACGGTGAACTCGGTGTCGTGGACGGCAAATTGCTCGATCGCGCGTTCACCAAGGCCGCCATCCTGGCCGAGGTGCGCGATATCAGCCCGCCGGGTCCGGCGGGTGTGGCCGATGCGCTGGCGGCGGCCGCGCTGACCCGATCCATCGATGTGGCACCGCAATTCGTGAAAGAGGGCCTGCAGGAGCACAAGGTGGGCCCGCATCGGGCGGCCTCGGTGCGCGAGCTGTCGGGCGTGGAGTTCGTCGACGATTCCAAGGCCACCAATCCGCATGCGGCCCGGTCCTCGATCCAGGCGCATGCCCAGGTCGTCTGGATCGCCGGGGGACTGCTCAAGGGCGCGCACGTGGACGATCTGGTCGAAGAGGTGGCCGAACGTCTCGTCGCGGCGGTGCTGCTGGGCAAGGATGCCCCGGTCATCGCCGCGGCATTGGCGCGACACGCCCCCGATGTCCCGGTCGTCGAGCTCGGTTCGGGTGACGATGCAGGGATGGGTGCGGAACTCACGTCCGAGATCGATGGGGCGGACGCGGTCATGGCGCGGGCCGTGCGCATCGCTGCCGGATACGCCACCAGCGGTGACACGGTGTTGCTCGCCCCCGCGGCGGCGTCACTGGACATGTTCGCCGACTACACCCACCGGGGACGCAGTTTCGTCGCGGCGGTGCAGGCGCTGGACGAAGGAGATATCGGGAGCCCTCGGTGACCGGGCGTGGCGAGGCGGCGATCCGCGCGGCGGGCCCAGGGCTCGCCGCGCCGCGGGAGGGCCGATGACCAAGGCGCGCAAGGGTTCGGGTACGTGGTTCGGTGCCTGGCTGGCGCGTCCGCTCGCCTCGTTCCACCTGGTCGTCACGATCGCCACCCTGCTCACCGTGCTGGGTCTGGTGATGGTGCTCTCGGCGTCGAGCGTGGAATCGTACGCCGACGACGGATCGGCCTATTCGCTGTTCATCCAGCAGCTCATGTTCGCCGTGCTGGGTGCGGTGCTGTTCTATCTCGCGTTGCGAATTCCCTTCCGCACCTTGCGCGGACTGTCCTTTCCGCTGTTCGCGGTGTCGGTGCTGGCGCTGGTCCTGGTGCTGATTCCGGGCATCGGCACGCAGGCGCAGGGTTCGCGGCGCTGGTTCGATATCGGCTTCATCCACGTGCAGCCCTCCGAAATCGTCAAGGTGACCCTGATCGTCTGGGGCGCGCATCTGCTGGCCACGCGTCGCGCGGAGAACGCCGGGTACAAAGAGATTCTGATGCCGCTGGTTCCGGCGGGGCTGCTGTGCTGTCTGTTGATCGTGCTGGAGCCGAACCTGTCGACCACGATCGCGGTGGGCATCATCCTGGTGGCGTTGCTGTGGTTCGGCGGGCTGCCGGTGCGGTTGTTCGTCGCGATCGGCGCCTCCGGTGTGATGGCGGCGCTGGTGCTGGCGATGACGGCGGGATACCGCTCGGATCGCATGCGCGCGTTCTTCAACCCCGGTGACGATCCACAGGGGATCGGCTATCAGGCGCGTCAGGCGATGTTCTCCCTGGCCGACGGCGGGATCTGGGGCCGCGGCCTCGGGCAGAGCCGGGCCAAGTGGAGTTATCTGCCCAACGCGCACAACGACTTCATCTTCGCCATCATCGGCGAGGAACTCGGCTTCCTCGGCTGCGCCCTGGTACTCGGCCTGTTCGCGCTGTTCGTCTACACCGGCCTGCGGATCGCGAGCCGTTCGGCGGATCCGTTCCTGCGGCTGCTGGTCGCCACCGCGACGACCTGGATCACGGGCCAGGCACTGATCAACATCGGTTATGTGGTGGGTCTGCTGCCGGTGACCGGCCTGCAGCTGCCGCTGGTCTCGGCGGGCGGTTCCTCGCTGGCGATCACGCTGCTGATGTTCGGCATCATCGCCAGCGCAGCACGCCACGAGCCCGAGGCCGTCGCGGCCCTGCACGCCGGACAGGACGGCCGGTTCAGCCGTCTGCTGCGGCTGCCGAAGCCCGAGATGTATCCGCCCTCGCGCAACGCGGCGGCGCGCACTCGCGGCGGATCCCGGCCCTCGGCGTCGCGGCGCGAATTGCCACCGGCCCGTCGACGGGTAGATTCGGATTCCGCACGGCGCGAACGCCGCGGCACCGCGTCGTTGCGGACCACGCGGGCCTGGGAGCCCAGCTATCGGACGACACATGCGAGAGAACGGGGTAAGTCCAGGTGACCAGTAGCGACGGCGTCGGGCCCGACACCGGGGGACGGGCGCTTTCGGTGATCGTCGCGGGCGGTGGCACCGCCGGTCACATCGAACCGGCCATGGCGGTCGCGGATGCGTTGCGCCGCCTCGATCCGGACATCCGGGTCACGGCGCTGGGCACCGAGCGCGGACTCGAGACGACCCTGGTGCCCGAGCGCGGCTACCCGCTCGAGCTGATTCCGCCGGTTCCGTTGCCGCGTAAGCCGACCGCGGACCTGCTGCGGTTGCCGGGCCGGGTGCGGGCCGCGGTCGCGCGCACCCGGGCGGTGATCGACGCCGTCGAGGCCGATGTGATCGTCGGTTTCGGCGGGTACGTGGCCCTGCCCGCCTATCTCGCGGCCGGGCGGGGACTGCGCGGACGCCGGCCGGTGCCGGTGGTGGTGCACGAGGCGAATGTGAAGGCGGGGATCGCGAACAAGGTCGGTGCGCGCCGGGCCGCGCGCGTGCTGGCCGCGGTGGCGAATTCGGGTGTGCGAGCGTCGGGGCGCGCCGATGCGGAGATCGTCGGGATTCCGGTGCGCGAGTCGATCGCGACGATGGATCGGGCGGGTCTGCGCGCGCAGGCGCGGGAGCATTTCGGGTTGCCCGCCGATGGGCCGGTCCTGCTGGTGTTCGGTGGTTCGCAGGGTGCGCGCACGCTCAACGAGGCCGTTTCGGCCGCCGCGCCGCAACTGCTGGCGGCGGGCATCTCGGTCCTGCATGCGCACGGTCCGAAGAACACGGTGCAGGTCGCCCAGGCCGCTGTGGGCGACACCGCGAAATATGTTGCGCTGCCGTATGTATCGCGAATGGATCTGGCCTACGCGGCCGCCGATGCGGCGGTGTGCCGCTCGGGTGCGATGACGGTGGCCGAGGTGTCGGCGGTCGGGCTGCCGGCGTTCTACGTGCCGCTGCCGCACGGTAACGGTGAGCAGGAGCTCAATGCGCGCCCGATCGTGGCGAAGGGCGGCGGCCGGATCGTCGCCGATGCGGAGTTGACCGCGAAATATGTGATGGATGAGGTGATTCCGCTGCTCACCGACCCGGCACGGCTGTCCCAGATGTCCGTGGCCGCCGCCGGGGCCGGGCATCGGGACGCCGCCGACACGGTGGCGCGGATCGTGGTGGAGGTAGCCGGGCGATGACCGAAGATCAGGACACGACCGTCGAGGTCGGTGAGCTACCCCCGCTGCTGCAACGGGTGCACATGGTCGGTATCGGCGGGGCCGGGATGTCCGGGATCGCCCGGATTCTGCTCGCCCGCGGCGGCTCGGTCTCCGGCTCCGACGCCAAGGAGAGTCGCGGCGTGCTCGCCCTGCGGGCCCGGGGCGCGCAGGTCCGTATCGGCCACGATGCCGGGGCGCTGGATCTGCTGCCCGGCGGGCCCAGCGCGGTGGTCACCACCTACGCGGCCATCCCGAAGACCAATCCCGAACTGGTCGAGGCGGCCCGGCGCGGCGTGCCGGTGCTGTTGCGCCCGGCCGTACTCGCCGAACTGATGCGCGGCCATCGCACGCTGCTGGTATCCGGGACGCACGGCAAGACCTCGACGACCTCGATGCTCGTGGTGTCGTTGCAGCACTGCGGTTTCGACCCGTCCTTCGCCGTGGGCGGTGAGCTGAACGAGGCGGGCACCAACGCCCACCACGGCACCGGCGGCTATTTCGTGGCGGAGGCGGACGAGTCGGACGGCTCACTGCTGCAATACGATCCGGACGTCGCGGTGGTTACCAACATCGAATCGGACCACCTGGATTTCTTCGGCACCGACGAGGCGTACGTTCAGGTCTTCGACGATTTCGTGGATCGGCTCACGCCCGGCGGCCTGCTGGTGGTGTGCCTGGACGATCCGGGGTCGCGAGCGTTGGCCGAGCGGGTCGCTGTGCGTATGGGCGGCACTCGCGGGGCCTCCGTGGTTACGCAAGCTGCCGCCTCCGGCCCTGACGAGAGTGCCGCCGACCGTCTGGACGGCTTGGATATCCGCGTATCGGGTTACGGTTCCGGCGATCTGGCCGACGCTCCGGTTCCGGTGGGGGTACGGCTGCTGTCCTGGGAACCGCGCGACGTGGGCGGGGTGGTGACCTTCCAACTCGCCGACGAATCCGCCCCGCGCACGCTGCGGCTGTCGGTGCCCGGACGGCACATGGCTCTCAATGCACTGGCCGCCCTGCTCGCCGCGCGGGACGCCGGCGCCGATCTCGGCGAGGTTCTGCAGGGCCTCGAGGGTTTCGGCGGGGTGCATCGGCGATTCCAGTTCGTCGGCCGGGAGAACGGCGTGCGGGTGTTCGACGATTACGCCCACCATCCGACCGAGGTGCGCGCGGTGCTCGGCGCGGCGGCCGAACTGGTGCGGCAGGAGGCCGCGGACGGCGCGCGCTCGCGGCAGGGCCGGGTGATCGTGGTGTTCCAACCCCATTTGTACAGCCGCACTGCGACATTCGCGACCGAGTTCGGCGCGGCCCTGGATGTCGCGGACGAGGTCGTCGTACTCGACGTGTACGGCGCGCGGGAGGAGCCGCTGCCGGGCGTCAACGGCGCGCTGGTGGCCAAGTCGGTCACCAAACCCGTGCACTACCAACCGGATATGTCGCGGGTGGGCCGTCAGGCCGCCGGACTGGCGCGTCCGGGTGATGTGGTGATCACGATGGGCGCGGGCGATGTGACGATGCTCGGCGGGCAGATCCTCGACGGATTGCGGGTGCGCCCGCCCACCGGACGGTGATCGCGATGCGCCTGCGGCCGCCGTCGCGTCGAATGGTCCTGTGGGGCTTGACGGTTGCCGGAGTCGTGGTCGTGCTGGTGCTCGCGGCGTGGTTCACTCCGGTGCTCGCCGTGCGCACGGTCACGGTCGAGGGCCTGGTGACGGTGTCCGAGAAGCAGGTGCGCGATGTGGCGCAGGTACCCGAGGGCGTGTCGATATTGCGCCTGAACACCGATGACATCGCGCACCGGGTGGCGGCGATCCCCAAGGTGCATTCGGTGCGGGTGCGGCGGGTGTTCCCGTCGGCGGTCCGGGTGAGCGTCGTGGAACGCACCGCGGTCCTGTACTTCGATTCCCCGCAGGGGCCGCACCTGCTGGACGCGAACGGCGTCGAATTCGCCATCGAGCCACCGCCTCCCGGCGTGCCGAAGTTGACCACCAGCCGTCCGGGCGGTAGCGATCCGGTCACTCGCGCGGCGGTGACGGTGCTCACCGCGGCCTCACAGGGTTTGCGGGGGCAGGTGGGTGAGGTTGTGGCGCGGTCGGTTTCGGATATCGAGCTGAAACTGCGTGATGGGCGCACCGTGCTGTGGGGTGGCGCGGCCGATTCGGCACGCAAGGCGGAGGTGGTCGTGCCGGTGCTGACTCGGCCCGGACAGGTATACGACGTTTCGACTCCCGATCTGGTCACGGTAAGGTGAGTGATACCCGTTGTGCCGTTGGTGTTTTCGGTGCGTATCGCGATGCGCCCGGAATCGCCGGGGGCACCGGGAACGATTCCCCCTGCCTGGAGCGGCTGTTCGCGATACGATGCGGGGCGGGCTCGGACGAGACGGATCGCATAAGATTCTGGTTCTCGCGTCGGCGCGCCTGCGCGCGGATTGCGGCGGGTACGAATAGCGTTCCGCAGCAGTCGGATACTTGACATAACGCCAACCCTATGGTTGAGGTTGAGGGTTTGCTCGGGCGGGAGCCCGGGTTAGCCGGATCGAAACCATCCGCGGCTCGGCGCTCTGCCGGGAATCCGCAAACGACAGGCTTTAGATCGAAGGAAGGCGAGAGCCCATGACGCCCCCGCACAACTACCTTGCAGTGATCAAGGTCGTCGGTATCGGCGGCGGCGGCGTGAACGCCGTCAACCGAATGATCGAACAGGGACTCAAGGGAGTCGAGTTCATCGCCGTCAACACCGACGCCCAAGCGCTGCTGATGAGTGATGCGGACGTCAAGCTCGACGTCGGGCGTGAGCTCACCCGCGGCCTCGGCGCCGGTGCGGATCCGGAGGTGGGCCGCAAGGCCGCCGAGGATCACAAGGACGAGATCGAAGAGGTGCTCAAGGGCGCCGACATGGTCTTCGTCACCGCCGGTGAGGGCGGTGGCACGGGAACCGGCGGCGCGCCGGTGGTGGCCAGCATCGCTCGCAAGCTCGGCGCCCTGACCATCGGTGTGGTGACGCGCCCGTTCTCCTTCGAGGGCAAGCGGCGCAGCAACCAGGCCGAGGCCGGTATCCAGGCGTTGCGCGAATCCTGCGACACGCTGATCGTCATCCCGAACGACCGGCTGCTGCAGCTCGGCGATGCGGCGGTCAGCCTGATGGACGCCTTCCGCTCCGCGGATGAGGTGCTGCTCAACGGTGTTCAGGGCATCACCGATCTGATCACGACGCCGGGTCTGATCAACGTGGACTTCGCCGACGTCAAGAGCGTCATGTCCGGGGCCGGCTCGGCTCTGATGGGCATCGGCTCCTCGCGCGGTGAGGGTCGCTCGGTCAAGGCGGCCGAGGCGGCGATCAACTCGCCGCTGCTGGAGGCGTCGATGGACGGCGCACACGGCGTGCTGCTCTCGATCGCGGGCGGGTCGGACCTGGGTCTGTTCGAGATCAACGAGGCCGCCTCGCTGGTGCAGGAGGCCGCGCACATCGAGGCGAACATCATCTTCGGTACGGTCATCGACGATTCGCTCGGCGACGAGGTGCGCGTCACGGTGATCGCGGCCGGATTCGACAGCGGTGCCCCGACTCGTCGCCTGGACGCGCCGGTCACTCGCTCCACGATCGGCTCGGCGCGTGCCGGGGAGGTCGGCCATTCCCACACCCGCGGCACCGATTTCCCGAGCCGCACCGCGGACCCGGCACCTCCTCCGGCCCCGGTTTCCCGCGGCCCCGCCCCGTCGTACGAACCCCGCCCGGCCGTCGAACCCACGGTCGCCCACAACTCCCGCAACCACATCCAACCGCCGGACGAGGACACCGACGACGATGTCGACGTGCCGTCGTTCATGCGGCGATAATCAGCTCCCCCATGAGCACCCGTTCGGAAGGAACGGGTGCTCGTTTGTTCCGCTTCCACTTCTGATTCGGCTTCCGCGTCTCGTCGAGTGCGGGAAGAGTTCGTCGTAGGGCCGACGGTCGGGCGGCGAGTTACGCCTCGGGTGTACCCGGTGCGTTGACCCGTGGCGGTGCTGGATCGGTCGTCGTGCGCGGAGCGGTCGGTTGCCCGGACTGCTATGGATTTTCTCAGGTTGCTGGCGCGAGTGGCCGTCGTCGGGGCGATTAATGTCGGGGTATGCCAACGCAACAGCTCATGCGCACCAGGCGGGTGACGACGACCCGTGCCGGCGGGTTCTCCCGTGCGCCGTACGACTCGTTCAATCTGGGTGATCACGTCGGTGATGATCCGGAGGCGGTGCGGCGCAATCGGGTTCGGCTGGCGGAGGGGATCGGGCTGGCGCCGGAGCGGTTGGTCTGGATGGAACAGGTACACAGTCGCACCGTGACGATCGTGGACGGTCCGCAGCCTGAGCCGGTGCCGGTGACCGATGCGCTGGTGACCACCGTCCCGGAACTCGCGCTGGTGGTGCTGACCGCGGACTGCGTACCGATCCTGCTGTCCGATGACGAGGCCGGGGTGATCGCCGCCGTGCACGCCGGTCGTGTCGGTGCGCGGATAGGGATCGTGCCGCGGGTACTGGAGGCGATGATCTCGGTCGGCGCCCAGCCCGAACGCATCGGCACGTTCCTCGGTCCGGCCGCCGGCGGAGCGCGGTACGAGGTGCCCGCCGCGATGCGGGCCGATGTCGAGGCCCATCTGCCCGGCAGCGCCACCACCACCGCGCAGGGCACTCCGGGTCTGGATTTGCGCGCGGGAATCCGCCGTCAGCTCGAAGCGGCCGGTGTCGGCGCGATCGCGGTCGATCCGCGCTGCACGATCGAGGACACCACCCTGTTCAGTCACCGCCGCGGCGCACCGACCGGTCGCATCGCCGGGGTCATCTGGCGCGAACCCGCGGATTCTCCGGTCTGATCCGGTCGCGGCGCCGGGCGTCGCACCGCGCACCCGGGACGTCCGGTCGCGCAGTGCGCGAGCGGAGGAGAACGCCGCGTCCAGGAAATTGACGGGACACGCCCGGGTGGATCGTGATACGAATCGCATTCGAGGGAGAGGAATCATGATCGGCGAATTCGGTAGGGCCACTGCGGAATCCGGCACGCGTGCCGAGGAGCTCTCGACCGCGCTGGCCGGGTTGCTCGGACGTATCGATGCGGCCTGTCGCGCGGCCGGGCGTGATCCGGCTCGGGTGCGGTTGCTGCCGGTGACGAAGTTCTTCCCGGCCTCGGACGTGGCGATTCTGTACCGGCTGGGGCGGCGCGAATTCGGCGAATCGCGCGAGCAGGAGGCGAGCGCGAAGGCGGCGGAATTATCCGATCTGCCCGGTGTCGAATGGCACATGATCGGCCGTCTGCAACGCAACAAGGCCAAAGCCGTTGCCCGGTGGGCGCATACTGTCCATTCGGTGGACAGCGCCCGGCTGGCAACGGCTCTTGACGCTGGTGTGCGCGCGGCTCGGGAGGCGGGATCCCGGGATACGCCGGTGCGGGTTCTGCTCCAGGTCGGCCTCGATCGCGACCCAGGTCGCGGCGGTATCGCCCCGGGCGATTTGCCCGAACTCGCCGACTATGTCGCGGGTTTGGAGAACCTGCAGCTCGCGGGCCTGATGGCGATTCCTCCGCTGGGGTCGGATCCGGATGCCGAGTTCGCTCGGCTGGCCGAGATGCATGTCCGATTTCTAGCGCGACACCCCGCGGGGACCGAACTGTCCGCAGGCATGTCGGGAGACCTCGAGGCCGCGATTCGACACGGGTCCACCTGTGTGCGTGTCGGTACTGCCTTGATGGGCGCTCGACCGATAACCTCGGGATAGCAAACAAACCTCAGCAGTCACATTCGAAACATATGCTTGAGACTGCCAGAATTGGGCAAGTCTTCAACACCCCAGGTCAACCGGGGCCGTAGGAAGGTCGACCAGGATGAGCGAGCGCAGCGAGCGAGTCGTCAAGGCAGTCACGAGCGTGCTCGTGCGGGAGGGTGTCAGCGAGGTGGGAGCATGAGCGAGCGCTGCGAGCGAATCACAAGGGCTGCCACGAGCGTGCTCGTGCTGGAGCCGAGCGCTAGCGAGGTGGGAGCATGAGCACGCTGCACAGGTTCAAGGCTTACTTCGGCATGGTTCCGCTCGAGGAATACGAGGACGACTATGTCGACGACCGCGGGCCGCGGGGGATGGATGATCGGCCCGCGCGTAGGCCACGGGAATTCTCCGAATCGCGTTACGAGGGCGCTGGGCGTTCGCGCTTCGACGACGACCGGTACGAGCCCGAGCAGAGCTATCCGGAGCCCGCGTACAAGGCGCCGTATCAGCCGGGGTACACCGTGTCCCGCCGCAGCGAATTCGCCGACGACGCATATTCCGACGATCGTTACGAGCCGACTCGTCGGCCCACCCGGATCGAGTCCGCGCCATCGGGGCGCTCGCGCGGCCTCGGTGGCGGGTCGTCGATGATCCGCGGCACCACGCACGGCGCGCTGGCGGTCGACCCGGAGGTCGAGCGGAGGATGGAAGAGCGGCGACTGGAGGAGCGGGCCCGTTTCGAGCCGGCTCCGCGCCGCTCGCCGGTCTTCGAGGACGGAGGCCCGTTGTCCAAGATCACAACGCTGCGGCCGCGCACCTTCACCGAGGCGGCCATCATCGGCGAGCGGTTCCGTGACGGTACTCCGGTGATCATGGATCTGGTGGAGATGAGCAACGCCGACGCGCGGCGTCTGGTCGACTTCGCCGCGGGTCTGGCGTTCGCGCTGCGCGGCTCGTTCGACAAGGTCGCGACGAAGGTGTTCCTGCTCTCACCGGCCGATGTGGACGTATCGGCCGAGGAGCGCCGCCGCATCGCCGAAACCGGCTTCTACAACCAGAAATAACGCTCGAATCGGACGTCGTGCCGCGGCCGCCTTCGGGCCGACGCGCGACGCGCGGGGGAAGCCGCGCCGTCTGCAGACGGCGCGGGGAGTTTGCAGGACACCGAATCTGAGGCAGAGTGGCGGGTGGCCCTGTTCAGTGTGTTGAACTACCTGCTGTTCGTCTTCTGGTTGTTGCTCATCAGCCGGATCATCGTCGAGTTCATCCGCAGCATCGCGCGGGACTGGCATCCGCGCGGCGCGGTCGCCATCGTGCTCGAGGTGATCTTCACGATCACCGATCCGCCGGTGAAACTGCTGAGAAGGCTGATACCCCCGGTCAACTTGGGGGGAATTCGACTGGATCTGTCGATTATGGTGTTGATATTCATCGTGTTCATCTTGATGACGGTCACGGGCGGGCTCGGCCAGGCGCACGCGCCGGTGTGACAGAATGGGTCGTGAAGAATAGCTTGCAAGATCTACCGCTAGACCTCCGTACGAAGCGTGAAGGGATCCTTCCATGCCGCTGACCCCAGCCGATGTGCACAACGTCGCGTTCAGCAAACCGCCGATCGGGAAGCGGGGCTACAACGAGGACGAGGTCGATGCGTTCCTCGATCTGGTCGAGCAGGAGCTTTCACGTCTGATCGAGGAGAACGCGGATCTACGCCAGCGGGTTGCCGAGCTGGATGCCGAGCTGTCCGACGCCAAGGCGGCCCCTCGCCCGATGCCGCAAGCGGTGAAACCGGCTCCGCCGCAACCCGAACCGCCCAAGCCCGCTCCGGTGCCGCCTCCGGCCCCCATGCCGATCGCCGCGCCCGCCGCGATGAAGGATCCGGGCGCCGCCGACGCCAACCTACAGGCCGCCAAGGTACTCAGCCTGGCCCAGGAAATGGCCGACCGGCTCACCACCGATGCCAAGTCCGAGGCCGAGACGCTACTGTCCAACGCCCGGGCGAATTCCGAGCGATTGGTCACCGAGGCGCGCACCCGCTCCGACGGCATGGTCGCCGAGGCCCGGCAGAAGGCCGAGACCCTGCTGTCCGACGCGCAGAGCCGTTCGGACAACCAGTTGCGTCAGGCCAAGGAGAAGGCCGACGCGCTGCAGGCCGACGCCGAGCGCAAGCACACCGAGATCATGGCCACCATCACCCAGCAGCGCAGCGTGCTCGAGAGCCGCATCGAGCAGCTCAAGACGTTCGAGCGCGAGTACCGGGTGCGGTTGAAGTCCTATCTGGAGTCCCAGCTCGAAGAGCTCGAGAACCGCGGTTCAGCGGTACCGGTCGACGGTGGTGAGGCCTTCGATGGCGCCAGCAACAACCACGCCTCTGCGTCATTCGCCAAGGGCGGCAAGTAATTTCGCTTCGGCTGACCGCCGTCCCCGCCAGCCCGGGGCCGGTACGCGCAGCTGCGGCCGTGGTCGAAAGTTCGTCGAGCCAGCAGGCCCGCCTAGGGGGTGACCATGCTCGTCCTGACACTTGTTCTCGCGGCAATCGGATTCGGCCTCCTGATCGCCGCACTGACCACCGGTTCGGTGGTGTGGGCCTGGGGATGCATTGTGGTGTGCGTCATCGGCGCGGTTCTCTTGCTGGTGAGCGCCCTGTCGATTCGCGATTCCGACGACGACGCCCCGACGCGTCCCGGTCGTCACGCCAAGCGGTGAGCAGGGTAGCCCGCGATGCGAACCAACCGCGGTCGGAAATAGTTTTGACCGCAGTGGCTACAATCAAACCTGTAACTACGGCAGTGATCCGGCAATCACCGGGGAGCCTTCGGAAGAACGGCCACGCGGCCTCGTGAGCTGCGTCGCTCAGTAGAACCGAGCGGGTGAGCCCGTCACAGCTCGCAACGAGAGGTCCGGCGTTATCGCCATCGCGCCGGGCAAGCGGGGTGGTACCGCGGTTTCGGCGCACCGGCGCCGATATTCGTCCCCGTGCCCACGGACTGCGCCCACGGCGCATACGGCACGAGGAGAGACGTCCCGACATGGCGGACGAGACAACCCCCCGCAAGGCAGAGCCCAGCGATGTCCGGGACACCTATCCGCGCGTCGATCTGGGCGCCGGGGGACAGGTTTCCTTCCCGGAGTTGGAGCGGCGCGTCCTGGACTACTGGGCCGCCGACGACACCTTTCGCGCCAGTATCGACAACCGTTCGGGCAGTGCGGAGTTCGTCTTCTACGACGGTCCACCGTTCGCCAATGGTTTGCCACACTACGGTCATCTGCTGACCGGATACGTCAAGGATTTGGTCCCGCGTTTTCAGACGATGCGCGGTAAGAAGGTCGATCGGCGATTCGGCTGGGACTGTCACGGGCTGCCTGCGGAACTCGAGGCGGAGAAGCAGCTCGGTATCACGGACAAATCACAGATCGAACAGATGGGCCTCGCGGAATTCAATACCGCGGTCAAATCCTCTGTGCTGCGCTACACCGGTGAGTGGCGCGATTATGTGACCCGTCAGGCGCGGTGGGTCGATTTCGACAACGACTACAAAACCCTGGATCTCGACTTCATGGAGTCGGTGATGTGGGCATTCAAAACCTTGTACGACAAGGGGCTGGTGTACCAGGGATTCCGGGTGCTGCCCTACAGTTGGTACGAGCAGACGCCGCTGTCGAACCAGGAGACCCGGCTCGACGATGCGTACAAGATGCGTCAGGACCCGGCCGTCACCGTGGATATGCCGCTGCGGGTGCCCGCGGACCATCCGCTGCGCCATCTGGACGGCGCCAACGCGCTGATCTGGACCACCACCCCCTGGACGCTGCCGTCCAACCTGGCGATCGCGGTCCATCCGGACGTGACCTACGTCCAGGTGCGCGGGCAGCACGGGAAGCGTTATCTGCTCGCCGCCGAACGGGTCTCGCAGTATGCCCGCGAACTCGGCGCGGAACCCGAGGTGCTCGGTGAGTACGCGGGCGCGGCCCTGGCCGATCTGCGGTACGAGCCGCCGTTCGACTTCTTCCTCGGCCATCCGAACGCGCATCGCGTGCTGACCGCGGACTACGTCACCACCGACTCCGGTACCGGGATCGTGCATCTCGCGCCCGCGTTCGGTGAGGAGGATATGGACGTGGCCGCCGCCCATGGGATCGAGCTGGTACAGCCGCTGGATCCGGGCGGGCGGTTCACCTCGATGGTGCCGCCGTACGAGGGCATGATGGTGTTCGACGCGAATCCGGTGATCATCAAGGATCTCAAGGCGTCCGGAAAGCTGCTGCGGCACGAGACGATCGAGCACTCCTACCCGCACAGCTGGCGCTCGGGGCAGCCGCTGATCTACATGGCGGTACCGTCGTGGTTCGTCGCGGTGACCGAATTCCGGGGCCGGATGGTCGAGCTGAATCAGCAGATCACCTGGGTGCCCGAGCATATCCGGGACGGACAGTTCGGTAAGTGGCTGGAGGGCGCCCGGGACTGGAACATCAGCCGGAACCGCTACTGGGGCAGCCCGATCCCGGTGTGGCTCTCCGACGATCCGGCCTATCCGCGCATCGACGTCTACGGTTCGCTGGACGAACTCGAGCGGGACTTCGGTGTGCGCCCGGACGATCTGCACCGGCCCGGCATCGACCAGCTGACCCGGCCCAATCCCGACGACCCGACCGGCAAGTCCACGATGCGCCGGGTGCCGGAGGTGCTGGACTGCTGGTTCGACTCCGGATCCATGCCGTTCGCGCAGGTGCACTACCCGTTCGAGAACAAGGAATGGTTCGACGGCACCGCAGATGAACTGGGCCACAATCCGGCCGATTTCATCGTCGAGTACATCGGGCAGACCCGCGGCTGGTTCTATCAGATGCACGTGCTCGCGACCGCGCTTTTCGACCGACCGGCGTTCAAAACCGTTGCCGCACATGGCATCGTGCTCGGCGACGACGGGCTGAAGATGTCCAAGTCCAAGGGCAACTACCCGAACGTCAACGAGGTGTTCGACCGCGACGGCTCCGATGCCATGCGCTGGTTCCTGATGAGTTCGCCGATCCTGCGCGGCGGCAACCTCATCGTCACCGAGCGTGGTATCCGGGAGGGCGTGAGCCATGCGCTGCGGCCGCTGTGGAACGCCTGGACCTTCCTGCAGCTGTACGCCTCCAAGCCGGGCACCTGGCGCACCGATTCGCCGCATGTGCTGGATCGATACATCCTGGCCAAGCTGGCGCGCACTCGCGACGTGATCACCGAGGCGCTGGACGTCTATGACATCGCCGGGGCTTGTGACGAACTGCGCGCCTTCGCCGACGCGCTCACCAACTGGTATGTGCGCCGGTCGCGTTCGCGGTTCTGGGAGGAGGACAACGACGCCATCGACACTTTGCACACCGTGCTCGAGGTGACCACTCGTCTGGCCGCCCCGCTGCTGCCGCTGGTGACCGAGGTTATCTGGCGTGGCCTGACCGGTGGTCGCTCGGTGCATCTGACCGACTGGCCCGAGGCGGGGGATCTGCCCGCGGACGCCGAGCTGGTCTCGGCGATGGACGAGGTGCGGTCGGTGTGCTCGACGGTGCTGAGCCTGCGCAAGGCGCAGAACCTGCGGGTGCGGCTGCCGCTGTCCGAGTTGACCATCGCGGCCGCGGATGCGGACCGGCTGCGGCCGTTCACCGATATCGTCGCCGACGAGGTGAACGTCAAGCGGGTCGATCTGACCACCGACGTCGCCGTGCACGGCCGTTTCGAACTCGTGGTGAACGCCCGCGCCGCCGGTCCGCGCCTGGGCAAGCAGGTGCAATCAGTGATCAAGGCGGTCAAGGCCGGTGATTGGGCCGAGGACGAAAACGGAGTGGTCACGGTGTTTCCGGGGCGCTCCGCGGGCTCCGCTCCCGAAGCCGGTGTGGAGCTGCTGCCGGAGGAGTACACCCAGCGCCTGGTCGCGGCCGAACCCGAGTCCACTGCCGCCCTGCCCGGCAATGCCGGTCTGGTGGTGCTGAATTCGGAGGTCACCGAGGAGCTCGAGGCCGAGGGCTGGGCCCGCGACCTCATCCGCGACCTGCAGGAGACGCGCAAATCCCTGGGGCTGGACGTCTCGGACCGCATCACCGTCGTCCTGGACGTCCCAGCCGACCGCGCCGAGTGGGCACACACCCACCGCGAGCTGATCGCCGGTGAAATCCTCGCCACCACACTGACATTCGGTGATGCGGGCCAGGATGCGGCCGAGGTCGTCGGCGGGGTGCGGGTGTCGGTCACCAAGGCGTGAACGCTCGCGTCGTCACCGGGCAACGTGGTCCGACTCGTCGATGCGTCCGTACGGACAGTGAGATCCGTACGGACGCATCGGGTCTCGGTCTCGCCGCTGCTCGGAGCGGGCCCCGTGCCCGGTCGTGTCGGGATATGCCCCGGTGGGCGGTTTCGCATCGCGATCCGCGTATCGAGGTGAGGCGTCCGAGCAGTGCCATGCTGAAGGTGTCGGCAGGTCGGACAGCAATATCCCGGTAGGGGCCGGGTGAGATTTCTGCCGGCGCATCCGGTCGTGGCGTGGCGAGCCGGGTAAGGGGCCGTGAGATACCCGGCCATGCGCCGACTCGGTCGGTGGCATGGGGCGCTCGGGTGGTGATGGGTTGGGCCGTCGGCTGTCGAAAACCGCTGGTCGGTGCGGTTGGGGCTGGGTAGCCTGCGGGTATGGATGATCGGCTGCTGAATGTCGTGGATGTGGAGGCCACGTGCTGGGAGGGAGCGAGTCCCGGCGGGCAGCCGAACGAGATCATCGAGATCGGGGTGTGCGTACTGGATATGGGGACGCTCGAGCGGGTGGGGCGGGACAGCATTCTGGTGCGGCCCGAGCGGTCTTCGGTGAGCGAATTCTGTACGCGGCTCACCACCCTCACAGCGGAGCAGGTTGCGGCGGGGGTGGATTTCGCGACCGCGTGCGCGCTGCTGGGGTCGCGGTATCGGGCAGCGGAGCGGCCGTGGGCGAGTTGGGGGGATTACGACCGTAAGCAATTCGAACGGCAGTGCGCCGCGAGCGGTGTGGCATATCCTTTCGGTGACCGGCATACCAATGCCAAGCGGTTGTTCTCCGAATCTCTCGATACCACAAAGCGTTTCGGGATGGATGCGGCATTGCGGGTTGCGGGTCTGCCGCTGGAGGGCACACATCATCGTGGCGATGACGATGCGTGGAATATCGCCGCCCTCATCATCGATATGTTCCGGCGCGGGCGGTGGCCCGCGAGCGGCGGATAACCGTGTTCCCGGCGGCTCAGTCTCGTATTTCGGCTGGGGCCGGGGCGGACAATCGGTGCACCGCGAGCTGGATCTCCAGCAGGAGCCGGTCGGGGGCCGAGTCCAGGTCCAGGCCCATCAGCTGGGTGGCTCGACGGACGCGGTAGCGCAGCGTGTTGGGGTGAATACTGAGATCCGTTGCGGCCGTGCGGACATCACCGCGGCGGGTCAGGTAGGCATCCAGGCTCGCGAGCAGATCCGCGGAGTACTTCGCGTCGTAGTCCATCAGCGTGTCCAGGCGCGGGTCGCGCAACTGGGGCTGATCGGCGATCAGGGTGAGGATCTCGGCGAGCAGGACCGTGGTGCGCGAGCCGGCCAGGGTGGTGACCGCATCCGCGTCGGGCAGATCGGCGGTACGGTCCAGGACCCGGTCGACCTCGGCGCGGGCGCGGGCAGCATCGGTGAGTCCGTCCACGGGGGCGGCGATGGCGGCACGCAGGCGCAGCCCGGATCGCTCGGCGAGCTGCTCGATCACCTGTCTGGTCCATGACGTCACCCGATCGGCCGAATGATGTTCGGGGAACAGCACATACAGCCGATCGCCGATTACCGTGGTGACACAGTCCTGACGAAAGGCGCTGGCGTGCAGGCGAAGTGCCGCCGCGCCGCGGTGTACGATCTCCTGCGCGCGCTGGGCGGGCTCCTGCTCGTCGGTGTGCCGGGCGAAGCCGACGACCGCCGCTCGCCCGGCCACCGCGACGCCGAAGGTCTCGGCGAACGCGGCCACGTCGACGTCGCCGCCGTGCGCACCGAAAAGGCGCTGAACCAGTAGGGCATCGGTGGTGGGTGCGTGCCGGGTGCGCCAGATGACCCGGGCGGCAATGGAAGCCGCGCCGCGCAGGACTCGCGGACTGTCCGACCGCAGCGGCTCGGCGCCCTCCTGCACCCAGATCGTGCCCAGTACCGTCCGCGGCCGGATACCCGGTGCGCCCGGCTCGCGGATGCCGATGGCGATGCGGCGCTTGGTTTCCCATTCCCGCTGTGCCGGAACCTCCACAATGTCACCGGTATTGCGCAGCCGATCGAAGACGCCCTCGCGTTGCAGCCAGTGCAGATATCCCGGCGGCCCTTGGCGGCCCAGCACCGACAGCCGCCGCACCGCATCGGCGCAGGCGCTGCTGTCGGCCGAATAGGCCAGCACCCGGGACTGGTCGTCCTCGATGGTGACCAGCCCGTGCGTGGACTCGGCCACCGATGCCGCGAGTCCGAACAGATCGGTGTCCAGAGTGGGCGTGGACGTCACGGCCAGTGGTCCGCCGCCCTGTCCGATGAGCCGCCCGACGAGCGCGTGCACCATCTCCCAGCGGGCGTGCGGATGCACCGCCACCAGCGCCAGCCCGGCCCCGCGAGCGGTCTCGCGCAACTCCTCGGCGCCCTTGGAGAACACCGCGCGCGGGCGATACTGCGCCGGACAGTGCCGGGTGAGTTCGCGCAGCCAGTGCACCGCATCCGCGTTCGACACCCCGACCTGCAGATACAGCTCCGGCAGGGGCTGGGCGGGCGCCGATTCGGGGCTCGGATCGTCCGGATCCAGGAAGGCCACCGATCCGATGACCACATCCTCGCCCTCGGGCGCGTCCATCAGTGTGACAACCGAGCTGGTCAGCGCCGACAACAGTTCCGAGAGTGGTATGAGCTGGTTCACGCTCTTCATTCAATCCGACCAAAATGTATCCTGCAATTCGTCCGATCGGACAACGGACAGTTGGTTCGTCCGGTGTTTATTTCATGCCATGGACGCGATCACCACGGTCCCCGCACCGACCAACGAACCCGTGCACTCCTATGCGCCCGGCACCTCCGAGCGAACCCGTCTGCGCGCCGCTCTGAACGAGCTGGCCGCGAATCCCACCGAGATCTGCCACGTGATCGACGGCAGACACCGCGCTGGTACCGGAGCCGCGGTGAATGTGGTCCAGCCGCACCGGCACGCGGCGGTGCTGGGCACGCTGCGTCTGGCCGAGGCGGCCGAGGCACACGATGCCGTGGCCGCCGCGACCGATGCCGCATCCGATTGGCGCGCACTGCCTTTCGACGAACGCGCCGCGGTCTTCCTGCGTGCGGCCGACCTGCTCGCCGGCCCATGGCGCGAGCGGATCGCGGCGGCGACGATGCTCGGCCAATCCAAGACCTGCTACCAGGCCGAGATCGACGCACCCTGTGAACTGGTCGACTTCTGGCGCTTCAACGTGCATTTCGCCCGGGAGATCCTGGCCGGTCAGCCGGTCTCCTCGCCCGGGGTGTGGAACCGTACCGACTACCGCCCGCTGGAGGGTTTCGTCTACGCGATCACCCCGTTCAACTTCAGCGCGATCGCGGGCAACTTGCCCACCGCCCCGGCCCTGATGGGCAATACCGTGATCTGGAAGCCCTCGCCGACCCAGGCGGTGGCGGCCTATCACACGATGCGGCTACTCGAGGCCGCCGGACTCCCGCCCGGCGTGATCAACCTGGTGCACGGGAACGGGCCCGAGATATCCGATGTGCTGCTGGCCGATCCTCGGCTGGCGGGCATCCATTTCACCGGATCCACGCGTACCTTCCAGCATCTGTGGCGGGAGGTGGGCAGCCGGATCGATCGGTATCGCGGCTATCCGCGGCTGGTCGGCGAGACCGGCGGTAAGGATTTCGTGCTCGCGCATTCCTCGGCCGATCCGGACGTGCTGACCACGGCGCTGATCCGCGGCGCGTTCGAGTACCAGGGACAGAAGTGCTCGGCGGCCTCGCGGGCATTCGTGCCGCGTTCGGTATGGGCGCGGATGGGGACGGAGTTGATCGACAAGGTGAGTGCGCTGCGCTACGGCGACGTCACCGATTTCGCGAATTTCGGTGGCGCGGTGATCGATCGGCGGGCGTTCGACCGTCTCGCGGGTGTGCTGGACCGGGCGAAGTCGACCGCGAGCCTGACCGTCGCGGCGGGCGGTACCTGCGACGACAGCGTCGGTTATTTCGTCGCCCCGACCCTGTTGCTCGGCGACGATCCCGCTGACGAGGCGTTCCGCACCGAGTATTTCGGGCCGATCCTGGCGGTGCACGTCTACGACGACGCGCGTCCCGGCGGATTCGAGGACGTGCTGAATCTGGTCGATTCGGGTTCGCCCTATGCGCTGACCGGAGCGGTCATCGCCCAGGATCGTCACGCGATCGAGAAGGCGGGCGCCGCATTGCGTTTCACGGCCGGAAACTTCTATGTGAACGACAAGCCGACCGGTGCCGTGGTCGGCCAGCAGCCGTTCGGCGGGTCGCGCGCCTCGGGAACGGACGACAAGGCCGGCTCCTCGCTCAACCTGTTGCGGTGGACCTCCCCGCGTTCACTCAAGGAGACCTTCGTTCCCGCGACGACGCACGAATATCCGCACCAGGCCGCCGAATCCGAGGAATCGAGATGAGTGCCTTGTTCACCCGGGCCGCCGGCTCCGCGAGTTCCGGGGCCCACCGTACCCCGCTGCCGTTCGGCAATCCACTGCGGCCCGCCCTGCTGGCCGCGGCCCGGTCGGCCCGAGCCGAACGGGGCATCACCCGGATGCCGGTCACCAGGCGGATCGTGGACCGGTTCGTCGCGGGCGAGTCCCGGGAGACGGCGCTGGGGGCGGTGCGAGAGTTGTTGCGGCAGAACCGTCTCGTCACGATCGACTATCTCGGTGAGGACACCGTCGATCCCGGACGGGCCGAGCAGGTCGTGCAGGAGTACGTGCTCCTGCTCGAGGCCCTGGCGCAACTTCCGCGGGACGGCGCGGATATGCCACGGCCGCTGGAGATTTCGGTGAAACTGTCCGCGCTGGGACAGGCTCTCGGCGAAGACGGTCACGCCGTGGCACTGCGCAACGCCCGGACCATCGCCGAAACCGCTGCGGCAGCCGGGATCTGGATGACGGTGGACGCGGAGGATCACCCCGCCACCGATTCCAGGCTCGCGATCGTGCGCGCGCTGCGGCACGAACATCCCGAGACGGTCGGCATCGTACTGCAGGCGTATCTGCGCCGGACCGAGGCGGACTGCGAGGCGTTCGCCCGGGAGGGCGCCCGGATCCGGCTCTGTAAAGGGGCTTACGACGAGCCGGAGCCGGTGGCCTTTCGGCGTAAGCGCGAGGTCGACGCGTCCTACCTGCGCTGTCTGCGCATCCTCATGCGGGGCAAGGGATATCCCATGGTCGCCACGCACGATCCGGTGATGATCGAGGCCGCCGCGCTACTGGCGACAGCCGCCTCGCGCGGGAGCGCCGACTTCGAGTTCCAGATGTTGTACGGGATCCGCCCCGCCGAACAGGAGCGGCTGACCGGGCTGGGACAGCATGTGCGGGTGTACGTCCCGTTCGGCGATCAGTGGTACGGGTACTTCGTGCGCAGGCTGGCCGAGCGGCCGGCGAATCTGCTGTTCTTCCTGCGTTCCGCCGTGCCCGAGGCTCGCGGCAATATTACTGGACCGTTAAGTGGTGGTATGTACCACTAAAAGATGGCATATGGTGATACAGTTCATGACGAGGTAAGGAACGCTGGGTCGGCTCCCATGAGGGGGGAGCTGAACCGGCGGCCTCGAAGGTCTTCCCCAGCCCGATCGGCGGGGAAGTGCAATGCCGCTCGGCGGGTGTTTCCCCTAGTGACGCCAACTGGTCGCATCCGCCGAGCGGCGTAAACAACCGCATTCCGGCTGCTCGGGGGCTTTCGCGTACCATGACGCGGTTCGACCGACGTGATGAGGGAAGACCGTGACCGATCCAGCGCCCGCCGCCTCGCGGCCGTCCGGCGAGAGCTCCGCTCCCGCTGTTCCATCCGCCGCACCGGAGATCGATTCCCCGGGAACCGCTTTGGCCGGTTCGGGCCGGACCATCGCGATCGCCAGCTTCATCGGCACCGCGATCGAGTTCTACGACTACTACATCTACGGCACGGCCGCGGCGCTGGTGCTGAACAAATTGTTCTTCCCCGCGCTCTCGCCGGTCGCGGGCACGCTGGCCTCGTTGGCCACCTTCGCCATCGGATTCGTCGCCCGGCCGGTGGGTGCGATCGTGTTCGGGCACTTCGGCGATCGCATCGGCCGCAAGGCCACGCTGGTGGTCTCGCTCCTGCTGATGGGCCTGTCCACGGCCGTCGTCGGACTGCTGCCCGGATATTCGAGCATCGGCGTGGCCGCGCCGATCCTGCTGGTCGTTCTGCGGGTGCTGCAGGGAATCGGCCTGGGCGGCGAATGGGGCGGCGCCGCACTGCTTTCCACCGAGTACGCGCCGAAAGGGCGGCGCGGGCTTTACGCGGCTGCTCCCCAGATGGGTTCGCCCATCGGCTTCTTCGCCGCGACCTCGGTATATTGGGCGCTGTCGGAATTGCTTCCGAAAGGCGCGTTCGAATCGTGGGGCTGGCGGGTGCCGTTCCTGCTGTCCTTCGTACTGGTGGCGGTCGGGCTGCGAATCCGGTTGCGGGTGGCCGAGACTCCGGCGTTCGCGAAATTCCTGGCGACCGAGCGCGCGGTGCGGGTGCCGACGCTCGAGGTGATCCGGCGCTACCCGAAGCAGCTGCTGCTGGGTGCGGGGGCCATCGTGGTGGTGTACGTGATGTTCTACACCGCCTCCACCTACTGCCTCACCTACACGACGAAAACCCTTGGCATTCCGCGCAATACGATGCTCGGCCTGACGTTGATCGCGGTCACGGTGCTCGGGGTGACCACGTTCGCGGTGGCGCGGCAGTCCGATCTGCTCGGCCGGCGCGGATTGCTGCTGGGCGGTGCGGTCTTCAGCCTGGTGTGGAGCCTGGTGATGTTCCCGCTGCTGAACACGCGCAATCCCGTCCTCATCGCGATCAGCCTGTCCGGCGCGCTGCTGTGCATGGGCATCGGGTGGGGGCCGCTCGGGGCCTATCTGCCCGAACTGTTCGGCACCGATGTGCGGTATTCGGGGGCCGGCATCGCCTACAACCTCGGTGGCGTCCTCGGCGGTGGCGTGGCTCCGCTCATCGTCGCGCAACTCGGCCAGACCCGCGGTACGGCCTCCGTCGGCCTCTTCATGGCCGCCATGGCGGTGATTTCGTTGCTGTCGCTGCTGGCATTGCCCGAGACGCGACATCGGAACCTGAGTGAAGTGTAGTTCCAGCGAACTTCCCTCCCTGCCTTCGTGGCGCGCCGAGTTGCTGGTCCGTACCCGCATTCGAGCAGATGAAACCGGTTCGGGCCGAAAATGACGAAGGTCGTTACAGGGGAGGTCTTGTGTGATGGATGGGACATACGGTACAACAGCTATGTCAGGGCAACCTTGATGCTCTAGTTGAGCTTCCTGCTTCACCCGATCTCCCTCCTGTTCGACCCCAGCTGAGAACCATGCACTGCCAGGCACGTGGTCCCGGCCGAGATGTCCGTGGGGAAGCGGTCATCCGACAGCTCTTCGTCTGTGCCGATCGGTCGCCGGGGCACTGTCCTCGGTGGTGTCTGCACACCGAAGGGCGAGACCATGGCAAGTAAGGCATCGCGTGGCAGATTCATCCGCCTGCTGACCAGCGCACTGATGGGATTCCTGGTCGCGGGCGCAGTAGCCGAGACCGTTCCGGCCGGGGTGGCCGGCGCGGATTCGGGCATACCCATCGTCGCGAACAGCGGCAGCGCCGAATCCGGCAGTGCCTCGGACCCGGTCGCGGGCGGTTCGGGCAGCGCGTCCTCGGGCTCCGGGACCGGTTCGGCCTCCGGCAGCGCCAGTGGCTCGGCGAGTCTGCCGCTGGCCAGCCCGCGGGCGATGGCGGCGCTGGCCTTCGCGCGGTCCCAGGCCGGCAAGCCCTACGAGTGGGGCGCAACCGGCCCGAACGCCTACGACTGCTCGGGCCTGGTGCAGTGGGCGTACCGCTGGGTCGGCATTTTCCTGCCGCGCACGACCTGGCAACAGGCGCGCGCGGGAAGCCCGGTGCCGCTCGCCGCGATCCAGCCGGGCGATGTCGTGGTGCTCAACGCCGACGGCTCCCACGAGGGCCTCTACGTCGGCAACGGCGACGTGCTCAACGCCTACGACTACGGCGTCGGCGTGGTGTACTCGCCGTTGAGCCAGTTCAAGATCTACGCGATCCGGCGCTTCTTCTGAGCCGGCGAGCGGCGGGCGGTCGGGCCCGCCGCACTCACTCGGTGACGAGCTGACGCAGCAGCGGGCCGTACTGCGGGTGGTTCAGGGCGGTGGCGAACTGGGCGGTGAGGTAGTCCGCGGGATTGCCGGTGTCGTACCAGCGGCCGCGAATCACCTGGCCGTAGGCGGCATTCGCACCGGCGAAGGCATTGATCGCATCGGTGAGGTACACCTCGCCGGTGCGATGCGTATACCACTCCGCCACCTGCTTGTCGAGCTCCTCGATGATGCCCGGAGTGACCACGTAACCGCCGACGGCGGCGAATGCCGACGGCGCGTCCTCGGGTTTGGGCTTCTCCACCAGTCCGGTGATGCGCATCAGCCCGTTGTCGAAGGTCTCCTCGACGACCGGAACGCCGTAGCGGACCGAATCTCCCGGCTCCATCGGCATCAGCGCCAGGACCGGGGATTTGGTCTTGTTGTAGGCGTCGATCAACTGCTGAGCGCGCGGCACCTCGGCGACGAACACGTCGTCGGGCCACAGCACCAGCATGGGCTCCTCACCCAGATTGCGGGCGGCGTTCAGAACCGGGGTGCCGTTGCCATAGGGCCCGTGCTGGTCCAGATAGGTGATGTGGCCCAGGCGGCCCAACTCGCCTACCTCCTCCACCGCGTCCGCGTAGGCGGACTTGCCGTCGGCGCGCAACTGGGCCACCAGCGCCGGATTGGGGCGGAAGTGGTCCTGTATCAACGACTTTCCAGCACTAACCACGATGGTGATATCGGTGATACCGGAAGCCACCAGCTCGCGCACGGTGTGCTCGATCACCGGCTTGTCACCGACCGGGAGCATCTCCTTCGGGATCGCCTTCGTCAGCGGCAACAGGCGCGAGCCGATGCCGGCGGCGGGGATCACGGCCTTGCGGATAGTCATTGTTCGATCATCACATACGGGCACGGCCGAACATGTCGGTAGCCGAGCGTAGATTTTCGGGTATGACCACCCACCCCGATCCGGCTATGACGCGGCTTTTGCCAGGTCAACCGGTATATTCCGGGGTTGTCGGAGTACGTGGCGCGCAGGGTGGTCCGGCAGCATCGACGCAGAAATCGCCGAGCAACCTCGCGGGCACGCCGAATGATTCCGAGCCGATCGCGCGGCGCTGGGTGTTGCACATCGATATGGATGCCTTCTTCGCCTCGGTCGAGCAGCTCACCCGGCCCACGCTGCGGGGTCGTCCGGTTCTCGTCGGCGGAACCGGTGCGCGTGGCGTGGTGGCCGGGGCCAGTTACGAGGCGCGGGTCTTCGGTGCGCGCTCGGCGATGCCGATGCATCAGGCGCGGCGGCTGGTCGGGGTGACCGCGGTGGTGGTGCCGCCGCGCGGGGTGGTGTATGGCGAGGTGAGCGGGCAGGTCTTCGAGACGTTGCGTTCTCGTATTCCGGTGCTCGAGACGCTGTCCTTCGATGAGGCGTTCGGTGAGCCCGTCGAACTGGCCGGTACCAGCGCGGGGGAGGTGCTGGAGTTCTGCGAGGCGTTGCGGTCGCTGGTGCGCGAGCGCACCGGACTGGTCGCCTCGGTCGGCGCGGGCACCGGTAAGCAGCTCGCCAAGATCGCCTCGGGTCTGGCCAAACCCGATGGCGTGCGGGTGATTTCGCCACATGAGCAGGGGGAACTGCTGGCCGCGCTGCCGGTGCGCAAGCTGTGGGGAGTGGGGCCGGTGGCGCAGAGCCGGTTGCGGTCGGTCGGTATCGAGACCGTCGGCGCCTTCGCGGCATTGCCCGAGTCGGAGGCGGTCTCGCTGCTCGGCGGCAGTGTGGGCGCGGCGCTGCACCGGCTCGCCCGCGGCCTGGACGATCGACCGGTCGCCGAGCGGGCCGAGGCCAAACAGATCAGCGCCGAGACCACCTACGAGAGCGATATCGCCACCCTCGGACAGTTGCGTCCGGCGATCGAGGAGATGGCCGCCGCCGCGCACGGCCGCCTGATCCGCGACGGCCGGGCCGCGCGCACCGTGGTGCTCAAACTCAAGAAGGCCGATATGAGCATCGTGACGCGCTCGTTCACGCTGCCGTACGCGACCGAGGATCCGGCCACGCTCACCGCCGCCGCGCTGCGTTCGGCGCTCGACCCCGCGCGGATCGGGCCGATTCGCCTGGTCGGCGTCGGTTTCGGCGGTCTGTCGGCGGTGCGGCAGGAGTCGCTGTTCCCGGAGTTGGACCAGGCGACCGAGCCGCGCGAGACCGCCGAATTGGACGAATTCGTCGCACCGGAGCCGACGGTCACCCTGGCGACCGATATCCCGATCACCTCCGATGCGCCGGTGCCGCCCGCGACCCGCTCCTACACCACCGAATATTTCTATCCCGGCCGCGATGTGACCCACCGCGCACACGGCCACGGCTGGGTACAGGGCAGCGGGCACGGCCGTGTCACAGTGCGTTTCGAGACCCGCTCGACCGGTCCGGGTCCGGCGCACACCTTCGCCGCCGACGATCCGGATCTCGGCCCGGCCGATCCGCTCCTTAGTCTTCTTTGAAAGTCTGCGGGTAGCGTGAGGCCACTCGTGCAATCACACCGGTGTGGTGGTAGTTGTCACGGAGCACGCAAGAGACCAACTCGAAGGTAAAGGACGAGCATTGAAGCTTCAGAGGACTGGACGCGTCGCGGTTGCCGTATTGGCCGTGGTGGCCGCGCTCGGCATGTCGGCCTGCGGTAGCGGTGACAAGCACTCGAGCTCCAAGGCCAAGACGACGACCGCTGCGGCCGCGACCGGCAGCAACTACCCGCCGGTCCCCACGGCGACGCAGCTGAACCAGGAGCTGTCCCAGACACTCGACCCGAGCGTGCCCTCCGCGCAGAAGGTGCAGTACCTGGAGGACGGCTCGACGGCCCTGCAGAAGGATCCGGAGATGATCAACAAGCTCATCACGGCCTACAAGCAGAACAACGCCAAGATCGCGGTGACCTCGGTCAGCTACCTCGGCGGCCCCACCCTGACCGCGAACGCGAATTTCTCGGTCAACGGCGGCCAGAACAATGTGGCCACCGTGCCGTTCGTCGCACAGGACGGCAAATGGAAGCTGCAGAAGCAGTGGGCGTGCACCGGTCTGCAGAACCTGAACCAGACCTCGCCCGCCTGCAGCTGAGCGTGGGCGTCGGAATCGAGGCCGGTATCCGCGCGGATACCGGCCTCGGTCGTTCGTGGGCGCGGATTCTAAGCGCAGACTGAGAATCGTCAAGTGATTTCGTCGGTTACGAAGCGGTCACGCTAACATCTGCCTCCGTGACAGACACGATGGTGCGGGCGGATGAGGCGCCCGCGGCCCGCGAGCAACCCGGTCCGATCGCAAGTACCGGCAGGCAGTGGGCCAAGCCGGTGGCCTTCATCGCGGGTCTGCTCGGGGCATTGTTCGCCATCGCCGTACCGCTGCTGCCGGTGCGGGTGGATCACACCACTCTGTCTTGGCCACAACAAGATTCGCCACGCGGCATCACCGCGCCGCTGGTCGGCTACGCCCCGCTGACGTTCGATGCATCGATTCCCTGTGGTGCGACAAGGCAATTGGCCGCGCATGGGGGTGTGATCAGCTCGACCCTTCCCGGCGGTGCGCCCGACCTGGATCGTTACGGCTTTGTCGCACGGGTGAATCCGGCCCGCGCCGGACAGCCCGCGCAGTTCGAGGCGGTGCTGCGCGATCAATCGCTGCTGAGCGTTCCGCTGAACCGGCTCGGCGACTGCGCCCTCACCGTGCACGCCGACATATCCTCGGCCACAGCGACTCTCACTGGCTCGACGGTGAATCCTGTGACGTTGACCGGTGATTGGCGTCCGCAGCTGGTCGGGATTTTCAGTGATCTGAAGACCACCGCGGGTGTGCGGGTCACCGCGCAGGTGGACAGCCGGTTCTCGGTCGTGCCGACGTTTCTCAAGCGGGCCGCGACGATCCTGGCGATCGGGTGCACACTCATCGCCCTGGTGGCGCTCTACCGGCTCGACACACTGGACGGACGCCGGGTCCGGCGGGTGTTTGCCCAGCGGTGGCGCACGTTCGGTCTGGTGGACGGCGTCGTCTTCGCGACGTTGGTGGTCTGGTACTTCATCGGGTCGACTACCTCCGATGACGGATATCAGTTCGGTATGGCCCGGGTTTCGCTGGTGTCGGGCTATATGGCCAACTACTTCCGCTACTGGGGCGTGCCCGAAACGCCGGTCGGCACACCGTGGTTCGATCTGCTGGCGCGCATGTCCGAGCTGAGCACCGCGAGTCCGTGGATGCGGCTGCCGACGCTGCTGGCCGGGGTGCTGTCCTGGTTGCTGATCAGCCGGGAGGTGATTCCGCGCTTCGGCGCAGCCGTGCGGTACGACCGCGTGGTGCGCTGGACCGGTGCGCTGGGTTTCTTGGCAGTCTGGCTGCCTTTCAACAACGGATTGCGTCCGGAACCTGTTGTGGCGGTGAGTGTTCTGCTCACCTGGTGCCTGGTGGAGCGGTCGATCGCGGTGCGGCGGTTGCTGCCCTACGCCCTCGCCGTCATCGTCGCGGCCTTCGCGTGCACCGCGAATCCCTCGGGCCTGATCTGCTTCGCGCCGCTGTTGGCCGGTCTTCGGCCGGTGTGGCGCTCGGGCATGACGCGGGCTCGTGCACTGGCCGGGGCCTCGGACCGGGAAAAGGTCACGCCCTGGGCGTGGATCCGTGCCTACGGCGCGTTGCTGGCGCCATTGGCCGGGGCCGGGACGCTGATCGTCGCGGTGGCCTTCTCGGTGCTTCCGCTGTCGGACATGTTCGAAACCAATCGGGTGCACCAGATCGCCGGACCGGCCTCGCCCTGGTACGACGAATATCTGAGCTATCAGTGGCTGTTCATGCCCAATGCCGACGGGTCGATCGGCCGCCGCTTCGGCGTCGTCGCGATGTGGCTGGGTCTGCTCGTGTGCGCATTCGTGTTGTTGCGCAAGGGCGGACGGATTCCGTTCACCACACCCGGGCCGACCAAGCGGCTGCTGGGCCTGACCTTCGGCGCGATGCTGCTGCTGGCGCTCTCGCCGACGAAGTTCACCCACCACGACGGCGTGTACGCCGGACTCGCCGGATCGGTCGCGGCGCTCACCGCGGTGGCCGTCGGCCCGCGGGTGCTGCGCTCGCCGCGGAACCGGGCGTTGTTCGCGGCGGTGGTGTCATTGATCCTGGCGCAGGTTTTCACCAGCATCAACCAGTGGTGGTACGTCTCCAGTTTCGGAATTCCATGGAATGACAAGTCGCCGTCGGTGCACGGCTTCCTGATCGAGAAGGTATTCGTCGCCGTCGCGGCCGTGTGCCTGCTGCTTGCGGCATGGTGGCATGTGCGGGCGCCGGAACCCGGTACCCCGCACCGGATTTCGCCGCGGGCCTGGAAGTTGGTGAAGATTCCGCCGTTGACCGTGGCGGCGGCGATTCTGGTGCTGTTCGAGGTGGCCTCGTTCGCCAAGGGCGCGGTGGCTCAGTACCCGGGTTTCTCCCTGGCCGCCTCGAATGTGAATGCGGTACTGGGCAAGCCGTGCGGCTTGGCCGACCATGTGCTGGTCGAGCCGGACCCCGGTGCCTCGTTGCTGAGCCCTGTGTCGGGGAATCCGTTCCGCGCATTCGCCAACGGCGCAACGGGATTCGTACCGAACGGGATCGGTGATCTCAGCCCGGACGGTCAGCCCGCCGCGGCGAGCAGTATCGCCAGCACGAATACGTTCAACGCCAAGCCCGGTGGTGATGTGGGCACCCAAACCGGCGGTGCGCCACTGCCTTTCGGTCTCGACTCGGCCACCACGCCCGAGCTGGGCACGGCCGGCCAGTCCGGACCGTCGGATCTGACCACCGGCTGGTACCGCCTGCCCGCCGCGGGCGACCGCAGCGGCATCGTCGCCATCGCCGCTGCCGGGCGTATCCGCTCGGTCGACAAGGACGGCGTGGTCACGCCGGGGGAACCGGTGGAGGTGGAATACGGTACGAGCGATTCGGCCACCACCGCGCATCCGCTCGGTCGGCTGACGCCGATCGATATCGGGCCCGCACCGTCGTGGCGCAACCTGCGCGTACCGATGGACCAGATTCCCGCGCAGGCCGATGTGATTCGCGTCGTGGCCAGTGTGCACAGCCTCGACCCGAATCAGTGGATCGCGCTGACCCCGCCGCGAGTGCCGCGCACGACCACGCTGAACGATCTGATCGGGTCCTCGCAGCCGGTGCTGCTGGACTGGGCGGTGGGCCTGCAGTTCCCGTGCCAGCGTCCGTACGACCACAAGGACGGCATCGCCCAGGTCCCCGGTTGGCGCATCCTGCCCGACCGCGGCGGCGCCCACGACACCAACCTGTGGGAGAGCCACGACGGCGGCGGCCCGCTCGGCTGGAGCCGGCAGTTGCAGCGCTCCAGCAGCCTGGCCACCTACCTGAAGGACGGCTGGCGCGAGGATTGGGGCGAGTTGCAGCGGCTGACGCCGATCGACCCGTCCGCGGTCCCGGCCACGCCCACGGTCACCCAGGACACGCACACCGGTATGTGGACTCCGGGGCATATCAATACGACCTGGTAGTTCGGGACATCACGGTGGTCTGCGGTTCAGCCGCACATACCGTGGGTTCACAGATCGCGCCGGACACTCCGTGACCGCGGGCCGAACGGGCGAAACACCCTCCGGCGCAGAATGTCCCGGTATCGGAGCCGGTCCGTTTCGCGTGGACCGCACCCGTGCGGGCAGACCGCCGTTGTGGCGAACCGCTCCGCACGGGTGCGCATGCCGCTCAGCCGCGGCGGTAGTTGTTGTGTTTGCGCGCGGGTAGGGTGATCTGCGATCCGCGTGCGGGGAGTTTCATCCCGGACACCGGCTGTCGCTCGGCGCGCCCGCCGCGACGTTCGCGCCGGGACATGGGCGCCGGGGCGGCTGGATCGGGTTGGGGGAGAGGGGATTGCGCGGGCATGGCGCCTCCTGGGGTTTCGTGGCCGACTCATCGCGCGACGGACCGCCGGCCTGAATGGGAATGCCGGACTGCGACAAAAGCTGCGCCCGAAACCGGAACGGCGTGGGCGCGAGCGAGAACACGCTCAGGAGAACAGTGCGAACCACATGTCGACGACGGTAACAACCGACCGCCCTGGCGCGCATCCGATTTATCGCGCCGTTCCTATGGGCCGGAAATGCCCTGTAGACGCTGGATCTGGGTGTCGGTGATCGAGCGCAGCGCCGCGGGGTCGACCGCTTTCTGACCCGCGCGTGCGATCTGGACGACCGTGCTGCCGACCAGGGCGACCGTGGCCGCGGAGTACAGCGTCAGCCCCTGACTGGTCGTGCGCACCTGGAAGGAGACCGAGGCGTCCCCGGCGCGGGGCTCGTCCAGGCCGCCGACCTGGTAGCTGACCGCGGCGCCGTCGGCGTCGGTGCCCGAATAGGACCCGCATCGGTGCAACAGATCCTGCACCGATGCGAACGCCCGCGCCGCGGCGTTGCGCGGATAACTGGCCGCGTCGATGTCGATGCTGTCGAAGTCGGCCGACGAATAGTGCACCGCCCCATGGGCGCTCGCGCCGGGCACCTGATCGTTCACCGCGTCGAGCACCTTCGCGCAGGCGGCCGGATCGGTGTGCGATCGGTCGGGCGGGGTCGGGCCGTTACCGCCGGAGCTGTCGTCCAGCGCCTCGAATTCGGGCGGAATGTCGGTCCCGGACAACAGCTTGGCCCGCAATGCCGCTGAATCGGTGAGCGGCGCCGCGGTCACCGTCGAGGGTGCGGTCGCCGAACTCACCGGCGGTAGCGAGGAGCCGCTGTGCTGTGTGCTGCATCCGGCGGCGGATATCGCCGCGGCCGTGATCAGGGCGCACCCGGCCCACTTCCCTCGGACGTCGAACATCGCGTCGATTCCGCTCACCGGCCCCACTGCACCTGCGTGCTGATGTTCTGGTGCAGCAGGATCTCGCTGTGCGGGTCCCGGTAGGACTGCCGGCCCGCGACCGTGACCGAACCCGACACCGGCAGTGGCAGACCGAGATCCACGGTGATGGTGCCGGTGCCGTGCATGGCGTAGTCGACGATGTCCAGACTGCCCGCATTACTCGGCAGCGACCACACCTTGGCCTTGGGCGTCTGGGTCACATCCAGTTGGATGGTGAGCAGATCGCCGTCGCGCTGGGTGAGGGTCGCGGTCGTCACCTGATCCAGTGGGACGCCGCTGGTCACTTGCTGGTGCACGGTCCAGACCGCGCCCACGCCGACCGGGTCGACGGGGAATGCGATCGATTGGTAAACGGCCTGGTAGAAAGCCTGCTCCAGCGCGGCGCTGGCGGCATCGGGGGTATCCGGCTTGGGCACCATGCGCAGCGCGGTGATCGCGCCCACATCGCTCATCTCGAAACCCGCGTGCGATCCGTCCGCCGACTGCAGCTGTTCGGCCAGGCGCGGATCGGAGGAGGTGGCGTTGCCGAGCGTCAGGTCGACCCCGTCTCGTCCGGTCTGCGCGGTCAGCGGGATGGTGACCGTCGGCTGGGAGAAATCGTGCGGGGTCTGGTCGTTCATCTGCTGTTCGATGTGGTGGCCCGTATGCAGGGTGACCTGCTGGGTGTTACCCACCGCGAACGAGCGCCGCAGCAGCGAGTGCGGCTGCGCACCCGGCTTGACCACCGTGGTCACCACCGCCGAGATCGGCATGGTGACCTCCTTGTCCATGGTGGGCGGCTCGATCTCGGCCTCGCTGCGGGTCTCGGTGACGTCGCTGCAACCGACGCCCATGGCCGACAGCGCGACCGCGAGCACCATGAACAACACACCCGGACGGGCGGACCGTACGGCCGTGCGAGAGTGAGAAGACAACACCGTCACGCCTGACAGGTTACGACCGGTACCTGAAAATCTGCTTTGACGCCGCCACGGTGCGCACTGCCCTGCCGAGCGACAGGTCCGTGATCGCGATAGGGAATGATGGGTGCTGTGAGTATCGACCGGCCGCGCGAGCAGCACATCGACGAGCACGAGGAGCCATCCCGGAAAATCGCCGACGAGGGCGACACGCCGGTGACCGCGGGGGGTGCGGAGTCGACCGGGGTGACCGGGTCCGCGGCGGAGTCCGACCCCGCCGCGGCCGAATCGCCCGGCGAGGACACCGCGGCGCTTCCGGGGCGCACCCTTCCGGTGTTGCTGGTGATCGCGGCTGTTGCCCTGCTGCTGGACCTGGGCACCAAGGCCCTGGTCGTCGCGAAAATGACGCCGGGCGAACCGATTTCGATCATCGGTGACGTCGTGCGGCTGACCCTGGTGCGCAATCCGGGCGCCGCGTTCTCGATGGCCACCGGTATGACCTGGCTGCTGACGCTGATCGCCGCGGCCGTCGTGGTCGGTGTGATCCGGATCGGGCGGTCGCTGCGGTCGGTGGGCTGGGCGATCGGGCTGGGCCTGGTACTGGGCGGTGCGGTCGGCAATCTGATCGACCGGCTGTTCCGCGCGCCGGGACCGCTACAGGGACATGTGGTCGACTTCATCTCGGTCACGCGCTGGTGGCCGGTGTTCAACGTGGCCGACTCCTCGATCGTGTGCGGGGCGATTCTGCTGGTCGCGCTGACCGTGTTCGGATTCGAACCGGACGGCAGCCGGTCGCACCGCGATCAGGACGGTGACCGGGCATGAGGGAGACGCGCGCCATGCCGGTGCCGGACGGTCTGGACGGACTGCGGGTCGACGCCGGCCTGTCCCGGCTGCTCGGGCTGTCCCGCACGGCCGTGGCCTCGCTCGCCGAGGAGGGCGCGGTGCAGATCGACGGCTCGCCCGCGGGTAAATCCGATCGGCTGGCCGGTGGCGCCTGGCTCGAGGTGGAGTTTCCCGAGCCCGAACGGGAGCTGAAGGTCGAGGCGACGCCGGTGGAGGGGATGAAGATCCTCTACGCCGACGACGATGTCGTCGCGGTCGACAAGCCGGTCGGGGTGGCCGCGCACACCGGGGTCGGCTGGTCCGGGCCGACGGTGGTCGGCGGGCTCGCGGCGATGGGGTACCGGATCTCCACCTCCGGCGCGCACGAGCGGCAGGGCATCGTGCACCGCCTGGACGTGGGCACGTCCGGGGTGATGGTGGTCGCCCAGTCCGAACACGCGTACACCGTGTTGAAGCGGGCGTTCAAACAGCGCACCGTCGACAAGCGCTATCACGCACTGGTGCAGGGGCATCCGGACCCGTCCAGCGGCACCATCGATGCGCCGATCGGCCGGGCGCGCGGTAACGACTGGAAGTTCGCGGTCACCGCGGACGGGCGGCCCAGTGTCACCCACTACGACACCGTCGAGGCGTTCCAGGCGGCCAGCCTGCTCGACATCCACCTGGAAACCGGTCGGACACACCAGATCCGGGTGCACTTCTCCGCCATCCGGCATCCCTGCTGCGGTGATCTGACCTACGGTGCGGATCCGCGCCTGGCGCAGCGGCTGGGGCTGGAACGTCAATGGCTGCACGCGCGTTCGCTCGGCTTCGCTCATCCCGCCGATGGACGCTGGGTGGAGATCACCAGCGAGTATCCGGCCGACCTGGAGCATGCGCTGGACGTCCTGCGCCATGCGTGAGCGCCTGCGCATCGCCGGATTCGGCGGTGCCGCAGTCGCGCTGGTCGTCGTCCTCGTTCTGATACTGGGCTGGGTCCATCCACCACGGATATCGGTGATCGGAACCGACCGTCTGGGGCCGGATTCGGGCGAGGCGGTGGCGGATTACCTTGTGCGGGCTCATGATTCCTTACAGGGCAACGACGGCGGCGAGCGCTGGGCGTTGGTGGCGTTGACCACCGGCGTCGTCCCGCGCGACATTCCGGAATCGGTTGCGGACCTGCGAGTTTCGCAGGTCATCTACCACGTTCCGATCGACCGTGTCTACACCCCGCCGATCACGGTCCCCACTCCGGCGGACGATGCGGCCGTCATCGATTCGGCCCGCGCCGCGGCCGGCGTACTGAACTACTCGCAATCCTCCGACGACCGCACCAGCCGAATCACCGCGGTCATGGCCGCCCGCCTGCGCACCCCCTGCGCCTGTGCGGTGAACCTGATCGTCCGGGGCGATCCGGACCAACTGCGCACGCTGAGTTCGCGCCCTGGCATCCGGTCGGTACAGGCTCTGCCCCCGGACGCCTCCGCCGGAGCCTTCGCGGTCCTGCCCTTGCTCCCCGAACAAACCGACACCGTCGTCTCGGGCCCCGATGATGGTCCGGTCCCGGCCAACTGAGGGTCCCGGTCGTTCCCGATTCGCGGGGCGTCCCGGCCTCGTATCCGGAAGCCTGCTGTATTCGGCCCGGTCCGGCGGCTCGTCGGCTCCCCGGTAACCGGGGTTGTCCCGCTGGCCGACCACGGCCTGGCAGCCGCGATTGTTCTGGGAAGGCCACCCGCAATGCCGTGCCCTCGGGGCGAGGCGGACGCATGCCGGCTCCGGGTGGGCCGGCAGATCGGGGTCATTACCGGCGCGACGGAAGTTGTTGCGGCGCTACGAGTTACCGCGGCGCGCGGTGAGCGCGTCGATGTCGATGGTCAGCGGGAAGGGAGTGTCCACCGTGACGGTGCCTGTTGCGCGCGGGGTGATCCGGTAGTTGCCCTCGGTGTCCAAGGTGAAGATCGTCAGGCCCGGCGCATCGGAGTCGAGGATATCGATCACCCAGTAGTGGGCGATGCCGTTGGCGGCGTACTCGCCGGCCTTGATCGCGTAATCGCGCACTGCGGACTCGCCCGAGGTGGCGATCTCGATGGCGAGCGCGATCTGGTCGCTGCGGATGCGAGCCTGTTCGTCGACCTCGACCGGAGCGACCACGACATCGGGCACTCGTCGTGGTGAGCGTCCGTCCAGTTCGGCTTCGAGCTCGGAGAAGGGCTCCAATCCATCGGGCAACTGGGAGTTGAGTTGGAGCATCAAACGGAATATCGCACGGCTGCGCGGTGGTGCTGGGCGCGCGTTCACAAGCAAGATTCCGTTCTCGATTTCGTAGCGATGGTCTGTGTCGATAGGCAGAGCATCGAATTCTTCCACGCTGATCGCGCGTTCATTCGGGGTCGGCGCCGTCTCGACCGTCATCGTCCGCCTCCGGTAGTCCTTGCAGGTGTCATGACGCATCAGCACGACATGTCATCGCGCGTAAGCATCACCATCATCGCATTACAGTGCATCGCACCGCATCGATGCAGTGCATCGCGCCGGGCCACGCACTCGACAGGCAGATCCGCCCGCACTGCACACCCGGCCGGTCGATTGCCCGGCGCCCCACAGGGTGGTCGGCAACGTCACAGCTTCGCGGCGGGGAGAAATTACGTTCTAGGCTGATTCGCATGGCGAGCACCGAGCGGGCGGTTCGTAACCGCGGTTTGAACAAGGCCGAGGTGGAGCAGCGGGTTCGGGCCGGGCAGACGAACGATCTGCCGGATCGGACCGGTCGGTCGGTTGTCGATATCGTGCGGGCGAATGTCTTCACGCGGATCAATGCGATTCTGTGCGTACTGTTCCTGCTGGTACTGACTACCGGGTCGCTCATCGACGGGATGTTCGGGCTGTTGATCGTGGCCAACAGTGTGGTGGGCATCGTGCAGGAGCTGCGAGCCAAGCGCACGCTGGACAAGTTGGCGATCGTGGGGCAGGCGCGGCCGGTGGTGCGGCGTGACGGCGTGGCGCACACGCTCGCGCCGGGTGAGGTGGTGCTGGACGACCTGATCGAGCTGGGGCCGGGGGATCAGATCGTGGTGGACGGTGAGGTTCGGGAGTGCGAGCACCTGGAGATCGACGAGTCGCTGCTGACCGGTGAGGCCGACGCGATCGGCAAGGTCATGGGTGATCAGGTGCTGTCGGGCAGTTTCGTGGCGTCCGGGTCGGGCGCGTACCGCGCGACCAAGGTCGGCCGCGACGCCTACGCCGCGCAGCTGGCGGCCGAGGCCAGCAAGTTCACGCTGGTGAATTCCGAACTGCGCAACGGGATCGACACCATTCTGAAGGTCATTACCTACCTGTTGATTCCGGCGGGCCTGGTGACGATCTACAACCAGCTGTTCTCCAGTCACGGCGAGTCCTGGCGCGCGGCGCTCAACGGCATGGTCGCCGCACTGGTGCCGATGGTGCCCGAGGGCCTGGTGCTGATGACATCGATCGCGTTCGCGGTGGGTGTGGTCCGGCTCGGTCGGCGCAACTGCCTGGTGCAGGAGTTGCCCGCGATCGAGGGACTGGCCCGGGTGGACGTGGTGTGCGCCGACAAGACCGGAACCCTCACCGAGAACGGTATGCGCCTGGCCGAGATCCGCGCGCTGGACGGTACACCGCCCGAGCGCCTGCGCGCGGCGCTCGCGGCGATGGCCGCCGACGACCCGCGGCCCAACGCCAGCGTGGCGGCCATCGCCGAGGGCTGCCCGGACGCGCCCGGCTGGCCACAGAGCGCGATAGCGCCGTTCTCCTCGGCCAAGAAGTGGAGCGGCAGCTCCTACGGTGAATACGGCAATTGGCTGCTCGGCGCACCCGACGTCCTGCTGGTCCCCGGCTCCGCGGCCGCGGCCACCGCACAGGAGATCGGGTCTACGGGGCTGCGAGTACTGCTGCTGGCCGAAAGTGATCGCCCGGTGGACGCGCCCGACGCGCCGGGGACGGTCACCCCGCGAGCGCTGGTGATCCTGGAGCAGAAGGTGCGCCCCGATGCCCATGAGACGCTGGAATACTTTGCCAGCCAAGATGTTTCGGTAAAGGTAATCTCCGGCGACAATGCGGTGTCGGTGGGCGCGGTCGCCACCTCGCTGGGTCTGCCCGGCGGTGGGGATCCGGTCGATGCCCGCGAATTGCCCACGCGCCGCGAGGATATGGCCGACGTGGTGGAACAGCGCACCACCTTCGGTCGGGTGCGGCCGGATCAGAAGCGGGCCATGGTCTCGGCCCTGCAGTCGCGCGGACATACCGTCGCGATGACCGGTGACGGCGTCAACGACGTTCTAGCGCTCAAGGATGCCGATATCGGCGTCGCGATGGGGGCGGGGAGCCCCGCCACCCGCGCGGTGGCGCAGATCGTGTTGCTGGACAACAAGTTCTCCACGCTGCCGCACGTGGTGGCCGAGGGACGCCGGGTGATCGGCAACATCGAGCGGGTCTCGAATCTGTTCCTCACCAAGACGGTCTACTCGGTCCTGCTCGCCTTTCTGGTCGGCGTGGCCGGAATCGGCTCGCAGATATTCCATTACGACCCGCTGCCGTATCCGTTCCTGCCGCGGCACGTCACCATCGCGGCCTGGTTCACCATCGGCATTCCCGCCTTCATCCTGTCGTTGGCCCCCAACAACGAAAGGGCGCGAACGGGTTTCGTGCCGCGGGTGCTGCGCTTGGCGGTGCCGTCCGGGTCGGTGATCGGTGTGATGACGTTCATCGCCTATCTGATCGCGTACCAGGGGGCCGGGCAGACCGAGGCCCAGAAGGTGCACGCGAGTACGACCGCGCTGATCACCTTGCTGATCATCGCGGTGTGGGTGCTCGCGATCGTGGCCCGTCCGTGGGCGTGGTGGAAGGTCGTGTTGATCGCCGGATCCGTTGCGGGCTACCTGATTCTGTTCACGGTGCCGTTCACCCGGCACTTCTTCGAGCTCGACCCGTCCGATACCGCGCTGACCGGCGCCGCGGTGGTGTGCGGTCTGATCGGCATCGTGCTGGTCGAATTCGCGTGGTGGTTGGGTGCCGCACCGACCGGGGTGGCCGGACGGCTCCTGGCTCGCCGAGGCGACCGGAAGGACTGAGCCGGAACGGCTTTCGTCTCCTGATCGGTGATCGGTACGGGGTGGACCGAGCCGTGACGGCTGCCCGCTCCGGCGCGTCGTGGATCGAATTGTGTCGCTCGGGATTCGACGCGGGTACCTTCGGCTGTATGGAGGTGCTGCTGCATCAGATCGACGCGTTCGCCGACGCACCGTTCACGGGCAACCCCGCGGCGGTGATGCCGCTGCTCGCCTGGTTGCCCGACGAGCTGCTGCAACAACTCGCCGAGGAGAACAATCTCGCCGAAACCGCTTTCTACACTTCGGCTCTGCCGCCCGAGGCCGCCGAGCCGCCGGGTCTGGGTCCCGCGTACCACCTGCGCTGGTTCACCCCAGGCACGGAGGTGGCCATGTGCGGTCACGCGACACTGGCCACCGCGGCGCATCTGCTCGAGGACATCCACCCGGGTGCGGACCGGGTGCAGTTCTTCACCCGCAGCGGCTGGCTGGCGGTGGATCGTACCGACGACGACGAACTGGTCCTGGACCTGCCCGCGGTCGAATCCCTGGACGTGGTGCCGGATCCCGAGCTGGTGTCCGCGCTGGGCGTCCGCCCGGTGCGCGCGCTCAGCGGCCAGGACGAGGTGCTCGTCGTGGCGACCGAACGCGAGGTGCGTGAGGCTCGGCCGAATTTCGGGGCGTTCCCGGAACTCCGCCGCGCCGCGGTGCTCACCGCCCGTGGTGACTCGGCCGACTTCGTCTCGCGGGTGTTCGCCCCTGCCGTCGGCATCCCGGAGGATCCGGTCACCGGATCCGCGCACGCTCAGCTCACCCCGCTGTGGGCCGCGGAACTCGGGCGCACGACGCTGACCGCGCGGCAGCTTTCCCGCCGCGGTGGTGCGCTGCGCTGCCGGCTGGACGGCGATCGCGTCCAGCTTGCCGGGCGGTGCCGCCGATATCTGGATGGTGTGGTGCGGTTACCGGGGTGAGCTACCGGAGCTCAGTCCTGCGGTGCGATCGCGGGGAGTCGCACGACCTGCCCGGCGTAGGCCAGGCCCGCGCCGAAGCCCAGCAACAGCGCGATGCCACCGGGTTTCGCCTCGCCGGAGCGCAGCAGTTGTTCCATCGCCATCGGAATGGACGCGGCGCTGGTGTTCCCGGTTTCGGCGATGTCCCGGGCGACCGCGACGCTCTCGGGCATGCCCAGCGCCTTGACCAGTGCGTCGGTGATGCGACTGTTGGCCTGGTGCGGGACGAAGGCGTCCAGATCCTCGACGGTGACTCCGGCGTTGTTCAGCGCGTCACGGCACGCCTTGTCCAGGAAGGTGACCGCCCAGCGGAACACGGCGGTGCCGTTCATCCGGATATATGGCCGCTGCGAGGTGCCCCCGCTCGCCTCCGCGGCCGCGACCTCGGCGAAGTACTCCTGAAAGTCCTTGTCCTGCTTGATCGCCGAGGTCTGACTGCCGTCCGAGCCCCAGGCCACCGGACCGATGCCCTCGGTCTCGGCGGGACCGACCACGACCGCGCCGGCGCCGTCGGCGAAGATGAACGCGCAGCTGCGGTCGGTGGGATCGAGCAGGTCCGACAGGCGTTCGACGCCGATCACCAGCACGTTGCGGGCCTGGCCCGCGCGCACCAGATTCGCCGCATTGGCCAGGGCGTAACAGAATCCGGCACACCCGGCGGAGACGTCGAAGGCGGCGGCGTTGTGCATGCCGAGTTCGGTGGCGACCACCGCGCCCGCCGACGGACCCAGCACCATCTGGGAGGAGGTCGCGAGGACGACCGCGTCCACCTGGTCGGCGGACATGTTCGCGGCGTCCAGTGCCCGTCGTGCGGCGATGGTACTCATGGCGACGATGGTCTCGTCGGGGTCGGCCCAGTGGCGGGCGGCGATACCGGATCGGGATCGGATCCATTCGTCGGACGAGTCGATGCGGTCGACGATCTCGGCATTGGGAACGATCCGGCGCGGCCGGTAGACGCCGATGCCCAGGGGTGCGGCATGGGCGTTCGGTGCGGCGGTGGCGATGAGCGCGGGCATGCGGATCCTTACTCTCGGTGAACCAAACGGTCCATGCAGAAAAGGTCTAACATGAACCGATCGGTTCAGGCAAGGGTAGGAGGGAGATCCTTATGGCAGCGGGACCGCGCGCTCGGTTGATCGCCAGCACCATCTCGACGGTGCAGGAGCACGGCGTGCACGCGGCGGGCCTGAGCGAGCTACTCAAACGCAGCAACGCCTCGCGCAACTCCCTCTACCAGCATTTTCCGGAGGGAAAGGGGGAACTGGTCGAGGCGGCGGCGAGAATCGTTGCGCGCGTGGTCTATTCGCATGTGGCGAAAATGGCCGACGCATTGCAGTCCGCATCCTCGGCCGAACGCTGGCTCGACGAGCTGGTCGCGTTCTGGCGCGCCCCGCTCGAAGCCAGTGACTACCGCGCCGGATCGTTCATGATGGCCGCCGCGCTCGACGAGATGAATCCCGCCGTGCAGTCCACCGCCGGGCAGGCATTCGCCGAGTGGACCGCCCGGCTCGCGGACGGAATGGTCGCCGCGGGAATGGAGCAGGCCACCGCCTGCTCGGTCGCGGGCATGGTCCTGTCCACGATCGAGGGCGCCATCGTGCAGAGCCGCGCCCTCAAGTCCAGCCACCCCTTCGACGAGGTCCGCACTCAGCTGTCCATCCTGCTTCGGCACCACCTCGGTTGATTTTGCCTCCGCTTCGCTCTGTGTTTCTCGGCCTCCGCTCCGCTCCGGCTGTTTTCGGCGCGCTTC
>NZ_BDCC01000021.1 GCF_001613305.1 Nocardia vaccinii NBRC 15922
TGGTGCTGGCGTTGCTGAGCCTTTCGCTTCGCGGGCGATTTCCAGCGGGACGGAGACGCTTCGCCGCTGTGCGCGTCGGCCTTCGCCTCGCTCCGCTTCGGTCGGGTTTCGTGCTCGAAGGGGTGTCGTTGTGCGGCTGCGACTCGGGCTTCGGCCGTGGGCTTCGAGGGTCGTGCGAGGGCTGAACGACGAGCTCGCGCCGAAAACCTCGGCGCTGGCGTTGCTGAGCCTTTCGCTTCGCGGGCGACTCCCGGCGGTGCGGAGATGATTCGTCGCTGAGCGTGTCAGGAGGTGGTCGCGCTGGGTGATTGTGGGTCCGGGGGCGAACCAGGTGTCGGTTGTCGGCGGTACGGGGTGTGCGGTAGCTGCGTTCGGTGGTGGCGGCGGGGCGAACAGCGAGAAGGGCCGCGAATCAGGGGGCTTTCGCTCCTGATTCGCGGCCCTGGGATGTTTTCCCTTCTCGGGCACTCGGCTTGGTGCCTGCGGCCTCCGCTTCGCTCCGATTCGTGAATGGCCGGGGGCTGTGCCGACCAGGTTGCCCGGAGAATCAGGCGGTGGCCGCGTCGGAGGCGATGTCGTCGGCCAGGGGAGCGACGGCGCCGATGATCTGGGCGACGATGTCGTCCGGTACGCCCGCGGCCTTCAGGGAATCGGTCAGATGGCCCGCGACCAGGTTGAAGTGCTTCATCATGATGCCGCGGCCCTGGTGCACCTGCTTCATCGGCGCACCCGTGTAGGGGTCGGGGCCGCCGAGGGCGGCGGCGAAGAACTCGACCTGACGGCCCTTGAGCCGGGACATGTTCGTCCCGGTGAAGAAACCCTTCAGCTCGTCGTCGGCGAGCACTCGGACGTAGAAGTCCTCGACAACCGTCTCGAGCGCCTCGTGTCCGCCGATCTTCTCGTAGATGGGCGGCTCCGGTGTGGTGGTCTTGGATTTGAAGAGTGAGGGAATTCGCATGTTCCAAGGACATCAGCGAGCTGTTGCCGCTCGGTTAGTCCGCTGTCGCGGGCCGATTACCGTGCATGGCAGGCGAATTGCCGTGGGCTCACCAGTGCCGCCCCAAGGTTGTGAGGGCCCGATGCGACGGCCGATATCCGCTCGACACTATTACCGCACGGAAGTACCGTTCTGGCGTGCGTGTGCGACGGTCCGAGACAGCGGTGGATTCCGAATCCGATGGTTCCGGCGGCCGGCGGGCACGGTGGGGGAGCGGCGGTGCCGTGTTCGGGGCCGCCGCCTACATGCTGTGGGGATCGTTCCCGGCGTTCTTCGGCCTGCTGGAGTTCACCAACCCGGTCGAGATCCTGGTCGAGCGAATCCTGTGGACGCTGGTGGTGGTGTTGATCGTCCTGTTGGTGGCGGGGCGGATCCGCGAACTGCTCGCGATCGATCGGCGGACCTGGCAGCTCGCGGCGGTGGCCGCGCTGGCCATCGCGATCAACTGGGGTGTGTACGTGTACGGGGTGACCTCCGGGCACGTCGTCGAGTGCGCACTCGGCTACTTCATCAATCCGCTGGTGACCGTGCTGTTCGGGGTGGTGCTCTTTCGTGAGCGGCTGGTCTGGCCGCAGTGGATCGCCCTCGCGCTGGGCGTGCTGGCGGTGCTGGTACTGACCGTCGACTACGGCCGCCCGCCGGTGATCGCGCTCGTCCTGGCCTGCTCGTTCGCCACCTACGGCCTGGTCAAGAAGGTGATCCGGCTGGACCCGCTGCGCAGTGTCGCCGCGGAGGGACTGGTGTCCGCGCCGTTCGCGCTGGCGGGCGTGGTCGCGCTAGGCGTCACCGGACATGCGGCCTTCGGCCACGGCGTGGGGCATTCGGCCTTGCTCGTCGCGGCAGGTCCGGTCACCCTGATCCCGCTGCTGCTGTTCGCGCTCGCCGCCTCCCGGACGCCGCTGTCGACGATGGGAATCCTGCAATACCTCACTCCCGCACTGCAAATGGCCTGGGGCGTATTGGTCGGGCACGAGCCGATGCCCGCCTCGCGGTGGGCCGGATTCGGTCTGATCTGGCTGGCGCTGGTGGTCTTCACCGGCGACGCGCTGCGCAGACGTCGCGCGAACGGCAGTGCGGTGACGGTTGCCCCGGCCGCCGAGTCGTTGCGGCGGTCCGGTGATCGCGGCTAGGTTCGGTAATGACGATGCTCCCGTAGGCCGACTCGTACCGGTCCGGGGTCGGCGTCGTCACTCTGTAGGGGAGCGATCTTGTCCATACACTTCAACCACACCATCGTCGCCAGTCACGACCCCGCCGCGAGCGCCCGGTTCTGGGCCGACATGCTGGGGCTCGAGGTCGGTGCGCAGTATGGTCCGTTCATACCGGTCACGGTCGACAACGGGGTCACCTTCGACTTCGCCCAGGTTCCGTCCACGGTGACCGATATTCCGGTGGCGCACTACGCATTCCTGGTGTCCGAGGAGGACTTCGACGCGGGGTTCGCCAAAATCCAGGAGCGAGGCCTGCGGTATTGGGCCGATCCGCACGGGCAGCACGAGGGTGAGATCAACCATAACGACGGCGGCCGGGGTGTGTACTTCTTCGACCCCAGCGGCCATGCACTCGAACTCCTGACCGTCCCGTACGGCGGCTGGTCCGAATCGTAGGTGAGAGTTACCGCCGCACACCGTGATTCGGTTGCGGTACGGGCCGCGCCACCCCTCATCCGTGGTGCGGCCCGTACCGGGTCACGGAGTGCCCGCGGGCACCCGCCGGGCGAAGTCATTGGTGTAGGTCTTCGCCAGATCGATGCGGTCGTGCACCGGCCGCACATTGGCCGAGTACCTGCCGAGAATCTTCAGCACATTCTGTGCGCCTTCGGATTTCATCAGGCCGTCGCCGTTGAACATGCCGATCGAATCGCGGATGGACCGGACGTACAGATCCTTGCCGCCCGCGGCGTACTGCGGGGGCATCCTGGCCGCGATCTGTTCCGGGGTGTGCGCCTTGATCCAGCGCAGGGCCTCGACGAAGGCGTTGACCAGCTTCTGCACGATCTCCGGATGTGCCCGCACGGTGTCGCAGCGCATATACAGCGACGAGGCCGGATACAGCCCGCCCAACGCCGCCCGGGTACCGGCCTCGGTGCGCATGTCCAGCATGACCCGGGCGGTTCCGGCCTGCACCATCTGCGCGACCGTCGGATCGGTGGTCATGCCCGCATCGATGCCGCCGTGGTTCATTCCGGCGATGAACGTCTGTCCCGCACCGACTTTCACGCGGTCGTACTGTGACGTTCCGAGCCCGGCCTGTCCGGCCAGGGCCTGGGTGATGAAGTCGGTGGACGAGCCCAGTGACGTGATGCCCAGCTTCTTACCCGCGAAATCCCTGGGCGAGTTGATCTTTTCGCTCTGCGCCTTCGCGACGAGTTCGACCTCACCCGGAACGTCGGAGAGTTGTGCCACCGTGCGCAGGCACTGATCCTTGGACTGCAGGTCGATGGTGTGGTCGTAGAAGCCGACCACCGCTTGCACGTCCCCGGTCAGCAGCGTCGTCTCCGCGGTGGCGCCGGACTGCTGGTCGAGCAGTCGCACGTCGATGTCGTTGTCCGCGAAGTAGTTCAGCCGCTGAGCCAGCATCGCGGGCAGGTAGATCACCTTGTCGATGCCGCCGATCATGATGGTGATCTGCGGCCGCCCGTTCTTCGTGGGGATGACCCGCGAATCACGGCATCCGGTCACCAGCAGCAGCGAGCAGACGGCGAGCATCGCCACGGCGATGTGCTTGCGATATCTCATCTCTCACACCTCGCGCGCCGACTGCGCCTGCGACGGACGCCATTTCAGCAATCTGCCTTCGGCGAATCCGATCGCCCATTCCGCCACCAGTGCCACCACGGTGATGATGATCATGCCCGCATAGATGCCCGCGGCGTCGAAGGTGTTCTGCGCGTTGGAGATCAGCAGGCCGAGGCCTTTGCTCGCGCCCGCGTACTCACCGACCACCGCGCCGATCAGCGCGAAGCCGAAGGCGGTGTGCAGACTGGACAGAATCCAGGTGGTCGCGCTGGGCAGCACGATCCGATAGAGCACCTGCCGGCGGCTCGCGCCGAGAATGCGGGCGTTGTCGATGACGTTTCCGTCCACCTCGCGCGCGCCGGTGAAGGCGTTGAAGAACACCGCGAAGAAGGTCAGCACGACGACCGTGGCCACCTTCGACTCCAGCCCCAGCCCGAACCAGATGATGAACAGCGAGGCCAGCACGATGCGCGGAACGGCGTTGAGCGCCTTGATGAACGGCGAGGTGACCTCGGCCCAGTAGCGGCTGCGGCCCAGCAGCACACCCAGCACCACACCGGCGACCGCGCCGATCACGAACCCGACCACGGCCTCCTGGACGGTGGTCAGGATCTGCAGCCAGATCGACCCGAACTGCGTTCCGCTGCTGAACCATTCGACCAGCCGGCCCCAGATCAGCGACGGTTTGGAGTAGAAGAACGGATCGATCCACAGCGTCGCGGTCAGCTGCCACGCTCCCAGCCACAGCACGATGATCGCGACCCGCAGTCCCCACGTGCGCAGCCGGGACACCAGCGCGCGGCGGCGGGCGGCGGCGAGGATCTGCTCCTCGGACTCGGCCTCGAATTCCTCTGCTGGCAAGCCGGTTTCGGTGATATCAAGCGACACGGTCGGCTCCCTTCGCGCGGGCGGCCTCGACCTGATCGCGCAGCGTGCCCCAGATCTCGGTGTACAGGGTTCGGAAGGCGTCGGTCAGGCGGACCTCCTCGACATTGCGCGGGCGCTCGAGGTCGACCCGGTAATCACCACACACCGTCGCGGGGCTCGCGGTCATCACCACCACCCGATCGGCCAGTGCGATGGCCTCCTCCAGATCGTGGGTCACGAATACCACGGCGGCACCGGTTCCGGACCACACGCGCAGCAGTTCGTCCTGCATGAGTTGGCGGGTCTGCACGTCCAGGGCGCTGAACGGCTCGTCCATGAGGATGATCTCGGGATCGTTCACCAGGGTCTGGGCCAGCGCGACGCGTTTGCGCATCCCGCCGGAAAGCTGATGCGGATAGTACTTCTCGAATCCGGCCAGCCCGACCGTGCGGACCCATTGCGAAGCTCGTTCGCGCGCCTGCGATTTCGACGCGCCCCGCAGCCGCGGTCCGAACGCGACGTTGTCCAGCACCGTGCGCCACGGCAGCACCGCGTCCTGCTGGAACATGTACCCGATACCCTCGGGAATTCCGTCGACGTCCTTGCCGCGCACCAGGGTTCGCCCCGCCGAGGTGCGCTCGAGGCCGGACACCAGCGACAGCGTGGTCGACTTCCCGCAGCCGGTCGGTCCGACCACGGCGACGAACTCGCCCGGGTCCACGGTGAAGCGCAGATTTCGCACCGCCGTGTGGATACCACCGCCGGTTCCGGGAAAGCGCTTGGTTGCGCCCCGGAACTCGATGACAGGGTTGGTCATGGCCTACTCCTGAAACACTCTCGCCGCACCTCACGTGCGACCGCACGACCATAAGTGCTCTCGGTCACACCTCACCCGTTTGTGCGCACAAGCCGCGCAACCTGCAATTCCCGCATTGTGCTCGTTGTGCTCAGGGCTGCCGGTTCTACTCCGCCGTGTCTCACGATGAGGTCCGCGCTTATTCGCGGACGCCCGCGCCCCCTATCGGACTTCCGGCCGACGATCGATCAGGCGGATCGCGATGAGAGTCGGGACGGGAACAACTTCTGAGCGCGCCCGGCGAGGCTCAGCGAACCGCGTCCGACCCTTCGGCATCTGGCGCGGGATGTCCGCTTCGATGAACTCCGCACCCCCGGGGTCGGCGAGTTCGCCGTACGTGCCGTGCCGGGACCCTTCGCATGGCCGACGGCCGCGAACTTCTCGGTTCGAGAGCAGGCGTCGTAGTGGGGCCTGCTGCAACGTGGATGGGGCCGGGTGGCGGGCGGCTCGGGCCCGAACGCGGGTGGCGTCCGGCGGTGCGGCCGGAAGTTCGCTTATCTCGGTGCCGACGGAGATCGGCTCGTGCGGCCGGGGTGGGACCTGTGGGAAAGTTCGGGCGGCCGACGGGGCGGCTTGTTATCCGCGGGCGAACTGTAGGCCCGCCGGCTGCGGATCTTGTGCTCGTTTTGCGCACAGTGGTATGACATGGGCGATGTTCGTGTTCGGCCGCGGTGTGCGGTTGCGGACGCAGATCGTGTTACTGCAAGTGGTGCTCGTCGCGCTGACGCTCGGTATCGCGTTCGGCGTGTTCGCGTATGTGAGTGATCAGCGGTTGTCCGGAGAGTACGGGCAGCGGGCGCTGGCGATCGCGCGTACCGTGGCGGCGGACTCGGTGGTCCGGGACGAAGTGAGCAGTTACTCTGCGGCTACCGTGCCGAACGGCCCGGAGACGGACGGCGAGCTGGCCGGGGGCCGGCTCGAGCGGATCGCGGAACAGACCCGGACTCGAACCGGCGCGTTGTACGTGGTCGTCACCGACGACAAGGGGATCCGGTTGGCGCACCCCACCCGTGACCGGCTGGGTGAGATGGTGAGTACCGACCCGACGGCGGCATTGCACGGCGTCGAGGTGGTGATCCAGGAACGCGGCACGCTCGGTGAGTCGGTGCGTGCGAAAGTGCCTGTGCTGCAACCCGATGGGAACAAGGTCGTGGGGGAGGTGAGTGTCGGCATCTCCACCGCGGCCGTGCACGATCAGTTGCTGCGGGATCTGCGGCGCGCGGGCCTGCTCGCCGGTGTCGCGTTGTTCGCGGGCGTTATCGGGTCGGTGCTGCTGGCTCGGCGCTGGCACGAGCTGACCTTGGGTCTGCAACCGCCGGAACTCGCTGACTTGGTGCGCGAGCAGGCGGCGGTGCTGCACGGTATCGGCGAAGGTGTGGTCGCGGTCGATACCGGTTGGCGCACAACCGTTGTCAACGACGAGGCGCGACGGCTGCTCGGTATCGACGGTGCGCCCGGGGTGAGTGTGGACGAGATCGGGTTGACGCCACGGATCGTCGAGGTGTTCCGGGCGGCCCAGGCCCTTCCGGTGCCCGCGGCGGCCGGGGACCGGCTGCTCGTCGTCACCGCCCGCACCGTCAGCCGCGAGGGGCGGGCGCTGGGTGCGGTGCTGAGTGTGCGCGACCGCACCGATGTCGAATCGCTGACCAGGCAGCTCGATGCCGTGCGGTCGATGAGTACGGTGTTGCGGGCTCAGCGTCACGAATTCGCCAATCGCCTGCATCTGCTCAGCGGTCTGCTGCACGGTGGTCGTCCGGAGGAGGCGGCGCAGTACCTCGAGGAGCTGCTGGGCTCCGGACCGCTCGGCGCCGCGCTCCCGGGGATGGACGCCCTGCGCGACCCCTACCTGCAAGCGTTCCTGGCCGCCAAGGCCGCCCACGCTCGCGAGAGCGGTGTCGAACTGCGACTGGGCCCCAATACCTGGGTCGATGCGAATCTCGCTGTGCCAGTGGATGTCACGACGATTCTGGGCAATCTGCTCGATAACGCCATCGAGGCGGCCCGGGTGGGCGATGGAGTCGCGGTCGAATCCGCCGCAATGCGACCCACCGCGTCGCGGGCCGCGGTGGGCGTTCATCTCACCGAGACGTCCCCGGCCGAGCAGGTGAGTATCCCCGGGCCGGCAGCTGTGGACCGGACGATGCCGGACAGCGCCGGAACGGATCGCGCGGCCGGTTCGCCGCCCGCCGCGCCGCTGCAGGTGGAGGTCGAGCTCGTCCAGGAGGGGGCGACGCTGCACATCACCGTCGCCGACAGCGGGACCGGCGTTCCCGCGGAGATGGTGGATTCGATTTTCACCGAGGGTGTTTCGACTCGACCGGACAACGGGGCGCCCGGCGGGCGCGGCGTGGGGTTGGCGTTGTCGCGGCAGGTGGCGCGGGCGCTGGGCGGGGATATGGTGCTGGCGAGTCCGGTCGGCGGCGACGGCGCCCTGCCCGGCGCGGAATTCATCGCCCGATTGCCCGGGGTATTGGAGGAGACAGGCGGGCTATGAGTACGGAATTTCGGGTCCTGGTCGTCGACGACGATTTCCGGGTGGCCAATCTGCATGCCGGAATCGTCTCGGCGCTACCGGGTTTCACGGTCGGCGCCACCGTGCACAGTCTGGCGGCGGCGCGGTCGGCGATCGCGGCCTCGCAGTACGATCTGACGCTGATCGACGTGTATCTGCCCGACGGTTCCGGTATCGATCTGGTGCGTGAGATCTCTTGTGACGCAATGATGCTCACCGCCGCCGCCGAATCCGGCACGGTCCGCGCGGCGCTGTCCGCGGGCGTGCTGGCCTATCTGGTGAAACCCTTCGACCATGCGGCTCTGGCTGCGCGCCTGGCCGGATACGCGCGATACCGCAAGCTGCTGTCCGTGCCCGTGGTCACGCCCCGGGACATCGATATGGCCCTCGAGGCGCTGCGTCCCACCGGTCCGCCCGGCACCTCCTCTTCCGGAGCTTCGGCCGTTTCCCCCTCTCCGACAAAGGATCTGGTGCTGCGAGCAGTACGTGACGCACCGGAACCCCTGTCCGCGGCGGAGGTCTCGGCCGCGACCGGCGTCTCCCGCGCCACCGCCCAACGCTATCTGGCCACACTCGTGGGCGTCGGCGCACTGCGCATGCAGCTGCGATACGGCAGCACCGGCCGCCCGGAACAGGAGTACGTCGCGGTCGGCGGTTCCGGCGCGGGGAGATGACGGTGTGCGGTCACGCCGATACGGCGATCCCCAGGGTCAACGCGGCAAGGAATTTCGGCCCCGGCTGTTCGTAGAAGCAGTCGATGTCCTGGATCCGGAAACCGGCGCGCTCGATCGTGCCGCGGATGTCGCGGTTCAGGTGACATCCCCCGAACAGTGTGCGCTGCACCGGATCGAGGCGATGCTGCCAGGTCTGCACCGAGGTATCCGGCGCCAGGCCGTGCTCCACGAAATGCAATGTTCCGCCCGGCACCAGCACCCGGCGCAATTCCTGAAGTGCCGCAGCGACATCCGGAATCGTGCACATCGTCCATGTCGACAGTGCCGTATCGAAACTGTTGTCCGCGAAGGGCAGCGACTGGCCATCCAGTCCGGCCCGCTGCACCGGCACCGCCGCCGCGGCCAGCCGCTCGCGTGCGAGCCGCCACCCGAGATCGGCCGGTTCGACCGCACTCACCGATTCCACCGCCTCGGGATAGAACGGCACGTTGCGCCCGGACCCGAATCCGATCTCCACAACCCGCCCGCGCAGCCCCGCGACCGTCCGTTGACGAAGCGAGTCGTGCTGCGCCCGCCCGCACGCGATGTCGACGATTCGCGGCAGTACTTGTTCGCTGTAGATGCCCATACCCCGACTCTGCCACCACTCGGCCGGGTGTGAGCGCTCGTGTGCCGGATGGCTGCGCGGTCATGCCGGATCGTGGGTAGCGTGACCGGGGTGGAGATCCGGATCGATCACCTGACCAGCCCCGACGTGATAGAGCTGCTGTGTGGGCACCTTGCCGAGATGCGCAGCGTGACGTGCCGCGAGTAGAGCGTGCACGCCCTCGACATGGATGCCCGCGTCGTCCGGAGGTCACCGTCCGGTCCGCGCGCGAACATGGGCGGATCGTCCGAGACGCGATATCCGCCGACGCAGTCGGGCACGGTTGCCGGGCGGCGATCGCGTGGCATCGTGGATCGCGAGCGGTCCCCGGGGCCGAGGGAGAGGTGAGGGTGTGAGCCGGTTCGAGGTGTGGGCGCCGGAGGTGGAGCGGGTGCGGGTCGAGGTGGACGGGATGGTTCATCCGATGCGCGCCGATGCCGGGGGGTGGTGGTCGGCCGAGGTCGACGCCGGTCCGGGAGCGCGGTACGGCTTCCTGCTCGACCATGATCCGACGGTGTTGCCGGACCCGCGATCGCCGCGGCAGCCGGAGGGCGTGCACGGCCGGTCGGCCCGGCACACCCTCGAGCCGACGGGATGGACCGATTCCGGCTGGGCCGGAAGACAATTGGCCGGTGCGGTGTGCTACGAACTGCATATCGGGACGTTCACTCCGCAGGGCACGTTCGATGCGGCGATCGAGCGCCTCGATCACCTGGTCGCCCTGGGGGTGACGATGGTCGAGCTGATGCCGGTCAACGCCTTCAACGGGGTGTGGAACTGGGGATACGACGGTGTGCTCTGGTATGCGGTGCACGAACCGTACGGCGGCCCGGATGGGCTGCAACGTTTCGTGAACGCCTGCCACGGCGCGGGTCTGGCGGTCGCGCTGGATGTCGTCTACAACCACCTCGGACCTTCGGGCAACTACCTGCCCAGGTTCGGGCCCTATCTCGGCCGGGAATCGAACACCTGGGGGCAGCGCCTGAATCTGGATGGTCCCGAATCGGACGAGGTGCGCCGCTACATCATCGGCAATGCGCTGCGCTGGTTCGCCGAATTCCACATCGACGCACTGCGCTTGGACGCGGTGCATGCCCTCGTGGATCACCGGGCGATCGGCCTGCTGGAAGAACTGGCCGCCGAGACCGCCGCGTTGTCCGCCCGGTTGGGCCGACCGCTGACCCTGATCGCGGAGAGCGATCTGAACGATCCTCGCCTGATAACCCCCCGTGCGGCAGGCGGTTTCGGCTTGCATGGGCAGTGGAGCGATGATCTGCACCACGCCGTACACGCTGCGGTTTCGGGCGAAAGACAGGGGTACTACGCCGATTTCGGCTCGATGCGCTGTCTGGCGGACACCCTGCGAAACGGATTCTTTCACGCCGCAACCTATTCCAGCTTCCGCGGCAGAACCCACGGCCGCCCCTTGGACAGTCGCACTGTACCGGGCAGTGCCCTGCTGGGGTACACCTGCACCCACGACCAGATCGGCAATCGAGCCCTCGGCGACCGCCCGTCGGCCTATCTCACCGACGGTCAGCTCGCGGTGAAAGCGGCGCTGATCCTCACCTCGCCGTACACCCCGATGCTGTTCATGGGTGAGGAGTGGGGCGCTCGAACTCCGTTCCAGTTCTTCACCTCTCACCCCGAACCGGAGCTGGCGGCGGCGGTCGCGGAAGGCCGCAGAGCCGAATTCGCGGACCACGGCTGGCCCGCCATCGAAATTCCCGACCCGCAGGACCCGGCCACCTTCCACCGCTCGAAACTCGACTGGTCCGAGCTGGAAAGTCCCGCGAACGCCCGTCTGCTGAACTGCTACCGCGCACTACTGGCGCTGCGACGCACCCACCCCGGCCTGGCGGACCCCCGCCTCGATCAGCTCACCGTCGAACACGACGAGAGCGATCGATGGATCATCGTGCACCGCAACGAAATCCACCTCGCTTGTAACCTGTCCGAGCATCCGGTCGAGTTGCCGATCACCGGCGATCCGCTGCTGGTCTGGGATCCCATACGTAGAACCGGGTCACACACGACGCTCCCCGCGCACTCGTTCGCTCTCCTGACCGATACCGACAGCGCGCATCGCACTGGGCGTGATTCGGAATCCGCTCGCCGGTAGGCATGTCCGGACCGGAATGCTGTGGGGGCCGCCGGGGATCGCAACGGGATCCATCAGCTGTGCGGTGGCGAAACGCCGGTCGCGATAACGCGCACGGACGGTTGGCCGCTATCGGTGTGCTCCCGGTGGTACGCGCTGGCGCAGCCGGCCGGTGAGATATTCGAGCACCTCCGGCGCGATAGTGGTCCGGATCTGCCCGTACTCGTTCGGGCTGCCCGTGGTGGCAGGCGGTATGAGGTGGTTGAGCCATCGAAGACGTGCACATCCGCATCCGGGTCCGAGGCCAGGAGCGTGCGGGCGAGCGGGGCGTTCTGATCGACCGGTACCTGCAGATCCTTCGAGCCGAAGATCGCCGAAACGGGTATGCGCAGTGATTCCAGCGCCGCGGCCGGATCGTAGCCGAGGAACGAGGTGAAGTTCGTGTTGATGAACCGGTCCATCACGGACCCGGGCTGCCGTGGCTCCGGCGGGAGGGCGGCGTCGTGCTCGATCGCGTATTGCCGGGCCTGGTCCGGATCGCCGTTGAGCAGCAGCGTGGCGAGGGTGTCGACGAAGCCGATCTGCGCGGCGACCTCATCGGCGGATGCGTTGCGCACGGCCAGTAGCGCCCGGTTCTGTGCGAGCAGAACCTCCTTACCGGATGCCGCGGGACCGGCCACCATGATCACGAATGCGATCCGGTTCTCCGGCCGGGAGGCGACCAGGGGGGCGATGTAGCCGCCCTCGCCGTGGCCGAGCAAACCGATGCGCTACTGGGTGAACGTCCCGGTGATCACCGCCCGCGCGGGGTCGTAGCGGCCGTCGAAGGCGGGTGCACCGGGTAGCCCGGGGACGGTGAAGGCGACCTTCTCCGGCGAGGTGTGCACCTGTGCGAGCGGGTGCGCGAACAGGCTCTGGGTCGGGATCGAGAGGGTCGCGCTGTCGCCGTCGAGAGTGAGGCCCAGTGCCGGCGACTGCCCGGGGATCGCCAGCGTCCCGGTCCAGTCACCCGCAAGCGCGTCCTCGGTCGCCGCTGTCTCGGGCCGTCGGGACGGGGGCGCGCACGCTGCTGCCGCGATCAGCAAAATCAGCGCCAGGACCTGCAACGATCGCATAACTCAGGGTAACCGGCCGGACACACGGCCCCTACCGTGGATATGGTGGATATGTGAGCAATGACGCTTTCTCTTCCGGCCTCGCGGTGCTGCCCGACGGGGTGCACGGATCCGCCGCTGCCGGATTCGCACCGCTGGTGCGCGCCTTCGCGACCTTCGTAGGCGGCCGTCCCGGTGCGGGAGGCGGTCTGACCGTCATGCGGCACGGCGAACCTCTCGTGGATATCTGGACCGGGCAGGCGTCGCCCGGCACCGAGTGGTCGCGCGATACCGGCGCTATCGTCTTCTCGGCCACCAAAGGCGTCGCCGCAACGGTCGTGCACCGGCTCGCCGATCGTGGCCTGTTGGATTACGACGCGCCCGTCGCGGAATACTGGCCGGATTTCGGCGTCGCCGGTAAAGAGCGAATTACGGTGCGCCGCTTGCTGTCCCATCGCGCCGGGCTCTCCTCGCTGCCGTCGATAGCCGTCGGGATCGACGATGTGCTCGATCATGAGTTGATGGAGCAGCGGCTGGCGGCGGCCTCGCCCGACCGGCTGCTGGGCGTCCCGGCGTATCACGCGCTCACCTTCGGCTGGCTGGTGGCCGGACTGGCCCGCGCGATCACCGGCCGCCGCATGGCCGAACTGTTCCGCACCGAGGTCGCCGAACCGCTCGGCGTCGACGGCATCCATCTGGGCCGGCCTCCGCAAGGTTCGACAACAACCGTTGCGGCACTGCGTGGTTCGCTGTTATCAGGAGTTCGCGCACCGCTCGGCGCACTGTTCCTCGGCCACGCGCACGGGATTCCGGGCAGCCTCGGCGCGGCCACGCGATCACTGTTCCTGCCGGGTGTGGAGACCATTCTCGAGGGCGAGGATCCGCTGATCCTCGGCACCGAGATGGGCGCGGGCAACGGGGTGTGCACGGCGCCCGCGCTGGCCACGCTGTACGGTGCGCTCGGCGACGGCATGATCGACGGCCGCAGGTATCTGTCCGCGCGCACGGTCCGCGCTCTGCGCGAGGTGCAGACGTACCGCTTGGACCGCACCCTGTTCTACCTGCCGATGATGTGGCATCTGGGCTACCACTCCATGCCGACCACCGGCTCCCGCACCGGCTTCGGCCACATCGGCCTGGGCGGTTCGTTCGGCTGGACCGATCCCCAGCAGGGCCTGTCCGTCGGTTTCGTGCACAACCGGCTGCACATGAGCCGCTTCGCCTGGGACCAGATCGCCTCCACCTGGATCCTTCCCCTGGTCGTCCAGGGCGCCCGTGCGGTCCCGCGACTCCGCGAGGTCCGCGAATCCCGCGGAGCCGCATAGCACTTCGCCTCCCCGCGACCTCGGCTGCGAGCACCGGCATGTCACTGTCATGGTAATCCTTTCGGCGGCAAGCTCTTTCACGAGCGGGTAGATCCTTTCCCGGTAACTGCGCTCGCGTCATCGGCTGGATCTCCGGTCATCCCGAGTAGTCACCTCTCTCTGTGCCGGCCCCGGGTGTGGTCGCGAGCGGTGAGAGCCGTGGGGGTTCCACTGTGACTGTCGTCTCATACTGAGACGCCTGCGATCTGGATCACGCGGTGTGATGAGTCGGACCTCGTCCCCGTAGTCGGCAATCCGGCTGACTCTGATCCAGGAGGCGCACATTGAGTAGGCAAAGCCTGACGAAGGCCCATGCGAAGATCACCGAGTTGTCGTGGGAACCAACCTTCGCGACGCCGGCCACTCGTTTCGGTACCGACTACACCTTCGAGAAGGCCCCGAAGAAGGACCCGCTCAAGCAGATCATGCGGTCCTACTTCCCGATGGAGGAGGAGAAGGACAACCGCGTCTACGGCGCGATGGACGGAGCCATCCGCGGCAACATGTTCCGGCAGGTGCAGCAGCGGTGGCTGGAATGGCAGAAGCTGTTCCTGTCGATCATTCCGTTCCCGGAGATCTCCGCCGCGCGGGCGATGCCGATGGCCATCGACGCCGTGCCCAACCCGGAGATCCACAACGGGTTGGCGGTGCAGATGATCGACGAGGTGCGGCACTCGACGATTCAGATGAATCTCAAGAAGCTGTACATGAACAACTACATCGATCCCGCCGGGTTCGATATCACCGAGAAGGCGTTCGCGAACAACTACGCGGGCACCATCGGCAGGCAGTTCGGTGAAGGGTTCATCACCGGTGACGCGATCACCGCGGCGAACATCTACCTGACCGTCGTCGCCGAAACCGCCTTCACGAACACGCTTTTCGTGGCCATGCCCGACGAGGCCGCGGCGAACGGCGACTACCTGCTGCCGACGGTGTTCCACTCGGTGCAGTCCGACGAGTCGCGGCACATCTCCAACGGCTACTCGATTCTGCTCATGGCGCTGGCCGACGAGCGGAATCGTCCGCTGCTGGAACGGGATCTGCGGTACGCGTGGTGGAACAACCACTGCGTGGTCGACGCGGCCATCGGCACCTTCATCGAGTACGGCACGAAGGACCGCCGCAAGGACCGGGAGAGCTATGCCGAGATGTGGCGGCGGTGGATCTATGACGACTACTACCGCAGCTACCTCATCCCGCTGGAGAAGTACGGGCTGGAGATTCCGCACGATCTGGTCGAGGAGTCGTGGTCGCGCATCGTCGACAAGGGCTACGTGCACAAGGTCGCCCAGTTCTTCGCGACCGGCTGGCCGGTGAACTACTGGCGGATCGATGCGATGACGGACAAGGACTTCGAGTGGTTCGAGCACAAGTACCCGGGCTGGTACTCGAAGTACGGCAAGTGGTGGGAGGAGTACAACCGCCTGGCCTACCCCGGCCGTAACAAGCCCATCGCGTTCGAGGAGGTCGGGTACCAGTACCCGCACCGGTGCTGGACCTGCATGGTGCCGTGCCTGATTCGCGAGGACATGGTCGTGGACAAGGTCGACGACCAGTGGCGGACCTACTGCTCGGAGACCTGCCACTGGACCGACGCGGTCGCCTTCCGCGGTGAGTACCAGGGCCGCCCGACCCCGAACATGGGCCGGCTCACCGGATTCCGCGAATGGGAGACCCTGCACCACGGCAAGGACCTCGCCGATATCGTCGCCGACCTCGGCTACGTCCGCGACGACGGCAAAACCCTTGTGGGACAGCCGCATCTGAATCTGGACGACCCGAAGAAGATGTGGACCCTCGACGACGTCCGGGGAAACACGTTCAACAGCCCGAACGTGCTGCTGAACCAGATGTCCGACGCCGAGCGTGAAGCACATGTCGCCGCGTACCGCGCGGGCGGCGTCCCGGCCTGACCGGGTTCGGTGGGTGACGCCGGATTCGGCGTCACCCGCTTTCCACCACTGTTTTCCGAGCCCAGGAGATATACCCGTGGCCGACAACCACCGGATCAACTTCGAGCCCGTCGACATCGAGATGGAAGTCGGCGAGCAGGAGAATATCCTCGATGCCGCATTCCGGCAGGGAATTCACCTCATGCACGGCTGCCGCGAGGGGCGGTGTTCGGCCTGCAAGTCCTACGTCCTCGACGGCGATATCCAGATGGAGAACTATTCGACCTTCGCGTGTAACGACGCCGAGGTGGAAGAGGGCTTCGTATTGCTCTGCCGCTCACATGCTTTCAGCGACTGCACCATCGAACTGCTCAACTTCGACGAGGACGAACTCCTCAGCGGTATCGCGATTCAGGATGTGCGCACCCAGGTGGTCGCGATCGAGCCGGTGACCAAGGACATCGTTTCGCTGCGGCTGCGACCCGTCGAGCCCGCGGCGTACGAGTACAAATCGGGCCAATACTCCGATCTGCGGATCCCCGGGACCGAGGATCATCGGTCCTTTTCCATGGCGACGACCCAGTCGACATCGGAACATATCGAGTTCCTCATCAAGAAGTATCCCGGCGGCCGGTTCGCCGGACTACTCGAGGACGGGATCTCGGTGGGCGACGAGATTTCTCTGACCGGCCCATACGGGTCTTTCACCCTGAAGGAGGGGCACGTCCTGCCGCTGGTCTTCATCGGAGGCGGGGCGGGGATGGCTCCGATTCTCTCGCTGCTCCGGCACATGAGCGAGACCGGCAACACCCGCCAGGTGCACTTCTACTACGGGGCCCGCACCCCGCATGACCTGTTCTACCTGGACGAGATTCTCGGGCTGGGCGCGAACCTGGCCGGTTTCGAATTCGTGGCCTGCCTCTCGGAATCGATGGATCCGCAAGGGGTTCCGGACTCGATCACCGTCGAGGAAGGGAATGTCACCGACGTCGTGCGTCGTCGCGAACCGGGCATCGGCAAGTCCGAGGTGTACCTGTGCGGCCCGCCTCCGATGGTCGATGCCGCGCTCGAACTGCTCGAGTCCGGCGGCACCCCCAAGGACCAGATCTTCTACGACAAGTTCACCAGTCCGGCCTTCGACCAGTAATCGCAGGAACCCTCCTTTCACCCGACACAGAACTGAGAAACGAGATGAGCACAAGTACCGGGGCGAAGCAACGCAGCTTTCCCACAATCGAATTCACCGATTCCGAGGCCGGAGCGCTGGAATTTCCCGGCTCCAAGAGCCGTTCCTACAACTACTACAAGCCGGCCAAACTGCGCTCGACGATGTACGAGGACGTGACCGTCGACGTACAGCCGGATCCCGAACGGCACCTGTCCCAGGGATGGATCTATGGCTTCGCCGACGGTCCCGGCGGTTATCCGAAAGAGTGGACCGCCGCGAAATCCTCGAACTGGCACGCGTTCCTCGACCCGAACGAGGAATGGGACCAGACCATCTACCGCAACAATTCCAAGGTCGTGCACCAGGTCGACCTGTGCCTGGCCAATGCCAAGCGCGCTCGCGTGTACGACGGCTGGAACGCCTCGTGGCTGAATTTCATCGCTCGCAATCTGGGCGCGTGGATGCATGCGGAAAACGGTCTGGCCCTGCATGTTTTCACCTCCGTGCAGCGGTCCTGCCCGACGAACATGATCAACACGGCGGTTGCGGTCAACGCCGCGCACAAGATGCGGTTCGCTCAGGACCTGGCGTTGTTCAACCTCGACCTGTCCGAGGCCAGCGACGCTTTCGACGGCGCCGTGCACAAGCAGGTGTGGCAGTCCGCGCCCGAGTGGCAGCCCACGCGTGAGGTCGTCGAGCGGCTGACCGCGGTACCGGACTGGTGTGAGTTGCTGTTCGGCGCCAATATCGTGTTCGAGCAGCTGGTCGGTTCGCTGTTCCGCAGCGAGCTGGTCATGCAGATCGCCGCCGGGAACGGCGATTACATCACGCCCACGATCGTCGGTACCGGCGAGCACGACTACGCCCGCGATCTCGCCTACACCCGCAATCTGTACCGATTGCTCACTCGCGACGCCGAATTCGGGGAGTCGAACAAGGAGCTGTTCGGCACCTGGCTGCAGACCTGGGTGCCGCGCTGCCTGGAGGCCGCCCGTGCCCTGCAACCGATCTGGTCGCAGCCGGCCGAGAAGGCGGTCACCTTCGCCTCGAGCCTGGACACCGCGATCGAGAAGTTCCGTTCCCTGCTCGAGGACCTCGGGCTGGACATCCCCAAGGAGTTGGACAAGTGAGCATGCAATTCGGATCGTCCACCGAGTTCTCGAACATGTGTGGCGTCACCCTGATGAACACCCCCATCGGCCGTGTGGTGGCCGAGGTGATGGGCGCGAAGGACGGCGTGGAGCTGACGGAGTACCCGTCGATGATCCGCGTCGACGGCCAGCGCCTGCTCGATTTCGACTACGACGAGCTCACCGACGCCCTGGGCCAGGAGTTCGACGGCTCCACCTTCGAGGAGATCAGCTCCACCCACTACGGGCGCATGGTCCACCTCGACGACAAGACCCTGCTGTTCGCCAGCCCCGAGGACGCCGCCGAATACATCGGATTCGACCTCACCGTCCACTGACCCCGTCCCTCCCGCAGTCTCCGTGTGCGGCGCCGTCGCCGATCCCGCCGGCCGACGGCGCCGCACCACCCCACAGCCCAATTATCGGAGTATTCAGCATGTACGAGAAGAATGGCGACAAGTACTTCATCGTCGACGGACATGTGCACATCTGGGACGCACGCGAGTCGAATCAGAAGAATGTGCACGGCAAGCAGTTCATCGACTGCTTCTACGACTACCACAAGAACCTCAGCCCGGAGGAATACCTGTGGGATTACGACACCTATACGTATTACGGGAGTGAGCGTTTCGAGCGCGACATCTTCGGTGTGGGCTACGTCGATCACGCGATCTTCCAGGCAACCCTGCTGAGTGACTTCTACCGCACCGGATTCGGGCAGACCGAGGAAGCGCTGGCCCTGGTCGGCAAGCATCCCGGCAAGCTCACCTACAACCACGCCTACGATCCGCGTTACGAGCAGGCCGGACTCGAACAGCTGCGCAGGGACGCGGAGCGGATGAATCTGCGGGGCGTCAAGCTGTACACCGCCGAATGGCACGGCGACTCACGCGGATACAAACTCGACGAGCCGTGGTCGCGGCGCTACCTCGAGGAATGTATCGAGCTGGGCATCAAGAACATTCACGTGCACAAGGGGCCCACGATCCGCCCGCTGGACCGCGACGCTTTCGATGTCGCGGATGTCGACAAGGTCGCCACCGACTACCTCGAACTGAATTTCGTCGTCGAGCACGTCGGCCTGCCGCGACTCGAGGACTTCTGCTGGATCGGCACCCAGGAATCGAACGTCTACGGCGGCCTGGCGGTGGCGCTGCCCTTCATCCACACGCGGCCACGGTATTTCGCCCAGATCATCGGTGAACTCCTCTACTGGCTGGGCGAGGACAAGATCTTGTTCGGCAGCGATTACGCGCTGTGGTCGCCGAAGTGGCTGATCGAGAAGTTCGTCGACTTCCAGATCCCCGAGGATATGCAGGGCGAATACGACCCGATCACGGTCGAGGAGAAGAAGAAGATCCTCGGGCTCAACGCGGCGGCCCTGTACGACATCGACGTCCCGGCCGAACTGCGGGTGAGCGAACCGGCTGCCAACGGTGTCGCGGCCGGGGCACAGGCACCGGTGGCGTCGTGACGACCGCCGCGATATCCACCGAACAAGCTGTTCTCGAGGCACTTTCGACGGTCGTCGACCCCGAATTGGACGAGCCGATCACCGAACTGGGCTTCGTGCGGTCGGTACTGCTCGAGGATGTCGGCGTCACCGTCCATCTGCGTTTGCCCACCGCCTTCTGCTCGCCCAACTTCGCCTATCTGATGGCCTCCGATGCACGGGACGCACTTCGCCTGGTCGAGGGCATCGGCGAGGTGCGGGTATACCTGGACGACCATCACGACAGCGACAAGATCAACGCCGGCCTGGCCGCCGACGCGGGCTATGTCGGCACCTTCGGCGTCGAGGCGCAGGAGAGCCTGGACGAACTGCGCCGAACCTTCCGGACGAAGGCGCACACGGCGGCGATGGAACGGTGCGTAGAGGCGTTCCTGAAGCGAACCGGGTTGGGCGCCAACGAAATCTATCGACTCACGCTGAGCGACCTGCCACCCGGGAAGGACAAGGAGGCGCTGCTGCGCCGTCGTATGGATATCGGGCTGAGCATCTGCCCGGCCAGCCGGGTGTTCGTCGACGAGCACGGGAAACGTGTTCCGCCCGAGGCGGTCCCGATGCGCCTGCGATTCGCCAAGTCGGTGCGCATCTCGATGGAGGGTAACGCGCACTTCTGCCGCGGCCTGCTCGCCACCCGCTACGCCGACAACGAAACAGTTTGCGGGACACCGCACATCACCGATCTCAGAACAGTCAGGAGCCCGCGATGAAGGCTGTCCAGGTGGTGGGATACCACACCGGATTGCAGCTCACCGAAATCCCCGAACCCACCATCGAAGGTCCTCTGGATGTGATCGTGCGGATCGGCGGCGCCGGTGTGTGCCGCACCGACCTGCACATCCTCGAAGGGCAGTGGGAGGCCAAAAGCGGTGTCGCACTGCCATATACGATCGGTCACGAGAACGCGGGATGGGTCCACGCCGTAGGCGACGCGGTCACCAACGTCGCGGTCGGAGACAAGGTGATCCTGCATCCGCTGATCACCTGCGGTCTGTGCCGCGCCTGCCGCTCCGGCGACGACGTCCATTGCCAGGCAAGTAAATTCCCCGGCATCGATGTCGACGGCGGCTACGCCGAATACCTGCGCACCACCGCGCGCAGCGTGGTCCGGATCGACGATTCGCTCGAGCCCGCGGACGTCGCGGCGCTCGCCGACGCCGGATTGACCGCGTATCACGCGGTGGCGAAGGTCGCGCGGACGACTCGTCCCGGCGATGTGTGCGTGGTGATCGGCGCCGGTGGGCTCGGTCATATCGGCATTCAGGTGCTGAAGGCGATCTCGGCGGTGACGGTCGTGGTCATCGATCGCAATCCCGACGCCGTGGATCTCGCCGTGAAGATCGGCGCCGACCACGGCATCGTGGCCGACGGCCGGCATATCGACCGAGTGCTGGACCTGACCGGCGGGCACGGCGCGGAGGCCGTGGTCGATTTCGTCGGCGAGGGCGGCGCGACCCGGGAGGGAATCGCGATGCTGCGCCGCGCGGGGAACTACTACGTCGTCGGGTACGGCGAGAACATCGATGTCCCGACGATCGACGTCATCTCCACGGAGATCAACTTCATCGGAAATCTCGTCGGCTCCTACAACGACCTGCAGGAACTGATGACCCTCGCCGCCCAGGGCAAGGTCACGTTGCACACGACCACCTACCCACTCGCGAACTTCCAGCAGGCACTCGACGATCTCGATGCCGGGCGGGTGCGCGGCCGGGCGATTCTCGTCCCCTAGCCCTGCGACGGCGGCCGAAACCCACCGCGAAACCGCATCCGCTCGAAAGGAAGCACCAACCATGGCAAAGCAACTGCGCTACAACACCGACGCCCGCTCGAGGCTCGAGCAGGGAGTCAACGCCCTCGCCGACGCGGTCAAGGTGACCCTCGGCCCCAAGGGGCGCAACGCGGTTCTGGAGAAACTCACGGGTCCGCCCACCATCACCAACGACGGCGTGACGATCGCCCGCGAAATCCAGTTGCGTGAGCCGTTCGCCAATATGGGTGCGCAGCTGGTCAAGGAGGTGGCGATGAAGACCAACGGGGTGGTGGGCGACGGAACCACCACGGCCACCGTCCTCGCGCAGGCCATGGTTCGCGAGGGCCTGCGGGCCGTGGAGGCCGGCGCCAATCCGATGCGCGTGCGCCGCGGAATCGAACGCGCGGTGTCCACGGTCGTCGACGCACTGCGAGAGCAGGTCTGCGAGGTCAGCGGGCGCAGCGACCTGCAGCGCATCGCGACACTCGCGGCCAGTGACGACGACACGATCGGCGTGGCCGTGGCCGAGGCCGTCGATTACGTCGGCAGGTCCGGGGTTGTCACCACCGAGGAGGGTGAGGGGCTCGGGCTGTCCGTCGACATCGTCGACGGCATCGAATTCGATCACGGCTACACCTCCGGCTACATGGTCACCGATCCGGAGCGGATGGAGGCGGTGCACGCCGAGCCGCTGATTCTGTTGACCAACAAGAAGATCACCCGGGTGCAGGACATCATGCCCAGCATCGAGGCGGCCAAGCGAGCCGACCGGCCGCTGGTCGTTCTCGCCGAGGACGTCGACGGACCGGCCCTGCAACTGCTCGTCGGCGGCAATATGCACCACACGATGGCTTCGGTGGTGGTTCGCGCCCCCGGGTTCGGGCACCGCCGCGTCGCCGAACTCGAGGATCTCGCGGTCGCGCTGGGTGGACATGTCGTGGCCAAGGACACCGGTATCGAACTGTCCGAGGTGACCCTCGAGCACCTGGGGTCGTGCGATCGCATCACGGTGACCGAGAACCGCACGACGATCGTCGGCGGGCGTGGTGATCAGCGACTGCTCGACGCCCGCGTCGCACAGCTGCGGGCCCAGTTCGACCGCGCGCGGATCGACGCCGACCGCGACAGCATCGAACTGCGCATCGCCAGGCTCACCGGACGAGTCGCGGTGATCCGCGTCGGAGGCGCCACCAGCGTCGAGCTGAAGGAGCGCATGTTGCGCGTCGAGGACGCGCTCGCGGCGACTCGCGCCGCGGTCGAGGACGGCATCGTCCCCGGCGGTGGTACCGCACTCGCGCAGTCGCATCGGGTCCTGGCCGATCTCGACCTCTCCGGCGACGAGGCCACCGGCCGCGACATCGTGCTGCGGGCCCTCGCCGAGCCGCTGCGCTGGATCGCGATCAACGCCGGTTTCGACGGTGACGAGGTGGTCCGGGTTGTCGCCGAACTCCCGGTCGGGCACGGGTTCAACGCCCTGGGCGGTACGTACGGCGACATGTTCGAGGACGGTGTGATCGATCCGTTCAAGGTCACCCGCGCGGCGCTGGAAAGCGCTGCGTCGATCGCGGCACTGCTGATCACGACCGAGACGGCCATCGTGGAAGAGGTCGAGGTCAACCCCGGCGCGATCATCGCTCCCGGCTTCGGCGATCTCGCCGAGGGCATGGTCCGGCCGTCGAACATCTACTGAGCAGGAGGACGAGCGTGATTTTCATCGTCGTGAAATTCAAGGTGCGTGCCGAATTCCAGGATCAGTGGATGCTGATCACCCGCGAGTTCACCGAAGCGACCCGAGCGGAACCGGGAAATCTCTGGTTCGACTGGAGTCGCAGCACGACGGACCCCGCGGAATTCGTTCTGGTGGAAGCGTTCCGGGACGGTTCGGCCGGTGCCGATCACGTCGGCTCCGACCATTTCCGACAGGGCTTGGCGGCGATGCGCCCGGCGCTGCGGGAGACCCCGCACATCATCAATACCGAGATTCCCGGCGTGGAGTGGTCGCGGATGGGCGAGCTGGAAATCGCCACCTAGCCGCGAGTATCGGGTGACAACGGAAAAGGTATGAAGATGGGACGACCGTGGCGATGACAAGTCCCGTCGCGGAACTGACTGCATCGCTGGGTGATGTCGTGGTCACCGACCGCGACGCGATGCTCGGCTACACCCGCGATCAATCGCTACTCTCGCCGGCGGGCCACCCGATGGCGGTGGTCCGCGCCCGGAGCGTGGATCATGTGGTCACGACGCTGCGGATCGCGCACCGGTATCGCGTTCCGGTCGTGACCAGGGGCGCCGGCACCGGCCTGGCCGGCGGCGCCAATGCGATCGATGGCTGCATCGTGCTCAGCACCGAGCGGATGAACCGGATCATCGAGATCGATGAACGAGCGCGGACGGCCAGCGTCGAATGCGGAGTCGTCAACGGCGACCTCGCATCCGCCGCGGCCGAACGAGGACTCTGGTACGTACCCGATCCCGGGAGCCGGGCCATCTCGACCATCGGCGGAAATCTCGCGACCAATGCCGGTGGTCCGTGTTGCGCGAAGTACGGTGTCACCGGCGACCATGCCGTACGGATCAAAGCCGTGCTCGCGGACGGCCGGATAATCCATACCGGGTCCGAAACCCGCAAGAACGTCGCGGGATACAACCTGACCCAGCTACTGGTCGGATCCGAGGGGACCCTGGCGGTCATCGTGGAGGCGACGATGCGGCTGCGTACCCGGGCCTCGCACACCGCCACGGTGGTGGCGGCCTTCGGCGCCTCGGTCGAGGCGGTGGACGCGGTACTCGCCGCCCGAGCCGTGGCCGATCCCAGTTTGTGCGAATTCATGGACCGCACAACGATTTCCGCGATCAATGCGATGACCCGAATGGGCCTGGACGAGACGGCCGAGGCCCTGTTGCTGATCCAATGTGACGGTGAGGCCGCCGCGGCGGAAGCGCAGCGGTGCGCGCACGCGTGCCGAGCCGCCGCGGCCACCGAGGTCTACCTGAGCGCTGACGCGGCCGAAAGCGCGGCGCTCATGCAGGCCCGGAGTATGGCGCTGCCGGCTCTCGAACGCCGCGGCAGCACACTGCTCGACGATCTCGCGGTACCGGTGCCGAGGCTGCACGAAATGCTCGGTGCCATCCGGGAAATCGCCGAACGTCACCAGCTCGTCATCGGTACGTTCGGGCACGCGGCCGACGGGAATCTGCATCCCACGATCGTGTTCGACGCGGCCGATCCCGTTGCCGTGGAACGAGCTTCACGTGCATTCGAGGAGATGGTCGGTGAGTGCCTGGCGCTGGGCGGGTCGATCACGGGCGAGCACGGCGTCGGAAATCTCAAGCGCCCCTATCTGGAATCCATGGTCGGGTCGGTGCAGACGGAGTTGATGAGTCAGCTCAAAGCCGTCTTCGACCCCACCGGAATACTGAATCCGGGTCGCGGCTTCTGAGAGATTCCGGCTTCGGTCGGTCGATGCCGACGAGACGTCTCCCGGGTCCACTTCGTTGTGAACTACCACCGGCACCGTTGCCGGTATAGCGATAGCGTCTTGCACTTTCACCCGAGAAAATGGTTCTGCGTCTCGACAGATGTCATCGGCGGCCACGTGTCGGCTGTGGCGCAGCCTCGTTTCGCCACACCGACATCAGCGCTGCCAGCAGAGCGCCCTTGACCCATCGCACCTCCTTGTTGTCCATTCGACGAGCCCGGAGACCTTCGTGCAGCATCTCCACGAATCGCCGACGGCTGACACCGAATGCGATGAGCAGGTCGCCGTGGCCTGCCCCGCCGAAAGGCGCCCAGCGGATCGCGAATTCGATCGCCGACCCCGCGTCCGCATCCACCGATCGAGTGGATCGCAGGAAGTTCAACTGGCTCAGCGAGGACCGAACCCAGGTCACGCCGTAGTTCATGCCGGTGGTGGTGTTCGATTCCTGGGCACGCGCGTACAGCGGCCGGGCCGGGGACGAACGAGGGTTCTGCATCGCCGTGGGATCACCTCGACGGCGGTTCTGTGGATTCATGAGTGTCCTCGAGCGGTAGTGGGTAGTTCGCTCATATGCGCCTCTGGGACCGACAGTCGGCCGATCCGGCGAGTGCGCGATGTTTGCTGAATCCATTGGATACTGTGACCTACGCCTCTGGCGTCTCAATGTGAGATATGCATCACCGTGGTGGGTGGATGGCCGGGCGCCGGCGGCGGAAGTTATGTGATGCCGTACTGCCTGATCTTGCGATACATGGTGGCGCGGGAGATACCCAGGTCGGCGGCGGCGGCCTGCTTGTCGCCGTCGTGATCGAGGAGGCTTCGCACGATCGCATCGCGTTCCAGCGCCTCCATGGGGGTGAGCGTGCGCCGGATCAGCGAATGGCATTCGGGTGGGAGTTTGTCGGGTGTGATGACGCCGGAACGTTGCCGGGTGAGTGTTTCGGCGAGCACCTGACGGAGTTGAGCGATATTTCCGGGCCATGACAGTTTGGCGAGTTGCCGAAGCGCGGCGGGGGACATCGTGATGTCGGCGCCTCTGGTGAGTTCCCGGAGCAGAGACGGCACCAGATCGTCGAGATCCTCGATGCGATGCCGCAGGGCCGGAACGGGGACAGTGTGCATGAACAGCGGCAGTAGCTGGGCCTCCACCACAGGGGACGGATCGGCCGAGTTCATCGTTGCGGCGATCCAACCGCGGCCCGCGCAGGACTGCAGCACGGTGGACAACGGCTCGATGAGCTCCTCGGGCAATTCATCGATGTTGGTGAGGACGATATCGAAGTCGTCCCTGAGGATCTCGGCCTCGAGGGCGGTGAGAGCCTGCTCGACGTCGCGGCACCGGCCCAGGCGCAGTACGCGGATCGTCCGGTCCGGATGAACGTGGTGGGCGACCATTTCGGCCAGCTTGGCACGACCCGATCCGCGCTCTCCGTCGAGCACTACCCAGTTTCGATCGACGCAACATCGTTCGACCTGCTGACAGCTCCTGCCCCAGGAACTACTGCTTCCCGCGAGTCCGGGTATCAGCGGGGGGCGAGTCACGAGCCGCGTGTTGCTGACGGCGCTGTCGGTCAATGCGACGTGGGTCACGATGTGCGTGCGGCCACTGCGGAGGGTAAGTCGTTCGGCAACTGTGACTTTGGCGAAATAGCCACTGGGTAGTACGGCGCCGGCCGTGGTGGACAGCGAGCGCTGAAGATCCGCCGCGTGCCCGAGCAGCGCATGCTGGTCGAGCGCGTCCAAGGATTCCCGCAGATAGCGGTTCATCAGCACGATATCGTCGCCGACGGCGAGGACCCCGGTGGGATAGCGACGGCACTGCCGCAGATACGTCTCGAGCAGGGCGGCTTCGCTCTCGGTGGCCTGCGCCCGCAGACGATCCTCGATCTGCGCGCCGGCGGTCTTGGCGAGAGTGACCAGCAGCGGATCCGATTTCCGTGCCCAGCACGTGAGGTCGAGAATCCCGGCTACGCGGCCCGAGAGCGGATCTCGGATGGGAGCCCCGGCGCAGGCGAGCCGTCCGAGGGTGCCGAGATAGTGTTCCCCGCCTTGGATGAAGGTCGGACGCCCGGTCTCGGCCGTGGTGCCGATGCCGTTCGTGCCGACGAACTTCTCGGCGTAGCTGTATCCGCACGCCAGTCGCACTTCGTCGAGGGCGGCCCGGATATTGGCATCGGGCGCGGCGCGGTCCAGGACCAATCCGTCCGCCGAGGTGAGAATGATGCTGACCGATTGAGCCGCCAGATCGTCGCCCAGCCGGTGCACGATCGGCGACGCCGCGATGACCAGCGGAGAATCGAGATCCGGTTCTCGCACGAACGGCAGGTCCACTCGATCGGGATGCACGCGAAGCTCACGCGAGCGTTGCCAGGAATCGCGGACAGTGCCCGAAATCAATCCATCGTCGACGGAGCCCGAGGTCAGAAATTCGTCCCTTGCCTGCAGCAGGCGCGTGCTGGTGTCCACGTTGCTCACCATCTGTTACCTCGACTTTATCCCCGCGATACCCACGCTACCCGGAAATCTTGTGACGCAAATCTCATTATGAGACACCCGGGATTCGGCGGCTGTCGCCGGATAGGGGCGGCGGGCGTGGGCACATCGGCCGGGGTGCGTTACCAGCGTTGCGTCTCGCCATCAGGATGTCAGTAGCTGACCAGCGGTTTCGCCACTCGGTGTCAGTAGTTTTCGCCACCGAATTGTCAGTGCATGCCGCATGAGGATGTCAGAGCTGACCTGCGGATTCCGCTGACTGGGCGAGCTTCACCTCGCCGTGCACTACGGCCAGGCTGACGCCGACTCCGCGGGCGATCTCGCGCAACGATTGGCCTTCGGCGTGCCGTGCGAGGATCGCGCGGCGTTTGCTGATTTTCTCCTCGAACACCCGCACGCAGATCTCGTCGAGATCGTCGTGCTGGCGTTGGGTTTCCTGCTTGCTTGTGCTCACTCGCACGAGCCCGACGAGCGCCATCTGCGGGCCTCCGAGCGTTCAGTAAAGGTGTTCGACAACCGGGGAGGACGGTACCCGGAAACGAACGGGTTTCCGAACACTCGATCCTGCGGAAACGTCAGGTTGGACCTATGGCGTAGTGCGCGTTCGGTAGACGGTCGTTTTCCGAACGCAGGCAAACCCGTTGTCGATGTTCGATGTCCTGTGCACTGATGCCCGCACTTGTATGGATCCGCTGCTCGGCGTCCATCGGCGGCAGTGTCATCGCCGTGTGGCCTGACAAGCGGTGCAGTACACGATCCGGCACGACTACCGTTGCGGGTTGTGTCTGTTTCCGAAGCGCGACAACCGTTTCCCGAGATCCAGCCATATGAGTCGGGGCTGCTGGATGTCGGTGACGACAACCGAATTTACTGGGAAACCAGCGGCAACCCGCATGGCCGACCCGCTCTGGTGGTCCACGGAGGCCCCGGCAGCGGTGGCCGGCGCGGGGCGCGCAAAACGTTCGACCCGAACGCCTTCCGGATTGTGCTGTTCGATCAGCGCGGATGCGGTGAGAGCATGCCGCATGCCTCCGATCCCAGCGTCGATATGGCGCACAACACCACCGAGCACCTCCTGGCCGACATGGAACTGCTGCGCGAACACCTCGGTATCGAACGCTGGCTGCTCTACGGTGGCTCGTGGGCATCCACCCTGATCCTTGCCTACGCCCAGCGTCACCCGGACCGGGTGATCGGGATCGTGCTGGTCGGAGTGACCATGACCAGGCCACGCGAGATCGACTGGCTCTACCACGGCCTGCGGTTGCTGCTACCGGTCGAATGGGAGCGATTCCGCAACGCGGTGCCGACCGCGGACCAGGAAGGGAATCTGGTCGAGGCGTACCGGCGACTGATGGAGCACCCGGATCCGGCCGTGCGCGAGACGGCCGCGCGGGAATGGTGCGCGTGGGAAGACGCGGTGATCGCGCACGAAACCCTCGGCACACCAGGCCAATACAGCGCCAAACCGGATGCGGACCGGTTGGCGTTCGTCCGGATCTGCACCCACTATTTCGCCCACGCCGCCTGGCTCGACGACGGCCGGTTGCTCCGTGACGCGCACCGCCTCGCCGGGATTCCAGGGATTCTCATCCACGGTCGTCTCGACCTGTCCGGACCGCTGCTCACCGCCTGGGAACTCGCTCGAGCCTGGCCCGACGCAGAACTGCGGATCATCGACGACTCCGGGCACACCGGCAGCCCCGCCATGGCAACAGCCGTCCTCGAAGCCGTCGCCCGATTCGCCAACTGAGCCCTGTTCATCAATGGTGGATTGGCGGGTCTAGCTTTTTTGGAGGCTTCAGACCTCCAGAGGGCCGCCGTTGACGTCGCAGGGCCGCAGGTATCGGTCGTACCAGTTCCATGTGAACTGCTTTCCCGGATGTCGCTGCAGGCTTTGATAGTAGGTCGTCCAGGCAACGAAGTCTGCCATCTGCACCCAGGCAGATCGGTGAGCCGGAACGAACAGCGGGTCCTCGAGCAGGTTCCGTGCGCTGAGCTTGAGGTCGCGGTGGGCGTTGTAGTAGGACGTTTCGGTGCCGCGCCGTCCATGATGATCATTCCGTTCTCCCCGGCTGCACGAGCCGGGTGTCGAGGTGGTTCACCAGCCCGGCATAGGTGGCGTTCCGTTCGACGGCGTATTCCTTGAGGGTTTGCAGGAGCAGTTTGCCGAACGGGTCGGCCCAGTCGTCGATCCTTGCTTGGGGTAAGGGACTCCGGCATGTCGGAGAGCCCGCGGTAGTAGTGTTGGAGGCTCTTCGGGGAAGCGCGGATCGAACTTGCTGCAGGCTCGTCATCGGAAGCTGGTCGGAGGGGCGATGGTTGGTCGGGTGCTGGTGTTCCTGGTCGGAGGCGGGCTGGCGGTGTTCGCGCTGGTGCATGCGGTGGATCCGTTTCATCAGACGCGGGAGTATCGGCATCAGGTGGCGTGTGAGAAGCGCGTAGGGAGCTGCTTCGACGAAGAGGTCGTCACCATAACCGAGAGGCGTACGTACACAACGACTTCCACCCAGCACAACAGCGATGGGACCACCAGCACGAGCACGACGAATCACCTCGAGATCAGTTGGGTACGCGACGGGGAGAAGCACTCGCACGACGTGAACGGCGAGCTTTTCGGGAAGGCCCGGGAAGGTGGGCAGGCGACGCTGCGGATGTGGGAGGGGCAGGTCGTCGGAATCGTCGTCGACGGGCAGTCTGATTCGTACGACCCGCGTCAGACCGGGCGGCTGGGGTGGTGGCTGTGGCTGGCGTTCGTGGGGGTTGGGGTGGCGCTGGCAGGGGGGTTCGAGACGGTGGGGGTGTTCATGGGGGCTTTCCGGCTGTTCGCGTGGTCTTTCGCCGGAGCCGTGCCGCTCGTAGTGTTCGTGCCGACCCTGCTTGCCAACGGGGCGGAGCCGAATTTCGGGTTCTTCGTTCTGGCGGGGGTCACTGTCCTGTTCACCGGGGCCGGGATTGCGATGCTGGTCACCTCGCTTCGCGACTGATTTCGCCGGTTGGGGTTCCCGGTAGCGGCCCCTGCTCCGGGGTCCGGACTGGTGAGGTCCCCAGAGCTTCAGGTGGGTCGCTAGGTGGCGTGTTCGGGGGCCGTTAGGTGGGTCGATCAAAACGGGTCGCCGTAGTATCGGCCGAATTTTGGGGCGGATATGACGTAGTGCGCTGGTACAGGCGGGTTTTCGTGTTCGCCCTGCCCCGCAGGGGAACCCCAGCGAGTCTGACCTCACCAGGCGCCAAGCTCATATCAGTTGTTTTTTCGGCGATTACTACCGGAACCCCCAGCACCGTGGAGCTGACCAGACTTGCCTCGGATAAGTGAACCTGGTTGGTGGTCAGTACTCGAGCAGAGCGCTTGCACTCCGTCCGGTGGCGGGGTTCAAGATGTAGACCCCATCTTCTTGCTCGATCGAGTGCGCACGAATCTCGTTGGTATTGAGGCCCCACCTCGTGCTACTCGACCATGTCACAGCCGTGAGGACTTCTATTCTCGGTAGATTCGCGTTTTCCAGATTCGCGCCGAAAAGGTTCGCGTTCTCCAGGTTCGCGCCGACTAGGTTCGCGCCGCGCAGGTTCGCCCAGGTCAGGTTCGCGCCGACTAGGTTCGCGCCGCGCAGGTTCGCCCAGGTCAGGTTCGCGCCGACTAGGTTCGCGCCGCGCAGGTTCGCCCAGGTCAGTTTCGCAAGGGTCAGGTCCGCCCGGGTCAGGTTCGCGTTCCCCAGGTTCGCGTTCTCCAGGTTCGCGCGGTTCAGGTCCGCGCCGTGCAGGTTCGCACTGACCACGTCCGCGCCAGTCAGGTTCGCGCCGTGCAGGTCCGCCCAGGTCAGGTTCGCGCCGCGCAGGTTAGCGCGGTTCAGGTCCGCGCCGTTCAGATCCACATTCGCCAGGTCCGCGCCGTTCAGATCCTTATCGGTGAGGTTGACCTCGACCGATTCTGCTTGAGCGGGATCCGCGCTGGGCTCGCCAGTGGGCAGCTCCCTAGGGGCGGCGAGAGGCGGTGTGCCGCTGCTTCCTCGATATTCATCAGGATGGCCTGATACGAATGCCGGAGTCGATCCAGCCAGCGCCGCCAAAAATCGACGCACGATGCTTCGTGGTTCTTTACTCGCGACTGCGGTGAAGGCCGGAGTCGATCCAGCCAGCGCCGCCACTAGTTGGCGGCCAAAGCGTCGAGTGCTCATGGCTTTGGCCTCTCCCCGTCATCGTCTTCCCCAGGCAGGAGTGATTCGACGTATTGACTGAGCTTCTTGACGACGACCGGAGTGGCTGTACCGATCCCGAAGGCTAGGCCACTCGCGGCAACATTCGCGGCGATCAGCCCACTACCGACCACGACGGACGCGGTCGCCGCTCCAATGCCGAGCTGCACTACAACCGAGGCGGCATAGGGACCACCACCCGGGCCCTTCGGTCGCGCCCATGGCCAGCCTTTTGCACGTCTAGTGGCTTCGACGAATACCACTCCGCAGTTGACGGCCGCGCCAACGCACCCCCACACGGCATACAGCGACATACTCGAACGATAGGCTGCCTCCGCCAGATCCGTTGCCCGACGGCGTAATGCACTTACTCCCCAACCGGGAGCTATGCAGTGTCGAGAATCGATCGGTTTCGCGACACCGCCCGCCGATGTGTTGACTCTCAGGTCGGTCGTTCACTTCGCTGTCGATCAATCGTGTGGGGAAGTGCACGAGATCGAGTTTCCAGTCGGTGGCGGCTGTCGTCGGGTCTTCTGTGCTGGAGTGGCCGTTCGCGTTCCTACTTGAGGATTTCCAGCATCCGGTTTCCCAGAACCGCAGCGGAGTGGGGGTTCTGGCCGGTGACGAGGTTGCGGTCCTCGACCATGTACGGCTCCCAGATGGGGCCGCGGCTGTAATTGACCTTGACCTTCTCCTTCAGATCCGTCTCCAGCAGCCACGTGGCCCGCGAGGCGAGGCCGACGGCCTCTTCCTCCTCATTGGAGAAACCGGTGACGTTGTAGCCCTGGAACGGCGACACGCCGTGGATCCTGGTGGCCAGCATCGCGGACGGCGCGTGGCAGACGATGAACAGCGGGTTGCCCGACTCCAGCTGCGCCGTAAGCAACCGACCCGCATCGGCATCGAACGCCAGATCGGCCATGGGGCCGTGGCCGCCGGGCAGGTAGACCGCCACATAGTCCTCCAGGCGCACGTTCGACAGCGCGAGCGGCCGCCGCATCGCCTCCGCGTCGCGGATGATCGCCTCCAGGTCCAGCGCGCCCTGCTCGCCTCCCGCCATCGAAGGACGAAGGCTCATCATGTCGACGTTCGGTGTAGTACCGCCCGGAGTGGCGACAACGACTTCGTAGCCTGCGTCGGTGAGCATCTTGTACGGGTTGGCGAACTCCTCGGCCCAGTAACCGGTCGCATACCGCGTACCGTCCTTGAGCACCCAGTACGTGGCCCCGCTCACGATGAACAAGATCTTCGGTTTCGACATCACACACTCCTCTCCCATCGGCGGTCCCTCCTCCAGCCTGACACCCGGAACCGTCCCGGCGCTCATGCCTGACAGTCTTGAAACCTTGGATTCGAGACAGACTCGCGTATGTGCCGCGTGGCGGCGAAGCGGCAGGTCATCGAGTCTCGGAACCTTGTCTGGCTATAGGAGGCCTGAGAAGCGGCATCTGGCATCGGAGTCGGGTCCGCTACGGGCGCCACCAATATTTATGTCGCCGTGGTGTCGATCGGCGCGGTCACCGGACGTCGGACAGTGACAGATCCCGATGACGACAGGAGCGATTCCCATGTCCAGCCACACACTTCCCGACATTTCCCCCCACTTGGCACGCACCGACCCTCTCGCCATGGAGAAGTTCAATCAGCTGCTGATTGCGCAGTACCTGGCCAACAACGGCCGACTGACAGGACTGTTCGAACACGTGCCAGTGCTGCTGCTCACCACCGTCGGCGCGAAGACCGGCCGGGCCCGGACAACGCCGCTCACCTACCTGCGTGAGGGTGCGGACTACGTGGTGATGGCGTCCAAGTCCGGTGCCCCGGTCAATCCGGCGTGGTATCACAACCTGATGGCGGCAGGGACTGCCAGCGTGCGGGTAGGGCCGGAATCCTTCCAGGTCCAGGCGATCGATACCGAAGGCGGCGAACGGGACCGGTTGTTCGAGGAGATGGCCCGGCTCAACCCGGCAGCATCGGAATACCGGCAGGTCACCACCCGGCAGATTCCGATGATCGTGCTGCGCCGCATCGACTGAACAGAACCGATCCCTGGACCATTGTCGATACCGTTGTCCGCCGTTCGTCGGTTTACCGAGCCGACCGAACACACTGCGGCCGGTCCCGCCACGACCACAGGAGTTGAACCCGTGAGCACGCCAGCAGAAGCCCACAAGGCCACCAAAAAGACTGCACGATTCATCGTGATGTATGACACGCCGTCGGACATCGAGGCATTCGAACGCCACTACCGCGAGGTCCACATCCCCCTGGCCAACCAACTACCCGGGCTGCGGCGATACACCACCAGCCACAACGCCACACCGGTGATCGGCGAACCCTACTACCTCGTCGCCATGCTCGACTGGGACGACATCGGCGCCCTCGGCGCCGCATTCGGATCCGACATCGGCCAGCAGACAGCCCAAGACGTCACCAACAACCTGGTCCCCTACGCGACCATACGCAGCATGATCCTGCAACTCGACGACAAGTAACCACGCGATTCCGTCGCGCTGCGCGAACTGGACGCCCGACTCGTCGCCCACAGCCTCTTTCGAACTGTCTCGATAATGATCGGTTTCACGACATCTGCCCGTGATCACGAGGAACTCCTGCTCGGTTGCCCCGTGTGGTGTCGATCAATCGTGTCGGAAACCGTGGTGGGAGCAGGGCTCTCGACTGCGGGCGTCGGGCTCCTCTCGAACTGAGGGGCTGGTTCTGTCGGAGTCAGGGGTTTCGCCGGGGGTGCGGGAGTGCTTGGTGGGGTTTCGCTGGCGTTGGCTGGCTGGGGTACCTGTTTCTGCTCGGGTAGTCGTGTCCAAGCATCGTCATGGCGGCGGCTCGCCGGGGCTCGTTCCGGGTGAAGAGTGCGACCGGTACGGCCAGGAGCGTGCAGAAGAGCTGGGCCAACCCGTTGGCGAGTTCGGCCGGGCCTTGCCGGAGCAGCAGGTATCCGAGCCGGCCGATCCCGCTGGTTCCCGCCACCGCCGTTGCGACACTGGCGATTTCGTTCACTGTGGTGTCAGGTGCGGTTGATCGGTCGACGACGCGAGCCGGCCCCGCCCGCGGCTCGAGGTGTTGCGTTCCGGGCTCCGGTTGAAGCGTGAGCCGAGGGCGGGCGGCAGGTTGCCGCGTATCAGGTGAGGTAGCGGTAGACCGGGGAGTTGGGGTCCAGCCGTTCGCATTGCAGCGGGGAGGCGTGCATGCGGACCAGGAGGGGTTGCAGGGCGTCCGGGGAGCCCAGTTGGACGCCCACCAGGGCCGCGCCCGTTTCGCGGTTGTTGCGTTTGACGTATTCGAAGAGGGTGATGTCGTCGTCGGGGCCCAGGACCTGGTCCAGGAAGCGGCGCAGGGCGCCGGGCTCCTGGGGGAAGTCCACCAGGAAATAGTGTTTCAGGCCCTGATGGACGAGGGAACGCTCGATGACCTCGCCGTAGCGTGAGACGTCGTTGTTGCCGCCGGAGATCAGGCACACCACCGTCGAGCCGGGAGTGATGTCGATCTCGGCGAGCGCGGCCACCGACAGTGCGCCCGCCGGTTCGGCGATGATGCCCTCGTTCTGGTACAGCTCCAGCATGGCCGTGCAGATCGCACCCTCGTCGACCAGCATCATCCGGAAAGAACCTGCGCCCCTGGGGGATTCGGTCGCGGTGAGCAGTGGGAGGGAGGCGTGCGAGACGACCCGGCCGCCGAAACTCGTGACCGCGGCGTAGGGCAGATCGCCGATCCGCCGCACCGCGGCGCCGTCGACGAAGGGGTCGACCTCGGGCAGCGTCACCGGTCCACCGGCCACCAGCGCCGCGGTCATCGAGGCCGCGCCCGCGGGTTCGACCGCGAGAATCGCCGTGGCGGGCGAACGTTCGCGCAGATACGTGCCGATTCCGGCCAGGCAGCCACCGCCGCCGACCGGGACGATCACCAGATCCGGTGTGCGGCCGAGTTGTTCGAGGATTTCGGCGGCGATGGTGCCCTGCCCGGCGGCGGTGCGGGGATCGTCGAAGGGCGGCACCATCGTCGCGCCGGTGCGTGCGACGTCGGCGGCGGCCTCCGCGGCCGCGGCGTCGAAAGTGTCGCCGACCGCGATCAGTTCCACGAATTCGCCGCCGTGCGCGCGGATTCGATCGCGCTTCTGCTTCGGGGTGGTCCTCGGCACGTAGATGCGGCCGGTGATACCCATCGCGCGGCAGGCGAATGCGACGCCCTGGGCATGATTTCCGGCGCTGGCGGTCACCACCCCGGCTGCCCGTTCGGCGTCGGTGAGTTGGACGATCAGGTTGTAGGCGCCGCGCAGTTTGTAGGAGCGCACGGCCGTGAGGTCTTCGCGCTTGACGTAGACCTCCGCGCCGGACAGCGCCGAGAGCCGCTCGATCCGCTGTAGTGGGGTGGGCTCGATGATGTCGGAAATTCGCTTGGCGGCAGCATCGATCTCGTCCGCGCTCAGTTCGGGCAGCGGACCGGACAACTTCTCTGCGACATCAAGCGGTTCGGACACCCGAACATGCTATCCGGGCCCCGAACCGGTGTGACGTGCGCCCATCGGCTGCGCAGGGGCGGCAGCGCCGAATCTCCGAAACCGCGGTGACCTGGGCGGATATTCGTCCGCTCCGGGATCGCGCAGCGCTGCGCGAGTGCGGCCGTACACGCCGGGGTGCACAGGCGAGCAGTGTTTCCGCATGGAAGTTCGGTAGACCGAACTTGGAGTTCCGTGTACCCTGACGAGATGGCAGTGGTGAACCCTGAGCGAACCGTCCACCGCGGCGCGCGGACGGTCGATATCGCCGGTGCGCAGTGGCCGCTGTACAAGCTCGAGGCGTTGGCCTCGGGGTTGTTCGTCGGTCTGGTATTGGGGCTGGTCACCGGATCCGTGCAGGTCGCCGTGCTCGTCGCCGCAACGGTGGCCGCGCTGCGCTGGACAGTCGCCGCGGTCGGTCATCTGGTTCGCCCGGTCTCCTGACTTCGGCTCGTCGGCCGGGGTTTACTTCGCATCCTCCGGTTCGCCGAATGCTACGCCGCAGGAACGCGGCATGACGCGCGTATGCGCGGACTCGCGGTGATCGCAGGCCATGGTCCCGGGGCCTATAGGTGGGCGGGTTCGGACATGCGCGGGGTGGCGGTTTGCGCCGCCGCTCGGCTGATTCGACGCGACCGGATGGTCGAGCGGGTCGTCTCGCGGACGGTTCGTCGTGCCGGCGAAACGCCGCGACTATCTGAAGTGTGAATGAGATCGACTGTGGCGCAGTGTTTTTCGAGCCTTCCCTGATTCCGTTTGCGAGGTTCCGCGATCAGCGGAGCTGTGATCGCTAACATTCATCCGTCCGGAATTCCCCTCGTGGCGACGGGAGAACCAGTGCCTCCGGCATCGCTTGAGGCGCATGGTGTTTCACTCCGAGCCGGGCGGGCAGCGGTACGGATGCATGCGGGCGCTAACCTGAGTCATGGATCGACGCCGGTAGTCCGGCACGGAAGGTGGGGATGTGAAGGACCGTAGCGGGCGTTCCCCGGGTAAGCCAGGCCGTCCGGCGGTGATGACGGACGTGGCCAAGCTGGCCGGTGTGTCGCATCAGACCGTCTCGCGCGTGCTGAACGACAGCCCGCAGGTGCGCGCCGAAACGCGCGAACGCGTCCTGGCCGCCGTCGAAGCGCTGGGATATCGCCCCAACGCGATGGCCCGCGGCCTGGTCAGCCGGCGTTCGAAGGTCCTCGGCGTGGTCACCTTCGACACCGTGCTGTTCGGTCCGGCATCGATGATGCTGGGTATCGAAAGGGCGGCGCGCGCGGCCGGTTACGGCGTCAGTATCGCCACCTTGGAGACCGTGGACCGGCCCAGTGTGCTGGCCGCGGTCAACACCCTCGCCGATCAAGGCGTCGACGGCGTGATCGTCATCGCGCCGCAGCAGACCACCGCGGCCGCGTTGCACTCGATGCCCCGCCAACTGGTCGTGGTCGCCGTCGAGGCCGGTCAGGACGCCGGACTGCCCGCCGCCGCCGTGGACCAGTTCGAGGGCACTCGCCTGGCCGTGCAACACCTGCTCGACCTCGGGCATCGCACGGTCTGGCACGTCTCCGGCCCGGCCGGTTGGCTCGAGGCGCGCGATCGTGCCGAGGGCTGGCGGCGCGCGCTGGAGGCGGCCGGTGCGGAGATCCCACCGCTGATCGGCGGCGATTGGAGCGCCCGCTCGGGCTACGAGGCGGGCCTGGTGCTGGCCGCCCAATCCGGGGTCACCGCGGTCTTCGCCGCCAACGACCAGATGGCCCTGGGCCTGCTGCGTGCGTTCGCCGAACGCGGGATCCGTGTCCCCGAAGACGTTTCGGTGGTCGGCTTCGACGACATCCCCGAGGCCGCCTACCTGACCCCGCCCCTGACCACCATGCGCCAGGACTTCGACGAGGTCGGCCGCCGCAGCATGCAACTGCTGTTGCAACTCCTCGAATCCGACACCGACGTCCCCGAACCACCGCCGGTGGTCCCCACTCTCGTCGTCCGCGAAAGCACCGCCCCGCCCGCACGGTAGCGCCGGTCCGATCCGGCTCGGGACTCGGATGGCCCCGAGCCTGGGAACGGTTGGCGCAGAACGCGACTCCGATGAAGTCGGACTGCGCGAGGAGCCCGGTTGCCGATGCGGCCTTCGAACGTGTCCCGGCCCGCTAACTCGCCAGGCACCCCGGTCCCAGGAGCGCCTTGAGATCGCCCATCAACGCCGAGGACGGCGAAACTCGCAGGTTGTCGGCGACCTTGAGCAGGGTGGTTTTCTCTCGGGAACCGACGTGGCGGATGTGGACGTCGGCGGTGCCGGGGTGGCTGGACAGGACGCGTTTGAGGGCGCTGACCTTGTCGGGGGTGCACAGGCGGGTCGGGATGGTGACGGCGAGTGGTTTCTCCACGCCGATCGCGGACAGGTCCGGCACCACGAGATCGTTGGCGATCAGCGAAATGCGGTCGTCGCGGAGCGAGACGCGGGCCTTGACCAGCACGACCGCATCGTCGACGACGTCCATGCCGTACACCGAATAGGACTGCGGGAAGAACAGCACCTCGATCCCACCGGTGAGATCCTCGAGCTGGGCCGAGGCCCAGGGCAGGCCGTTCTTGTTGACACGGCGGTTCACCGAGGCCAGGATGCCGCCGATGGTGACCTGGGCGCCGTCCTTCACATCACCCTGCAGAATCGACGGAATGGGGGTATCCGCCTGTGCCGCAAGCACATGCTCGACCCCGTTGAGCGGATGCCCGGACACGTACAGGCCCAGCATCTCCCGCTCCAGCGCGAGCTTGTGCTTGGACTCCCACTCCTCGTCGGGAACCTTTACATCGAAGACCGAGGCCATCGATTCGTCGCTGTCGTCCAGCCCGCCGAACAGGTCGAACTGGCCGATCGCCTCGGCCTTCTTGGTGGACATCACCGCGTCGATGGCATCGGAGTGCACCAGCAGCAGACCCTTGCGGGGATGGCCGAGCGAGTCGAAAGCCCCTGCCTTGATGAGGGATTCGGTGACTTTCTTGGTGCAGGCGACGGTGTCGATCTTGTTGAGATAGTCGGAGAAATCGGTGTACTTCGACTTCTCCTTGCGGGCTGCGATGATCGAGGACACCACGTTCGCGCCGACGTTGCGCACCGCACCCAGCCCGAAACGGATATCCGCGCCGACCGAGGCGAAGTTGTGCTCGGACTCGTTCACATCCGGCGGCAGCACGGTGATCCCCAGGCGGCGGCAGTCGGACAGATAGACCGCGGCCTTGTCCTTGTCGTCGCCGACGCTGGTGAGCAACGCGGCCATGTATTCGGCCGGATAGTTCGCCTTCAGGTAGGCGGTCCAGTAGGAGACCAGGCCGTAGGCGGCGGCGTGCGATTTGTTGAACGCGTATCCGGCGAACGGAAGGATGGTGTCCCACAGCGCCTTGATCGAGGCCTTGGAGAATCCGTTCTCCAGCATGCCCTTCTCGAAGCCCTCGAACTCGGCCTCGAGGACCTCGGCCTTCTTCTTACCCATCGCGCGGCGCAGAATGTCCGCTCGGCCGAGCGAGTATCCGGCCACCTTCTGCGCGACGTGCATGATCTGCTCTTGGTAGACGATCAGGCCGAACGTCTCGCCGAGGATGTCCTTCAGCGGCTCCTCGAGCTCCGGATGGATCGGTTTGACCTCTTGCCGGTTGTTCTTGCGGTCGGCGTAGTCGTTGTGCGCGTTCATGCCCATCGGGCCGGGGCGGTACAGCGCGCCGACCGCCACGATGTCCTCGAACGCGTTGGGCTGCATGCGGCGCAGCAGATCTCGCATGGGTCCACCATCGAGCTGGAACACGCCGAGAGTGTCACCGCGCGAAAGCAATTCGAAGGTGGCCGGATCGTCCAGCGGCAGCGTGTCCATATCCAGGTCGATGCCGCGGTTGGCCTTGATGTTGTCCAGCGCGTCGCCGATCACCGTCAGGTTGCGCAGGCCCAGGAAATCCATCTTCAACAGGCCGATGGCCTCACACGACGGATAGTCCCAGCCGGTGATGATCGCGCCGTCCTGCGCGCGCTTCCACACCGGGATCGCGTCGGTGAGCGGCTCGCTGGACATGATGACCGCGCAGGCGTGTACGCCCGCATTGCGGATCAGGCCCTCGAGCCCCTTGGCCGTCTCGTAGATCTTGGCGATCTCCGGATTGGTCTCGATCAGGGTGCGGACCTCGGCAGCCTCCTTGTACCGCTCGTGTTCGGGATCGGTGATTCCCGAGACCGAGATGTCCTTGGCCATGATCGGCGGCGGCAGCGCCTTGGTGATCTGGTCGGCGATGGCGAAACCGGGCTGACCGTGCAGGACTCGGGCCGAATCCTTCAGTGCGGCCTTGGTTTTGATGGTGCCGAAGGTGATGACCTGGGCGACCCGATCGCTGCCCCACTTCTCCGAGGCGTAGCGCACCATCTCACCGCGACGGCGATCGTCGAAGTCGATATCGATATCCGGCATCGACACGCGCTCGGGGTTCAGGAACCGCTCGAACAACAGACCGTGCGGCAGCGGGTCGATATTGGTGATGCCCAGCGCGTAGGCGACCAGCGAACCGGCCGCCGAACCACGGCCCGGCCCGACCCGGATGCCGACCTCGCGGGCATGGTTGATCAGGTCACCGACGACGAGGAAGTAGGCCGGGAAGCCCATCTCCAGGATGACGCCGATCTCGTACTCGACCTGGTCGATGTATTTCTGCGGCGGACCATCGGGGAACCGGCGGTCCAGGCCGCGGCGCACCTCCTCGCGCAGCCAGCTGGCCTGGGTGTGCCCTTCGGGCACGGGGAAGATCGGCATCCGGTCCCGATGGGTCCACACGTCCTCGTAGGGCTGCACCCGCTCGCCGATCAGGACCGTGTTGTCGCACGCCCCGGGCACCTCGGCATCCCAGATGGCGCGCATCTCGTCGGCGGATTTGAGGTAGTAGCCGCTGCCGTCGAATTTGAAGCGGGTCGGGTCCGAGAGCGTCTTGCCGGTCTGAATGCACAGCAGCGCTTCGTGGTTCGTGGAGTCGGACTCGTGCACGTAGTGGCAGTCGTTGGTGGCCAGCGCGGGGATGCCGAGCTTCTTGCCGACCTCCAGCAGACCCTGGCGCACCCGCGTCTCGATGGACAGGCCGTGGTCCATCACCTCGAGGAAGAAGTTGTCCTTGCCGAAGATCTCCTGCCACTTGGCCGCGGCCTCGAGCGCCTCGCGCTCATGACCGAGGCGCAACCGGGTCTGCACCTCGCCCGAGGGGCAGCCGGTGGTGGCGATGATGCCCTCGGCGTGCTCGGCGATGATCTCGGCGTCCATCCGGGACCACTTGCCGAGCTGGCCCTCGATCGAGGCCAGCGAGGACAGCTTGAACAGGTTGCGCAAACCCGTCGCGTTCTCCGCGACCATCGTCATGTGGGTGTACGCACCCGAACCCGAGACGTCGTCGCCCTTCTGGCTCGGATCACCCCACTGGACACGTTTGGTGTTGAACCGCGACTCGGGCGCGATGTACGCCTCGATGCCGATGATCGGCTTGATGCCCTGCTTCTTGGCCGAGTTGTAGAACTCCGAGGCGCCGAACATATTGCCGTGGTCGGTCATGCCGACGGCGGTCATGCCGAGCCGCTCGGCCTCCTTGAACAGCGGCGTTATCTTCGCCGCGCCGTCGAGCATCGAGTACTCGGTGTGGTTGTGGAGGTGAACGAATCCCGAGGCTGACACGGCTAGAGATTATGCCCCGGGTACGACAGGAATCCGGGAGGTGGGCCGAGGTCGGTGCGAAAGCGCATGTGATAGCGGTCCGATCGTGTCGACCCGATCGCTGTGCGGATGCCCAACACCCGAAACCCGGGTGTGGCGGAGGTGATTTGGGGGAATGATGAGGCTGTGCGCGAGACGCCCGAAGACGATTCGGGTAGTCGGCTACGCGCGCAAGGGTTATGCGTGGGGCGGGAGGATCCACTTATGAAACGTCTGATTGTGTGCTGTGACGGCACCTGGGGAACGGCGAGCAATCCGTCGGTGTCCAATGTCGTCAAGATCGCGGAATCGGTCCGGCTGGACACCACGGCGGCAGCCGGGGGTTCGGTCGGGCAGCGGGTGTTCTACACCGACGGGCCCGGCTCGCGCGGATACCTGCTCGACAAATACCTCGGCGGCGCCTTCGGGCTCGGCCTTGATGCCGGGCTGTCCACCATGTACTGGCAGCTGGCGCTGAACTGGGAGCCCGGCGACGAGATCTTCGTCTTCGGTTTCAGTCGCGGCGCCTACACAGCCCGCAGTCTCACCGGTCTGATCGCCCGGATCGGTCTGCTGACCGCCGAGGCGATGATCGAAGGCCGGTATCCCGAGGCGATGCGGATCTTCCGGCAGCGCAAGGACGATCCGGACGACCCCGATCCGGACGAGTGGGTCGAATTCCGCGCCCGGCACTGTCAGTATCCGGTGCCGATCAAATTCGTGGGCGTCTTCGACACGGTCGGTGCGATGGGCGTTCCCGGGATCACCTCGTGGCGTTACCGATTCCACGATCTGCGGCTGTCGCCGGGCGTGCACACCGCGCGTCAGGCGCTGGCCGTCGACGAGCGCCGGCGCATCTACCAGCCCTGCCTGTGGGAGGTCACCGACGAGGAAGGGGTCGTCCAGCAGCGGCCCGATCGCGTCAAACAGGTGTGGTTCGAGGGCTGTCACACCGATATCGGCGGCGGTATGCCCGACAGCAGGCTCTCCGATCGGACGCTGCGCTGGATGGTGCGCGAGGCGCGGGAACAGGGTCTGGAATTCGACGACGACCTGCTGGCCAAGATCCTCGAACACGGCGAATCCGCCTCCGGCCCTGTACATCCGAGCAATTCGCTGACCTGGGCCTACCGATTCACGAACCTGATCGGGACGCTGCTGCGCCCGGGTAACCCGAGGTTCTACCGGGACGCCTGGCGGCGGCTGTGCGCACCCGAGGACAAGCGAGTGTTCCTGGCCTCCTGCGCGAAACCGCATGGCGACTACGACCCGCCGAACCTGCGCCGCTGGTCACAGGAGTGCGGCGACAACGTCCCCGTCGAGCAGACCGCGCATCCGGCGCACCCGGCCGATTCCGAGGCGCAGGAGGGAATCCCGGCCTGAGCTTCGCCGCGCTCTCTACCGCACCAGCAGTGCGACCGGGAGCCTGGTGAACAGCTTCTCCAGGCGGACGCGGGTGGTGAAGGTGTGCCCGGTGAGGCGATCGGTCCAGGTGCCCTGCGGCAGATCCAATGCCGCATCGCCCCAACCGGTTTCGCTCAACCGGAGGCTGTGGCGGGTGGCGGCCACGATCACCTGTGGCGGTTCGTCGACCCGGCCGCGGGCATAGGCGATCAGATGTCCGGCGCGGTCGCCCGCGGCGAACAGCGGCGTGTACGCGCCGCCGACGAAACATTCGGGACGTTCGCGCCGCAGCCACAGCGCGTAGGCCACGATCCACATCTTGGCAGCGCCGCTGGAATCCAGTTCCGGTGTGCCGGTGAGCGATTGCAGCATCGACAGGCGGTGGCCGAAATCGACCGGGCGGCGGTTGTCCGGATCGACGAGCGAATCCTCCCAGATTTCGCAGCCCTGGTAGATATCGGGGATGCCGGGGCCGCAGAGCTGAAGCAGCTTCTGCGACAGCGCATCCGACCATGCGTGTGGCGCGAGCTTGATCACCGTCTCGGACAGTCCGCCGCCGACCTGGCCGTCGATCACCGCGTCGATCCACTGGTGCAGCGCGGACTCGAACTCCAGATCCGGTTCCTCCCAGGAGGTTTTCGTGCCCGCCTCACGAGCGGCCTTCTCCGCGAACAGGTGGAGCCGCTCGCGCAGGCCGGCGACCGTCGCGGCGGGCCGCCCGTCGTTCGGCCACATCCCGAACATGTTCTGCAACAGGAACAATGCCGTCGCCTCGTCCGGCGGCGGGGTGTTCTCGAACCAGCGGGGCACCGATTCGGACCATAGCTCCGCGGCCTGGGACAGCACCCCGATCCGGGCGCGCACGTCCTCGCCGCGTTTGGTGTCGTGGGTGCTGAGCGTCGTCATCGTGGCGGGCCAGCGTTGGGCGCGTTCGGAATTGGCGAGATGGAATTCCAGCACCGACCGGCCGAAGCGGGCCGGATTACCGCCCACCTCCTGCAGTGAGACCAGTCGCGCGCCCTGGTAGTACATGGTGTCCTCGACGGCCTTGGCGGTCACCGCCCCGCACACCTGATACAGTCGCACGGCCGCCTCTCCGTTCGCGGCCAGCGCGGTGACCAGCACCGACAGCGGCGCGGTCAGTTCACTGTTGCGCTTGCACACCTTCTGCACCACCGCGGTGATCATGCCCGCCAGCGGCGCGTAGTCGGTGCGGTACACCGGCATGAACGAGAGCACCTCGATGGTGGCGTTGGTCAGCGCCATATCGCTGATCGGCACGGTGTCGATGCCGCTGACCCCCGCATCCCGCTTGATCGCGGCGACGAGCCTGCGGATCTCGGGAACCAGCATCGTCTCGGCCACAGCGCGTTTGATGCGATGTTCGTTGTTGCCGATCCACGCGCCGTTGCTGCCGTGCCCGCAGTACTTGCGCGACAGTTCGGTCAGGGCCTTCTCGCCGTCCGGATCGATGAGCACTCCGCCCAGATCCGCGAGCGCGTCGTAACCGGTGGTGCCGTCGATGGGCAGCATCGCGTCCAGCGGTTCGCGATTGGACAGCACCTTCTCCACCACCAGCAGCCGGCGCGGACCGATCAGCCGGCGCAAGCGGGCCAGATAGGCGGCGGGATGGGCCAGCCCGTCCGGATGATCCACGCGCACACCGTCGATCAGATCGTGCTCACACCAGGCGGACAGTTCGCGGTGGGTGATCTCGAAGACCGCCGGATCCTCCTGCCGGATCGCCGCCAGGCTCGACACCGAGAAGAATCGGCGGTAGGTACAGATCCCGGCCTTCCAGCTGACCAGCCGATAATGCTGTTTGTCGTGGATTCGCAGCGCGTTCTCCCCGTCGGTACCGGGGGCGATGGGGAAACGTAGATCGTGCAGTGCCAGCATCGGTTCCGGACCGCTGCGATCGACGGTCAGCGCGGCCGGATCGTTCTCGTTCTGCAGCACCGGCAGCGCCAGGCGACCGCCCGCGCCGTTGCTCGAACTCCAGTCGATGTCGAAGAAGTGCGCGAACTGGGATTTGCGGCCGTGGCACAACACATCCCACCACCACGGGTTCTGTCGCGGATCGCTCACCCCGACGTGGTTCGGCACCAGATCGATGATCAATCCCATTCCGCGACTGCGTAACTCGTCCGAGAGCGCCTTGAGCCCGGCCGGGCCGCCCAGCGCGGCGGACACCGTCGTCGGATCGGTGACGTCGTAGCCGTGCGTGGAGCCGCGCATCGCACTCATGACGGGGGACAGATACAGATGCGAGATGCCCAGTTGCTGCAGATATTCCGCGATCGCGCGGGCATCGGCGAAGGTCAGCGCGTCCGGTCGCAGCTGCAACCGATAGGTGCTGCGGACGTTCGTCTGCCGGAGCACCGGTGTGGTGTGTGACTCGGTGGAAGCGAATTCTGTCATCTCTGTCTTGATTTCATCATGGCGTGCCTGCGGCCCTACATCCTCGCCCACACCGGTTCCGGTGCATCGGGCCGGTCCGTCCGGTGCAATACCAGCAGACAACGGTCCGGCACCTCGACCATGGCCGGCGTGTCGTAGTCGATCGGTGCGTGTCCGGTGGGGGTCGAACAATCCAGGGCCACGGACCACCGGGTGCCGAAATCCGGTCCCGGCAAGGTGAACTCGATGGGCGCGTCGTGGGCGTTGAAGCACAGCAGGAACGAGTCGTCCCGGATGCGCTCACCGCGCGGGCCCGGCTCGTTGATCCGTGAGCCGTTCAGGAAAACCGCCAGGGAGCGGCCGAATCCGGAATCCCAGTCCGCGGCGGTCATCTCGGCGCCGGATGGGGTCAGCCAGGCGATATCGGGTGCGTCGAGGCGACCGTCGCGGTCGTCGTCGGCGCCGGGGCGGCCGTCGAAGAAACGGCGGCGGCGGAACACCGGGTGTTCGGCTCGCAGCGCCAGGGCGGCGCGGGTGAACTGCAGCAGGTCCGAGTTTTTCTGTGCCAGAGACCAATCCACCCAGGACAGCGACGAGTCCTGGCAGTAGGCATTGTTGTTGCCGTGCTGGGTGCGGCCCATCTCGTCACCGTGCAGCAGCATCGGGGTGCCCTGGGAGAGTGCGAGGGTGGCGATCATATTGCGCGTCTGGCGATCTCGCAGAGCCAAAACCTGCGGATCGTCGGTCGGGCCCTCGACGCCGCAGTTCCAGGATCGGTTGTGGCTCTCGCCGTCGTGATTGTCCTCGCCGTTGTCCTGGTTGTGTTTGTCGTTGTACGACACCAGATCTTGCAGCGTGAACCCGTCGTGCGCGGTGACGAAGTTGATACTGGCGCCGGGGCGGCGCCCGGTGGCCTCGTACAAATCCGACGAGCCGGTCAGCCGAGAGGCGAACTCGCCCAGTGTCGCCGGTTCGCCGCGCCAGTAATCGCGCACGGTGTCACGGTATTTGCCGTTCCACTCGGTCCACAGGCTCGGGAAGTTGCCGACCTGATAGCCGCCCTCGCCGACGTCCCAGGGTTCGGCGATCAATTTGACCTGACTGACCACCGGATCCTGCTGGACGAGATCGAAGAAGGTGGACAGCCGGTCCACGTCGTGCAGTTCGCGGGCCAGGGTGGCCGCCAGATCGAAGCGGAATCCGTCGACGTGCATCTCCAGCACCCAGTAGCGCAGCGAATCCATGATCAACTGCAGGGTGTGCGGATGCCGGACGTTGAGGCTGTTGCCGGTGCCGGTGTAGTCGACGTAGTGCTGCGGATCATCCTGTGCCAGACGGTAGTACGCCGCGTTGTCGATACCGCGCAGACACAGCGTCGGCCCCAGGTGATTGCCCTCGCCGGTGTGGTTGTAGACCACATCGAGAATCACCTCGATTCCCCCGGCGTGCAGGGCGCGCACCATGGCCTTGAATTCGGTGACCGCGGCGCCGGCGCGCGGATCGGCGGCGTATTCGTGATGCGGGGCCAGATAGCCGAAACTGTTGTACCCCCAGTAATTTCGCAGCCCTTTGTCCAGCAGCAGCCGGTCGTGCACGAATTGGTGCACCGGCATCAGCTCGACCGCGGTCACGCCCAGTCCGATGAGATGTTCGATGATCGCGGGATGTGCCATCCCGGCGTAGGTTCCGCGTAGCTCGGGCGGCACCTGCGGATGCGTCATCGTCATACCCTTGACGTGCGCCTCGTAGATGACCGTCTCATGATAGGGCCGCCGTGGCGCGCGGTCGTCGGCCCAGTCGAAGTACGGGTTGATCACGACGCCGGTCATGGTGTGCCCCAGCGAATCCCGGCCCACGGTGTACAGCGACGGATCGTTGCCGAACTCGCCGGTGAACGCCTTGCCGTACGGATCGAGCAACAGTTTGCTCGGATCGCAGCGCAGTCCGCGCTCGGGTTCGAACGGGCCGTGTACCCGGAAGCCGTACCGCTGTCCGGGGCCGACCGCGGGCACGTACGCGTGCCACACGTAGCCGTCGACCTCTTCGAGCGGAATGCGGATCTCCGTCCCGTCCCGCCCGATCAGGCACAATTCCACCCGCTCGGCGACCTCGGAGAAGAGGGAGAAGTTGGTACCGGCTCCGTCGTAGGTGGCGCCCAACGGGTAGGCGGTGCCCGGCCAGATGCCGAGCGGCGCGACTTCACCGAGTGCGTCGGGTGGAACCATGCCTCCGACAGTAACGGGCGTTCCTGTGGACCCGGCGCGGGTGGGCGTCGAGATGTGGCCTACGGCGCACCTGGCGGTCGCGCCGGACGGGGCTCAGCGCAGTGCCCGCCGCCAGGTCTGCCCGATCAGATCCTTGCCGAAACTGTGGTGCGGTTCGGACTCGACCAGTTCGAATCCGGCCCGCTGGTAGACGTGCCGGGCCGAGGTCAGCACGTCGTTGGTCCACAACACCATGTCGCGGTATCCGGCGGCGGTGGCGAATTCCAGGCATTGCCCGACCAGCGCGGTGCCCACGCCCCGGCCGCGTGCGGACGGTTCCACCAGGAGCAACCGCAGGCGTGCGGTGCTGTCGTCCTCGCGCATGCAGAACACCGCGCCGAGTCGCTCGCCGCCGGCTTCGGCGATCCAGGCGCGCTCGGTGTGCGGATCGTGCGATTCCAGGAAGCCGGTCACGATCCGCGCGACGAGGGTTTCGTAACTGCCGTCCCAGCCGTATTCGGCGGCGTAGAGGGCGGCGTTGCGCGCGATCACCCAGCCGAAGTCCCCGGGACGCGGATCGCGGATGCGCACCGGTGCGTCGCGGCCGTCGAGGATGGTCTCGATGGTGTGCATGGCCTCGACCAGGCGGGTGTGGTCGGCCGCGGGACGGTCCGCGAGCAGGTCGGCGATGCCGCGGCTGGAGCGCTCGTCCAGGTCGGCGAAGACGGTGCGGCCCCGGTCGGTCAGCCGCACCTGCTGGCGCCGGGCGTCCTGATCGCTACGGCGCCGCTCGACGAGCCCGTCCTGCTCGAAGCGGGCCAGGATGCGGCTGAGATAGCCGGGGTCCAGGTCCAGGCCCCGGCGCAGTTCGACCACGTCCGCGGTGTCGGTGTGGGCCAGTTCGAACAGGATGCGCGCCTCGGTCAGTGAGTAGTCGGTGTCGACGAGGTGTTCGTGCAGGACGCCGATCAATCGCGTGTAGCGGCGATTGAATTCGCGGACGGCGTGGATGTGCTCGGTGTCGACGTCGGCACTCGTGAGGGCGGTGTTCATGAGCCTCCGCTTCCGGTTCGCTTGTCTTTGACATGGTCAGAATATTCTTTGACTGCGTCAAAAGATAGCTCGACGGGCCTCTCGATGTGGACGATTTTCACGAGCGGATGTGAGCGGGCAGGTCGCCGATGGTAACTTGAACGACGTTCAAGGACGCCCTCGCGAAGGATTGCCGTGGCATTGACCCCCGACGAGATCGCCGCGCTGGATGCCGCCCACGTATGGCATCCCTACGGCGGCTTTCCGGCTGCGACCGATCCGCTGGTCGTCGCCTCCGCTGCCGGAACCCGGCTCACCCTGGCCGACGGTCGCGAACTGGTCGACGGGATGAGCTCCTGGTGGGCGGCGGTGCACGGTTACCGGCATCCAGTGCTGGACGCGGCGCTGACCGAGCAGGCGCAGCGAATGAGTCACGTCATGTTCGGCGGCCTGACCCACGAACCAGCGGCGCGGCTGTGTCAGCTGCTGGTCGAACACACCCCGGACGGACTGGACAAGGTGTTCCTGTGCGATTCGGGATCGGTGTCGGTCGAGGTGGCGGCCAAGATGTGCCTGCAGTACTGGCGGGCGCTGGGCAAGCCGGACAAGCGTCGGCTGTTCACCTGGCGCGGCGGTTATCACGGCGACACCTTCACTCCGATGAGTGTGTGCGATCCCGAGGGCGGCATGCATTCGCTGTGGACCGACGTGCTCGCCGAGCAGATCTTCGCTCCCGTGCCGCCGAAGGAGTACGAGCCGGAGTACGTCCGCGAACTGGAACGTCTGCTGGCCGCGCATGCCGGGGAGACCGCGGCGGTGATCGTGGAGCCGATCGTGCAGGGGGCGGGCGGTATGCGCTTCCATCATCCGGACTATCTGAAAGATCTGCGCCGCCTCTGCGACGAATACGGCGTCCTGCTGGTATTCGACGAGATCGCCACCGGATTCGGCCGCACCGGAACGTTTTTCGCGGCGGACCGGGTCGGCGTGCGGCCCGATGTGATGTGCGTGGGCAAGGCCCTCACGGGCGGATACCTCACCCTGGCCGCGGCCCTGTGCACTTCGCGGATCGCCGAGACGATCAGCGCCGGGCACGGCGGGCTCATGCACGGGCCGACCTTCATGGGCAATCCGCTGGCCTGCGCGGTCGCGGTCGCTTCGATCGAACTGCTGCTCTCCCGCGACTGGTACGGCGAGGTCGCCGGGATCGAGGCCCGGCTCACCGCCGGTTTGGCTGCGGCACAGGAGGTCCCGGGCGTGGTGGAGGTGCGGGTGCAGGGCGCGATCGGTGTCGTCGAACTCGATCATCCGGTCGATATGCGCAAGGCCACCCACGCCGCGGTGGACGCCGGGGTCTGGCTGCGGCCGTTCCGTAACCTCGTCTACACGATGCCCCCGTTCATCAGCAGCCCGGACGATATCGCCCGGATCACCGCCGCAGTGGTCGCCGCGGCCGCGAGTTGAGTCGGGTATTGCTCCTGAACGGCGTTCAAGTATGCTTCCCTCCTGTGACCATTGATCCGTTGAGCTGGTTGGACGAGCGGGCCGCCGCACGAGTGAGCGCCGGACTGCGGCGGGAGCTGCGGGCGCGGCAGCCGCGATCCACGGCGATCGATCTGGCATCCAACGACTATCTGGGCCTGTCCCGGCATCCCGAGGTGATCGCCGCCGCGGTCGATGCCGTGCGCACCTGGGGGGCCGGATCGACCGGGTCGCGCCTGGTGACCGGGACGACGGCCGCGCACGAGCACTTCGAGGCCGAACTGGCCGAATTCGTCGGCGCGGAAGCGGGATTGGTGTTCGCCACCGGATACGCCGCCAACCTCGGCGTGGTCACGGCACTGGCCGGGCGCGGATCGCTGGTGGTGTCCGACGCGGGCAGTCACGCATCGCTGGTCGATGCCTGCCGATTGTCGCGGGCCCGGGTCGAAATCGCCCCGCACTGCGACGTCGAGGCTGTGGACCGGCTACTGGCCGGGCGCAGCGAGGAGCGGGCGCTGGTGCTCACCGATTCGGTGTTCAGTGCCGACGGCGATCTCGCGCCGCTGACCGATCTGCACCGGGTGGTCAACGCCAACGGCGCGGTGTTGATCGTCGACGAGGCACACGGTATCGGCGTGCGCGGCGAGGGCGGGCGCGGGCTGGTGCACGAGGTGGGCCTGGCCGGACTGCCCGATCTGATCGTCACCGCGACACTGTCCAAAGCCCTTGCCGCCCAAGGTGGCGCGGTGTTGTCCAGTGAGCGCGTTCGGGCGCATCTGATCGATTCCGCGCGCACGTTCATCTTCGACACCGGCCTGGCTCCGGCGGCCGTCGGTGCGGCCCGCGCGGCGCTGGGACTGCTGCGCCGCGATCCGGACATGGGTGGGCGGGTGCTCACCCGCGCGGCGCAGATCGCCCGCATCGCCGGTGTGTCACAGCCGGATTCGGCGGTGGTGTCGGTGGTGCTGGGCAAGGCGCAGGTCGCCTACGATGCCGCCGGTGAATGCCGGGCGCGGGGACTGAACGTCGGATGCTTCCGGCCGCCGTCGGTGCCCGAGGGCACCTCGCGGCTGCGGCTGACCGCGCGAGCCGACCTCACCGACGCCGAGATGGACATCATCGCAACGGTTCTGGGTGAGGTTCTGACGCAGGCGCGAGCCGGGTCGGCCGATCCGCGCCCGGCGGTCCTGCCCGCCGGCGCGTCCGCGTCGTGAAATTGTTTCCTGTTGTGGGAGTGAGGATTTCGTGAGTGTTCTGATCGTGACCGGCACGTCGACCGACGTGGGCAAGACGGTCGTCACCGCGGCGCTGGCGGCCGCGGCGCGCACGGCCGGGCGTTCGGTCGCGGTCTGCAAACCGGCCCAGACCGGCGTACGGCCGGACGAGCCCGGCGATCTCGCGGAGATCGCTCGGCTCGCCGGTGTCACGCGCACACTGGAATTGGCCCGCTACCCGGACCCGCTCGCCCCCGACACCGCCGCCCGCCGCTGCGGCAGCCCGCTGCTGACCCTGGCCGAGACGGCCGCGGGCGTGGAATCGCTCGCGGACGCCGATCTCACCCTGGTGGAGGGCGCCGGCGGATTGCTGGTCCGGATGGGCGATTTCACGCTGCTGGACCTGGCGCAGAAGATGAACGCGCCGGTGCTGGTGGTCGCGGCCGCCGGCCTGGGCACCCTGAACCACAGTGAGCTCACCACCCGCGCGCTGGCCGCCGCCGGGGTGCACTGCGCGGGGCTCGTCGTCGGTTCCTGGCCTGTGGCACCGGATCTGGCCTCGCAGTGCAATCGCGCCGATCTGCCCGCGGTCACCGGTGTGGACCTGGTCGGCAGTATTCCGGAGGGTGCTGGGCGTTGGGCTCCGGAGCGTTTCGCCGAGGCTGCGCCGGGTTGGTTCGTGCCCGCCTGGTCCGAGCGTTATCTCGCGATCTGATCATCGGTGGCGCCTGATCCGCACGATAGTGTCGGCTCGATCGTCGGCCGTCGAGTGTTCAGCGCACCCGGCTGCCCAGCAGATGCCGTACGCCGCCGAGGAACAGTTGCAGGCCGAATTCGAAACGATCGGTGGCGCTGGGGATTTCGCTGCCGGTGAGGGATTCGTGCACCGGCGAGGCCTGCTCGTCCAACGCGCCCGCGGAATCCATCTGCATGCGCGACTGCTCGTCCACCGTCCCGCCCAGGACGTAGTACAGCAGCGTGTAGGCGGCCCGATCGGCCTCCTCGCGGGTCATCCCGCCGCGAATCAGCGCCCCGGCCAACCGTTCCCGGCCCTTGCTGGTGGTCAGGCGCGAGGCGTAGGTGGCCGAGACGACCTCCGCCCCGTCGCGATAGGCCAGCAGGCACGAACGCAGCCGATGGGCGAGTTCGGTGACCTGTCCGGACCAGTCGTCCGCGTCGACGGTGTCCTCCATCGGCGCGAGAATCCGGTCGGCCACCGCGCCGAGCAGCGCCTGTTTGTTGGGGAAGTGCCAGTACAACGCCCCGGGCTGGACGTGCAGGGAGGTCGCCAGCCGACGCATCGTCAGATCGGCTAATCCGTACTGGTCGAGAATGGCGACGGCTCCGTCGACGACGTCGGTGCGGTGCAGCTGCACGGCTGGCCCTTTCTGACGACCTTCATTTGTCCCGGCTTTGACTTCCGGTCTGGGGTTACCTTAGCCTGAACACCGTTCAAGTACACCGTTCACGTTGCGCGGCCGCCCCGGCCGGACGAAGGGAATCGTGCAGTGCCAACGCATACCCCCGCCTCACCGCCCCGGTCGGCCCAGGCGCCCGTCAGGACCGAAGCCGACATTCTGGCGACCGCTCGCGAGCAGGTGCTCGAGCGCGGCGTCGGGCTCACACAGGAGCAGACCGTTCAGGTGCTGCGGCTCGGGGACGATCGGCTCGAGGAATTGCTCGGCCTTGCGCACGAGGTGCGGATGCGCTGGTGCGGTCCGGAGGTCGAGGTCGAGGGCATCATCTCGCTCAAGACCGGCGGATGCCCCGAGGACTGCCACTTCTGCTCGCAGTCGGGTCTGTTCCAGTCACCGGTGCGCGCGGCCTGGCTGGACATCCCCTCGCTGGTGGAGGCCGCCAAGCAGACCGCCAAGACCGGTGCGACCGAATTCTGCATCGTCGCGGCAGTGCGCGGCCCGGACGAGCGCCTGATGGCGCAGGTCGCCGCCGGCGTGGAGGCCATCCGCAACGAGGTCGACATCCAGGTCGCCTGCTCGCTGGGCATGCTGAACCAGGAGCAGGTCGATCAGCTGGCCGCGATGGGCGTGCACCGCTACAACCACAACCTGGAGACCTCCAAGTCGCACTTCCCGAACGTGGTCACCACGCACACCTGGGAAGAGCGCTGGGGCACCCTGCGCATGGTGCGCGAGGCCGGTATGGAGGTGTGCTGCGGCGGCATCCTCGGTATGGGGGAGACCATCGAGCAGCGTGCCGAATTCGCCGCGCAGTTGGCCGAATTGGAGCCCGACGAGGTGCCGCTGAACTTCCTGAACCCGCGTCCGGGCACCCCGTTCGGGGATCTCGAGGTGCTGCCCGCGGCCGAGGCGCTCAAGGCCGTGGCCGCCTTCCGGCTCGCTCTGCCGCGCACCATCCTGCGCTTCGCGGGCGGCCGTGAGATCACCCTCGGTGATCTGGGGGCCAAACAGGGCATCCTCGGTGGTATCAACGCCGTCATCGTCGGTAATTACCTGACCACGCTGGGCCGCCCCGCCGAGGCGGACCTCGACCTGCTGGGCGAGCTGAAGATGCCGATCAAGGCGCTCAACGAAACCCTCTGATCGCAATGGCCGAGCCGGGCGTCGTCCGCCGGTACGGTGAAGGTATTGTCGAGCAGCCCTGCCGCTGCACTTCATCGAGGGGTTTCGCAGAAGTGGTCGTCGATATGGAAGAGCGCTACAACCCGTTCACGGGTAAGCGAATCGTCACGGGCGTGGACGATCCGGTGCCCGCGGCCGCCGCGCTGGGCCTCGAGCCGCCGCGATTCTGTGAGCAGTGCGGACGCCGGATGATCGTGCAGGTCCATCCCGAGGGCTGGTGGGCCAAGTGTTCCCGGCACGGTGTGCTCGATTCGAAATCCCTGGACCATCGCTGATGGTCCAGCAGGGTGCCGCCGAACCGTCCACCTCGCGACGGCGCGAGGTGCGCGCCGCGCTCTGGGTCGTGCTCGCGGTGCTGCTGGTCAGCGCGCTCGGCGGCGCGGTGTGGGCGGCGCTGGCCCCGACCGAACGGGTTCTCGTGGTACAGCCCGGACGCGGTGCGGCGCTGACGGGGGAGAGCGGTCACCGCTTCGACGCGATCGCCCTGTTCGTTTGCATCGCCATGGTGGCCGGGGTGCTGACCGCCGCGGCGGTGTGGCGGTTGCGCCGGGTGCGCGGTCCGATCGCGCAGTGCGCCTTGCTGTTCGGTTCACTGGCCGGCGCGGAGCTGATGTCCTGGTCCGGTGAACTGGTGGCACGGTGGATGCATCCGCACTCGTCGAACCCGCCCCTGCACACCATCGTCGCGATGCCGCCCGCGGTCGACGGCTGGCGCACCCTCATCGCTCACTGGATCCACTCCGACCTCTCCGCGGGCGCGTGGACGGTCGTCATGGTTCAGCCGTTGTTCGCGGCCCTGGTGATCCTGCTCCTGGCCGCCCTGAGTACCTCCGAAGATCTCGGTGTGGGCGGACCGGCCGAGCCGGCCGACGACCGCGCCTACACCTCCGGCATCTCCTACGGCCCCTATGGCACGCCGGTGTCCAACAGCAGCGTCTCCCTGGATCGCACCGGTCCGTTCGAGGGCGCCGACCGCTGAACAACCGCTGGCCGATGCTTGCCGGGTAATTCAGACCGGCATTGCGCTGTTCGCGACTCGACGATCCTGATGCCCGTGTCGTGTGGCCCGAACATCTCGTCGCGATCCTTCGGCCTCGGAGCACCCTGTCCGCAGGGAATTCGATGGCCCTCCCGCATGTCGGCGGTTACCGTGAAAACGAAGGCCGACAACGAGTGGAAAGGAGGTCGGTGATGAACAACACTCGCGATCACGCCCGCTCGGCGGACCAGGCGACCGAACGCCCTGCCGAACGCGCCGACCTCACCGCCTGGCGCGCCCGCCACGAACTGCGCAGATCCAGTGCCGCGCAACCGATTGCGAGCAAGCGCGCCTACCGTCGCACGACCAAGCACCGCAAGCGGGATGCAGAGCGCTGACCGACAGGTGTCCGGGTGGCTCGGCGGCGGAGACTATTTCGATCGCTCCCGAACGCGCGCGGGCCGGCGCATCGTCCCGATGCCTGTCGGCCGGGCAGAGGTCGGCGCCCCGCACCGGCCGAGGCGATCGACCCCATTCCGGGCGGCCTACCGCTGCGGAGCGGATGGGGAGATCCCGGTATCGGTGACGCGGCCGGAGTCCGTCCGCGTGTCCGGGTGGGATCGGCAGGTCGGAGCACGCGGAGGTATAGAACTGTTGAATGGCCGATGATCTGCTCGATCGTGCTCGTGCGGTGCTCCGGGACGCGCCCGTGGTGGACGGGCACAACGACCTGCCGTGGGCGATGCGCTCGCATGTGCGTTACGACCTGGACGCGCTGGATCTGGCAGCGGACCGGTCCGGGGTTCTGCACACCGATCTGAACAGGCTGCGGGCCGGTGGGGTCGGTGCCCAGTTCTGGTCGGTGTATGTGCCGTCGAGCCTGGCGGGGGAGCGGGCGGTGAGTGCGACGCTCGAGCAGATCGACTTCGTTCGGGCGTTGATCGCCCGGTATCCGGAGCGGTTGCGGGCGGCGTTCGGCGCGGAGGATATGGAAGCCGCGCGGGCGCAGGGGAGGATCGCCTCCCTGATGGGCGCCGAGGGCGGGCACAGCATCGACTGTTCGCTGGCTACCTTGCGGTCGCTGTATCTGCTGGGTGTGCGGTACCTGACGTTGACCCACAACGACAATGTGCCGTGGGCGGATTCGGCCACCGATGAGCCCAAGGCGCACGGGCTCACCCGATTCGGGCAGGAGGTGGTGCGCGAGATGAATCGGCTCGGCATGCTGGTCGACCTGTCCCACGTCTCGGGCGACACCATGCGCGCCACGCTCGCGATATCACGAGCGCCGGTGATCTTCTCCCATTCGTCGGCGCGGGCGCTGTGCGATCACCCGCGCAACATTCCCGACGATGTGCTGAAATCGTTGTCCGCCAACGGCGGCGTGGCGATGGTGACCTTCGTTCCGCAGTTCGTCCTGCCCGCCGCGACTCGATGGGTCGTGAACGCGGACGCGAATATGCGTGCGAACGGTTTCCACCCGCTCGATACCGGCCCGGCCGCGATGGCCTGTCAGCGGGCGTTCGAGGCCGCGAACCCGCGCCCGGTGCCGACGGTGGCCGATGTGGCCGACCACGTCGATCATGTGCGGGAGGCGGCCGGGCTCGACCATGTCGGCCTCGGCGGGGATTTCGACGGAATCGCCTTCGTCACAGCGGGTCTGGACGATGTATCCGGATATCCGAACCTGATCGCCGAACTGCTCGAACGCGGTTGGTCGACGTCCGATCTGGGAAAACTCACCTGGCACAACGCCGTTCGAGTGCTACGCGATGCCGAGGACGTCGCCCGCGAACTGCGGCGCACCCACGCGCCGTCGATCGCGACCATCGATCAACTCGACGGAAACAACTGAGCGACAACCGATTCGGCACTCGACCGACTCGGGTGGCCGGCGCGCTCAATGCGGTTCGTGCGCGGACCCCTCATGGGTGGTCTCGTACTCCGCCTCGATCACCTTGGCGTGGCGCCGCTCGCGCACCTTCCACACGATCAGGCCGATGATCACGATGGCCACCACCGCGATGGTCATGCCGCGGCCCACGGTCGAGGCGAGTTTCTCGTAGGACTGACCCGCGAGATATCCGAGCACCACGAATGTGGCGCCCCAGACGATGCCGCCGGTGGCGTTGTAGGCGAGGAACCGGCCATAGGGCATCCGGGAGGTGCCGACCAGCGCGGGCATCACCGCGCGGAAGAACGCCGTGAACCGGCCCAGGAACACCGCCCAGCCGCCGCGGCGAGCCAGGAAGTCCTGGGCGCGATCGAGTCGTCCCCGGTAGCGATCCAGCATCGACATCCCCAGCAGTCGCGTGCCGAAATGCTTGCCGACCTCATACCCCACACTGTCTCCGACGATGGCGGCCACGATCACCAGCACGATCATCGCCCACAGCTGCACATGCCCCTGACTGGCCGCGACCCCGCCCAGCACCGCCGCCGTCTCGCCCGGAATGACGAAACCGACGAAGATGGCGTCCTCGGCGAACACCAGCAAACCCACGGTCAGATAGACCCATACCGGTGCGATCTCCAGGATCCGCTGCATCAGCGAGTTCATGTGGGCAACGGTACCCGGCCGCGGAAGCGCACCGTGCGGCACGCAACAGGACAATTCGCCCATTCGGACGATCGGCGATCGCAGCGGTGGAGTTGACGTCACCGGCCGCTCGCCGCGCGGTGGATGCCCGCATTCACCCGGACCGTGGACAGCGGATATGCCGGTGCGGCCGGAGGGGCGCGAGCGCCGCCGGAGGGCGGGCGGGGTGCGTGGCCCCGCTCGCATCGTGGAAACGCAACCGATAGCCAAACGATTGCTTACCGGTTGCGGATATATCGATACCGGGTTTGCTCAGGTGGGCGGGCGCAGGGCGGCGAACTCGTCGGTGACGCGCAGTCCGTCGTCGGTGAAGCGGTACAGGGCGGCGGGGCGGCCGCCGGATTTGCCGGGGGTGGAGGTGGCGCCCGTCGGGGTGATCACCTTGCGGCGGCTCAGGACTCGTTGCAGATTCGTCGTATCGACTTCGTAACCCAGTGCCGCGCAATAGATTTCGCGCAGGGTGGACATGGTGAAACGTGCCGGGGCAAGGGCGAAGGCGATATTGGTGTAGGACAGCTTGGCGGCCAGGCGTGTGCGGGCGTGCCGCACGACGGTGCCGTGATCGAAGGACATCGCGGGCAGGGCCGAGACCGGATACCAGCGGGTATCGTCCGGCAGCTGCGGGTCGGCGGTCAGCGGCACCAGGCCGAGGTAAGCCGAGGCGATGCGCCGCGGCGGCGGCACCCGGTTCGGGTCGCTGAACACCCAGACCTGCTCGAGATGGGAAACCTCACGCACGTCGACCTTCTCCGCGAGCTGGCGGCGGGCCGAGAAATCCAGGTCCTCGTCGTCGCGCAACCGCCCGCCCGGCAGTGACCAGGTGCCGGTCTGCGGTTCCATCGCCCGTTGCCACAGCAGTACCCCGAGTTCGGTGTGCCAGCCGGATGCCGATCGGGGCGCATCGGGGTCGACCGGCTCGTTGCTGGCCTGACCTGCGGTGACGGTGTCGCGGAAGCGACGAACTTGGAACACCGCGGTAAGCGATTCGTGAATGGTGCTACTATGGGGCACGTTTTCGATTATAAGTCGAAAACCGGTTGGATGCGAAATCGGCGCGAACGCCGATGGCGCGAGAGTGAGGAGCCATGCCATGGCGACGATGACGTTGACCGGGCGGGTCGCGGACGGCCCGTCGGGATTCACGGGTGTCGAGGCGACCCCGGAGTGGGCGGCGGAGATCAAGCGACTCGCACGCGAGCGCAACGCGACGATCCTGGCGCACAACTACCAGCTGCCCGAGATCCAGGACGTCGCCGATCACGTCGGTGACTCGCTGGCGCTGTCCCGCATTGCCGCCGAGGCGCCCGAGGACACGATCGTGTTCTGCGGCGTGCACTTCATGGCCGAGACCGCGAAGATCCTGAGCCCGGACAAGACCGTGCTGATCCCGGATCAGCGTGCGGGCTGCTCACTGGCCGATTCCATCTCGGCCGATGAACTACGCGAATGGAAGGCCGAACACCCTGGGGCGCTGGTGGTTTCGTATGTGAACACCACCGCCGCGGTGAAGGCGCTCACCGATATCTGCTGCACCTCGTCGAACGCCGTCGACGTGGTCGCCTCCATCGATCCGGACCGCGAGGTGCTGTTCCTGCCCGACCAGTTCCTCGGCGCACACGTCAAGCGCGTGACCGGCCGGGAGAACATGCACATCTGGGCGGGCGAATGCCACGTGCACGCGGGCATCAACGGTGACGAGCTGACCGAACAGGCCCGCACCCACCCGGACGCGGAACTGTTCGTGCATCCCGAATGCGGTTGTGCCACATCGGCGTTGTACCTCGCGGGCGAGGGCGCCTTCCCGGCCGATCGGGTGCACATCCTGTCCACCGGCGGCATGATCGATGCCGCGAAGGCCGCGACCTCGCGCGAGGTGCTGGTCGCCACCGAGATCGGCATGCTGCATCAGCTGCGCAAGGCCGCGCCCGGCGTCGATTTCCAGGCCGTGAACGATCGCGCCTCGTGCAAGTACATGAAGATGATCACCCCGGCGGCGCTGCTGCGCTGCCTGGTCGAGAATCGTGACGAAGTGCACGTCGACCCGGAAACCGCTGCGGCGGGCCGTGATTCGGTGTTGCGCATGATCGCCATCGGCAATCCGGGCGGTGGGGAGTGAGTGTCCCCGATCCCGAGAGTGGACAACCCCGATGAGCGGCCCGGTGATCCGGTGGGAGGCCGAGGCGGATCTGGTGGTGATCGGTGGCGGCGTCGCGGGCCTGACCGCGGCCCGCACCGCCTCACTGTGCGGACTGCGGGTGCTCACCCTGAGCAAGGGCGGGCCCTCGGACACCTCCACCCAGTACGCGCAGGGCGGCATCGCCGTCGTCGCGCCGCACGGGGATTCGGTGGAATCCCACGTCGAGGACACGGTCGTGGCCGGTGTGGGCCTGTGCGATCCCGAGGCGGTGCGGTCGATCGTCGAGGGCGGCCGCGGTGCCGTGGCGGCGCTGACCGATCTGGGCGCGGTCTTCGATCTCGGCCGGGACGGCGAGGTGTCGCGCACCCGCGAGGGCGGGCACAGCACCCGGCGCATCATTCACGCCGGTGGTGATGCCACCGGTGCGGAGGTGCAGCGCGCGTTGAATGCGGCGGGTCTGCCCGTGCTGTTCGGTGCGGCCGCGGTGCGGATCGTCACCGGTATGCGCGGGGTTCAGGGCGTTGTCGCGGTGTCGGACAAGGGGTTCGGTGTCGTGCACGCGCCCGCGGTACTGCTGGCCACCGGTGGCCTCGGGCAGTTGTACGCCTGCAGCACCAATCCGCCCGGCGCTACCGCCGATGGGATCGCGCTGGCCCTGCGGGCCGGTGCCACCGTCGCGGACCTGGAATTCGTCCAGTTCCATCCGACCGTCCTGTTCACCCGGGGCGGTCTGGGACGGCGACCGCTGATCAGCGAGGCCGTGCGCGGCGAGGGTGCGAAACTCGTCGATTCCCTGGGGGATTCGGTGACCGAAGGCGTGCATCCGCGCGGCGATCTCGCGCCTCGTGATGTGGTCTCACGGGCGATCGCGGCCCGGTTGCGTGCGCTGGGAACCGATCACGTGTTCCTCGACGCCCGCGCGATCGGCGGTTTCCCGCAACGGTTTCCGACGATCACGGCCTCGTGCCTCGCGGCCGGAATCGATCCGAGCGCGGATCTGATTCCGGTCGCACCGGCCGCGCACTACCAGTGCGGCGGGATCGTCACCGACACCCACGGCCGCACAACCGTGCCCGGCCTCTACGCCGCGGGCGAGGTCGCCCGCACCGGCCTGCACGGAGCCAATCGGCTGGCATCCAACAGCCTGCTCGAGGGGCTGGTCGTGGGCGAGCGCGCCGGCGCTGCGGCCGCGGAGCGGCTCGGCGAACCGGGGCGCGTCGGTGACATCGGTGACTGGGAGCTTCCGTACGCCGACCGGAAGTTGTTGCAGGAGTTGATGACCGAGAACGCCGGAGTGGTGCGCGACGGTGACGGCCTGCGCGGGGCCGTGCTGCGGCTGCTGCATCTGCTGAACGAGCGCGATGGCGGGATTCGCGCCCTGCCCGCGGATCTTCCGGAGCTCGTCAGCGACCCGGTGGAGACTCACGACGTCAGCGGAGTCGTCACGCATATCGAGGATGCCGCCCTGACCCTCACCGCCCGCGCCATGCTGCTCGCGGCGGGCGCTCGCACCGAGAGCCGCGGTTGCCACACCCGGTCCGATCATCCCGATACCCGCGACGACCTCCGACGCTGCATTCCGGTGCGCCTGGGCCCGGACGGCCGTCCGCAGCTGGTCGCCGCCGGCGCCGAGCTCGACACCGAGTGGGGCGCGCCGGTGCCGAGGGCGTCATGACACCGGGCGCGCGGACGCCGGGCCGGCAGGTCGTCGACCGGCTGGACGCCGGGCGGATCGATCGGCCATACGATACGAATGCAGGAGTACACCGATGACCTTGGATCCCGGACTCGATCGCGAGGAGATCCGCACCCTGATCCGCACCGCGCTGGACGAGGACCTGCGGTACGGGCCCGATATCACCACGGCCGCAACGGTTCCCGAACAGGCCGTGGTGAAGGCGGCGATGTCCTCGCGCCAGTCGGGCACCGTCGCCGGTATCGATGTCGGACTGCTGGTTCTGGACGAGGTGATCGGTGCGGCGAACTACGAGGTCACCGACCGGGTGCTCGACGGCACCCGGGTCGCGCCCGGTGACACCGTGCTGAGCGTGGTCGCCCCGACCCGCGGCCTGCTCACCGCCGAGCGCACCATGCTCAATCTGGTGACCCACCTGTCCGGCATCGCCACCGCGACCGCCGCCTGGGTGGACGCTGTCTCGGGCACCGAATGCCGCATCCGCGACAGCCGGAAGACCTTGCCGGGCATGCGTTCCCTGCAGAAGTACGCGGTGCGCGCCGGTGGCGGGGTCAACCACCGGATGGGCCTCGGTGACGCGGCGCTGATCAAGGACAACCACGTGGTCGCCGCCGGATCGGTGGTGGCGGCCCTGCAGGCGGTCCGCGCGCTGGCCCCCGATATTCCTTGCGAGGTCGAGGTGGACACCCTCGAACAACTCGACGCCATCCTGGAGCACGACGTGGAACTCGTTCTGCTGGACAACTTCCCGCTGTGGGCCACCCAGGCCGCCGTGCAGCGCCGCAACGACCGCGCCCCGCGGACGAAACTCGAATCCTCGGGCGGGCTTTCGCTCGAGACGGCCGCCGAATACGCCGCCACCGGCGTGGACTACCTCGCCGTCGGCGCACTGACCCACTCCGTTCGCGTCCTCGACCTCGGCCTGGACATGTAGCCGAGCCGGGCGGTCACCGGACGTCCTGGCCGATCTCGATATCGCCGACGACAGTCCCGATCAGGCCGCCCGGCTGTACGAATGTCTCGCCCAGTCGCTACCGCAACCCGCCGATCACACCCCGCGCCGACCGGCTTGGCCGAGCCGATCGGCGCGCCTCGGGGGACCTCGCGGTGGCGCGGATCCTCGCGGGCGGGCGCGAGGCCACCCGGCGGGCGCTGCACGGATGGGCGGCTACGGTGGCCGGAGAACCGCGCTGTGTTGGTTCGCGGACCGGATCGTGCGCGAAATACCTGAGCTACCCGATCAGTTCGCGTTCCAGAGGCGTGCGGAATCGTGGAATCGCGCGGACATCGCCGTACCACGCCTCGATCCGGGAAGCCTCCGCGGCGATGCCTTCGGTCGCCTCGCGGCCGATGTCCTCCAGTGCGCGCCAGACGATCTCGCCGTCGGCGCGCTGAGCCCAGCCGCCGACGACGCGCCCGCCCCACCAGACGGTCGGACCGACGTTGCCGTTGCCGTCGAACAGCGCGTCGCGGTGCGCGCCGAGAAACCATTCGCGGTCCTGCCAGCCCATCGGCGTCGGGTCGAGCGCGGGCAACAGCGCCGGGCCGGGCTCGGGTTCGGGAATCGGGTCGAGATCCTCGGCGAGCGCGACGCCGGTGCTGCCGTCGAGATCGACCTCGGCGATATCCAGCTGCGCCAGGGTCTTTCGGACCTCACCGAGCGTCCAGCCCGTCCACCACTTCAGGTCCGCGACCGGCGCCGGGCCGAACGCGTACAACCAGCGTCGCACGATCTCGGCGCGGGCGGCCTCGGGCGACATCGTGGGCACGCCTGCGGGCAACCAGGATTCGATCGGCTCCCAGACGTATTGCGTACTGGCCCAGCTGCCGTTGGGGCGGCCACGCACGATCCGGCCCTCACATCCCAGGATCAGCAGGATCCAGGTGGTGATGGCGGTGGGTTTGGAGTACGGCTTGCCGGGGGCGGTGTCGACCTGCGTGCGCAGGCGCGGCACCGCCGCGCCGAGCTGTGCGCCGGTCGCGCTGCCGCGGGTGAGCAGTTCACGGTGGGTTTGCTCCTCGACCTCCGCGAGCCAGGCGCCGATATTCCCGTCGACGACCTGGGCGAGATGACGCGCATAGGTGCGGCGCTGTTTGATCGCCTGCGCCTCGGCGCACGAGGCCTGGAGCGCGGGCACCAGGTCGATCGGCGCGACGAACATGGTCCGCCGCATCGCCAGCATTCGCAGCAGGGTCCGGTCCGTGTAGAGGGCCTTCTCGACCTGCGCGGGTTCGAGTTCGTGGCTGCGCGCGGCGACGGACAGGAAGACCGTCGCGGGATCGGTGGCGTGCAGTACCACCAGTGAGCGGGTGATCGTGGCGGCGTCGTCCACCCTGGCCGTGGCGGCGAGCCGGTGCCGTACGGCCAGGCGTGCGCGCCGCTGTGCGGCATCGATCGAACGCATGGGCGAATACTAGCGGGTGCGGCTCGGTGAGACCGACGATATGTACGCCCGTTGTGCGCGCCGCCGCGAGCCGGTGTGATCGGGACCGGATGCGGCGCGACGACCAGCGTGAGGTGAGCTGAGCCACCGATGATCTCGCTCCGGTCTCGGGGTGATCTCGTGCGCATCGCACAGCGGCTCCTCATATTTCAGCCGGATCACGCTCCGGCGTCGGCGTCGTCCGCGCGGCCCGCTACACTCGTGCGGGAACACGCGCGGGTGACTGCGCAAGGTAAGTCATGGATCGCGGAGAATTCGGAGTAGTGCCATCGAAACCGGCCAAGTGATCGCAGGGCATTACCGCCTGGTCGAGCGGATTGGTAGCGGCGGCACAGGCGTCGTGTGGCGCGCCGTCGACGAGCGGCTCGAACGGTCGGTGGCGATCAAGCAGATCCTCACCCAGCCCAGCCTGCCTCCGGGTGAGAAGGAGATCGTGCGCGCGCGTGCTTCGCGCGAGGCGCGGAACGCGGCCCGGTTCCAGCACCCGAACGCGATCGTGGTTTTCGACATCACCGATCACGAGGGTGACCCCTGCCTGGTCATGGAATATCTGCAGTCGCAGAGTCTGGCGATGGTGCTGTCCTCGCAGGGCACACTGCCGCTGGCGCAGGTGGCGCGGATCGGTGAGCAGGTGGCCTCGGCGCTGGTTGCCGCGCATCGGGCCGGGATCGTGCACCGCGACGTGAAGCCGGGCAATATCCTGCTCGGTGAGAACGGCACCGTGAAGATCACCGACTTCGGCATCTCCAAGGCCAAGGGTGATGTCGCGCTGACCGCGACCGGCCTGATCTCCGGTACCGCCGCCTACCTCGCCCCCGAGGTGGCCCGCGGCACCGATCCGACGCCCGCCGCCGACGTCTTCGCCTTGGGCGCAACGCTTTTCCACGCCCTGGAGGGCGAGCCGCCGTACGGCAGCAACCCCAATCCGCTGGCTCTGCTGTACGCGGCGGCCAATGGTCAGCTCAGTCAGCCGCGCAATGCCGGACAGCTGACCGACCTGCTGCTGGATCTGCTCAGCTTCGAGCCCGAGGACCGGCCGAGCATGGTCGAGGTCCGCGATCAGCTGGCCGAATTCGCCGATATGGCCGATGACGCCGTGCCGACCCGGATGCTGGCCACGCATCGCCCCGCGTCCCGCCGCCAGGCCACCCGCACCCTGGATCGCCGTGCCGAGCAGGCCGAGATCTCCACGGCCGAGATGATGGCGCAGGAGCCCCCGTCGGAGCCGAGCCTGCCGCCCGTGCGCCCGGCCCGGAACAACGGACACCCCACCCGGTCGCATGCGGCGGTGGCCCCGCAGCCGGAGGAGCCGGGCAACCGCCGGACCCTGCTTTTCGTCGGTGGTTTCGTCGCGGGCCTGGTGATCGTCGGTGTCGCGCTGTACCTGTTGTTCGGCGGCTCGCCGCCACAATCCTCGTCCGCCCAGGCGAATTCGACCTCGACGAGTGCTGCGGCGCAGACGACCGAGGCCTCGACCGAGGCCCTCGGGCAGACCAAGAGCAACGGCACGGTCGAATCCAGTGACGCTATCAATCAGGTGGATCACTTCTACCGGTATCTGACGCCGAACCAGCAGAATCTCTCCAGTGCCTGGGAGATGTTGACCCCGGCCGCCCAGCAGGTGTACGGAAGTGAAAGCGCGTTTCAGAAATTCTGGACGAATTCACCGGTGACAACCTACAAGTCGGTTGCCCAGTCCGGGAGTGCCAATGCCGACGGCTCGGTAAAGGTGACTGTCTCGAGTGTGACCTTCGGCGGCGAGAGCCGTTCGGTGACACTGCGTTTGGTGAACGACCGCAGTGGAACCCCGTTGATCGACAGCAACACCAAGAGCCCGTAGGTCTCTTTGCCTGTCGTCGAGCAGCCTTGCGCGGGTGCGACTTTTATGTATGGCTGTTCGACGTGGTCGGGCACTAACCTCGATTTTGCGTACCGGTGGGTCTGTTGCTGGTGATCGGGCAGGGCTGGCTGGTGGTGCCTGATTTCGGGTGGTAGGGCGCGACGAAGTCGCCTGTGTCGCCAGGTGGGGCGGGCTTTCCAGGGCCGGTTGGTCTTTCGGGTCGAGCCGATGGTGGGGTGGGGGTCAGGTGAATGCGGTGCGGATGCGCTGCCAGGCGGTGGCGATGGCGGCGGCCCAGTGCCAGGTTTGTCGAGGCGCAGGCGGGTTTGCCGGGCGCTGCGGGTGATGCGGGCGGCGACGTGCAGGACTCTGTAGCGGAAGGTCTCGATCTCGCAGGTCGCAAGTTCGGGGTGGCTGGTGAAGCCGATGAGTTTGGTCCAGGCGATGAGATCTGTTGCAGCAAGGATGATTTCGATCCAGGCGGCGTTGGCGTCGAATGCGTGGCAGGGTAGGTTGCGCAGCCCGGTGGCTTTGGCTTGGCGGATGCGGTCCTCGACGCGGGCGTGCTGGCGGTGGCGTAGTTCCAGGCCGGCGAGTTGCCCGTCGATGACGCCGGCCGGTGTGTCGGTGATGAACGCGGTGATCCGTAACCCGTCCGAATCGGTGAACCGCAACTGCGCGCCGGGATGTGGCCGCTCCTTGCGAAGGGCCAATCGTGTTCCGGTAGGCCATTTTCCGAGGTCGGCCAGGCCGGTGGCCTCGGCGATCCACGCGCCGTCGCGGATGCCGCCACCGGAATCGATGGCCGGATACCAGGATTCGGTCTTGTTCAGGATCTCCGCGGCGTCGCGCACTCGGGCATCGACGGCGAACCCGAAGGAGAACCCGGCCCCGCTCTTGCGGCATTGGGCGGCGAAGCGGTGAGTGGCCCCGGCCGAGTCGGACCGCACCAGGATCTTTTGCGCGCCAGTATCATTCGTGTCCGGCCGATATGGCTGGGCAGGGAGTCCAGCGCCCATCCGAGCACGGTGATGTGATCGGCGGCGGTATTGGATCCCGCGTTGCCGGGGCGCAGCAACCCGGCCAGGGCTTCACCGCCGGCGATGCCGGGGCGGTCCAGGAACACCAGAAGCGGGTGATACCCGTAGGCTTTCTTCCAGGTTGCGGCCGCGTTCTCCTTGTTGTCCGAATGGTCGATCGTGAGGGTGGCATCGACATCGATGTGCAGCCACCCACCCCGGTCGGGCGCGGCCCCGGCCGCCCATGCCGCGGCCCTGGCAGCCGCGCGAGCAGCGCGGATCCCGGGCAGGTGCGCGGCGTCGATGCGTTCGTCGAGCAGCCGCCACATCGTGGTCGTCGACGCCACCGGACCGAACACGTGCTCACGGTCGCCGACGGATCGCGCGACACCGTCGATGCAGTCCGCGCCGTCGGCCACCGCCGCGGCCAGATCAGCGAACACCGCGCCCGGCTCGTACACCCACGGACCCTTGTATGTGTCGGCCAGCACGGCGGTGACCTGCACCGACAGTGTGGTCAGGTCGGAGAGTTCACGCACCATGCCCATCCCGGCATGCGACACGACACCGTGGCCGTCCGCAGAGATTCGTACCCGGCCAAGCGTTGCGATATTCTTCACCTGCGAAGTGCCTTCCAGCCAGCATTATGGAACCCGAGAGAAGTCCCATTATGCCTTGCAGGACAGGCACTTTCGCACTTCACACGACCCTATCAGCGGACTTTCGCGGAAAATCCAGGCTAGTGCAGGTTAGTGCGATCCCGGATGATCGGCCAGAAGGCGCGAACTCTAGTGCGTGACAGCGTATTTGTGTGGCGACGGCGCTCGCCGTCGTGGTAATCAGCTTGTCCCTGTCCAGGGCTCGCAGCAGACCCGACCAGTCCTCATCGCGCGGCCTAGCGATCCCGTGGGCCTGGTACCTGGCACGCCAGGTGATTACTGCATGTCATGAAATCGCGAACCGGCGCAATCTCTGTATGCGCCGCCCCACCAGCGGCCGGGGCCCGTGCCTCGGGTTTCGTCGCGGATAGCGGCCAGATTGGAATAAATCAACTGTAGTGGGCTGACGAATGCCCACGACATGTCTGCGGGTTCCGTCGCTGGCTGTCGCTATGAGGCCGGTCTCCGGGAATTGGTGAATCAGCGTCACCAGGTGCAGTGACTGAGGATCGAGCTCACTTGACGATTCCACTTGATTACGAAAGTTGTGCCTGATCCAGCTTTCAGGCGGAGCGAAAGTTTTGTGCAACGCCATAAGAGATTACCCTGAGATGCAATCTCGCGATGGAGTAGGGCAAACCCCATTTCCTTTCTTAGACACCATCCGTGCGTCTGGTTTTTTTTTGACGCTGCGACCTTGTCCAGCGGCAATGCCCACTGCTGTTGACAATTATGATCCTGAATTTTTCAGCGCCCCGGGTGTCCGGACCGGACGCTGTCTTCGCGACCGGTGGGCGTCGAGTCGGGGACGGTGCAGTTCAACTGCGGGCCCTGCGGTTACACCGACCGCAAGCACGGGGACTCGGTGCGACGTCTGGCACCTGGGGGCCTTCCGCAGGTAGGTACATCGGCGTACTGGCTATGACCGGCGGCGTGGTATTGCTGCTGAAGCACTTGACGCTGTCGGAGCAACTCATCGATTGGCGCGACAGCAGCTATCTCATTTACGCGGTGATCGGTTGTTCGAGTTCGTCTTGTTGACAATCGAGATGTTGATCGATAGGTTCCTTCTTCGAACATGAAAATTCAAAATAATATAGGGGAGGATATCTCAATGATCTCTCGAGTGATCAGTGTAGGTCGTCGCGCAGCTGCTGTCGGTGTAACTGCTGGAGCGCTGGGTCTTTTTTCGGTCGCAGTTAGTGGTGCTGCACACGCCGGCGTAACCACCTGCACTCTGAATCTGTCGAACAACGGCGGAGTTTCAGCGGTCGAACTAAATGCCTGCAAAGTGGGTGTCAATGATATTCAAAAATGTGAGAGCATACTAAAGGCTCCACCGGCATCGCGGCCTGCGGATATTGCGAGTGCAGCATGCATTGCAGCAAATAACCCTGGCACGAACTGACTTATCTGCTGTCGGAGATGTAATGACAGATGGGCCGGAGTAGATTTCAACGACGCTCCGGCCCATCGGGTTCGATGTATGTCGCGTATCATTAGTTATTCTAGTTTCTTTTGTCGGAAATTCAGGCGATGCATAGCGAGCGAGTAGAGGATTTCCTCGGCAGTCTCGTCCGATCATCGGTGGCACATCATTCAGCATTGCAGCTTCGTCCATCCTTGAAGCCACTGCGGCCGTTGCCATGTGACCGGCTTTCCCAGCTTCGGACTACGGCAGCTCTGCTCCACCTGACTCGTCAACATTTCCGCCCGCCTGGCCCGCCCCCAACGACGTCCCATCCTGTACTTGCTCCGTCACTGGCCCTGGGCTGATGCATGGCTCACGTTGTGGCACAACATAATCGGTTACACACCACCACAACCCGACAGCATCTGACCACTCCGGCCCAAAACGGCCCGAACCGAGACTCGCATGGAAATGCTGGGCAGACCAGCGGTTACCCCGTGCCCGAAACCTGCTGGTCCACGCGCCTTCGGCGCGCAGACCAGGCCGTGGGGCCAGTTTTGAGGTGCTCAGTGATGTTCTCGTCTCCGGCCAATTTGCGTATGTTATTCAAATATCTTCTACGGCTTGCTGTTTGGTGTTTTCTGTGTAGCATCAGTGGCGTGGATCGCGTCGAGGGGTGGTCTGGCGCGGTTCGATGTTGATGGGCATGATTCGGGGGTTGGCAGTATGGATTTGGACGTTGCCGCGGTGCGTAGCATCGAGGATGATCTGCAGAGGTCGGCGCAGGCGGTGAACGTGTCCGCTCAGCAGATTGCCAAGGCAGGACAGGGATTCGATGCTGCCGCTGCGGGGACGGACTACCGCTCTCAGGGGGACCGGGTCAGCCGGGCGCTCAGTGAGGTGGCCGCCCACTTGTACGGATGGGCGAATTGCACTCATGATCTGGCGGGGGTGCTCGGGAAGGCCGTGACCACGAACGTCGGAGTGGACCACTCGACGGCGGCAAGCTTGAACAACTTGGGGGAGACTCTCACATGAACGCGACGGCGCAGGCGGGAACGGGGATCGATAAGATTCTCGAAACCGGCAGGAGTGGTCTGGGATATTTCACGACTTTTCTGCCTCGGTATCGGACGTGGACCGGGTCGGATCCCAGTGGCGAGAGCGTGAATTCGCTGACCACGAAGTATGAGCAGCAGAGTGGAATGGATGTGGAGCCGCTGCGCACCTTCGCTACTGCGCTCGGCAAGGAGTTGTTCGGTAGTGTCGCTGACCAGGTCAAAACCCAGCAGGCCCGCCATAGCGAGTTGCCGGCGCGGTGGAGTGGTTCGCCCGCTGCCGACCAGGCCGCCAGTTTCGTTCAGGCGCTGAGTAAACAGGTTGGCGGGGAACATGACTCGCTATCGGGAATTCAGAAGGCTGTGTCGACTGCGGCAGACACCCTCGAGCAGATCGTGCATACCAAGGCTGATGCGATCCGCACTGATCTGACCGCTCAGAACATCGCGGGGAAGAGTGCCGAGCAAATCGATCAGATCATTGCCTACGCACATGGGGGCCTCGGCGAGGTCGGTGATGCCGACGCCAAGGTGCAGCTGGTTCGGAAGGTACTTTCGGATATTCCGTCCGGTTCGGACGCCACGTCGTATTGCGCACAGTGGCTCGACAAGGTTTTCAAGCCCGCAATGGAGGGCAAGGTCGCCGCGTTCACCACGTTGACCGATGCGACGGATACTGCGGTGAAGAATGTGTACGACCAGTTGAGTCAGGCGCTGGAGAGTGTGAATTCCACGCCGTACATCTCGCCTGGCGGCCAGCGGTCCGCGACCACCGCACTCGCTGACACCAACTCGGCGAGTACACCCTCCGGAACGTTCGTTGCGGCCCAGACTCTCTTCCAGAGCAATACCGCCACCGCTCCGGCCAGTGTCAGTGCATCGGCCTCGGATCAGGCTCCTGCACAGTCGAATTCACAGCAGTCGAACCAGGCGTCCACCGCTCCCGCCGCAACCGACGCCGGCACAGGAACGAGCGCCGCTGCCACCGCTGCGAGCACCGGTACGGCGTCGACTGCTTCGTCCCCGCAGAACACTGCAAGCTACATCGCTGCCGATACCACAGCGGGCACCGGGGCGAGCAACGCCTCCGCGAAAGCTTCGAACAGTGGTGCCGGGCAATCCGCCGCGGCCAGCGGCGGCAGTCCAGCCAGCCCTACTCCCGCTGCGAATACCCCAACCTCGGATAGTGGAACCTGGAAGCCCGCAGACATCGCGGGCGTCCTGACCGCCGGGGGAACGGTGGTGCAAGATCTCGGTAGTGCGTTCAAGGATGTCGTCGGGCAGGATGGGATCACCGGTTTGGTCAAAGAGGGCGTGGATGCCGCGCAGAAGATCGACGCGATGGTTGAGCACCATATCCATCCGACTGCCGCCAGCGCATCGAGCGATACTTCCGGTGCCGACCACAGCACCGACGCGGCAAGTAAGTCGGCCGGCGATAACACGAACCAGACGAGCGGGACGCAGAGTCAGAGCGACAGTGGCGCGAACGCCAGCCAGGCCGGCAGCCAATCCTCCCAGACCGCAGGCCAGTCCGTGCCGGTGAGTGGCTCGCAGAACGACACCACAACCACATCCTCGGGATATCAACCCTTCAATCTCGGGTCATCGACCACGACGACGTCAACGACACCGTCGAGCTTCTTCGGTAACGCATCGCTTCCTCAGTCCCGTAGCGAGAACGAGTCCGAGCATCGGACAACCATCCGTTATGTTCCCCCGGCGGCCGAGTCCGAGCCCGAGGAAACCAACCATTCCGATGAAACCGACGCAAAGAGTGAGCTGGCATGAACTGGGCGCGGAAGATGGAAGAAATAGCCAGTGACCACACTGCTAGCGTGCATATTGTTCGACACCGAATGGAAGAAGTGGACGAGACCGCCCGCACCGCCAGCTACCTTCTCGAGCCCACTGTCCTCGAACCGGAGACGGACAACACCACCCGCGCCCCTCGGTGACACCATAGTTCCCACGATTGCACCATGACCGGCCCCGATGCTGCGGCTGCGTGGGATATCGCTGATCGACGGGCTTCTGGGGTAATCGGTGGCTGTTCGTAATTGTGCCGTCGAGCAGTTTTGCCGTATTCGTTGCCCCGGTTAGCCTTCCACTGTGGATATACGGCAGATGCTCAGAGAGGAGCGCGCCGAATTGGTTGCGCTCCTGCATACGCTGAGTGAGCAGGAGTGGGAGTCGCCATCGCTGTGTGCGGGGTGGCGGGTGCGCGACGTGGTGGGGCATCTGCTGTACGACGCGACTCCGTTGCCGGAGTACGCGATGGCAAGTGTGCGTTGCGGATTCTCTCCGGACCGGGTCAACAACACTCTGGTCGACCGGTCGAGGGCCTTGTCCACCGAGCAGTTGCTGGACCGGCTCGAGCACAACCGTGAACACATCACGCGGCTTGTCCCGAAGGTCGGGCTCGCGGATATGTTCGTCCACCAGCAGGACATTCGCCGGCCCCTCGGCTACCACCGCACCGTGCCCGCCGAACGACTGCGGGCGGTACTCGCTCACCCCGACCCCTTCGCCCGCCCGGGCCGATTCACCAGCGGTCTGCGATTCGTCGCGACCGACGTGGAATGGTCTCGCGGCGTCGGCCCGGAGGTCAGCGGTCCCGGCGAGGCCCTGGCTCTGGCCATGGTCGGCCGCAGCGTCGCCCTCGACGACCTGACCGGCGACGGAGTCCCGATCCTGCGCCTGCGTCACGGGTGAGGCGCCGGCCCGCCCGCGATGGCGTTGTTACCGAGTGCGTACTGTGCCCGGTCGCCCGGCGGCCGGGCACCGGCGACGTTCAGTCCCGGGTGACCGCGTATCCCGAGACGTGCGTCGGGCGGACCGCCAGCTTGACCCGATCCTTCGCATCCGGCGGCACGATCGGACCGCCGCCGTAGCGCTGGGACAGGCTGGTGTAGAGCGAACCCTCGGGATCGGGGTCGACATGGTCGACCACCCCGCGAATCTCGATGTACCGGTAGGGCTTGTCCGGATCGAAGATCGAGACCGACACCCGCGGCTCGGCGGCGAGATTCCGGAACTTCTGCCGGGCGTTGGTGTGGGTGAACCAGACGAATTCGCCGTCCCAGACGAACCACATCGGGTTGACCTGCGGCGCTCCGTCGGGCCGGGTGGTGCCCAGGCTCGCGAAGATCGGCCGCTCCAGCAGGTCGCGGGCCTTCTCGGGGATTTCGACCATCGTCCCTCTTTCGTTCGGGAGTGTGCGGTGTACGTCCGAATCGAACCGCGCGGGGCGCTCGACTATGCCCGCGCACAACCGGCCGGTCGGGCGGCGGATGGCTCGCGGGGCGGACCCGATAGTCTGGTGTGGTCCGGGGCCATTCTGCCCCGGGTGTGATGACCAGCACAGACAAGGATTCCACACCGCTATGACATCCCGCATCGAGCTCGCCCGCGTCGATCTGCGCGGTCGTACTCCCACCGCCGCCGAGCTGCGCACCGCGCTGCCGCGCGGGGGAGTCGACGTCGACTCGGTGTTGCATCATGTGCGTCCGGTCGTGGCGGCGATCCGCGATCGGGGTGTCGAGGCGGCCCAGGAGTTCAGCGAGAAGTTCGACGGTGTGGCGCCCGCCTCGATCCGGGTGCCCGCGCAGGAACTGGACCGGGCGCTGGCCGAACTGGATCCGGCCGTGCGCGCCGCGCTGGAGGTCGCCATCGAGCGGACCCGCAAGGTCCACGCCGATCAGCGCCGCACCGACACCACGACCGAGGTGGTGCCCGGCGGCACCGTCACCGAGCGCTGGGTTCCGGTCGAACGCGTCGGGCTGTACGTACCCGGCGGCAACGCCGTCTATCCCTCCAGCGTCGTGATGAACGTGGTGCCCGCCCAGGCCGCGGGGGTCGGCTCGCTCGTCGTGTCCTCGCCGCCGCAGGCACAGTTCGGCGGGCTGCCGCATCCGACCATCCTGGCCGCGGCGAAACTGCTGGGCGTGCAGGAGGTCTGGGCCGTGGGTGGCGCTCAGGCCGTGGCCCTGTTGTCCTACGGCGGCACCGATACCACCGGATCCGAGCTGGAACCGGTCGATATGATCACCGGCCCCGGCAACATCTACGTCACCGCCGCCAAACGCCTGTGCCGCGGCCTGGTCGGCATCGATGCCGAGGCCGGCCCCACCGAGATCGCGATCCTGGCCGACGCCACCGCCGATCCGGTGCACGTGGCCGCCGATCTGATCAGCCAGGCCGAACACGACGTGCTGGCCGCCAGCGTGCTGGTCACCGACAGCGCCGCGCTGGCCGATGCGGTCGAGGCCGCGGTGAACGCGCAGCTCGAGGTCGTCAAGCACCACCAGCGGGTGGGAGAGGCGTTGTCGGGCAGGCAGTCCGGCATCGTGCTGGTCGACGATATCGATCAGGGCCTGCGCGTGGTGGACGCCTACGCCGCCGAACACCTCGAGATCCAGACCGCCGACGCGCCCGCGGTGGCGGCCCGAGTGCGCAGTGCCGGAGCGATTTTCGTCGGCGCGTGGTCGCCGGTGAGCCTGGGCGACTACTGCGCCGGATCCAATCACGTCCTGCCGACGGCCGGATGCGCCCGGCACTCCTCGGGTTTGAGCGTGCAGACCTTCCTGCGCGGCATCCACGTCGTGGAGTACTCCGAGGCCGCGCTGAAAGATGTCGCGGGCCATGTGGTCGCGCTGTCCAAGGCCGAGGATCTGCCCGCACACGGACAGGCCGTGCAGGTTCGATTCGAGGCGTTGTCATGACGAGTGTGGCGAACATCCCGGGTTCGGCCGTATCCCTGGACGATCTGCCGCTGCGGGAGAACCTGCGCGGTAAATCCCCTTACGGCGCACCGCAGTTGACCGTGCCGGTCCAGCTGAACACCAATGAGAACCCGCATCCGCCGAGCCGGGCGCTGGTCGACGACGTGGCCGAATCGATCCGGGCCGCGGCCGCGGATCTGCATCGCTACCCCGACCGCGACGCGGTCGCGCTGCGCACCGACCTGGCCGCCTATCTGACCCGGCAGACCGGTGTCGCCCTGGACGTGTCGAATGTGTGGGCCGCCAACGGTTCCAACGAGGTCCTGCAGCAGTTGCTGCAGGCATTCGGCGGACCCGGCCGCACCGCAATGGGTTTCGTGCCGTCGTATTCGATGCACCCGATCATCTCCGAGGGCATCGACACCGAATGGGTGGAGGCAAAGCGCGACGCCGACTTCACCCTCGACGTCGACTACGCGGTCGCGCACATCGCCGAACGTCGTCCCGATGTGGTGTTCGTGACGAGTCCGAACAATCCGACCGGGCACAGCATCGTCCAGGGTGATCTGGTCCGGATCCTCGAGGCGGCGCCGGGCATCGTCATCGTGGACGAGGCGTACGCCGAATTCTCCAGTGCTCCCAGCGCGATCGAGCTGATCGATCGGTTCCCGGCCAAGCTGGTGGTCAGCCGGACGATGTCCAAGGCGTTCGCCTTCGCCGGTGGCCGTCTCGGCTATCTGGCCGCCGCACCCGCGGTCATCGACGCGATGCTGCTGGTACGCCTGCCCTACCACCTGTCGGTGGTCACCCAGGCGGCCGCGCGGGCCGCGCTGCGGCATGCGGACGAAACCCTGGCCAGTGTCGCGCGGTTGGCGGTACAGCGCGACCGGGTCGCGAAAGCCCTGGGGGAGATGGGCTTCCGGGTCGCGCCGAGCGATGCCAACTTCCTGCTGTTCGGTTCGTTCGCCGATGCGCCGCGCGCCTGGCAGCGGTATCTGGACGAGGGCGTGCTGATTCGCGATGTCGGCATTCCCGCACATCTGCGCGTCACCATCGGTCTCACTGCCGAGAACGACGAATTCCTGCGCGTCAGTGCGATTCTGGCGGACACCGAGCGGGTGATCCGGTGACCGTGAATACCGATCCGGCCGCCGATACGTCGGCGGATCTCAGTCCCGAGGCGAGAGCGAGTATGCACCGAACCGCGCGGGTGGAGCGCACCACCAAGGAGTCCAGCATCGTCGTCGAGCTGGATCTGGACGGCACCGGCCGCACCGAGATATCCACGGGCGTCCCCTTCTACGACCACATGCTGACCGCGCTGGGCGCGCACGCCAGTTTCGATCTCACCGTGCGCTCGCAGGGCGATATCGAGATCGAGGCGCACCACACCGTCGAGGACACCGCGATCGTGCTCGGGCAGGCGCTCGGGCAGGCGCTGGGCGACAAGAAGGGCATCCGCCGGTTCGGCGACGCGTACATCCCGATGGACGAGACGCTGGCGCATGCGGTGGTGGACGTGTCCGGCCGGCCGTACTGTGTGCACACCGGTGAGCCGGATCACCTGCTGCACACGATCATTCCCGGTTCGGCGACCGCCGGTGCGGCGGGTTCGGCGCCGCGCCCCGGTGCACCGTATTCCACGGTGCTGAATCGTCACGTGTTCGAATCCATCGCGCTCAACGCGCGCATCGCTCTGCACGTGCGGGTGCTGTACGGCCGCGATCAACATCACGTCACCGAGGCCGAATTCAAGGCTGTGGCACGGGCTTTGCGCGCCGCGGTCGAATTGGACGCGCGGGTCAGCGGTGTGCCCTCGACGAAGGGGACGCTGTGACGAGTTCTTCGGGCCGCCGCGCGCCCAGTGTCGTGCTCCTGGACTACGGTTCGGGCAATCTGCATTCGGCCAACCGTGCCCTGATCCGCGCCGGCGCCGAGGTCACCGTCACAGTCGATGCCGAAACCGCCTTGGCCGCAGACGGTTTGGTGGTGCCGGGAGTCGGCGCATTCGCCGCCTGCATGGCCGGACTGCACGCGGTGCGCGGTGAACGGATCATCGGCAAGCGTCTCGCCGGCGGTCGTCCGGTGCTGGGTATCTGCGTCGGAATGCAGATCCTGTTCGAACGCGGCGTGGAATTCGGCGTGGAGACCGAGGGCTGCGGCCAATGGCCCGGCACGGTCGAGCGGTTGGCCGCCCCGGTGCTGCCGCACATGGGCTGGAACACCGTACGCACCCCCGCGGACAGTGTGCTGTTCGCGGGTATGGACGAGCAGACCCGGTTCTACTTCGTGCACTCCTATGCCGCCCAGAAGTGGGCCTGGAACGATGCGGACAGCGCGATTCCCGCCGCGAAGCTCACCTGGGCCGAGCACGGCGGCCCATTCCTGGCCGCGGTCGAGAACGGGCCGCTCAGCGCGACGCAGTTCCATCCGGAGAAATCCGGTGACGCCGGCGCACAACTGCTGCGCAACTGGGTGAACTCGCTGTAATCCCCGGTCCGGTTCGTAGGTTCGCCGACCGACTCCGGTTAGGGTCGGAATCGGTCGGGGACCCATGTGGCGAAAGGGGCTGCTGTGAGTGATCTCGAGAGCGTTTCCGGCATGAGCGTGGTGGCGTCGTGAACATCCTGGCCACGGCACTCGACCTGCCGATGTGGCTGGGCTACATCAACACCGGCTCGGCGGGGATTCCGCTGCTGAGCGGTTCGGCCTCGGGTTCGGCGGCGGCCGGGTCCAGTTAGCGGATCCGGCTCAGCGCGGCGGTACCGGATCGACGCGTTCGGCCAGCCAGTGGCCGTCGACGTTGTCCAGGCTCACGTGCATCACGGTGCGTTCGGGGCGGGGCAGGCCGAGGGTCGCGTCGCTGCGCGTGGTCTGGTCCACCGACACCACGATCTGAGCGTGGGCAGGGTCGGAGGTCTGTGTGCTGCACTCGATCGACAGCACATCGGAGCTGGTGTGCGTCCCGAGCACGCGATTGCGCCGGTCCGTGCTGGAGTTCTGGAACTCGTCGTGGAACGTGCCGGTCGAGTTGTCCAGGACGCGCTGGTTGTATGCGTCGTAATCGGTGAAGGTGTAGGTCGTGAGCTGGCGGCCGAATTCGCAGGCGGCCATCTGCGCCGGATCGGTCGCATCGGCGGCGGCAGGTCCGGCCAGTAGGCCGCCGACGGGAATCACGCCGATACCCGACGCGGCCAGCGCGACCATGCCGATACCCGTTGCCGGGCGCGGCAGGCACCTGTGTCGCAGCGTTTTCCGGGACATGACCGCACCCCTTGTTGCTCGACGATGGTTTGCGGAACCCGTGTCCTCGCCCCCGGCGCACGAGATCCGACCGTTGGTGCGGATCTCGCGCATGCAATGACACGCGCCCATTTCATATTGCCCAATGGACGGCTCGGCAAACCTGATCGCCGGTCCTATTTGCCGCGCGGGCGTGTCGTCCGGTTCGCGGACATCGGCCCGCCGCGTCGAGTGCCCCGCCGTCGCGCGGGGCGTTCCGGTCCGGGCGCGGGGTCCGCTCGGTGCCCCGGGCCTGCGGCGGGTCCGGGCCGGGGCCGGGAGCGGCGGGGTTGCCCAGTAGGCTACTGCCGTGAATCTTGTGCTGCTCCCCGCCGTCGATGTCGCCAATGGTGAGGCCGTTCGCCTGGTCCAAGGGGAGGCGGGCAGTGAAACGAGTTACGGATCGCCGCGCGAGGCCGCGCTGTCCTGGCAGCAGGCCGGGGCCGAATGGGTCCATCTGGTCGATCTGGACGCGGCCTTCGGGCGCGGCTCCAATCGCGATCTGATCGCCCAGGTTGTCGGTGAGCTCGATGTGAAGGTCGAACTGTCCGGCGGCATCCGTGACGACGAATCGCTGAAGGCGGTCCTGGCGACCGGATGCGCCCGGGTGAATCTGGGCACCGCCGCGCTGGAGGATCCGGCATGGGCCGCCCGCGCGATCGGCGAATACGGCGACCGGATCGCCGTCGGCCTGGATGTGCGGCTGACCGAGGGCGAATACCGGCTGCGCGGGCGCGGCTGGGTCAGCGACGGCGGCGATCTGTGGGAGGTACTCGAACGGCTCGAGCGGGACGGGTGCACGCGCTACGTCGTCACCGACGTCACCAAGGACGGCACCCTCACCGGACCGAATCTGGATCTGCTGCGCGAGGTTTGCCAGGCCACCGATGCGCCGGTGATCGCCTCCGGTGGCGTGTCCACCCTGGACGATCTGCGTGCTATCGCCGGCCTGGTCACCGAGGGGGTCGAGGGCGCGATCGTCGGAAAAGCCTTGTACGCCGGGCGATTCACCCTGCCCGAGGCGTTGCACGCGGTGCACGGCGCGAGCGGTCCGGGTTCGGAGGCGGTAACGGAGCGTCACCACGTAGGCCGCACGAGCACGCCCGATGGACACTGAGGTGGTAACCGCTCAACCGGACCGCCAGGCGCTGCTCGCCACCGCGAGCGAGATATTGGATTCGGCCGCACCGCGTTTCGTCCAGGGGCTCGGCGCACCGAGCGCGGTCGAGAAGGGGCGCGGCGATTTCGCCACCGCGCTGGATCTGGAACTCGAGCGGACGCTGTCCGACGCACTGCTCGAGCGCACCGGAATCGGTGTGCACGGTGAGGAATTCGGCGGCCCCTCACTCGAATCGGGTACCGCGTGGGTGCTGGACCCGATCGACGGGACGTTCAATTACTCCGCGGGGCATCCGCTCTCGGGCATCCTGCTGTCGCTGGTGCACGAGGGGACGCCGGTGCTCGGCCTGACCTGGCTGCCGCTACTGGGCCGCCGCTATGCCGCCGCGATCGACGGCCCACTACTGCTGGACGGAAAACCGATGCCCCCCTTGGCATCCGGGACCCTCGCCGAATCGATGATCGGTTTCGGCGCGTTCAACGTGGACTCGCGGGGGCGCATTCCGGGCCGATTCCGCTTCGACCTGCTGGGTGCGCTGAGCCGGTTGTCCGGCCGGGTGCGCATGCACGGCTCCACCGGAATCGATCTGGCCTTCACCGCATCCGGGGTACTGGGCGGCGCCGTCGTATTCGGACATCATCCGTGGGACAACGCCGCCGGGGTCGCACTGGTGCGTGCCGCGGGGGGAGTGGTGACCGACCTGCGCGGCCAGGCGTGGACCCTCACCTCGCGGTCGGTGCTCGCGGCCGCGCCGGGGGTGCACGAGGAATTGCTGGAGATGATCAATACCGCGGTCGACGAGGCCGCCGGGGAGGCGAACCGATGACGCTGGCCGTACGAGTGATTCCGTGCCTGGATGTCGACGCCGGACGCGTCGTGAAGGGCGTGAACTTCGAGAACCTGCGCGACGCGGGCGATCCCGTGGAACTGGCCGCCGCCTATGACGCCCAGGGCGCGGACGAGCTGACCTTCCTGGACGTCACCGCCTCCACCGGCGATCGCGGCACCATGATCGATGTGGTGACCCGCACCGCCGAGCAGATCTTCATCCCGCTCACCGTGGGTGGCGGTGTGCGCACCGTCGACGATGTGGATCGGCTGCTGCGCGCCGGCGCGGACAAGGTGTCGGTGAACACCGCCGCCATCGCCAATCCGGAGATCCTGCGGCAGATGTCCGAGCGGTTCGGCTCGCAGTGCATCGTGCTGTCGGTGGATGCCCGGACGGTGCCCGAAGGCACCGAACCCACCCCCTCGGGCTGGGAGGTCACCACGCACGGGGGTAAGCGCGGCACCGGGATCGACGCGGTCGAGTGGGCCGTGCGCGGCGCCGAACTGGGTGTCGGGGAGATCCTGCTGAATTCGATGGACGCCGACGGCACCAAGGCGGGTTTCGATCTGCGGATGCTGCGGGCGGTGCGTGCCGCGGTCTCGGTTCCGGTCATCGCCAGCGGCGGTGCGGGCAAGGTGGCGGATTTCGCGCCTGCGGTGCGGGCCGGCGCCGATGCGGTATTGGCCGCGAGCGTATTCCACTTCGGCGATCTCACCATCGGACAGGTCAAGGACGCCATGCGCGGCGAGGGCATCACCGTCCGCTAGCGTGGTGAGTGTGAGTCTGGATCCCGCCATCGCCGCCCGCCTCAAACGCAACGAGGCCGGACTGGTCGCCGCCGTCGCGCAGGAGCGGGGCAGTGGCGATGTGCTGATGCTGGCGTGGATGGACGACGAGGCCCTGGCCCGCACTCTTGCGACCCGCAAGGCCACCTACTATTCGCGCTCGCGTCAGCAGTACTGGGTCAAGGGCGAGACCTCCGGGCACACCCAGTACGTACACGAGGTGCGTCTGGACTGCGATGGTGACACCGTGCTGCTGATCGTCGATCAGGAGGGCGCGGCCTGCCACACCGGTACGCACACCTGCTGGGACTCGGACGTCCTGCTCAGCGATCAGAGCTGAGCCGGTCCCAGGCTCGTCCGGGCGAAGCGAGTCTCACTCCGGGGCGGGTTCGCTGTGCTCGACCGCCGACGGGCGTCCGTTGGTTCGCCCGAGCCCGCGGGTGAGCCCCTTCTCTAGTTGCGCGACCATGGCCTCGCCGAGTTCCGCGAGCTGTTCGGTCTGCTGCTCGTCGAGTCCGTCCAGGACCAGTCCGCGTACGGCCTCCAGATAGCCGGGGGTGGCCTGCTGCACCTTCAGATATCCGGTTTCGGTGAGTACCGCGTCCGCGCCCCGACGACCCGTGGAAGTCTCCCGCTCGGCCCAGCCGAGCCGCTCCAATTTGGTCACCACATGGGACAGGCGAGATAGCGAGGCGTTTGCCCGTGAGGCCAGTTCGCTGAGCTGAAGTCGGCGTTCGGGTTCGGCGGCCAGTAGCTCGAGGACGAAGTACTCGAAGTGGGTGACGCCCGATTCGCGCTGCATCTGCGTATCCATGGCGGCGGGCAGCCGGGTTGTGAGCGCGACCAGAATTCGCCACGCTCGCTGTTCGGTGGGGTTCAGCCACTTCGTCACTTCGAGCCTTTCTTGCAGCCAAGTGACGTGATCTGGTTAGCGAAACTGGTTGGTCTTGAACGGTCAATCCACGGTCACCTGCAGACTCGTAGTTTGCCATGATTTCGCTCGATGGTCACGAGTGTTGTGAATGACGTGACATCTCTCACCCGTTGCGCTCCACGTCGGCGGGCTGGGCCGGGGGTGGCGGTGAGCTGGGAGTCTTGCGATGCCGCCCGGCGCGGCGCGTGCGCCAGCGCCCGCGCATCCGCAGGAACAACGCGAGAAGGAACAGGATCGCGGCGACGATGGCGCCGATCAATGTAGCGCCTCGAAAACCCGGCGCCTGGACGTCCAGCACGCGCTCCCCGGCATGGGCCGCGCCGCTGCCGCCCCAGACGATGGTGAGCGTCATCAGATTGGGCAGTGCCACCACGAGTGCCAGCACGGCCGCACATCCGGCCATGAACCGCCCGCCCTTGCGCCGCCAGACCGCGACGGCGGCCATCAGCAGGAACAGCGGGATCGCCGTACAGAAGAAGCCCAGCCCCAGCCCGGACCAGATGCCCTTGGCGAAACTGCCGTGCCCGGACATGCTCGCGATGCGCTGCGCCCACCAGCGCGGAATGAATGAGGCCAGAATGAAATAGGCCGCGACCAGCGCCACGATCACGGCGGCAATGCCGATGATCCGATTTCGCCACGTGTTGGTGCTGGATGATTGCTCCGCACTTTGCGAGGTCATATGACCAGCGTAGGTGGAATTTGCCGAAGTACCGGGCGCGGCACACGCCCGGTACGAAAAGCCGGTCAGACTCCGAGCAGCGTGGCCACTTCCGGATTCTTGATCTGCATGACGTCCAGGATGCCGTGCGCCTTCAGGAACGGCCTGAGTTCCTTGATGCGATCGGCGTGCTCGGCGTATTCGTCCGGGAATTTGCGACGGTCCAGGCTCTCCAGAGCCTTGGCGTAGGTGACGAAGGAAGCCAGGGCGTCGGACCGGGTACCGCCGGTCTGCGGGCTGCGCGGCATCGTCCGAGGCGCCTGGCCGGGCATTGCGCCCAGCGGCTGCGACGGGTACCGGGGGGCCTCCGGTGCGATCGGTTGCGAGGGGTACATCGGTCTACGAACTCCGCTCTGTCTCGTGTGCCCTGCCGCGCAGCGCTGATCAGGCTCGCGCATCGCGCAGGGCATGAAATATCCGCTTGGTCTAGCTGCTGGTGGAACGGGGCCGGGAGCCTCTCGGCATCGATCGCCGATCGGCCCGGTCCGGTAGAGCATTTCCTGGAACTCGGTGCTGCCCAGGGTTCGACTGCGTCCGATGGCCCGCCCGGAAGAGCTCGGCGAGCGGACTTCGTGGGGTGCGGGTTCGGCGCATCCGCCGCCGATGACCTCGTTCGGCCGCGAACGGCGTTCGTAAGGGTAACGCCCGGGACGCCCGCGTAGGGTGCGAACCGGGCAGTCCGCACATGGGCCGCGGGAATCTCGGTTGCCCGTCCCTGAAATGATGGACGGTATGCACGGCGCAACCGATCGTCCGGGGACATCGACCACCACCACCCGCGAACACTTCCGTGCGCTCGCGGCCGAGCACCGTGTGGTACCGGTGACTCGAAAGGTGCTGGCGGACTCGGAGACTCCGCTCTCGGCCTACCGCAAGCTGGCCGGCGACCGGGCGGGCACCTTCCTGCTCGAGTCCGCCGAGAACGGGAGATCATGGTCGCGATGGTCCTTCATCGGCGCCGGCAGTCCGGCCGCGCTGACGGTCGTGGACGGCGAGGCGGCGTGGTACGGCGCGACCCCCGCCGACGCCCCGTCCGGCGGTGATCCGCTGCGCGCCCTGCGGGACACGCTCGAGCTGCTGCGCACCGAACGGTTCCCGGATCTGCCGCCGCTGACCGGCGGGTTGGTCGGCTACCTCGGCTATGACATCGTGCGCCGGCTGGAGCGGCTGCCCTCGCTGGCTACCGACGATCTGCACGTTCCGGAGATGGTGATGTTGCTGGCCACCGACCTGGCGGCCTTCGACCACCACGAGGGCGCGATCACCCTGATCGCCAACGCGGTCAACTGGAACGGCACCGACGAGCGCGTCGACGAGGCGTACGACGACGCGGTCGCCCGGCTGGACCGGATGACCGTCGCCCTGGCCGAACCGGCCGAATCCACGGTCTCGGTGTTCGACCGTCCGGAACCGGAGTTCCGGCGTCAGCGCAGCAGCGCGGAACATCATGCCGGCGTGCGGCGGCTGGTCAAGGAGATCGAGGCCGGCGAGGCGTTCCAGGTGGTGCTCTCGCAGCGGTTCGAGATGGACTACGACGGCAAACCGCTGGATCTGTACCGGATGCTGCGGGCATCGAATCCGAGCCCGTATATGTATCTGATGCACGTTCCGGACGCTTCGGGTGAGACCGCGTTCACGATCGTGGGGTCGAGCCCGGAAGCGCTGGTGACCGTCAAGGACGGTGTCGCGACCACCCACCCGATCGCGGGCACCCGGTGGCGCGGGGCCACCACCGAGGAGGATCTGCTGCTCGAGAAGGATCTGCTGGCCGACGAGAAGGAGAATGCGGAGCATCTCATGCTCGTCGACCTCGGTCGCAACGATCTGGGCCGGGTGTGCCGCCCCGGGACGGTCCGCGTCACCGATTATCGCCACGTCGAGCGGTACAGCCACGTGATGCATCTGGTCTCCACCGTCTCCGCGCAGCTGGCCGAGGGCCGTATCGCCCTGGACGCGGTGCAGGCGTGTTTCCCGGCGGGCACGCTGTCCGGTGCGCCCAAGGTGCGGGCGATGGAGTTGATCGAGGAGTTGGAGCCGACGCGTCGCGGGGTGTACGCCGGCGTGGTGGGATATCTCGACTTCGCCGGTGACGCCGATACCGCGATCGCCATCCGCACCGCGGTGCTCAAGGACGGCATCGCCTATGTGCAGGCAGGCGGTGGCATCGTCGCCGACTCCGAACCCGAATACGAGGACACCGAGTCCCGCAACAAGGCGATGGCGGTGCTCAAGGCCGTCGCGGCCGCCCGCACGGTCCGCGCCTTCGCCCCGGAACAGGGCACGGCGAGCTGAGATGAGTTCCGCGGAATCCGAACCGGCCCAGTCGAATTCGGCCCCCGAAAACTCCGCGTCGGCGTCCGGCGCGGACGCCGATGCGGCGCAGGCGCGGTCCGACGCCCAGCAGGCGCGAGCGGAGGCGGCCGAGGCGCGAGCGGACTCCGCGCAGGCCCGTGCGGACGGCGTGCGCTCCGGGGCCGGCGAGACCCGCGTCGAGCCGGCCCCGTCCGGCGCCGAGCGCGCCGACCGTTCGGCTGACGACGCTCCCTGGCAGCCGCAGGCACCCGGGCGGCGGAAGAATCCGATCGGGCCGGTGGTGTTGCTGGTGTCGGCGGCGGCGGCGCTGTGGGCCGCGTCGCGGATGACGTGGGTGACGATCGTGTCCTCCGACGGGCTCACCGATCCGGCCACCCATCGGCTCGACGGCGGCGTGTGGTTCGGCGCGCTGACCCCGGTGGCGCTCGTGTTGCTGGCCGGTGTGGCGGCCGTCTTCGCGACCCGCGGTTGGCTGCGGCGACTGGTCGGGGTCGTGGTCGCCCTGCTGGCCGCGGTGGCCGCGGTGCCCGGTTTCGCCTTGCTGACCCAGCACGGGAGAACGGCCGAACGCGCCGCCACGCTGGCTCAGCTACCGGCCCGCGCGCACGTCGATCACGTCACCACCGCGGCATTTCCCGCGGCGCTGAGCCTGATCGGTGCGGTGCTGGCCTTCGCCGCTGGGGTGCTGCTCGCGCGGATGCCTGAGGCCACGGCGAAGATGTCCGGCAAGTACGACAATCCGGTGTTCCGGCGAGCGGCCGCGGCCGAGCAGGTCGCCCGGCAGCGCGGCGTCGGCGCGGACTCCGCGTCCGCAACTTCCGGGTACACCTCGGCCGGGGCGACGGAAACCGGCTCCGCACAAGCGGATTCCGCCTCGAACGAGCCCTTGTCCGAACGTGTGCTGTGGGACGCGCTGGACGCCGGCGCGGACCCCACCGACGACGGGGCCGAACGTGACCGGTGAGTCATATCCGCCCAGGTGCGACGCGGAACACCCCGCCGTCGGCGTCGCGAACATAGCCATTTACTCTTTATCAAGTTCGGTGAGAGACAACGGCCTGGGGGGATTCTCAGGCATCAACTCCGTCTCCCCAGAAAGGATTCGAGCCAGATGACGGTACTCGACTCGATTCTCGACGGGGTCCGCGCGGATGTGGCCGCACGGGAAGCCCACCTGGATTTCCAGGCCGTCAAGAAGGCCGCCGCGGCGGCCCCGTCCCCGCGCAACGCGCTCGCCGCGTTGCATCAGGACGGTGTCGGAGTGATCGCCGAGGTGAAGCGGTCCAGCCCCTCCAGAGGTGATCTGGCCGCCATCCCGGACCCCGCCAGCCTGGCCAAGTCGTACGAGGACGGTGGTGCGCGGATCATCAGCGTGCTCACCGAGGGCCGCCGGTTCAACGGCTCCCTGGACGACCTCGACGCGGTCCGCGCGGTCGTCGACCTGCCCATCCTGCGTAAGGATTTCGTCGTCGGCCCTTATCAGATCCATGAGGCGCGCGCGCACGGCGCGGATGTGATCCTGCTGATCGTGGCCGCCCTGGAACAGGACGTGCTCTCCTCGCTCATCGATCGCACCGAATCGCTGGGGATGACCGCGCTGGTCGAGGTGCACACCGAGGAGGAGGCCGACCGCGCGCTCGAGGCGGGAGCCTCGGTGATCGGTGTGAACGCCCGCAATCTCAAGACGCTCGAGGTGGATCGCGACGTATTCGCGCGGATCGCGCCCGGTCTGCCCACCGAGGTGATCCGCATCGCGGAGTCCGGTGTCAACGGTACCGCCGATCTGCTGGCCTACGCCGGTGCGGGCGCGGATGCCGTCCTGGTCGGCGAGAGCCTGGTGACCAGCGGTGATCCGCGTGCGGCCGTATCCGAACTGGCGACCGCCGGAACCCACCCGTCGTGCCCGCGCCCGCTGCGCCGGGGTGCGGCGCGATGAGCCGGACCCAGGAACCGCTGTTGCCCCAGGCCAGCGAGGGCGTGGCGCAGCGCAGCCACGAACCCGATGCGAGCGGGCATTTCGGGGTCTACGGCGGGCGGCACGTACCAGAGGCGCTGATGGCCGTGATCGAGGAGGTCACCGCCCAGTACGACAAGTGCCGTATCGATCCGGATTTCCTCGGTGAGTTGGACCGGTTGCAGCGCGACTACGCCGGACGTCCCTCGCCACTGTTCGAATGTGTGCGCCTGGCCGAATTCGCCGGGGGAGCGCGCATTTTCCTCAAGCGCGAGGATCTGAACCACACCGGCTCGCACAAGATCAACAATGTGCTGGGCCAAGCCCTGCTGGCCCAGCGGATGGGCAAGACCCGCGTCATCGCCGAAACCGGCGCGGGTCAGCACGGCGTCGCCGCCGCGACCGCCTGCGCCCTGCTGGGGCTGGACTGCGTCATCTACATGGGCGCGGTGGACACCGCACGCCAGGCGCTCAACGTCGCCCGGATGCGGCTGCTCGGCGCGAAGGTCGTCTCGGTGACCACCGGTTCGCAAACTCTCAAGGACGCCATCAACGAGGCGCTGCGCGACTGGGTCACCAACGCGGACGAGACCTACTACGCGTTCGGTACCGCCGCCGGTCCGCACCCGTTCCCGCTGCTGGTGCGCGATTTCCAGCGCGTGGTCGGACTCGAGGCGCGGGCACAGATCCAGGCGCAGGCCGGGCGTCTGCCCGACGCTGTCGCGGCCTGCGTGGGTGGCGGATCCAATGCGATCGGCATCTTCCACCCCTTCATCGACGATGCGGGCGTACGCCTGATCGGTTACGAGGCCGCCGGTGACGGTGTCGAAACCGGAAGGCACGCGGCCACATTCACCGGCGGCACGCCGGGCGCGTTCCAGGGCGCGTACTCGTATCTGCTGCAGGACGAGGACGGGCAGACGATCGAGTCGCACTCGATCTCCGCCGGGCTGGACTATCCGGGTGTCGGCCCGGAGCACGCCTACCTCAAGGACATCGGCCGCGCCGAGTACCGCCCCATCACCGATACCGAGGCGATGGACGCGCTGCTGCTGTTGTCCCGCCGAGAGGGCATCATCCCGGCCGTCGAATCCGCGCACGCCGTGGCGGGCGCGCTGACCCTGGGCCGCGAACTGGGCGAGGGCGCGGTCATCCTGGTGAACCTGTCCGGTCGCGGCGACAAGGATATGGATACCGCAGCGAAATGGTTCGGACTGTTCGACGAGGACGCGCGGTGAGTGCAAGTGC
>NZ_BDCC01000022.1 GCF_001613305.1 Nocardia vaccinii NBRC 15922
TCGCAGGAGGAGCGGAAGTGAGCCGGTTGGCGGAGATGTTCGCGGCGTGCCGCGCCGAGCACCGGGCCGCGCTGATCGGTTACCTGCCCGCCGGCTATCCGGATCTGGCCGGTTCCATCGCCGCGTGCCGGGCGATGGTCGAATCCGGTTGCGACGTCATCGAAGTCGGCGTCGCGTATTCCGACCCGGTGATGGACGGGCCCACCATCCAGGCCGCCGCCGAGCAGGCGTTGCGGGCCGGGGTACGGGTGCGGGACGTGTTCGCCGTGGTCGAGGCGATCACGGCGGCCGGTGGCAAGGCCGTGGTGATGACGTACTGGAATCCGGTGCTGCAATACGGCGTCGACCGGTTCTCCCGGGATCTGGCCGCCGCGGGCGGCCTGGGCATGATCACCCCGAATCTGATTCCGGAGGAGGCGCAGGACTGGTTCGCCGCCTCCCGGGCGCATGGTCTGGACCGGATCTTCCTGGTCGCGCCGTCCTCCACCGAAGAACGTCTGGTCAAGACCATCGAGGCCAGCAGCGGTTTCATCTATGCCGCCTCGACGATGGGCGTGACCGGCGCACGGGCCGCGGTGTCCTCGATGGCCCCGCAATTGTGTGCGCGGATCCGGGCCCATTCCGATATCGCGATCGGCGTGGGCCTGGGTGTGCGCAGCGGTGCGCAGGCCGCGGAGATCGCCGCTTACGCCGACGGTGTGATCGTCGGGTCGGCCCTGGTCACCGCCGCCGGTCAGGGGCTGGACGAGGTTCGCGCGCTGACCGTGGAGCTCGCCGAGGGCGTGCGTTCGGCGGCCGTCGCCACCTAGCGCGTCGATGTCCGGCCGACCGCGCCGCGTGCGGTGCGAGCGGTTTCCGTTACGGTGGGCCCGTGACCTACCGAGTCCTGGCCGAGAGTGTTGTCGCCAACAGTGCCCTGCACGGTTCCGTGCTGGCCTATATTCCGAGTCCGCCGCGCGGCGTCTGGAATCTCGGGCCGTTACCGCTGCGGGCGTATGCGGTATGCATCATCATCGGCATCATCGCCGCGATCTGGTGGGGCGAGCGGCGTTGGCAGCAGCGCGGCGGCCGGGCGGGCGCGGTGCTGGACGTGGCGATGTTCGCGGTGCCGTTCGGCCTGGTCGGCGGGCGGCTCTACCACGTGTGCACCGACTGGTACCGGTATTTCGATACGGGCAAGAATCCCTGGGACGCGCTGAAGGTCTGGGACGGCGGTCTCGGCATCTGGGGGGCGGTGCTGCTGGGCGGCGTCGGCGCCTGGATAGGTTGCCGGGTATACCGAATCCCGTTGCCCGCCTTCGGTGACGCGATCGCGCCGGGCATTCTGCTGGCCCAGGCGATCGGCCGGTTGGGCAACTACTTCAACCAGGAACTGTACGGCCACGACACCACCAAGCCGTGGGGTCTGGAGATCTATCTGCGCTTCGACCACAACGGGCAGCTGGACATGATGAACGGCGTGTCCACCGGAGTCGTCCAGCGCATCGTGCAACCCACCTTCCTGTACGAGCTGGTGTGGAACCTGATCGGCGTGGTGTTGCTGATCCTGGCGGACCGGCGCTGGCGGATCGGCCACGGACGGCTCTTCGCGCTGTACGTCGCGATCTACACCTTCGGCCGATTCTGGGTTGAGCTGCTGCGCGACGACGACGCCACGCACATCTTCGGTATCCGGATCAACTCGTTCACCTCGACGATCGTATTCGTCTGCGCCATCGCCTATTTCGTGCTCGCCACCAAGGGACGTGAGGCCGCGGCGACGCTGCAGCCCGGTGGCGACCGGCCGTGGCCGTGGCAGTTCGGCGCCTTGCGCGAGCACGCCGCGCAATCGGCGGCGACGGAAGCGGATTCGGCGCTCACCACGAATGCCGACGACACCGAGGCCGCCGGGGCCGACGCCGAGGATCGGGCGCCCGACGAGGACGCCGGGAAATCGGATGCGTCATCGCGGGAAGCGGAGCAAGCTGAGCCCGGCGAATCCGGAGCGGACGAGCGGACTTCCGGTAGCGAAAACGAGGCCGCCGGCGATGAGGAGTCGACGGTGTCCGCAACGGCGGAGTCGTCGGGAACCGCGGCGAAATCCGCCGAGTAGAACCGGAATCGATATCCGATCCGCCACGACCCGGCGGGCGGGGTGAGGCGGGTCGCGGTGATGCGGCCCGCGGACGAGGAGGACAGATGACCGAGCACGAGGTGCGGCAGTGACCGACCCCTATCAACAGCCCGGCTACGGGCCGCAGTACGGCGCACCGGGCACCGGCCCGGGTATCGGCGGGCAGCCGTACGGGCAGCCGCAGTACCCGCAGGACGCGTACGGGCAGCCGCAGGACGCGTACGGGCAGTCCAACCCCTACAACCAGCAGGTGTACGCACAGCAGCCGGGCGGCTACCCGCAACCCGGCTATCCGGCCGGTCCGTACGGCCAGCCCGGAATGGATCCGCAGGCGCCGTTCGGTCGCGATATGTACGGCATGCCCTACTCGGACAAGTCGAAACTGGTGGCGGGCCTGCTGCAACTGTTCCTCGGCGGTTTCGGAGCCGGGCGATTTTACCTGGGCTACAACGGGATTGCCGTCGCACAACTGCTGGTCACCATCTTCACCTGCGGTCTGGGCGGTATCTGGCCGCTCATCGATGCGATCATGATCTTCCTGGGCAATGTGCCCGACACCTACGGCCGACCGCTACAGGAAAGCTGATTCGCCGGTCGCCGGAATTCGGCTCAGCGCAAGCGAAATCCTGTGGACAACGGGCGCGCATGTCGTGGGTTGCGCCGGTTCTGTTCGTCGGGCCCGTGTCGGCGGGCCCGCCTGGCGGAGCGGTAATCCATTGCACCGCAAGCTGTTCGCCGCCGTGCAGGAATTCGGCACCGCACTGATATCCCCGATTTCGGTAACCGAATTGTTGCCGGTGACGCGATCGACGGCCGCTCCGCCCCTCGATCCCGTCGGGCTCCCCGGCGTGGCCGCCCGCTATTGCCGGATGATCTATCTGGTGCTCGGATTTGCGCAAACTTGTGTCGAGACCGGGGTGGCCGGACATCTCGGCGGGTGAGCCGGATCATAGGCTCGCCCTATTGATAGCGAAGGGTATGCCCACTCGGCGAAGCGGACCGGGCAGGACTAGGCTCGAGCCGTGATGCGACGGACAAAGATTGTGTGCACCCTCGGGCCGGCCACAGCCTCCGAGGACCGGATCCGCGAACTTGTCGAAAGCGGCATGGATGTGGCCCGGCTTAATTTCAGTCACGGCGAACACGCCGATCACGCTGAGAACTACGAGAAGGTGCGGAAGGCCGCGGATCACCTGGGTCGCGCCGTCGGCATCCTGGCCGATCTACAGGGCCCCAAGATCCGGCTCGGCCGGTTCGTGGACGGCCGCACGACGTGGGCGACCGGCGAGGAGGTGCGCATCACCGTCGAGGACGTGGAGGGCACCCACGACCGCGTGTCCACCACGTACAAGGAACTGGCCGCCGACGCCAAGGCGGGCGACCGGCTGCTGGTCGACGACGGCAAGGTCGGGCTGACCGTACTGCGCGTCGAGAACAACGATGTCGTCTGCCGGGTGACCGAGGGCGGACCGGTGTCGAACAACAAGGGCGTGTCGCTGCCCGGTATGGATGTTTCGGTTCCGGCCTTGTCCGACAAGGACATCGCCGACCTCGAGTTCGCGCTGAAGCTGGGCGTCGACTTCATCGCGCTCTCGTTCGTGCGATCCCCGGCGGATGTGGAACTGGTGCACGACGTGATGGATCGCGTCGGCCGTCGCGTCCCGGTGATCGGCAAACTGGAGAAGCCGGAGGCGATCGACAATCTCGAGGCGATCGTGCTGGCCTTCGACGCGATCATGGTCGCGCGCGGCGACCTGGGCGTCGAGCTGCCGCTCGAGCAGGTGCCGCTGGTGCAGAAGCGTGCCATCCAGATGGCAAGGGAGAACGCCAAACCCGTGATCGTGGCGACCCAGATGCTGGAGTCGATGATCACCAATTCCCGCCCGACCCGCGCCGAGGCCTCCGATGTCGCCAACGCGGTGCTGGACGGCGCGGACGCGGTGATGCTCTCGGGCGAGACCTCGGTCGGCGAGTACCCGATCGAGACGGTCCGTACGATGGCACGCATCGTGCATGCCGTGGAATCCGAAACCTCCACGCGGGTACCGCCGTTGACCCATGTGCCGCGCACCAAGCGCGGTGTCATCTCCTACGGGGCCCGCGATATCGGCGAGCGGCTCAACGCCAAGGCGTTGGTCGCCTTCACCCAGTCCGGCGATACCGTGCGCCGCCTGGCCCGCCTGCACACCCCGCTGCCGCTGCTGGCCTTCACCCCGCTGCCGGAGGTCCGCAGCCAGCTGTCGCTGAGCTGGGGCGTGGAGACGTTCATCGTGCCGACCGTGCGCACCACCGATGAGATGATCGGTCAGGTCGACAAGGAACTGCTGTCGCTGAACCGGTACGCCAAGGGCGATCTGGTCGTCATCGTGGCCGGTTCTCCGCCGGGAACCATCGGTTCCACCAACCTGATCCACGTGCACCGCATAGGCGAGGAGGACCATTAGTTGAGTACGTCACTGGGCGAATCGGTGTCTACGGGAACAGGCGATCTGGACGTTCTGCTCGGTCTGCTCGACCTCGAGCAGACCGGTGCGGACACGTTCCTCGGCCAGCATCCGGAGAAGGTGTGGAGCCGGACATTCGGCGGACAGCTGGTCGCGCAGGCGATCATCGCCGCCGGGCGTACCGTCGGCCCCGAACGTCCGGTGCACGCGGTCAACGCGCATTTCGTGCGCGGCGGCGATGTGAAGAAGCCGATCGAATACCGGGTGGAACGGCACCGGGACGGCCGTGCCTTCGCCAATCGCACCGTCACCGCCTATCAGGACGATCAGGAGCTGTTCGTCATGCTGGCGGCCTTCCAGGACTACGGCAAGGGCCTCGAGCACGCCACCCCGCAGCCCCAGGTGCCCGATCCGGACGGTCTGCCGCGGGTCGAGGAGTCCTTCGAGGGTCTCGAGGACCGGCTGCAGATGTTCGTCCAGGCTCCGCATCCGATCGATATGCGGTACACCAACGATCCGGCGTGGATCCTGAAGGGTACCGGCGAAACCCTCAACCACAACCGGGTGTGGATGAAGGCGGACGGCACCCTGCCCGACGATCCGCTGATTCATGTTGCGACGCTGGGTTATTCGTCGGACACCACGGTGCTGGATTCGATCATCACCACGCACGGCCTGTCCTGGGGCTTCGACCGGATCGTCGCGGCGACGGTGAATCACTCCATCTGGTTCCACCGCCCGTTCCGCTTCGACGACTGGGCCCTGTACGCCACCCAGTCGCCCGTCGCCGCCGGTCAGCGTGGTCTTGCCATGGGGCACTTCTATTCTCGCGCAGGCGAATTGCTCGCCACGGTCGTCCAGGAAGGCGTCATCCGGCACTTCCCGGCCAGGCGCTGAGCCGCGCGGCTCAGATCAGTTCGCGGTTCTCCTCGAGGTCGAAACTCTCCCGGTACAGGGTGTGAATCTCGTAGGGGACCGCGTCCTCGGCGGCGATGCACAGCATCAGGCGGGTCTCCAGCCGGGCCAGATTGGCCTCGGTGAGCAGTTTCGCGTCGCCGACGAGGCTCAGCGCGATCTCGTAGGTGCGGCGATCGCCGGGGTCGCTGCCCGGATGGTCAAGGCGCCATTGGGTTTCCAGCACCGTGTGGCTCGGCTGATCGGGGTCGACCGGCAGCGTGAACCGCCAGGCGAACAGATCGCGGTCGGCCACGTGTTCGTCGACCACCCGGCGGACGGTGGCCACGACACGATCGAGAGTTTCGGGTGTCACGTAAACATGGAGCGAAACATCCGAAATGCGTTTCGGCATGTCTGAGTCCTGTTCTTGTGTCGAACCTTCGGCGGGCCATTCGCCCGGCAGTGTAGTCGCTCGCCGCCGCAAATGGGGAGGACGCTCCGTCCTGGAGAGTCGGCGCGAATTGCTCAGGCCTGGCGGCCGATTCGAGTGATGTCGATGACCGGCGGCTCGTCCTGCCGCCCACCGGGCAGTACCACCAGACGCGGTCGGCCGCGGTCGTCGGTGGTGCGCCCGGCCGGCATGCACAGCGCGAGCAGTAGCGGCCCGAGGGTTTCGGCGATGTGGTCGCCGACCTCGCAGTACTTCTCCGGGGACAGGCCCACCGGATCGGCGATGTTCTCCCGGCCCACCAACGCCAGATCGTTACGGGCCCGATCCATTTCGGGGACGGTGCGCGCACCGCTGACCTTGGCGATGCGGTGCGCCTGCAGCAGGGTGAAGGTGCGGGGCCGCGCGCCGGGAACGTGCGAGACGATATCGTCGCGAATCTGTTCGGTCATGGCCAGGACCAGATCGGCGCGGTCGACCATCTCCGGCTTCAGGCGGCGGGCGCGGAAACCGCTCGCGTTCGCGCCGAGTCCGGTGATCGTCTGTGCCGCAAGCGGTTCCACGCCGAAGCCGACCAATGCCCGGGTTCCCGCGCTCTCCGCGGTCAGCTCGTACAGTCCGTGTTCGTCCGCCAGTGCGCGGGTGAGGCGTTCGGCGATCACCGAGCGGCACACATTGCCGGTGCAGACGAACAGGACATGCATGGCAGGTACGGTATGCGCCCGCGGGCGCGGCGAGAAGACACCAATAGCGGAAATCGGTCATTGTCGCCAGATGTTCATTTCCGTGTAGCGAGTCGCGCGAGAAACGTTTGCTTGCGAGTCGCTGAATTCCCTCGAATGCGGGAAATTATTTGCCGCCGGAATCTTCGCGATAATAAGTCTTTTCACCGACCACGGGCGCGGTCTTCGGATCCGCGTCCTCGACCCGCCCGCGCGTGGAGAACAGCCGTCCGCGCATCGGCACCGTGGGCGCGACGCGGGCCAGCCCGGTCGGGGTGGTCATATCGTCGTACATGGTGTCGATGCCGCCGCGCCGGAAGTACGCCTCGTGCCAGAATCCGGTACCCCCGGAATCCCGCAGAAAACGCTGCCACCAGTCGCGATGCGGTGCCGAGCGGGTCCATCGCTCCAGGCTGTCCAGGTCGCGCCAGTACTGTCGCGCACCCCAGTGCGGCGGGAAAAGCGACCAGATCAGATCCTCGTGCAGCAGCAGCCCGTCGGGGTGATCGCGATGTGAGCGATAGAGTTTCGGCCCCAATCCGAGCAGTCGCAGCATGCCCCGCGGCCGCCGCACGCGCATACCCAGATAAACGACGACCAGGTCCGGATATTCGGACAGATCCGCGGTGAGTCGATTCACGCGCATTCGCGACCTCCCATCGAGCCGGGGTGCGGATAACCCCTGTCCTGTTTGCACGTAATACGCCGGTGATCGGTTCGATCGGCACGGTCGTCGGGGGCCCGGGAGCCGATTCGGGTCCGATATCCTCCGCCATCGATTGTCCGTCGATTTGCTGATCGGCGAAAGTGTCATCACGGTCGAAGTCGGCTCGATATTCCGCCGGACCTGCTCGGCGTCGCGGGGCCGCGAGGGGCGATTACCTCGGAGACGGTGATCGGCACGGCTCGCCGCGACGCCGGACAACGTTGTGCGGCAATGCAGTACGACAGGAGTCGCAGCGGCCGCGAACTTGGTGCCGAGTGTGGGACTCGAACCCACACGTCCTTTCGGACAACGGTTTTTGAGACCGTCGCGTCTGCCTGTTCCGCCAACTCGGCGCACCGGATCCAAATCATAGCCGGTGACCCTGCCGAGAACCGAATCGGTGTGATACTGCCCCGGTTCGTGCTGGGTAAGTGGGTTCTCGGCGGTGTTGAACGGTACGCTTCAGGGAACTCGGATGCGTATCGTAGCGGTCCGTCGAGGGCGGCGTCGGACTGTATCGGAGCATCGAGTGTCGGCATCGGAATACGAGGGGTCTGTCTATGGGAACGTCAACAGGGGGCGCGAAGAAGGATGGGGCGACCGCCGCCAAGCGCGTGGTCGTGGCCGAGGACGAGGCACTCATCCGGATGGACCTGGTGGAGATGCTCACCGAGGAGGGATACCAGGTCGTCGGCGAGGCGGGCGACGGCCAGCAGGCGGTCGATCTGGCCGCTGAGCTGCGACCCGATCTGGTGATCATGGATGTGAAGATGCCGCGCCGCGACGGTATCGATGCCGCGGCGGAGATCGCGACCAATCGTGTTGCTCCCGTTGTGATTCTGACCGCGTTCAGCCAGCGCGACCTGGTCGAGCGGGCGCGGGACGCGGGCGCGATGGCCTACCTGGTCAAACCGTTCACCAAATCCGATCTGGTACCGGCGATCGAGCTGGCGGCCAGCCGTTTCCACGAGATCACCGCACTCGAGAGTGAGGTCGCGAGCCTGTCCGAGCGGCTCGAGACGCGCAAGCTCGTCGAGCGCGCCAAGGGTGTGCTGATGCAGACGCAGGGGTTGTCGGAGCCGCAGGCGTTCAAGTGGATACAGCGGACCGCGATGGACCGCCGCACGACGATGAAGGCGGTTGCCGAGGTCGTATTGGACAACCTCGCACCCAAGTCGTAGTAGCGACCTATTTGCCACCGATTTACACGGCGGAAACACGATCTTGACGAATATTCGGGATCGAAGTAGCACTTATGGCTCGAATGTGATGCGGAGCTAACGTCACACCGCTATGTTCTGAGCTTGGCCGACATGGTCGGCCCTCTCGGCAACCCCGGGGGATCGGTGAACATAGAGGTGAATCGTGCTTGGTTCAATAACGCGGAGCACCACGCGCACTCGCGTGGTTCGCGGAGCGTTGGTGATCGGAGCGGCGGCCGTACTGGCCGTGGCCGGTTGCAGTAGCAAATCGACGTCGAACAGCGCCGGTGGCGGCAGTGGAACCGGTCTGTCGATCAAGTCGCTGGTGCAGATCGATAGCCAGGGCAAGGCGGTAACCCAATCGGGTACGGCCCAGGCCGCCGATCCCGCGGGCGACGGCAAGGCCAAGTGCGCGCCCACCACGGCGATCGCGATGGCCGGTGCGCTCACGGGGGCGAATTCCGCACTCGGCATCAACATCGTCGATGGCGTGAAACTGGCTGTCGAGCAGCACAACAAGGCCAACCCGGGGTGCCAGGTGCTGGTGAAGCCGTTCGATACCGAGGGCGATCCGCAGAAGGCGAGCCAGGTCATCCCGACCGTCATCAGCGATCAGTCTGTGACCGCGCTGATCGGTCCCGCCTTCTCGGGTGAGACCAAGGCGACCGGCCAGATCATCAGTGACGCCGGACTTCCCGCGCTGACCTCCTCGGCCACCAACGCCTCGCTGACCAAGAACGGGTGGAAGACCTTCTTCCGCGGTCTGGCCAATGACGATCTGCAGGGCCCTTCGGTCGCGCACTACCTGACCGGCGCGGGCGGCTTCAAGAAGATCTGCGTGGTGCAGGACGACTCCGATTACGGTGTGGGCCTTGCCAAGTCGGTGATCGCCGCGCTCGGCTCGTCGTCCGATGAATCCTGCGCGGCTCAGGTGAAGACCGGTGACAAGGACTTCTCCGCGACAGTTTCCAAGCTGTCCGCCGCCAAGCCGGACGCGATCTTCTACGCCGGGTACTACGCCGAGGCGGCCCCGCTGGTGGAGCAGCTGCATTCGGCCGGGGTGACCGCGACCTTCGTCTCCGACGACGGCACCAACGACCCACAGTTCGTCAAGCAGGCCGGTGACTCCTCCAAGGGCGCACTGCTGTCCTGCCCCTGCGGCCCCGCGCCGGACTCCTTCGCCACCGCCTACAAGGACCTGAACAAGCAGGATCCGGGCGTGTATTCGGTCGAGGCGTACGACCTGACCACGATCGTGCTGAAGGCGATCGACGCGGGCAAGGTCACCCGTCCCGAGGTGCTCGATTTCGTGCGCAACTACGATGGCCAGGGCCTGGCCCGGCACTACAAGTGGGATGGCACGGGCGAACTTTCGAACGCCCTGATCTGGATGTACCAGGTCAAGTAGGGACCAACCCCGTATCGGCAACAGCGTGCACCGGTAGGCGAACCCATCGTCCCGGTGCACGCCCCTTCCATCACCTCGGCAGGGGCACCGTGCTTCCGCTCCGGCGGCGCGCATCGGGACTCGGGCACGCTGTTTCCCACGATGACGAGAGTGTCGAATGTCTGTAACCGTATTGGCGGATCCCGCGCTGTATGCCGGGACCATTGATTTCAACATTTCCGGGGTGGCCGACCAGTTCTGGCAGCTCACCGTCGACGGTTTGAGCTACGGCGCGATCTACGCGCTGGTGGCCGTCGGTTACACCCTGGTCTACGGCGTATTGAGGCTCATCAACTTCGCCCATTCGGAAGTCTTCATGTTCGGCATGTTCGGACAGTATGTCGGATTGGAGCTGCTGGGGTTCTCCGCCAGTGGGAACACCTATTCCGAGGGCCTGCTGATGACGATCGTCTACCTGCTGGTGGCGATGCTGATCGGCATGGCAGTGTCCGGTGCGACCGCCGTCGGCCTGGAGCGGGTGGCCTACCGGCCATTGCGCAAGCGCGGCGCCAAACCGCTGATCTTCCTGATCACCGCGATCGGCATGTCCTTCGTGCTGCAGGAGTTCGTGCACTACGTGCTGCCGAAAATCGTGCCCGGGCTGGGCGGCACCAATCCGCAGCAGCCGATCAAACTCGTTGCGCCCAAACAGGAATTCTCCCTGTTCGGGGCCTCGGTGACGAATGTCGCGATCGTGATCGTACTGGCCGCCGTCGCGTTGGCCGCGCTCACCGAGATCCTGATCAACCAGACCAGATTCGGCCGCGCCATTCGCGCGGTCGCCCAGGACCCGGACACCGCGACGCTGATGGGCGTATCCCGCGAACGGGTCATCATGCTGACCTTCCTGATCGGCGGTCTGCTGGCCGGCGCCGCCGCGACGCTCTACACCTTGAAGGTGCCACAGGGCATCGTCTTCAACGGCGGATTCATCCTGGGCGTCAAGGCGTTCAGCGCCGCGGTGCTCGGCGGTATCGGCAATCTGCGCGGCGCACTGCTGGGCGGTCTGCTGCTGGGCCTGGCCGAGGACTACGGCCAGATCCTGTTCGGCACCCAGTGGCGTGACGTGGTCGCGTTCGTGGTGCTGGTGGCGGTGCTGATGTTCCGCCCGACCGGCATCCTGGGGGAGAGTCTCGGAAAGGCACGGGTATGAGCGTCAGGCCCGGAGGCGGCAGCTTGCGTAACCACGGAGGGCCCGTGAATGCCCGGATGGACGCTGCTATGAGCGTCAGGCCCGGAGGCGGCAGCTTGCGTAACCACGGAGGGCCCGCGAATGCCCGGATTGGACAGAGCGCATGAGCGAGGCGACGAAGGTTCCGGTGACCTCCACCGCACCGCGGCAGCCGCGTGGTGTCGGTGATGCGATTCGCGGCTGGTGGGGTGGGCTGTCCCGGCCCGCGCAATGGGCGTTCGGCGTGCCCGCGGTCATCGTGCTCGGGCTGATCGCACTGTTCCCGCCGCCGCTGATCAACACCCCCGGCACCAGTTTCGGCGGGGTGATGGCGCAGTTCGCGATGTACGCCCTCATCGCCATCGGCCTGAACGTCGTGGTCGGGCAGACCGGCCTGCTGGATCTGGGTTATGTCGGCTTCTACGCGGTCGGGGCCTATACGGTCGGAATTCTGACCAGCCCGAACAGCCCGTTCCACTCGAATTCCGGTGTTTTCGATTCGAAGTGGGCGTGGCTGCTGTGCGTGCCGCTGGCGATCCTGGCGACCGCCGCATCGGGTCTGATTCTGGGCACCCCGACGCTGCGGCTGCGCGGTGACTATCTGGCGATCGTGACGCTCGGATTCGGTGAGATCGTGCGATTGCTCGCCGACAATCTGGGCGGGGTCACCAACGGCAGCCTCGGCCTGGCGGGCATTGCCTATCCGCATCTCGGCGAGTCGAAAACCCACACCGGTGGCTACTTCTCGGCCGGGAATCTGGGTGATCGCAATTCCGGGAACCTGCTGGACCGGGCGAACTCCGGGGTCTGGTGGTTCTGGCTCGGCATGCTGCTCGTGGTCGTCGTGCTGATCCTGGTCGGCAATCTGGAGCGCAGCCGTGTCGGCCGCGCCTGGGTCGCGATCCGCGAGGACGAGGACGCCGCGGAGATCATGGGCGTGCCCACCTTCAAATTCAAGTTGTGGGCATTCACCATCGGCGCGGCGGTGGGCGGGCTGTCCGGCGCGCTGTACGCCGGTCAGGTGCAGTTCATCAATCCGACCGGATTCAACGTCATCAACTCGATGCTGTTCCTGTGCGCGGTCGTGCTGGGCGGTCAGGGCAACAAGCTCGGCGTGATCGTCGGGGCGTTCCTGATCGTGTACCTGCCGAACCGGTTCATGTCGGTGAACGTGGCGGGCCAGTCGCTGGGCGACTTCAAATATCTGTTTTTCGGTCTCACGCTGGTGGTGGTGATGATCTTCCGTCCGCAGGGGCTGTTCCCGGCGCGGCAGAAATTGCTCACCTACTCCAGGCAGGTGTATCGAGCGGTGCGGCGGCCGGCACCGGCCGCCGAGGCGACGGGAGTGGGCGCATGACGGGGCCGGGCGCGGGTGGTGCGCTGTTCGACAACGAGGACATGTCGGCGGGATATGTCAGCGAGCCGGAGGAGGGTACGGCAGGTGTGGTCGATGTCGGCGCCGTCGTGCCGGAACTGGCCGATACCCAGGTCGTCGCGGAAGTCGTTGCGCCGCACCGGGAAATCGAGACCGCGGTCGGTGAGCCGCTGTTGCGCACCGAGGGACTGAGCATGCGGTTCGGCGGTCTGACGGCGCTGGATTCGGTGAGTTTCGAGATCCGTCGTGGTGAGATCCTCGGGCTCATCGGGCCCAACGGCGCGGGCAAGACGACCTGCTTCAACGCCATCACCGGTGTGTACCGGCCGTCGGCGGGAACGGTGTATTTCGACGGCAAACCGCTCACCAAGACCAAGCGCAACCAGATCACCCGGCTGGGCATCGCCCGGACCTTCCAGAACATCCGGTTGTTCGGGGAGATGACAGCGCTGGAGAACGTGGTCGTCGGCACCGATGCCCGGCACCACACCTCGGTGCCCGGCGCGGTGTTCCGCAGTCCCCGGCACCGCCGGGAGGAACGCGACGCCATCGAACGCGGTATGGCGCTGCTGGAGTTCGTCGGCATCGCGCCGCGGGCGGTGGAGAAGGCACGCAATCTGTCCTACGGCGATCAGCGCCGGTTGGAGATCGCGCGCGCGTTGGCGACCGAGCCGAAGCTGCTGTGCCTGGACGAACCCGCCGCCGGCTTCAATCCGAGCGAGAAGTCGGCGCTGATGGATCTGATCCGCAAGATCCGCGACGACGGGTTCACGGTGCTGTTGATCGAGCACGATATGCGGCTGGTCATGGGCGTCACCGACCGGATCGTGGTGCTCGAGTTCGGGCGCAAGATCGCCGACGCGCTGCCCGAGCAGATCCGGGACGATCCGGCGGTGATCGCGGCCTATCTGGGTGTGCCGGACGAGGAGGCCGCGGCAGCCGCGCGGGAGCCGGAGGTTCCCGGCGAAACTCCGGGCGAGGTCCCGGAGCCCGCGGCGGCCGGTGAATCCGGCACTCCCGACGTGGCGTTCATCCGGCCCGAACCGGTGGCGGTGTCGCCCAGCGCGCTCACCACCGGCGGTCCGGGGCAGGGTGGCACCGAACCGCTGCTCGTGGTCGAGGACATGGTCGTCGGCTACGGCAGAATCCAAGCGCTGCACGGTATTTCGTTGCAGGTCGCGGAGGGTGAACTGGTCACGCTGCTGGGTGCGAACGGCGCGGGCAAGACGACGACCATGCGCGCGCTGTCCGGGCTGCTGCCACTCGGGCGCGGGCGAATCATGTTCGCGGGCAAGGACATCAGCAAGATGCGGGCGCACGAGCGGGTGGTCGAGGGGCTGATCCAGGCTCCGGAGGGACGCGGCGTGTTCCCGGGAATGACCGTGCAGGAGAACCTCGATATGGGTTGTCACGCACGGCCGTTCAAGCAGAAGTCCGAATACGGGCAGACGCTGGAGCGGGTCTTCGAGCTGTTCCCGCGCCTGGCCGAACGCCGTAAACAGGTGGGCGGCACCATGTCCGGCGGTGAACAGCAGATGTTGGCGATCGGCCGCGCGCTGATGGCCCGGCCGAAGCTGCTGCTGCTGGACGAGCCCTCGATGGGCCTGGCGCCCATGGTGATCCAGCAGATCTTCCGGATCATCAGTGAGATCAACGCCAACGGCACGACCGTGCTGCTGGTCGAGCAGAACGCGCAGCAGGCGCTGACCCGCAGTCACCGCGCCTACATCCTGGAGACCGGTGAGATCACCAAGACCGGCGACGGCCGCGCGCTGCTGACCGATCCGGCGGTCAAGTCGGCGTATCTGGGCGTCGCGTAACCGTGCGGAATCCGGCCGCGCACGGTGCGGCCGGATCCCGTTCGAACTGGTTGCCGTTGCGACACTGCGAACCGCCCGAGCGAGCGAGGGCCGAGGATGCGGCCGAGGATACAGAGGTCCGGCAACGCTTGTCGGTGCCTGTCCCTAGACTCTGTGCCGTGACTTCAGCCACCAGCGATCAGCGCCCGAGCACCGTGCCCGCAGCCACCGACGGCGAGCGGCCGACCCTGTTGTTGCTGGACGGGCACTCGCTGGCCTATCGCGCGTTCTTCGCGCTGCCCGCGGATAATTTCAAGACGGTCACCGGGCAGACCACCAATGCGGTGTACGGGTTCACCGCCATGCTCATCAACCTGTTGCGCGACGAGAAACCCACTCACGTCGCCGCCGCGTTCGACGTCAGCCGCAAGACCTTCCGCACCGAGGCGTACCCGGAGTACAAGGCCAATCGCTCCCAGACGCCCGACGAGTTCCGCGGTCAGGTGGAAATCACCCAGGAGGTGCTGGGCGCGCTGGGTATTCCGGTGATGGCGATCGACGGCTACGAGGCCGACGATGTGATCGCCACCCTGACCACCCAGGCCGTACCGCAGGGGTTCCGGGTGCTGATCGTCACGGGTGACCGGGATTCGCTGCAACTGGTGTCCGACGACGTCACGGTCCTGTACCCGAAGAAGGGCGTCTCCGAACTCACCCGGTTCACCCCCGAGGCGGTGCAGGAGAAGTACGGTCTCACCCCGGCTCAGTATCCGGACTTCGCGGCCCTGCGCGGCGACCCGAGCGACAATCTGCCCGGCATCCCGGGGGTGGGGGAGAAAACCGCCGCCAAGTGGGTGCGCGAATACGGCGATCTGGCGACGCTGGTGGATCGCGTCGACCAGGTGAAGGGCAAGGTGGGTGATGCGTTGCGCGCCAACCTGTCCAATGTCGTGCTGAATCGTCAGCTCACCGAGATGGTGAAGGACGTCGCACTGCCGTACACCCCCGATCAGCTGGCCCAGCAGCCATGGGACCGGGACAGGATCCACCGGCTGTTCGACGATCTGGAATTCCGGGTGCTGCGCGATCGGCTGTTCGACACCCTCGCCGCACCCGAGCCCGAGGCCGAAGGCGGATTCGAGATCAGCGGCGGGGCCATCGAGCCGGGCGGCGCCGCGGACTGGTTGGCCGAACATGCCAAAGCTGGTGTGCGTCATGGTATTTCGGTTGTCGGCAGCGGAACCCCGGTGACCGGAGACGTCACCGCGATCGCGATCTCCGCAGCCGACGGCGAGGGGGCGTATTTCGATGCGGTAGCGCTGACTCCGGAGGACGAGGCGGCGCTGGGTGCGTGGCTGGCCGATCCGAAGATTCCCAAGGCCGTGCACGAGGCCAAGGCGGCGTTGCACGCACTGCGCGGGCGGGGTTGGCGTCTGGCCGGGCTCGCCAGCGATACGGCGCTGGCCGCCTATCTGGTGCGGCCCGGACAGCGCACGTTCAATCTGGACGATCTGTCCCTGCGGTACCTCTCGCGCGAGTTGCGGGTGGAAACGGATGCGCAGCCACAGCTGTCCCTGTTGGACGAGGAGGGCTCGGTCGACGCCGAACTGGCGCAGACCGAGATGCTGCGCGCCCGCGCGGTGGCCGATCTGGCCGATGCCCTGGAGGTCGAACTCGAGCGCATCGAGTCCACCAGGTTGCTCACCGATATGGAGTTGCCGCTGCTCGAGGTGCTGGCCGAGTTGGAGGAGGCGGGTATCGCCGTCGACATCGCCGAACTCGAACAGCTGCAATCCGAATTCGCCGATCGTGTCGCCGATGCCGCGAGCGCGGCCTACGGGGTGATCGGCAAGCAGATCAATCTCGGCTCGCCCAAGCAGTTGCAGGTGGTGCTGTTCGACGAGCTCGAGATGCCCAAGACCAAGCGCACCAAGACCGGATACACGACCGATGCCGATGCGCTCGAGTCGCTGTTCGAGAAGACCCAGCATCCGTTCCTGGAGCATCTGCTCGCACACCGCGATGCGACCCGGCTGAAGGTGACGGTCGACGGGCTGCTCAAAGCGGTCGCCGACGACGGCCGCATCCACACCACGTTCAACCAGACCATCGCCGCGACGGGCCGGTTGTCCTCGACCGAGCCCAATCTGCAGAACATCCCGATCCGAACCGACACCGGCCGCCGCATCCGCGACACCTTCGTCGTCGGGCCCGGTTGCGAGTCGCTGATGACCGCGGACTACAGCCAGATCGAGATGCGGATCATGGCGCACCTGTCCAAGGACGAGGGGCTGATCGAGGCATTCAACTCGGGGGAGGATCTGCACAATTTCGTCGCCTCCAAGGCATTCGACATCCCGATCACCGAGGTGAACCCGGAGCTGCGCCGCCGGATCAAGGCGATGTCCTACGGCCTGGCCTACGGGCTGTCCGCCTACGGGTTGTCCCAGCAGCTCAAGATCAGCGCGGAGGAGGCCAAGGCCCAGATGGAGGTCTACTTCTCGCGGTTCGGCGCGATTCGCGACTATCTGCACGAGGCGGTGGAGCAAGCACGCAAGGTCGGCTACACCGAGACGCTCTTCGGTCGGCGTCGCTATCTGCCCGATCTGGACTCGAGCAACCGCCAGCGTCGCGAGGCCGCCGAGCGGATGGCCCTAAACGCGCCCATCCAGGGCACCGCCGCCGACATCATCAAGGTGGCCATGATCAATGTGCAGCACGCGGTGAAAGAGGCCGGGCTCGCCTCGCGCACCCTGCTGCAGATCCACGACGAGCTGCTCTTCGAGGTCGCCCCGGGCGAGCGCGAGCAGCTGGAAGCCCTTGCACGCGAACATATGTCGAATGCCATCGAACTGTCGGTGCCGCTCGAGGTATCGGTGGGAGTCGGCCGCAGCTGGGATGCCGCCGCGCATTAGGAGCCGAAGAAAAACCGTGGCCGCCGGTCGGATGAGGGGGACGCCCGGCGGCCACGGAGTCGGTCGGCGCATCGAAGCGCCGTACTCGGTCGGGCCGCTGGGCCCGCCCCGGCTGGCTGGTTACCGGTCAATCGTGCGTTGCCCGCCTTACGGCCGGATGATAGCGACCTTCGAGAAGGCTGAGAACGTCGTCCGGCAGCGGTGAAGTCGCTGTGCCGAACGGCCGGACCGGCGTGATGGATCTCGGTGAAAGGGGTATTCGGAATCGATTGCCTGAGGATTGCCGAAACGCCACGCCGGACGCTCGAGCACTGATTGTCGCCCACCGAGCCGGTTGCTGGGGGTGTCGTCGGCCGTTGGTGCGCCGTTTACGGACGATTGTGACGAAGTTACCCATCGGTTCCGCCTCGATGTGGTTGCTATCGGCGGTAACAGTCCATATTCTCGAACCGTGCCGAACCCCGCCGCTAGCCACAGCGCCGCTCGCAATGTCGCCGACCGCGACCGCGCGGCGCTAATGCCGCTGACCGCGGTGGCTACCGGTCGACTTCTCGTAGTTCTCCGCCGTAGCGGGGTCTGATTCGGACCGGCCCCTCGCTGCGGCCGTAGAACCTTTTCACTGCGCTGGTCCCCTCTGTCAATCGGACACGACAAGCCTCGGGAAGACCTAGTCACATGCCACTGACCATCGACACTGCCTTCATAACCGCCGCCCCGCGCGCCCTGCGGGCCGAGAGCGACGGCCTGACCCCCGCCGAGTTCCACCAGCGATACTGCGATCTCGCAGGCCCGGTCAAGCTCGGCGACTGGATACCCGCCGGGCAGCGACATGCCTCGGCAACCTACACCGCCACACTCGAATTCAACGGACACCTGCGGACTGTCGTGTCCGCGGGCAACCCGGTGGCCGCGATCACCTCGGCCCTCTACGACGAGGGCTATCCGGTCGAGATCCTGCAGTTCCACCAGCGGCAAACCGCTTCGGGCATAGCGACTTTCGTCCGGTGTGAGTTCAACGGCCGTCGCGGCTGGGGTGCCGCCGTCGCCGACGAGGGCGCGGAATCCTCTGTGCGAGCGATACTTTCGGGTATCAACTCGTTCGCCAACTGAAACCCATACGACTCGCCCCCGCCGCGAACGACGCGGCGGGGGCGAGATGCGTGGCAGGGTCGAGTCTTACTCGCCCTGTTCCGCGGACTGCTCGGCGATCTGCTTGCGGACGTCGTCCATGTCGAGTGCCTTCACCTGAGTGACCAGATCCTCGAGGGCGTCCGGCGGCAGCGCGCCGGGCTGCGCGAACACCAGCACACCCTCGCGGAAAGCCATGATCGTCGGGATCGAGCGGATGTTGGCCGCGGCGGCCAGGCTCTGCTCGGCCTCGGTGTCGACCTTGCCGTGAATCACATCGGGGTGCTTGTCCGAGGACTTGTCGTAGGTCGGCGCGAACTGCTTACACGGTCCGCACCAGTCGGCCCAGAAATCGACGAGCACGACGTCGTTTCCGGTGACGACCTCATCGAAATTCTGAGCGGTCAAAGTCTGGGTGGCCATGGGGTCCTCTCCTGTTGGTAGCGCCCTGTACAACGCATAACCATGCCCTGTGCTTCCCGCCTCCCCGGGGAACGGCTCGGCTCCCCGGGACTGCTTACCAGCCTCCCCGGGGCTTCAACGTGTCGATCGGCGCCTCGGGCTGTCGCGTCGGGCCGGTGGTTGCGAGCGTGGTTGGTTTTCGGGCGTTCCCGGGGAGTTACCCATGTGGTTACGAGATCAATCGTCGTGAGGCGATGAGCGTCACAATTGCACGCTAGTGCGTGTGGGAAGACTTTTTGCACGATTCGCGTGGTGATCGCCGTCGGCGCCGGTAATTGCGGGTGCGCCGGAACGGTGTGAGGACAACGCCCGATCAGCGGCAGACACCTGCTTGCCGATAGGTTGCTTGGCGTGGCGAGGGATGACCCGGATGCGGGTGGTCCGGGGCCGGCGTCGAGGATGGGGTGGTGACTTCGGAGACGGTTCGGCTGGGGTTGATCGACGGGGACGGTATCGGGCCGGAGGTGGTGGGCGCCGCTCGGGAGGTGGCCGATGAGGCGTTGGGGGCGGCAGGGGCGCCGACTGTGCAATGGGTGCGGCTGCCGATGGGACAGCGTGCGATCGAGGAATTCGACGATCCGCTGCCGCTGATGACGCTCGAGGCCTTGGCAGGGTTGGACGGATGGATTCTCGGTCCGCACGACAATGCCTCGTATGCACCGGAATTCCGTACATCGGCGCCGCCGGGCGGGGCGATCCGCAAGCGGTTCGACCTGTTCGCGAACATCCGTCCCGCGCGGGCGTTCCGCGGTGTGCGCGCGATCGCGCCGGAGACCGATCTGGTGATCGTGCGGGAGAACAGCGAGGGTTTCTACGCCGATCGCAATATGTTCGCCGGTTCCGGCGAGTTCCGGCCGACACCCGATGTGGCGATGTCGGTGGGGGTGATCACCCGAGACGCCTGTGTGCGGATCGCGCGCGAGGCCTGTGCGCTGGCATCGACTCGCCGCAAGCATCTGACCATCGTGCACAAGGCCAATGTGCTGCCGATGACGATGGGCTTGTTCCGCGACGTCTGCTACGAGGTGGCCGCGGGCTATCCCGGCCTGCGGGTGGACGACGAGCACGTCGATGCGGCCGCCGCACACCTGGTGCGCGCGCCGGGGGATTACGACGTACTGGTCACCGAGAATTTGTTCGGCGACATCCTGTCCGATCTGGCCGCCGAACTCGGCGCATCGCTCGGCACCGCCGCCGCGCTGAACTGCTCACGTACCCAGGCGATGGCCCAGGCCGTCCACGGTGCGGCGCCGGTGCTCGCCGGGCACAATCGCGCGAATCCGGCGGCACTGCAACTGTCCACGGCAATGCTGTTGCGCTGGTTGGGATCCCATCGCGCGGAGCCGACCTTGACCCAGGCGGGCGAACGTATCGAACGCGCCGTGGCCGCGGCCTTCGAGGCCGGCATCGCGACGGCGGACCTGGGTGGGCTCGCCTCCACCAGCGAGTTCACCGAGCAGGTCCGCGCGCGTGTGCATCGCTGGTGATAGGGTTCCGGACTCGGCGCGTATAGGCGCTCGCCGCACCCAGCGAGCATTAACCTTCGGTAACCGACCGGCACAGTCGGTTCGAATCGCATACATTTCGAACGGCGGGCGACAGCGTTGAAATTGTCGCTCACCCAAACATGGAGGGCTGCTGTGTCTGTTCGATCCGGAGCTCGCGGGTACGTTCTGCGAGCCGCATGTGTTGTCGCCGGTGGCGCGTTGCTGCTGACGGGCTGTACGAAGAACACCGAGAGCACCGCCCCTGCGGTAGCCAAGGTGCAGGTCAGCAAGGTGGATGCCCTGGCGGCGCAGGTGCCGGACAAGGTCAAGCAGGCAGGCAAGCTCGTGGTCGGGGTCAATATCCCGTACTCGCCCAACGAGTTCCGCGATCCGTCCTCGGGCAAGATCGTCGGTTTCGACGTGGACCTGATGGACGCGGTGGCCACCACCCTGGGGCTGACGGCGGATTATCAGCAGGCGGATTTCGAGAAGATCATTCCCAGCATTCAGGCGGGCACCTACGACCTGGGCATGTCCTCGTTCACCGACAACACCGACCGCGAGAAGTCGGTCGATTTCGTCGACTACTTCTCCGCGGGCAGTCAGTGGGCCCAGCAGAAGGGCGCGTCCATCGACCCGAACAACGCCTGCGGTAAGAAGGTCGCGGTCGAGCGCACGACTGTGCAGCAGACCGACGAACTCCCGGCCAAGAGCAAGGCCTGCACCGACGCGGGTAAGGCGAAGATCGATATCGTGGCCTTCGACGATCAGGCCGCCGCGGCGAATGCGCTGGTGCTGGGCCAGGTCGACGCCTTCTCGGCGGATTCGCCGGTGACTGCGTACGCGGTCAAGCAGAACAAGGACAAGATCGAGACGGACGGTCCGATCTTCTCCTCCGCGCCGTACGGCTGGCCGGTGGCCAAGGGTTCGCCGCTGGGTCCGGTATTGCAGGCGGCGGTGCAACATCTGATGGATTCCGGCGACTACCGCAAGATCTCCCAGAACTGGGGCGTCGAACAGGGTGCGATCACCAAGTCGGTAATCAACGGGGCCAAGGGCTGATTCGATGAGTTCCGCGGACCCCGACAACGCGCGCACCGCCGGGGCGGTCGACATACCCGCCGAGCCCGCGCCGATCGAGGCGGTGCCGCTGCGGCGGCCGGGCCGGTGGGTGGCCGCGATCGTCATCGGGATCCTGCTCGCGCTGTTCGTCTACGGTGCGGCCACCAACGACGGCTACCAGTGGAGCACCTACCGCGACTACCTGTTCGATACCCGGATCGCCGAGGGCGCACTGGTCACTCTCGAACTGACCGTGCTCGCGATGGTGATCGGCGTGGTGCTGGGTGTCACCCTGGCGGTGATGCGGTTGTCGCCGAACCCCGTACTGCGCTCGGTGTCGTGGGGGTACCTGTGGATCTTCCGCGGTACTCCGGTCTACGTGCAATTGCTCTTCTGGGGTCTGTTCCCGTCGCTGTACAAGGTGATCGAGCTCGGAATCCCGTTCGGCGGACCGCATTTGACGCATTGGAACGTGCAGCAGTGGCAGGCGCCCTTCCTGTTCGCCATGATCGGCCTCGGGCTGAACGAGTCGGCCTATATGGCCGAAATCGTCCGCGCCGGAATCAATTCCGTCGACGAGGGGCAGCGGGAGGCATCCTACGCGCTGGGGATGTCGTGGTCGCGGACGATGTGGCGCACCGTGCTGCCGCAGGCGATGCGGGTGATCATTCCTCCGACGGGTAACGAGCTGATCAGCATGCTCAAGACCACGTCGCTGGTGACGGCGATTCCGCTGACCACCGATCTGTACGGCCGGGCGCACGACATCTCGAGCGTCAACTTCCGGCCGGTGCCGTTGCTGCTCGTTGCCGCGACCTGGTATCTGGCGATCACCAGCGTGCTGATGATCGGTCAGTACTATCTCGAGCGGTACTACTCGCGCGGTGTGACCCGGCGCCTGACCGCGCGCCAGTTGCGCGCGTTGGCCGAGTCGACCGCTCTGACGGAGGTGGGCAAATGACCTTCGCCGCAACCGATTCCGCACAGGGGCACAGCGCCTCGATGATCAGCGCGCAGCAGGTGTGCAAGAACTTCGGCGCCCTGCGGGTACTCAAGGGCATCTCGCTGGAGGTGGGGCGCGGCGAGGTGACATGCCTGATCGGTCCGTCGGGATCGGGCAAGTCGACCTTTCTGCGCTGTATCAACCACCTCGAACAGGTCAATGCCGGAAGGTTGTACGTCGACGGCGATCTGGTCGGCTACCGGGAGAAGGGCGGACGGCTCTACGAGCTGCATCCGCGAGAGGCCGCGCGCCAGCGCCGCGATATCGGCATGGTGTTCCAGCACTTCAACCTGTTCCCGCACCGCACGGCCCTGGAGAACGTCATCGAGGCGCCGACCCAAGTGAAGAAGATCCGCAAGGCCGAGGCGATCAGCCGCGCGGAGGAGCTGCTCGACCGGGTCGGATTGGCGGACAAGGCCGGTAGTTATCCGGCGCAGCTGTCCGGCGGCCAGCAGCAGCGGGTCGCGATCGCGCGGGCACTGGCGATGGACCCCAAGCTGATGCTGTTCGATGAGCCGACCTCGGCGCTGGATCCCGAACTGGTCGGCGAGGTATTGGGCGTGATGCGCGAGCTGGCCGCGTCGGGGATGACCATGGTGGTGGTCACCCACGAGATGGGGTTCGCCCGCGAGGTCGCCGATCAGCTGGTCTTCATGGACGGCGGCGTGGTCGTGGAGTCGGGCGAGCCGCGCAAGATGCTTTCCGATCCGCAGCACGAGCGCACGAAGACGTTCCTGTCCCGAATTCTCTAGCGGGGTGCGGAGTCCGGGTGTGCACCATGCCCTGGAGGTCGCCGATTTGCGTTGGAGAAAGTGACTTTCGTGCCGGCGCACGAGGCGGACCTCGGCGTGACCACGATCACGTGCGGGCTCAGCCGGCCTGTGCTCGCGGTGCGGCCAGTGCGATACGGAGCTGTCCCAGCAGTACTTTCGCGGCCGGGGCCGCCGGGCGGTCCGCACGCCAGGTGAGGGCGAGGCGGCCGCGTAGTTCGGGGTCGATCTCGACCATGCGGACGCCCTCGGCCGCGGCCTGTGCCGGGGACAGATCGGGGACTACGGCCACGCCCAGGCCCCCGGCGGCGAGACGGATCAACAACGGCGGTGCCGCCGCCTCGAATTCGACGCGCGGTTCGAAACCCGCTTCGGCGCAAGCGCGTTCGAGGACACCGCGAATCCCGGTGCCACGGGACAGGCAGATCAGCGGGTGGTCGCGCAGGTCGGCCAGCGTTGTCCGAGCGCCGAATTCCCGGTCGTCGGCGGCGACGGCGGCGTTGACGCGGGTGTCGAACACGATGTCCACACCCAGGCCGGGATCCGGTTCGGCCCCGGTCAACGCGACCAGCGCGATATCGAGATCGCCGCGCACCACCGCGGCGAGCATACGGTCCGAGGTGTCCTCGGTCAGGGTGATGCCGACCTGCGGATGATCGCGGTGGAAGGTTGTGAGCACAGCGGCGATATCCACCTCGCCGAGGGCCGCACCGGAGATGAGCCCGATCCGGACGTGGCCGCGCAGCAGGCCGGTGAATTCGTCCACGGTATGTGAAATCTGCTGTGCCGCTTGTAATGCCGCGCGAGCATGCGGCAGCACCGCGGCGCCGGTCGCGGTCGGGGTGACCGACCGGCCGGAGCGATCCAGCAGTGGCTGACCCACCTCCTTCTCCAGCTGCCGGATCTGGGCCGACAGGCCGGGCTGGGTCAGATGCAGGCGAGCCGCGGCCCGGGTGAAATTCGCTTCCTCGACCACGGTCACGAAGTAGCGCAGCTGGCGCAGTTCCATAACTGGAAATTATAGACATGAGAAGAACTATCTGTTTTACTTCTGAATCGCGCACGGGCAGAGTACGAAATATGACCACTACGCGCTTGCTCCCCGAACTTCCCGAAGTCACCGGGCCGCTGTTCCAGCCGGGCACACCCGGATACGACGAGGAGGTCGCGGGCTTCCAGACCGCCTACACCCATCGGCCCGCCCTGGTGGTCGGCGCACTGCATGCCGAAGACGTCCGCAGTGCGGTGGAATACGCAGCGCGGCACGGGCTTCCGGTCGCGGTGCAGGCGACCGGGCACGGGCTGTCGGTGGCCGCGGACGGCGGAGTGCTGATCAGTACGCGGCGAATGCGAGAGATCGCCGTCTATCCGGATACTCGTACCGCCCGGGTGGCAGCGGGTGTGCGGGCCGAGGCGTTGATCGAGGCGGCGGTGGCGCACGGACTCGCGCCGTTGAACGGATCATCGCCGAGCGTCGGGGTGGTGGGCTATCACCTCGGCGGCGGTCTCGGCATTGCGGCCCGGACCTTCGGCTATGCCGCCGACCACGTCCGGGCGGTCGAACTGGTGACCGCGGACGGACGATTGCGCCGACTCACCCCGGGCGACGAACTGTTCGGCGCGGTTCTGGGCACCGGCGGCAATTTCGGCGTGGTGACCGCTCTCGAGGTCGAACTCTTTCCGGTCTCGGCCGTCTACGGCGGTCGGCTGATCTTCGACGCCGGACTCGTGGAACCGGCCCTCGAGGCGTGGCGGCAGTGGACCTGGGACCTGCCCGAGGAGCTGACCTCGGCGATCACGGTGATGACCATGCCCGACCTTCCGGTGATCCCGGAACCGTTGCGCGGCAGGTACATCGCGACGGTCAACATCGCGTACACCGGTTCGGGGCGGGACGGCGAACGGCTCGTCGCGCCGCTGCGCGCGATCGGGCCCCGCCTGGCCGACGACCTGCGTGTGATGCCCTATGCGGACACCCACACGATCTACAGTGACCCGCCTTTCCCGCACGCCTACACCGCGACCAACGCCTTGTTGCCGGAGTTGACCGCCGACGCGGCACAGGCGTTTCTGGACGTGACCGGTCCGGACAGTCCGGTGCCGGTGGTCGCTGGTCTCCGTCATCTCGGCGGTGCGCTGCGTCGTCCGGGCCCGGCGAACGTCGCGGTCGATAACCGCGACGCGGAATACCTCGCCCGGTTCATCACCGGCCCGGAGGGCGAGGGCGCCGCGGTCGGCGACCACCACGACGTGATCGCAAAAGCGTTGTCCTCCTGGACGATCGGCCACATCCCCACATTCCTCTACGGTGCCGGCGAGCGAGCCGACGAGGCGCAGACCCGCGCCGGTTACACCCCGGCCACCTATTCCCGCCTGGCCGCCCTCAAATCCGATCTCGACCCGGCCAACCTGTTCCGCTACAACCGCAACATCCGCCCGGCCCGTTCCTGATCCCGCCTGGCTCGCTCGCGACCCCTTCGGATGTGAGCGGGCAGTCGCGCGGTGGCCGGTCCGTTCGGCGTCGAGCGCGCCCGTGGTGATGAGACCTGCGGCGAAGTCCGGGATGTCCGGCGCGGAGTGGTCGGTCCCGCCGGCCGCGGTGGCGCTCCGGCCCGGCGTGTGCCCCGGTGATTCGGGGCATGCGACCGCTGGACACCCGAGACTTCAGAACGATATTGTAGTGATATCACTTCAATATTGGGAGGATGTCATGGAGTTGCGGCGGGCCTTTCGGGTCAACGGGTTCTTGATGCTCGTGCTACTGCTGGTCGTCGGGGCAGCCGGGCTGATCGGCGGGATCGCGGCGTCGGGGTCGGCGGCGAACGGGGACGGTGTGGCCGGCGGGGCCGTGGTCGGATATGTCGTGCTGGGTCTGGCGGTGCTCGCGCTGACCGGGCTGACGACCGTCGGGCCGAACGAGGCGAAGGTGCTGCAGTTCTTCGGCAAGTACATCGGCTCGGTCAGCGATGCCGGATTCTTCTGGGTGGTCCCGCTGACGGCCAAGCGGCGAATCTCGTTGCGAGTGCGCAACTTCGAGACCCAGAAGCTGAAGGTCAACGATTCGGACGGCAATCCGGTCGAGATCGCGGCCGTGGTGGTCTATCGCGTGGTGGACAGCTTCAAGGCGGCCTTCTCGGTCGACGACTACGAGGAGTACGTACGCACCCAGTCCGAGACCGCGGTCCGGCATCTGGCGACCACGCACCCGTACGATGCCGCGCCCGACGCGGTGGCCGCGGCGGTCACTCAGGCGACCTTCGCCGCGTCCGAGGCTTCCGCCGGGGATCAGCCGCGCACCAGCCTGCGTAACGGCACCGAGGTGGCCGAGGAGATGACCGTGGAACTGCGCGAGCGCACCGAAATGGCCGGTATCGAGATCCTCGAGGCCCGGATCACCCACTTGGCCTACGCGCCGGAGATCGCCCAGGCGATGCTGGTGCGTCAGCAGGCCAGTCAGGTGGTCGCCGCGCGCAGCCGGATCGTCGACGGGGCCGTGGGCATGGTCGGCATGGCGCTGCAACGGCTCTCCGACGAGGGCATGGTCGATCTCGATGAGGAGCGCAAGGCGTCGATGGTGTCGAACCTGCTGGTTGTGCTGTGTGGGGATCGTGCCGCACAGCCCGTGGTCAACACCGGGACCCTGTACGCCTGATGGTCGCGCGCGAGCCCAAGAAGGTGTTGCTGCGCCTGGATCCGGCCGTCCACGAGGCGATCGCCAAGTGGGCGGCCGACGATCTGCGCAGTGTGAACGCCCAAATCGAGTACGCGCTGCGAAGGGCCCTCGAGCAGGCGGGCCGATCACCCAAACCGCGAGCCGCGCCGGGCTCGGATTGACCGAGTGCGGATGCGAGAAAGTGATGGGCCGTGGTTCGCGAACCACGGCCCATCGGCATGCTCGGGCAAGTGCCCGGGGAGGAAACAAACTAAACGTCGGTTTTGTCCAGGATTGGTTACCAACACGTCACGTATTGAGCACAAAACGCCCCAGGACATGCGTGGACACCACGGATAGGTAGCGTGGTCGCGTGCCAATCTCGTTCGAAACCGGGGGACTGCAACAGCTCGACCAGAACACCTGGGGGGATCCGAAGACTCGTGACATCATCACGCTGACCTACATCGACGCGGTGCCCGATCTGCCTGCGCCGCTCGAGGACGAGGACACGCTGCGCCGTCGGCTCACCGAGCTGCAAGCCGAATTCGGCTGTCTGCTCGAGGCGCATTCCATCACGGTGAACGGCCAGCCTGCGCTGTTGCGGTTGGAGAAGTTCCCGTTGCCGGACCGCGAATCGGGTCTCGGATTCACCGCCGGGATCGTGGTGCCCAAGGCCACCTGCAGCGCGATCCTGAAGATCATGTGCCCGGAGAACGGGCGGCCCGGCGCCCGGGAGGCGGCGGTGGTACCCAAGGTCGGCTTCCCGAACATGTTCCCCCCGCACCCGTACGCGCCGGAAGTCCGGGGCAAACTGCCCTACAACGCCGCCGACGACATGCGCTGGGACTCGATGTTCCCCGGTCACGCCCTCACCCGCGCCCGCGCCTGGATCGTGCACGCCAGCCGGACCGCCAAGATCGACCCCCGCTACGCCGCCCTGCCCCCGTTCACCGGGCCGGCCGCGGTCGGCGCGAAAGTGGGCGCCGCGGAGACGAGCGGCAGCGCGAATTCCGGTTCGAGCGGGACCAAGGCCGACGCGGCGAGCGAGAGCGCCGCCACCGAGGCGATGCCGATCGCGTCGGCTCCGGCCTCCCCGGAGACGATGCCGATCCCCAAGGCGTAGGGCGCCGCACTCAGTCCCGGGGGTGCGGACGGCGGGCGCTGATCGGCTTCTCGGTGACGAAAATCGCTGTGCCGGGAAAGATTTCGCCACGCAGCGGACTCCACTGCCCCCATTCGCGGTCGAGCCATTCCGGCCAGTCGGGCTCGATCAGATCGACCAGGACCAGCCCGGCCGCCACGATCTCGCGCACCCGATCTCCGACGGTGCGGTGGTGTTCGACGTAGGTTGGGTTGTCCTCGTCATCGACCTCGACGTAGGGAGTGCGGTCGAAATACGGCATGGTCGCGCGCAACCCGTCCGGGCCGGGGTCGTCGGGGAAGATCCAGCGCATCGGATGATTCACCGAGAACACCCAGCGCCCGCCGGGCCGCAACACTCGTGCCACCTCGCGCATGACGCGGGCGGAATCGGCGACGAAGGGCACCGCGCCGAAGGCCGAACACGCCAGATCGAACGATTCGTCGGCGAACGGCAACTCCTCCGCGCCGGCCTGCACCAGCGGCACCCGCGGACCGCCGCGCGCCATGGCGGCGAGCCCCCGTTCGAGCATCCCGCGCGAGAGATCCAGTCCGACCGGATGCGCGCCGTGCGCGGCCAGCCATCGCGAGCACGGGGCCGATCCGCAGCCGATCTCCAGGATCCGCTTATCGGCGATGTCGCCCAGCAGATGCCAGTCGCCCTCGTGCAATCCCTCGGGGCACCAGACGAATTCGCCCTCGGGGGAGTCCACGCCGAGGAAGTCGGCGTGTTCGTCGTGGTACTGCGCCGCATCGGCGTCCCACCAGGCCCGGCTGGCGCGGGCGCTGGCGCCGGAGTCGACGCGGGTGCGGCTCACTCCGGTCGTGCCGAGCGCGGCGGTGGCCTGCGCGTGACGCTCTTCGGAGGAGAAATCGGGACGGTCTCGAGGCATGATGGAAGGGTATCGACATACCGGGGGACCCTTGTTTGCTTGGTACAACGCACGTCGCGTACGCTGTTTCCCGCGAGTGTCTTCAGTGCTCGCGTACCGGGTACGTGATTGCTGATGTCACTCGTGAGCTGTGAGTCCAGGTAATGAGTACAGCGTTGTGCTGTGTCGCGGCGATGTGCTGTGCAGGTCCAACGTAGTTCCCATGGCTGTGAGTCAGCAGCGAAACCGAAAGTTCCAATGTCCACTACCGACCACAATCCGTCCGGAGCAACCCAACATATGCCCACCACCGTCACCTCGCCGCAGGTAGCCGTCAACGACATCGGCTCCGCCGAGGACTTCCTCGCCGCAATCGACAAGACGATCAAGTACTTCAACGACGGCGATATCGTCGAAGGCACCATCGTCAAGGTCGATCGCGACGAGGTTCTGCTCGACATCGGTTACAAGACCGAAGGCGTCATCCCTTCCCGCGAACTGTCCATCAAACACGATGTCGACCCGAACGAGGTCGTTTCCGTGGGCGATGAGGTCGAGGCCCTCGTTCTCACCAAGGAGGACAAGGAAGGCCGCCTGATCCTGTCGAAGAAGCGCGCGCAGTACGAGCGGGCGTGGGGCACGATCGAGGAGCTCAAGGAGAAGGACGAGGCCGTCAAGGGCACCGTCATCGAGGTCGTGAAGGGCGGTCTGATCCTGGACATCGGCCTGCGCGGCTTCCTGCCCGCCTCGCTGGTCGAGATGCGCCGGGTGCGCGATCTGCAGCCGTACGTCGGCAAGGAGATCGAGGCCAAGATCATCGAACTGGACAAGAACCGCAACAACGTGGTTCTCTCCCGCCGTGCCTGGCTGGAGCAGACCCAGTCCGAGGTTCGCAGCGAATTCCTGCACCAGCTGCAGAAGGGCCAGGTCCGCAAGGGCGTCGTGTCCTCGATCGTCAACTTCGGCGCGTTCGTCGATCTCGGCGGCGTCGACGGTCTGGTGCACGTCTCCGAGCTGTCCTGGAAGCACATCGACCACCCGTCCGAGGTCGTCGAGGTCGGTATGGAGGTCACCGTCGAGGTTCTCGACGTCGACCTGGACCGCGAGCGGGTTTCGTTGTCGCTCAAGGCGACTCAGGAAGACCCGTGGCGTCAGTTCGCCCGCACCCACGCCATCGGCCAGATCGTGCCCGGCAAGGTCACCAAACTGGTTCCGTTCGGTGCGTTCGTGCGCGTCGAGGAGGGCATCGAGGGCCTGGTGCACATCTCCGAGCTGGCCGAGCGCCACGTCGAGGTGCCGGACCAGGTTGTCGCCGTGGGCGACGACGCGATGGTCAAGGTCATCGACATCGACCTGGAGCGTCGCCGGATCTCGCTGTCGCTGAAGCAGGCGAACGAGGACTACCACGCCGAGTTCGACCCGTCGAAGTACGGCATGGCCGACAGCTACGACGAGCAGGGCAACTACATCTTCCCCGAGGGCTTCGACCCCGAGACCAACGAATGGCTCGAGGGCTTCGAGAAGCAGCGCGAGGAGTGGGAGGGCCGCTACGCCGAGGCGGAGCGTCGCCACAAGATGCACACCGCGCAGATGGAGAAGATGGCCGCCGACGCCGCCGCCGAGGCCGCGAACGGTGGTTCGTCGAACTACTCCTCCGAGAGTGGCGCACAGTCGAACGCGTCGTCGTCATCGTCCTCCTCCTCTTCGGAGTCGGCCGGTGGTTCGCTGGCCAGCGACGCGCAGCTCGCCGCGCTGCGCGAGAAGCTGTCCGGCAACGCGTAATTCGCACATCCGACGAAGGCCCCGGTCGATCGACCGGGGCCTTCGCCCGTTTCCGGGAGTATCCCGGTATCCTCGGCGATGACATGTCCGAGTCTGCCGCGGAATCCGCACCGACCCTGTGGGAGCGCCGGAAGTACGAGGCGATGGCCCGTATCCAGCGGGTTGCGCTGGATCTGTTCGACGAGCATGGTTATCGCGAGGTGACCGTGGAACGGGTCGCCGCCGCGGCGGGGGTCTCGCCCAGTTCGGTCTACCGGTATTTCGGTACCAAGGAGATGCTGGTCCTCTACGACGAGGCCGATCCCAAACTTCTCGACGTGCTGCGCACCGCGGGCGGGGGTGCGGCCTTCGATGTTCCGGCCCTGATCGCATTGGCGCGGGCGCTGGTTCCGGTGGTCACCGATGCGCTGGTCACCGATGAGGCCGAGCAGCGGGTGCGTCGCAGTCTGCACTACGTCCGCACGATCGCGGAGGTGCGTGACGGTCAGACGCGCCAGATGCGGGAGATGGAGGACGAGGTCCGGATCCTGATCGCGGATCGCGCCGGCCGCGATCACAACGATCTGCGCGTCCGCCTGGCCGCCGCGACCGCGATCTGGGGTGGTGCGGCAGCCCTGGACCATTGGGCCGCAACGGGTTTCGCGGCACGCTTGAAGGACGTCTACCGCGAAGCGGTGGGTTCGATCATCGATGCGGTCGAAGCGATCTTCCGGTGACGCGGTATCGGTAGCCGGGGCAGCCACCAGTTCCAGCGGCCGAACAGTCGCATGAACGCGGGTACCAGCACCAGCCGCACGATCAGGGCGTCGAGGGCGATGGCCACGGCGAGTGCGAAGCCGATCTGTTTCAGTTCGAGTACCTCGGCGGTGATGAAACTGGCGAAGACGGCCACCATGATCGCCGCGGCGGCGCTGATCGGCCGCGCGGTGCGCTGCAGGCCCTCGGCGACCGCGGAAGCGTTGTCCGCGTGGTGATCCCACGCCTCGCGCATGCGCCGGATCAGGAACACCTCGTAATCCATCGACAGCCCGAACAGCACCGCGAACACCAGCATGGGCAGGTAGACCTGTAGAAAACCCGTGCTGTGGAAAGCGAGTACGGATTCGCCCACTCCGTGTTCGAAGACCAGCACGGTCAGCCCCAGCGCCGCGCCGGTGGCGAGCAGATTGAGCGCAATCGCTTTCAGCGCCAAGACGATACTGCGGAACGTGATGACCAGGAAGATCAGCGAGACGCTCAACACCAGCGTGATCACCCACGGGAAGCGACTGGTGATCCGCGCGGACACGTCGGCGAAGGTGGCCGTCGTGCCGCCCACCAGGATCTGTGCCGAGCCGACATTCTCTGCGCGGGAACGGATATCGGAGACCAGGCCGGAAACTCCGGTGGAGTCGAACGACTCTCGCGGTACCACGACGGCCAGCAACCGTCCGTCGCCCGGCTGGGACAACACCGTCGCGATGCGCGAATCGTGCGACAGTTCCGCGATGAACCGATCGGCCTGGGCCGAACCCGCGGGGGTGAGCGGGTCGTCGTCTGCACCGGTCGCGACCACTTCGATCGGGGCGAGCAGGCCGGGACCGAAGTTCTCCTGGACCAGCCGGGTGGCCTGGCCGGTAGGTTGCCCGGCCACCGACCGCAAGCCCATATCGACGCCGTAGCGCAATCCGGTGAGCGGCAGCGCCGCTACGGCCAGCACGGCGACACCGGCCGAGCCGAACAGCACGGGGCGTCGCATGACCGCATGCGCCCATCGCGCCCAGCCGTGCGAGGCCGTCGTCGACCGCGTCTCGGCCGGACGTAGCCGAGTTGGCAGGGCACCCCGGTTGATCGCGGGCCCCAGCAGACTCAGCATGGCCGGCAGCAGGGTGAATGCGCTGGTGAGCGTCGCGAACAGGGCCGCGAGCACCCCGGCCGCGACACCGTCGAGCATGGGCAGTCCGACCACGACCAGCGAGCACAGCGAGATCGCGACGATCAACCCCGAGGCGAGGACCGTTCGCCCGGCGGTGTCCATGGCGACGCCGACCGCCCGGCCGACGGCCTCGCGCTCCCGTCGGCTGCGCACGCCGCGCCGGGTCAGCTCCTCGTTGAACCGGCTAACGATGAACATCGCGTAATCGATCGCGGTTCCGGTGGCGATCATCGTCGCCACGGACAGCACGAGTGAGTCGAAACTCAGGAATATGGTGAGCCCGAACAAGATTCCCACCGCGAGCGCGATTCCGGCGGCGGTTACCGTGATGGGGATCGCGGCCGCCACCGTAGCGCCGAGCGCCAACGCGAGCAGTACGGCCGCGACCGGGACGCCGATGGCCTCCGCGCGGGACAGATCGGCGGTCTCGGTCCGCATCAGATCCGCCTGGACCGGGGAGTATCCGGTGACCGAGACCTGTACGACCGAATCCGACACGGCCGCAATCGTTTTCTGTAACCGCTGGGCCACGTCGTTGCGCGCGGACATGGACCCGTCGACGCCGACCACGGCGAGAGCGGTGTGCCGGTCCCGTGAGATCTGCATGCTCGCCGAGCCGTCGAACGGCCCGATCGCCGTCACCACCCCGGTGACCGCGCGGGCGGCGGGCAGGGCGCGATCGATCGCGGCGCGGAACTGCGGACTGTCGGCGGAATACCCGGGGGAGTGGAAGACGAGCAGATCCTGTTCGATCCCGGTTCGCGAGAAGTGCTGCGTCACAAGGTGATCGACAGTCTGTGACGAGGACCCGGGCAGGGTGTAGTCGGGTGCGCCGAGGCGAGTGTGCAGGGTCGGATAGCCCGCACCGCACAGCACGGCGAGCAGCAGCCATGCGCACAGGACGATCCGGTGGTGGCGCGCGATGAATCTGCCCCATCGCCCAGCGGCGCGGAGCCGGGGCTCGGCGGCGGGCGCGGATCGCCTCGGCGTAGCGGTATGTGTCATCGTGCCTCCCTGTGGATACCTGAAAGTCACTGTCAGGTATGACTCACCATAGAGACCCGCCGGGCGTACATGCAAGTGACTGTCAGGAATGGCTGGAAGGCATCGCGCGCAGCGTGCGCCGCGACCGGATAGGTTGTGCGGTAGCGTCATCGACACAACTGAAATTGAGTCATTTCACAGTTCGGAAAGGGTTCGGGGCGGCATGAGTCTCTTCGAGGGGATCAATCGGCGGGATTTCCTGGCCAAGGCGATGGCGGCGGGCGGGGCCGCGGCACTGGCCTCGCTGGCGAATCCGATCATCGAACGCGCGTACGCGGCCGATCCGGCCGGTATGGGCGGGCTCGGCGATATCGAACACTTCGTGCTGCTGATGCAGGAGAACCGTTCGTTCGACCACTACTTCGGGACGATGTCCGGGGTCCGGGGCTTCGGCGACAAATCGGCGGCCTGGCGACAATACGGGTACGCCCCGGGCGTCGGGCCGAGTGCGGAGGGATACATTCTGCCGTTCCGGCTCGACACCAATCGCGGTGCGAGCCTGGACGGGGAATGTATCAACGATCCGGACCACAGCTGGCCCGGAATGCACCAATCCTGGAACGGCGGGCGCAACGACCGGTGGATGCCGATGTCGATCGCGAGCGTCGGCGCCGGAAACGGCCCTGCCGCAATGGGTTACTACACCCGCGAGGACATCCCGATCCACCACGAACTGGCCGAGGCGTTCACGATCTGCGACCACTACCACTGCTCGGTGCTGGGCCCGACCGACCCGAACCGGCTGTACTGGATGTCCGCGCACATCGATCCCGAGGGGGTGGCGGGCGGCCCGCTGGTGGATACGCCGACGACCCTGCCGCAGAACGCCTACAGCTGGCGCACCATGCCGGAGAATCTCTCCGCGGCCGGGGTCAGCTGGAAGATGTACAACAACCGCGACGTGGGTCCGATCTCCTCGGTCTTCCTGGACGGCATGCTGAGTTGTTTCAAACAGGCCGCCGATCCGAACTCCGAACTCGCGCGGCGCGGTAAGGCTCCGGTCTTTCCGAACGATTTCGCCGCCGACGTGGCCGCCGACAAACTGCCGTCGGTCTCCTGGGTGATTCCGGCGCTGATGAATTGCGAACATCCGGCTCTCCCGCCCGCATTCGGCGCGGTCGGCATCATGCAGGTCCTGGACATCCTCACCTCGAATCCGAAGGTGTGGGAGAAGACCGCGCTGATCGTCAGCTACGACGAGAACGGCGGATTCTTCGATCACGTGACCCCGCCGACGGCACCGCACGGTACGCCGGGGGAGTATCTGTCCGCCGACCTGAAGCGGGTTCCCGCGGCCAAGGGCGTCGCGGGGCCGATCGGATTGGGTTACCGCGTACCGTGTCTGGTCATCTCGCCGTACTCGCGCGGTGGGCTGGTCGCCTCGCAGACCTTCGACCACACCTCCCAGTTGCGTTTGCTGGAGCGGCGTTTCGGCGTCGACGTACCGAATCTGACGGCCTGGCGCCGCCGGACCGTCGGCGATATGACCTCGGCCTTCGATTTCGGCTCCGCCCCCGACAAGGCCCGGCCGCGAATCTCCGACCCGAATTCCCGTACGGCCGCGGCATTGGCGCAGTGCGGTCCGAATATCGTGCTGGGTACGGAGGACAAGGGCATTCCCTATCCGGTGCCACCCAATGCGATGCCCACGCAGCGGCCCGGCACCCGACGCCGGCCGAGCGGGCTGGTGTAATTCGCGAGCGTCAGCCGATGGCGGTCGCGGGAACCCAGGGCACCGCGGCCATGGCCGTGCGGCGTCGCATGGCGGCCCAGCTGTGCCGGGCCGGATTGATCAGGGCGATGAGCCAGGTGCGGCGGTATGCCGCCAATGCGGCCGCGACGGCGGGGATTTCGAGGCAGTGCACCCCGCCCGGCGTGCCAACTCGGTGGCGACCCGTCTGGATGTTTCGGATGCCCAATGCTGTTCCTTCGCTTGCTCGTCTGTGGCCTGGATCGCCTGCGGCGAAAGATTAGCGGAACGAAAGTGTGTGATCGACGATTTTGATCGACTTGTGTCCTTGCGTGTCGGAAATTCTCGGACCACAGGTCGGTATCGGCTGGAAAAGTTGCGAATTGATATCGCTGCCGTCACGGAATGAGAAATGTATCCGGAAACGGTGTGAAAGGCATTGTGGGTGTGGGTATTCCGCATGTTCGTGCCGGTTCGGCCGCCGGGTGCGGCCGGGTCGGGCGGGCCGGCGCCCCGCCCGGATGCGAAACTGGTCCGATGTTGCGTATCGGTCTCACCGGAGGCATGGGAGCGGGTAAGTCGACGGTGGCGCGGCTGTTGGTGGAACGCGGTGCGGTCCTGGTCGACAGCGATGCGATCGCCCGCGAAGTGGTGGCGCCGGGCACCCCGGGACTGGCCGCGCTGGTCGAGGCGTTCGGCGCCGACATCCTTTCCGCGGACGGCAGTCTCGATCGTCCCGCGTTGGCGGCCAAGGCATTCGCCGGCGACGAGGCCCGGGGCAAGCTGAACTCGATCACCCATCCGCTGGTCGGCGCCCGCACCGCCGAGATCATCGCCGCCGCGCCCGCGGACGGCATTGTGGTGCAGGATGTTCCGCTGCTGGTCGAGAACGGACTCGCGGCGATGACGAATCTGGTCGTCGTGGTGGAGGCGGAGTTGGAGACGCGGGTGCACCGGCTCGAGGAGTTCCGCGGCATCTCCCGCCAGGATGCGTTGGCCCGGATCTCGGCCCAGGCGACCGACGAACAGCGGCGAGCGGTCGCCGATGTGCTGCTGGACAATTCGGGTGTTCCGGAGGATTTGGAACCGCAGGTGCGTGCGCTGTGGGACGAGCGGCTGGTGCCGTTCGAACACAACCTGCGCACCCGGACCCTGCCCGAGCGCGGCCCGGTGCGGTTGACCGCCGCGGATCCGTCATGGCCCGCGCAGGCGCAGCGGATCATCGCCCGGCTCGCCCTGGCCTGTGGCGCCGCCGCGCTGCGGATCGATCACATCGGCTCGACGGCCGTGCCCGGACTGCCCGCCAAGGATGTCATCGACATCCAGATCACCGTGGCCGATCTGAAGACCGCGGATGGGCTCCGAGATGCGTTGCAGGACGCGGGGTTTCCGCGCGGGCGGCACCTCACCGACGATCCGCGAGCCGGAACCGATCCGGCGCTGTGGGCCAAGCGGATTCACGGCAATGCCGATCCGGCCCGACCCGCCAACGTGCACATCCGGGTGGACGGCCGGCCCGGACAGCGCTTCGCCCTCGCCTTCCGGGATTGGCTGCGGGCCGATCCCGCCGCGCGCGAGGAGTATCTGGCGGTCAAGCGCAAGGCCGAGGCGAGCGCGGCGGGGCTTACCGGCGAGGCGGCGATCGCGGCGTACATCGACGTGAAGACCCCGTGGTTCGACGAGATCTATCCCCGCGTGCTGACCTGGGCCGAGCAGGCCGGCTGACCGGCTACAGCCAGGTCAGCGTGACGCCCTGGGACGCTTCGATCCAGCGGCCGAAGTCGTGTCCGTGCCGCGCGATGCCATCGATCGCGGCCACGGCGACCTCGATCGCTCCCTGTGCCTGCGGCAGATCGAGATATCCGGCGGCGTGCGCGGCGAGCAGTTCGTCCACATCGAGCAGCCGCACATCGCGGCCGGTGCGCACGACGAGATCCAGATAGTGGTCGATCGAGCGCCACCGGCCCGGTTCGATCTCGCCGAATTCACCGATATCGATGTAGTAGTCCTGATCCCGGTGATGCGCTGGCGTGTAGTGAAAGACGGTGGCGCGCAACGATACCGCGGGCAGCAGCCAGGATTCGAGATAGTGGAATTCGGGATGGTCGGCCGTGCGGGCCATGTACAGCCCCCACGGCTCGACGTGATACCGCTCCACGGTCCGCACGAACCCCTTCGGGTCGGTGTTGGTGAGCTCACCGATGTCGAAGTACTCGACCTTGGGTCGATGCAGATGAACCGCTGGCACCTGGGACATGTCCCGAGAATCTACCCGGCATCGCCCGGCGGTTCAGGATTGCTGCTACAACCAGGTCAGGGTGATGCCCTCGGATCCGAGCCAGCGCTCGACGTGCCGGTCGTGCGCGACGATGCCGGCGACCACCGAATTGGCGCGTTCGATGATGCGCTGGGCCTCGGCGGCGTCGACGTAGCCCGCGTCGTGTGCGGCGAACAGATCCTCCAGGCCGTGCAGCTCGGGGGTGTGGCCGTTGCGGGAGACGATATCGATGTAGTGGTCGATCGCGCGCCACCGCTTGGGCTCGAGGCGGGTGTACTCGCCGACGCGCACGTGGTAGATCGGGTCGCGATCGTGTGCGTTGTTCGCGTGGCTCATCGTGATCCGCACCGCCGGATCCGGTAGCAGCCAGGCCTCGGTGAAGCGATCCGGGGGTGCGTCGGCCGCGCGCACGAGGTAGAGGCCCCACGGCTCGGTGTGATAGCTCTCCACCGAGTGGACGAAGCCGCGGGCGTCGGTCTTGGTGCAGTCGGCGATGTCGAAGTACTCGATCGACGGTTTGCGCGGGGTGCGCGCCGGTGCGGCGGCAGGGCTCGGACGCTGCGACGGGCCGTGCGTGTGCACGGTGGAGAGCAGGTTGCGTGCCGCGTTGCGCAATGGGTTGAGACTCGTCATTGCACTGCCCCTATCTGGAACTTCCTGGGAAACCGGATCGACAGTACACCTGGATTGCCTGCCGCGCCGGACCGTAAACGCCCATCTCGCGCGTCGTGACGAATTCGGCACCGATCGCGAACTCCGTTGCGTCACCGGACATTTCGGACATCTGGTGATCATTCCCAGGTGATCGGCGGCAACCGCGGGGCCGAGCGGCGCATCCGGGGCGGTGACGGTGCGGGCATCGAGCGGTGATTGTTGTCGGTGGGTGGTCCTACCCTGTGAACCATGGCTTTCGCATCCGAGCTGCCCGCCGAGGGCAACACACCGCTGGCGCATTCGGAGTTCCGGCCCATCGGCGAGATCGAGCGGGCCGGGGGGCGGTTCGAGGTGATCAGCGAGCACCGGCCCGCGGGCGATCAGCCCGCCGCGATCGAGGAGCTCGATCGGCGGTTGCGGGCGGGGGAGCGCGATGTCGTCCTGCTGGGCGCCACCGGCACCGGTAAATCCGCGACCGCGGCCTGGCTGATCGAGCGTACGCAACGCCCCACCCTGGTCATGGCCCCGAACAAGACCCTGGCCGCACAGCTGGCCAACGAGTTGCGCGAGATGCTGCCGAACAATGCGGTGGAGTACTTCGTCTCTTACTACGACTACTACCAGCCCGAGGCGTACATCGCGCAGACCGATACCTACATCGAGAAGGACAGCTCGATCAACGACGATGTCGAGCGGCTGCGCCATTCGGCCACCTCGAGCCTGCTCTCCCGCCGGGACGTCGTCGTGGTCGCCTCGGTGTCCTGCATCTACGGCCTGGGTACTCCGCAGTCCTACCTGGACCGTTCCGTGCAGCTCGAGGTCGGCGGTGAGGTCGATCGGGACAGGTTGCTGCGACTGCTGGTCGATGTGCAGTACACCCGCAACGACATGTCCTTCACCCGCGGCTCGTTCCGGGTGCGCGGCGATACGGTCGAGATCATCCCGTCCTACGAGGAGCTCGCGATCCGGATCGAATTCTTCGGTGACGAGATCGAGGCGCTCTACTATCTGCACCCGCTGACCGGGGATGTGGTGCGGCAGGTGGATATGGTCCGGATCTTCCCGGCGACGCACTATGTGGCCGGTCCGGAGCGGATGGAGCGGGCTGTGGCCGATATCGAGGTCGAGCTCGAACATCGCCTGGCCGAACTCGAACGGCAGGGGAAACTGCTCGAGGCGCAGCGTCTGCGCATGCGCACCCAGTACGACCTGGAGATGATCCGGCAGGTCGGGTTCTGCTCGGGTATCGAGAACTACTCCCGGCATATCGACGGCCGCGCGGCCGGCTCGGCACCGGCGACCCTGATCGACTATTTCCCCGAGGATTTCCTGCTCATCATCGATGAGTCGCACAACACCGTCCCGCAGATCGGCAGCATGTACGAGGGCGATATGTCGCGCAAGCGCAACCTCGTCGAGTACGGCTTCCGGCTGCCATCCGCGGTGGACAACCGTCCGCTGACCTGGGAGGAGTTCGCGGATCGCATCGGCCAGACGGTCTACATGTCGGCCACCCCCGGTCCCTACGAGCTCGGCCGGACCTCCGGTGAATTCGTCGAGCAGGTCATTCGGCCGACCGGTCTGGTGGATCCGCACGTCGTGGTCAAACCGACCAAGGGCCAGATCGATGATCTGGTGCACGAGATCCGCCTCCGCGCCGAAAAGGACGAACGGGTCCTGGTCACCACGCTGACCAAGAAGATGGCCGAGGATCTCACCGACTATCTGCTCGGACTCGGTGTGCGAGTGCGGTATCTGCACTCGGAGATCGATACGTTGCGTCGCGTGGAACTGCTGCGGCAGCTTCGGCTGGGCGAATACGACGTGCTCGTCGGCATCAATCTGCTGCGCGAGGGCCTGGACCTGCCCGAGGTGTCGCTGGTGGCGATCCTGGACGCGGACAAGGAAGGTTTCCTGCGCAGTACCACCAGCCTGATCCAGACCATCGGCCGCGCCGCCCGCAACGTCTCGGGTGAGGTGCACATGTACGCCGACAAGGTCACCGATTCGATGCGCAATGCCATCGAGGAGACCGAGCGACGTCGCGCCAAGCAGGTCGCCTACAACGAGGCGAAAGGAATCGACCCGAAACCCCTGCGCAAGAAAATCGCCGACATCCTCGACCAGGTGTATCGCGAGGCCGACGAGACGGAGGTCGAAATCGGCGGGTCGGGCCGCAATGCCAGCCGCGGCCGTCGCGCCCAGGGCGAACCCGGCCGGGCGGTCAGCGCGGGCGTCTACGAGGGCCGCGACATCAAGTCCATGCCGCGGGCCGAACTGGCCGATCTGGTGAAGGAGATGACCGACCAGATGATGAACGCCGCACGTGAGCTGCAATTCGAGCTCGCCGGTCGGTTGCGCGACGAGATCGCCGATCTGAAAAAAGAACTGCGCGGAATGGACGCGGCCGGGTTGAAATGAGTACCGTTCCACTGGGTTTCGGCCCGGCTCCCGTACCGCCCGGATTTTCGGTCGCGGTGGGGCATGACGCCCTGGCGGAACCCGGGGCCCAGGCACACGTGCACGCTGTTGTGCGCACAGGGAAGGTGTGCCTGGGTCCCGGTGTCCGCCGGGGCGGTGCGGGCCGTGCCCGGTGCGGTGGATCAGCTCGACTGGCTCGCCATCCACTCGTTCACGCGGCGTTCGCCCTCCTCGCGCGAGATGTCCTCGACTCGCGTCATGACCACCCAACGGTGTCCGAACGGATCCATGACCAGGCCGTATCGGTCGCCGGTGACGAAGGTCTGCGGATCTCCGACGCGTTTGGCGCCGTGCTCGCGGGCGAGTTTCGTGACCGCGTCCACATCGGGGCAGTAGTGGACGATGCTGGTGTGCACCCAGTCCGCGGCGGGAGCCAGCACTCCCTCCGCGGGAATGGGCATACCCATCTGGAAGGTCGAATCGCCGACCTTCAATTCGGCGTGTGCGGCCTGGCCGTCGGGGAGGTCGTTGCGGCTCAGTACCTCCGCGCCGAAAACCGCGCCGTAGAACTCGATGGCCGCATTGGCATCGGGCACGGCAAGGAAACAGTTGATCGAGTGATAGCCCTCGGGGATCGGATTCACGGTGTTCGTCATGGGCACGACTCTGCCGGTTGGCGCGCGGCGGATCTTGTAAGAACGCGACAGCTCGCCCGAGCAAGCGGAGCGCACCGTTGAACACCGTCGGCGAGGACGCGAAAGATCTTGCGCTGGAACGTGTTCCGATACCGCCACCGGAGGTCGTCAAGGGGATTCTGCATCCGCGCGCGCAGGCTCGGCATCGCACCCTGACCAGGGCTCCCGCGGGCCCGGAACTGTCCCGGTTCGTGGAGTGGTACTGGGAGGTGCGGTGGGATCTGCGGGGTTGCCCGCCGTTCGTGGCCGAGGTGCTGCCGTTCCCGAGCGTCAATCTGACCTTCGAGCGAACGACCGCTGGGACCGGTGGTTTCGTCAACGGCGTGTGCACCACCAAGTTCACCCGCGAGCTGGCCGAGGAAGGCGAGACCTTCGCGATGAAGTTCCGGCCCGGTGGTTTCGGCGCGTTCACCGGGCTCGATGTGGCCTCGTTCCGGGATTCGGCGATAGACCTCGTCGAAGTGTTGCCGCACGCGGCCGGGTTGACCGAGCGGGTGCTCGCCGAGCCCACCACCGAGCGGCGTCGCGATGCGGTCGAGAACTTCTTCGCCCAGCGGGCGCGCACGGCCGTCGTGGACGACAACTACCGACTGCTGCTGCGAATGATCGCGGCCATGGAGTCCGACCGCGATCTGCTCCGCGTCGACCAGGTCGCCGAACGCTTCGGAGTGCCGATCCGCACCCTGCAACGGCTGTTCCGGCGTTATGTCGGCGCCAATCCGAAGTGGGTGCTGCGCCGCTATCGCCTCCAGGACGGTGCGCAACTGCTCGCCGACGGCCGCACCGCTGATCTGGCGGCTCTGGCGCTGGATCTCGGCTACTTCGATCAGGCCCACTTCTCCCGTGAGTTCGCCCTCGAGGTGGGAATGGCGCCACTGGAATACGCACGCTCGGCGGATTGACCCCGCACGACGCATTTGCCCAGTACGTCGGCCGGTATCTCGGGACATCCGCCGTCACGACGAAACTTGGTGTAATTCACTACAATTACGCGGGATTTCCGGGCGAACTACCAGCGGGTCTACGTGAGCGGGTAAATGCTGTTCACTCCCGGCCTGGTGGCCGTGGTCGCCGAGCTTCCTCACGGGCCGGGCCCGACGGCACGCCGAACAGCACTACTGTGATGAGAATCCCAGTGCTGCAAGACCGTTCGCGATTGCGGCGTACGTCGCCGCAGCGGTTGGCGGCACCGGAGATTCGTGCTGGTAGTTCGGGCCCTCGCGGAGCGCTTCGGCGAATGTGTGGCACGCGCTACACGGCAGCCGGATGTGATGTGATGCAATTTCGGATTTTTCCGACTCGGTAACGGTTATGGTCTAGCGCAGTTGCCGCGCGGCGCCCGCAGTCGCGGACGTTATGCGCCGGCATCCGACCACTTGTACGTTTGGAGGAAAGATGACCACCGCCTACCGGTCCATTGTCGTCGGTACCGATGGCTCGGACTCGTCGTACGTCGCTGTCGAGAAGGCCGCCGCCCTGGCCGGGGCCTCCGGCGCGACCCTGTATGTCGCCTGTGCCTACTACCCGACCGACGATCGTGACGTTGCCGCCGCGACCGATGTGTTGAAGGACGAGGCCTACCAGGTCCGCGGCTCGGCGCCGACCAACGAGATCCTGCGCGTCGCCCGGGACAAGGCCCACGCGGCGGGCGCCACCGATGTGCAGGAGAAGGCGATCGTCGGCGAGCCCGTCGAATCGCTGCTGTCCCTGGTGAAGGAGGTGCAGGCCGATCTGCTGGTCGTCGGTAACCGCGGCCTGAACACCCTCGCCGGCCGTCTGCTCGGCTCGGTGCCCTCGGACGTCGCTCGCAAGTCCCGCTCGGACGTACTGATCGTCCACACCGTGCGGTAATTTCGGCCTCCGCTTCGCTGCGGCGGGGTTTCGGCGCTGTGAGGCTCGTCGTTCGGCCCTCGAGACTCGGCC
>NZ_BDCC01000023.1 GCF_001613305.1 Nocardia vaccinii NBRC 15922
TTTCCAGCGGGACGGAGACGCTTCGCCGCTGGGCGCATCGGTCTTTCGCCTCGCTTCGTTTCGGCGAGTTTTCCGTGTCTGAAGGCTCGTTGTGCCTCGGGACTCGGCCTTCGGCCATGCGCTTCGAGGGCTGAACGACTAGCCCGCGCCGAAACCTCTGGGGTTGGCGTTTTTGGCATGGCGGTTCCGGCGGACAGAGACGCTTCGCCGCTGGGCGCGTCGCGAGGTGGTAAGTCTGTAGCGTGGCGGCGGACCGAAAGCTTTTGGCGTAGGCGTTTGTTGGGCTGACTGTTTCGGTGCGTCGAGGTGCTTTGCCGTTGGGTGCATCGTGAGGTGGTGGAAGTGTGCGTTGCGACGGCGAGCCGTGCTGAAAGCCTTCGGGGTGGGCGTTGGCCGGGTGGGTCTGCGGCGGATGTAGACGCTCGGGGGATGGGTTGCCGGGTGATCGCGGGCGATGTGCCCGTCTGGTTGTGCTGTCGATTCCCGGCAGCGAGAACGACTCCGCGGTTCGAGCACCGTAACTGTCGTGGGTGATTTGGATGCGGCGTGGCGGTCGGTCCGCGATGTGCTCGGCGAGGCCGCCAAGGATGCCGCCACCGCGTCCGCGGCCGGCCCGGCTCGGATCGCGCATGTCGCCGACGATGCCGTTGCCACTCTGGGGCACGGCGATGCGGCCGACAGGTCGGTCATATCCTCCGCTGTGTCGCTGTCCGGCGAAACTGCCGATATCACAAAGTCTTCCGCATATAGACCCGGACGTGATCTGATCGACGAGGCGGACTACACCGCACTGCGGCAGTCGAACACATCGACTGTCGCGGGGGCCGATCCGACCATGGTGCGAATTCAGGCGGAGCAGGGATTCAACGGCCTTCCGACCCGCGTTACCCCGGACGTGATCGATGCGGCGGTCGCGGCGGGGGAGAAGGAGCTGTTCCGGGGCTTCGAGCAGGAGAGCCACGTCGAGGATTTTCTCAACAAACCGCCACGGCCCGGCGGCGGTACCACTGGAATCGGGACGTATGCCACGCCCTTGAGAGAGGTCGCGCTCCGCTACACCAATCCGGCTCGGAGATTGGACGGCGCTCGGGAAAGTCAGATGCTCCGGATGGCGTTACGCCCGGGGGCCAGGACGATCAAACTGCGCGACCTCGAATCCGAACACACTCGTGCGATGTCACAACTACGACGCGATCTGGGGGCCGTGCGCTACATCGCGAACCGCACCAACGAGGAGGAGGCCCGCTACATCGCGCTGCAGAACAAGGAGCTGACGATATCCGACGTCGGCCGCTACGCTGCGCTGCGCGGTTACGACGCCATCGACGGCTCCAACCGCTGGAAGAACCAGGAGTGGCTCATCCTCAATCACACCGCTCTGCTGGTGCAACGTTGAGCGTTGCGTGCAGGCGCGGGGAGTCCGGCCGGGCACACAATGTTCAGCGGCCCAATGCTCCGAGCGCCGTCGGCAGCTCCCCGGTGTGTACCACCGCCAGCCGCTGGGTGGCGCGGGTGAGCGCGACGTACAGATCGTTGAGGCCGCGCGGTGACTCGTCCAGGATGTCCTGCGGTTCGACGAGGATCACCGCGTCGAACTCCAGGCCCTTCACCTCGTTGACGGTCAGCACGCGCACCTGCTCGTCCGCCAGCTCGGCGTAGTCGTGCAGTGTCGCGTGCGGTGCCAGCACCACGGTGATGCCGGGATGCCGCGCCTCCGCGGCGACGAGCTCCGATACCGTGGCGATCATCTCACTCGCCGAGACGCGCGTCGCTGTCGGCGCCGAACCGGATTCGCGGACCGAGCGGGGCACGGTCGCCGCCGGATCGATCGCCGCGAGCACGTCCGCCGCCACGGCCATGATCTCCGCGGGGGTGCGGTAGTTGACGGTCAGCTCGGCGAGCTTCCAGCGTTGGGCGACATAGGGTTCCAGCATCTGCTGCCAGGACGACGCACCCGCCGGATCGCCCGTCTGCGCGACGTCGCCCACGATGGTGACCCAGCGATTCGGGATGCGCCGCATCACCATTCGCCACGCCATCTCCGAAAGCTCCTGTGCCTCGTCGACGATGACGTGCCCATAGGTCCAGGTGCGATCACCGGCGGCGCGTTCGGCGGTGGTCTGGTGGGTGCGCACGTTCTGCCGCTCGGCCAGCTGTGAGGCGTCGATCAGGTCGTAGGCCATGAGGATCTCCGGATCGAGGTCGTCCTCCAGATCCTGTGGGGCCGAACCGGTCAGGATGTCCAGTGCGTCCTGTGCCTCGGCCAGCTGCGCGCGCCAGCGACGCCGGGAACGTTCGCGTTCCTCCGCGTCGTCGACGCCGAGAAGTTCGGCGAGTTCGTCCAGCAGCGGTGCGTCGGCCGCGCTGAAGTTGCCGTCGTCGGGGCGGAACAGTTCCTTGCGATCCTCCGGTGGGAAACCGCCGGCCGCACGGGCCAGACGCGCCGGATCGGCCCACAGACCGGCCAGTACCTCTTGCGGCGTCAGGATCGGCCACAGCCTGGCGATGGCTCGCTGGATCTCGGTATCGGCCCGCATCTCGTCGCGGATCTCGGTCAGATCCGCCTGGCTCAGCAGATTCTGTCCACCGGTGAGGTCCTTGCCCATCGTCTGGGCGAGTTGATCGGTGAGCGCGTCCACCACCGAAGCGGCGAAGACCGGCCGGGCCAGATTGTGCGGCCGCCGCGAGGAGCGCGCCCGCCCGCGCGCCTTGGAGACGATCTTGCGGTCCAGGATGATCTCGTACCCGTCGAAGGTCAGCCGAATGGACTCGGGCGGTGTCTGCTGCCAGTCGCGCACCCCCTTCTTCAGCACCTCGATCATGTCCAGCGAACCTTTCAGCTCGCCGGCGCGCAGCGAATCCTCCAGGGTGGCTTGCACGCCCGGGTACAGATTGCCGATCGTGGACAGCAGCACCCCGGTTTCGCCCAGCGAGGGCAGCACCTGACCGATGTAGTCCAGGAATGTCGAATTCGGGCCGATGATCAGCACACCGGCCTTGTCCAGCTGTTTGCGGTAGGTGTACAGCAGGTATGCCGCGCGGTGCAGCGCGACGGCCGTCTTACCCGTACCCGGCCCGCCCTGCACCACGAGCACACTCTTGTGCTCGGACCGGATGATGGCGTCCTGCTGGCTCTGGATGGTCTCGACGATGTCGGTCATCTGACCGGTGCGCGCCGCGTTCAACGCGGTCAGCAGGGCGCTCTCGCTACCCACCCCGGAATCGGACTCGATCGCGCCCTCCGCCCGCGCCAGATCCAGGTCCAGATATTCGTCGGTGACCGTGGTGATCCGGCGATTGCGGGAGCGAATGTGCCGGCGCCGGGTCACCCCGTCCGGAGTGGCGGTCGTGGCGAGATAGAACGGCCGGGCCAGTGGTGCGCGCCAATCCAACAGGAGAGTGGCGTAATCGTCGTCCTCGTCGAGGATGCCGAGCCTGCCGATATAGCGCTGTTCGGCGACGTCGTTCTCGGCCAGATCGATCCGGCCGAAACACAGGCCGTGCTCGGCGGCGTCGTATTTGGTCAGATCCTCGCTGTAGAGCTGGGTGAAGGACTCGCGTTCGCTGCGAGCCTGCGGGGTGCCGCCGGTCTCCAGCAGCACCGTGCGCAGGCGTCGCTGCGCGTATTCGCGCATCGCGTCCAGACGCTCGTACAGCGTTGTCAGATTGGTCTGTTCGCGTGCCAGTTCGGCGGCGTGGCCGGTCGCCGGGAGATCCTCGGTGAGGCGGTCGGGCAAGACGGGACTCCTTGTCACCACGGTCGGCCGGGCGAGGCCGCATGCGAAGGGAAAACGGAGTTGTCGAGTCTAGTTGGCGTTGGGGTGACTCGCCGTAACCGCAGGTTAACGGCAGCTCACGAGGCGTGGGTACTGTTCGGGCGGCGCATCGTGCCCGGGCCGTCGCGATGTGCGGCCGGTTTGACCTGGTACATCGCGACGTCGGCGTCGTGCAGCACGGCCTCCGGAGTGCGGGCATCGCCCGGATGCAGTGGGGTGACCCCGATCGACGCGTCGACGTGGATCCGGTGCCCGCGCGCGATGATCGGCTCGGCCATCGCCTGCCGAAGGCGCTCGACCAGGCCGTCCAGATCCTCCATCAACGTGCCTCCCGACAGCAGCACCAGGAATTCGTCACCGCCGATGCGGCCGACCACGTCGTCCTGGCGCAGGCTGCGCTGCAGGCGCTGGGCCACGATCTGCAGCACGGTATCGCCGATGGCGTGGCCGAGGGTGTCGTTGATGGATTTGAATCCGTCCAGATCGATGAACAGCACTGTCGAGACCGGCAGATCCTCACTGGTGCCGAGGGCACCGGCGAGCCGGGAGAGCACCAGGGAACGATTGGCCAGGCCGGTCAGCGGATCGTGGGTGGCCTGGTACTCCAATTGCCTTCTGCTGGCGCGGAATTCGGTGATGTCGTTGAAGGACGAGACGGCAGGCGATTCCGGATCGCCGGGATTGAGCAGGCGGGACGAACCGGACAGCCAGCGGCGTTGCCCGTCGGCACGGTCGACGCCGAAGACGTACCGGGCGATGGTCTCGCCCGTGGCGAGAGTGCGGGCGACCGGATGCCTGGTGGCCGGGAGCGGCCGCCCGTTGGGGTCCAGCAGCGCCAGCGGCAGCGCCGCGATCGCGGTGCCGACCAGATCCCCGCCCTCGTGACCGAAGATGCGCAGCGCCGCCGGATTGATCGATTCGATGCACCCGTTCCGGTCGATCACCACCACCCCCTCCTCCAATTGGGAGACCACCGTCGTGAAGTGCTGTTCGGCGCGACGTTGGGCGTCCTCGGCCCGGCGCAGCGCGGTGAGATCGTGGATGACCACCTGATGTGCGCGACGGTCGTGCCAAACGGTCAGGACCGAGACGGTCTCCACGTCGACCCTGCCCCCGTCGAGCCGGATCAGGGTCATCTCGGCGGGTTCGGAGGCGTCGCCGGTGGCGTTGAGGCGGGCGATCCGGACGAGCATCGGCGCGATGTCACGGGGTGCGACGAATTGGGTCACCGGGCGGCCGAGAATCTCCCCGACCGCCTTCGCGCCCAGTAGCCGAACAATTGCCGGATTCGCGTAAACGAGTTTGCCGCCTTCATGTACGACGACGCCGTCCGGGCTGTGGTCCACCAGTGACCGGTACCTTTGCGCCAGTTGCTCGGCGTCTACCGCGTCGGCGTCTCTCTCGTCGCCCGTGTCGGCCACGCGTACCCCCTGATCAAAGACTATCTATGTCAATTTCAGCATGGGAACATCCTGCTGTCGGCGTCCTGAGGATCGCGGCGCCGACGTTGTCGGATCGGTCACAGTTCGAGCATTTGATCGAGCGTTGATCGGACGGCATTGCGGAAAAGATTTGCTGAGCGATGGCGGACTATTCGCTATTCTGCTCGAACCGGTGAAGGAGCGAGGCGATGCCAGGCTGTATCCCGAGGCACCAAGATCATATGACGATTGCCGGAATCGGTGTCGTCTCCGGTTACGGCTGGGGTCGCGAGGTTTTGTGGCGTGGTCTGCTCAGCGGTAAGTCCGCCGCTCGGCAGTATCCAGGGTACGGGGCCGGGCGCGACGAGCACGCATGGGTGGCCCTGATCCCCGAGGGCGGTGACGCCGAGATCGGTCCGAGCCGCTACGCGCGGGCCGTCCAGGACGCCGCCCGGGAGGCGATCGAGGACGCCCGGGGCCGCGGCTGGCGGCCCGGACGCACGGTCGGTGTGCTGCATTCGATCGTGCTCGGCGACGTCCGCAACTGGCGGGATTTCTACCTCGTCGACGACGGGCATCGGGGGTCGCGCGGATTCCTGCCGCTGCTGCCCTCGACGCCGATCGCGATGCTGGCGCGCGAGTTCGGTTTCCACGGGCCGTCGATGGACGTCTCGGCGGCCTGCAGCTCGGCGAACGTCGCCCTGATCACCGCGCAGTTGTGGCTCACCCAGGGCATGGCCGACGACGTGCTCTGCGTGACCACCGATCTGTCGGCAACCCCCGAGCTGCTCGAGCACATGGTCGGGCTGGGCGCGGCGGTCGGTGATGCCGAACCACTCGATGGTTGCCGCCCGTTCCAGCAGGGCAGCCGCGGTTTCAGCATGGGGGAGGCGTCCACGGCCTTCGTACTCACCCGCGCTGCCGCGCGTCCGTATGCCCGGGTGCTGGGCGGGGCCATGTCCAACGACGGCTATCACGTGGTGTCGGTCGAGCCGTCCCACGAGCAGATCCTCGACTGCGTCGACCGGGCGCTGGACGTGTCCGGGGTGCGTCCCGACCAGGTTGGCTACTACAACGCGCACGGACCCGGCACCCGCCAGTGCGACGAGGCCGAAACCGACGTTCTGGCAAGGATTTTCGACGACCGTCCGGCGCTGTACTCGATCAAACCGCTGACCGGTCACTGCCAGGGCGCGGCGGCCGGGGTCGAGGTCGCCGTGGCCGCGCTGGGTTACGAGCGCGGAATCGTACCGGCGCCGCCGATCGTCGCTCCCGCGCATCCGCGCCTGCTGAACGGGCCGACCGAGTTCACCGGCGGGATCACCGTCAAGACCTCACTGGGAATGGGCGGGCACAACTCGGTGCTCGTCCTGGACGGTGTTTGATTGCCTGCGCTTCGCTCCGGCGAGTTCGCGGCCTCGAGGGCTCGCCGTTCAGCACCCGAGCCTCGGGTTTCGCCCATGCGCTTCGAGTGCTGAACGGCGCGCCGGCCGCGAACCGTCGCTCGTCGGACTCCGTGTCAGGGGTGACGCCGTCCGGGTGTGAGATCGTCCGGGTGTGAGATCGTCCGGGTGTGAGATCACAGTGGGCTTTCGCGTGCGGCAAGTAGGCTGGTCTGGTTCGGTCTCGGGAGTGGCGGTGTTCGCCGCGGATGACCGGAATCCCCTGGTCCGGGCGCGCGAAGTGCGCTGCTCGACGAAACTTGTCGGTGGGTGTGCCTAGCATGGCGGCCGGGGTGGCACTGGACGCCGGAATACGAATGGGAAGGGACGACCTGTGGCGGATCGCCTGACGGTGCGCGGAGCGCGGGAGCACAATCTCAAAGGGGTCGATATCGACCTGCCGCGCGACAGTCTCATCGTCTTCACGGGATTGTCCGGATCGGGCAAGTCCAGTCTCGCGTTCGACACCATCTTCGCGGAGGGGCAGCGGCGCTACGTCGAGTCGCTGTCGGCGTACGCGCGCCAGTTCCTCGGCCAGATGGACAAGCCGGATGTGGACTTCATCGAGGGCCTCTCACCCGCGGTGTCGATCGACCAGAAGTCGACCAACCGCAATCCGCGCTCCACGGTCGGTACCATCACCGAGGTACACGACTATCTGCGGTTGCTCTATGCGCGCGCGGGCACCCCGCACTGCCCGGTCTGCGGTGAGCTGATCGCCAAGCAGACCCCGCAGCAGATCGTGGATCAGGTGCTGGCCATGGAGGAGGGCATCCGGTTCCAGGTGCTCGCCCCGGTGGTGCGCACCCGCAAGGGCGAGTTCGTCGACCTGTTCGACCAGTTGAATTCCCAGGGTTATTCACGCGTCCGCGTGGACGGGGTGGTGCATCCGCTCACCGAGCCGCCCAAGCTGAAGAAGCAGGAGAAGCACGATATCGAGGTGGTCATCGACCGCCTGGCGGTGAAGCCGAGTTCCAAACAGCGCCTTACCGATTCGATCGAGACGGCGCTGCGCCTGGCCGACGGCATCGTGGTACTCGACTTCGTCGATCGCGAGGAGCATGCGCACGATCGCGAACGCCGCTTCTCCGAGAAGCTCGCCTGCCCCAACGCGCATCCGCTGGACATCGAGGATCTCGAACCGCGCTCGTTCTCGTTCAACTCGCCCTACGGCGCCTGTCCGGACTGCACCGGTCTGGGCATCCGCAAGGAGGTCGATCCGGATCTGGTCGTGCCGGATCCGGAGCTCAGCCTGAACGACGGCGCGATCGCGCCCTGGTCCCGCGGGCAGACCGCCGAATACTTCGCCCGCCTGCTGTCCGGCCTGGCCGAGGCCATCGGCTTCTCCATGGACATCCCGTGGCGGCAGCTGCCGGTGCGGGCGCGCAAGGCGGTGCTGGAGGGCAGTTCCGATCAGGTCCACGTCTCCTACACCAACCGCTACGGCCGCAAGCGTTCGTACTACGCCGATTTCGAGGGCGTGATGCCGTTCCTGCAGCGCCGGCTCGGGAACACCGAGTCCGAGCAGATGAAGGAACACTACGACGGCTATATGCGCGACGTGCCCTGCCCGGTGTGCAACGGAGCCCGGCTGCGGCCCGAAATCCTCGCTGTCACAATGGATTCCGGCGAGGGGCGTCGATCCATCGCAGAGGTCTCCGATCTGTCCATCCGGGACTGTGCGAAATTCCTCAACGGCCTGCGGCTGGGAGAGCGCGAGGCCGCGATCGCCGGGCAGGTGCTCAAGGAGATCCAGGCGCGGCTCGGCTTCCTGCTGGACGTCGGCCTGGAATATCTGACGCTCTCGCGTGCCGCGGCGACGCTGTCCGGAGGTGAGGCGCAACGCATCCGGCTGGCCACCCAGATCGGCTCGGGACTGGTCGGCGTGCTGTACGTTCTGGACGAGCCCTCGATCGGCCTGCATCAGCGTGACAACCGCCGCCTGATCGAAACCCTCACCCGGTTGCGGGATCTGGGCAACACGCTGATCGTGGTCGAACACGACGAGGACACCATCCACGCCTCGGACTGGGTGGTCGACATCGGTCCGCTGGCCGGTGAGCACGGCGGTCAGGTGGTGTACAGCGGCCCCTATTCCGGCCTGCTGAGCGACTCGAACTCCCTCACCGGCGCTTATCTGTCGGGCCGGGAGCAGATCGATGTGCCGCTGGTGCGTCGTCCGGTGAACAAGAAGAAGCAGCTCACCGTGGTCGGCGCGACCGAGCACAACCTGCGCGGCATCGATGTGGACTTTCCGCTGGGCGTGCTGACCTCGGTCACGGGTGTCTCCGGATCCGGTAAATCCACCCTGGTGAACGACATCCTGGCGACGGTCCTGGCCAACAAGCTCAACGGCGCTCGCCAGGTGCCGGGCAGGCACACCCGCGTCAACGGGCTGGATCATCTGGACAAGCTGGTCCAGGTCGACCAGTCACCGATCGGTCGCACACCGCGCTCGAATCCGGCGACCTATACGGGCGTCTTCGACAAGATCCGCACGCTTTTCGCCGCGACCACCGAGGCCAAGGTGCGCGGCTATCAGCCGGGCCGGTTCTCGTTCAACGTCAAGGGCGGGCGCTGCGAGGCGTGTTCGGGTGATGGCACCCTGAAGATCGAGATGAACTTCCTGCCCGATGTCTACGTCCCGTGCGAGGTGTGCCATGGCGCGCGCTACAACCGCGAGACGCTCGAGGTGCACTACAAGGGCAAGACCATCGCCGAGGTGCTCGATATGCCGATCGAGGAGGCCGCGGAATTCTTCGAGCCGGTCACCTCGATCCACCGGTATCTGAAGACGCTGGTCGATGTCGGGTTGGGTTACGTCCGTCTGGGCCAGAGCGCCCCGACGCTGTCCGGTGGTGAGGCACAGCGCGTAAAGCTGTCCGCCGAATTGCAGAAGCGTTCCACCGGCCGCACGGTCTACATCCTGGACGAGCCGACCACGGGTCTGCACTTCGAGGACATCCGCAAGCTGTTGAAGGTGATCAACGGCCTGGTCGACAAGGGCAATACCGTCATCGTCATCGAACACAACCTGGATGTCATCAAGACCTCCGACTGGGTGATCGATATGGGCCCCGAGGGCGGTTCGGGCGGCGGCACCGTCGTCGCCCAGGGCACCCCGGAAGAGGTCGCGACCTTCACCGAGAGCTACACCGGCCAATTCCTGAAGGAGGCGCTCGCCATCCCCCCGGCGGCGCCGACGCGCAAGGCGGTGTCGAAAAAGCCTGCCGCAGCCAAGAAGTCGTCGGTCTCGGCGAAGAAGCCCGCGGAGAAGGATGCGAAGAAGGCGGCCGCGGCTCGGCGCAAGGCCGCCGCGTTGCGCTGAGCGGTCGAGTCCCCGCGGCGGCGGCCTGATACAGGCCGCCGCGAGCGTGAATTCCTACCAGGGATTCCAGGTGTCGCTGGTCCCGGTCCCGGCGGCGCCCAGATGCCGCCGTGCCTGGCGTCGCTTGAAGAACACTTCCTCCACCGACATGGTCGGCGCGGCCTGCGTGATCGCGGCGAGCCGGGCGTCGAGGTGGTGTTCGTGGATGTGCCACTGGAGTCCGGCGCGCCGTTCGGCCGATAGGGCAGCCCAGGCCGCGCCGAACCGTTGCTGCACGGCCGGATCGGCGATCGCGATGAGTTGCAGCAGCATCGGCCAGCCGTCGGACTCGGTGGCCCGCATCGGCAGATCCACCACGTTCGCCTCCGGCAGTTCGGCCAGGAGTCGCACCGTCCGCTGCTGGACCTCGGTACTGGTTCGTGCCGCGAGCGCGAAGAAGCCGCGCCAATAGTTCGGGTCGATGCGGCCGCTGAGCGAGGCGACGATCGCGGCCATCACGCCCTGATCGCCGAATACCGGATTACCGGCCATCCGGCCCAGCGCCTGCCGGCTCAGATTACCGGTGAAGGTCAGCATGTCCGGCACCGAACCGATCCGGATCGCATTGGTTATGAGATTCCCGATGGCGGGTGGCGATCCGATCGAGAACAACACCTCGCCCACGGCGCGAATGATCTCGGGCTCACATCGCGCGAATATCGACAGCCCCGCTCGCTGCAGTTCGGGCGATCCGGCGAGAACCGTGCGGACCAGGCGCGGAATCCGTTGCGACTGACCGGAAAGCAATTGCCGCACAATGGCGTTGACGGCTTCGGAGGAGTAGGCGTAAGCAGCCGCCTGGATCAGGCCCTCGTCATCGCGCGCACCGAGTTCGAGCGCCTCGATCAACGTCGGAGTCGCATAGTCCAGGAACGGCCCGACCGTGATGTAGTCGCCGCGGCTCAGAATCTCGTTGATGACCTGGACCAGCGGCTCGGGCGGCACCCCGTCCGCGAGATGCCCGACGGTAACCGGATCGATGTAGGGCACACAGTCCGTGGCGTACGACGTGCCCAACAGGGCGACCGTCTCAGCCGCCTTCTTCGGGTGGTCGGCGCCTACGGCGCCTGCGGCGCGGCCGGTCATGGCGGGCGGCACGATGCGTTGGATCAGCGGCATCGAGACACTCAGTGGGATGAACGGTACGAGGCGGCTGATGCGGCGGAAGGTTTCGGAGTGGTCGTCGAAGATGACGCGGGACATGTGCTCCTGGAGTTCGTGCAGCCGGTCGGGGCCGAGCCGTTCCAGGTGCGCGAGTCGCTCCGGCGGCACGTGCAGGGTGCGTGCCAGTAGAACTATCTGAGCGCGGGTTACCAGGCTGGTCATTGTCCGGTGACGTCTCCGAACATGATTCGTTTGGTCACACCGCGGAACGGCCTGGGCAGCACGCCGACCATGTCGTCGATGGCCGAGTTCAGTGCGGCCGTCTCGGCCTGGCGTGCGTTGCGAAACAGGCCCAGCAGGTCCGCCGCCTCCTGCTCGGACAACACATCTAATGCCGCGACATGGCCGTCCAATTCCGTCGCGAGATCGGTTCTGGCACTCATCATTCTCCTGATTTACGCGTTGGGCCCGGGATTACCCCACGTGCGCGCACACGAATCATAGGAGTACCAATCACTTTCGTCGCCGGAAATGATCTCGCCCGGCGTGATAGTGATCACTGTGTAGGTCAGTAGACCGGCCCGGTGTACTTCTCGCCGGGGCCCATACCCGGCTCGTCGGGGTGTGCGGAGGATTCGCGGAATGCGCGCTGCAGCGATTGCAGTCCTTCCCGCAGGGGCCCGGCGTGCGGGCCCAGATATTCCACCGAGGAGGTGATCAGTCCGGCCAGGGCGGTGATCACCCGGCGTGCCTCATCCAGGTCGCGGCGGGGGCTGGTGTCCGGATCCGGGTCGGCCAGGCCGAGCTTCTCGGCGGCCGAGCTCATCAGCATGACCGCGGCCCGGCTGATCACCTCGACGGCGGGGATGTCGGCCAGGTCGCGCACATCCGGATCGATCGGGGTGGCGTCGTTCATGTCCGGTAGCATCGCATTTTCCACGGCGTCGCAGGTCACGGGGACGTCGATTGTGAGTTCGTCATCCGGTGATGCTATGGTTGTCGGCAACGACCGTCCCGACCTGTGTGCTTTCGGCAGAATCGCTGGATCATACTGCGACGGGGCAGTAAGTGGAGCCCGACTCCCACCGCTTGCCGGCCGACACGTCAGGTGAAGCGGTCCGGTCACTCATCGTGATGGATGAGTTTCCGTGTACTGGTTTCTCCCAGTCCACGGCCGATGTGGTCAGTGTGCCCATCGATGGCCGGTCGACATCGGGCCCCGTAACGGTGAAATACCGGGACGGGGCTTTCGTGTTGGATACGGGGTTGCCATTACAGCGCGGTCGTTGGACGACACCGCTTGACCTAGGAGGCCCCATCAGCACTGAGACCCGCATCAACGATCGCATCCGCGTACCCGAGGTCCGCCTCATCGGGCCCGGTGGCGAACAGGTTGGGATCGTGCGTGTTGAAGATGCACTGCGCGTCGCCATGGAGGCAGACCTCGACCTGGTCGAGGTCGCGCCGGACGCGCGTCCGCCGGTGTGCAAGATCATGGACTACGGCAAGTTCAAGTACGAGACCGCGCAGAAGGCGCGCGAGTCCCGGAAGAACCAGGTCCAGACCGTGATCAAGGAGCAGAAGCTCCGACCGAAGATCGACGACCACGATTACGCGACCAAGCGCGGCCACGTGATGCGCTTCCTCGAAGCCGGGTCGAAGGTCAAGGTCACCATCATGTTCCGTGGTCGCGAGCAGTCGCGGCCCGAGCTCGGGTTCCGGCTGTTGCAGCGCCTGGCTGCCGACGTCGCCGATCTGGGCTTCGTGGAGACGTCGGCCAAGCAGGACGGCCGGAATATGACGATGGTCCTCGCGCCGCACAAGGGTGCGAAGACGCGGGCCAAGGCGCAGCAGACGGTTTCCCAGCAGTCGAACGCTCAGCAGCAGCGTGCGGCAGCAGCGGAGACCGCGGCGAACGCGCCCGAGGCGCAAGCGGCGAACCCGCAGTAGAACCGATTCAGCTCCGGTGGCAGCGCCAGTGCAGGCTGCCACCGGCACGAGACAGAACTGAGGAATCCATGCCGAAGATGAAGAGCCACAGCGGCGCCTCGAAGCGATTCAAGGTGTCCGGTCGCGGCAAGCTGCTGCGCCAGCAGGCCAACCGGCGCCACCTGCTCGAGCACAAGTCCAGCCGCCGGACTCGTCGTCTGGATGGCACGGAGGCCGTCGCGCCCGCCGACGTCCGTCGCGTCAAGAAGCTGCTCGGCATCTGAGTCAGCCTCGCGATCCGTTTTTCGGACGCCAACAACCGACCACCTCCGGGCGCCGCGAGCGCCCCACTATCTAACAAGGACTGACCAGTGGCACGCGTCAAAAGGGCCGTCAACGCTCAGAAGAAGCGCCGTTCCGTTCTCGAGGCTTCCAAGGGTTATCGCGGGCAGCGTTCGCGGCTGTACCGCAAGGCCAAGGAACAGCAGCTGCACTCGCTCACCTACGCCTACCGCGACCGCCGCGCGCGCAAGGGTGACTTCCGCAAGCTGTGGATCGCGCGCATCAACGCTGCGGCACGGCTGAACGACATCACCTACAACCGCTTCATCCAGGGCCTGAAGGCCGCCGGTGTCGAGGTCGATCGCAAGATCCTGGCCGAGCTGGCCGTCTCCGACGCCGAGGCCTTCGCGGGCCTGGTCGCGGTGGCCAAGGCCGCGCTGCCCGAGGATGTCAACGCTCCGGCCGCCTGATTCGGCATCCGGCACTTGACCACTCAGCATCGAGAACGACCCGTGGACGCGCTCTCCGAGCGCAATCCGCGGGTCGTTTCCGCTGTCAAGCTGCATCGCGGCGCATCACGCCGCAAGACCGGGCTTTTCCTCGCCGAGGGTGCGAATTCCGTTGCGGCAGCGTTGGATACCGGTCGGATCGAGGAATTGTTCTTCTCGTCCCGGGCCGCGACGCGGGAACACGAGCTGGTGGCCGGCGCCGCCGCCACGGGTGTGCGCACCACATTGGTGAGTGAGCGCGCCGCCGAACTGCTCGGTGAGACGGTCACCCCGCCCGGCCTGGTCGCGGTCTGCCGCCAGGTGGATGTGCCGCTGGCGCAGGTGCTTTCGTTGCCGGTTCCGGTTGCGCCGGACGGAGCGTCCGGCGGGGGGACGAACCGGGCCGAGGCAGTATCGCGAGAGGCGGGCGGCGCCGAGGGAACATCAGGCGCTCGGGAGGCAGTAGGCGGGAGTGCGCCGCGAGCCGCCGACGGCCGCACCGGCGCGAGGCAGCCGCTGATGCTCGCGATTCCGGTGGGCATCTCCGATCCGGGTAACGCCGGCACACTGATCCGCGTGGCCGATGCGGTCGGTGCGAATGGTGTTGTCCTGGCGGGAGATTCGATCGACCCGCACAACGGAAAATGTGTTCGTGCCTGCGCGGGAAGTCTTTTCCACGTCCCGATCGCCCGCGAGCGCGATATCGATTCGGTTCTGACCGCTCTCACCGCCTCCGGAATCAGGGTCCTGGCGACGACGGCCCGCGGCGAGGTGGATCTGGATGATGCCGATGAGATCCTGTCCGGCCCGGTCGCCTGGCTCTTCGGCAACGAGGCTCACGGTCTGGACCCCGCCGTAGCCGCCCGCGCGGACCACCGCATCCGCATCCCCATCCACGGCCGCGCCGAAAGCCTGAACCTCGCTGCCGCGGCAGCGATCTGCCTCTACGCAGGCGCACGGGTCCAGCACCGCTGACCGGTCATCGTCGGTCGACTGTGGGGCAACCGATTCGGATGCGCACACCGATATTCCGTAAGCGGGTGTCGCTCCGGTTCGCGCCGGCGGGGATTCCGGAAAACGCGAAATCCGTTCGGCCCGTGCGCGATCACGCACGGGCCGAACGGCTCGACGCGGGGTGCGGGTCAGTTCTCGAAGTAGTAGGGCTGGGCGAGATCCTCGAGGAGGGTGGGGTGGGTCGGCTCCCAGCCGAGTAGTTCGCGGGTGGGGCCGCTGTCGCCGGTGATGCTCGTGCCCCACATGGCGGCCAGCCAGCCGAAGTGGTCGGCGGCGTTCTCGCGTGGGATCGAGACCGCGGGGATGTCGAGTTTGCGGGCGATGGCCTCGGCGATCTCGCGGGTCGCGATGCCTGGTTCGGCGAGTGCGTGTACGACGGTTCCGGCGGGGGCCTTCTCGACCGCGAGGCGGGCCAGGTGCGCGGCGTCCAGGCGATGGGTCGCGGGCCAGGTGTGCGCGCCGTCATCGATGTAGCCGGAAACGCCTTTCTCCCTGGCTGTTTCGACGAGACGCCGGATGAAGCCGTGGTCGCCCTCGCCGTGCACGGTCGTCGGCAGCCCGAGCACCACGGAGCGCACGCCCCGGTCGGCCAGCTGTATCGCCGCGGCGGCGGTGGCGTGGCGGATCATCGGGCCGTTGGTGGAACCGGGTTTGCCGGTGTCCAGCGGAACCAGCCCCGATGCGATGACCAGCGGCCGGTCCGAGCCCTCGAGGACGTCACCGAACAGATCCACCACGCCGCGATCGATGCGCTGGTTCTCCTCGAATCGCGAGAAATCGTGGATGAATGCCAGATGGATGACGCCGTCGGCGTCGGCCGCACCCGCGCGCAGGCTGTCCCGATCGTGCAGGTCGCCGCGCCGCACCTGGACGCCCGCGGCGGTGAGCGCCGCGGCCGAGGCATCCGAACGCGCCAGTCCGATGATCTCGTGACCTGCGCTGATGAGTTCGGGAACCACGGCGGATCCGACGAAACCGGATCCACCGGTCACGAAGAGACGCATGAGATGACCACCTCTGTTGAGACCGTCCGGGCATACCCTATGCCCTTCGGGTACTGATGTCAGTTGATGACATCAGCCTAGCAGCAATGTCAGTTACTGTCATCAAATGATGTCAGTGGATGGCATCACTTATCATGGGCGGATGGCTCGATGGGAACCGGATGCGCGCGGCCGCCTGGCGCAGGCGGCGCTGGAGCTGTATCTGGAGCGTGGATTCGATCAGGCGACGGTGGCGGAGATCGCCGAACGGGCCGGACTCACCGAGCGCACCTTCTTCCGGCACTACGGCGACAAGCGCGAGGTGCTGTTCGGCGGGCAGGAGGCCCTGCACGAACTCATCTCGGAAGTCATCGCAACACAACCTGATTCGGCTGCGCCGATGGCGGCGATGAGCGCGGCGCTGGCGGCGTTCGCCGAAGTGCTCGCGCAGCGCCGGGACTTCGCCCGGCAGCGTCAGATCGTGATCGACGCCAATGCCTCGCTCCAGGAGCGCGAGCTGATCAAACTCACCTCACTCGCCGCAACCGCCGCGCGTGCGCTACGCGATCGAGGCGTCACCGAGCCCGCCGCCAGCCTTGCCGCCGAAGCGGGGCTCGCGGCATTCCGGGTCGCCTTCGCCCGCTGGATCCAGGCGAATGACCGAGAGCTGGCCGAATTCGTCACCGAGGCATTGCAGGTGCTCGAAACGGTAACGGCAGGAAGATGATCGAAACGACTCCGCGCCCCGTGGCGGCGGCTCGGAAGCGGGTGTATCCGGTGGTCCGAGCGACACTCCCCTGATGAATTACACAGTGACTCCCGGCGCGGTGAACTCGCCCGTGCTGATTCATGTTCCGCACGGTTCGCGGGTGATTCCGGCGGAGGTGCGCACGCACATCACGCTGGACGACATCGAATTGTCGGCCGAACTGTCCCGGATGACCGACGCGCATACCGCGATGCTGGCGGAACGGTCGGCCGCGCGAGCCGAATTGCGGCCGTGGATATTGGTCAACGAACTGTCCCGCCTGGTGGTGGATCCCGAACGGTTCCCGGATGAACGGGAGGAGATGCGCTCGGTCGGCATGGGGGCCGTGTACGCCCGGACGTCCCACGGAACTCGACTTCGGTGGGATGACACGGGACACGAAAAGGCTTTGCTCGCAAGATATTACGAGCCCTACGCCGCGGCGATGAGCCGGGCCGTCGAGAACCGGGTGTCGGCCGTCGGCCGGGCGATAATCCTGGACCTGCATTCCTATCCGAGCCTGGCACTGCCGTACGAGCTGCACGGTATGGGACCGCGCCCGCAGGTCTGCCTGGGTACGGACCCCTTCCACACTCCGGCTCGGCTGCTCGCGGCCGCGCGGAATGCGTTCGCCGACTTCGAGATCGAGGTGAACTCGCCGTTCTCGGGAACCTATGTTCCGCTGCGGTATTACGGCCGGAGCCCGGAGGTGTCCGCGCTGATGGTGGAGATCCGACGTGACATCTACATGGTCGAGCCGGGCGGCGAACCGCATACGGGCGTGACCGCCCTGGTGTCCGCGTTGACCGCGTTGCTCGGGGAGATCGGCGGTGTTGCCGGATAATTCGAGGAGCTGACGATGGGGCGGAGCAGCGCGATCGAGTCGTCCGCGGTTCAGGCGCGCCCCGCATTGCGGGCGGTACCGCGATGCGCTGTGACGGTGCCGGGGTCCTCGGGCCAGGAATGCTTGGGATAGCGGCCGCGCAGGTCGGAGCGGACCTGCGGCCAGCCGGTATGCCAGAAAGACGCCAGGTCGGCGGTGACCGCGACCGGCCGCTGGGCCGGTGAGAGCAGGTGCAGCAGGATCGGTACCCGCCCGTCGGCGAGGCGGGGCGTGTCGGTCCAGCCGAAGACCTCCTGCACCTTCACCGCCAGGACCGGCGGATCTGCCGCGTAGTCCAGGCGTGGCATGCTGCCGGAGGGCACCCGGATGCGGTCGGGTGCGAGTTCGTCCAGCCTGGCCGCCTCGGGCCAGGGCAAGAGGCGGCGAAGGGCCTGCCCGGCATCGATGCGTTCGAGATCGGCGCGGCGGCGGGCGGCGGCCAGTTCTGGGCCGAGCCACGTGTCGACGTCGGCGAGCAGCGCATCGTCGTCGACAGCGGGCCACGGAGCGCCGAGGGTCCGATACAGGAAGCCCAGACGGTTCCGCAGGCCGATCGACTCCGAATTCCAGTGCAGCAGAGAGAGTCCGGCTGATCGTAGTCCGGCACGTACTGCCGCGGTGAGCATCCGTGGATCGGGGTCGCGAAGTGGTCGCTCCGACACCGTGATCGCACCGATCCGCTCGACGCGGCGGGCGACGACCTCGCCGTCGATCCAGTCCACCTCGTCCTCGACGGTGCGCAGATTCGGCGCGGCCTCGCGGGCGAGTTGCTCATCGGCGACGGCGGCCGAGCGGATCCGCCCCTCGGCCCGGCCCGGATCCCGGGTCGCCACCGCGACCGCGAGCCATTCCGCGTCGCCGAGCCCGGAACCGGGCGGCAACGTCACCGCGGTGCCGCTCGCCATCAGGTAGCTGGACGAACCCGCGCCGCGCCGCCGGGCGAGACGTTCGGGGTAGGCGAGCGCAACGACGAGTGCCGGAGCATCGGTCCCGCCCAGGCCGGTCGCACCCTGGTGCGACCCGTCGTCTGCCAGGTTTCGCTGGTCGGTCTCGCTGGAACGGGAGCCGCCGGTGCTGCCGATCGTGACGTCCCGGCCGGCACCCCGACTGCGGCGCTGCCCGCTGCGCTGCGCACCTTCGCTGTCATCCGGCACGGCGCCCGCCGGCCGGACCCGCGAGTTCGGCACGGCGGGCCCGGTGCTTCGGGATGGCAAACCGCGTTCGGCGGGCATCTCGATCTCGGTCGCGAGCCGCGTCAGCCGCTCGACCTCACGCCGCCAGCGGTCTGGCCGCTCCCGGCGCACATCGCGCAGTCCTGCGGCGAGATCTATTGCAGCCGTTAATGTTTCGTCGTCCAGCAGGGAGACCACTTCGGCGGCCGTCCGTGCGCCGACCTCTGCCGTGCCGTCCAGTAGCGCACGAGCGAGCCGCGGATGCAGGCCTACCCGGGCCAGCCGCCGCCCGCGTCCGGTCACCGTGCCGCTCTCGTCCACCGCACCCAATGTGCGCAACAGTTCTCGGCCTGCGGCCAGCCCGCCGGGTGGCGGATCGTCCCACCAGGCGAGGCCGCGGCCGTCCGGGGTGCCCCAGCAGGCGAGTTCGAGCGCCAGACGAGTCAGATCCGCCGTGCGGATCTCCGGTTCGGGATAGGCGGGCAGGGTGGAGTGCTCGTTTTCGGGCCAGCATCGCCACGCGCGGCCCGGCCCCTGCCGCCCGGCGCGCCCGGCACGCTGTTCGGCGACCGCCGCCGAAACGCGGACCGTCGCAAGACCGGACAGCCCGCGGCCGCGATCGATCCGCGGCACTCGGGCGAGTCCGGAGTCCACCACCGCCCGCACGCCCGGCACCGTCAGACTGGATTCGGCCACCGCCGTGGACAACACCACGCGGCGCCGCGGCCCGGCACGCAGCGCGGCGTCCTGTCCCGCGGCCGAGAGTCTGCCGTGCAGGGCGAGCACGTCGACATCGTGCAGATCGGACAGCAGCTGGGTGGTCCGGCGGATCTCGGCCGCACCGGGGAGGAAGACCAGTACGTCACCGGACGTCCCGTCGAGCGCGGCACGAGTGGCACGGGCCACCTGGGCTTCGGTTCGCTCGCGCGGCAGAGCGGGGAGATACGCGATATCCACCGGATAGGTCCGCGCCCGCACCTCGAGAACCGGTGCGGGTCCAGCGCCGCCGAGCAGCGCCGCGAGCCGGTCCGCGGCCACGGTGGCCGAGGTGGCCAGCACCCGCAGATCCGGCAGCAGCCCCGCTCGCGCGTCGAGCAGCAGGGCCAGCAGCAGATCCGCGTCCAGATGACGTTCGTGGCATTCGTCCAGGACGACCACGTCCACTCCGGCGAGTTCGGGATCGTTCTGCAACCGCCGCACCAGCAACCCGGAGGTGACCACCTCGATGCGGGTGTCCGCACCGACCCGGCGATCGCCGCGCACCGAATAGCCGACCGTCCGGCCGATCGGTTCGCCCAGCAGTGCGGCCATCCGCGCGGCCGCGGCCCGTGCGGCCAGTCGCCGCGGCTCGGCCACCAGTACCCGGCCGGTCGTTCCGGCGGCCAGAGCGAGCGGAACCAGCGTCGTCTTTCCCGTACCCGGCGGGGCGACCAGGACGGCGGTCTCGCGCTGCGCCAGCGTCTCGACGATGCGGCCGAGGGCCTCGCGGACGGGCAGATCGGGAAGTTCGGGCAATTCCATCGCCGACCAGTGTGCCGGGCCGGGGACATCGCACGCCAACGAGCCGGATCCACGGTCCCCGCGAGGCCGGGAAAAGGCCGTGAACCGGGCCGATCGCATCGCTTACGATTCGACCAGCAACAATGTCAGTGCAGACCCATGTGAGTACAGACCCGAACCAAGGGGAGAGACGAACCATCGTGGCCGAGGACAACGCCCGAGCGAGCGCAGCGAGCGAGCAATCGACACAGGGCCGCGCGGTCGTGCCGGAGCCGAGCGCCGGCGAGGCGCAGGCACGAGCCGACCAGGATCCGGCACCGCAGGCGGGACTGAGCGAGGAATCGCTGAGCGCCGCGGCAGAAGCGGCGGAGAAGGCATTCGCCGCGGCCGCGGATCTGGACTCGCTCGCGGCCGCGAAGACCGAGCACATGAGCGGTAAGTCGCCGATCTCGCTGGCTCAGCGATCACTGGGCAGCCTGCCCAAACAGGACAAGGCCGACGCGGGTAAGCGCGTCAACGTCGCGCGCACGCGGGTGAGCGAGGCGTTCGAGGCGCGCCGGGCCGAGCTGCTCGCCGAGCGCGATGCGGCGGTCCTGGTCGCCGAGGCCATCGACGTGACGCTCCCGGCCCGTCGTGACCCGGCCGGCGCCCGGCACCCGATCACGGTCATCTCCGAGCAGGTCGCCGACGTCTTCGTCGGTATGGGCTGGGAAATCGCCGAGGGGCCCGAGGTGGAGACCGAGCACTTCAACTTCGACGCGCTGAACTTCCTGCCCGATCACCCCGCCCGCACCATGCAGGACACGTTCCACGTCGCGCGGTTCACCTGGGCGCCCGAGGCTGGGCCCGCGGGGTCATCCTCCGCTACCGCCTCCGGCCCCGACGCCTCGGACGCGGAGGGTTCGCGCCAGGTCCTGCGCACGCACACCTCGCCGGTGCAGGTGCGTTCGCTGCTCTCGCGTGAGCTGCCGATCTACGTGGTATGCCCGGGTCGCACCTTCCGCACCGATGAGCTCGACGCCACGCACACTCCGGTGTTCTCCCAGGTCGAGGGCCTGGCCGTGGACAAGGGTCTGACCATGGCCCACCTGCGCGGCACGCTGGACGCGTTCGCGCGGGCGCTGTTCGGCCCCGAGACGCGAACTCGGATGCGGCCCAATTACTTCCCGTTCACCGAACCTTCCGCCGAGGTCGACGTGTGGTTCCCGGACAAGAAGGGCGGGGCCGGCTGGGTCGAGTGGGGCGGCTGCGGCATGGTCAATCCGAAGGTGCTGATCGCCAGCGGAATCGACCCCGAGGTGTACAGCGGCTTCGCCTTCGGTATGGGCCTCGAGCGAACCCTGCAGTTCCGCAACGGGATTCCCGATATGCGCGACATCGTCGAGGGCGACGTGCGGTTCACCCTGCCCTTCGGCATCCAGTCCTGAGTCCGAAGGCCGCACCACCCCGCACACCATACGAACCCGCGAGAGACGGGCACACGAGAAAGCGAAAAGTCCAGTGCGAGTAGCGCAGTCCTGGCTGACGGAAATCCTGCAGCGCACCACCCCGGAATGGTCGGTGACGCCGGAGGAGCTCGATGCGGGCTTCGTCCGGGTCGGCCTGGAGGTCGAGGAGCTCGACGAGCTCGAGCCGGTCACCGGTGACCTGGAACATCCGCTGGTGGTCGGCCGCGTCGCCGAGATCACCGAACTGACCGAGTTCAAGAAGCCGATCCGGTTCTGCAAGGTCGAGGTGGGCAAGCCGGAGCTGCAGGAGATCGTCTGCGGTGCACGGAATTTCGCGGTCGGCGATCTGGTCGTCGTGGTGCTGCCCGGCGGTGTGCTGCCCGGCGGCTTCGCGATCAGCTCGCGCAAGACCTACGGGCACGTGTCCAACGGCATGATCTGCTCGGTCGCCGAACTCGGTATCGGCAAGGATCATTCGGGCATCCTGGTACTCGAGCCGGGTAGCGCCGAGCCGGGCGCCGATGCGAACGCGCTGCTGGGCCTGGACGATACGGTGATCGAACTCAACATCACCCCCGACCGCGGCTACTGCTTCTCGGTGCGCGGCCTGGCCCGCGAACTCGCCTGCGGCTTCGATCTGGACTATGCCGATCCGGCGGTGCGCACCCTGCCCGACGATGAGGCCGAGGCGTGGTCGGTGCGGGTCGAACCCGATTCCGGCTGTACCCGTTTCGCGGCGCGCCGGGTCACCGGCATCGATCCGTCCGCGGTGAGCCCGTGGTGGTTGCAGCGGCGGCTGCTGCTGGCCGGCGTGCGGCCCATCTCGCCCGCGGTCGACGTCACCAACTACGTGATGCTCGAACTCGGCCAGCCGCTGCACGCCTTCGATGCCGCGAAAGTCGCCGGGCCGCTGGTGATCCGGCGCGCCAACAAGGGGGAGACGCTGCGCACCCTCGATGAGACCGAGCGGGTGCTGGACGGTGCGGACACCGTCATCGCCGACGATTCGGGAGTGGTGTCGCTGGCCGGGATCATGGGCGGCGCGTCGACCGAGGTGAGTTCGGCCTCGACCGACATTCTGCTCGAGGCCGCCACCTGGAACCCGCTCGCGGTCTACCGCACCGCGCGGCGGCACAAGGTGGTGTCCGAGGCGGGCCGCCGCTACGAGCGGGTGGTCGACCCCGAGGTGAATGTCGCCGCACTCGATCGCGCGGCCTCGCTACTGGCCGAGATCGCAGGTGGCACAGTCGAATCCGCGTTGACCGACGTGCGCCTGCCGGTACCGGAGGTGACGCCGATCCGGATGGATCTGGACCTGCCCGACCGCACCGCGGGGGTGAGCTACCCGACCGGAACGGCCGCGCGCCGGCTGGCGCAGATCGGTTGCGCGGTCGACGTCGATGTCAGCGAGAGCGGGCACGGCCAGCTCGTCGTGACCCCGCCGAGCTGGCGTCCCGATCTGGTACAGCCCGCCGATCTGGTCGAGGAGGTGCTGCGGCTCGAGGGGCTGGAGCAGATCCCCTCGGTGCTGCCGACCGCGCCCGCGGGCCGGGGATTCACGCCCGCGCAGCGCCGCCGCCGCGCGGTCAGCCGCGCCCTGGCCTTCGCCGGCTGCGTCGAGGTACCCGTATCGATCTTCCTGCAGGCCGGGACGTTCGACGTCTGGGGTCTGGACGCCGAGGACGTTCGCCGCGCGACCATGCGGGTGCTCAATCCGCTGGACGTCGAACGCGCCGAGTTGGCCACGACCCTGCTGCCCGGACTGCTGGAGGTGGCCGCGCGCAACATCTCCCGCGGCGAGCGCGATCTGTCGATCTACGGCATCGAACAGGTGGTGCTGCCCGGACCCAAGACCCGCCCGGTCGCCGAACTTCCGGTGGATCGGCGGCCCACCGACGAGCAGATCGCCGAGTTGATCGAATCGTTGCCCGCGCAGCCGGTGCATGTCGCCGCGGTGCTCACCGGACGTCGCGAACCGCGTGGTCCGTGGGGTGCGGGCCGGGCCGTGGAGGCGGCCGATGCCTTCGCGCTCGCCGACGCGGTCGCCGATGCCGCCGGAGTGCGGATCGAGCGCCGGGCCGCGGCCCATCTGCCGTTCCATCCGGGCCGTTGCGCCGAGTTGGTCGTGGACGGCCAGATCGTCGGCCATGCGGGCGAATTGCATCCCGCGGTGCTCGAGCGCGCGAGCCTGCCGCCGCGAACCTGCGCGCTGGAATTGGACCTCGATGCCCTTCCGCTGCGCGAAACCCGTCCCGCCCCGCGGATTTCCCCGTTCCCGGCGGTGCTGCAGGACGTGTCGGTGAGCGTCGAACGTTCGATCCCCGCCGACGCCCTCGAATCGGCACTGCGCTCCGGTGCGGGCGATCTGCTCGAGGACATCGCCCTGTTCGACGTCTACGAGGGCGCGCAGGCCGGTGAGGGCCGCAAATCGCTCACCTACGCCCTGCGCTTCCGCGCCCCGGACCGCACTCTCACCGAGGACGAGGCCAGCGCGGCTCGCGATGCGGCGGTCGAGGCGGCCGCGGCGTCGCTCGGGGCTGTCCTGCGCGCCTGACTCGAGGCCGGGTGCGAGGCTCGCGCAGCGGTGTCGTCCGACTCCGTGCCGGGTGATTCGACTGCGAGTTGTCCCGCTCGGGCAGATATCCGTGCGCCGGGTGCGGGCGATCCGGGCCGTGCAAGCGGCGGGTGGGCTCGCCGCGCTCGGACGTTCCGGTGAACACGGGCAATTCCGTCGTGACATGAGGATTGGGATTGCCGGCGGTTAAGCTCGGCCGATGAGTGTGTCCCGGGATCTCGTGCGTCGTGGTGTGCTGGCCGCCGCGTTCGTGCTGGTAGCGGCCGGTTGCGGACAGCAGGCGCGGACGGCGGGTCCGGCTCCGTCGGCCACGAGTGTGGCTCCGGTGCCCAGCGCGGTGTCGCCGACCCGGGCCGCCGAGCAGCCGGTGAACTACGACGGCGGGAATGCCGGACTTCCGGCGGGGGTGCCCGCGCCGCCCGCCGGGACCGATCAGCTGGTGACGGTGTCGGTGGCGGGACCCGGTGGCACGACGGGGACGTTGCAGGCCTGGCAGCGCTCGGGCGGCGGGTGGACCAGTGCCCTCGCGCCCGTGACGGTTCGGGTCGGCACCCAGGGGATCGGGCAGACGCACGAGGGGATGAATCGCACGCCGATCGGCACGTTCGGGCTGCCCTCGGCATTCGGGCGGCAGGTGAATCCGGGGACGCGAATGCCCTATCGGCAGATCGGCGACAGCGACTGGTGGGTCAGCGATCCGAACAGTCCGCAGTACAACACCTACCAGCACTGCGCGCCCGGCACCTGCCCGTTCGACGAGAAGGCCGGGGAGAATCTGGGCCGGGTCGGCACGAGCTACGACTATGCGATCGTGATCGGCTACAACACCGCACCGGTGCGGCCGGGCGCGGGATCGGCCTTCTTCGTCCACGTGGACGCCGGAATCCCGTCGCAGGGGTGTGTGGAGACGCCGCGCAACGCGGTGGTTGCGCTGCTGAAATGGCTCGATCCGAGCCGCCGTCCGGCCATCACCATCGGCTACCGTTGAATTGTCGGTCACCGATACGGACAGGAGGGAAGTATGCGACATCCGGCGACGCCGTTCCTCAACGCCCTGACCTTCCTGCCGGTGCGGGAGATCACGGTGACGCCCGAGCGGTTCGGGCTCGAGTACGAGGATCTGTACTTCACCGCCGCGGACGGCACGCTGATCAACGGATGGTTCGTGCGGGCGGCGAATCCGCTGGGGCACATCCTGTTCGCCCACGGCAACGCGGGCAACATCGGCGATCGGTCGCCGGTGCTGGCATTGCTGGCCGCCGCGGGATTCGACGTGCTGGTGTTCGACTATCGCGGATTCGGCCGCAGCGCGGGGCATCCCGGTGAGCGCGGGATGTATCTGGACGCTCGCGCCGCGCGTGACGCACTGTTCGCCCGGCCCGGGGTGGACCCGAATCATGTTGTTTACCTGGGCAAATCGCTCGGCGGCGGGGTGATGACAGAACTTGCGACCCGGTATCCACCCGCCGCACTGGTCCTCATGTCCACCTTCACCAGCCTGCGCGACGCCGCCGGTGCGGTCTATCCGTACATCCCGAGACCGCTTGTCCCCGATGCCTTTCCGAGTCTGCGGCGGATCCGCACGTTGCGCGCGCCGGTGCTGATCATGCACGGCGATCAGGACGAACTGTTGCCCGTGCGGATGGGCCACGAACTCTTCGCGGCCGCCCCGGAGCCCAAACGGCTGCACATCTATCCCGGAGCCGGGCACAACGATCTGATCGTGATTCCCGGCTGGGCGCGGACCATAGCGGACTGGGTGCGGTCGGTCTTTGCCCGGCCGGTCGTGGCCGATCCGCCCTCCGTCTGAGCGTTTTCGCGAGTGCCGCGCCGGTCGGAAGTACGTAACCTGGGGATATGTCGTGCCGAGCGTCTGTGAGGTGGGAGTCGTGACCGATCCGGTGGATGATCTGGCGATGCTGCTCGCGGCACTGTCGGACGAGGACATGCTCAGCGTGGTGCTCGCCGCGACCGCCGGGCGGCCCGGCCTCGAACAGCTACATCTGGCGGCGGCCGAACTGTCCGCCGAGAGCGGTCATATGACCTGGGATCCGGATGTGAATTCGCCCACTGATTCCGTCGCGCCGTCGAGTGTGCCCGTCGCGCCGACCGCATGCGACCAGCAGGGTTCGGCGCCCGTCGTACCGGTGCTGCCGACGTCGGCGCCCGATATCGGCGGATATTCCGAATCCGGTGTCCCTACTTTCGAGTCAGTTCGCGATAAGGTCGAGCGACGCTTCGGCAACGCGCAGGGCATGGGCGAACTCGATCGGCAGACCCCGGCGGGCCGTAGCGTGCAGGAACAGTGGCAGGCGCGGTCGAAATCCGCGCGAGAGCGCCTGGACGAGATCCGGAAGTCGTTGCACCGCAACGATCCCGGCTGATCGGGCGGGCCAGCGAACGAACTAGGGGTATCGATGGCCCAGCCGCGAGAGATCGCCGAGCGACTGCTCGACGCGCAAGTCGACTTCATTCTCGCGGAGGTGACCGGCGATCGGTTCACCGAGGTGGTCGTGCGGGATGTGGCCACGGTGCTCGAGGTGGCCGACACCATCGTCTTCCGCGACGTGGTCACCGTCGAGGATGCCAAGCGGACGCTGCGGGTGGTCGTGGACCGGATCGGCGGCGGTCCGGCGATCGGGGATTCGGTGGGGGTGTTCGCCGACGCGATCTACGACGACATCGCCCGCAACGCGGACTACACCCTCGGTGACGTGGTCGATCGCGAACCGGTGGAAGCGTTGCTGGAGAAGATCTTCGGCATGCATCAGGCACAGGAGCGTCTGCTCGAGCGACTCACCGAGAGCCCGTTGGTCGCCACCGTCGCGTCCAAATTCGTCGACCGGCTGATCGATGACTTCATGGAGTCCAATCGGCAGATGGCCTCGAAGATTCCGGGGGTGGGATCGCTGGTTTCGTTCGGCACCTCGGCCGCCAAATCGGCCCGCAAGGCCGCCGAGAAGGCCGCGGACGGCACTTTCATCGGTGAGATGGCCGGTAAGGGAGCGCTTTTCGCGCTCAAGCGGACCAACAACGCGATTCGCGAGATGTTGCGCGATGCGCCGGTACACAGTGCGGCGATGGAGTTCTGGGATCTGCACGCGGGCGAACCGGTCAGTGGCCTGCGCGAGTATCTGAGCCAGCAGGACGTGCGTGAACTCGCGCTGATCGTGCACCGGATCGCACTCACCACACGGAAGAAGGACTACTTCGGCCTGCTTCTGGACGAATGCGTGGAGGTGTTCTTCACCAAATACGGTGATCACACCCTGGCGGGTCTGCTGCCGGAGCTGGGACTGTCCGAGGAGGACATCCGCACCGAGATCCTGCGCTACGGCCCCGGGGTGGTCGAGGCCGCCAAGGAGAACGGCGTCCTGGCCGGTCTTATCCGCGAACGCCTCGCGCCGTTCTACACCTCCGACGCGGTGCTGGGGATTCTCGGCGAGATCACCGCCTGAGTCTCGCGCTACTCGCCGGCGATCGCGAACGCGTCGATCTCCACCAGCATCTCCGTCCGCGGCAGACCGGTGAAAACCGTTGTGCGGCAGGGCAGAATGCCGCTGGGAGTGTGTTCGCGGACGAATTCGCCGTATGCCTCGTTCATGGCGGCGAAGTTCTGCTGCTCGGTGAGGTAGACCCGGAGCATCACCACATCGTCGAAGGTGGCTCCGGACGCTTCCACGATCGCCCGCACGTTCTGCAGGGTGCGCGTCGTCTGGGCGGCCACGTCGCCCGGATGCAGATATTCGCCGGTGGCCGGGTCGACCGGGCCCTGACCGGAAACCTGGACGAACGGGCCCGTGCGCACCCCCTGGGAGAAGGTGTGCGCCGGTGCGGGAGCCTCGGTGGTTCGGACGGCGGTTTTCTCGCTCACGGTGTGCCTTTCGAATGGTCGGACGGCCGGGTATCGGTTCGCGGGTTCCAGCCGAGTTCGGCGGAGATGGCCTCGGCCGTGGCCCGGACCCGTGGCAGCAGGCCGAGCACCTGCTCATGGTCCAGCAGCACATCGGGTACCGAGACCGAGAGCGCGGCCACGACCGCGCCGGTGCCATCGCGCACCGGGGCCGCGACGCAGTTGACGAAACTCTCGTGTTCTTCGTGATCCTCGGCGAATCCTTGGGCCGCAACGTGTTCCAACTCGGCGAGATATCGCTCGGGGGTGCGGATGGTGCGGTCGGTGAACGGATGGTAGTCCAGTCCTTCGGCGATGGCCCGCCACTGTGCCCGCGGGTGGGCGGCGACCAGCACCTTGCCGACGGCGGTGCAGTGCAGCGGCGCCGGGCGGCCGACGCGCGAATACATTCGCACGCTCTGGGTGGCGTCGAGTTTGTCGATGTAGATCGCCTCGCCGGACTCGTAGGTCGCCAGATGCACCGTCTGACCGGTGTCGGCGTTGAGCGCTTCCAGGTGAGGACGGCCCAGGGTGCGCACGTCACGGCGTTCGAGTGCGTGATTGGCCAGTTCGAACAGCCGTGAGCCGAGCGTGTAGCGGTGGCCGGTGTCGTGCGTGACGAATCGGTCCGCCTCCATGGTCTGCAGCAGCCGCAGAACTGTCGACTTGTGCACCTCCAGCCTGGCGGCCAACTGGTCCAGCGTTTTGGGATCCTCGCCGAGTTCGACCAGGATGGTCAGCGCGCGTTGCAGACTCCGACTCATGACACTTCCAGGCCGACGCTCGGGGCATACCGCAGCGCGGCCCATGCGGAATCCGTTGCGGTAGCCCATGTTTCGATGGCGTCCGCAGGTGGGAGCTCGGCGACGTCGCCCGTGCCGGTGAGGGCGGCGGCCGCGCACAGGTGGCCGTAACGTAACAGCTGTTCGTGCGGGCGGCCCTGCAGCAGCGCGGCCAGATAGCCGCCGGCGAAGGCGTCGCCCGCGCCGATCGCCTCGGTCACCCGCAGGTGCAGGGCCGGGGCTTCGCACCGATCGTCACCGAGAAATCCGGTAACCGAATGTTCGCTGTTCTTCACCACCAGATGTCTCGGCTGCGGGAACATCTCGCGCAGCCGGGCGGGATCGCCGGTGCCGAAGACCTCCTGTGCCTCGTCGGCCCCGAGGAACGCCACATCGGCGGCGCGCACCTGCCGGGCCAGGATTTCCGCTGGCTCCTCGCCTCGCCGGATCCACAGTCCCGGACGGTAATTCAGGTCGAAGCTGATCAACCGATCATGCCTGGGCAGCGCGAGAATCGCATCGGTGAGTTCGGTCGCCGACGGGGACAGTGCGGTGGTCACGCCGGTGAAATGGATCAGTTCGCAGTGCGCGAGTACTCCGGCGGCGGCAGTGAGATCCCCGGGAGACAGGGCGCTGGCGGCAGATCCGTTGCGGTAGTACAGCATCCGGCTCGCTCCCGCGGCCAGGTCGGCGGGCAGCGCCGAACCGCCGCCGCGCTCCTTGACGTACAGGCCCGTGGGCCGGGCGGGATCGACGTGGACCGCGGAGGTGTCGACCCCACGCTCGCTCAGATGACGAATCAGATAGCGGCCGAATCCATCTCGACCGACGCGGGATATCCATGCCGTGCCGATCCCCAGTTGCGCCAGGACGGTCGCGACGTTCACCTCGGCCCCGCCCGCGGTGCGCTCGAAGTCGGGGGAGTCCTCGAGCGGGCCGGGGCGCGCGACGAGCACGGCCAGTCCCTCGCCCACGGTGGTCGCCCGTATTCGGGTCGGCGTAGGCCGTATCACACTCATCTCCTTCGAGCGCTTGCGGACATCGGACATTCTGTGCAGAATAACCAGGGCTAACACAATATGCAATCAGCGTTGCATATTGTGCAATAGCTGAAAGTTATGAACCTGATCGGAGGAGTGTCGTGGCGAACGTCGGCGCACCGCCCATCGACACCGCGAGGATCGCGACCCTGCACGAGCGGGTTCTGGGTCCCGAACACAAATCGCTGCCGCCGTCCGCATGGGGCCGTACCACCCGCGAATTCCTCGCCAGCGCACCACATCTCGATGACCTGCAGACGCCGGTGCTGACCATGGACCGCGCCGCATTGGATTCGAACACGCGACTGATGGCCGACTGGGCCGCCTCGGCGGGCATGCGGCTGGCCCCGCACGGCAAGACGACCATGGCCCCGCAGCTGTGGAGCGAACAGCTCACGGCCGGGGCCTGGGGTATCACCCTGGCTACCGGCTGGCAGGTACAGGTGGCGCGCTCGTTCGGCGTGGCCCGGATCCTGCTGGCCAACGCACTGGTCGATCCCGTCGGATTACGCTGGCTCGCAGCCGAACTCGGCCGCGACCCGGATTTCGAATTCCGCAGCTGGGTGGACAGTGTGGCGACGGTCGAGACGATGGACCGGCATCTGGCCGATGCTCCCGAGGGCCTGCGTGTGGCCGTGCTGGTCGAATTGGGTGGACCGGGCGGACGCACCGGTGCGCGCGATGTGCGCGAGGCGCTGGCCGTCGCGGCGGCGGTGCGGCGCTCCGCGCGGCTCGAGCTGGCGGGTGTCGGCGGATACGAGGGCGCGTTCGCGCACGACCGCGAGAACCGGGCCGTCGCCGCGGTGCGTGGCTATCTCGACAATCTGGTCCGTCTGCACCGCGAGCTCGCGGAGCTCTACGAGCGTCCCGCGATCCTCACTGCCGGGGGCAGCGCCTACCAGGATCTGGTGGTCGATCGGCTCGCCGAATCGGCCGACGAACACGGCGCGCGGGGCCCGGCGACCAGCGTCGTGCTGCGGTCGGGCGCGTACATCATCCACGACGACGGTTTCTACTCCGGCATATCGCCGCTGGGCGCCGAGCGCGCCGAGCGCCCGCTGCGCTCGGCCATGCACGGCTGGGCGCGCACGGTGTCACGGCCGGAGCCGGGGCTGGCCCTGCTGGACGCCGGTAAACGGGACCTGCCGTTCGATGAGGGATTGCCGGTACCGCAGCGGGTTTCGCGCGGGCTGGGGCAGGAGGATCTGCCCTGTGGCGCGCACGTGTCGGCGCTCAACGATCAGCACGCCTTCCTGCGCCTGCCCGCCGATGGGACGGTACCGATCGGCAGCGTCGTGCGGCTCGGGCTCTCGCATCCGTGCACCGCCTTCGACAAGTGGCGGCTGATCCCGGTGATCGACGACGCCGCCGCGGCTCGGCCGCGCGTCGTCGACCTGCTGCACACCTTCTTCTGAGGCAGCGAACATGTTGGGCAGCTTGCTGATTCGCGGAGTCGACATCATCGACGGGACGGGCGCGCCCCGTTTCCGCGGCGATATCGCGGTGGCGGGTGGACGTATCACCGAACTCGCGGGCCCCGGCGCGCTCGCCGGGGCCGAGCGCGCCGTCGACGGTGAGAATCTGGCGCTGGCACCGGGTTTCATCGATATGCACGCGCATTCGGACCTGCATCTGCTCACCGATCCGGGACATTTCCCGAAGATCAGCCAGGGCATCACCACCGAGGTGATCGGGCAGGACGGGCTGTCCTACGCACCGGTCGACGCGGCCGCCCTGGTGGTGCTTCGTCGCCAGATCGCCGGGTGGAACGGCAATCCCGCCGATCTGGACTTCTCCTGGCGCACCGTCGGGGACTATCTGGATCGGCTCGATGCGGGGATCACGCCCAATGCGGTCTATCTGGTGCCGCAGGGTACGTTACGGCTGCTCGTCGTCGGCCCCGAACAACGTCGGGCGACCGCGCGGGAGGTCGACCGGATGTGCGCGCTCCTGGCCGAGGGGCTCGCGCAGGGGGCGGCCGGAATGTCCAGCGGTCTGACCTACACCCCCGGAATGTACGCCGACACAGCGGAATTGACGGCGCTGTGTGAGGTCGTCTCGGCGGCGGACGGCTTCTACGCCCCGCACACCCGCTCCTATGGCGCGGGAGCGCTCGACGCCTATGCCGAGATGATCGATCTGGCCCGCGTCACCGGCTGTGCGGTCCATCTGACGCACGCCACGATGAATTTCGGCGTGAACCGCGGGCGCGCACCGGAATTGCTCGCCATGATCGACGACGCGCTGGACCGAGGTTGCGATATCAGTCTCGACACCTACCCGTACCTACCCGGATCGACCACCCTGTCGGCGCTGCTGCCGAGCTGGGCCTCCTCGGGCGGGCCGGACGCGACGCTGGCCCGCCTGACCGATCCGGGGGATCGGTCGCGGATCACCGCCGATGTCACCGTGCACGGTTCGGATGGCTGTCACGGGGTCACCGTCGATTGGGAGACCATCCAGATCAGCGGTGTCGCGGATCCGGACCTGAGCCGGTACGTCGGTCGGACGATCGCCGATATCGCTGCGGCACAAGCTGTTTCTCCGGTGAATGTCTTCTTCGATCTACTGCTTCGGGACGAACTGGCCACCACGATCCTGCAACATGTCGGGCACGAGGAGAACGTGCGCGCCATCATGCGCCATGCCCGGCACATGGGCGGCAGTGACGCGTTGCTCGTCGGGGATCGGCCGCATCCACGGGCCTGGGGTGCGTTCCCGCGATATCTCGGCCGTTACGTGCGCGAACTGGGCGTGCTCGGGCTGGAGGAGTGCGTACACCATCTGACCGGACGCCCCGCACGGCGGCTGCGACTGCGTGAACGTGGCCTGATCCGCCCCGGGTACGCCGCGGATCTGGTGCTGTTCGATCCCGAGACAGTGTGTGACACCGCGACATTCGAGCAGCCCAAGCAGCAGGCCAGCGGGATCACGCACGTGCTGGTGAACGGTGAATTCGCGATCGACGGCGGCATGCCCACCGGAACACTCGCCGGGCGCGCGCTGCGCATGACGTCGGGCGGCACCGATGTGAAAGGCGAACAGAACAAATGAATGTCGTTCCGGAGGCGGCGCAATCGAGCACGGCCATGCAAGTGATCAGCGCCGACCGCGTGCTCGTCGTCGTGCGCGCCCAGGCGATCCCCGATCCGGCCGCCTTGGCCGAGACGTTGTCGGGTGCCGGAATACGCACGGTCGAATTGACTTTCACGACACCGGGCGTGCTGGATGCACTGGCCGCCGCTTCGGCCGTGCCGGACACGGTGGTCGGCGCGGGCACGGTGCTCACCGGCGAACAGGCCGAGCGGGCCATCGACAGCGGGGCCCGGTTCCTGGTGACCCCGGGGCTGCGCCCGATCGTCGCGGAAGTGGCCGCACGACAAGGCATTCCGGTCGTGATGGGCGCCTTCACTCCGAGCGAGGTGATGGTGGCGCTGGATCTGGGTGCGGCGGCGGTGAAGATCTTCCCCGCTCGCGCGCTCGGACCCGGCTATCTGAAGGATCTGCGGGGGCCCCTCCCCGATGCGGCGTTCATTCCGTCCGGCGGTGTCAACGCCGGCAACGCCGCCGAATTCCTGGCGCATGGCGCGGTGGCGGTCACGGCCGGTACCGACGTCGTCGCACCGGGCGATGTCGCCGCGGGCCGATGGTCCGAAATCGCCTCGCGGGCGGCATTTTTCGTTTCATCCATGAAGTGAGGTAAGTATGGCCGCCACCGTCGACTGGCTGCGGACCACCACACCGGGACTGCTGATACTGTGCGGTCTGGCGATCGTCGTGCTGCTCGTGGCGATCATCCGGTTCAAACTCGAGCCGTTCATCGCGCTGCTACTGACCGGTCTGATATTGGCGCTCGTGGCCGGACTACCGGTCGCCAAGATCGTGGGCACCCCACTGAAATCCTCGGATTCACTGCTGGAGACCGGATTCGGCGGCATTCTGGGACATATCTCGGTGATCATCGGCCTGGGCACGGTGCTCGGTGCGATCCTGGAACGTTCCGGCGGCGCCGATGTATTGGCCGAGAAGTTGCAGAATCTGTTCGGGCCCAAAGGCGCTCCTGTCGCCATGGGGTTGGTCGGTCTCATCTTCGGTGTCCCGGTGTTCTTCGATATCGGCATCTTCGTTCTCGCGCCGCTGATCTACGTGGCCGCCAAACGAGGCGGCGGTTCGCTGGTGCTGTACGCGATGCCGATGGTGGCGGGCCTGTCCATGACACACGCATTCCTTCCCCCGCATCCGGGCCCTGTGGCGCTGGGCGGGCTGATGGGGGTGAGCTTGGGCTGGCTGATCATCATGGGTCTGGTGTGCGGCTTGCCGGGATTCATCGCGGCGGGTCTGGTCTGGGGCAGTTTTATCGGCAAACGGATCACGGTGCATGTTCCGGCGGAATTCCTGGTGCGACCCGCGGGCAATGGCGCCGAGCCGAAGCGGGGCACGAATAACGCTGTGGCACAAGGTAGTACATCGGTCGAAGTCGAAGGGATTCGGCCCCCGTCGGTGGCGCTGATCGGTGCGATCATCACGATTCCGTTGGTGCTGATTCTGGGCGCGACCTTCGGCAGCCAGTTGCTGAAGACGAAGTCCGCGCTGCTCGAGGTGCTGACATTTCTCGGCAATCCGGCGGTCGCACTGCTGATCGCGGTGCTGGTCGCCTTCTACATCCTGGGCCTGCGCCGCGGCTCGACGGTGCAGCAGCTCAGCGTACTGACCGCGGAATCGCTACGGCCCGTGGGCATGCTGCTGCTCGTCATCGGCGCGGGCGCCTTCTTCGGCGCGGTCATCTCGGCCACCGGCATCGGAAAGGTTCTCGCGCACACCATGTCCGAGGCCGGTCTGCCGGTGATCGTGCTCGCCTACATCATCAGCTGCGGTCTGCGCATCGCTCAGGGCTCGGCCACCGTTGCGATCGTCACCACCGGCGGCATCGTCGGCCCGCTGGTCGCCGGGCACGGCTATTCGCAGATCTCACTGGCGCTGATCGCCATGGCGATCGCCGCGGGGTCGATCATTCTGAGCCACGTCAACGACGGCGGCTTCTGGATGATCTCGAAATTCTTCAATCTGTCGGTGAAACAGACCCTGCAGACCTGGAGTGTGCTCGAAACCGTGTTGTCGGTGGTGAGTTTCGCGGTGGCGGCGATATTGTTCGCCCTGGTGAGCTGACCGCTCCGAACTACGCCTTCGCCGGTTCCGGTTCCGGTTCGCTGCCGATGCCGCCGAACATCTTTCGCTTCAGCGGAGGCAGCGCACCGGTCACTCGGAAGACCGTGCGGGCCATGGTGCGCGAGACGCGGCTGCCCGTGACGGACTGCTCGGCGGCCTGCAGCGAGGCGCGCACGGCGGCGAAACCGTAGCCGATCATCTGCGCCTCGTACTCGTGCAGGGCGTCGAGCAATGGGCGGTCACCGCGTGCCGCCGCGATGAGTGCGCCGGTCAGCACCTGGGCGTCGCGCAGCGCGACATTGGCCCCGATACCGCGGAACGGGGTCATACTGTGGATGGCATCGCCCAGCAGCGTGACGTTGGTCGTCTCCCAGGGCTCGACGGGAACCGAGGTGCGAATCGGCAGCAGGGTGACGGTATCGGTGTCGCAGCCGGTGATCAGCTCGCGCAGTTGCGGCGACCAGTCTGCGGTGAGCCGATCGGCGAGGTCCTGAAGTTCCCTGGGCCCCAACGTTTCCAGATCGGCCGGATAATCGCCGCGTTTCGCGGCGTAACTCCAGAGCACGTAGGGCCGGGTGTTGTCGAACAGCGCGCCGGGATACAGTTTCGCGGCGCCGTCGTTGCCGCCGATCGTTCCGGAATCCGCATCGGCGGAACCGAATTCGTGCGGTGCGACGAACATGCCACAGCTCCTGGGCGGAATGATGCTGACCGGGGCGAGCTGCAGCCGGGGTGCGAGGCGGCGCCGGTTCTGCTCGGTCAGCATGTATTTGCCGCCGATGGCGACGATTCCGGTGTCGATGCGCTGGGCGTGCGGGAGCAGCTGGGCGCGCACGCGCGAGGTGCCGCCGTCCGCGCCGACCAGGACGTCGCCGAATGCCGTTGTGCCATCTGCGAACCGGGCCTCGACACGGCCATCGGGCAGCTGCGTGTATCCGGTGACGGCCTTGTCGTAGTGCACCACGTCGTCCAGGTCGGACAGTAGGATCTGGCGCAGGGTGATGCGGCTGACCCCGAAGTTGCGGTCGACGTCATCGGCCGGGTTGCCCTCGATGGTCTCGCGATCGAGTTCGAGCAGGGTGCTCATCTGCTCGGTGGCGAAACCGAATCCGATCTCGGACTCGACCGCGTTGGAATGGGCGACGAACGCGCGGTAGAGATGCTCGGGTAGCAGTTCGTACAGGGCCCGGCTCCCGCGTGGGCTGATGTGGATGCGGAAGCCTTGCAGCCGGTCGGTGCGGTGCCGATCGCGTTCGTATACCGCGACGTCCACACCGGCCTTGCGGAGCCCGTGCGCGAGGGCGAGACCGCCGATCCCGCCTCCGGCGATGATCACCTGCACAGATGTATTGGCGGACATGATATCCACTTCCATTCTTGTTCGATTATCAATAGGGAGAAGGGTTTTCGGAGCAGCTCAGCCCTGGCTCCAGCCGAACGGCCGGTGCCGCTTGCGGGCCGCCTGCTGCTGCTCGGCCCCGTGCCGCGCCCAGTCCTCGGTCAGCCGGGTGAGCAACCGGGTCAGGGTGACCACGTCCTGCGCGGACCACTCGGCGATCACGGCGCCGAAGACCTGTTCGCCGACGTCGAGGAACTGCCGCAATTCCGCCCGGCCGGCGTCGGTGGCCAGCAGCAGGACCGCGCGGCGATCCGCCGGGTCGGGCTCGGTGGTCACCAGTTCGGCCTCGGCCAACGCTCGGATGTGCCGGGTGATGGAGGAGGGCAGGGCGTCCAATCGCTCGGCGACCTCGCCCGCGCGCAGCGGGCCGTGCTCCACGGCCAACTGCAGGACGCCCAATCGGACCGCGTCGAACATGCGCGCCTGTCCCTGCCGGTTGGCCTCGGCGAACTGGGAGACGGTCCGAACCAGTTCGCTGATCTGGGCTTTATTTGCTTGCATGAAACAAGAGTAAATTATTTGCTCGCGTGAAACAAATATTATTCCGGACACCCCGCTATGAATGGGATTGCATGATCGTGCATAATCATCACATGGCGGATACCTCGAGTGGGCCCGTGCTGCGGGTCGCGGTGGCTGGTGCGAGCGGATACGCGGGCGGTGAGGTCCTGCGATTGCTGCTGGGGCATCCGGCGTACCGAAGTGGGCGCCTCCAGATCGGGGCGCTGACCGCCGGATCCAACGCGGGCACGCTGCTGGGGGAGACGCAGCCGCATCTGCTGCCCCTGGCCGACCGGGTCCTGAGCGAGACGACCCCGGAGATCCTGGCCGGGCACGACATCGTCTTCCTCGGCCTGCCGCACGGTCAGTCGGCGGCGATCGCCACCGCACTGCCCGAGTCCACGGTGATCATCGACTGCGGCGCGGATTTCCGGCTCACCGACGCGGAAGTATGGGAGCGGTACTACAAGACACCGTACGCGGGCAGTTGGCCTTACGGTCTGCCCGAACTGCCGGGCGCGCGTGAGCGGTTGCGCGGCGCGACCCGCATCGCGGTGCCGGGCTGCTATCCCACGGTGTCCAGCCTGGCGCTGGCGCCGGCGGTCGCCGCCGGAATCGTCGAGCCGACCGTGCATATCGTCGCGGTGAGTGGATCCTCCGGTGCGGGCCGCAAACCCGATGTGGCACTGCTGGGTTCGGAGGTGATGGGTTCCGTGCGTGCCTACGGCATCGCCGGTGCGCACCGGCACACCCCGGAGATCGCGCAGAATCTGAAGGCGGTGGCCGCGAGTGCCGCCGAGGGGCGCGAATTCGATTGCGCCGGAGCCGATATCGCTGTCTCGTTCACCCCGGTGCTCGCGCCGATGCCGCGCGGCATCCTGGCAACCTGCACCGCGCCCACGCGAGTGGACCTCGCGCAGGCCCGCGCGGTCTACGAGAAGGCCTACGCCGATGAACCTTTCGTCCATCTGCTGCCCGAAGGACAACTGCCGCAGACCGGTTCGGTGCTCGGCTCCAACGCGGTGACCCTGCAGGTCGCCGTGGACGAGGACGCCGGCCTGCTGGTCGTGATCGGCGCGATCGACAACCTGACCAAGGGCACCGCGGGCGCCGCGGTGCAATCGATGAATCTGGCGGTCGGCTACGAGGAGACCGCCGGACTTCCCACCGTAGGAGTGGCACCGTGACATCGAGCGACAAATTGGTCCGGACCCAGGGGGTGACCGCACCGCTGGGGTTCCGCGCGGCCGGAATCGCCGCCGGAATCAAGGCGAGCGGCAAACCGGATCTGGCCCTGGTCGTCAACGAGGGTCCGGAGTGCGCGGCGGCCGGGGTCTTCACCCGTAACAAGGTCAAGGCCGCGCCCGTGCTGTGGTCGCAGCAGGTGCTGACCGGCGGCCGGTTGCGCGCGGTGATCCTGAACTCCGGCGGCGCGAACGCCTGCACCGGCCCGGGCGGCTTCCAGGACACCCACGCCACGGCCGAGGAATTGGCGAAGGCGTTGAGCAACTGGGGAACCGAGACCGGCGCGGGCGAGATCGCGGTCTGCTCGACCGGTTTGATCGGGGACCGGCTGCCGATGGACAAGGTGATTCCGGGCGTTACCGAGATCGTGCACGAGATGGCCGGTGGGATATCCGGCGGAACCGATGCGGCACACGCCATCATGACCACCGACACGGTGCCGAAGGAGGCGGCGTACCACCATCACGACAAGTGGAACGTCGGCGGGATGGCCAAGGGCGCGGGCATGCTGGCGCCCTCGCTGGCCACCATGCTCGTGGTGTTGACCACCGACGCCGTGGCGACGCCCGAACAGCTGGATTCGGCTCTGCGCAAGGCGACCTCGCGCACCTTCGACCGTCTCGACGTCGACGGCTCGTGCTCCACCAACGACACCGTGCTGCTACTGGCCAGCGGGGCGAGCGAGGTCACGCCCGCGCAGCAGGATCTGGACGCGGCGGTCCTGGCCGTCTGCGACGATCTGGCCGCGCAGCTGATGGCCGATGCGGAGGGCGTCACCAAGCGGGTGCTGGTCACCGTGCGCGGTGCGGTGGACGAGGATCAGGCGCTGATCGGCGCCCGCGCGGTCGCGCGCGACTCACTGGTCAAGACCGCGATTTTCGGATCGGACCCGAACTGGGGCCGGGTGCTCGCCGCGATCGGCATCGCACCGATCGATCTGGATCCCGATCGAATCTCGGTGTCGTTCAACGGGAGTCCGGTGTGCGTCGGCGGAACGGGCGCGCCGGGTGCGCGGGAGGTCGATCTGTCCGGCGCGGACATCCACGTCGTGATCGATCTGGCTCTGGGCGAGGGCGAGGCCACCATCCGTACCACGGACCTCTCGCACGGGTATGTGGAAGAGAATTCGGCGTACAGCTCATGACCGAGATCGAGGCGAATGCCACTGTGAAGCAATCGATTCCCGCTGCCCTGGCCGGACTGTCCGCACTGGACAAGGCGCATGTGCTCGCCGACGCGCTGCCCTGGCTGCAGAAATTCCGGGACACCGTCGTGGTGGTGAAATACGGCGGCAACGCCATGATCGACGAGGATCTCAAGCGCGCCTTCGCCGCCGATATGGTCTTCCTGCGCACCGTGGGCGTACATCCGATCGTGGTACACGGCGGCGGCCCGCAGATCAGCGCCATGCTGAAGCGCCTCGGCCTGGAGGGCGAATTCCGCGGCGGCCTGCGGGTGACCACACCCGAGGTGCTGGACGTCGCACGCATGGTGTTGTTCGGTCAGGTCGGCCGGGAACTGGTCGGCCTGATCAACGCGCACGGCCCGTACGGGGTCGGCATCTCCGGTGAGGACGCGCGCCTGTTCACCGCGACCCGCCGCACTCTCGAAATCAACGGCGAGGCAACCGATATCGGCCTGGTCGGCGATGTCACCGCGGTGAATCCGGATGCGGTGCAGGACATCGTCCGGGCGGGCCGGATCCCGGTGGTCTCGACGCTGGCCCCCGACGTGGACGGCGTGGTGCACAACGTCAACGCCGATACCGCCGCGGGAGCGCTGGCCGCCGCGGTGGGCGCGGAGAAGCTGGTCGTGCTGACCGATGTCGAAGGGCTGTATACGAATTGGCCCGACCGGTCCTCGCTGACCACGCATATCGATACCGACGCGCTGGCGAAGCTGCTGCCCTCGCTGGATTCGGGCATGGTGCCCAAGATGGAGGCCTGCCTGCGTGCGGTGTGCGGCGGTGTGCCGACCGCGCACGTCATCGACGGGCGGGTGCCGCACGCGGTCTTGTTGGAACTGTTCACCGGGGAGGGGATCGGCACGATGATCTCCCCCTCGACCCCACCGCCGGCCACCGCGCCGCAGGAGGGCACGGAAAGCCTATGAGTACTCAGGACATTCGGCAGCGGTGGTCCGCGTCGCTGATGAACAACTACGGCACGCCCGCGATCGCGCTGGTGCGCGGTTCGGGCGCGGAACTCTACGACGCCGAGGGCAAGCGCTACCTCGATTTCCTCGGCGGCATCGCGGTGAACAGCCTCGGGCACGCCCATCCGGCGATCATCGAGGCGGTGACCACGCAGCTGAACACGCTGGGGCACGTCTCGAATCTCTACGCCAGCGAACCGGTGCTGGAACTCGCCGAGCGGCTGCTGGCGCATTTCGGTGACGGCGCGGGGCGGGCGTTCTTCTGCAACTCGGGCACCGAGGCGAACGAGGCGGCGTTCAAGATCGCGCGGTTGACCGGTCGGCCCAAGATCGTCGCCTGTGAGGAGGCGTTCCACGGCCGCACCATGGGCGCGCTCGCGCTGACCGGCCAGCCGTCCAAGCGCGCGCCGTTCGAGCCGATGCCGCCGGGCGTGCTGCACATCCCCTACGGTGACGTGGAAGCCCTTGCCGCCGTGGTCGATTCGGATACCGCCGCGGTATTCCTGGAGCCGATGATGGGCGAGAGCGGGGTCGTGGTGCCGCCACCGGACTATCTGGCCGCGGCCCGCGCGATCACCGCCGAACACGGCGCACTGCTCATCCTGGACGAGGTGCAGACCGGCATCGGCCGCACCGGCCATTTCTACGCGCATCAGGCCGCGGGACTGGTGCCCGACGTGATCACCCTGGCCAAGGGGCTGGGCGGCGGCCTGCCGATCGGCGCGGTGCTCGCGCAGGGCCGTGCGGCGGAACTGCTCACGCCGGGCCTGCACGGGACCACCTTCGGTGGTAACCCGGTCTGCGCCGCGGCGGCGTTGGCCGTGCTGCGCACCATCGATCGGGACGATCTGTTGCACAACGTGGAGACGGTCGGCAAGAAACTGATCGACGGCATCGACGAACTCGGACACCCGCTGATCGATCATGTGCGCGGCGCGGGCCTGCTGATCGGCATCCAGCTGAATCGGCCGGCCGCCGCGCAGGTGGAATCGGCCGCCCGCGCGCAGGGCTATCTGGTGAATCCGGCCAAACCCGACGTCATCCGACTGGCGCCGCCACTGATCTTGACCGAGACTCAAGCCGGGAGCCTGCTGTCGGATCTGCCCGGCATCCTGGACACCGCCCTGGAGCAGCACACCACCCTGGAGAAGGGGGACAAGTGAGCATCCGCCACTTCCTACGTGACGACGACGTCAGCCCGGCCGAACAGGCCGAAATCCTCTCGCTGGCAGCGGAACTGAAGGCCGCGCCGTTTTCGCGGCGGCCGCTGGAGGGTCCGCGCGGGGTCGGGGTGATCTTCGAGAAGAACTCCACCCGCACCCGGTTCTCCTTCGAGATGGGGATCGCCCAGATCGGCGGGCACGCGGTGGTGGTCGACGGCCGGACCACTCAGCTCGGCCGCGAGGAGACCCTCGCGGACACCGGCCGGGTGCTCTCGCGCTACGTCGACGCGATCGTGTGGCGGACCTTCGAACAAGTCCGGCTGGACGAGATGGCCTCCACCGCAACGGTTCCCGTGGTGAACGCGCTGTCCAACGAATTTCATCCCTGTCAGGTGCTGGCCGATCTGCTGACCCTCACCGAGCGCAAGGGCGATCTGACCGGTCGCACCCTCGCCTACTTCGGCGACGGCGCGAACAATATGGCGCATTCGCTGCTGCTGGGCGGCGTGACCGCGGGCCTGAACGTGGTCATCGCCGCGCCTTCGGGTTTCGAACCCGCGGACTGGGTGCTCGAGGCCGCCCGCAAGCGCGCCGCGGAAACCGGGGCGAGCGTCGCGGTCACCGGTGACCCGATCGCCGCGGCCACCGGCGCGGACGCACTGGTGACCGACGCCTGGACCTCCATGGGTCAGGAGAACGACGGGCTGGATCGGGTCGGTCCGTTCCGTCCCTTCCAGGTCAACTCCGGGCTGCTGTCTCATGCGGCCGCGGACGCCGTTGTGCTGCACTGTCTTCCGGCGCACCGCGGGGAGGAGATCACCGACGAGGTGATCGACGGCCCGCACAGCGTCGTCTGGGACGAGGCGGAGAACCGGCTGCACGCGCAGAAGGCGCTGCTGGTGTGGTTGCTGGGCAAGAGCGAGCAGGAGCGACGAGCGTGATTGGAAGACGTTCGTGAGTACCACGGACCGAGCGGGCGTCGAGCCGAACAGATCCGGCCCGGCGACCGCTCGCACGCGTGCCGGTCGGCAGCAGCGCATCGTGGAGATCCTGTCCGGGCATGCGGTGCGCAGCCAGACCGAACTGGCCGCACTGCTGGCCGAGGACGGTATCGAGACCACCCAGGCGACGCTGTCGCGGGATCTGGACGAACTCGGCGCGGTGAAGCTGCGCGCCGCGGACGGCGGTGCGGGCGTCTATGTGGTGCCCGAGGACGGCAGTCCGGTGCGCGGGGTCACCGGCGGCACCGACCGCTTGTCGAAACTACTCGGCGACCTGCTGGTTTCCACCGATCACAGCGGCAATATCGCGGTTCTGCGCACGCCACCGGGCGCGGCGCACTTCCTGGCGAGTGCGCTCGATCGCGCCTCGCTGCCGGAGATCGTCGGCACCATCGCCGGGGACGACACCATCGCGGTGATCGCCCGCGAACCGCTCACCGGCGCGGAACTGGCCGCGAAGATCGAGCAGTGGGCCTGAACCACTGAACCGGTTGGGCCGGTGGGTTGTTCGCCGCAATCAGTCCGGCAGCGCCTGCCCGCGGGTTTCCGGGGCGAGCCCGACCATGCCGATGCCGATCAGGAATACGACCGCGGTCGCGCTGAGCGGGATGGCCAGGGACCCGCTCGCGTGGATGCCGTATCCGATGAGGAATGTGCCCGCGGCCGCGAACCAGCGCGAGAGCGTGGTGGTGAACGCGAACGCGGTGGCGCGCATCCGGGTCGGGTACTGCTCGGGCAGCCAGATGGTGAAGATCGCGAAATTGGCCCCGCCGAGGCCGAGCACCGGCAGGAATACGAAGGTCAGCGCGATCGAGTGCGCCGGATACGCGATCCCGTAGACCCCGACCGCGCCGACGGTCATCAGCACGAACAGTCCGGCCAGAGTCGTGCGCCGCCCGAATCGGTCCGCCAGGCGCGGAATCACCACACAGCCGACGATCGTGAACGCGGCCACCGTCATCGAGGAGATACCGGCCAGCCGTACCGTCGCGGACGAGCCGTATCCCGCGTGGTGTGCCAGGTCGGTGACGGCGGTGGGCACATAGGTCGATCCGGCCCACAGCCCGATCACGCAGACCACCAGCAGTGCGAGGTTACCGAGGGTGCGGGCCCGATAGGGCGGGGCCAGCACGTCGATGACCGGCTGCCAGAAGGATTTTCGCTCCTGCACGGCTGAATCATGTTGCCAGCGTTCGGGTTCGGGGGTGGTACGGCGAATGATGAAGACCGCCAACGCGGGAATCCCGCCGATCAGGAACATCCCCCGCCAGCCCAGCTGCGGCCCGGCCGCGAGGTACAGCGCCGAGACGATCAGCACGCCGATGTACGCGGCCGAATGCATGAGGCCGCCGAATCGGGCGCGTACCCGCTCGGGTAGTACCTCGGCCAGAAGTGTTCCCGCCATGGCCCATTCGCCCCCGACGCCAACGGCCGCCAGGAATCGGAAGGCGTTCCACTCCCACAGTTCGGTGGCCAGGCCGGCCAACGCGGTGAACACGCCGTACATCGCGATGGAGGCCGTCATCGCGGGCATCCGGCCGAAGCGATCGGCCACCGGTCCCCAGATCGCCGAACAACCCCAGCCGAGTAGGAACAGCGCCGCGCTGATCTGGCCATACCAGCCGATATTCGCGGACGTCGCGGCGATGCCGGCGCGCGGCAGGAGTTCGGTCATCGTGGGCGCGAGCACCAGTCCGAAGACGGTCCAGTTGAAACCGTCCATCGCCCAGCCGCCGAATGAACCCCAGAACGCGCGGCGTTGCGCCGAGGTCAACGGGGGTGCCGAGGCGTTGCGGGAGGTGGCCGGTGCGGGATCGTCGTCGATCGTCACGGTGTAACTCGTTTCCAGGTGCTGCCGTACCGCGGCCCGCCGCGGTGATGTGATCGCTCACACACTAACCGGAGGCGTACTGCTTCCGCAGGACTCCGGACGAGCCGTTACGCCCGGGACTCGTCGCGTGCCCGCTTCGGCGGTCTCGTGAACGTGAAATCCGTTACCTGCGGTACCAATTGAATGCTCGGCCGGTCGGCGATACTGTATGCGGACGCATGGATCACGTGCGGTTGTCGACGATGTGGAGGCCCTGACTCGTGCGCATTACGGTATTCGGGGCGGGTGGAATCGGACTGTACTTCGCCGGGATGCTGGCGCGTGCCGGTCACCAGGTGACGGTGGTCGGGCGGGAGGAGACCGTCGAGGCCGCGGCGGCCGGACCGCTGCTGGTTTCGCGTGCGGGAGAAGAGAGTTCGATACCCGACGTGCAGGTGGTCACCGAACTGCGCCCCGGTGGCGACCCGGCCGATCTGGTGATCGTCGCGGTGAAGGCGTGGCAGGTTCGCGATGTCGCCGAGGCGCTGGAACCGGTCGTAGGCCCGGAGACCACGATCCTGCCGTTGCAGAACGGTGTCGAGGCGGCGAGTGATCTGGCCGCGGTACTGGGCGCCGAGCGGGTACTCGGCTGTACCTGCGTGGTGATCGCCGAACGCGTCGGGCCTTGGTCCGTGCGCTGCCTCGGCGCGCACGCCGCGGTGGAAATCGGCGCGCTGACACCGGATTCGGCCGAGCGGGTCGAATCGGTGGAGGAGGCGCTGACTCCCGCCGGCATCACGGTGACCCGCACGAACGACATCGAAGCCACCCTGTGGCGCAAGCTGATGCTGATCTCCTCCTACGGCGGGGTCGGCGCGCTGGCCCGTCGGCCGGTCGGGATCGTATCCACCGAACCCGAGACGGTCGCCCTGGTTCGAGCGGCGATGGTCGAGGTGCTCGAGGTGGCCCGCGCCCGGGGCATCGCGCTGGACGAGCACGACGTCGACCAGATGATGAAGATCTACGCGGGCTTCGGTCCGGAGACCACCGCATCGATGCAGCGTGACCTGGCCGCGGGCCGCCCGTCGGAACTGCACTACCAGAGCGGCGCGGTTGTCCGGTTCGGCCGGGCCGCGGGCGTCGCCACGCCGATCCACCAGACCATCTACGCCTCGCAGTTGCCTTCGGAGACATTCGCCCGGGAGCATTAGCGGGTACTCGCCGAGCTCGTTCCGGCATCTCGGGCGACACCGACCTCGAGTTCGCGGCCCGTCTCGCCGGTTGCACGCATGGCGGGTGCGAGTAACCAGTGCCCGACACGGGGTCGAGCGGTGAGACCTCCAGGGAGCCGCGAGCACGCCGTAGCGGAGCGGACGCCGAAAACGCAGGAGGCAACAGTGCGGCGTGTGATCAGTGTGGTGGTGGGTGTGGTTTTGTGCCTGGTCGGGGCACTGTGGGTCGGGCAGGGCACGGGTAATGTGCACGGCTCGCCGATGACCGGCCACTCCCAGTGGACGTACCTGGGCGTGGTCCTCATCATCGTCGGAGTCGTGGCGATCATCTCCGCGGCCTACCGGGCCCGAAAGCGCTGACCTGATCGGATCTGTGGCGGCCCGGTGGCGAGAATGCTCCTGCCGGGCCACACCGAGCGCTAGGCGAGCGGGTACTGCCCCGGCGGAACGCCGCCGCCACCGCCGCCCGTGCCCGCGTTCAACAGGTCGCTGATGATCTGCACGACGGACTGTCCCAGGGACAGCACGTCCTGACCGATCAACTCGAATAGACTCCCGATTCCCGAAAACATCTCCGACCGCCCTTCTGCCGCCCGGACCACTGGTCCACCCAGGCTCGCACACGCATCGCCCCGAGCGTGGCAATCTCGTTGGGACGCATGGAGATCTGGGGCCGATTGTCCGTATTGCCCCGAGTGTCGCCGCCTGTGTCGGCCACTCGCCGCCCCGACGCGATGCGACGCGATTTCGGCGCTGGCCTCACTTACCCACCGAAGCGAAGCGAGACGAAGCCCGACGTGCCCAGCGGGGGATCGTCTCTGTTCCGCTGGGAATCACCCGCGAAGCGAAAGGCTCAGAAAACCCTGCCGGAGCAGAGCGGAGGCAGAAAATCCAGCCCCCCGGTTATGAATGGGATTGCATCGTCATGCATAATCATTTGTGCGTGGTACGGGCCGCCGGGGGAGCGGGGTGGGCAGCGCCGCAGGCCCGGCGAGGCGGGCGCACAGACTTGGATACGCACGAAATTACTCGAGGAGTTACAGACATGGCCGATCGCGTCGTACTCGCCTACTCCGGCGGGCTGGACACCTCCGTCGCCATCAGCTGGATCGGCAAGGAGACCGGGGCCGAGGTGGTCGCGGTCGCGATCGACCTGGGCCAGGGTGGCGAGGATATGAACGTCGTGCGCCAGCGCGCGCTGGACTGCGGCGCTGTCGAGGCGGTCGTGGTCGACGCGCGTGACGAGTTCGCCGACGACTACTGCCTGCCGACCGTGCAGGCCAACGCCCTCTATCAGGGCCAGTACCCGCTGGTCTCGGCGATCAGCCGTCCGCTGATCGTCAAGCACCTGGTGGAGGCCGCGAAGTTCCACGGTGCGAGCACCGTCGCGCACGGCTGCACCGGTAAGGGCAACGACCAGGTCCGCTTCGAGGTCGGCATCGGCGCCCTGGCCCCCGACCTGAACGTCATCGCCCCGGTCCGCGACTACGCCTGGACCCGGGAGAAGGCCATCGCCTTCGCCGAGGAGAACAAGCTCCCGATCAACGTCACCAAGAAGTCGCCGTTCTCCATCGACCAGAACGTCTGGGGTCGCGCGGTCGAGACCGGCTTCCTCGAGGATCTGTGGAACGCGCCGACCAAGGACGTCTACGACTACACCGTCGATCCGACCATCAACTTCGAGGCGCCCGACGAGTTGGTCGTCAGCTTCGACAAGGGTGTGCCGGTGGCCATCGACGGCCGCCAGGTCACCGTACTCGAGGCGATCGTGGAGCTGAACCGGCGCGCGGGGCGTCAGGGCGTGGGCCGGTTGGACATGGTCGAGGACCGGTTGGTCGGTATCAAGAGTCGCGAGATCTACGAGGCTCCGGGCGCGATCGCGCTGATCACCGCGCATCAGGCGCTGGAGAACGTCACCCTGGAGCGTGAACTGGGCCGGTACAAGCGACAGGTCGAGCAGCGCTGGGGCGAGCTGGCCTACGACGGCCTGTGGTACTCCCCGCTCAAGCGCGCCCTGGACGCGTTCGTGCGCGACACCCAGGAGCACGTCACCGGCGATATCCGCATGGTGCTGCACGGTGGCAACGTCGTGGTGAACGGTCGCCGCAGCGAGGAGTCGCTGTACGACTTCAACCTGGCCACCTACGACGAGGGCGATTCCTTCGACCAGTCGCTGGCCAAGGGTTTCGTGCAGATCCACGGCCTGTCCTCCAAGGTCGCCGCGCGCCGGGATCTGTTCAAGAAGTAACGACTCGACCCGGTGACGCGGTGTCGTTGCCGGGCGTGCGCCGGGACGCGGGTCCGCTGTGGCGACGCAGCGGACCCGCGAGGCTCGACCGTCGGCTGCTCGCACAGGTAGCAGGAGTAGCCTGCGAGCCGCCGGGTGATCTCACCCGGCGGTCGTGCGAAGCGGAAATCGTGCGTCGCGACGGTGACCGGCCACAGCCGTGTGCTCGTTGCCGGGTGTCGTGATCGCGCAGCGTTATCGCGCGAAAGGGATTGGCCGACAGGAGGATCCGATGCGTACCGACGACGACAGCTGGGATATCACCGAGAGCGTGGGCGCGACCGCCGTGGGCGTCGCGGCGATGCGTGCCAGGGAGACCTCGCGTACCGACGCGCTGTTCCAGGATCCCTATGCCGCCAAGCTGGTCGAGGCCGTGGGATCCGGGTGGGACAAGATCCTGCGTGGTCAGGTGGGTACCGATCCCGAACGCAGCCGGTTGTACGGTCCGCTGAACGCCATGATGACCGCTCGCACGGTGTACATCGACGAATATTTCGACGCGGTGGGTGCAGCCGGGATCCGGCAGGTCGTCATCCTGGCGGCAGGGCTGGACGCGCGGGCATATCGGATCGAGTGGCCTTCGGGCACAGTACTTTTCGAGCTGGATCAGCCGAAGGTGTTGGAGTTCAAGGCAACCGCGCTCGCGGGGGACGAGCCCACTGCTGATCGTCGCGAGGTGGCGATAGATCTGCGTCAGGACTGGCCGAAGGCATTGCGCGACAACGGCTTCGATCCGACGCTGCCCACCGCCTGGTTGGCCGAGGGACTGTTGCGTTACCTGCCGGGCGAGGCGCAGGACCGGCTGTTCGACAACATCGCCGACCTCAGCGTCCCGGGCAGCACCATCGCCCTGAACATGGGCCAGGGGCGGCCGCTGCGGAATTCCGAGATCCGTGCCGAGCGGGAGAAGATGATGGCGCAGGCCGGGATCCGGATCGACGTGGAGAACCTCTGGTACTCGACGGACGACCGCACCGACCCCCGCGACTGGTTCGCCGAGCACGGCTGGAAGGTCACCGCAGCCGACCCGGTCACGGTGCTGACCGAACACGGGCGCGAGGTACCGGACACAGTGCGCGAGGGATTGCGCAACCACATTCTGATGACAGCTGTGCGCCCCTGAGCGCCACGGCACCGACGACCGCGATACGCGGGTGAGGAGAGCACGACCGATGACCGATGGCGGCAGCACCAACGAAGGGGCCCTGTGGGGCGGACGTTTCGCGTCCGGCCCCGCCGCGGCGATGGCGGCGCTGAGCAAGTCGACCCATTTCGACTGGGTGCTGGCCCCTTACGACACCCGCGCGTCGAAAGCGCATGCGCGCGTGCTGCACAAGGCTGGTCTGCTGTCCGCCGACGATTTGGCTGCGATGTTGAACGGCCTGGAACGCCTTGCCGCGGATGTCGATTCGGGCGCGTTCATCCCTGCCGAGGCCGATGAGGATGTGCACGGCGCGCTCGAACGCGGGCTCATCGAACGGGTCGGCGCCGAACTCGGCGGTCGCCTGCGCGCGGGACGCTCCCGCAACGATCAGGTGGCCACGCTGTTCCGGATGTGGTTGCGCGATGCGGTCCGTCGCGTCGCGGCCGGGGTGCTGGACGTGGTCGACGCGCTGGTCGCGCAGGCCGCCGCGCATCCGGAGGCGGTCATGCCCGGTAAGACTCATCTGCAGGCCGCGCAGCCGGTACTGCTGGCTCATCATCTGCTCGCGCACGCCCATCCGCTGCTGCGCGATATCGATCGGCTGCGCGATTTCGACAAGCGTGCCGCGATCTCCCCGTACGGTTCGGGCGCGCTGGCCGGTTCCTCACTGGGGCTGGATCCCGAGGCGATCGCCGCCGACCTGGATTTCAGTGCGGCCGCGGCGAATTCGATCGATGCCACCTCCTCGCGTGATTTCGCCGCCGAGGCAGCCTTCGTGCTGGCCATGACCGCGGTGGATCTGTCCCGGATGGCCGAGGAGATCATCCTGTGGAGCACACCGGAATTCGGCTACATCACTCTGGCCGACGCCTGGTCCACCGGATCGTCGATCATGCCGCAGAAGAAGAACCCGGACGTCTCCGAGCTGACCAGGGGTAAGGCGGGCCGGCTGATCGGCAATCTGACCGGCCTGCTCGCCACGCTCAAGGCTCAACCGCTGGCGTACAACCGAGATCTGCAGGAGGACAAGGAACCCCTGTTCGATTCGGTGGCCCAGCTCGAACTGCTGCTGCCCGCCATCGCCGGCCTGGTGTCCACCTCGACCTTCCACACCGACCGGATGGCCGAATTGGCCCCCGCCGGTTACACCCTCGCCACCGATATCGCCGAATGGCTTGTCCGCCAGGGTGTTCCGTTCCGTGTCGCGCACGAGGCGGCCGGCGCCTGCGTCCGGGTCGCGGAGTCTCGCGTCGTGGGCTTGGACGAGCTCACCGACGCCGAATTCGCCGCCGTGGACCCGGCACTGACGCCGCGGGTCCGCGAGGTGCTCACCGTCGAGGGCTCGATCGCCTCCCGCAACGCCCGCGGCGGCACCGCCGGAGTCCGGGTCGCCGAGCAGCTCGACGAGGTCCGCGAGTCCGCCGCCGAGTGTCGCGCCTGGCTGGTCTGATCACCGCCGAGCCGGATCGCTTGTCTCAGCGGCCCGGAGTTCGGCGTGTCTCGCCGAAACCGAGTTGGTTCGCGGTCGCCGGGAGACGGGCCGTACCACCGCCAGCGGTTGTCGCGAGTCGAGATTCCACTGGTCGGATCGCGCCGTCGCGGGGACGGGACCTTTCCTCGACGAGGGTTCGGTCAGCGAGGCTGGAAGTCGCGGCAGGCAGTGGTCGTCGTACTGTGGCTGCGACGAAGGGAGCAGCTGTGGTTGTCGAGCTGTGTGGCGGCCGGGGCGCCCGGATATGACGAATTCTGCTGTCGCCGAGCGTATTCGCGGCAATATAGCCGGATTCACCCGGATCGCCGCCACGGGTGGTCGCGCCGCGGCCGTGGTGATCTGCGTCGTGGACGATCCCGGCGAGCCGCACGTCCTGCTGATCCGGCGGGCGTACCGCGGGATGAACAGTGGTCAGTGGGCATTTCCCGGCGGCAAGATCGAGCCCGGCGAGCGCGCGGTGGCGGCCGGGCTGCGGGAGGTCCAAGAGGAGATCGGCCTGGACCTCGCCGAATCCGATGTACTGGGTGTGCTGGACGATTTCGTCACCGACTCCGGATTCGTGATGACCCCGTTCATCGCCCTGACCGCTGCGCCCGCGCGGTTGCACCCCAACCCCGACGAGGTCGATTCGGTTCACGAGGTCACCCTGGAACGTCTGGTCGGCGATGATCTGCCGGGCTGGACGACGACTCCGGCCGGGGTGCGGCTGCTGAATATGCCCCTGCGCGAGCGGATGAGGATCCACGCCCCCACCGGTGCGATCCTCTACCAGTTCCGCGAGGTGGCCCTGCTGGGGCGGCACACTCGGGTCCGCGATCTGCATCAGCCCGAATTCACCCGCGAATGAGGGTTCTTCATGCCTGATTACCACGGCCCCTGCCGGATCACCGTCACCTCGGTCGAGGCCCTGTGGCCGCAACGGGTGGCGGTTCGCATCGGCAGCCAGAGCCACACCTACGCGGCCGTTCTTCCGGGCACGCCGGGTGCGTCCTGCGGGATCGATGAGGAGAACTGGGAGTTACTGCTGCAGCACTGGGTCGACGGCTCGTGGCGGTCGAATATTCGGCTCGTCATCGATGATTGGATCACCGACGGCAATATCGAGCGTCAGGTGATCCACAGCAAGGATCACGACTGGCCGGAGGACCGCGCCGAACGCAACCTCGTGGTCACCCTGGAACGCGATATCGAGGTCGACCGGTGCCGCGACCGGAACCGCCCGACGGCCGCACCCCGCGCCTCGGCTACCGTGTCCGATCAGCAATCCCCGCAACAGTATTCGTCCCCCCTGCGCGCAGCCTCGGCCACCCACCGCTCCGCCCCGCGGCACACCGGCCCGGTCGTCCGCCCGACCCGCTCCGACCCGGCGGCCGGAACCGGCACGTGAGGCGCGGATCCGAAGCGGTCGAAATTCACTCGCCGATGATCCCCGATATCCTCCGCCAGTGACGTTTCTGCTGCTCGCGCTCGCGATCGTGTCCGAGGTCTCGGCGACGGTATCGCTCAAACTCTCCGAGGGCTTCACCCGCCTGGTGCCCTCGATCGTCGTCGTCATCGGATACCTGGCCGCCTTCTTCTTCCTCTCCCAGGCCCTGAAACGCGGCATGTCCATCGCCGTCGCCTACGGCATCTGGTCCGCCATCGGCGTCGCGGCAGTAGCCGCAATCGGCGCAATGTTCCTCCGCGAAACCCTGAGTCTGATCCAGCTGGGCGGAATAGCCCTGGTAATCCTCGGCGTCCTGGCCCTGGAACTGGGCCGCGCCAACTGACCCCGCGCGGCTGATCGCAGGAGACACTCAGCGAGCACGGATCAAGTCGGCGTGTGCGATGTGAGCGGCTGCCCTTTGGATTGCTTCGGGGCGACGCATCGTCCTGCTGACGGTGTTCCGCAAACATCGGATGCGGGAGACTGCCGAGATCGTGCGTGCGATGATGCGCTGCATCGCTGAGGCTCATGCCGTGGAGGAGGAATAGGTCCCATGGATGAACGCAGTAGCTGGTCGGAGATGCGTGCGGAGGTCATGGCACGACCGGGTGCCGGTGCCGCCTACGAGGCGGCGCGGATCAGGTTCGAACTCGGCGCCGCAGTACGCGGCCTGCGTGAGAAGACGGGGCTGACTCAGGTTGAGCTCGCCGATCGTGCCGGTTCGAAGCAACCGGCGGTGGCGCGACTGGAGGCCGGAGACACGATGCCGACAATTCCTGTGCTGGAACGGATTGCCGAGGCGTTGGGGGTGCGGTTGAGTGTCGAGTTTCGGCCGTTGCGGGAGGCCGGGTAGGTTCCGGTCGCTTGCGCGGCGCAATCTTTCGTGATTCGGGCGTGGGTGGGGGTGGTGAGCGTTAACATCGGGCGGACGGGCCGGGTGGCCGGTCGGTCGATGTCGACGAGGTGATCGCCATGCCTTCCGTGGTTCTCGAAGCCGAGGATGTGGTCAAACGCTACGGGAGCGTGGAGGCGTTGCGGGGGGCCAGCTTTCAGGTGCGTGCGGGGGAGGTCGTCGCACTGATCGGCGACAATGGGGCGGGGAAATCCACTCTGGTGAAATGTCTTTCGGGTGCGGAGCAGCCCGACGGCGGGCGCATCCTGCTCGACGGCGAGCCGGTGCGGATGGGATCGCCGGTCGAGGCGCGCAGGTTGGGGGTGGAGACCGTCTATCAGGATCTCGCCGTCGCTCCCGATCTGGATCCGGCGGCGAATCTGTTCCTGGGGCGCGAACTGTTCCGTCGCGGAATTCGCGGGCGGATCGGGATGCTCGATCGTAAGGCCATGAAAACGCAGGCCGCCGAGCACTTTCGGCGTCTCGGCGTGACACTTCCCCGAGACGATGTGCCGATCGGTGCGCTGTCGGGAGGTCAGCGGCAGACCGTCGCGGTGGCGCGGGCGGTGATGTGGGCCAGCAAGGTCGTGTTCATGGACGAGCCGACCGCCGCGCTGGGCGTTGTGCAGCGTGAGCGCGTGCTCGAGGTCATCGGCCGGGTGCGTGACCAGGGCATCGCGGTCGTGCTGATCAGTCACAACATGCCCGAGGTGCTCTCGGTTGCCGACCGGATCGAGGTGTTGCGGCTCGGCCGCCGCGTGGCGCGCTTCGACTCCGAGGCCACTCTCGGGCAATTGGTCGGTGCGATGACCGGGGCGTTGACCACCGAGGACGCGGCATGAGCGAGCACGGCGAGCGGCCGGCGGGCACCGCCGGTTCGGTGCCGGAGACCTTCGAGCCTCCCGAACACACACTGTGGCAGCGTATTTCGGGGATCAGCACGGTGTGGATCGGTCTGGTGCTGATCGTGCTGTACCTGGCATTCAGCATCGCGCGGCCCGATGCTTTCCCCACCCGGTTCACCTTGCAGACCCTGCTGATCGAGACGTCGGTGCTGCTCGTGCTCTCGATCGGGATGACCTTCGTGATCATCACCGCGGGCATCGACCTCTCGGTCGGCATGGTGCTGATCTTCTCCGGGGTCATCGGATCGAAGACGATGGAGTGGCTCAGTCCGGGCCAGGACGCGAGCCATGCCGGATGGGAAATCATCGCGGCCGGATTCGTGACCTCCCTTGCCGGGGGCGCACTCTGGGGTCTGATCAACGGGGTACTGGTGGCGCGGGCCAAGATTCCGCCACTCATCGTCACCCTCGGCTCTTTCGGTGCGGCCCTCGGTGCTGCCCAGCTCATCACCGGCGGCGTGGACACCCGCACCGTGCCCGAGAATCTGCGCGACTCACTGGGTTTCGGCACCCTGCTCGGCGGCGTGCCGGATCTGGTGCTGGTCGCGCTCGTGGTCACGCTGTTCGGCGCGTGGTTGCTGCACACCACCCGATTCGGCCGCTACACCTACGCGATCGGCTCCAATGCCGAGGCCGCGCGGCGTTCGGGCATCGGCGTCACCCGGCATCTGATCCTGGTGTACCTGATGACCGGGTTGCTGTCCGGGCTGGCCGGATTCATGAATCTCGCCTACTTCGGCACCACCACCATCGCCGGTCACGGCACCGACAATCTGGACGCCATCGCCGGTGTCGTCATCGGCGGCACCAGCCTGTTCGGCGGGACCGGAACGATAGTCGGCACCGTGATCGGCGTTTTCATTCCGTCGGTGCTGCGCAAGGGATTCGTCATCGCGGGAGTGCCGGTGTTCTGGCAGCCGATCGCCGTGAGCATCGTCCTGGTGGCCGCCGTCTGGTTCGACCAATTGCGTCGGAAGGCGCGGGATCGCAAGTAACACGGAATGAATGAAGGTGAGGGCGGAGATGAGAACCGTGCGACGGGCCGCCGTACTGGCAGGCGTGATGGTGACGGCCGCGGCGGTGCTGGCCGGATGCGGCGGCAAGGTCGGTGACTCCGGCGGCGCCGATGCCAAGAAACTCGTGCTCATTCCGGGCGTGGCCAACGAGCCGTTCTACATCTCGATGCAGTGCGGCGCGCAGGCCGAGGCGAAGAAGCTGGGATATTCGCTGAACACCCAGGCGCCCACGCAATTCGACGCCTCGTTGCAGACGCCGATCGTCACCGGCGTCATCGCCACCAAACCCGGCGCGGTCCTGATCGCCCCTACCCACGCCACCGCGATGGCCGCTCCGATCGAGCAGGCGAAGAACGCCGGAATCAAGATCGTCGAGGTGGACACCGCCCTGGAAGACACGTCGGTCGCGGTCTCCTCGATCTCCTCGGACAATGTCAAGGGCGGTCAGCTGGCCGCGCAGACGCTCGCGAAACTGGTGGGGGACAAGGGATCCACGCTGGTGATCAACACCAAGGCGGGCACCTCCACGACCGATCAACGCGCGCAGGGTTTCGCCGACGAGCTGAAGAACCATCCCGGGATGAGCTCACTGGGCGTGCAGTACAACAACAACGACGCCGCCCAGGCCGCCTCGATCGTCACCGCCACCTTGGCCGCGCATCCGGATCTGGCGGGCATCTTCGCCACCAACCTGAGTTCGGCCGAGGGCGCGGCTACCGGCCTGCGCAATGCGGGCAAACTGGGGCAGGTGAAGATAGTCGGCTTCGACGCCAGCCCACAGCAGGTGCAGGACCTGCGTAACGGCACGATCCAGGCCTTGATTGCCCAGGACCCGGCCACGATCGGTGTCGACGGCGTGGACCAGGCCGCCGCTGCCCTCGAAGGCAAACCGGTCACCCGGCACATCCGGACCGACATGGTCTCCATCACCCAGGCCGATATGGACGCGAACTCGAAGTACTTCTACAAGAGCAAGTGCTGATCCGAACGGATCTCAATCCTGCACGCGCACAGCATATCCGGTGGCAGTGAGTGCATCTATCACCTCGTCGCGATGGGCGGGGCCACGGGTTTCCAGGGTGAGTGAAACCTCCGCCTCGTCCACCGCCAGCCAGGCCCCGGCTCGCGAGTGGGTGATCTCGAAGACGCTCGCGCCGGTCCCGCCGATCGCGGCCAGCAGTCGTCCGAGACTGCCCGGACGATCCGAAATCGTCACGCGCAGAACCAGATAGCGACCCGCCGCACCGAGGCCGTGCCCGATCAACCGGGTCAGCAACAACGGATCGACATTTCCGCCGGACAGGATTGCGCAGACCGGGCCCGTGATGTCGAGTTCGGCTGGAGGATAGGTCATCAGCGCCGCGACCGCCGCCGCGCCGGCGGGTTCGACGATCAGTTTGGCGCGTTCCATACACAGCAGCATCGCCCGGGAGATCGCGTCTTCGTCCACCGTGACGATTCGCGAAACACGTTCGGCCACATGGACGAAGGGCACGTCACCGGGACGCCCGACCGCGATGCCGTCGGCCATGGTCGACATCCCGTCCAACGCCACCGGTTTCCCGGCCGCGAGCGAGGCGGGCCAGGCCGCGGCCCGCGCCGCTTGCACGCCCAGCACCCGCACGTGCGGAGCCATATGCTCGAGTGCCACGGCCACGCCCGCGAGCAGACCGCCACCGCCGGTGGGCACGATCACCGTCTCCACTTCGGGCATCTGCTCGAGCAGTTCGATTCCGACGGTCGCCTGGCCGGCCACGATGTCGGGATGATCGAAGGGGTGGATCAGCGTCGCACCGGTCTGCTCGGCGAATTCCCTTGCCGCCAGCAGGGATTGGTCGACGGTCTCACCCGCCTGATGAACGGTCGCGCCGTAGGCGCGGGTGGCGGCCAGCTTCGGCAACGAGGCGCCGATCGGCATGAAGACCGTCGAGTCGATGCCCAGGGTCGATGCCGCCCAGGCCACGCCCTGAGCATGGTTACCCGCACTGGCCGCGACGACTCCGCGGCCGCGCTCGATCTCGGACAGATTGGCGATCCGGTTGTACGCGCCCCGCGGTTTGAATGATCCGGTGCGCTGCAGGTTCTCACATTTGAGCCGCACCTCGACATCCGCACGCTCTGCCAGCACTCGCGAGGCGATCAACGGCGTCCGCCGCACCGCAGGTCCCACCAGCTTCGCCGCCGCCTCGATCCTATCCAGCCCGATCCGGTCCATGGCGGCCATGCTGCCAGACGATGCCCCCGCCGGCTGCGGAACGACTTTCCACCCGGCCGGGGGCATGCGTCCGGTTCACCCGCGTCGTGGCGATGCGGGTCCGGATGTGCCCGATGACTCGCTTCCGCTGTCGAGACCGGATCGGAAGATATTGTCGGACAACATATCCGGCGTCGGACCAACGATGACGGAATCGCGGGAGCCGCCTCTCCCGCGTATTCCGATGTGGTTCGTTACTCCGAAAGCCCCGCCCGGTATCAGCCGTGCAGACTGCCGACAGGGGGATGGGTGATCGCGAGGACCCCCGACAACCACGGCGTGAAGCGGGCGGGTTCGGACTCGAGTGCGGTGCGCAGATCGGCCGGGTACAACCAGGTGTGATCGGCGATCTCCGCGGGGTCGGGATCCGGGGGAGCGCCGTCGAAGCGGCCCACCAGGACATGATCCCATTCGTGCTCGACCCGGCCGGTTGCCGGATCGTCCGCCTCATAGTGGAACACCCCGACCTCGGTCAGCTCGGCCGCGATACCGAGTTCCTCGCCGAGCCGGACCGCTGCGGCACGGGTGACCGGCTCACCGGGCGCGGGATGCCCGCAGCAGGTGTTCGTCCACAGCAGCGGGAAGCGGGTCTTGACCGCGGCTCGCTGCTGCAACAGCAGGCGCCCCGCCGCGTCGAACAGCAGCACCGAGAACGCCCGGTGCAGCTGTCCGGGCGAGGTATGCGCCTGCGCCACCGGGCACGAGCCGGTCGCCCGGCCCCGCTCGTCCACGAGCTCGACGAGCAGGGCCTCACGGTCGATCGGCGGTGCTCCGGCGCTATCCTCTGGTGCGGCGGTCACCGCCCCACCTTATCGGCGGCGATCAACAGGTACTGGAAGCTGCCCTCCTTGTACGAGGTCAGGAACGGCTTCTCCACGCCGGTCGCCAGCTCGGAACGGGTGCGCAACTCCCAGTAGGGGATGGTGGCCGCGGTGAGGTCGGTGACCGCGATCGGCACGAGATTGTTCGCCGCCAGCGCCCGGAAATACTCGCTGCGCGGGTGGATCATGCAGCCGTAGTGCGCATCGATCCAGCTCACCGCCGCGGACCGTCCGCCGGTCACATCGTTGGAGCAGCCGGTGATGCACACATAGCGCCCGCCCGGCTCGAGCAGCCGCGCGAATTCGCTGAACAGATCCGGCAGTTCGACGTACATATCGGTCTCGTTGGTCCAGATACCGCGCATGGACCGCGCTTCGAAACCGGTGTCGAGCATATTGCGGAAGTGGAATTGCACCCGGTCCGCCACCCCCCGCTGCTGGGCCTGCTCATTGGCGAACCCCACCTGGTACTCCGAGATCGTCACCCCGTCCACCCGGCAGCCGAACCGCTGATTGGCCATGATGCTGGTGCCGCCGCGGCCGGACCCGCCGTCCAGCAGCCGGTCCCCGGGCCGCACATCGCCGAGATTGTCGAGCAGCAGATCGGCCTGTGCGGTCTCCAGCCGGTGCAGTTCGCGCACGATCCGGTCCTGGCGGGTGTTCTCGGGACCTTCCAGAACGGACAGATCCGGATCGCCGATGCCGTAGTGATGGTGATAGAGACCGTCCACCTCGCCCAATTTGGTGTTCACCCGATCGTCGTTGGGATTGTCGTTCCAATACGCCGCCACCGAGCGCTGGTAGCTGGTCTGCAGTACGCCATCGGTCTGGGGGTCGAGCGTGGTCATCGAATCAGTCCTCTCGATCGTTGGTGCTGCGGGCAGTACTGGTCGCGCCGGATATGCGGCGTCGGGTGGAATTGGAATCAGGAGATGTCGTTGTACCGGCGGCTGGCGGCATGCCAGGCGCGATTACCGCCCATCCACGCCCACAGGCCGCCCAGGAACCGGCGCAGAGCCGGCGAGCCCTCGGCCGCGAGGATCGCGGCCTCGCATTCGAAACGACGCATCAGCTCGTCGTGCACCTCGGCGGTCTGCAGGATCGCATCGCGGCGGCTGCAGCGCTGTTCGGCGGCCAGCACGGTCGGCAGGTTGAACTCCCGGCCGTTGGACAGATCCTCGCGGGCCATCGAATACAGATCGTTGACCATTTGAGCGGTCAGCGCGGCGGTGGTCACCACCCGCCGCACGCGGGGATCGGTGTATTCGGCGGCGCCGAGTTCGTAGCCGCCGACCGCGTCGATGGGCGCCATACACGGCAGAAAACTGTGCGGCTGCCGGTTGGCGAGGTACTCCCACACCGGTGGCATCCGGTGCGCGGCCCGCCATCCGGCCTCGGCGGTGAGTGCGATGAACCACCCGGCGATCTCGGTGCGCAACCGCGCCACCTGAGCCGGGGTGGCGAATTGCGCGAGATGGTCGAACGAGGTGCGGAAGGCTCGCAGGATCGGATCGGATCCCAGCGCCCGCTCGAGCCGCACCTGATATTTCGCCGGTAGGTGGACCGGATCCATCACGGCGGCAGCCATTTCCAGTCTCGGGCCCAGTTCGGCCTCCGCGTTCGACGGGGTGCCGTCGGGTGCGTGGTCGTCCGCGTTCTCCTCGCAGTAGTAGTCGTCGACCGACCACTCCGATACCGCGCATTTCGCCGCCGCCAGCAGGCGATCCGGATCGTCGCAATCCGGATGCGCCAACATGATGAGCCGTCCGAAATCGGCGTTGCGGAGGTCGTCCAGGCGTCCCTCGTAGAGCCCGATCGATCGGGCCCACAGCAAGATTCCCTCGTTGACGGCCTCGGCGAGGGCGGGATCGTCCCGAATCGGGGGCGGACAGTACAGCGCCGGGATGGGCGACCTCGAGCTCGTATCGGATTCGCCGGATTCCGCATCGTCGCGACCCGGTGAAGCGGTGGCCGGTCCCGCCCGCGAGATCCGGGACAAGACCGAATCGAGTGTGCTGCCCAGCGATCCGGACAGCGGATCGTCGCGTATCGGCGGGACCGGCGATCCCGGCGGGGCGGCGAGTGTGGTGCCGCGGCGGGGCTGGACACGGATCGATGACGTCCCGATCCCGGTCGGCCCCAACGGGATTCGCGGGTTCCTGTTACCCGATTCGTCCGGCGCATCGGACTCCGGCGCGGCTCGCCCATCGGAATGGGTCGTGAATCCATCTGCGGTAGTAGGGGGTTCGTTACCGATGCCGGAGTACGACGTATCCAGGGCCGATATGTCCGTGGGTGCAGGAGTGAGCAGCAGTCCCGCCGCGCCGAGGCCGGCCGGGCCGAGCAGGCGCGAGGGGATGGTCCCCGCGGTCATCGCGGTCAGCTGATCCGAATGTTCCTGGGGGACCGCGGTTTCAGGTCTGCCCGACCACGCCGGGGTGGCCGGGGGAGCGTTGTCCGGATCACCGAGCAGAGCCGCGATCACCGTGGCCGCCTCGGAGGCGGCGGGGGGCGCCGCGGCGCGTGAGAGCAGCGACATGGCAAGGCCTTTCGTCAGTCGCTCTGCCTGGCGACCAGGACGTTGTCCAAAATGCCCAGCGCGTCCGGTACGAGGACCGCCGTGGAGTAGTAACAGCTGATCAGGTAGGAGATGATCGATTGGTCGTCGATGCCCTTGAAGCGGACGTTCAGGCTCGGCTCGTACTCGTCGGGTATTCCGGTCTGGTGCAGGCCGACGACGCCCTGTTCCTGCTCCCCGGTGCGCATCGCCAGGATCGATGTGGTCTGGTTCTCGCTCACCGGAATCTTGCCGCACGGATAGATCGGCACGCCGCGCCAGGACGGAACACGGTGGCCGTTGATCTCCACCGGATCCGGGTACAGCCCGCGCTTGTTGCATTCGCGGCCGAACGCGGCGATCGCCTTCGGATGTGCCAGAAAGAGTTTCGTGCTGCGACGCATGCTCAGCAGCTCGTCCATGTCGTCCGGGGTGGGCGCGCCGTGCTCGGTGTAGATGCGCTGTTTGAGGTCGCAGTTGTTGAGCAGACCGAAATCCGGGTTGTTGACCAGATCGTTCTCGCGCCGTTCGTACAGGGCCTCGATGGTCAACCGCAGTTGCTGCTCGATCTGGTTGTGCGGCTCGTTGAACAGATCCGCGACCCGGCTGTGTACGCGCAGAACGCTTTGCGCCAAACTCAATTCGTATTCCCGCGGCGAAGCGTCGAAGTCCACGAACGTACCCTGCAGCAGCGGCTCGCCCGCGTGTCCCGAGGAGATCTCGATCTCGGCCTCGCCGTACTTGTTCTGGGCTTTGGCCGGTGTCGCGGCGATCCGGTCGAACTGTTCACGCAGCGCCGGGATCTCCTCGGTGATCCGGTCCAACGCGTTGCGCGGCAGGGACAGCAGAGTGGTATGCGTCGCGGTCCGGACGGTCACCGGCCAGATCGCATTGGGATCGACGAGCATGGCGTCACCGATGTAGTCGCCGTCGGCGAGCATGCCGAGCTTGGTCGTCTCGCCGAAATCGCCGCTGCCGATCTTGTTGAGTTTGCCGTGCACGATCAGCAGCAGCTGATCCATCGGATTGCCGAATTCGGCCAGGACAGTGCCGGGTTCGAGATCCCGCTGCTCGAAGCGCTCCGCGAGCGCGCGCAGGGTCTCCTCATCCTCGAAGTCCCGCAGCGGCGGCAGTTCCTGAAGTTCCAGTGGGATGACGCGCGCTCGGCCGCCGTCGATGGCGAACTCCACCTCGCCGTTGCCGAGAGTGTGGGTCAGACGCCGGTTGACGCGGTAGATGCCGCCGTGGACCTGCACCCACGGCAGGGCGCGGGTCAGCCACCGGGAGCTGATGCCCTGCATCTGCGGTTCGGATTTGGTGGTATGCGCGAGTTGGTGAGCGGCGGTGGTGGACAGGGTCTTACGGACGTGGTTGTCGGTGTTCACCGGAAGTTCGATGGTCATGCTGCGGTCCTCACCTCGAGATTGCCACACGACATCGGCGGCAATTTGCGTACAGGGAGATGCGGCAGGCGACAGATGCCTGCGGAAACCGAAATCTCAAGCGAATCGGGTAGCGCGACAGTGCGATCCAGCACTCCGATGATAGGCACGGGATGAGCGGGAGTGTGGCGGAATCGGAGAAGACGACGCGGTAGCAAACAGCTCGTAACAATGTGGCATCGGTGCGCCGGGCGGGCCAATCCGTACCGCCTGCCAGCCGACACGCGGGGTTCGGGTCGCCACTTCGCCACGCGGATCACGACGTTCACGCCATTTTCTTTTCCGCCCGTAAACACCGTGCACACCTTGGGAATTCATTCCCATCCCACCTCGACGAGTCCGTTCGGACTCCGATCCGGTTGTGCCACACCAGTGTCCGGTCGATCTCGCGAACGATCCGATCGCCGCCGCGTTCTCGGGTCTGCGTCGGTGCCAGGCGCCGCCGGGGGGACTGTGATCGTCGTCCGGGTGCAGCGGGTCTGCGGGCTTCCAGCCGCCAGTCCCGCGCATACGAGGCCGTGCCCAGGCGCGATCGAGCTACCCCGTGGACGGGCGTCGATCGGCGAGCCTTCGATCCGGCTCCGGGAAACACCACGGCTGCCGGCCGGACAACGCCGACGGCTCCGGTTCGCGGCCCGTCTCCCCGTCGGGACGCGTCGCAGGTGCGGGAACGACTGCCCGGCGGCAAGGCTTCCGGGGCCGTGAACCCGCTGCGTGAACCGGAGCCCGGAAAAAGCCGCACCCGCCGAAACGGAGCGGAGCTCGAAGACAGAGCTAAGCTCGACTCGTCAGACAAGGAGCCCGTGGCGGGGCGCCACGCACGAGGTGAGGGCTGGGAGCTACCGTGAAGTTAACAGGGCGATCGGTCATCGGATCGGTGCGGCGGCTGGTAGCCACCGCACAGAACGGGCTGGAGGTGATCCGGTTCGGCGGGCTGTCCCACGACGTGGAGGCCTCGCCGTACGAGGTCGCCGAGCGCAAGCGGATGTACCGGCTGCGCCATTACTTCCCCGACGACGTCCCCGCCGCCGACGCGGGCCGTCCGGTCGCGCTGCTCGTCCCGCCCCTGATGGTCAGCGCCGACATCTACGACGTGAACGCCGAGGGCGGCGCGGTCGGCATCCTCAATCGCGCCGGAATCGACTGCTGGGTCCTGGATTTCGGGTCTCCGGCCACGGAGGAGGGCGGTTGGCAGCGCGATCTGGCCGACCACGTCGTCGCGTTGAACAGCGCCATCGATACGGTGAACGAACTGACCGGACGCGGTGTCCATCTGATGGGATATTCGCAGGGCGGCATGTTCGCCTACCAGACCGCTGCCTATCGCTACGGCAAGGGTGTGGACAGCATCGTCACCTTCGGCAGCCCGGTGGACATCGTCGCCGGACTGCCGTTCGGCTTGCCGCAGGGGCTGGTGTCCGAGGTCGCGGATTTCGTCGCCGATCACGTGTTGACCAGGCTGCCGATCACCGATTCGATGGTCCGGCTGGGCTTCCAGATGCTCGATCCGGTCAAAACCGCCAAATCCCGCCTGGACTTCCTGCGTCAGCTGCACGACCGGGAGGCGTTGCTGCCCAAGGAACGTCAGCGCCGCTTCCTCGAACACGACGGGTGGGTGGGCTATTCCGGGCCCGCCGCAGCGGACCTGCTCAAGCAGTTCGTCGCACACAACCGGATGATGGTGGGTGGCTTCGTAATTCGTGACCGTCCGGTTTCGCTGGCCGAAATCGAATGCCCGATTCTGGCCTTCGTCGGCGAGGTGGACGATATCGGCCAGCCGGCGGCCGTGCGCGGGATCGTGCGCGCCGCGCCGAACGCCGAGGTCTACGAGGCATCGGTGGTGGCGGGACATTTCGGTCTGGTCGCCGGGAGTACGGCCACCACCCGGACCTGGCCGCTGGTGCGGGACTGGGTGCGCTGGCTCGGCGGGGAGGGCGACCGGCCCGAGGCGATCGTCCCGATGGCCGCACACGTCGAGGTGAATCCGCAGCGTTCGGCGGCGACCCGGGTGGTGCACGCCGCGGGCACGCTGGCCGAGGCGGGCGCCGGGCTGGGCAGTGCGCTGGGTTCGATCGCGAACAACACGTTGCGCGGCTCGGTGGAGTTGACCGGCGAGGCCGCCCGCGCGCTGCCGCGCTTGACACGGCTGGGCATGATCCAGCCGCACACCCGGATCTCCTTGGGACGCTTGCTGACCGAGCAGGCGCGTCGCGCGCCGCTGCGGGATCTGTTCCTGTTCGACGATCGCGTGCACACCAACGAGGCGGTGGGTGCCCGGATCGACAACGTGGTGCGCGGGCTGATCTCGGCGGGTGTGCGCCCGGCGAGCCGGGTCGGGGTGCTGATGGAAACCAGGCCCAGCGCGTTGGCGGCGGTGGCCGCGCTCTCGCGGCTGGGCGCGGTGGCGGTGCTGCTCGCGCCCGGCAGTGAGATCGCGCGTGCGGTGGAGTTGACCGGCGCTGGCGTGATCATCGCCGATCCGGAGAACTTGTGCGATGCGGCCGCGGCGGCCGGGCGCGTTCTGGTGCTCGGCGGCGGTGATGCCCGCGAACTGTCGATCCCGCCGGACGCGGATGTGATCGACCTCGAGCAGATCGATCCGGCCGGGGTGAGTCTGCCCGGCTGGTACCGCCCGGACCCCGGACTGGCGCGCGAACTGGCCTTCGTCCTGGTCACCGGCACCGGTGCGAAACTGGATCTGAAGTACATCACCAATCATCGCTGGGCGCTGTCCGCGTTCGGCACCGCCACGGCGGCGGATTTGGATCGCCGTGACACCGTGTACTGCCTTGCGCCGCTACATCATTCGTCCGGCCTCCTGGTCAGCCTGGGCGGTGCGGTGGCGGGCGGCAGCCGGATCGCGCTGGCTCGTTCGCTGGACCCGGCCCGATTCGTCGAGGAGGTGCACCGCTACGGAGTCACCGTCGTCACCTACACCTGGACGATGTTGCGCGACATCCTCGACGCGGACACCTTCCCCAACGGCCATCCGCATCCGATCCGGCTGTTCATCGGCTCGGGCATGCCCGCGGGCCTGTGGCGGCGGACGGTCGAAAGGTTCGCTCCCGCAAGGGTTCTGGAGTTCTATGCCTCGATCGAGGGCGATGTGGTGCTGGCCAACGTGGCCGGGACCAAACTCGGCTGCAAGGGCCGCCCGGTGCCGGGTACCGCGCGGGTCGAGCTGATCTCCTACGATTCCACGACGGGCCGGATCCACACCGACGCACAGGGTTTCGCGCGCCGTACCGCGGACAACGAGGTGGGTCTGCTGATCGGGAAGGCGTCCGAGGCCGTGGACATCTCCCAGGGTGGCCTGCGCGGGGTGTTCGCGCCGGGCGATGCGTGGATGCCGACGGAGAACCTGTTCCGCCGCGACAGTGACGGTGACTACTGGCTGATGGATCGCCGCGACACCGTCATCCATACCGCACGCGGCCCGGTCTACGCCCAGCCGATCGTGGACGCGCTCAACGACATCAGCGCCGTGGATATGGAGGTCGCGTTCGGGTACACCGCCGCCCCCGGGCGCACGCTGGCCGTGGCCGGGGTGAGCGTGCGCGAGGGCTACCGCCTCGACCCCAAGGACGTCACCGAGGCGCTTCGCTCGCTGGATCCGGCCCGTCGCCCCGATCTGGTCTATCTGGTCGATGAGATTCCCCGTAGCTCGACCTACCGCCCGTCGACCCGCGCCGTCGAGGCGGCATTCGAACTGCGGTCCGGCCCCACCGTCTGGTACCGGGCGCCGGCCGCCGAAAGCTACGAGCCGCTCAGCGACGCCGTCCTGGCCACGCTCACCGACTGACCGGCGAGCCGCCGGGCGCGGTCCCGCGACGCCGGAGAAATGCCTGGACAGGTGCCAGGTCTTCGACAGTCGGTGGCACCACCGGCCGGTGCGGCCGTGTCCTGCGGCGCCCGGCTGTCGATGCCGTCACCGCGGCCCGCGGGTTGCCCGGTAGGTTGTCGGTCATGCCGGAGGAAACCTTGGACCCCACTCTGCTGAGCCTGCTGGCCTGCCCGCAGGACAAGGGCCCGCTGTCGCTGGTCCGCACCGAGGACGGTGCGAGTGTGCTCTACAACCCGCGACTGCGCCGCGCCTACCCGATCGATGACGGAATTCCGGTGTTGCTTGTGGACGAGGCCCGTGACGTGGGCGACGCCGAGCACGAGGCGTTCACCGCCCAGGGCTGAGGCGAAGGCCGAGCCGTCAGGCGTCGGCGGGCGGCAGGTCCAGGTCGCCGGTGAGATAGCGCTGCAGTGACGGCCCGACGAGCCGCGCGACTTCGGCGGCGCTCATCGAGACGATCGGCTCGATGCCCACGATCTTGCGGGCCAGGAGCACCCCGCCCATCTGTGCCACCGCCAGTGCCACCCGGGTATAGCCGGAGCCGGGTGGTGAATCCACCCGGTCGCGAACGTCTCGCAGAATGACCTCGAGCACGAAGCTGCGGACCAGCGCGGCGTCACCGCCACCGAGTATGGCGCGGAACGCGGCGATCGCGGAGGCGCCGACGGGGGAGTCCCACACCCCGATCACCGTGCGCACGATCGTCTCACCGAGCGCGTCGACCGGCGCGGCCGCGATGTGCGCCCGGATGACGTCGGTATCGACCGGCACATTCACCACGGCGGTGAGCAACTCCTGCTTGGTGCCGAAATAGTGATGTACCAGAGCGGGATCCACACCCGCGGCGCTCGCGATGGAACGGACCGAAGCCTTGTCGAATCCGACCTCGGCGAACCGCTTGCGGGCGGCGTCGAGGATCGCCTCGCGAGTTCCGGACTGTCCGGGACGTCGCCCGCTGCGGCCGGAGGCGGTGGTCGCGGCCGGTTCGCTCACGCCGTGCGCCTGCGTAGCGTCGCAGCGCCCAAAGCCAGTGAGACAACGGCGAACACGGCCACGATGCCCACGTCATGCCACATCTGCCCGGTCGCCCCGGTATACCGCGACACCTGTTGCAGCGCGTCGACCGCATAACTCAGCGGCAGCACATTGCTGATCACCTCGAGCCAGCGTGGCAGCTGACCGCGCGGCACCAGCAATCCGCACAGGAAGAACTGCGGTCCGACGATGAGCGGCATGAACTGCACGGCCTGAAACTCGGTGCGCGCGAACGCACTTGCCAGCAGACCCAGTGCCACGCCCAGTACGGCATCGAGGACCGCGATCAGCAGTACCAGCCAGACGCTGCCCGCCGAATGCATTCCCAGCAGCCAGAACGCCACCAGACAGGCGAGCGCCGCCTGCGCCGTGGCCGCCAGGGAGAAGGCCGAGCCGTATCCGGCCAGCAGATCCAGCTTCGACAGCGGAGTGGTCATCAGGCGTTCCAGTGTGCCGGAGGTTCTTTCGCGCTGCATGGCGATCGCGGTGATCAGGAACATCACGATGAACGGCAGGATGCCGAGCATGCTGATGCCGACCCGGTCGAACACGGTCGGCACGCCCGGCCTCGAGGGCAGGTCCTGGTAGACGAAATACAGCAGCACCATCAGCAGCGTCGGCACCAGGGCCAGCATGGCCACCGTGCGCCGATCCGCGCGCAACTGCCGCAGAATTCGGCCGGTCGTGGCGGAGTAACAGCTCAAAGTCGTTGTCATGAAGGCTCTCCCATTCTGATCAGAGCGAGAAATGCGCTCTCCAAGCTGGTTTCGCCGGTTTCGGCGCGCAGTTCGTCGGGGCTGAGCTGGGCCAGCAGGTGTCCGTCTCGCATCAGCAGCAGCCGATCGCAGTGTTCGGCCTCGTCCATCACATGACTGGACACCACCAGCGTGCGGCCCTGTTCGGCGAGGATGCGGAATTGCCGCCACAGATCCACGCGCAGCACCGGGTCCAGGCCGACGGTCGGCTCGTCCAGCACCAGCAGTTCCGGATCGGCGACCAGCGCGCAGGCCAGTGAGGCCCGGGTGCGCTGGCCGCCCGAGAGCTGACTGCCGCGGTGCCGGGTGTGTTCGGCGAGCCCGACCGCGGTGATGGCCTCGGTGACGTCGTTGCGGGAACGTCCGTACAGCGCGGCGAAGTATCCGACGTTGTCCAGAACGGTGAGATCGTCGTAGATGCTGGGGGCCTGCGTCACGTATCCCACGCGCGCTCGCAGTCCGGGCGTCCCGGCCGCCGCGCCGAGGACGCGCACGCTACCCGCCGCGACCAGCTGGGTGCCGACGACGCTGCGCATGAGCGTGGTCTTCCCGCAGCCGGACGGACCGAGCAGGCCGGTGATACATCCGCGCGCCACGGTCAACGAAATATCGTGCAGCACTTCTTGTTCGCCCCGATGCACCCGCAGGTGCTCCACCTCGATCGCGGGGGACGGATCGGATGCCGTCATGGTCGACCTCTTATTTCACCGAGTGTTGAATTCACTGTGTGTTGAATTCTGCGCTCCTCCCGCCTGTGACGCAACCCCCGTGCCGCCGCAATCCGGCGCGCCGCCACTTACCCTCTGGACGTGACCAGCGATACCCCCGATACGACGGCCGAGGACGAGATGCAGGGCGGTCAGGTGCGCGCCTCGACCCTGGAGTTGTTCTTCGATCTCGTCTTCGTCTTCACGATCACCCAGCTGACCCACGCGTTCGGCGAGCACCCGGGCTGGCCGGCGCTGGGCCGGGTCGCGCTGATGTTCGGCGTGATCTGGTGGATGTACAGCGGATACGTCTTCCTGACCAACGAGGTCGCGCCGACCAGCACCGCGCGACGCACCTGGCTGCTGGTCGGAATGTTCGGCTTCTTCGTTGTGGCGCTTGCGATCCCGTCCGCCTTCGGCGGTTCCGGCGTGCCCTTCGGGGCTGCGTACTTCCTGGTCAACTCGGTGCACACCGCGCTGTTCTACACAAACGGAGGCAGTAGCGTGACGCGCGCGGTCATCCATCTGGCCCCGCTGAATCTCATCTCGGCCGGGCTGGTCCTGGCAGGTGGTTTCGTGCACGGCTGGCCGCGATATCTGCTGTGGTGCGCCGCGCTGGCCGTGCAGATCGTGACCCCGTATCTGACCGACACCGGCGGATTCGTGGTGCGTTCGGCGCATTTCGCCGAACGGCACGGACTGGTGGTCATCATCGCGATCGGTGAATCGGTCGTCGCGATCGGCGCGGCGCTGGCCGGTGCGGACATCACAGCCGGCCTGATCCTCACCGTCGCACTCGGCCTGGCCCTGGCCTATGTGCTGTGGTGGGCGTACTTCGGCCTGGACGACGAGCGGGGCGAGGCGGCGTTGGGTGCGGTACCGGGGCCGCGGCGGGCCCGGTACGCGCTGCTGGCCTACGGCTATTCGCTGTTCCCGCTGCTGATCGGCATCATCGTGGCCGCGGCGGGCATCCGGCTGTGCATCGTGCACGGTGACCGGGCGGTGCCCTGGTCTGCGGCGGTGGCGCTGTCCGGCGGCGTGGCACTGTATTTCTTCGGCCAGTTCTGTTTCCGCCGGGTGCTCGGCCTGCCGTGGCCGTGGAGCCGGTTGATCGCCGCGCCCGTGGCGCTCGCGACCGCGCCGCTGGGGGTCGTCTGGGTGGCGTGGGGGCAGCTGGCGGTGCTGCTGGTGGTCGCATTCGGATTCGTCATCGCCGACGACTACCTCAGCCTGCGCAGCGGCGCGACCAGTGCGTACCTCACCCCGGCCGGTGCGGTGCTGCATGTGATGCGCCGGCGGGCGTGACTCGAGGGCTTCCCCGGATGGCGACGGTTGGTTACGCTCGCACCCGAGGGATGCTCCTGCCTGATGGGCGGTTCGGTTACCCGAGCGGTGATCTGTTCGGTCGAAACCTTCTGCGGCAGAAAGGTAGTCCCATCATGACCCAGGTGGACCCCGCGCTCGCTGTCAAACAAGCCACCGACGCGACCCGCGCCGCCCAGCTCGATTTCATCGCCGGCCTGCCGTTCGACGACCTGCGCGATCTCGACGACTCGTCGCGCGGATTCGTCGGCACACTCGACCCGCCGAGGATCGAACGCCGCGACGGCGGCACGCTGGTCGATCTGGACGGCTACGGATTCGTCACCGACGCCGCCGCGCCGTCGACCGTGAACCCGAGTCTGTGGCGACATGCCCTGGTCAACAAGCCGCACGGCCTGTTCCAGGTCATGGACGGGGTATATCAGCTGCGCGGCTTGGACGTGTCCAACATGACGATCATCGAAGGCGACACCGGCATCATCGTGATCGATCCGCTGACGTACATGGAGACCGCGAAGGCCGGACTGGACCTGTACTTCCGGCATCGCCCGGCGAGACCGGTCCGGGCCGTGATCTATACGCACAGCCATGCCGACCACTACGGCGGCGTCCGGGCAGTCATCGACGAGGCCGATGTGCGGGCCGGGTTGACGCGGGTGATCGCGCCGGCCGGTTTTCTGAGGGAGGCGGTCGCCGAGAACGTCTACGCCGGTAACGCGATGACCCGCCGCGCCATCTACATGTACGGCGGGCTTCTGGACCGCGGCCCGCGGGGCCAGCTCAACGTCGGACTCGCCAATGGGCTCCCGTACGGTGGCACCTCCTCGCTGATCGCCCCGACCGACACCGTTTCCACCACCGGCGAAAGTCGCACGGTCGACGGCGTCGAGATGGTGTTCCAGATGGCTCCCGGCACCGAGGCGCCCGCGGAATTCCTCATCCACTTCCCCGCGAAACGGTTGATGTGCGCGGCCGAGGACGCCACTCACACGATGCACAATCTCTACACCCTGCGCGGGGCACAGGTTCGCGATGCGGCGACCTGGTGGAAGGTGCTCGACGAGACGATCGAGATGTTCGGCGCGGAGACCGATGTGGTGATCGCCCAGCACCAGTGGCCGCGCTGGGGTAGCGCCGATGTCGTCCGATTCCTCGAACAGCAGCGCGACCTGTACAAATATCTGCACGATCAGTCGCTGCGACTGGCCAACCAGGGCTACACCATGTCCGAGATCGCCGAGCGCATCGAACTGCCGCCGGGGCTGGCCGGGCAGTGGCACTGCCGCGGGTACTACGGTTCGGCCAAGCACAACGCCAAGGCGGTCTACCAGCGGTATCTGGGTTGGTACGACAGTCACCCGGCGCATCTGGACCCGTTGCCGCCCGAGGCGTCGGCGCCGAAGTACGTCGAGTACATGGGTGGCGCGCAGGCGATCGTGGACCGTGCGCGCACCGCCTACGTGGAGGGTGAATACCGTTGGGTGGCAGAGGTTCTCACCCATGTGGTGTTCGCCGATCCGCGCAACGCCGGCGCCCGCGATCTGCAGGCCGACGCGCTCGAACAGCTCGGCTACCAGGCCGAGAACGGCACCTGGCGAAACGAATACCTCATGGGCGCAAAGGAATTGCGCGAAGGCGTGCACGATCTGGGCTCAATCCAACTGGCCGGGCCCGATGTGCTCGCGGCGATGACCCTGGACATGCTGTTGGACTATCTGGGCATCCGCCTCGACGGCCCCGCCGCCTGGCTGCGCACCGGCGTGTTCAACTGGACGTTCGCCGATTTCGACGGTGTCGAGAAACAGTTCGCGGTCCGGCTGAGCAACGGCACCCTGATCTACACCGCCGATAAGACGCTGCCCGATCCGGACGCCGGCGTGCACTGGGACCGCGAGGCGTTCCAGAACATCATCCTCGGCACGACGACGCTGGATCGGGAGATCGCCTCGGGTGCGGTGCGGGTCGACGGCGATGCCGCCGCACTGTCCGACCTGTTCGAACTGTTCGACACCTTCCCGTTCTGGTTCCCCATCGTCACGCCGTGAACGCGGCCCCGCGCGGCATTCCCGCCCGGTGCCGCGCAGGGCGTCCGGCCGGTTCGGATAACTGTGACGGGCGTCACCATCGGTGGTGTCACGGGTCGGTCCGCTGATCTGTCCCATGGACGACAGCGAATCGCGACCCATCGGAGGGCATCATGAACACCACTGCGAATCACGAGATCGTCGTGCTGGGCGGCGGCTACACCGGGCTGCTCGCCACCGTCCGGCTCGCCCACCGGACCCGCCGCGCGCACGTGCGGATCACGCTGGTCAACCCGTCGGACCGCTTCGTCGAACGGCTCCGCATGCATCAGGTCGCCGCCGGTCAGCAGCTGGCCGATCGGCGCATCACCGAACTGCTCGACGGGACCGGGGCGCATTTCCACCGTGCGACCGCCACCGGTATCGATCCCGCCGCCCGGCAGGTCACGTTGTCCGACGGGGCGAGGCTGCGGTACGACACCCTGGTCTACGCACTCGGCAGCGCCACCGACACCGCCCGGGTGCCGGGCGTCGCGGATTATGCCTGGACGTTGAACGATCCCGTTCGGGCACACCATTTCTCGGCACGTCTCACCGAATTGGCCCGGGCCTGCGGCTCGGTCACGGTGGTCGGCGGCGGGCTCACCGGAGTCGAAGCCGCGACCGAGATCGCCGAGAGCCATCCGGAGCTGACGGTCACGCTGCTCGCCGCCGCCGAACCCGGTTCGATGATGGGCCCGGGAGCTCGCGCCCATCTCGACCGTGCCTTCGACCGTCTCGGCATCGTCCGCCGGACCGGCGTGCAGGTGGACAAGGTGCTGCCCGACGCGATCCGGTTGAGCACCGGGGAGCTGATCGGCTCCGACCTGACCCTGTGGACCGCGGGCGTACGGGTGCCGCCGCTCGCGGCAGACGCCGGAATAGACACGGACGCAACGGGTTCGGTGACCACCGATGCGACGCTGCGCTCGGTGTCGCATCCGGAGATCTATGCGATCGGCGATGCCGCGAGCGTACGGCAGCCGTTCGGTCGGCTGCACGGTACCTGCCAGAGTGGGATGCCGACCGCCGCGTACGTCGCCGATGCCATCGCGCGCAGGCTGCGCGGCCGCGAGGTCCGGCCGTTCCGGTTCGGGTACGTGCATCAGCCGGTGAGCCTGGGGCGGCGCGATGCGGTCATCCAGTTCACCAACGCGGACGACACGCCCAAGCGCTGGTATCTGACCGGCCGGGCCGCGGTTCGCTACAAGGAATCGGTGAGCAGCAGCCCGTGGCCGGTGTTCGGCATCAGTCGGCGGATGACCGTCCCCGTGCAGTTCTCCCGCGGTGGCCGCCGCACCCGGGAACGGGCATGACCGAGCGGCCGGAAGGTGCGGCGCCCGCCGCACGCGATCCGGTAGGCATGATGCCCATGCGGGACCACACACCTGCGGAATCCGAATCCGCCGATCCGTTCGCCGAGCATCGGCGGCTGCTGTTCGCCACCGCCTACCGGATGCTCGGCACCGTCACCGACACCGAGGACGTCCTGCAGGATGCCTGGATCAGTTGGCACGGCGCGGACCGGTCGTCGGTCCGCAACCCCAGGGCATATCTCGTGCGAACGGTGGTCAACCTGGCGCTCAATCGCCTCACCTCCGCCCGTGCGACCCGTGAAACCTACGTGGGCCCTTGGCTTCCCGAGCCACTGCTCACCGAGCCGAGTGCCGCCGAGGAGACCGAGATGGCCGATGAGGTCTCGACCGCGATGCTGGTCGTGCTGGAGACGCTGAGTCCGGTCGAACGCGTGGTCTTCGTCCTGCGCGAGGTGTTCGGCTTCTCCCACGCCGAGATCGCCGGATTCATCGAACGACCCGAGGCGACCGTCCGGCAGATCGCGCATCGAGCCCGCGCGCACGTGCAGGCACGGCGGCCGCGCTGTGACAATGACGCCGCCGACCGGCGAGAGATCACCGAGAAGTTCCTGGCCGCGTCCCACGGTGGCGATGTCAACGCGCTGATGGAACTGCTCGCCCCGGAGGTCACACTCTGGAACGACGGTGGCGGCAAGATCACCGCCGCGCGTCGCCCGCTGTACGGGCCGGACCACGTCGCGCGCTGGCTGCTCGGCGTGATGGCCAAACCGGTGTCCGCGGGTATGCACATGACGCCGGCGGTGATCAACGGCGAGCTCGGACTGTTGGTCCTGCTCGGCGAGGTTCCGGTGGGCGCGCTCACCTATGACCTTCTCGGCGGCCGCATCCTGAACATGCGTTTCCAGGTCAACCCGGACAAGCTCCGCGGCCTGCACTTGCGAGCGGAGTCCTAGCGGCCCAACGGTTTCCGCGGCTTGTTACCACGGTCACCGATCGAGGGACCAAAGTCCTCGATCGGTGCGGGAGAACGACATTCGAGGTGCGTGCGGAGTTAATTTCGATTTCCTCCATCCGGAGGAGGGTCGGGAATCGCACTGTCACAGGGAGCACACGAATGAACGCCGAATCGAGCCGCGGGACGCGTCGTACCGGAGCCCGCCGATCGCTCGCGCGCCGAATCGCCTTGATGCCCTGGGCATTCGCCGTCGCCATCGGCGGCGGCTCGCTGGTGGGTCTGCCTGTCGCCACGGCCGCGCCCGCCTTCGTCTCCTGCCCGGCCCAGGACTACCAGAACTCCAGCGGCAACTGCGTCCCCCGTCCTGAAGCCGACTCCAGCGGCGCACCCACCGGCGCGACCGCGCAGTGCCGCGACGGTGAGTACAGCTTCAGCCGGCATCGCAGCGGCACCTGCTCAGGACACGGCGGGGTGGCGCGCTGGCTGTGACGCGAACGCCCTGATCCGGCCGCCGGCTGAGCACCGTCGGCGTGCCGACCACTGAGCACTGTCGGCGTGCCGACCGCGGCCGAATCCAGGGCGGATCGCAGACGAGTTCTACCCGCGGATTCGCTCCGGGCCGCGAGGCGCCGCCCACGCGTGGCGGCAGGATCACGCCGCCCGATTTCTCGAGGCCGGTCCGGGGGCGCGTCCCCGCCGATGGCGGTGATCTGGACAATCGGGTGTTGTGTGTGCGAAGGAACTTGCTGTCCATCCGGTGTCGGCCGCGCGGAGGCTGCTGGGTTCGACGTTGTGGTCGGGCCAGGTCGGGGTGCAGATCGTGGAGGTGGAAGCGTACGGCGGTGACCCGGCGGGGCCGTGGCCGGATCCGGCGGCGCATTCCGGGCGTGGGCGCACCCCGCGCAGCTCGGTCATGTTCGGTCCGCCCGGGGTGCTGTACGTCTACTTCAGTTACGGCATGCACACCTGCGTGAATGTGACCTGCGGGCCCGACGGTGCGGCCAGCGGGGTGCTGCTGCGAGCGGGCGAGGTGGTCGCCGGGCACGAGATCGTGCGTGCCCGGCGACCCGCCGCCCGCATCGACGCCGACCTGGCCAGGGGACCGGGCAATTTCGGCAGTGCCCTCGGGATCACCTTGGACGACTATGGCACCGCACTCTTCGATCCGGACTCGCCCATCCGGCTGGAGCTGATCGCCCGGCCGGTGGAACCGAAGCGGGTCAGCGTCGGCCCCCGCGTCGGTGTTCGCCTCGAGGCCGACCGGCCGTGGCGGTTCTGGCTGACCGACTCACCCGCCGTATCCACCTACCGCCGCAGCCCCCGCGCACCCCAGGAAGAGACCTCCGCCTGAGTCCGTGGTCGAATCCGGCTGGTGCCTATGCGGTCGGTACTCGGTCGGCCGACTGGGCTTCGCTCGCAGAGATGCGCTCGGCTGCCGCGAGTACCGCGCGACAGGCAGCGTCGGTGGGGGATTCGCCGATTCCGATGGCCCACTGGGCGTTTGCCTCGGACCGGTATTCGAGATAGGCGATGTGCGCATACTGTCCGACCCGGTCGACGGTCTGCCGAGTCAGGGCAAGCACCTCGATCGGCAGGCCCGCCTCGGTGACCATCGCCGCCAACAGCTCGGCCGGGTTCTCCGTCTCGGCCGCGCGCGCGACGGTCCGGCCGTTCACCGCGAGTGCCAGGCGTACGGCGTCGTCCGCGACAACGCACTCCGACAAGCGAATTCGCTCCGATCGGGGCGAGTACACCGCGGTCAGCAACTCGTGCAGCATCGCCGCGGTCACCTCGCCCCCGGTCTCGTCGGTGAGCCGCTGGACGTGCCCGGCGAAGTCGATCTGCAGCCGGCGAGGCAGCGCGATGCCGTATTCGGTGTCCAGCAGATAGGCGATACCACCCTTGCCGGATTGCGAGTTCACCCGGATCACCGCATCGTAGGAGCGGCCGACATCGGCCGGGTCGATCGGCAGATACGGTACCTCCCAACGCATCTCGCGTTCGGATCGGCCGGCCCGCGCGGCTCGCTCGCGATGGGCGGCGAAACCCTTCTTGATAGCGTCCTGATGGGTTCCCGAGAACGCGGTGTACACCAGATCGCCGACGTAAGGGTGTCGTTCGGGCACCGGCATCCGGGTGCAGTACTCCACCGTGCGCCGGACCCGGTCGATATCGGAGAAGTCGATCATCGGATCGACGCCCTGGGCATGCAGATTCAGTGCGAGCGTGGCGATATCGACATTACCGGTGCGCTCGCCGTTGCCGAAGATGCAGCCCTCCACCCGCTGCGCACCCGCCAGCACGGCCAATTCCGCGCATGCGACGCCGGTGCCGCGATCGTTGTGCGGATGCACCGACAGGATCACGCCGTCGCGCCGGGCCAGATTGCGGTGCATGTACTCGATCTGATCGGCATACACGTTCGGCGTGGCGACCTCCACGGTCGCGGGCAGATTCAGGATCACCGGACGTCGCGGCGTGGCATCCCACAGTGTCGTCATCGAATCACAGACCTCCAGAACGAAATCCGGCTCGGTGAGGATGAAAACCTCGGGAGAGAACTCGAATCGGATGTTCGCCCGATCCCCGGCCAGCTCCAGAATGTCTCGTCCGCCCGCGATGATCAGTTCTGCCACCTCGGCGCGGCTGCGGCCGAGCACCTGTTCCCGCCAGATCGGCGCCGTGGCGGTGTACATGTGGATCACCACATCGTTGGTGATGCCCTCGACCGACTCGACGGTTCGTTCGATGAGATCGCGCCGGGCCGGGGTGAATACGACAACGGTGACGTCCTCGGGTGCGAGCGCAGGGTCGTCACGGATCAGGCGCACGAAATCGAAGTCGCTCTGCGAGGCGCTCGGATAGCCGACCTCGATCTCCTTGTAGCCCATCGCGACCATGAGTTCGAAGAGTGTGCGTTTGCGTTCGGGATCCATCGGCTCGGCGAGGGACTGATTGCCGTCGCGCAGGTCGACCGGCACCCACAGCGGGGCCTCGGTGATCCGCGCGGACGGCCAGTGACGGTCTGTGAGCGGCACCGAAACCCGTTCGTACACATCACGATAGCGGTGCGAGGGCATGACGGAGGCGCACTGGCGATTCCAGTGGGATGACATGAGTTCGGAAGCTTTCGCGTCGGAGGGGTGACCGGCGCAGCCCTGCGACCCGCGGGCAGGGTGCCGGTCGATCAGACCCCGCCGCGGCGAAGGAGGAGAAGCATGCTCCGATATCCCATGTGGCATACACTAGACAGAAATAACTCCTCAGACAAGTAGAGAGGTAGACGGATCTTGGTGCACGTGCAGCGGCATCCGCTGGCCGCGCAGGCAGCGGAATTACTTCTGGACCGGATCCGTGCCGGTGAGTGGCTGCTCGGCCACAAACTTCCGGGGGAGACGACGCTTGCCGCCCAGCTGGGCGTCGGACGTTCGACCCTGCGCGAGGCGGTCCGGGAGCTGGCGGGCAAGGGGGTGCTCGAAAGCCGCCAAGGCGCAGGGGTTTTCGTCACAGCGCTGGATGTCACCGAGGATTGGGACGCGGTCCTGCGCCGGACCGGCATCGTGACCGTCATCGAGGCGCGCATCGCCATCGAGGCCGAGGGAGCCGCCCTGGCCGCACAGCGCCGCACCCCTGCGGACCTGCGCGCCATGTGGCGGGCACTGGCCGCCCGAGCCGAGCAGCACGATTCGGTGCCGGATCTGGTCGATGCCGATACTGCCTTCCATCGCACCGTCGTGCTGTCCGCGCACAACGACGTGCTCACCGGAATGTTCGACGCGTTCGTTCCGCGCCTGCGGCACGCCATGATCGATATGCTGCGCATCCGCCCGTTGAAGGACGAGCGGGCCGACCATCAGGCGCACGAGCTCCTGCTCGATGCCATCCGCTCGCGGGACACCGCCGCCGCCGCCACCGCGAGCCGGGTCCACCTCACCTCCCTCAAAGATGCCTTCGCATAAAGCATCCGGTCGCCGATGAATTTTCCGGGACCGCCTCGTCCTATCGAGTAAGCGCGCTCGACAGCACACCCGGCAACCCGAAGGACATCACATGACCGCCACCGCCCACCCCGCACCGACCGCCACCGCCCCCGGCAAGGTTCGCAACCGCATCCTGTGGACCCTGCGGATCCTGCTCGGACTCTTCTTCATCGTCGCCTCCGGCCTGCCCAAACTGCTGGGCGAGGCCACCGCCGTGCACGTCTTCCAGCAGATCGGCTGGGGCGAATGGTTCCGCTACCTCACCGGCGCCGTCGAGGTCTCCGGCGGCATCGGCCTGATGATCCCGCGTCTGACCCGGGCCGCGGCGGCAGGCCTGAGCATCACCATGATCTGCGCCGCGGCTACCCAGATCTTCCTCATGCACGCTCCCGCCACCGCGATCTTCCCCTTGGTCCTGGCCGTGCTCTTCGGCTGGATCGTCACCCAGCGCCGCTGATCCCCCATCGCCGAACCCGCCGCCGGCCACCGAGTCGACGGCGGGTTCGGCGTGTGCCCGGCGAGGTCGGCTGTCGGCACCGAACACGCGTCCGCCACCGGAGAATCCGAGGGGGTGACGGTGAATCCACGGCCACCCGGGTGATCGGCCTCAGGCACTGGCCGATGCCGGAGTCACCGCGCAGGAAACCGATCGGGTTCGGCGTTTCCGGTGCCTGCCCGGTGGTCTGTCATTCATCGGGCGCTGATTTCTGCGGGATCATGGCATCGGCACACGCTCGAAACGTTGGTGGCCGGTGTGCCGCGGCGGTATATCGGAGCGCCGGTCGAGGGCTTGCGCCGATTCCGTAGCGCGCGGCCGCGGCGGTCCTTCGCGCGCTTCCGTGGGCCCTTTGCGACGGTCACAGCAACTCGGCTCAGCGGGGACAGGCGGCCGATACGACGGCGCGAAAACGCTTCACCCGGCGGTATCGGCATCGCGGGTGTCCCGTGTCGGCTGGTCGTTGTCCCGAATCGGAGACGCACCACGTCTGTGCGCGCCCGGACTGATCCCGTAGCGGCGTTTGAAGGCCGCGCCGAGACTGAACGCGGTGCCGTAACCGACCTGGCGGGCAATGGATTCCACGGTGGCGTCGGTGCCGCGCAACAGGTCGGCGGCGCGGGCCAGCCGCCATTCGGTGAGGTAGGCGATGGGCGGTTCACCGACCAGGTCGGTGAACCGGCGCGCGAGCGCGGCACGTGAGACGCCCACGGCGGCGGCCAGATCGGCGACGGTCCAATCGGTCGCGGGATTGTGTTCGAGCAGTCGCAGCGCCTGCCCCACCACGGGATCGGCATAGGCGTGGTACCAGCGCGGCGCCCGCTCCCGGGCGAACCAGGCGCGCAGTGCGGCGATCGTGAGCAGGTCCAGCAGCCGGTCGAGCAGCGCCGCCTGTCCGGGTGCGTCGCGGCCGGACTCGTCCACGAGCAGACCGAGCAGACGCGCGTCGATTTCGTCGCCGTCGAGCACGGCCAGCGGTGGCAGGGTACGCAGCAGCCGCTCACTGACGGTCCCCGCGATCTCATATGTTCCGGTCAGCAGCGCGGTCTCGCCGCCGGCATTCGTCCCCCAACTCCGGATACCCAGATCCCATGTCTCGCAGAGCAATTCACCGTCGGGTGTGGTCGTCGTCCGCCCGGGGTGCACGATCGCCAGGGGTGGCGTTCTCGGATCGTCGGCGACGGTGTACGCATCGGGTCCGCGCAGAATCGCCACCGCCCCGGCGTCGAGCCGGGTGGGTTCGGTGTCGTCCGGAACGATCCATGCCGAACCCCGCGTCACCACGACCACCGTGAGCGGCGCGTGATCGGCGATCCGCAGCGACCACGGCGGGTCCAGTAGCGAACGCATGACGAAGGCGCCGCGTGCGCGCGGACCGTCGAGCAGATCGGCAAGTGCGTCCATCCTCCGACAATCGTCGACCGGGCGGTGACGATCAACCGTCGTCCGCTGATTTTCGTTCGACCGCGGCCGGGGCCCCGGCGCACACTCGGTGGCGACCTGTCTGCGGGCGAGCCGTGGACGTGCGGAAAGATGGGATGACGTGAGCGAGCTTGCGAGTGAACCATTGATACGGCGCGCGACGCGCACCGCGGAACCGAGCGCCGGCGAGGTGGAGGCGTGAGCGTCGACATCATCGATGAACTGACCTGGCGTGGACTGATCGCACAGTCCACCGATCTGGATGCCCTTCGGGCCGAGATCGCGAAGGGGCCCATCACCCTCTATGCGGGCTTCGACCCGACCGCGGCCAGTCTGCACGCGGGCCATCTGGTTCCCCTGCTGACGCTCGCCCGTTTCCAGCGGGCCGGGAATCGGCCGGTCGTTCTGGCCGGCGGCGCGACCGGTCTGATCGGCGATCCGCGCGATGTCGGTGAGCGGGTGATGAACTCGACCGACACCGTCGCCGAATGGGCCGATCGGATTCGCGGTCAGCTCGAGCGGTTCGTCGACCTGGACGACTCGCCGACGGCCGCGGTCGTCGTGAACAACATGGAGTGGACCGGGCCGCTGTCGGCCGTGAACTTCCTGCGCGATGTCGGCAAGCACTTCTCGGTGAACGTCATGCTCGCCCGCGATACGGTCAAACGCCGCCTCGACGGCGACGGCATCTCCTACACCGAATTCAGCTACATGCTGTTGCAGGCCAACGACTTTCTGCAGTTGCGCCGCAAGTACGGGTGCACGCTACAGGTCGGCGGGTCCGATCAGTGGGGCAACATCATCGCCGGTGTCGAGCTGAATCGGCGCGTCGACGGGGCCCACGTGCACGCGATGACCACGCCGCTGGTCACCTCCGCGGACGGCAAGAAGTTCGGCAAATCCACCGGCGGCGGCAGCCTGTGGCTCGATCCCGAGATGACCAGCCCGTACGCCTGGTACCAGTATTTCGTGAACACCGGCGATGCCGACGTCATCCGGTACCTGCGCTGGTTCACCTTCCTCGATCGCGAGGAACTGGCCGAACTCGAACTCGCCACGCAGGAGCGCCCGCACGCCCGCGAGGCGCAGCGACGCTTGGCTGCGGAGATGACCACCCTGGTGCACGGTGCGGCGCATACCGCCGCGGTCCAGCTCGCCAGCCAAGCCCTGTTCGGCCGCGGTGAGCTGGGTGAATTGGATTCCTCGACGTTGTCGGCGGCCCTGACCGAGGCGGCGGGGGAGAATCCCGTCGCCGATGCCACGGACGGGGCCACGATCGTGGATCTGCTCGTGGACTCGGGTCTGTCCGAGAGTCGTGGGGCCGCACGGCGCGCGGTCAACGACAACGGCGTCTCGGTGAACAACACCCGCATCAGCGACCCGGAGTGGACCCCCGCCGAGTCGGACTACCTGCACGGACAGTGGTTGGTGCTGCGTCGCGGCAAGAAGAATTTCGCCGGAGTTCGCCGGGCGGCCCGTTGACCGTCGGCATGACCTGAGTCACACTCGTGTGACTCAGGTCGGCTCGGGCCGTGTTCGCGGTGTTCTGACCTGCGTAAACGGTTGCTGTCTTGGGGATTTGACGTTCCGTTACCCGCCACGTAACTTATTGCGAGTCAGAGCGACACGGACTCCGACCCGGGCCCCCAGGGCCAGGGAAACGAGGTAGGACGAGGAGCGCCTGATGCCATGCGCAACCGATCTCGAGCCCGAGCTTGACTCCGAGGTATCGAGTGGTTAGGCTGGAAAACCTGCCTCCAGAGATGGTCGAGTAAATCGGCCGGATCTGCA
>NZ_BDCC01000024.1 GCF_001613305.1 Nocardia vaccinii NBRC 15922
ATTAGCCGCCGACCATCCGCTGAACGAGCTCGCGGGCGTACTGGGCGACAGCACTGCGCAGGCCGCGCGCGAGCGCCTGGCTGAACGTCGAAACGACAAGTCGCACTTGCGCACTGTCGACATTCTCGACCTTCCGGGTGCGGTCGAGCAAGCGTTCAAGGACCTGACGACGCTCGTCAAGAACTCACACTTTCTGGCGGACTGGTCGCTTGTGGAAACCATGGGCGTGGAGTGGGATCACTTCCGTTCCTGCGCTACCTTGCGAGTTCGACACTACCGGGGCGACCATGTCGTGGTCCCCACTACGACGATGACCTATCACACAAGCGAGATCGAAACTGGCAGTTTGTATCTCGCCGATCGCGATCATCGGCTGTATCTGCTGCGGCCGTTCCTGATCGGGCAGGTGTGCGAACGCTGCCGGACCCGCTCAACGTTCCACATCGATGTTGTCAAAGGTCGGCGGGTGCTCAAGAGCCTTGAGCACGGCCACTGCGTGGACTGTGACATCACAGCGCCGATCCTGACCCACGCTGGACTCCTATGATCTTTGCGCGGCACTGCGCTGAGGGTTGGTTGGTCGGCACGTGTGAGTGCATTTGGGGCGGCATGACGTTGGGCCACCCGGGCGCGAGGTGCGAGGCGCGAGGTCCGGCTTGACCTCCGGTTGCTCTCAGTTCGGCAGTCGGGGCTGTATCCGGACATCGACAGTTGAGGATGTTTTTGCGGCGCAACGGCTCTCGGCTGCGGACCGCCCCGTAAGCGGCTTTTCAGTGCGTTTCGGTTCCGTGCGGGTCGGCGACCGCTGGTCTGTCATAGACCAGGGAGTATCGCCAGAACAAACGTCGGCGAATGCGCGCCCCGGGCAGACACTCAGCAGCCGCACGGCGGATCTCGGCTAGTGTTTCGCGTGCCGGCGTGACCGGTGCGGTCATCTCGACCGGGAGTTCCTGCGCGGCCCGAGGATGCTTCAAGGTGCCGACGACCAGGTTTGCGGCCACGGTGACCACACCTGTCGCGTGGTCGATCGAACTCGAATCCCGGAAGCAACCGATGACCACGAGCCGACCACCGGGGGACAAACGCCGGTCTAGCTCACGCAAGGTATCGGCCAGCGGAAGATAGTGCAGGCTGGCGACCAGCGTTATCGCATCCCATCGTCCTGGTCGGAACCTCAGCGCGGCCGAAGGACGACCTGTTCCTCACCATCGACCACAACCTCTGTCACGACCCGCGGCACCGGGTGCTCATCGGACCCGGCAGCGGTGACGACTTCCCGACCGGCCCGGAAAGCCCGGAGGACGACCTCGGCGACAGCGACGACGCGCTCCTCGCCGCAGCTCGCGCTCAGATGCTTATCTATTTCGCTCTGCGCTACGCACCCACATCGCAACTGCGCACGGCACTGGTGCCCGCCCAGCGCGGCTTCCGCCGCACCGGCCTGATCACGCCCCTGGAACGCACCGACACCGCAGCGATGCGAGCCGATGTCGGCGAGGTAGCGCTGAGCGCCGACCGGAGTGCCCGGCGCAACCGAATTCGCGACATCGGGCTCGACGACTTCCTCAGCTGCCGGATCGCCGAAACCGGCATCCACCTGGGCATGTCACGGCAGCTGTTCGCAGCCTGCGCCACACTCCACGCTCGCGCGATCGAGTTGCGCGCACCCAGTCTGCTTGCTGAAGAGGCAGCGGAGTTCATTGAAGACGAACGGGAAGAACGCGGCCTCGATGACCGACGGAACTTCTACACGCAACTGGAAGAAGCCCGTCCCCGGCTGCAGCGGCAGCTCCGCGAAGCTTACGAGACGGCAGCAGAAGACGAGTGGAGTGACCTGCTGGACTCCAATCAGAACCTCCAAACCGATGCGCAGAGCAACGAAATCGTCCTAGAAGCAATAACGCCGGGAACGTATCTGGCGGTCAGCCGCGACATGCTGCCGGCGCCTGCCTAGGCTGCACTGATCGATTCGTGCCACGGCAGCAGCCATGATCGGATCCGATACACACACTCAGCCGGTGCCGTGCCGCGACGACCATGTCGACGCCCCCTCGGCACGGCCGCGGTCCACGGATCGGGAACAGCGGACGTGACGGCGATGTCCGTCCCGGCGCCCGGCGTAATCGCGGATCGCGGCCGGGCAGTTTCGGATCGGATAGCACGCTCATCGGCAATATAGGACGTTTCGTTGGATCGTGTTGTGCCGGAGCCCATTTAGGTGGCGAGGAAGTAGTTGGGGTGGCGGTCGAGGTTCTGCGCGGCCTGTGTCCGATCTGGAAAGATTCGGTGCATGAGTGCTGCTGGGGACGATGTCCGCGCTTTTGTTTTGTCGTTGCCCGAGACGTCTGAGCAGTTCACGTGGGGTATGCCAACTTTCCGGGTGGCCGGCAAACTATTTCTCACCCTCCCGGAGGCCGAAACGTCGGCGGCGGTCCGCTGCCCAATCATCGACCGTGACGAACTGGTGGCCGCCGAGCCGGACAAATTCTGGATCGCCGCGCACGAGGCGAACAATGCTTGGGTTCGAGTGCGCCTCGCCGCGATCGACGACCGAGACGAGCTGGAAGCCATCGTTCTCGACTCGTGGCGGCAGGCCGCACCTCGGCATCTACTCGATGGTGTCGAATGACATCGCCGGTGTGCCGAGCACTCGGTCTACGTCCCCCACAGGACCGGCAAACGGGGGTGTCGGCTTGGCTCTGCCCGTCGCCCTGCCGGAGGAGTGGGTTTCGTTTGTCCGGATCAGGCAGCCAATAGTTACACAATGACCTATGGCGTGGATCACAGTTGGCCCGGACGTTCGCTCGGAGCGCCTGCGCCACATCGCGTGAATGCGTCGCTAGCGATCGGCGCGGTATGCGGCATTACCACTCACTTTTGTCGACTAATGTCAGCATGCGGTCGTCCAGTCCAGGTTGGCGTGTGCGTGACGGGCCGTGAAGTTGACCGGCAAAATCGTAGCGCGAGGCTGCTGCACGGATCTGGCACCAGTCGTAGTGGTTGTCGTCGAACCTCAGTGCCGGTATCCCCGAGACCGGATCACTCACCGTCGTTCACCGGCATGAGCCGATTCAGTCGTCCTTGCTCATGGCGTGCATGAAGTAGCTACCGGGGCCATAGCCGCCGTCGTTGTCGTACTCGAAGCCACTGACCGACGCGGTGTTCGTGCTGACTACTGGTTCTCGGAGCAGATTGGTGTCGAAGTCGCGCTCCTTCGCTTCGTCGCGGATTGCTTCTAGTTCACACCAGAGGTCTTCGTAGCCTTCGTCCTCGTCGTGGGCCGTGAACTCGAACGTGACTTTCGTGGAGTGGCTGGCGAAAGCCCCGGTTCGGGGAGGTGTCGGCCGGAAGCCGTCATTCTGGTTCAGGGCGAAGGCGACGAGCTCTCCGGAGGTTCCGAGTTCCGCCACGCGTTTCTGTGCGTCGTCTTCGTTGTCCCACGCGCTGTCGATGGTCCGGCGGCCGACGTGGGCCACGAGGTAGACCTGCTTTTCGCTCACAGCCGCAGATCATTCCGCAATGGGTGCATACTCAGGTCGGATGTCCGAATAGTCCGAATGAGTCGAGGTGACGGATACGCGACCGCTCTAACCCCAAGCGCCCCAACAGATCTCTCTGGACAGGCTTCGCGCTCTGGGTCCGCCTGAACACCCCGACGGTGGCGGCGCTCGCTTCAGCGAGCGCCGTCAGGGCTCGGCAGTCAGCAAGTCGATCGCGCTGCACGAACTGGTCCCGGAGGGCGCCTGGCGCAGGGGCCGCATCGTGATCATCGGCGACGCGGCCCACGCAGTGTCGCCTGCGGCAGGCCGGGGTTCGACCTCGGCGATCGAGGACGCGCTCGTCCTGGCGGCCTGACCCGGGAGGGCGATATCGAATCGGCTCTCGTCGAGTACAAGGCGCTGCAACGCCCCGCTGCTCGGCAGACGTACCGTCCGGAGCCTGGCCGACCACCGACACGCGTCCAGGCCGACGATCTGAAATTGTTTCCTGCCAGTCGGCGCGGCCGGTAGCCGGGTAGACCGACCCGACAGCAGCTCGCCAATCTCGCCCGGAATCCGCACGATAATCGGCTGCTACCGGTCGGTACGCGAGATCGACTGCCGGACAACCCTTACGGCCCTGTGAAACGACCGGATCGCGGCAGAAGAGGATGTTCGTCGGACCGCCTGCCTGACAGTTCGCCCGCCAGCGGCCGTTCTTGGGGGCTGGCCAAGATAGCATCGGGGCAGGAACTAGGTCGGGACTGGAGATGCCTCGCAACAGACGTCCGCAAGATCGGGAAGAGAAACGCGCCGAGATCGTGGTAGCCGCCCGGCGGTTATTCGTCGAGCAGGGATACGACGCGGCGTCGATGACGCGGATCGCCCGCGAGGCCGGGGTGGTGTCGAACACGCTGTATTGGTACTTCCAGGACAAGGACGCGGTCTTGATCGCGGTCCTGGACGCGGTCCTGGCCGACTCGATGGCCTCCTACAGCCAAGTGCTGGACTCAGGGCTGGCCGATCGTGTGTTGTGGCTGGTCGAGGAATTGGAGCAGTTGGGCCGGCTGGTAAGCACCGTGCATACGCGCGCCGAGGAATCCGCGGCCATCCAGGAATGGCACGAACAGTTCCACGCGCTGGCCGAGGGATTGTTCCGGGCCGAGCTGATCGAGCTCGGCGTGCCCGCCGACGAGGTGGATCCGCTGGTCGAGATCGGCGTTTTCGTTGTCGAGGGCATGCTGACGCATCCGGGCGAGCAGGCCCAGCGGCGCGCGGTGATCGAGACGTTGCTCGCCAGCGCCCGCGGTCTTGCCGCCGCGGCGGGCTGAGTGCCCGGTCCGCGCACGTCCACGAGCCGGGAGCGACCTACCGCGTGGTGGCTGCTGTGTAGTCGAATTGTGTTGCCAGGAAATAGAGTTGGTCACGCACGGCGCGTTCGAAGTGCTCGCCCAGGTAGATGCCGAAGTGGTCGCACGGGTAGCTCTGGACGTGCACGTGCGCCAGGCCCCGTGCGTGACGCTCGGTGGTCTGCGCGGGCGCGGCGGCGTCGTTGTCGCAGACACACAGCAGTGTTGGAGTTTTGAAGCGTGCCAGTGCGCGACCGGGCCGATCCAGTGGAAGGCGCAGCACCAGCCGTGCGGCCAGGGCGTTGGCGGCATCGAATTCACCGTCCGGACCGCGCAGGACACCCCACATGCTGTCGCGCCCGACACCGGTCACAGGTTCTTCCCCGCCATCGATCTCGGTCAGCTCGATGTTCTTCGACACCTGAGCCCGCACCGAGGGCAGCTGTTTCAGCAACGCACTGGTGCGCCGCGAGAGCCGGGTCCCCGCGGGCAGAAGTGCCGACGCACCGGCTAGGGCGTCGGGTGAGGCCACGAACGCGGGCATCCAGGACGTGCCCGCCATCGGCAACAGGATCGGTTTGGCGCCGAACAAGGAACCGATCGTGTCGAGGACACCGGCCACTGTCAACGCCACTGCGCTCAAGGGACCGGTCCGGATACGTGCGCGCAACGACGCCGGTCCGTCGGTGAACGGGCACTGGGCCACGACTGCGGCGATACGGGTGTCTTCGGCGGCGACCTGGAGGACATGGCCGCCCCCGAAAGAGCTGCCCCACAACGCGATCCGGTCGACATCGACCTCAGGTAGTGTGCGCGCGTAGGCCAGTGCGGCATGCCAGTCGGCGCGTTGGCGGCCGATATCGAGGAGCTGGCGCGGTGCTCCGCCGCTGGCTCCGAGGTGGCGGTAGTCGAACACCAGCACCGACCACCCCGCCGCAGCGAACCGTTGCGCGTAGGCATCCAGGCGCATCTCTCGAACTGCCCCGAGCCCGTGTCCCATGATCACCATCGGGCGGGGGTCGTGCAGGTCGGGTGCGGTGTACAGCCATGCCGCGCACTCGTCATGGCCCGAGCGGAACGAGACCTCACTCCGCCGCACCGCGACCGCCTCGCGCCGATCGGCCTGCCCACTGATTTCCATGATTCGCGTCCTCCCGCTTGACCGCCGCTCTTCTTGGACGCCATCCAAGAAGTCGGTCGTGGCAACGGTAGAGGCTTCTTGGACGTCAGTCAAGAAAGCGGCGGCCCGCGGATCTGATTGGCGACACCCCGAACCCGAATCGCGCTGTAATCGGCATGAGCGCTCACTCGTTGGGGCTGCAGCCAGCGCGAGGATGAGCATGTACGGCCGGACTGGCCCCCACTACAGTTTGGCCACACCCACGTGCGCCGGTTGCGCCGCCGCCGACATCACCGTACACAGCAAGCAGACGGTCACGCGCCCAGCGGAAGCTTTGTACGGCCTGCCGCTCAGCCCCAGGCTGTGCAAGCTGCAACCGGAAATGGTTCGGATAACTACTCATATGCAACAAAGCCGCAGGCCTTTGACCTGCGGCTTTGCCGTTTTGTGGAGCTAAGGGGAATCGAACCCCTGACCTTCTCGATGCGAACGAGACGCGCTACCAACTGCGCTATAGCCCCGTGGTCCGTTTCCGAACCGACGTTGGAGAACTTTAGCAGGTGGGTGGGGGAGACTCCGAATCGGCTGGTGAGAAGGGGTTCGATGGGGTTGGTAGCGGGATGGGGCGCCCGCGGTTCATATCGTGGAGTGGGCAGGTCGAATGAAATTGCCCACAATTCGCGACTCGCGTGGGGGCGGGGCTGGCAAACGGGGAACCGGGGGCTGCGGTCGTGTCGGATATGTCTCACAGGGCGGGTTGATAGCATGACGGTTCTGGGCGGACGGGTCCGGCCGCGCATGCGCTGCCTGCGCGAATACTTCGAAAGAGTTGTCATCCATGCAGTTTGAGATCGTCGAGCGGGACGAGACATGGGTTGCCGGGCTGCCCGTGCGAAGCCCCAAGCGCGCGCTCGGGGAACTGCGTGACCGGGATCTGGACGCGGCGTGGGGCGCGGTTCTGCACCAGGAGCTCGGCGGACCTCTGGCCTGCGCTTATACGGATTATTCGGCGGATATGAGCACGTTCAACACGCAGATCGTCGGGTATCAGTGCAATTCGTTCGATCAGGTCACCCGGGGGCATATCGTGGCGCGGCTACCGCGGGGCGTGTATGCGCGGTTCTCCTCGGTGGGGAACTTTCCGCAGATCATGACCGATCTGTGGACCCAGATCGCCTATGCCGAGGAGCACAACCAGATCAAGCGCACCCATACCGGGGATCTGGAGTGCTACCCCCATGCCTACAAGATCGATCTGTATCTGGCGGTCCACCCGCGATGAGTTACACGATCGTACTGCGTGACCAGGCGATCTATGGTGGTCTCGTGGTGCCGCGGGTGCGGCCCAGCTTCAAGGTCAGCAACAGTGAGCTGATCGAATTCCTGCGCGACCGGCTGCGCGATCGCGACGACGCCGCCGACCGGCCGCTGTACACCGTGTACGTCCCCGATCCGGCCGGGAACTACAACGTTCTGGTCAGCTACGACTATCCGGCCGTGGACGCGGTTCCGGCCGGCGACGTACTGGTCCGGGTCCCCAAGGGCGTCTACGCGCGATTCGAGCCCAACGGCGACTACCACGATCCGGTCGAGGATGTGTGGGCCCAGGTCGACGATGCGACCGCCTCGGCCGAGATCACCCGGGCCTACCGGGAGGAGATCGAGATCTGGCGCGGGCCGAAGGTCGAGCTCTACATCTCTATCCTGGTGTAACCAGCACAGATAGCCATCAAATAGCCATTTTGGAACCAACCGGTCTTCTCATTCCGTCCGATTACTAAAGTCATCCCCTTGACCAGGGGCAATTCGGGACCTTATGCCCGGGTTTCGGAAGATTTGCCGGATGTCTGGTCAATTCCTGCCCGATGACGGATACTGCCTTAGCGACCAACCCCGGACACCGGCCGCGATCCGGCCGTTACCGGGAGGGTCTCGGGTAGGGCGCATTGCGCAGCAACGGAGTAGGAATTCATGAGAGTCGAAGCGGCCCATCACCCCGTGTTCGCAGGGATTTCCCCGGAGTTCGCCGATACACTAGCGTCACTTCGGTACAGGTTCCTGGGCCATCTGGAGGGGCCTGTCCATGAGATCATGGCGTTGGTGTTCCGTCTGAGGTATGCCGCCCGAACTACGGTCCGCAGCAGGCGGTTCCCGGTGCCGGGTATGAGTTCCCGCAGCTGACGCGATCGGAGATAAGGTGCCTCGGCGGACACTCGACTCACTGGTGACACAGGTCGCCTCGGAGTTGATGGGTGTCGACGCCACCACCCTGGTGGCGGCGACGGAACGTGTGCTAGCAAGCCTGATCGAACACTTCGATGTGGACTTCTGTTATCTGAGACGGACCGACCGGGAGCGTCGCGCCACCGTCCTGGTTGCCGAGTGGCCGCCGCGACAGTGCGTGCCCGACCCGGACCCGCTGGGCATCGTCTACTTCGACGATCCGGACCCGGCGTTCAAAGCTTTCGAACACGCCACCGAGCCGGTCATCGTGCGACCCGGCAAGGCGTTCACCCCCTATCGCGACCTCGCCCGCAGGACGGCGGGCATCACCGATCTGACCTCCGCGGCGGTCCCGCTGCTCTCGCGCGGCGAGCCGATCGGGTTGCTGGGCTTCATCAAACTGGGCGACCGCGAGTGGAGCACTCGCGAACTCAACGTGCTCAAGGCGATCGCCTCCCTGTTCGCCCAGTTGCAGGCGCGGGTGGAGGCCGAGGAGCGGCTGCGCTACATCGCCATGCACGACGATCTGACCGGCCTGGCGAACCGCAGGGCCCTGCTGGAGTACATGGAGGAGCGGCTGCAGCCGGGCAATCCGGGGCCGGTCGCGGCGTTCTTCCTGGATCTGGATCGGCTCAAGGCGCTCAACGACTTCCTCGGGCACACCGCGGGTGACAACTTCATCCGCACGCTGTCCACGAGATTGCGCGAACATCTGGATCCGGCCGATATGATCGCGCGTCTCGGCGGCGACGAATTCGTCATCGTCCCGGCCAAACCCATGGAGGCGGTCGAGGCCGAACTCGAGGGCACTCGATTGCAGCAGCTCATCGCCCGGCGGGTCACCGTCGGCGAGGAGTCGGTCAGCCGGGCCGCGAGCGTCGGAGTGGCGGTGGGGATTCCCGGCGAGGCGACCGTCGCCGATGTGCTACGCCGGGCCGATCACGCGCTGCTGTCGGCCAAATCCGGCGGCGGTAACGGGGTCGCGGTGTTCACCGACGCCATGCGCGCTCAGTTCGAACTCCAGGACGACGTCGAACTCAACCTGCGCAGCGCGGTCTCGGATGGTTCGCTGCTGCTGCACTATCAGCCCGAGGTCGATCTGCGCACCGGCCGGATCGTGGCGCTCGAGGCGCTGGTGCGCTGGCAGCACCCCACTCGCGGGCTGCTGCCGCCGGGTGCGTTCGTCGGGGTCGCCGAGGCGACGAACCTGGCCGGGGAACTCGGGCGCTGGGTGCTGCGCACCGCCTGCGCGCAATTCGCGCAGTGGCGTCAGCAGGGGCTGGCCTCCAACGTCGTCATCCGGATCAACGTCTCGCCGGTGCAGCTGGTGAGCCTGGATTTCGTGGAATCGATCGAGGACACTCTGCGCAGCAACGGCATCGACGGCAGTTCGGTCTGTCTGGAGATCACCGAACACGTCGTGGTGCAGGATCTGGCACGCACTCAGCTGACCCTGCGCGGGCTCAAGCGGATGGGCGTGCAGATCGCGATCGACGATTTCGGCACCGGCTACAGTTCGCTGTCGCATCTCAAGGCCCTGCCGGTGGACGCGGTGAAGATCGATCGCGGATTCGTGCAGCGGCTCGGGGTGAGCACCGACGATCTGGCGATCGTGAAATCCATCGTCGGCCTGGCCGGGTCGTTCGGGCTCGGCGTGGTGGGCGAGGGCGTGGAGACCGCGGTCGCCGCGCGCACACTGGTCGGACTGGGTTGCTACCGCGCCCAGGGCTTTCTCATCGCACGGCCGCTGCCGCCCGAGGCCGTGCAAACGCATCTGTCGGCCGGGCGGATTCCGCTCGATCTGGAACTTCCGCGGGTGTCGCGGACCGCGAAACACTGACGTCGCGAGCTGCCCGCACCAGCCGGTCGGCGATACTTCCATCCCTGTTCACGCGCCGTTGCCCCACAGGGCCGGCTGCCGCTGGACGATCGGCGCGTGCGCATCGTTCAGCTGGCCAACTTCTACGGGCCGCGGTCGGGGGGACTACGTACGGCGCTGCATCATCTCGGCTCGGGATATGCGGCCGCCGGACACGAAGTGGTGTTGATCGTGCCCGGCCCGCGGCGGGACGAGCAGATCCTGCCCGGGGGCGTGCTGCGGATAACCCTGCCCGCCTTGCAGATTCCCTGGACGCGCGGCTACCGGGCGGTCGATCCGCGGAAGGTGGCCGATGCACTGACCGGTATCCGGCCCGATGTGCTGGAGGTTTCGGACCGGCTGACGCTGCGGGGTTTCGGGCGCTGGGCGCGGCGGCGGGACGTGGCCGGGGTGATGATCTCGCACGAGCGACTGGACCGGCTGCTGGGCCAGGCGCTGCCCGGACCGATGGCCCGCCGGGCAGCCGACGTGGCCAATCGGCGAACCGCCGCGGATTACGACATCGTGGTGTGCACAACCGAATTCGCACGGGCGGAGTTCGCGCGGATCGATGCGCCGAACGTCGAATTGGTTCCGCTGGGCGTGGATCTGGAGATGTTCGCCCCGCATCGGCACGACGGGCTGCTGCGGGCGAGTTATGCCGCCGCGGGTAATCCGCTGCTGGTGCATTGCGGCCGGTTGTCGGTGGAGAAGCGAGTGGATCGCAGTATCGAGGCGGTCGGCGCGCTACGTCGCGAGGGTGTGGACGCGCGGTTGATCGTGGCCGGGGACGGGCCGCGCCGCGAAGCGCTCGAGCGCCGGGCCCGCGGGCTGACGCCGCTGCCCGACGGTCGTCCGGCGGTTCACTTCACCGGCTTCATCGCCGAACGCACCCGGTTGGCGACCCTGTTGGCCAGCGCCGACGTCTCGCTGGCTCCCGGACCGCACGAGACGTTCGGCCTGGCCGCGCTCGAGGCGCTGGCGGCCGGGACGCCGGTGGTGGCCAGCCGGTCCTCGGCGCTGGCCGATATCGTGACTGCCGAATGCGGCGCGGTCGCCGCGAACGATCCGGCGGATTTCGCGCGGGCGGTGACGGAGGTGCTCGCGCGACCGTCGGCCGATCGGCGACGGGCCGCGCGCAGCCGCGCCGAGCAGTTCACCTGGCCCGCGGCGGTCTCCCGCATGCTGCACGTACTGGGCGGATAGCAGCCGGATCCGGCCCGCGCACGGATCTACCCCGTATGCTCCTGGAGAGCACGGCAAGAGGTCGGGCGCGCCGAGCACCGATCATCGGATCGGTTCGGCGTCCGCATGGAGCATTCGAGGAACGGTGTGCACGATCGCCTGAAATCCGTGAGCGGTAAGAAGGTCCTGATCACCGGCGCCGCCAGTGGTATCGGTCGGGCGACGGCGCTGGCCGCCGCGCGGGAGGGCGCGGAGCTGGTGCTGACCGATATCGACGCCGACGGGCTGGCCGATACGGTGCGGGCCATCGGCGACGGCGGTGGCAAGGTGCTGGTCGCCGAGGCCCTGGATCTCACCGATTACGACGCGGTCACCGCCTTCGCGACCGAGGTGCACGATCGGCACGGCAGTCTCGACGTGGTGATGAATATCGCCGGGACCTCGGCCTGGGGCACGGTGGAGAATCTCGAGCATCGGCACTGGCGCCGGATGATCGACGTCAATCTGATGGGCCCGATCCACGTCATCGAGAATTTCGTGCCGCCGATGGTACGGGCCGGACGCGGCGGCGCGCTGGTGAACGTGTCCTCGGCCGCCGGTCTCCTGGCCTTCCCGTGGCATGCGGCCTACAGCGCGTCCAAGTTCGGTGTGCGCGGGCTGTCGGAGGTGCTGCGTTTCGATCTGGCGCGGCACGGGATCTCGGTGCGTCTGGTGGTGCCCGGCGCGGTGGACACTCCGCTGGTGCGCACCGTGGAGATCGCCGGGGTGAATCGGGACGATCCCCGAATCCAACGGTATATCAAGCAGTTTCAGCGCCATGCCAAGACGCCCGAGCAGGTGGCCGCGATCATCCTGCGCGGGATCGAGCGCAATCGTTTCCTGGTGCACACCTCGTTCGACGTGCGATTCGGGTACTGGTGGGCGCGAAAGTTCGCCTGGCCGTACGAGATCGTGATGCGCCGGGCCAACGACGGGTTCAACAGCATCTACGAACGCGTCGGCCGCTCGGACGCGCTGTAATTTCGGCCTCCGCTGCGCTCCGGAGTGTTCGCGGCACCTTCGGGTCTCGAACACGTGGGGTTGTCCAAAGTTGTCCAAGGGTGTCGGAACCAGGTGTGTGGGCGTTGGTCTCGGTGTCGAGGTCGCTCAGGCGCCGGCTTGCTCGGCGCAGGCGTCGGTGTGCTCGTTGCAGGAGGGGCCACATTCGTTGTTCAGGTTGACGTCCAGCACCCGCGCCCCCGGCCCCTCGTCGCCGAGCCGGTCGTGGAAGTTGACGATGCGGCAACTGGCCAGGGACAGGCAGCCGCAACCGATGCAACTGCTGACGCTGTCGCGCAGGCGGATCAGCTGTTCGATGCGCTGATCGAGATCCTGTCGCCAGATCGTGGACAGGCGCTCCCAATCCTTGCGATTGGGGGTGCGGCCCTCCGGTAGGGTGTGTAGTGCCTCGCGAATCTCGCTGAGCGGTATGCCGACTCGCTGTGAGATGCGGATGAAGGCGACTCGACGCAACGTCTCCCGTGGATACCGGCGTTGATTACCGCTCGTGCGCCGGCTGCTGATGAGGCCCTCGCGTTCGTAGAAATGCAGCGCAGACACCGCGACTCCACTACGTTCGGACAGTTGCCCGGGGGTGAGCTCCTTCGCCTGCCAAGTGGTGTGCTGCATACCTCAACAATACTCGAGGTATACGGCGTCCGGCCCGGAATCGCCAGGGTGATATCGCGGCGCCGTCACAGCACCCACCCAGCCAATTCCGTGCCAACGACGCTGTGGCCTACTACGGTCGAATCATGGAAACCGATGGTGTGCCGGAGGGGCGACCGTTTTCCGTGACATCCGAGGTCGGGACGCTGCGTTCGGTACTGCTGCATCGGCCCGGCGACGAACTGCGGCGGCTCACCCCGCGCAACAACGACCAGTTGCTGTTCGATGCCATTCCGTGGGTGGAGCGGGCACAGCAGGAGCACGACATCTTCGTCGAGGTGCTGCGCGGGCGTGGGGTCGAGGTGCTGCTGCTGGCGGATCTGCTGACCGACACCCTGGCCGTCAGCGGGGCGGGCCGCAGTATGGGCATCGCCTCCGCGGTGGACGCGCGCCGGATCGGATTCACCCTCGCCGAAGAGCTCAAGGCCCATCTGCGGGGGGTGCCCGCGCCGGAACTGGCCCGAATTCTCATGGCGGGGATGACATTCGACGAACTGCCTTTCGCGCCCGACGCCACCTCGCTGGTGCGGCGCATGCATCACGGCACCGATTTCGTCATCGACCCGCTGCCGAATCTGCTGTTCACCCGGGACTCCTCGTTCTGGGTGGGCCGCAAGGTGGCGATCACCTCGCTCGCGCTGCCCGCCCGCGCCCGGGAGACCACGCTCACCGATCTGATCTATGCTTTCCATCCGCGCTTCCTGGGCGTGCGGCGGGCGTACGAATCGCATACCGCGCCGATGGAGGGCGGTGACGTGCTGCTGCTCGCGCCGGGTGTGGTGGCCATCGGCGTGGGGGAGCGCACCTCGCCGGCGGGTGCGGAGGCGTTGGCGCGCAGCCTGTTCGAGGACAGTCTCGCGCACACCGTGCTGGTGGTGCCGATCGCGCAGAACCGCGCCACCATGCATCTGGACACCGTGTGCACGATGGTCGACTCCGATGCGGTGGTGATGTATCCGGCGGTGCGGGATTCGTTGTGCGCCTTCACTATCGCCGTTCGCGACGACGGTTCGGTGGAGATGCGCGGGCCCGAGCCGTTCCTCCCCGCCGCCGCCGAGGCGATGGGGATCGGCAAACTGCGCGTCATCGATACCGGGCTCGACGGCGTCACCGCCGAGCGCGAACAGTGGGACGATGGCAACAACACCCTGGCCCTCGCGCCCGGCGTGGTCGTGGCCTACGAACGCAACGAGCATACGAATGCCCGACTGGCCGACGCGGGGGTCGAAGTGCTGACGATTCCGGGTTCCGAACTGGGGTCCGGCCGGGGCGGCCCGCGCTGTCTGTCCTGCCCGCTGACCCGGGACGAGATGTAGAGGCGCCATGGATATCCCGGTCGACCACCATTCGGCGGTCCCACCCTACGAACAGCTCCGGCAGGGCATCGTCGCCCGCGTCCGCTCGGGCGAACTGACCGCCGGAACCAAGATTCCGACCGTCCGGGCCCTGGCCGTCCAACTGGGCTTGGCCCCCAACACCGTCGCCCGCGCCTACCGCGAACTCGAACAGGACGGCGTCCTGGAAACCCGAGGCCGCCTCGGCTCCTTCATCGCCTCCTCCGGCGACCCCACCCAGGATGCCGCGGGCCGCGCCGCCACCGACTACGTCGCCGTCATCCGGCGGCTGGGCCTGGACGACGATGCCGCGCTGCGCTACGTCCGGGCGGCTCTGGCGGAATGATCCGGCCCGGCCGGGGCGGCCTATTGCTCGGTGATCCGGCTCGTCGGAGAATCGAGGGCAAGATCATCGACCTCGGTGCGTTCCGGGTGTCGTGTTGCTTCTGCTGCGATCGGCGGTGATCGGTCTTGCTGGCTCGGACATCGATACGGCGGGTCTTCTCGGTGATCATCGTGACGATCGTGCTGCTGTTCGGGGTATCCGCCGCGTCGGCCGTGGTGAGCAGCGTGGTCGCCGGACGGGCGGTGAATGATCTGAACGACCAGGTTTTCGTGGCGCAGCGGTCCGCCTCGGCGTTGTTGCGAGCCTATGTGGATCAGGAGACCGGGCAGCGCGGCTTCCTGCTGACCGGTGACCCGGTGTTTCTCCAGCCTTATAACCAGGGTCGCGCCGACGCCGCAAAGGCGCAGACCCGGCTGCGGCAGGTTCTCGACGGAGACTCCCAGGTCACGGCAGCGCTCGATGATGTATTGGCCGCCGCGAACGCCTGGGAGACGATGGCCGCCGAACCGGAGATTGCCGCTCGAACGGCCGGACCCCTGCCGGACGACCAGGTCGGCTCCTCGGCGCTGCTCGGCAAGAGCCTGTTCGACACTGTTCGCGCCAAGGCCACCCAGCTTCAGTCGGCGACGGACGATATGGCCGCGCGCCAACTGAAACGGGTGTCCTCCGCGCAGCGGATCGCCAGGGACGCGACTTATATCTCCATCGTGCTGCTACTGGTGATCGTGGTGACGGCCTTCACGCTGCTGCCGCGACTGGTGAACAGGCCTGTCACCCGTCTGATCGGACAACTACAGGCGGTCTCGGAAGGAAACTATGCCGTCGAGATCCAGCGGGACGGGCCTGCCGAGATCGCCGCGATCGCCGATGCAGTGAATCAGATGCGCGCCGGCATCCTCGCGAGCATCGATCACCGGGTGGCCGTGGAGAACGAGCTCATCCGGTACGACGAGCAAGCCCGCATGGCCGCCGACCTGCACGACCGCACGATCAATCGGGTCTTCGGGCTCGGGCTCCTGCTCGCCTCGGTGGCGAGCCGGCATCCCGGTATGCGATCGCAACTGGAGCCCCTGATCGCCGAGACCGACGAAATCAACAGCGAATTGCGTATGGTCATCTTCGATTTGAAACGAACCGGCGCTCCCCGCGCGGATGCCTCACCCTCGGCGGACCAGCAGTCGAGCCTGGACTACGACTCGCAGTGACCGATCCCGCGTCACCGGGAGAACCGGTCCGGAACGTCGGTTCGCGCCCGAGGGAACTAACGCCAGCTGGGCAGCAGCAGATGATCGTGCCAGCTGTCCACGGTGATGGGGAAGGCGGTCATGATGGGCCAGAGCCAGGCGAAATTCGCTATGACGATGGCTACGTAGAGGCTGACCAGGAGCAGGCCCAGGCCCTGGCGTTCGCTGGTGAGCAGGAAGCGGTGGCCGTTGGGCGCGCGGGCGAAGGGGGCCGGGCCGAGGATCTCGCCGAGGGCGATGGCCAGGCCCATCACCAGGAACGGGGCCATCGGGACGGCGTAGAAGAAGTACATCTGGCGGTCCAGGTCCATGAACCAGGGCAGCAGGCCGGCCAGGTAGCCGACCAGCATCGCGGCATAACGCCAGTCGAAACGGGTCACCGTGCGCCAGATGGCCCAGGCCAGCATCGGCAGCGACAACCACCACATGGCGGGTGTGCCGATCAGCATGACCGCCTTCACGCACACCGACTGACCGCACCCGGTGACGCCGTTGTCGGCGTAGTAGTACAGCATCGGCCGCAAGCCCATCGGCCACGACCACGGCTTGGACTCCCACGGATGATGGTTTCCGGCCGAATTGGTCAGTCCCTCATGGAATTTCAGCGATTCGCCCTGGTTGTGCCAGAGCGAGCGCAGCGCATCGGGTATCCAGGACCAGGTTCCGCCTGTGCCGATCGCGTTGCCGACCGCATAGCGGTCGTAACCGTCCTCGCTGGCGAACCACATGCCCCAGGTACCCAGATAGACCAGCAGCGCGATCGCGACCAGGGCGTACAGCGCCGGGATCACATCGCGCACGATCGTGCCGATCCACGGCCGCACCACCCCGTAGGCGCGTCGCGCGGCCACGTCGAAGAACACCGACAGCAGCCCGAACGCGACGATGTAGTACAGCCCCGACCACTTCACGCCGGTCGCCATGCCCAACAGCAGACCCGCGCCGAACCGCCACCACCGCACACCCAGCCGAGGACCCCACTGGCTCAGGGCGATTCGGCCCTCGGCATCGGCGCGCGCCAGACGCATCCGCACTACGTCGCGGTCGACGATCAGACAGCCGAACGCCGCCAGTACGAATCCGGCCTGGAAGATGTCCAGCATGCCGATCCGTGAGGACACGAATGTCACGCCGTCGCAGATCAGCAGGATTCCGGCGATCGCGCCGAGCAGCGTGGATCGCGTCATCCGGCGGGTGATCCGGATGACCAGCAGCACGATCACCGAACCGAACACCGCCGCGGCGAATCGCCAGCCGATCGGCGAATAACCGAACAGCGCCTCCCCCAGCCCGATCATCTGCTTGCCGACCGGCGGATGCACCACCAGCCCGAAACCGGGATTGTCCTCGATGCCGCCGCCGGTGACCATCTGCCAGGCCTGCGGTGCGTAATGCTTCTCGTCGAAGACGGGGGTGCCCGCATCGGTCGGATAGTTCAGCATCGTGAACCGGGTGATCGCCGCGATCGCGGTCAGGAATGCGGTGACGACCCAGCCGCGAGCGCGATCGATGGGGCCGAAATCGGCGGATGGACGCCGCGGCGCCGGACTCGAGGGGCCCGCACCGAGCGGCGGTAGCACGTCCGTCAGCTGGGTCACGCAGACGAGTCTAAGTGGGGTGGGGCTTAGGGTTGCGATGTGGATACCAGTGTGGGCACCGGCCGGTTGATGCTGGCGGCGACGCCGATGGGGGAGATCGGTGACGCCTCACAACGGCTACGGGACGCCCTCGGATCGGCCGATGTCGTCGCCGCCGAGGACACCCGCCGCACCCGCGCTCTGGCCAAGGCGCTCGGCGTGGAGATCACCGGACGGGTGGTGAGTTTCTACGATCACGTCGAGGCCGCGCGCATCCCGGCACTGCTGGATGAGATCACAAGCGGGCGAACGGTTCTGCTGGTCACCGATGCGGGTATGCCCTCGGTGAGCGATCCCGGCTACCGGATGGTCGCGGCCTGCGTCGAGCGGGATCTGCCGGTGACCTGTCTGCCCGGCCCGTCCGCGGTGACGACCGCGCTGGCCCTGTCCGGCCTGCCGATGGAACGTTTCTGCTTCGACGGCTTCGCCCCTCGCAAGAGCGGGCAGCGCAAACAGTGGCTGAGCACCCTCGCCGCCGAGCCGCGCGCCGTCGTCTTCTTCGAGGCCCCGCACCGCCTCGCCGCCTGCCTGGCCGATGCCGTCGAGGTGCTCGGCCCGTCCCGCCGCGCCGCGGTCTGCCGCGAACTGACCAAAACCTACGAGGAGGTCGTCCGCGGCACCCTCGCCGAACTCGCGGACTGGGCCGACGAGGGGGCGCGCGGCGAGATCACGGTCGTCCTGGAGGGCGCGCAACCGGCGTCGGCTGAACCCGCCGATCTGGTGGACCGAGTGGAATCCCTTGTCGCCAAAGGACTTCGGCTCAAGGACGCCTGCGCGGAGGTGGCTTCGGGGACCGGAGCCTCTCGGCGCGAGCTGTACGACGCGGTCCTCGCCGCACGGTCCGGCTGATACTGGATGAAGGCGCGAAACTCAGTCCTTGGGCTCCACGTATTTCGGGAAGACCGGCTCCGGGGCGGGCAGGGGCAGGCCCGGCTCGATCGGGGTGGCGAGGTCGGCGAAGGTGCGGCCGGTCTGGCCGAGTAGGTCGAGGATCCTGCCCGCCGAACCCGGGATGACGGGCTGGACCAGGATCGATACGATGCGCAGCACTTCGAGGGTGACGTACAGCACCGTCGCCTCGCGCGCCAGATCCTCGGGGGTGCCCGATTTGGCCAGGGCCCAGGGCTGCTGGGCGGAGAAGTAGCGGTTCGTCTCGCCCAGGGTCAGCCAGATCGCCTCGAGCGCGAGATGTATCTGCTGCTGGTCGAATTCGGCGCGGCAGTGTTCGAGTAGACCGTTCGCGCGGTCGAGCAGTTCGCGATCGTCGGCGGTGAATTCGCCGGGGGTGGGAACGGCCGAATTGCAGTCGCGGGCAACCATTTTCAGGCTGCGCTGAGCGAGATTGCCGTATTCGTTGGCCAGGTCGGAGTTGATCCGCCCGACGATCGCCTCGTGGCTGTAGGAGCCGTCCTGCCCGTAGGAGATCTCGCGCAGCAGGAAGAAGCGCACCGCGTCCAGACCGTAGCCCTCGACCAGGGCCAGCGGGTCGACCACGTTGCCGAGCGACTTGGACATCTTCTCGCCCTTGTTGTACAGGAAACCGTGCACGAACACGCGTTTGGGCAATTCGATCCCGGCGGACAGCAGGAACGCGGGCCAGTACACCGTGTGGAAACGGGTGATGTCCTTACCGATGATGTGCACGTCCGCCGGCCAGAACCGTTGGAACGCGGCGGAATCGGTGTTCGGGAACCCGGCGCCGGTGAGGTAGTTGGTGAGCGCGTCGACCCACACGTACATGACGTGTTCCGGATCGCCCGGAACCGGAACACCCCAGTCGAAGGTGGTGCGCGAGATGGACAGATCCTTCAGCCCGGCCTTGACGTAGCTGACGATCTCATTGCGCCGCGTCGCGGGGGCGATGAACTCCGGTCGCGTCTCGTACAGGTCGAGCAGCTGGTCCTGATACTTGGACAGCCGGAAGAAGTAGTTCGACTCCTCGGTCCACTCCACCGGCGTGCGGGTGTCGTTCGACACTCGCGTGCCGTCGTCGAGGATCGTGGTCTCCTCGTCGGTGTAGAACGCCTCGTCGCGTACCGAGTACCAGCCCGCGTACGTGTCCAGGTAGATATCGCCCCGCGCCTGCATCCGCTCCCAGATCGCGATGGACGCGGCCTGGTGATCCTCGTCGGTGGTGCGGATGAACCGGTCGAAGGAGATGTCCAGCGTCTTGTCCATGCGCTCGAACACGTCCGAGTTGCGCGAGGCGTACTCCTGCACCGGAACGCCCGCCGCGCGAGCGGCCTGCTGCACCTTCTGGCCGTGCTCATCGGTGCCGGTCATGAAGAACACCTCGTACCCGTCGAGGCGTTTGAACCGGGCCAGCGCGTCGGTCGAGATGTACTCGTAGGCGTGCCCGATGTGCGGCGCACCGTTCGGGTAGGCGATGGCCGTGGTGATGTAGAAGGCGGGGCGTGAGGATGCGCTCATGGTGGCTCTACTCTAATGCGCGTGCCTTCGACCCCTCGCGTGAATATCCCCCGCACGCATGCTGTATCTCTCTGCGGCATGAGCGGGGGCCTACGTGGTGA
>NZ_BDCC01000025.1 GCF_001613305.1 Nocardia vaccinii NBRC 15922
GCTCATGCCTAGCCGCCGCCCCGCACCCGAACCACCCGAACCGCTCTCCCCGCTGGTGGACGCGCACACCCATCTCGACGCGTGCGGTGCGACCGATGCGGAATCGGTTGCCGCCATGGTGGATCGGGCCGCCGCGGTCGGCGTCGGGCGGGTCGTCACGATCGCCGACGACCTCGATGCCGCGCGCTTCGCGGTACGTGCCGCGCACTGGGATCCACGGGTGTACGCGGCGGTGGCGCTGCATCCGACCCGCGCGAACGCCCTGGACGACGCGGCCAGGCGCGAACTCGAGACGCTGGCCGCCGATCCTCGCGTCGTCGCGGTCGGGGAGACCGGCCTGGACTACTACTGGCCCGGCAAACTCGACGGCTGCGCCGGGATCGAGGAGCAGGTCGAGGGTTTCCGCTGGCATATCGACCTGGCCAAACGGCTCGGCAAACCGCTCATGATCCACAATCGCGAGGCCGATCACGACCTGCTGGCGGTGCTGCTGGACGAGGGCGCTCCCGAGACGGTGATCTTCCACTGCTTCTCCTCGGACGCGAATATGGCCTTGGCCTGCGTGGAGGAGGGGTATGTACTGTCCTTCTCCGGCACGGTCAGCTTCAAGAACGCGCGCGAGTTGCGCGAGGCCGCCAAGCTCGTGCCCGATGAGCAGATCCTGGTCGAGACCGATGCGCCGTACCTGACTCCGCACCCGTTCCGCGGCGCTCCGAACGAGCCCTATTGCCTGCCCTACACCGTGCGCGCGCTGGCCGAGGCGCGCGGGCAGGATCCGATCGAGCTGGCCCGGCAGACCACGGCGAACGCCGAACGCCTCTATCGCATCGGGGCCTGATCGCTACAGCACGACCAGTGGGATTTGTCACACCGACACGCCTCGAGATGCGCGATTGTGTCCGGTGTCACTACGATTGCGACACCTGTTACATCCCAGCGTTGTCGATATTGCTTCGTGATCTGGAAATCGCCTGGTCCGCCACTTGTGGTGGCCCGGCCCTGACCTGCTCGTTATCGTATTGTGACCATGCCGGAGCTTCGGATGTCCGCACTAGCGCGGATCAACTCGTCACGATCGCCGATGCTCTACACGGCGATCGCCGCGCTGTTGATCACGTTGATCCTGGGTGCGGCTCTGGCCATCATCGACCGTAAGACGATCACCATCGTCGTCGACGGACAGGCGACGACGTTGACGACCATGGCGGGCAGCGTGCGTGGTGTGCTGAAATCCGCGGGCTACCGGATCGGTGGCCACGATGTGGTGACCCCGGCCGCCGCCGCCACCGTCGCGAATGGCGCCACCATCACCTTCGATCGCGGACGTCAGGTCGACATGGTGGTCGACGGCACCCCGCAGACCGCGTGGACCACCGCCAACACCGTCTCCGATGCGTTGTCCCAGCTGAAGATTCCGAACGACGTATTCGTCTCGCCATCCCGCCCGAGCTCGCTACCGCTGACCGGTGGGACGCTCTCGATCACCAGCCCGCACACCGTGCTGCTCGCCGACAACGGCCGCAAGGCGAAGTATGTGCGGCTCGCCGCTCCGACGGTCGGTCAGTTGCTGCAGGTCCAGGGTGTGCCGCTGGTCGATCAGGATTCGGTGCAGCCGGCCGCGAGCACCCCGCTGACCGACGGGATGAACATCACCGTCACCCGCAAGCGGGTCGTGAACCGCGTCGAACGGGTGCCGTTGCCGCCGACGGAGAAGGACGTCGACGACGTGACCATGAATATGGATCGCAAGGTCGTGGAGAATCCCGGCAAGCCCGGTGTGCAGGACGTGACGTATGCGGTGTCCATCGTGAACGGCGTCGTCGCGGGGAAGAATCAGGTTTCCAGCACGGTCGTCGTCCCGGCGCAGCCCAAGACCGTCCGCAAGGGCGCCAAACCCGGCACCGAGGTCCCGCCGGTCCGCGACGGCGCGATCTGGGACGCGCTGGCCAAATGCGAATCCGGCGGCAACTGGGCGATCAATACCGGCAACGGCTACTTCGGCGGCGTGCAATTCGATCAGAACACCTGGGCACGCCAGGGCGGCCTGAAATACGCCCCCCGCCCCGACCTGGCGACCCGCAACGAGCAGATCGCCATCGCCGAGAAGACCCGCGCCCGTCAGGGCTGGGGCGCCTGGCCCACCTGCACCAGCCGCCTGGGAATCGGGTGATTACATCAAAGCTCCTCCGTCGACGCGGATCTCGCTGCCGGTGATGTAGCGGCCTTCTTCGGAGGCGACCATGGCGACGACGCCCGCGATGTCCTTCGGGTCGCCGAGGGCGCCGTTGTTGAGCCAGCCGGTGAGGCGGGCCATCAGGTTCCAGTCGGCGTCGGGGGGCAGTTGCAGGCCCGAGGTGATGCCGGTGTTGATGCCGCCGGGGACGATGTTCACCGCGCGCAGGCCGTGTTTGACGTACTCCAGTGCCAGCGAGTGGGTCAGCGCGTTGACGCCGCCCTTCGAGGCGGAATAGGCGGCCATGTAGGGATTCGAGCCGAAGGCCGCGGTGGAGGAGAAGTTCACGATCACCGGGTGGTCGGCCTCGATCAGCCGCGGCAGCACCGCCCGGCACATCAGGAAGGTGCCGGTGAGGTTCACGCCGATGACCCGATTCCACTCCTCGAGCGGCATCTCGTGGGTGTGTGCGCTGCGCATGATGCCCGCGGCGTTGACCAGCACGTCGATCCCGTCGAGGATGTCCAGCGCCGATGCGCAGCCCGCGCGGACCGATTCGGGATCGGCGATGTCGATGCGGATGGTGTGCAGCCGATCGCGATCGGCGGCCGCAGCCCCCTCCGCGGTTTCCTTCAGACCGGTCTCGGCGATGTCGGCCGCCACCAGCGTGGCGCCCTCGGCGAGCAGTCGCAGTGCGACGCCCCGTCCGATACCCGAACCCGCACCCGTGACGAGAATCCGACGTCCCTCATGCCTGCGCTGCATTGTGTGCCAACCTCTCGACCACGGGTGAGCCGCATCGTTTTCGATGCGATCAGTCAGAAAACTAGAACCCGTATCAGTCTGAGTCAATGCACCGAAACGACACGCCGCGACTTTCCCGATGGCTTCGTACCGGCGATCGCTACGATCGCCCGGACTTTATCCGGTGCGACGGTGAGGGATTCGGATGCGGTGGCGGCGTTGGGTACGGCTGGTTGTGGCGGGCGCGGTCGCGGTGAGTGCCGTGTGGACGATGGCCGCACCCGCGGCCGCCGCCGTGCCGGGCAGCGTCATCGACGTTCTTCCGCAGGCCGCGGACTGGCGCGGCATTCCCGGCGGTTCGGTCGTCGACTACTGGATGACCGGGTCGGACGGGACGTCGCGGCGGGCCAGCGGTGCGCTGTTCGTCCCGCCCGGCCGCGCACCGGCGGGCGGCTGGCCGATCATGGCCTACGACCACGGCACCTCCGGACTGGGGCCGGGCTGCGGCGGGCAGAGCACCGTGACGAGCACTTCCGGACAGCAGGACGACAACCGGGTCGTGCGGTACTTCCTGGCCAGGGGGTTCGCGGTCGTGGCGCCGGATTATCTGGGCCTGGGCCGCTTTCGTACCGGTCCGCACCCGTACCTCCAACTGAACACCGAGGCCACCGCCACCATCGATCTGGTGCGGGCGGCCCGTGCGACGCATCCGGCGCTGTCCCGGACCTGGGCCGTCATCGGCGGATCGCAGGGCGGCCAAGCGGCCCTCGGGGCGGCGCACCTACAGCATTCCTATGCGCCCGAGCTGGATTTCCGCGGCACGATCACCCTCGATCCGGAATCCGATCTCGAGGCCGTGCTGCCCGTGGCCGGTCCGTGGGTCTCGAACGTCATGGGGGTGAGCGACAGCGGAACGACCGCGTTCATCGCCATGATCCTGGTCGGGCTGCGTGCGACGCATCCCGAGGTCGACCTGAACAGCTATCTGAGCCCACGCGGCCGCACCCTCGTCGACGGTATCGGTGATCTGTGCCTGGGCGCCATCATGCGTCGCGCGGACGGCGTATCGGTCGGCGATCTGTTCTCCCGCCAGTTGAGCACCGACGCCCTGCGCACCGCACTCGCCTCCTATATGGCCGTACCCACCAGCGGATACGACGCCCCGATCCTGCTGCTGACCAACGCGAACGACACCACGGTCCCCGCCCCGCTGCACGCCACCCTCGCCGCCCAGTTCGCCGCCGGGGGCATCGACTTCCGGACGGTCGTCGGCCGCGGCAGCCATTGCCAGCTCGACCCCGAGATGTGGTCCGCGATAAACGATTTCGCGACCCACATCGAATCAACCCGCGCTCGGCGGTAACTGATTCGCGGATCGCTCGTCGGGCTACGGGCGACCCTGCCCGAGCGTCGTCGGTGGGCCCGGAGCCGTGGGCAGCCGGGCATCGTGGGCGGTGGCGTGTCCGCGGCGGTGAGCGGGGCGGATGCGGGGTGTGGGGCGGGTGGCTTGATAGGTTGACGGGCGTGTCCGAATCAGAGGTCGTCGCTCGTGGTCAGGCCGGATTGCTCGGTCCGGCCGAGGTGCGGGTGCTGGCGGAGCGGTTCGGGGTGCGGCCGACCAAACAGCTCGGACAGAACTTCGTGCACGATGCGAATACCGTGCGGCGGATCGTGGCGGCCGCCGGGGTCGGGCGCGATGACGTGGTACTCGAGGTCGGGCCGGGGCTGGGCTCGCTGACGCTGGCGCTGCTGGACGTGGTGGACCGCGTGGTCGCGGTGGAGATCGATCCGGTTCTGGCGCAACATCTTCCGGAGACCGTCGCCGATCGGGCAGCGAAGCTGGTCGATCGGCTCTCGGTGGTGCGGGCGGATGCGCTGCGGGTGCGCGCACAGGACCTGCCCGCGCGGCCGACCGCGCTGGTCGCGAATCTGCCGTACAACGTCGCGGTGCCCGTCCTGCTGCATCTGCTGGCCGAATTACCGGGTGTCACCACGGCTCTGGTGATGGTGCAGGCCGAGGTCGCCGACCGGCTCGCCGCCGAGCCGGGCTCACGGATCTACGGTGTGCCGAGCGTGAAGGCCGGTTTCTTCGGTACCGTCCGCCGGGCGGGATCGGTTGGGCGGCAGGTGTTCTGGCCGGTTCCGCAGGTCGAGTCCGGGCTGGTCCGGATCGATCGTTTCGCGCAACCGCCGTGGTCTCTGGACGCGGACCATCGCACCCGGGTCTTCGAGGTCGTCGACGCGGCATTCGCCCAGCGGCGCAAGACGTTACGCGCCGCACTCGGCGGCTGGGCAGGCTCGCCCGCGGAGGCCGAACGTCGTCTGATCGCCGCGGGCATCGCCCCCACGGCCCGCGGCGAAACCCTCGACACCGCAGCCTTCGTCCGCCTCGCTGATCAGAGCTGATCACTCGGCAATCGAACGGCGAGTACTGCCGGGCGGAGTATCGGCCGCCCTCTTGCCGTGTCAGTCAGGAGAGTCGTGATGTGCGCTGTCTCCCGGCCCCGCACGAAGCGAGCCTTCGGGGCCGCGAACCCGCCGGAGCGCGGCGGAGGCCATCGAACACGGCACCCGCCGGAGCGTGGCGGAGGCCGTCAAACACGGGGCCAACGACGCAGCCGCAGGCTGTTGCTGACCACGAAGACGCTGGACAACGCCATGGCCGCGCCCGCGAGCATGGGGTTGAGCAGACCGGCGGCGGCCAGCGGGATGGCGGCGACGTTGTAACCGAAGGCCCAGAACAAGTTTCCCTTGATGGTGCGCAGGGTGCTGCGCGAGAGCCGGATGGCGGTGCCGACGGCCCGCAGGTCACCGCGCACCAGGGTGATATCGCCCGCCTCGATCGCGACGTCGGTGCCGGTGCCCATGGCCAGGCCCAGATCGGCCTGGGCGAGAGCGGCCGCGTCGTTGACGCCGTCGCCGACCATGGCCACGACTTTGCCGCTGTCCTGCAGCCGCTTCACCACATCGAGTTTGTCGCTGGGCAGGACCTCGGCGATGACCTCCTCGATGCCCACCCGATCGGCGACCGTGCGCGCCGCGGCGGCATTGTCGCCGGTCAGCAGGACCGGGGTCAGGCCGAGGGCGCGCATATCCGCGATGGCATCGGCGCTGGTCGGTTTGATCGCGTCGGCGATGACCAGTACGCCGCGGGCCGCGCCGTCCCAGGCGACCACGATCGCGGTCCGCCCGGCCGCTTCGGCCTCGGACTTGGCGTCGGCCAACGCTTCGGGCAGCGCGATCGACCAGTCGTCCAGCAGTTCGGTGCGACCGATCACCACCGCACGCTCACCGACCAGGCCCTGCACACCCTTACCGCCGTGACCGACGAACTGCCGCACCGGATCAGGGCGCAGCCCACGATCGGCGGCACCGGCCACGACCGCCCGCGCCACGGGATGTTCGGAGCCGTGCTCCACCGACGCGGCCACCGTCAGCAGCTCGTCGGGATCGGTCCCCTCGGCCGCGATCACCTCGGCGAGCGTCATCGTGCCGGTGGTCACGGTGCCGGTTTTATCCAGTACGACGGTGTCGATCCGCCGCGTGGATTCGAGCACCTGCGGACCCTTGATCAGCACACCCAGCTGCGCGCCCCGGCCGGTGCCGACCAGCAGTGCGGTGGGTGTGGCCAGTCCGAGCGCACACGGGCAGGCGATGATCAACACCGCGACCGCGGCCCCGAAGGCCACCGCGACCGGTGCGCCGGTGACCAGCCAGGCGATCAGCGTGGCCGCGGCGATCGCGAGCACGATCGGCACGAAGATCCCGGCGACGCGGTCGGCGAGCCGCTGCACGGGAGCCTTACCGGTCTGTGCCTGCTCGACCAGCGCGGCCATCTGCGCCAGCTGGGTGTCCGCGCCGACGCGGGTCGCGCGCACGGTCAGCATGCCGCCCGCGTTCACCGTCGCGCCGACCACGTGATCGCCGGGCGCGACCTCCACCGGCACCGACTCGCCGGTGAGTATGCTCATATCGATGGCCGAATTACCTTCCACCACAACGCCGTCGGTGGCGACCTTCTCGCCGGGGCGGACGAGGAACACCTCGCCGGACCGCAATTCGCCCACCGGAACGCGGATTTCGGCGCCTGATCCGCCCGCATCGCCCGGACGCAGGACGGACACCTCCTTTGCGCCCATCTCCAGCAGCGCCCGCAGCGCGGACCCGGCGCGCTCCTTGGCGCGGGTCTCGAAATACCTTCCGGCCAAGAGGAATACGATGACCCCGGCTGCCACCTCGAAGTAGATGTTCGAGGCCGCGTCGCCACGCTCGACCGCCAGGCTGAAACCGTGCCGCATCCCTGGCATTCCGGCGTCGCCGAAGAACAGGGCGTAGACCGACCAGCCGAAGGCGGCCAGGGTGCCCAGCGAGATCAGCGTATCCATGGTGGCCGCGCCGTGCCGGGCGTTCGTCCAGGCCGCGCGGTGGAAGCCCGCGCCGCCCCAGAACACCACCGGCACGGCCAGCGCCAGGGAGAGCCATTGCCAGTTGCGGAACTGCAACGCCGGGACCATTGCCAGCACGATGATCGGCACCGCCGGCGCGAGGGTGAGCAGCAGCCGGCTCCGCAGCTGAGCGGCCGGGGAGAGTGGCGAATCCTGCTGTGGCACAGCGGTATCGACCGATGCGTGCACCTGGGCGGTGTACCCGGTGTCGACCACTCGCTCGATGAGTTGCGCCGGGCTCACCGAGTCCGGGAAGCTGACCATGGCCTTCTCGGTGGCGTAGTTCACCGAGGCGGTGACGCCCTCGATCCGGTTGAGCTTCTTCTCGATCCGGGCCGCGCAGGAGGCGCACGTCATCCCGCCGATCTCCAGTTCGATCGACCGCTCGGACACCGGTGCGCTCATCGCCGCGCCTCGTTCATGGTCGTGCTCTCCTGTCGTGATTGTTCTCACCGCGTGCTGCTTCCCGCTGGCTCCGCCGGGGACACGGTCAGCTCGCGAGTTGATATCCGGCCTCGTCGACCGCGGCGGCCACGGCGGCCTGGTCGACCGGATTCGCCGATTCCACCCGGACCCGTCCGCTGGCCAGGTCCACCTCGACGCCGGTGACGCCGTCGATCCGGCCGATTTCCTTCTGTACCGACGCCACGCAGTGGCCGCAGGTCATCCCGGTGACGGTGTAGGTGCTGCTCGCCATGGTCTCGACTCCTTCGAAATTATACGGTGAGGGGGTATACCCGGACGTTCCCGAAGATACCCCCTATGGGTATTGCATGCAAGTGGTTCGAGCTGTGTGACCGGCGCGGCGGCACGCTGGCGGCCGCGCTGTGACCGCACATGTCGGCCTCGCCTATTACGCTTGGGGCTCGTGCTTTCTGTTGTACCCAGCCCCGTGGTCGTGCGGGCGCCCTCGAAGGTGAACCTGCACCTCGGGGTGGGTGACCTGCGTGCCGATGGGTATCACGAGCTCACGACCGTCTTCCAGGCGCTGTCGCTGAGTGACGATATCGAGATCACTCCAGCCGCGTCGCTCTCGGTGCGGGTGAGCGGTGAGGGCGCCGAGCAGGTGCCGACCGATCGGAGGAATCTGGTGTGGCAGGCCGCGGTGCGGCTGGCCCATCGCGCCGGGCGCGCGCCACTGGTGGAGATCGCGATCCGCAAGGGAATCCCGGTGGCGGGCGGTATGGCGGGCGGCAGTGCCGACGCGGCCGCGGCGCTGGTCGGGTTGAACGAACTCTGGGATGTCGGCCTCACCCGGGACGAATTGGCGACGCTGGCCGCCGAATTGGGCAGCGACGTCCCGTTCGCCCTGTACGGCGGAACGGCACTGGGTCGCGGTCGTGGGGAGAAGTTGCTTCCGGTGTTGTCGCGCAGCGCTTTTCACTGGGTGTTGGCACTGTCTCGGGACGGCCTGTCCACGCCGACGGTATTCCGCGAACTGGACCGCCTGCGGGAACAGGGCGATCCGCCCCGCCTGGGTGAGCCACAGGCGTTGTTGCAGGCCTTGGCCTCCGGTGATCCGGCTCAACTGGCGCCGCTGCTCGGAAACGATCTGCAGGCCCCCGCGCTCTCCCTGAAACCCGACCTGCGCCGCACCCTCCGCGCGGGCACGGGTGCGGGCGCCCTCGCCGGCCTGGTCTCCGGCTCGGGCCCCACCTGCGCATTCCTGTGCGCGAGCGAGGAAGCCGCCATCGAGGTGGCCGCCGAACTGTCGGGAGCCGGAGTCTGCCGCAGCGTGCGCACCGCGAGCGGCCCGGTTCCGGGGGCCCGCATCATCGGGGAGCATTGAGCGCATGTTCGCGCGCGCCGTTCTCCGGCGCGAGCCTCGTTCACCCGCGACGGATCGCACTCGTGCGATCCGTACGCCGAATGGCTCATGGGCGCGCCTACGGTATCCGGTGCGGGTGAATACGTGCTGGTCCACGCGCGATTCGGTATTTGCGTGCGTGCTCGTGTACTGTTGGAGACACGACGCGGGATGGAGCAGCTCGGTAGCTCGCTGGGCTCATAACCCAGAGGTCGCAGGTTCAAATCCTGTTCCCGCTACTGGTGAAAGTGGCTCGGAGGCATTGTCTCCGGGCCACTTTCGTATCTGCGTCACTCGGACCGCGCACGCGGTGCCCCGGACCGTTCGGGGGGAGATCGGGAACGTGCGCGGCGGCGTGAGAACATGAGGAGCTTGCCGAGCGCCCCGGGACGGGCTGCCACCGCGGCAGGCGATCCGATATCGATCACACGCCACTCACACTGTTTGGCCTGAATACGGAGAGGCGGACGAGCCCATGGTGAACTTGGTCAACCTGGAACAGGTCGGCAAGAGTTTCGGGATCACGCCGCTGCTGGATCAGGTCTCCCTCGGTGTGCAGGAGGGCGAGCGGATCGGGGTCGTCGGTCTCAACGGCGGCGGTAAGACGACGTTGCTCGAGGTGATGACCGGCATCGAGCAGCCCGACAGCGGGCGGGTGAGCCGGATGAACGGGCTGCGGATGGCGGTGGTCACCCAACGCGGGGTCCTGCCCGAGGACGCCACGGTCGGCGAGGTGGTGCTGGCCGGCCTCGCCGACGATGCGGCCGACGGCGAACCCGTTGTGGCGGAACATGAATGGGCCGCCGATCCACGTATCCGCAACGTCATCGAGGGGATCGGCATCGCCGGGCTCGGCATGGACGCCTCGGTCACCAATCTCTCCGGCGGTGAGCGCCGTCGCGTGGCGCTGGCCGCGGCTCTCGTGCGCGACCTGGATCTGCTGGTGCTGGACGAGCCCACCAACCACCTCGACGTCGAGGGTGTGCAGTGGCTGGCCGAGCATCTGCTCGCCCGGCGCAGCGCGCTCGTGGTGGTCACACACGATCGCTGGTTCCTGGACACCGTCGCCACCCGCACCTGGGAAGTGGTGGGCGGCAAGGTGGAAAGCTACGAGGGCGGCTACAACGACTGGATCTTCGCCCGCGCCGAACGCGCCCGTCAGGCCGACGCCACCGAAGCGCGCCGTCGCAACCTGGCCCGCAAGGAACTGGCCTGGTTGCGTCGCGGGCCGCAGGCGCGCACCTCGAAACCGCGCTACCGGGTGGAGGCCGCGGAGGCGTTGATCGCCGACGTGCCCGCACCGCGCGATAACGTCCAGTTGGCCGCGTTCGCCCGAAAGCGGTTGGGGCGCGTGGTGATCGAACTCGAGGACGCCACGTTGACCACGCCCGACGGCCGCGAACTGGTCCACGATCTGACCTGGCGGCTGGCCCCGGGCGAGCGGGTCGGCCTGGTCGGGGTGAACGGTTCGGGCAAGACCACGCTGTTGCGCGCGCTCGCCGGTGACACCGAACCGGCGACCGGGCGCCGAATCCAGGGGCAGACCATTCGAATCGGCTGGCTGCGTCAGGAACTCGACGACCTGCCGACGAATATGCGTGTGCTGGAAGCGGTATCCGAGGTCGCCGAGCGAATCATGCTGGGCGACAAGGAGGTCAGCGCGGGGCAGCTGGCCGAGCGGCTCGGCTTCACCCCGGCCAAGCAGCGCACCCCGGTCGGCGATCTGTCCGGCGGTGAACGCCGGCGGCTACAACTGACCCGCATCCTGATGGGTGAGCCGAACGTGCTGCTGCTCGACGAGCCCACCAACGATCTGGACATCGACACCCTGCAGCAGCTCGAGGATCTGCTCGACGGCTGGGCGGGCACGCTGGTGGTGATCAGTCACGACCGCTACCTGATCGAGCGGATCTGCGATTCGACCTGGGCGCTGTTCGGTGACGGAAAACTCACCAACCTGCCCGGCGGCATCGAGGAATACCTCCGCCGCCGTGCGGCGCTCGCCGCGGTCGGCCGACCCGCGCCCGGACAGAGCGGCTCCACCGGAGGGTCGTCGAATTCCCCTGCGCCCGCTACGGATTCGGCCGCCTACCGAGCCGCGCGCAAGGAATTCGGTCGCCTGGAACGAGCTCTGGAGAAACTCACCGAACGCGAACAGCGCCTGCACGGCGCCCTCGCCGAGGCCGCCACCGATCCGGAGAAGCTGGTCACCCTCGGCGTCGAGCTGAAACAGGTTCAGGCGGACAAGGAGTCGACCGAGGAGCGCTGGCTCGAACTCGCCGACGAAGTCGGCTGAGCAGTCCCCGCCGGCGCCCCGCGAACAACAGCGCCCCGAGCAGCCGGCGGCTACAGCGCCTTGTCCACCGGCGGCACGGGTAGACAGCACCCGACGAAATCCGCGCCGAATCCGGTGAGGACGATGCTGCAGTAACGGATCTTGGCACGCGGGCGGCTGCGGGAGAGCAGCGTACGGGTTCGCGGCTGGGCCTCGAGCAGCTGGTAGCGGGCCGGGTTGTCGAGTGGTTCGGTGGTGAAGTCGATCAGGCCCAGACGACTCAGATTGGTCAGATAGTGCGCGGTCCGGTCGGGGGAGTTCAATGCCGCCTCCTCGCCGATCAGGTTGAGCCCCATCTCGATCCGTTGAGCTCCGGGGCTCAGCGCGCGGCCGGTGCGCACATCCAGTGCGGGCTGCGGGCCGTCCAGGTAGAGGAATCGCAGAATGCGCGCCTCGTCGGGCGCGAGCTCGGACAGGATGCGCGCATACGCCGGGTGGTCGCCCTCGCCGCCGTGCACCCGGGCCGAGTGCCGGAGCAGTTCCGCACCTCGTTCGCGCAGATTCGGGGCCGATCCGGCGCCGGAATCCGCTTGCGGCGCCGAGATGCCCAACGCCTGCCGGACCGATTCGCGCATCTGCTCGCCGGCCTCGCTGAGCAGCTCGCGCGGCGGGCGGCCGGCCATGCTGCCGCGCACGACGGTCCCGGTGATGTCCCGGGCGGTGTCCACGCTCCACGAGGTCGCTTCCGCCGCAGCCGATGCGGCCACCTGTACCAACCCGGCCGCGGCGCGCACGGGGTCGCTCAAAGCCATGTTCTCGCCACTTCCGTTCCGAAGATCAGAAGATGAGCGTAACCGGCCAGCAGCCCCAGCGCCCCGCCATGGACGAACAAAAGCCATTCGTCCTGCTTGATCGCCGCCCGCAGCATATCCACGAAACTCGGCGGGGACAGTGCCGCCATCTGCTTGGCGATATACCGGCTGACCTGGGTGCTCTGCTGTGCGTTGAAGGCCGGATCGGCGAATGCGGCCGGGGCCAGGCTCTTGGCCTTGTCGGCGAAGGAGTCCTGCAACGTCGCGTAGTCGCGATTGCCTATCATGAACTTCACCGGCCCGCGCGCGGGACCGAGGGCTTTGTCGGTGGCCGGGCGCAGGGTGTCCTCCAGGACCTGCATGGTGCGATCCGCGCGCGGCCCGTTCAGCAGTTCGTCGCCGACGTTGGCGACCGTGATGATCTGGGTGGCAACCAGTTCCGCATAACCCTCGGTGATCTCGGACTGCCGCTTGATCAGCAGACCCTGCCGCCACGGGCACCACCACTTCGGATAGGCGGGGGCGAAGATCATGTTCAGGCCGATCCAGTTCACCACCCAGCCGATCACCACCCCGCCGACCGGCAGCACCACCAGGGCGGACCAGTCGGTCAGATGCAGGATGGCCACCAGCACCACACCCATGGGAGCGCCGAAGTAGAAGCCGAAATTCTGCATGAATCGCAGCTCTTTGGCCCCCAGTACCTGAAAGACCGTGTTGAGCAGCTGGGGCCGGGACTGGAAATACCGGATCACCATCTGCTTGACGTCGAGCAGCTGCTCGATATTGTCGCCCAGTTCGACGGTGAGGTCGCGCAGCACCTCGGGCAATTGCTGCCGCACCCGTTCGTGCACCACCTCCCGGACCTGGGTGGGCAGGTTGTACCAGAGCTGGGGATGTTCGCGGATCGCGATTTCCTCGACGATGTCGCGGATCTGTTCCTGCGCCAACGTGGTCAGGTGTTCGGCCAGGGCGTCGGGTTCGAGCTCGCGATAGAAATCGCTGACGCTGCCCAGTTTCGACAGACCCTTGTCGACGGCGATGGACGCCATCTTGTCCGCGCGCGAGGGGACGATGCCCTGCCAGCCCATCCGCCCGTCGTAGCGCAGGAGCGGCAGAACCTGAATCCGCTTGGGCAGGAAGTGGAACAGCCATTTGAGGCCCGGCACCGAAATACCGTGGAAGTAGATCGGCTTGAACAACATCAGGACGCCGGTCCAGTTGGTGATGTAACCGATGATTCCCGTGAACAACGGGATCGTGATCAGTTCCAGCAGAATGGATGGGTGGATATGAAAATAGCTGCCTAGCACGACACCCTCCTGCAGAACCGTACCGGTGATCGCCGCCTCACCGGTACTCGAAGGTACCCGTCGGCATGGGGGACCTTACTGCGGAATTACCGAGATGGTCGAATTTGCGGCCGGATGTGGTCCGTGGCGTCCGAAGTGGGAGACTTTCGGGTAGCCGGTCGTCGTGGTTGCCCGGTACTCTTCGCACGGCCCGCCGGGCCGAGGCACCCGGTGACCGGGTGGCGGCGATAATCTGTGAGCGATTTCGTTCACCTGGCGAGTTTCGGAGAAGGACGTGGCAGACGACAGGAGCGGACGCGACGTTGTCCGCCCGGGCCCCCGTTCCGTGGAACGCACCTCGGACGTGGAGCAGCGACAGATCAGCAATGAGGCCCGGCTCATCCGCGGAGTGTTCCGCGCGGCCGGGCTCGCCGCCGGGTCGGCGGTGCGCGGCGGACAGTGGGCGGTTGGCACCACCTACGAGGTGACCCGGCAGATCACCCAGGCGGCCCTGGACGGGGAATCCTCCACCGAGATCGCCGAGCGCGCCGGGCAGGCGCTGCAGTCGGTCGCCCGCAGCGTGCTGGGCGTTACCGAGGGGTCGGTGCGCGAGATCGTCAGCTATGTGCCGACCGCGAACGGGCATACGCCGCAGGCCATTGCCGGCGGCTACGTCCGGTCCACCACCATGGACGATCTGCGCCGTCGCGGTGATGCGCTGCTGGCCCGCTCGGCCGATGTGTACTTCACCGAGGAGGTCCATCCGGCCTACGACCGGATCCTCGATCAGCTCGCCCCCGACGAGGCCCGGATCCTGCGCTTCATGGCGCAGAACGGCCCGCAGCCCTCGGTGGACGTGCGCACCAACCGCCCGCTCGGCATCGGCTCGGAACTCGTGGCCGGTGATCTGACCTCGGTGCCCGAACAGGCCGGCGTGCGCTACCCGGACCGCTCCCGGCACTATCTGATCAACCTCAACCGCCTCGGCCTGCTGATGAACTCCGACGACCCGGTCCTGCTGAGCCGCTACATGGTGCTCGAGGTCCAGCCGATCGTCGAGACCGCCCTCAAAGCGGCCGGACGCGTCCCCAAGATCGTGCGAAAGAGCTTGCGCCTCACCGAATTCGGCGAGGACTTCTGCCGCACCTGCTTCACCCTCCCGGTAGAGGTCACCCCCACCCAGCGCACCGACAAGTAGCCTCTCGCACCCGACACGTGATAGCGATTCGGTACAGATCTGCCAAATCACGCAGAAGTCCGTGTCCGGATGGGATTGTTGAGGTATGGACTCCGATGCCGTCTCCGCAATCAGTCGGCTGAAGTTCCGCTACCTGCGGGCACTCGACACCAAGGCCTGGGACGATTTCGCCGACACCATGGTCCCGGACGCGACCGCGACCTACAGCGAGTACCTGCAGTTCGAATCGCGTGACGCGTTCCTGGCGTTCATGCGCAATACGCTCGGCCCGCACGTGATCACCGAACATCGCTGCGATCATCCGGAGATCGACGTCGACGGAGACGAGGCCACCGGCACCTGGTATCTGGCCGATACGGTGCTCATCCCCGGGCACAACATGCTGCTGCGCGGGGCGGCGTTCTATTCGGACCGCTACGTCCGCTGTGAGGACGGCCGCTGGCGCATCGCCCACACCGGTTACGAACGCACCTACGAGGTGGTGCTGTCCCTGTCGGACCTGCCCAGCCTCCGCCTCACCTCGAGCCGTTGGGGCCTGATCGGCAACGAGCCGCAGGCCGGCGGCATCGCGGGCGGCGACGGGAAATCCTCCGCTGCCCCCGAGGAAACGATGGGATGAGGATCAATCCGCGGTGGCGACGAGCGGATCCAGGGTCAGTTCCGGCATTTCCTTCTGGATGTACTGCAGGCGCCACTTGTCGCTGAACAGCGCCAGGATCGCGCCGTCGGTGCGGGTGAAGACCTCGACGCCGCGCTGGCGGTCGAGTTCGGGCGCGGATTGGGCGTCGGTGCGGCGGGCCAGCTGGTAGGGCAGGAAGTCCAGTTGCGTCTCGACGGTGAATTCGGCCTGCATGCGGGCGGTGACTACCTCGAACTGCATGGGACCGACCGCGGCCAGCACCGGGGAGGCGTCGCCGCGGGTGTCGTTGCGCAGCACCTGCACCACGCCCTCGGAGTCGAGCTGATCGATGGCCTTGCGGAACTGCTTGTACTTACCCGCGCTGCGGGCGCGCAATGTGGCGAAATGTTCCGGCGCGAAGGACGGGATCGGCGGGAATTCGACCTTCTTGTCCACGAACAGCGTGTGCCCGGGTGCGAGCGCGGTCGCGTTCACCAGGCCGACCACATCGCCCGGATAGGCGGTATCCACCGTGGAACGTTCGCGGCCGAAGACGGTCAGCGCGTATTTCGTCGCGAACGGGCGTCCGGTCTGGGCGTGCGTGACCACCATGCCGCGCTCGAACTCCCCGGACACGATGCGCATGAAGGCCAGCCGGTCGCGGTGCGCGGTGTCCATGCCGGCCTGCACCTTGAACACCACCGCGCTGAACGGATCGGTGGTCTCCCGGGGCGAGCCCTGCACGTCATCGCGCGGGCCGGGCGGGGGAGCAAGGGACACAAGGGTTTCCAGGAGCTGGCGCACCCCGAAGTTCAGCATCGCCGAGGCGTAGATGACCGGTGAGGTCTGCCCGGCCAGGAACAGTTCCTGATCGTGGTCCTGGCCGGTGGCGGAGAGCAGTTCGCTCTCCTCGGCCGCGGTGGTCCACGCCTCGCCTTCGCGCTCGCTCGCCTGCGCGACGTCGTAGGACTCCTCCGGCGCGATCGTCGCACCACCGGCCGTGCGGGTGAAGTGGATGTATTCGGTGGCCGCACCCTCTTCGCCCCGACGCAGCAGACCGCGGAAATCGCCCGCGATGCCGACCGGGAGGAACAGCGGGGTCGGGGTGAGGCCGATCCGCTCGCTGATCTCGTCGAGCAGTTCCAGCGGTGCGCGGCCGGGCCGGTCCCACTTGTTGATGACGGTGATCACCGGAATACCGCGGTGGCGGCACACCTGGAACAGCTTGAGCGTCTGCGGCTCGAGGCCTTTGGCGGCGTCGATGAGCATGACCGCGGCGTCGACGGCGGTCAGCACGCGATAGGTGTCCTCGGAGAAATCCGAGTGGCCGGGGGTGTCGACGAGGTTGATCACGCAGTCGCCGTATTCGAATTGCAGCGCGGTCGAACTGACCGAGATACCGCGCGCCTTCTCCATCTCCATCCAGTCCGAGACGGTGGATTTACGCCCGGATTTGCCGTGGATCGCACCGGCCTCGGCGATCACCTTGGCGTGCAGGGCGAGCGCCTCGGTGAGGGTCGATTTACCCGCGTCCGGATGGGAGATCACCGCGAAGGTGCGCCGCCGCGCGACTTCCTGTACCAACCGCCCGGACGTGGTCGCGTTCGGGGAAGGGGAATTCAACGGGACGGCTCCTGTTTCGGCGGTGGTCAACCTCTCCAGATTACTCGGCCGGGTATGTCGATTCTCAGGCGAGGTGCCGGGCTGTGGCGGAGCGCACCGACTCTTCGGCGCGCGGATGTGCGGGCGTGGCGTTCCGGGGATTCGATTCGAGGGTTCGAACCCCTGTGCATCGGCGCTCGGGACGGTAATGTGACGGGTGCACGACGCGCCGTTCGGCGCGCGGATGTGTTGACCGTTCACGGCACGGGGTCCGGTTCGGGGGTGTTCGGCGTGCGTGTTATTCTCTTCGGGTTGTCTCGGCGAGGGTGTGAGGCACAGATGTGCACACACCGTGATCGACGCGGCTCGGCTTTTCCGCCGTTCTCGTTCGGTCTTTCGCCCGACGAGCAGACCCTTTGCCAGGGCAGCCCCTGGCCAGTTAGGTAAACCCGCCCCGGAAAGCCGTAGGAGAAGTCCCCCCAATGTCCGACACCAGCCTTCTCGAAGCCACCGTACGCACCGAATTCGGCAAGGGCGCCGCACGCCGCACCCGCCGTGACGGTAACGTCCCGGCCGTGCTGTACGGCCACGGTGAGGCTCCCAAACATCTGGCCATCAACGCTCAGGCGTTCGCCGCCATCCTGCGCGAGCACGGCACCAACGCCGTGGTGAACCTGGAGATCGAGGGCACCAAGCAGTTCGCGCTGACCAAGTCGGTCGTCGTGCACCCGATCCGCCGCTACATCGAGCACGCCGACCTGCTGATCGTCAAGCGTGGCGAGAAGGTCGTCACCGACGTGCTGGTCGCGCTGGTCGGAGATGCCGCCGCGGGCACCCTGGTCACCCAGGAGGCCACCACCCTGTCGGTCGAGGCCGACGCGCTGAACATTCCGGAGCAGATCGAGGTCTCGGTCGAGGGCGCCGAGGCGGGCACCCAGATCACCGCGGGCTCCATCGCGCTGCCCAAGGGCGTCACGCTGGCCGGCGAGGCCGATGCGCTGATCGTGAACATCATCGTCGCCCCGGCCGCCGAGGCCACCGAGGAAGCGGCCGCGGAAGAGGGCGAGACCGCCGAGTAAGGCTGTCCCCCAACGGTTTTCCTGACCGAAAATGAACGCCTGAGATGCCCGGGAATCCGACGTCCGCCACGGAGCCTGCGACGGGACCCGCGCTCGTGGTCGGTCTGGGTAATCCCGGACCCGAATACGAGCGCACCAGGCACAATGCGGGTTTCCTGGTCGCCGACGTGCTCGCCGGGCGCGTCGGCGGCCGTTTCACCGTGCACAAGAAGTCCGGCGCGGACCTGCTGGAGGCGCGCCTGGACGGGCGCAAGGTGCTGGTGGCCAAGCCGCGTTCGTTCATGAACGTCTCCGGCCGCCCGGTCGCCGCGCTGGCCCGCTTCTTCTCCATTCCGCCGACCGAGGTGATCGTCGTCCACGACGAACTCGATCTGGCGTTCGGCACCATCCGTCTCAAACGCGGCGGTGGTGAGGGCGGCCACAACGGTCTGCGCTCGATCTCCAACGCCCTGACCACCAAGGACTACCTGCGCGTCCGATTCGGCATCGGCCGCCCGCCGGGCCGTCAGGACCCGGCCGACTACGTCCTCAAACCCTTCGCGAGCGCCGAGCGCAAGGAGCTCCCCGTCATCGTCGAGCAGGCCGCAGACACGGTCGAACTCCTCCTGCGCGTGGGCCTGGAAGCCGCTCAGAATCAGTTGCATTGACCGGGCGGTCGCACTCATCGCGATCGCGAGGTCACCGGTCGAGTCCCCTCGGCGACATTCGTATTCGAGTCCGGTGCCGGACGTCGCTCATCCGCGGAGTTGCCGCCCGCGGGCGCACGACCGCGGAAGTATGGCGTACCTGTGTCGATTGCGTTGTGCGAGAACCGAATTGTGGACTGATCGGGTGAGATCGCCGGTGGGCTGCCATGATCGGATGCGTGCAGGAGTACACGAAACTTGTGGATCGAGTCCGTGGGTCACTGCTCGGCGGGGCTGTCGGTGACGCGCTGGGGTGGCCGATCGAGTTCTATGAGCTGGACGCGATCCGGGAATTCCACGGGCCGGAGGGGGTGACCGGTTTTCTGCCGATCGGGCGCGATCCCGATGCGCCACAGCAGATCACCGACGACACCCAGATGACGTTGTTCACCGCGGAGGGGCTGTTGCGGCTGCCGCCGGGCGCCGATCCGGCCCCGGTGCTGGCGCGCGCCTATCTGCGCTGGCTGCGGACGCAGCGGCAGGAGGGGCCCGGACTCGCGCCGGACGGCTGGCTGGCGAGTCAGCCGTTCCTCTATGCCCGGCGCTCGCCCGGGAACGCGTGCATGAGCGGGCTGGATCGGCAGGAGCGGGAGTACTGCGAACCGCGTCCGCTGGGCGCGCCGGGGCCGGTCAACGCCGATTCCAAAGGCTGTGGGACGGTGATGCGGTCCGCACCGTTCGGTCTGGCCCGCCTGGGTCCCGATCTGGCGTTCACCATGGCCGCGCGCTGCGCTCAGCTCACGCACGGCCATCCGACGGGCTATCTTTCGGCGGGCATCTTCGCCGCCTTGATCGATCGGGTGGTGGCGGGCATTCCGTTGCGAGATGCGGTGCAGCAGAGCATCGCTCAGATCACCGGTGGCCCCGGCGCCGAGGAGACGGTGGCGGCGCTGCAACGCGCGGTCGGCGTGGCGCAGGAGGGTGAGCCCACCGCCGAACTCGTCGAAAAGGTGGGCGCGGGGTGGATCGCGGAGGAATGTCTCGCGATCGCGGTGTACTGCGCCCTGGTGGCCGACCGGACCGCGGATCCCCGTGCGGCGCTGCTACTTTCGGTGAACCACTCCGGCGATTCGGATTCCACCGGAGCGGTCGCGGGCAATCTGATCGGTGCGGCGCACGGGCTGTCCGCGTTGCCGCTGGACTGGGTCGGCCGGGTGGAGGGACGGGATGAGCTGGTCCAGGTCGCCGACGATCTGATCCTGGCCTTCCACGTCGGCGATCGCGGGCACCTGCCCGCTCGCTACCCGCTCGACGCACCGGTGCGCTGACCGGGCCCGGCCCGGCTCAGCGCCCGGTGGCCAACCCGGTGACGGCCTCGGTGAAACGCTCCAGTTCGTCGGCACTGACGAAGCAGTGCGGCGAGGCGCGCACCACCGAGTCCAGCCGGCGGGCGGACATGTCCAGGAGCGTGGATCCGCGATGGCTCACGGTGACCGTGATGTCCTGGGCGAGCAGCCGATCGCGGATGTCCACCGGGATCCAGCCGTCGATGGTGAACGAGACGATGCCGCTGTGCCGGGCGCCGAGGTCGCGGACGGTCACCTCGGGAATCTGCGCGAGGGTCTTGCGCAATTGCTCGGCGTTGGCCGAGATCGCGGCGTAGACCTCGTCGGGTCCGTGGTCGAGCAGGTAGCGCACCGCCGCGCCCAGGCCCAGCCGGGCGGCGACGTCGCACTCCCAGAATTCGAAGCGACTGGCGTCGGCGGCCAAGCGGTATTCGCGCGGGCCCACCCACGCGGCGCTGTGCAGGTCCAGCCGGGTCGGTTCCATCGTCGCGGCCAATTCCGGTCGCACGTACAGGAATCCGGTGCCGCGCGGTCCGCGCAGCCATTTGCGGCCGGTCGCCGACATCGCGTCCACGTCCAGTTCGGCCACGTCGAGCGGGAGCTGACCGGCGGACTGGCAGGCGTCCAGCAGGACGAGCGCATCCACCCGGTGTGCGATCCGGGCCGCCTCTCCGACCGGGTTGACCAGGCCGCCGTTGGTCGGCGCGTGCACCAGCGACACCAGTTTCACCCGCTCGTCGAGCATCGCGGCCAGGGCGTCGAGGTCGAGCTGACCGGATTCGTCGCTGGGGATCTGCTCGACGACCGCGCCCGAGGCCTGTGCGCGTTGCAGGGTCGCGATGGCGTTGCTCGCGTAGTCGGCCTCGGAGATCAGGATGCGGTCGCCGGGCGCGAGCGGTACCGCGTAGAAGAAATCGGACCAGGCCCGGGTCGCGCTGTCGCTCAACGCGATACCGGCCGGGTCGGCGTTGATGAGCGTGCCGATCGCGGCCTTGACCGATTCCAGATCGTCCAGCCGCTCGTTCGCGGCGCGGTATCCGCCGATCTCGGTCTCCCGGCGCAGATGTCCGGTCACCGCGTCGAGCACCGGTCTGGGCGGCAGCGACGATCCGGCACTGTCCAGGAAGACCGGTGTCGGCCAGGTGACGTTGTCGTAGGCCGGGATGTCGGCGCGAAGGCGAGTCAGATCGAGCACCCAATCGACGATAGAAGATGCCGGGCGCCGGAGGTGCGGCCAACTCGCCGATTGCGGCGCGGCGCACGCGGGCGTCGCGCACGCCGCAGGGCGAATCCGCGATTGTTCTCCGGTTCGGTTCCGGGCGATTTCCGCTGGTCGGACGTGGTGGTCGCGCACCCGTTATCGTTTCGTCAGATTTCTTGTCGGTGCCCGCCGCTACTCTGGTTCGGGTCGGTGGAAACGAGTCACCCGGGCATCCGCCGAGGTTCGCCCGGCCGGATGAGGCACCCGGCGACACAGCTGAGAGCAGCACGGCTGCCGCGGCGCGAGCACAGCCCGCGGCGGAGCGGAGGTTGACATGGCAGTCACAGCGGTTCGGGCCGCGGTCGGAGCGGGGGCGGATTTGTCCTCACGCGCCGCGGCCGAGGCATATATCGGCGGCGTCTGTTTCAAACAAGGCCCACCCTGTCTGATCGGCGCCGAACTCGAGTGGCTCACCGAATCCGGTGAGTGTCCGGCGCCCGCCCCGCGTCCCGAGCCGACGGCGCTCGCGGAGGCACTGGGCCCCTATGCGCCGTCGACGCTATCGCCCGAATCTCCCGCTCTACCCCTGCCAGGAGGCAGCCGGGTCACCGTCGAACCCGGCGGGCAGGTCGAACTCTCCAGTGCCCCGTTCGAATCCGCCGCCGAACTCTGTGCGAGCCTGCGGTCCGATGCCCGCCATCTCGAACGATTGCTCGAATCCCGTTCCATCCGAACGTTCTCCGCCGCGGCCGACGGCCTTCGCCCGCCGCGGCGAGTGTTGCAGTCCCCGCGTTATCGGGCCATGGAACGTTCCTTCGCCGGAATCGGCCCGTTCGGCAAACTCATGATGTGCAATACCGCGGCGACGCAGGTCAGCGTCGACGCCGGGGCCGACCGGACCGAGATCGCGGCCCGATGGACCGCGCTCAACAGCGTCGGCCCGGCCCTGCTGGCGGCCTTCGCCTGTTCGCCGGACCTGCACGACGCCCCGGCCGGTTCGTGGGCGTCCCAGCGGATGCGCACCTGGCTGCGTCTGGACCACGCCCGGACCAGACCGCCGGTGCTGGACTGGCCCGATCCGATCACCGCCTACGCTCGCTGGGTGCTGGACGTTCCGCTGCTGTGTGTGCGGCAGCCGGAACAGAATGCCGACTGGGCGGCCCCGCCCGAAGCCACCTTCGCCGACTGGCTGTGCGGCGCTCTCGACGATGAGATCGGCCGCCGCCCCGATGCCGCCGACCTGGACTATCACCTGACCACGATGTTCCCGCCGGTGCGTGCCGCGGGATATCTCGAGGTGCGTTATATCGACGCACAGCCCGGCCAGGACTGGTCGGTGCCGATCCACGTGATCGAGGCGCTGATGTCCGCGCCGGAGGTGGTCGCCGAGGCCACCCGCGCGGCGGCCCCGGTCGCGGACCGCTGGCTCGAGGCGGCCCGTTACGGTCTGTCCGATCCCGAAATCCGTTCCGCCGCCGTCGATCTGATGGAAATCGCCGCGGCCGCCGCGGTGCCGGAGGCGGTCGACACGGTGCACGCCGCGGTGCGCCGATGTCGTGCCGGACTCGTGCCCACCGCGCGCTGAACTCCCCTCGCGCGCCGATATCGCTTCACCCACACCTCACCCTCGGAGTTCTTCGATGACCGTTCATCTTTCCGGAACCGACCACGCCGATGCCGAGCGATTACGCGAGCGGATCGCCCGGGTGCTCACCAGGGCGCGCGAGCGTACCGCCGGGCTCACCGATTGCGTCGACGAGGCCGAGTTGGTGGCGCAGCATTCGCGGCTGATGAGCCCGCTGGTGTGGGACCTGGCGCATATCGGCAATCAGGAGGAATTGTGGCTCGTGCGCGAGGTCGGCGGGAGGGAGCCGGTGCGCGCCGATATCGATCGGCTCTACGACGCGTTCCAGCATCCGCGTGCGGACCGGCCCGCCCTGCCGCTGCTGAATCCCGACCAGGCCCGCGACTACACCGGTACCGTGCGCGGGAAGGTGTGGGATGTGCTGGCGGACAGCGATCTTCGCGGTGATCGGCTGACCTCCGGCGGTTTCGTCTTCGGCATGATCGCCCAGCACGAACAACAGCACGACGAGACGATGCTGGCCACCCATCAGTTGCGCACCGGCTCCGCGGTGCTCTCGGCGGCGCCCGCGCCCGCCGCGGACGTGCCGGTATCGGGCGAGATCATCGTTCCCGCAGGGGAATTCATGATGGGCACCTCGACCGATCCGTGGGCGTTGGACAACGAGCGGCCCGCCCATCCGGTGCGCCTGCCCGGATTCGCGATAGATGCCGCGCCGGTGACCAATGCGCAATATCTGGAGTTCATCGAGGACGGCGGTTACCGGCGTCCGGAACTATGGTCCGGGCGCGGCTGGGCGCATCGGGTCGAGGCGGATCTCACCGCGCCGCAGTTCTGGCAGCGCGATGGTGGAAATACTTGGTGGCGAAGGGTTTTCGGCACGATGACGCCGTTGCGTCCATGGCAGCCGGTGGTGCACGTGTGCTGGTTCGAGGCGCAGGCGTACGCCACCTGGGCCGGTAAGCGGCTGCCCACCGAGGCGGAATGGGAGAAGGCCGCCCGCTTCGATCCGGTCACCGGCCGCTCGCGCAGGTATCCGTGGGGTGATGCCGATCCCGACGAGACCACCGCCAATCTCGGTCAGCGCCACCTCGAACCGGCCGATGTGGGCGCGTATCCGGCGGGGGCGTCACCGGCCGGGGTGCATCAGCTGATCGGGGACGTGTGGGAGTGGACGTCCTCGGGTTTCGAGCTGTATCCGGGGTTCGAGGCGTTCCCGTACCGGGAGTACTCCGAGGTGTTCTTCGGCGGGGACTACCGGGTGCTGCGGGGCGGCAGCTTCGGTACCGACGAGGTCGCGTGCCGCGGTACGTTCCGCAACTGGGATCACCCGATCCGGCGACAGATCTTCTCGGGATTCCGGCTCGCTCGCGATCTGCGATCGGACGAGCGCTGATGTGCCGTCATATCGGATATCTCGGTCCTGTCGCGGCGGTCGGCGAGATCCTCACGCGCGGTACGCATTCACTGTACGAACAGGCGTGGGCCCCGCGCGATATGCGCGGCGGCGGCACCATCAACGCCGACGGTTTCGGGGTCGCCTGGTGGTTGGGCGACGGCGAGGTGAGCCGGTATCGCAACGCCGCGGCGATCTGGACCGATCCGGCGGTGGAGGAGGTGCTGCCGCAATTGCGTTCGACCGCCGTGCTGGGCGCGGTGCGTTCGGCCACCAACTCGCTGTCGGTGGAACGCAATGCGTGCGCGCCGTTCCTCGGCGGGCGCTGGGCGTTCAGCCACAACGGGCGGATACCGGACTGGCAGCCGGTACTCACCCGGCTGGCGGCGGAATTCGGCTCGCCGTCGCTGATCGAGGCCGAATCGCGCACGGATGCGGCGACATTGTGGGTGATCGTGCGTGATCTGCTGGAGAAGTCCGGCGATGCGGGCGAATTCGGCTCGTCGGTCGCGGACCCGGCCACGGTCCTGCCACGGGTGATCCGGGCCGTGCTGGACCTGTCGCCCGAATCGCGCCTGAACCTGCTGCTCGGTGATGGCGAAACACTCTGGGCCACAACCGTTCACCACGCGCTGTCGGTGCTGGTCACCGAGGAGATCGCGGTGGTGGCCTCCGAACCGTACGACGACGATCCGCGCTGGCGGACGGTAGCGGACCGGCAGCTGGTGACGCTGCGGCCCGGCCACCTCTCGATCGTCCCGCTCGATACCGAAGATGCCGAAAGGGCGCTGCGATGACCGCACCGACGCTGGAAATCCACCTGACCGATGCCGACCTCACCGAGGCGTTGCGCTCGGACGCGCGGCACGGGCTGACCTCGGACCCGAAAACGCTGCCGCCCAAGTGGTTCTACGATGCTCGCGGCAGCGAACTGTTCGAGGAGATCACCGGGCTGCCCGAGTACTATCCGACCCGCACCGAGCGGGCGTTGCTCGAACGCGTCGTCGGCGAGATCGCCCGGATCGCGCAGGCCGAGGTCCTGGTCGAACTCGGCGCCGGATCGGCGGCCAAGACCCGCCTGCTGCTGTCCGCGCTCCTATCGGCCGGGCCACTGAAAACCTATGTACCCCAGGATGTCTCGGAATCCGCGCTACGCGGCGCGGCCGCGGAGATCAGCGCGGACTTTCCCGGCCTGGCCGTGCACGGCGTGGTCAGCGACTTCACCGATACGCTGCACAATCTGCCCCGCGGCGGCCGCCGGATGATCGCCTTCCTCGGCGGCACCATCGGCAATCTGATCCCCGCCGAACGCGCGGAATTCCTCGCCGGTGTGGCCGCGGTGCTCGAGTCGGGGGAGCAGTTGCTGATCGGCGCGGGCCTGGTCATCGACCCGGCCGTCCTCGTCCCCGCCTATGACGACGCCGCCGGAGTGACCGCCGAGTTCAACCGGAATGTGTTGCACGTCTTGAATTCCCGTCTACACGCCGATTTCGACACCGAGGCTTTCGGCCACATCGCCCGGTGGGACGCGCAGAACGAGTGGATCGAGATGCGCCTGGAAGCCACCCGCGACATGACCGTCACCGTCCCCGACCTGGGCCTCACCGTCCATTTCACCCGCGGCGAGCAGATGCGCACCGAAATCTCCGCCAAATTCCACCCCGGCGGCATCAGCGCCGAACTGTCGGCCGCCGGATTCGACACCGAACACATCTGGACCGACCCGGACGACCGCTTCGCCCTGGTCCTGGCCGCCCGTCGCTGACGAACGGCTCCGTACGTAGCCCGGACCGCCAACGATCCGGGCTACGGTGCTCGGTCGAGGCGTGGTGCCGCGCTAAGCCGACATGCCGGTGAACACCTGGGTTATCACGAGGGCGACCTGGGAAACCGCGTGGTCGATCGGGCCGATCGGCTGGAACAGGTGGCTCAGGGTCAGCCGGACCAGGATTTCGATGAGGGTGGTCAGGTCGTCGTCGGAGAGTGCGGGCAGGTCGTAGCGTTCGCGCATGGCGGCGATGAGGGCTGTGAGGGCGCGGCCGAGCACCGGTTCGGGCTCGGTGACCAGCGCGGGGAGCAGGGTGGTATCGCCGCTGTGCCGACCGGATAGGACGGCCTTCAGCAAGGTGTTGTCCGCGCCGGTGCGCAGGGTGTATTCGGCTGCGCGGGTCATGCCGGTGATCGGGTCGGCGGGGTGCTCGGCCAGGGTGTCGACGATGCCGCGCAGGAAGGCGCCGAGTTCGCGTTCGATCAGCGCGTCGGCCAGGGCCTGCCGGGTGCCGAGCTCCTTGTAGAGCACCGGGCGGCTTATTCCCACATCCTTCGCGATGCGGGACATGTTCACCGCACCCCAGCCCTCGGTGCACACCACGTCGCGGGCGGCGTCCAGGGCCCGTTCGCGCAGGAGAAGGCGCATCTCGCTCTGAAAATTCGGCGCATCAGCCACGGCGATCATCGTACAGCAGAACCTCGATTGACTCTGTCGTTGACAACTGGTCTTAAGTTGTATTCACTAGATACACATTCTGCAATTGTGTAAACGGAGCGCGATATGACGACATCTCGGATCGGCGAATCGGGGCCCAGCGCGGCCGTGCCCCGGCAATGGCGCGATCGCAAGCGATACCTGTGGCTGCTGGGCCTGGTCGCGCCGACCGCGCTGCTGGTCGCGGCGGCGCTGGTCTGGGTATTCAACTGGTTCGGCTGGCAGGCGGTCAGCCCCGTCTGGTGGTGGATCGGCCCGATCCTGGTCTACGTGCTGCTGCCGATTCTGGATCGGTTCTTCGGCCCCGACGGGCAGAACCCGCCGGATGAGGTGATGGAGCAGCTCGAGAACGATCGGTACTACCGGTACTGCACCTACGCGTATATCCCGTTCCAGCTGATCAGCCTGGTCTTCGCGAGTTATCTGTGGACCGCGTCGAATCTGTCCTGGCTGGGCGTCGAGGGCGGTCTGAGCGTGGTGTCCAAGATCGGCCTGGCCCTGAGCATCGGCACGGTGGGCGGGGTGGGCATCAACACCGCCCACGAACTAGGGCACAAGAAGGACGAACTCGAACGCTGGCTGTCGAAGATCACGTTGGCGCAGACCGCTTACGGCCACTTCTACATCGAACACAATCGCGGCCATCATGTCCGTGTCGCCACTCCGGAGGACCCCGCCAGCGCTCGCTTCGGCGAGAATTTCTGGACCTTCCTGCCACGCAGTGTCTGGGGGAGCCTGCGCTCGTCGTGGGAGCTGGAGAAGGCCCGGCTCGGTCGAATGGGCAAGGGCCCGTGGACGATCCGCAACGACATCCTCAATGCCTGGCTGATGACGCTCGTCCTGTGGGGCGTGCTGACCGCGATCTTCGGGCCGGCGATCCTGCCCTATCTGGTCCTGCAGGCCGTCTACGGTTTCTCGCTGCTGGAGACGGTGAACTATCTGGAGCACTACGGACTGCTGCGGCAGCGGACCGCGACCGGACGCTACGAGCGCTGCACCCCGGAACACAGCTGGAATTCCGATCACATCGTGACCAACATCTTCCTGTACCACCTGCAGCGGCACAGCGATCATCACGCGAATCCCACTCGGCGATACCAGATCCTGCGCAGTATGGACGGTGCGCCGAATCTGCCCAGCGGGTACGCCAGCATGATCACGCTGGCCTATTTCCCGCCGCTGTGGCGCAGGGTGATGGACCATCGGGTACTGGAGCATTACCAGGGCGACATCACCCGCGTGAATATTCAACCCGCGCAACGGGAACGGGTCCTGGCGAAGTACGGGGCGCGGTGATGGCCGCATTTCGCTGTCCGGTCTGCGATTACGTCTACGACGAGGCCGAAGGTGCCGCGCGCGAGGGATTCCCGCCCGGAACACCCTGGTCCGAGGTGCCCGACGACTGGTGCTGTCCCGACTGCGGCGTCCGGGAGAAGGTCGATTTCGACGCCGTCACCGATACGTCCGGAAGGAATACCCGATGACCACCGATTACAGGCTTTACCGTTGTCTGCAATGCGGTTTCGAGTACGACGAGGCGCTGGGCTGGCCAGAGGACGGTATCGCGCCCGGTACCCGCTGGGCCGACATCCCCGAGGACTGGTCTTGCCCGGATTGCGGTGCGGCGAAGATCGATTTCGAGATGGTCGAGGTCAGCCGCGCATGACGAACCGGATCGTGATCGCGGGCGCCGGACCGGCCGGAGCGACCGCGGCCCGGACCCTGCGCGCCGAGGGATACACCGGCAGGATCGTGCTCGTCGGCGCGGAACACCACGGCCCTTATCGCCGCCCGATGGTGTCGAAGGATCTGCTTGCCGGCACGCGTGAGATCGACCGCTGCCTACTCGAGCCCGAAAAGTTCTGGGCCGAAAGCGATATCGAACTGCGCGTGGCGACCAGGGTCGCCGATATCGATATCGACCGTCGCCGACTGTGGCTGAGCACCGGCGAACCGCTGGATTACGACGCGCTACTGCTGGCCACCGGTGCGCGGGCGCGACGCCTGGAACAGCATCCGCCCATGCGGGTTCGCTCGCTGCGTGGCGTTGCCGATATCGCACCGCTGCGTGCGGCGATCGAGAGCGGCCCGCTGCTGATCATCGGCGCCGGCCTGGTCGGCCTCGAGGTCGCTGCCACCGCGCGAGGCCTCGGCGCGGAGGTGATGATTCTGCACGCCGGCACCACACCCATGGATCGCGCTGTGCCACCGGAGGTTTCGGCTCTGGTCCGAGATCTGCACGCGGAACACGGTGTGCGGATCGAGAACGACGTCCGCCTCGCCGAACTCGACCAGATCGACCGCGGTGGGATCGTCGCGACCGCAACCGACGGGCGCACCTGGGCGGCCTGCTCCGCCCTGGTCGCGATCGGCGCGCTCCCCGACACCGCACTCGCGAGAACAGCCGGGATCGCCGTGGACGACGGCATTCTCGTGGACGAGCGGTATCGCACCTCGGCTTCGGGCATCTACGCCGCCGGCGACGTGGCCAGCCGCTTCAACCCCCTGCTCGGCCGCCACGAACGCGGCGAACACTGGAACAGCGCACTGGCCGACGGTAAAGCCGTCGCGAAATCCATGCTGGGACAGGAGATCACCGATATCGATATCCCGTGGGGCTGGTCCACGCAGTACGGTGTGAGCATCCAGTTCACCGGTCGGCCCGCGGCATACGACGAACTGGTCGTCCGCGGATCGATCGAATCCCGCGACTTCACCGCACTGGCCCTGGAACAAGGGGCGCTCGTCGGCGCGGTAGCCATCGGCCGCCCCCGAGACATCAGAGCGGCCCGCGACCTCATCGCTACCGGCGTCGTCCGCACCACCGCGGCCTGGGCCGACGAATCCACGGATCTCGCCGACGCTGTGCCGGTGCCGGCAGCGCGCTGAGCCTTCGCCTACCCGTGCCCGCAACGCTCTCGGGCACTCGAACCGCCACGGCCGCAATCTGTTTCGCGCCCAACCGTCCCCGAGAAGTGGTGCCGGTCCCGGCCGTTCGTTTCCGGGCGCGGCCGGGACCGGAGAATGCCGCCCGAGCGCGAACAGTATCGCTTCGGCCGCGCCGCAGTCCGCGGCCGACCGGGCTGATCAGCCGGGTACGCAACGCATTCGCCGAGGTGCTGCTCGACCCGGCAGTGCGGTGTGCTGGGCGATGACCGCCGTACGACCGACGTCACCCTTGTCCGGCGAGGCCGTGGTACAGGCGACGTGCGGTCCCGGCGAAGATCTCCTCGCGATCGGCCTGGGGCACGCCGGTCAGCACCGCCTGGGCGAGAGCCAGCAGTTCGGGGAGGCACTGTTCGGCGGCCGGGAGGTTGGAGCCCCACGCGATGCGGTGTGCGCCGAATGCGCTCAGGACCGGGTCGAGGAAGCCCGCGGCTTCCCTGCCGACGTCGCGGAGGGGTTCGAGGTTGCGGTGGGTCAGTTTGAGGTGCAGACCGGGGTGCTGGGCCAGGCTCGCCACTTCCTTGCCCGCGGCCGTGGGCGATGCGGTGATATCGGGGTAGCCCATGTGGTCGAGCAGGACGTAGACCGAGGGGAATCGGCGCAGCAGTTCCTCGAGTTGGGCGGTCGCGGGGCCCAGCCGCATCTGCAGGCAGACGGTGACGCCCAGATCGGTGGCCTTCTCCCAGAACGGATAGGTCTCCGGCGCCGCGAACCACTCGCCCTGGATGGGTACCGTACTGCCGCTGGTGAACAGCCGAACCCCGGACAGGCTGCCCTCGCCCACGACCGCGGCGAGGTTGTCCGCGGCATCGGGCCGCAACGGGTCCACCGTCCCCACCGCGATGAACCGATCGGGCCGCCGCGCCCGGCTGTCCAGCACGTAGGAGTTGTCGTAGCCGTACGCGGTGGTGGCCTGGACCAGCACCGACCGGGCGATCCCGGCCTCGTCCATGGCCGCGATCATGCCGTCCGCGGTGACCGGGCGGGTGGACGCCCAACCGGACTGCTTGCCGCCCAGCGGTGCGCGGGGGTAACGGTTCGTATCGTCGGAGATGATGTGACAGTGCGTGTCGATGATGTCCATTGCTGATCTTTTCCGTTGTAGGACAGTCTTTTCCGGCGGACGAGCTCAGGCGTCGGGATAGTCGCCGTCGTCGAACAGGCTCGCGGGCTCACCGGGGAAATCGGGGTCGAGCAGGCCCTGGTCCCGGGAGAACTTCACCAGCGCGCGCAGGCCGGCGTCATTGGCGTGCAGGCCGTAGGGGATCGGATCGCCGCCGATCCGTTCGGCCTGCCGACCCAGTCGCGGCAGCGCCGACCACTGCGGGTCCGCCGCGACCTGGCGGCGCTTGCTCTCGGCGAATGCGGCGTACAGCGCGGTCGGCAATTCGGGATCGCGCCGGACGAGTTCGCTCCGGATCGCGATCACCGAGTGCAGCGGGTAGATCCCGGTGCGCAGATACCAATCGGTGGCGAGCACGTTGGGCTCGGAGAACAGCGGGTACGGCCCCTCGTCGCCGGCGGGCTGCTGCGCGGCGGTGGCCTGCCAGCCGGTTCGCGGTGCGCCCGCGCGCCCGGTTCCGGCATTACCGGTGAGTGCGGCGTCGATATCGCCGGCGCGCAGCAATTCTCCGAGCGATCGGCCGTCGGAGACCCGCTCCACGTTCGCGGGCGCGCGGCCCTCGATGTGGTCGTCGTCGTCCACGACCCAGGTGATCGAATCGGTGTCGACGCCGTATTCGTCGCGCAGGATGCCGCGCACCCACACCCCGGTGGTCACGGTGTAGGCGCGCACGCCGATCCGCTTGCCCTCCAGGTTCTTCGGGACGCGAATGCCGGATTCCGCACTGCACTGCACATCGCCGTGGTGGAAGCGGCGGTTGAGGAAGACCGGGATCGCGGTGAGCGCCACCTCGGCCTGCAACGCCATCAGGTAGGAGGTCGGGGCGAGTTCGCACACGTCGAATTCGAGATCGCGGATCATCCGCCGGTACGCGCCGATGACCGGTTCGACCGTGACCGGTTCCACGGCATACCCGTCGATCGCGACGTCACCGTCCAGCAGCGGCTGCGCGTGCGCGTATTTCCCCAGGACCACCGAAAGCTTGTTCATGTCTTGCCTTTTCGTTCGGATGTGAATGTGGCCGATCGGACCGGGCGGCTCAGACGTCCTCGCCGTACTGGATGCGCCGGTAGGGCACACTCAGCACGTCGCGGGTGATCCGGACGTCGATCACCGTGGGCCCCGGTGCGCGGACGTATTCGGCCAGCGCGGAGCGCAATTCCTCGGTGCTGCGCACCGTGGCGCCGTTCCCGCCGAGCGATTTCGCCACCGCGCCCAGCTCCGGGGTGGGGATCAGCGCGAGTTCCGCGTCCAATCCCTTGGCCTTGGACTTGTGGTACTCAGCACCCAGCCCCTCGTCGTTCATGACCACAACGAGTACGGGAAGCCGGTAGCGGCAGGCGGTTTCGAATTCGGCGAGGTGCATCAGGAAACTCGCGTCGCCCTCGACCACGAACGTCGGTTCCCCGGTGGCGACCGCGATGCCGATGGTGAGCAGCGGGGCCTGGCCGATGGCGCCGAACATGCCGTAGTTCGAGGTGATCTCGCGCGAGCGCTGGAACAGCATCGTGCCGAAATCCGTCTGATGCCCGCTGCCCAGGACCAGGCCGATCTCCCCGGGCAGTTCGGCATCGATCACCGCGATCGCCTCGCGCGGGTCGAGAAGGCCGTTGCCGCCGCGGTATTCGGCCGGATCGATCAGCGGAGCGGTCAGGCGACGGTGCACCTCGACGGTGTGGAAACCCTCCAACTCGATGCCGCGGGCGTCCAGCGCGGCGGTCAGCCCGTCCAGGCCGCTGATCGCGTCGGCCTGGACGTAGCAGTCGGCCACCCGGCCGTTGCCCATCACGAGGTGCGGTGCGGTATCGATCTGCACGAAACTGGCTTCGGTGAACAGATATCCGCTTTCGATCGTGTAGTGGTTGAGGCTCGCGCCCACCGCGATGACGCAGTCGGCCTCCTGTAGCAGTTCCATCGCGACCTTGCTGCCGAACAGGCCCGCGATCCCGACGTGATAGTCGGTCTCCCCGTACAACCAGTTCTTGGCCTGTAGGGTCGTGGCCAGCAGCGCGCCCGTCCTACGTTGCAGCGCAAGGATTTGCGCTCCGGCGTCGGCCCGCCGTGCCCCGCGCCCGCCGATGATGACCGGCCGCTTGGCCGCCGCGATCAGCTCACATGCCCGTTCGATCCCTTCCGGATTCGGCAGCAGCGTCGGTATCCGGATCAGATCGGTGGACGGGGCGTAGTCGTCGAAACTCTCGAACTCCTGCAACTGCACGTCGAAGGGTGCGCTGATCAGCACCGGCCGGGATTCGGTCCGGGCGCGGTAGAACGCCTGCTGGACAATGTCTTCGGCCGAGTCCGCCTTGGTCACCTGGAGGAATTCGGCTTCGATCGCGGCGGCGAACCGGCGCTGATCGAGGTACTGCACGGCCGAGGTGTCACCCAGGCTCGTCTCCCCGCAGAAGGCGACCAGTGGAATCCGGGCCCGGCTCGCCACGATCATCGAGGTGGCCAGTTGCGCGGTGCCGGGGCCGCTGGTCGTGGTCACCACGCCGGGACGTCCTGTGGCACGGGCGAATCCGTGCGCCATACTCAGCCCGGCCCCCTCGTGACGCACCTCGTACAGACGCGTTCCGTGCCCTGCCAGGGCGTTCATCCAGTGCATGTTGGCATCGCCCATCATGCCGAAGACGTGGGTCGCGCCCTCGGCGGCGAACGCGTTCGCGAGCGCTTCGTAGACCTTCACTGCGCAACCTCCTGCTGCTTCGTGTTCTGCAATGCCGCCGCCAGACGCGGAAAGACGCGTAATGCGTTGTCGCCGTAGATGTCCGCGCGATCCTGGTCGGTGATCGAATCGATGGAATCCAGAATCGCCTTGGTGTCGTCGAAGCGGCGTCCGGTCTCCGGGTCCACGCTGCGGACCGCGCCGATCATCTCCGACGCGAACAGCACGTTGCGCGCGGGAATGATGTCGGTGAGCAGTTCCAGACCCCGCTTGTGGTAGACGCAGGTGTCGAAGAAGACGTTGTGCAGCAACGCTTCTTCCAGCGGCGGGCGGCCCTGATCCAGCATCACCCCGCGATAGCGGCCCCAGTGATACGGCACCGCGCCGCCGCCGTGCGGCAGGATGAACCGCAACGTCGGGAAGTCCTCGAACAGGTCCGACTGGCACAACTGCATGAACACCGCGGTGTCGCCGTTGAGGTAGTGCGCACAGGTGCCCTGGATCGCCGCGTTGCGGGACATCGCGACGTGCACCATCGCGGGCACGTCGAGTTCCACCAACTTCTCGTAGAGCGGGTAGTAGATCCGGTCGGTCAACGGCGGTGCCTGCCAATATCCGTCGGACGGATCGGGATTGAGCAGGCAGCCGACGAAGCCGAGTTCGGTGACGCAGCGTTCCAGCTCCGCCGCCGAGGCGAGCACGGATTCGGCCAGCGCGTCACCGGGCGACTGCGGAAGCTGGCACGCGCCGACGAACCGGCCGGGGAACAGCCCGCACACCCGCGCGATGAGGTTGTTGCTGACCTGCGACCACGCCAGGCTGGTCTGCGCATCGCCGTAGTGGTGCGCCATCTTTCCCGCACCCGGCGAGAAGATCGTGAGATCGGTGCCGCGCTCGACCTGGAGTTTCAGCTGTCCCTGCTCGATGGCGGCGCGGATCTCCTCGTCGCTGATCTCCAGTTCGCTCGACGCGACGCGCGCGCCCGAACCCTCGAACGACTCGATCTGGCGCGCACGCCATTTTCCGAGTGCGGGTGGGGCCGTGGTGAAGTGACCGTGACAGTCGATGATCATGAAATTCTCCAAAAGTGCTGATCAGGAGCGGCCGGTGAGTGTTCGCCCGAGTTCGAGACCGGGGTGGCTGCGCACCGGCGCGGACATCAGGAAGCGGTAGCCCTCGTCGAGAACCTGTTCGACATTGGCCGTGGTGACGTGCGGGTGCCCGACCACGACGCCGTATTCGTGGCAGATCCGCACGATCCGCTGCCGGGCCTCGACCATCAACGGATGGTCGAGTTGGCGCGGCACGCCCAATTCCTGGCTCAGGTCGCCCTCGCCGATGAGGATCAGACCGATTCCGGGCACCTGCTCGAGGATCGCCGGGAGGTTCTCGATGCCGAGCTGATCCTCGATCTGGATCACGACGAGGATCTCGCCGTCCGGATCCAGCGGCCACACATCGGCTTTCGCGTAGTACTCGGCGTTGGAGATTCCCCAATAGCGGGCGGCGGCCGCCGGCGCGTCGCCGCGCAGACCGGCCGGTTCGAAGCTGTCCACACCGGGCAGTCGCGGATACCGGCATGCGGCGACGGCGTTGCGCGCCTCCTCGACGCGGGAGATGTGCGGCCAGACGATGCCGTAGGCGCCGAGGTCGAGAGCCTGCTTCGCATGCCACTGACCGAATTCCGCGCCGTTGACCGGAACCCGGACCAGCGGGGTCGGGGAGGGTGCGAGCGTCTCGGCCTCGAAGATCTGCCGCCGGTTCAGCAGATATTGCAGGCTGTCCCGCAAAGTCGTTGCGTCCCAAGGCTTGTGCTCGGACTCGAAGACCAGGCCGTCGTAATCGCTGGTGGCGAAGTCCAGGGCGACGGCGGGTTCGGGTGCGGCGAACGCCGCGAAGGCGTGCCCACCCGATTCGAGAGCGCCGATCACACTGTTCAGCCTCGTCATCGAAGGGCCTCCCGTCGGCTCTGCGACTTCTGCGTGAGGCGTCGCCACAACTCGCCCAGGCGAACCCACCAGGACCGCCGCGCCGGGACCACGGTGACCTCCTCATCGCCCGCGCAGCGGCGGACGAGTTCGTCGGCGAAGTCCTTGGTCATGCGGGAGATGACCGCTCCGGCGCCGGCTTCGATCAGCGGTACGAGCTTGCCGGTGAGGGTGATATCGCCCCGGACGCCCACTCGCGACGTCCCGGCCGCCGGGCCATGGGAGACGCCGAAGGTGGCGTTGGCCCGATACCGCGTCGCGCCCTGTCCGTCGTTACCGCGGGCGGTCAGGTGTCCTTCCTGGCTCTCCGGGTCGAGATCCAGGGCGATGCGGGCGCCGAATTTCACCCGCACCGCACCGAATTTCACCACCAGGGCGCCGTCGAACGAGCCGTCGTCATGGGATGCTCCGAGTTCCGCGCCGCGGATGCAGCCCACGACCTGCGAGGGGTCCGAGACCACCTCCCAGACCCGGCCGGGCGGGCAGGGGACGTCGATGTCTTCTGTGATCGTGATCAAGGCAAGGGACCTCGCTTGGCTCGGTGGCGTCGGACGGGCCGAGCTCGGCTGCGGGCGGACGCCGGAGTTGGTGCTGTGACTGCGGGAAAGCTGTCTTCAATCGCCTAGATTGTTTAACAACTTTCCAAGGCACGTTAGCAGCGGGTCGTCAGATCGGGCAAGATACTTGCCGTGATACCGCAACGGTGTTAGCTTGATCCCACATCTTGTTAGACAATCTGCGTTGAGAGCGATGGTTCGACCTCGCCCGCCCCTCGAATCGCATCGAAAAAATGTCACGCCCCGAGCGGTCACCCCGTGCGGCGCGATCGCGGACGACGGCCGGGCCACGCGCGAAATGCATTGGGAGGCTGGTGGACAGTGAAGACCTACACAGCGGCGGTTCGCGACTACCTGTACACGACACCGGTGAAATCCGGCGAGCGCGCACCGCGGAACTGCCGGGTCGAATTCGCGGAGATCGAACCGATCCACCGGGCGTTCGCCCCGATGGTGCGAGAGCTGGAGTTCGACTTCTCCGAACTGGCGCTGGCCACCTATCTACAGGCCCGTGAGGCCGGTAAGGAACTCAGCCTGCTGCCCCTGTCCCTGCACGGCAACTTCCATCACCGGTCGATCTGCCGGTTGGCCGGCGGTTCGGTCGAGAATCCGAAAGACTTGGCGGGCAAGCGCGTCGGCGTCCGGGCCTATACCCAGACCACCGGGATGTGGGTGCGCGGAGCGCTGGCCGAGGACTACGGGGTCGACCCCGACGACATCACCTGGGTCACCACCGAGGGACCGCATGTGGCCGAATATGTCGAACCGGCCAATGTCGAACGAACCTCCGGCGCACTGGTCGATCTGGCCCGATCGGGTGATATCGCCGCGGTCGTGATGGGCCCGAAGGCCGTGCCCGCCGGCGCCCCGCTCGAACCGCTGATCCAGAACTTCCGCGAGGTCGAGAACGCCTGGTACGAGCGGCACGCGACGGTGCCGATCAACCATCTGCTGACCGTGCGCACCGACGTGTTGCGCGAGGACCCCGAAGCCGTGCGCGGCGTTTGCGAGGCCTTCGCCGCCGAGATCGACGCGTGGACCGCGAAGTCCGAGGCGGGCCCACGCGGATTCGGCCACGGCCGCACCGAGAGCATCCGCGAATCGCTGCGACTGGCCATCGACTATGCGGCACAACAACATCTGATCAGCGGCAAGCCGAGTGTGGACGACCTGTTCTCCGACTACGACCGTTACCTGGGTGAGCGATGACGGCCGCGGCGACACCGCGGACGGCGGTCCAACCGGCCAAGCTGGCGGTCGACGGCGTATCGCGCAGCTTCCGCTCGATGGCCGACCGCAAGCGCGCGAAATTCGTCCAGGTCCTGAAGAACATCTCCTTCGAGATGTACGAGGGTGAGATCGTCTCGGTCGTCGGCCTGAGCGGATGCGGTAAGACGACATTGCTGCGCATCATCGGCGGACTGCTCGACCCCGACGCCGGGACGGTCCGAGTCGACGGCCGGGAGGTCAGCGGCCCCGGCCTCGACCGGGCCATCGTCTTCCAGCAGGCCTCGCTGCTGCCCTGGCGCACCGCGCTGCGCAACGTGCAGTTCGGCCTGGAACTCAAGCGGACCGCCAAGGATGTGAGCCTGGCGCGATCGCGCGAGGCGCTGGAACTGGTCGGCCTGAGGGATTACGAGCGGTACTACCCAAAACAGCTCTCCGGCGGTATGCAGCAGCGCGTCGGACTCGCGCGGGCGCTGGCCGTGGATCCGCAGATCCTGTTGATGGACGAGCCCTTCTCGGCCCTGGACGCCCAGACTCGCGAAGGGTTGCAGGCCGAACTGCTGCAACTGCAGGCGACCACCCGCAAGACGATCATGTTCGTCACGCACGACCTGGACGAGGCGGTCTACCTCAGCAACCGGATTCTGGTCCTGCTCCCGCATCCCGGACGCGTGCACAAGATCATCGACGTGAACCTGCCCGGTCCGCGCGGCTCGGTCGACGAAGTGAAGTCCGATCCCGCATTCCTCGTCGCACGCGACACCGTAGCCCACGAAATCCGAGCGGGAGGCGATTGATATGACGACGATCCAGAACCTGGTTCGCGGATCCGCGACAGCGCGGGGATCCCAGCCCTCGGATCAACCCACCGCGGAGGAACGCGAGTGGGCCCTACAGCAGCGCCGGGCGCGCCTGCGCCGCCTGGGGCTGGTGTGGTCGCTGCGGCTGGCCGTGGCCGCGGTGCTGCTCATCACCTGGCAGATCGTCGGGCAGAGCAACCCGCTGTTCACCTCCTATCCGACGGCCGTGGCCGAGGCGGCCTGGGAGCAGATCACCTCCGGAACGCTGTTCGTCGCCATCGGGCAGAGTTTCCAGATCCTGGCCATGGGACTGGTGCTCGGTGTGGTGGCCGGCGTCGTGGTCGGGCTGATCATCGGGCGCTACGCGCTGGTCGCGTCGTCGGTGGAGTGGATCATGAGCGCGCTGAACGCGACACCGCTGCTGGCGATCATCCCGCTGGTGATCGTGTGGTTCGGCCTGGGCATCGAGTCCAAGGTGATCACGGTGTTCATGCTGACCGTGTTCTCGATGCTGTTCAACACCGCCGCCGGCGTGCACGAGGTCGATCAGCACGTGCTCGACGTCAGCCGGGCGTACATGGCCTCGGAGGGACAGGTCTTCCGCAAGATCATCCTGCCGAGCGCGGTGCCTTTCATCATGACCGGTCTGCGCATCTCGATCGGCCGGGCCCTGATCGGTACGGTCGCCGCCGAATTCTTCACCGGTATCTCCGGACTCGGCGGGCGGATCCAGACCTACGGCGCGGCCTATCAGACCGACTCCATGCTGGTCCCGGTGCTGACCCTGATGCTGATCGGTGTCGCGCTCACCGGTGTGGCCCGCCGGCTGGAGAAGATCGCCGCGCCGTGGCGCGAACAAACGAGGTGAGGACGAGAATGGCACTCTTCGATTTGCATACGCACATCATTTCCCCGGACACCGGGCGATATCCGGCCCGTCCGCTGGGCGGCAATCGGTCGACCTGGTCCTCGGAGCGGCCCGCCTCGCTCGATCAGTTGCTGCGGTCGCTCGACGAGGCCGGGATCGAACGGGCGGCGGTCGTGCAGGCGGCGACGATGTACGGATTCGACAACAGCTATGTCGCCGATTCCCTTGGCGCGCATCGGGATCGGCTGATCGGCGTCTGTTCGGTCGACCTGGTCGCCGACGACGCCCTGGAGCGGATCGACGAGTGGATCGGCGACCGGGGGTTCTCCGGGGTGCGAGTCCGGGCGGCCGACGGCACCACGCCGGTCGCCAATGCGGCGAGCCTGGACGATCCGCGACTGGAGCCGGCGTGGTCCCGCCTGGCGGCGGACCGGATTCCGGTCTGCATCCAGATGCACTCCCACCACGCGCCGGTGCTGGCCTCGGTGCTGCGCCGGCATCCCGGACTGGTCGTCGCGCTCGATCACGGCGCCCGGCCGAATCTTGCCGGCGGACCGCCGTATTCGGGGCTGAGCGAGTTGTTCGAGCTGACCGCCTTCCCGAACGTATTCCTGAAGATCACCCCGATCACGATCCGCCGGGCCGCGGCCGAACCGGACGGCGATCCGGCGAAGCTGATCGCCCGGCTGGTCGAGGGATTCGGCGCGGAGCGGATCGCCTGGGGTTCCAACTTCCCCGCGTCCGCGGGTTCGCTCGCCGAACTGCGCGCCTTCGTCGAGAACGCCCTCGCCGAACTCGCCCCCGAGCAGCGCGCCGACATTCTCGGCGGCACGGCGACCCGGCTCTATCCCGGGCACGCCGGCTAGCCCCGGCCCCTTCTCATCCTGGACTCGGAGACAGTAATGAACCATGCAACGACGCATGTCCAGCGTTCACCCGGACGCTTGTCTCGTCGCGGCTTTCTCGGTCTGACCGCCGGAGTGGGCGCGGCGGGGCTACTGGCGGCCTGCGGCAGCGACCCCAACACCGTCCGGATCATCAACACCTCCGCCACCGCGGCTGTCGCGCTCAACCAATTGCTCAGTGACGGAAAGTATTTCGAGAAATTCGGGGTGCAGGCGAAGATCTCCAACGTCAGCTCCGGCAATCAGGTTCTGGCCGCGGTCGCGTCGGGGTCGTCCGACCTCACCATGACCAGCGGACTGATCGGCATCCTCCCCGGCATCGAGAAGGGGATGCGGCTCAAGGTCGTGGGCGGCACGCAGGTCGTGTCGACCAGCGCCCTGTTCAGCAGTGACCCGCGGATCACCTCCGCCCGCGACCTCGGCGGCAAGACGCTCGGCGTGGGGGCGGTCGGATCGGAGCTGTACGCCGTATTCGCCGCGCTGCTGGCCAAATACGGGATACCCAAGGAGAGCGCCACCTTCCGCAATGTCGGCAGTAGCGCGGATTCGCTGAAGGCGGCCCTGGCCGGACAGGTCGACTGCGGGTACGGGCAGGTCGGCAATCAGGTGCTCGCGAAGAAGCGGAACACCCGGATGATCGCCACGGTGAACGAGGAACTTCCACTGTGGATGAACAACGCGGCGGTGGCCTCGACCCAGGCGATCTCCGCGAAGCGCCCCGCGATGGTGAAGGTGCTGGCCGCCTACGCGCAGTTGTTCAGCTACCTGTGCACTCCCGAGTCCGAGGACCCGTATGTGCGGGCATATGTGGGCGCCGGGGGGTCCCAGGCCGAGGGCGAGCTGGAGTGGCAGTTCGTCAGCCGGAACGCGGCCTACTCGCCGACGCTCGAGTTCCCGGCGAACAAGGCGGAATTCATCCAGCGGCAGAACGTCGCCAGTGGCAGCCAGAAAAAGGTGATGGCGTACAACAGTTACACCGATCTGTCACTGCGTGCCGAGGCGCTGGCTCTGGCTCTGGCTCGGAAATAACCGCGGCGCGCACGCGATCGGGGCGGCCGGAACCCCCGGTGGCGTGCGCGTTTCGGCCCGCTCGATCGGACGCCGGGCGTCGAGGCATGTCCGCGATCGCGAAAGTCCGACATATTGTGCAACAATACTGAACACAAGTATCCGGCCAGTTCGAATCGTGCTGGATGATGATCGAGCAATCGCAGGGCAACGTTCCGGTGTTGTTGAACAACATGATGCTGTGGGCGTTGTCCCCGAACCCGGGGAGGTATTACGCCATGGTGGTGACCGTGGGTAACGAGGTCGGCGCGGATTCGGTCGCCAACCGGACCGCGCAGGCGTATCAGGATCTGCGCACGCTGATCCTGTCCGGACACTACGCGCCGGACTCCCGCCTCACCGAATCGGAACTCACCACGCAGCTCGGGGTTTCGCGCGGTACGGTCCGGTCGGTGATCGCGCGGCTCGCGCAGGAGGGGTACGTCACCACCGAGGTGAACCGCGGTGCCCGGACCCGCTCGTTCACGGTGGACGAGGCCGTCGAGATCCTGGAGACGCGTGCGGTGCTCGAAGCGGCCCTGGCGGCCAAGGCCGCAGAACGTGCGACCGACGCCGACATCGCCGCGATGACCGAAACCTGCCGACGCATGTGGGATCACCAGAAGCCCGGCGGGCGTGACGAATACGTGCGACTCAATCACAGGTTCCACGAACAGATCCGGCAGGCGGCGCGGCAGTCCACTCTCACCAGATTCGTGGACAGCCTGCTGTATCCGCTCGTACTGCGCCAGTACAGCAATGCCGACCGCACGAATCCGCGGCTCGAGTCCGTCAAGGAGCACGAGGCGATCCTCGCCTCGATCGTCACGCACAACCCCGAGGCGGCCGCGGCGGCCATGCGGCACCATCTGTCCGCGGTCCGGCGGGCGCTGCAGCTGAATTTCGCGGTGCCGGGCGATTCCTCGCACGCCGACAGCTGCTAGTTCGGCATCAGTCCGACGTTGCGGCGTAATCGGTTGGGGCGGAACACTTCTGCTCGATACCGGCGAAGCGCCAGATCAGCGCGGAGGCAACCCAGGTCAGGACGAACAGTCCGGCGATGCTGTAGCCCAGCAGGTTCATGTCCACCCCGCCGATCCAGCCCCAGAAGTCGCCGCCCTCGCGCCTCGGTGGCTGAGTGTGATGCGCAATTCGACAGTGGCGCGGTGCATTCGGCTCGGTGTGCTCGCGGCGGTTCTGGTCCTCGGCGCGGCGCTGGTGACCGCGTGCGGCGACGATTCCGACGGGCGCACAACGGTATCCGTCGGTGTCGGGGGAAGCATCTTCGACACGCAGCTGCATGTGGCCGATGCCAACGGCTACTTCCGCGCCGCCGGTCTCGACGTCGAATTCGTGACGTTGACGGCCTCGATCGGCGCGGCGGCGCTGGAATCGGATTCGGTGCAGTTCTACAACGACAGCCCGACCGACTTCCTGACCGCCGTCGGCCGCAAGATCCCCGAGGTCGGGGTGTCGATGAACGCGGTGGGCAACCCGATCGGTCTCATCGTGAGCAAGAAGTTCGCCCAGGCGCACGGGTTGACCGAGCGGACTCCGCCCGCGACGGTGGCCAAGGCGCTGATCGGTTCGACCGGCGGGGCGAGTTCGGCCACGACCAAGGGGCAGGCCGGAATCTTCATGCGCGCCTATGGTGTTCAGCCGTCCAGCGCTCGCTATGTGATGTTGCCCAGTCCGGCCGCGGACAAGGCGGCGCTGAACAACAACCAGATCGACTGGTTCGTCACCTCCGAGCCGATTCCGCTGGCGGTCCAGGCAGCCGGTGACGGCGTCGTCGTGGCGAGTCCGGAAACCGTTCCGGCGTGGTCGATTCCGAAGACCGGATACGGCCAGATCGTGGTGGCCCGGCAGAGCTACGTCCAGTCGCACACCGACATCGTGCGGAAGTTCGTCGGCGCCATCCAGCAGGCCACGCAGTACATGCATGCGCACGAGAACGAGTCGCTGGGTGTCGCGAAGAAAGTTCTGACCGGCATCCCCGACGCGGTGCTGCTACGCAGTCTGCGGCAGGTCGATTGGCCCGAGAGCAACACCATGAACGATTCCGGATGGAAAACCACCATGGCATTCCTCGATGCCGAGAGTGCGCTTCCCGAGGGAACGAAGATCACCCACTCCAACTGGACGAACGAGTATCTGCCGCAATGACGTTCAGGGTGGACCCGGAAGGAACCGAAATGGTAACCGCGGAGAATATCGAACAGAAGACGAGAAAAGCCGAAACCGTCGTACCGGCGCGAAAGCGGACGAAAGGCGCGGGATGGAGCAATGGCACGGTCGTGGCCACGCGCATCGTGGTGATCGCCGCATTCCTGGCGGTGTGGCAGTTGGTGAGTGGGCGGCTGATTCCGGATTACGCGATCAGCCGGCCGACCCAGGTGGCGGTATCGCTGTGGAATCTCCTGATCTCCTCGAAGGGATGGACCGATATCTGGGCGACCACCGTCGAGGTGGTGGTGGGTTTCGGTCTCGGAATCGCACTCGGCACCGTGCTGGGTTTGGTGCTCGGCTCTTTCAAGACGGCCGGCCGGGTGCTCGAACCGCTGATGGCGGCGATCAACGGCATTCCCAAGATCGCGCTTGCCCCGCTGTTCATGCTGTTCTTCGGAATCGGCGCCTGGTCGAAGATCACCATCGCCGCCATGGGTGTGGCTTTCGTGATGTTCTACAACCTCTATCTGGGGCTGCGGCAGACCGATCACGAACTCGTACAGGGAATTCAGATGATGGGCGGGCGCAAATACCATGTGCTCTTCCATGTGACGATTCCGACGCTCGCCTCGCCGTTCTTCGCCGCGCTGAAGGCGGGTGGCCCGCTGGCCATTCTCGGCGTCATCGGCGGGGAGTTCATCGCCTCGTCCAAGGGTGTGGGCCACGAATTGTTCAATTCCGCGATGGCACTGGATGCCGCCGGGGAGTTCGCCGGGCTGATCATCCTGGTGGTGATGACCCTGATCCTGAACGGGATGCTGAGCGAACTGGATTCCTACGCCCTGAAACGTCTGGGCCTGGGCGTCCGTCGTCCCGCGCAACGCACCCGGGCGTGACCTCGCACGCTCAACCGACCACGGCCGCAAGCCATTCCACGACCGGGCGCATCGCCTCCCAGGAACCGCGGATATGTTTGGCGGCGCGTGGCGTCTCCAGCCAGGAGGGTGCGCCGAACTCGCGGCTGACGACGAGGGATCTGTGTCGCAGCAGGTCGATGCGGGGGTGGTCGGCCGGATAGCCCTTGGGACGGGTTTTGAGGCGGTCGCCGCCGACGGTGTACCCGGCGGCGGTCAGCGCGGCGAGGATGCCTTCGAGTTCGGGCCCGCGAACCTCGTCGTCGATGGTGCCGCGCAGCCGCGAAAGTTGTTCCGGGGACGCGGAATACAAACCGCCCGCGACGAAAAGTCCCGGGGCGCCGATCTGTACGTACCACCCCGCGCCCGGGGCGACGTGCGCCACCGCGCCCTGGTGGTTCTTGTAGGGCGTCTTGTCCTTGGCGAAGCGCACGTCGCGGTAGGGCCGGAAGATCTTGGCCGGGCCGAAGTCTTTCTCCAATTCGGCCACCAGCGCGGCCATCGGCTCGCGGACCGCTGAATCGTAGATGTGCTTGTGCGCGGTCCAGAACGCCTTCGAATTGTCGGCTTCCAGATCCTCGTAGAAGTCGAGTCCGGCCAGCGGGAACCCGATGAATCGGCTCATGGTGTCAACTTAGCGCGACCCGTCGAGGGTCAGATCTCGCGGGGCGAAGTGGTACACGGCCAGGCTCACCACCGTGGCCAGGATCGAGGCCATACCGGCCCATTTTCCGAGACGTTCGCCGCGCACATGCCCCACCGCGCCCAGGATCGCACCGATCGGACCGAGCAGCCAGAGGCAGGACAGCAGGGTGAGCCCGGCGCAGACGAAGGCGATCGCGGAGAACAGCCCGGCGACCGGGTGCATCGGCGATGAGGTCGGAACACGGTGTGGCGGAACGGGATCAGGGCCGAGGCGTTTCCAGGTTCCGACCGCTTCGTCCTCGGGGGAGCCGGGGCGCTCGGGCCGGTGGCCGCCCGGGTACTGCCAGCTGGCGTCGGGATTGTCGGATTCCGTTCCCACGCCGCATCCCCTCGCTATCGGTGATCGTCTGTACGTAGTGGTTACCACGACAGGACCATCCGCGCGCGGTGACCGGCTCAGTCACCTGGTTCTTCGACCACTTCCATCGCCGCGAGTTCGGCCGGTCGATCGTCCTCGGCGCGTTCCTCGTCCCGGTGCCGCCGCCGGGTCCAGGACTGATCGAGATCGCGGGAGATCCCTTGCCGTCCGCCGTCCTCGTGATAGTCGATGATCAGATTGGCCGGCGGATCGGCGATGTACCGCTGGTAATCGCGCACCTCGTCGGCCTGCTCGTCGTCCCCGAGGTCGTAGTCGAGGTCCACTTCGTCCTCGTTCATGTCCAGCACCTCCTCGACCAGCGCATCCCGCTCCTGATCCGGTCCCGATGCCGTGGTCATGGCACACCGCCTCTCCACCGCAAGCCACCATGGCTGATAGCCCAACGCTACCGCCGATCGCCCTCGGATAGAACGCCGAGACAGCATCCCTTACCAACAACAAGCAGGCCCGGCCCGCGGAGTATGACCCACGATGCCGCAGGCGACCCCGCCGAAGAGGTGAGGCCACTCCTCAGCCGGGCCACTTCGTAACGTGCCCAGCGGCGAAGCATCTCCGTTTCGCTGGGAGCCGCCCGCGAAGCGAAAGGTTCAGCACGCCAGCTCCGAGGTTTTCGGCGCGGGCTCGTCGTTCAGCTCTCGAAGCGCATGGCCGAAGGCCGAGTCTCGAGGGGTGAACGACGAGCCATGAAGCGCGCCGAAAACAGCCGTAGCGAAGCGGAGGCCAAAAACACAGCTCAAGCGTTCCCGTTGAACAGCCCGGTTACCGACCCATTCTCGAAAACCTCGCGAATGGTCCGCGCCAGCAATGGAGCAATCGACAACACCGTCAATGACGGGAACTTCTTGTCCTCGGTGATCGGCAGCGTATTGGTGACGATCACTTCCTTCGCGCCGCAGGAGGACAACCGCTCGGCAGCCGGGTGGGACAGCACCCCGTGGGTGGCGGCGATGACGACATCGCCCGCACCGGCCTCGCGCAGGACGCGTACGGCCTCGGCGATGGTGCCACCCGTGTCGATCATGTCGTCGATCAGGATGCAGGTGCGGCCCTCGACCTCACCCACCGGCCGGTGCGACTTGACCTGGTTGGGAACCAGCGGGTCGCGGGTCTTGTGGATGAATGCGACCGGCGCGCCGCTGAGCGAGTCGGCCCACTTCTCGGCGACCTTGACCCGGCCCGCGTCGGGGGAGACGACGGTGACGTTCTCGGTGGAGTAGTGGGTGCGCACGTACTCCGACAGCTGCACCAGCGCGTGCATGTGGTCCACCGGGCCGTCGAAGAAGCCCTGGATCTGATCGGTGTGCAGATCGACGGTGATGATGCGGTCCGCACCGGCGGTCTTGAGCATATCCGCGACCAGGCGCGCGGAGATGGGCTCGCGGCCGCGGTGCTTCTTGTCCTGCCGCGCGTACGGGTAGAACGGCAGCACCGAGGTGATCCGCTTGGCCGACCCGCGCTTGAGCGCGTCGATCATGATCAGGTGCTCCATCAGCCACTCGTTCAGAGGGGCCGGAAAGCTTTGCAGCACAAAGGCGTCCGAGCCGCGCACGGATTCCTCGAACCGGACGAAGATCTCGCCGTTGGCGAAGTCGCGAGCCGTTTGCGGGGTGATGGAGACGTCCAGCTCCTTCGCGACCTGCTCGGCCAGCTCGGGGTGAGCGCGCCCCGAGAACAGCATCAGGTTCTTCTGGTTATCGGTCGAGAACGCGGTCACTCTCTGTTGCCATCCTTTTGCTCGGTTGCTTGACTCGCTGTGTCTGCGGCCTCGATCGCCTCGGCCGCGGCCTGTGCTGATGCGGTCCCTGGACGTTTCCGCTGCACCCAGCCCTCGATATTGCGCTGCGCACCGCCAGACACGGCCAGAGCGCCGGGCGGAACGTTTCTACGCAGCACAGTACCCGCCGCCGAATAGGCTCCGTCACCCACCGTGACCGGGGCGATGAACATGGTGTCGCTGCCGGTCCGGACGTGTGAGCCGATGGTGGTGTGATGTTTGTCGACGCCGTCGTAGTTGACGAACACGCTGGACGCGCCGATGTTGCTGTACTCGCCGATCGTCGCGTCGCCGACGTAGGTCAGATGCGGCACCTTGCTGTAGGCGCCGATCGAGGCGTTCTTGGTCTCCACGAATGCGCCGAGCTTGCCGGAAATCCCGACGATGGTGCCGGGCCGCAGATAGGCGAAGGGGCCGATGGTGGCCGAGGGGCCGATGGTCGCCCCCTCGCCGTGCGTGCGCACCACGCGCGCGCCGTCGCCGACGATCACATCGGTGAGCGTGCTGTCCGGGCCGACCTCGGCGTCCTCGCCGACGACGGTGTTGCCCATCAACTGCACCCCGGGCCGTAGCACCGCGTCGCGGCCGATCCGCACGCCGGCGTCGACCCAGGTGGTGGCCGGATCGATGATGGTGACGCCGGCGCGCATATGCCGTTCGAGGATGTAGCGGTTCAGAGTCCGGGCCGCCGCGGCCATCTGCACCCGGTCGTTGACGCCGGTCACCTTGTGCGCATCGATCAACCGCGCGCCGTGCACCGGATGTCCGGCCTCGCGGGCGAGCTCGAGCACATCGGTCAGGTACAGCTCGTGCTGGGCGTTGGCGGTGGTGAGCCGACCGATCATGACCCGGAGCACGCTGGCGTCGAAGACGTACACGCCCGAGTTGACCTCGCTGATCGCGGCCTGTTCCGGAGTAGCGTCGGCATGCTCGACGATCCCGAGCACCCGGCCCTTCTCGTCGCGGACGATGCGGCCGTATCCGTTCGGATCCTCGGGCTCGAACGTCAGCACGGTGACCGCGGAGCGTTCGGTGTAGCTGCGATGTTCGTCGAGCAGGGCCGAGAGGGTGTGCCCGTCCAGCAGCGGCACGTCGGCGGAGGTGACGAGCAGATCACCGGTGAAGTCCTCCGGCAGCGTCTCCAGTGCGCACTGCACGGCGTGCCCGGTGCCGAGCTGCTGTTCCTGGATTGCCGGGACGATTTTCCGATTCAGTTCCGCCGCAACGGCATTCACCGCGGCGCCGACCTGCTCACGGTCGTGGCCGATGACGGCGACGAGGTAGGTCGGGTCGATCTCGTCGGCGGCATGCAGCGCGTGTGCGAGCATGCTGCGTCCGGCCATCGAGTGCAGCACCTTGGGTGTCTTGGACCGCATTCGAGTTCCGGCTCCGGCAGCGAGAACGACGACGGCGGTCTGCTGTGGCATGGATCTCCCTCGGCTGGCGTCGTCGGGTGTCGTCGTCAGTATCGGATGTCTCATCGGTAGCGCACCGTGATGTGTCGGGCGCGGATCACCATAGTCACCGCGCTCCCGAGCTCCGCCGCCAGGACTCGAACCTGGACTAACTGAACCAAAATCAGTGGTGCTGCCATTACACTACGGCGGATTGCCACACCGGCGGATCCACGAACCCGCCGCTGCGCCACGGCATGCGCGTAGATCCTCGCATGCAAGGCCCGCAATCCGCCACTCTGTACCGCCTCGCACCCCCGTCTCCCCGCGATTGCACCCCCGTCTCCCCGCGATTTCAGCGTGTCGTTGGGTGGTCGGCGGCTCGGGCGTCGGGCCGGCGGTTGGGAGCGGGTCGGGTTTCGGGGGTGCCCGGGGAGTTACCCATGTGCGTGCGAAATCAGTCGTTGCGCCGAGCGGATCGGTCGGTGCGGCGAGATTTGTGTTGCGGGG
>NZ_BDCC01000026.1 GCF_001613305.1 Nocardia vaccinii NBRC 15922
AGCGAAGCGGAGGCAGATATTACGGCCGTCTGCCTATCCCGTAGGCGGCTGCGTCGCGGCGGACCTCGGCCATGTACGCGGTGGACTGGTTGTAGGTCAGCAGGGCCCGCTGCCAGCCCGCGGCGGCGGTGAGGTTGCCGCCGCTGGCGCACAGGTAGCGCGCGGCGGTCAGAGAGGCGTCATCGATACTGTCCGGATCGGCGACGCCGTCGCCGTTGGCGTCGACGCCCCAGCGCTGCCAGGTCTCGGGCAGGAATTGGAACGGGCCCATCGCGCGCACGTACACCGGACTGCCCGTGCGCGCGGTGGCCGCCTCGTCGAGAATCCTTGCCACGCCTGGTGATCCGTCCAATGGGATACCGCGGATGGGCGGTGCGACCCGGCCGTCGGACGCGATGTGCGCGCCGCCGTGGCTGCCGTGCCGGCTCTCCACGTACGCGATCGCGGCCACGGTGGTCCAGCCGATTCCGCAGTCCGGCCGCGAACGGGCCAGCACGGCCGCGGCGTAACCGTATGCCTCCAGGGCGATCACGGGGATTTTCAGCGCGTCGGACCGATCCGCGGCCCAGCCGTGCAACTGCGCGGCGCTGCGTCCGGGCGCGTCGAGATCGATCGCCGGAACCGCCGCACCCGGACCGGGCGGAATCCCGTCCGGAATCGGCGGAAGGTGTTCGCCCAGGCCGCATCCGCACAGCACGAGCAGCGCCGCGACGAGGGCGAACACGCCGACGCCGGTAGCTGGAACGACGTGACCACCGGTCCCCGCACTACGCACCCCACCATCATCCAGATGCGTGGATTCGGACACCGATCCGCTACGGTGATCCCTGTTTGTCGCAATGCCCGATAGCTATCTTTGCCGATATGAATTAGGTAAGGCTTGCTTAATAAGGTTGAAGCGACTACCTTCGCAGACGAGTGGTCCTCCTGATGCTTCACTATGTCTCGCAGAAGGGAATCCCTGGTGAATCACGTTCTTTGCGAACGTAACCCGCGCCACCCCGTCGACACCGCGCCCCATCGTCGCTCCGATGATCAGATCGAGCGCCGCGCGCTCACCGCGCCCGCGGCGCACGCCGTGCGCATCGCCGCGACTGAGATCGCCGTCACATTCCGATCGCTGCCGAACGTGACCGCAGCGGCGTGCCGCACCCTCACCGATCCGCGATTGATCGATCTCGTCGACGCGCGCGCCGCCGAGCTGCCCGAGTCCGTGCACAGCGCCCTGCACCCGCCCGCGACCCGCGCCGGAGCCGCCGTACTCACCGGATTACCGCTGCTCGAGGACGATCTCGGCCCGACCCCGCGGGACTGGCGCGAGGCCGCGGCCTGGAGCAGCGACCCCGGCCGCGGCCGGGCGTCGTTCCGGCTGGACATCACCATGTTGCTGCTGGCCCGCAGCGCGGGCGAGCCGTTCGGCTGGCACGGGCAGCAGGGCGGCCGGCTGATCAACAACATCCTCCCGTCCCCCGGCCACGAGCACGAGCAGTCCGGCGCGAGCAGTACCACCCTGCTGTGCCCGCACACCGAGGACGCGTTCCACCCCCAGCGGGCACATCTGCTCATGCTGGGATGCCTGCGCAATCCGGACCGGGTCGGCACGACGGTGTCCTCGGTCCGCCAGGTGCGCCTGAGCCGCGAACAGCGTCAGCGGCTCGCCCGCCCGCGCCTGCCGATCCTGCCGGATGTGTCCTACGGCAACGACTTTCACCGTTACCCCGCCGCGCCGGTCGCCACCGTCGGCGGTGACGAATCGCGTCCCACACTGCGCTACGACCCGGCCTACACCCCGCTCGACGACGCCGACGAGGATTTCCGCAGCGCCTACGAACACCTCGGCGCGGAGCTCGAAAGGGTCTGTCACACAACCATTCTGGACCCGGGCGAGTTGCTGCTGGTCGACAACGACGTCGTGGTGCACGGCCGGGTGCCGTTCACTCCGCGCTACGACGGCACCGATCGCTGGCTCAAACGGGTGAACGTGCGCCTGGCGCGCGATCGCCCGGCCGCCGAGTCGGCGGAAAATGGCTACGGACAACATACGGTCACCCCGTTCGACGGGAGGACCGGCGCCCGTGGGGCACGCGTCCACGGGCAGACAGAGGCCGCAGAAGACCAGTGAACCGAGGATTGCCGTGAGTACCCGAACCACACCGCTGCGTGTGCTCAGCCGCAGCGACCTAGCAGACGTTCCGATCACGCCCGTCGCGGTGGTGCGCGCGGTCGAGGAGGCGTATCTGGCTCTGGCAGCCGGGGATTCGGATAATCCGCGCAAGCTCAGCGTGGCTCATCCGGACGGCTGGTCGGTGGCGTACGCCATGTTGGGCCGGGACGGCCGGCGCCGCGTGGTCGCGATGAAGACCTCGTACAAGTTCGACCCCAGCCACGACCGCAGCACCAAGCGCTACTACACCACCATCACCCTGTACGACGACGCGACCGGTATGCCGATCGCGATGATGGACTGTGCCCGGGTCGGCGCGTTGCGCACCCCCGCGGTCTCCTCGCTGCTGGTGCGGGAGACGCTGCGGCCGGGCGCGCGCAGCGTACTGCTGATCGGCACCGGCACCCAGGGCCGTAATGCGTTGCCGCACTTGCTCGCCGCGAACCCGCAGCTGGACAAGCTGATGCTGTACGGCACTCATCCGGAAGGATTGAAGGCGGTGCACGAGTACCTCGCCGCCCACAATCCGCACCTGGAACTGAAGGATGTGGCCGATCCGCGCGAGGCCGCCCGCACCGCCGATGTGGTGCTGGCCACGGCGGGTCCGGGCACCTCGGTCGCACTCGAATCCAGCGATCTGGCACCGGGTTCCACGGTGGTGCTGGTCGGCTACGGCCTGGCACCCTCCACACTGGTGGACGCCGATCGCGTGATCGCGACCAGCGCACAGCAGATGTCGCTCACCGGAACCGATATGGCGGGACCGGACGGACGGTTGCGCGGCGTCGACGCCGAGCTGCCGCAGATCCTGAGCCGCCGTGTCGAGGGCCGCACCCGAGACGACGAGCACATCTTCGTCTACAACAGCGGTCTGGTGCTCACCGATATCGCCGTCGCGCACGCCCTCGCCGAGCGCGCGATCGCCGACGGACGCGGTACGGAGGTGTCCCTGTGGGACTGAGCATCGGCGCTCCTGCGCCGACCGGATTCCGGCCGGATGCGGCGGAGGCCGAGTCGGTGCGCGCGAGCCCGATCGCCGCTCCGGCGATGCCCGCCCATCGCGACGAATGGGAACTGCGCCTGCTGGCGGACCCGGATCTGCTGCGGGACATCGCATTCGCCGTCGGCGGTCCGTTCCACGTGATGTATCCCGCACGGGTCGGCGACAATATCGACGGGTTTCAGGCGGCGTTCGCGCAGGCCGGTGTGGACGGCGCGATCTACTATGGCAAGAAGGCGAACAAGGCGTCCTGCGCGGTCCGCGCATGTGCCGAACACGCCGCGGGAGTCGATGTCTCGAGTGCCGGTGAGCTGAGTTCCGCACTGGCGCAGGGCATCCGGGGCGAGGATCTGATGGTGACCGGCCCGGCGAAGTCGCCGGAGCTGCTGTGGCTGGCCGCGCGGCACGGCGCGCTCATCGCCGTCGACGCACCGGACGAGCTGGACGGACTGGTGCGCACGGGCCTGCCCGCCCGGGTGCTGCTGCGAATGCTGCCGCCGGGATCGACCAGCCGCTTCGGCATGACCGAGACCGAACTCGACGGAGCGTTGCGCCGCGTCGATCTCGGACCGATCACTATCACGGGCTTCAGTTTTCACCTGTCCGGTTACGATCCGGTCGCCCGTGCGGAGCTGGCCGACGCACTGATCGACCGGTGCCTGGCCGCACGCGAACAGGGCCATCGCGCGATGACCATCTCCATCGGCGGCGGATTCGCGGTGGACTATCTGAGCGAACGAACCTGGCGGGATTTCCTGGCCGACCCGGACTCGCGGCGATTCCACGCGGACAAGCGGTTCGACTCCTATTACCCGTATCACACCGACTGTCCCGGTCCGGACATGCTGCGCGTGATCCTGCGGCACGGGGACCTGGCACAGCGCCTGCGCGAGAACGAGATCCGGCTCGCCATCGAGCCCGGACGCGCCCTGCTCGACCGGGCCGGTAGCAGCGTCTTCCGGGTGCAGGGCGTGAAAACCCGTACCGCGCATGGTGACTCGTATCAGTTGCTCACCGTCGACGGGACCAGCCTGAGCCTGTCCGAGCAATGGTTCGACAGCGAATACCTGCCCGATCCGGCGCTGTGGCCCACCCGGCCGGGCGCCCCGACACCAGCGAGCGTCGGCGCGGCCACCTGCCTGGAGTCCGACATGCTCAGCTGGCGGCGCATCCCGCTGCCCCGCGCCGCCGAGATCGACGATCTGCTCGTCTACCCCAACACCGCCGGCTACCAGATGGATTCGAACGAGTCGGCGTTCCACCAGCTACCAATACCACCGAAAGTGTTGCTACACAGCATATCCGGCGGGCGGTTCCGCTGGACGCTCGACGCTCGATGAGCGTCCGGCACACCCTTCGCACTGTCATTTCACCGCACTCTGGACCGAGGAGACCCGAATGCCGCTCGTCACACGGGTGACGGACCTGATCGGCAACACACCGCTGTTCGAACTGGCCGCGACCCCGGCCGGTACCCGGCTGTTACTCAAGCTCGAGCAGTTCAACCCGACCGGGGCGGCCAAGATCCGGATGGCGCGCGAAATGGTGCTCGACGCCGAGCGTCGGGGTTTGCTGAGTGATGGCGGTCATATTATCGAGTCCACATCGGGAAATACCGGACTCGGACTGGCGGTAGTGGCCGCCGAACGCGGGTATCGCTTCACCGCGGTCGTCGACCACCACGCCTGCAAGGACAAGTTGCGCGCGATGCAAGCCATGGGAACCGAGCTCGTCTACGTCGCCGACGACGGCGACGACACTCTCGCGACCTCGGCGAGGGAGGACCTCGCCGAGAAGATGGCCGCCGCCCGGCCCGACGCGTACTTCACCGAACAACACAACAATGCCGCCAACGCCCTGGGTTACCATGCGGTTGCCGATGAGTTGCTGGATGATCTGGAGCGGGTCGACATCCTGCTGTCGGCGGTCGGCACCGGCGGGTCGCTGTTCGGCACCGCGCGGCGACTGCGCGAACTGGGCCGCCCCGCGCGGGTGATCGGCGTGGAGCCGGAGGGGTCGATCGCTTTCGGCGGGCCGGGCGGCCCGTATTGGCAGTCCGGCACCGGCACCCCGCCGGGTGCGACGATCGGCACCGCAGTGGATTATTCGCTGCTCGACGAGGGCCTGAAGGTCTCCGATGTGGCCGCCTTCGCCACCGCGCGCGCCGTCGCGCGCAAGCTCGGGCTCATGATCGGCGGCTCGGCGGGCGGCTCGGTGCACGCCGCGCTGACCCGGCTCGAGGAGTTCCCGCCGGGCTCGACGGTGGTCACCATCGTGTGCGACGGCGGCGAGAAGTACCTGGACACGGTCTTCGACGATGCCTGGATGAGCGACCGCGATCTGCTGGACGAATCGGCCGAGGCCGAGGTACTGGCCATGCTGAACCGCTACGCGCCCGCCGCCACGGAGAACCTGGTGGGCGCGCGATGACCAGCGGGGCGGCACGATGAGCAATACGACGGTGCGACCGGACGGTCGGCAGCTGACCGCGCTCGCCACGCCGATCGCCATGACGCAGCTGGCCCAGGTCGCGGTGTCGACCACCAATATCGCCCTGATGGGCTCACTCGGCGTGGATCAGGTCGCCGCCGGTGGGCTGGCATTGGTGTTGTTCAATCAGATTCGCACCATGTGCGTCGGGCTGATCACCGCGACCGGTAATCGGGTCGCCACGGTCGCGGGCCGGGCGGAGAAGCGAAATGCCTTGGCGGACAACGAGATCCGCGAAGTGGTCCGCGCGAGCCTGCTGATCTCGACCGTCGCGGGCATTCTGGGCGGACTGGTGCTGATCGGCCTCGGCTGGGCGCTGCGCCGGCTCGGCCAGGACGAGGCGGTACTCGCACAGGCGCGGCCGATGATGGTGGCGCTCGCGCCCGGACTGCTGCCGTGCCTGTGGTTCCAGGTGATCCGGCAATACACCGTCGGCATGCGCCGCCCGCAGGCGCTGCTCTTGGTGACGCTCGGCTCGGTCGCGCTGAATCTCGTTGCGGCCCTGGCCTTCATGCACGGCTGGGCGGGCATTCCGGCGATGGGTCTGACCGGCATCGGGGTGGCCACCGCACTGGTGTTCCTGCTCATGTTCGTGGCGTTCTGGCTGATGGTGCACCACGACGACGAACTCGGCGCGACGCTGCCGCTGCGGCCGTGGCCGGTGCGCCGGGCGACCGTCGTGGCGGAATTGCGTCTCGGCACGCCGATCGCGCTGACCTACGGCTCGGAGGCGGGCCTGTTCTCGGTACTGGCGCTGGTGATGGGCACCCTCGGCCCGGCCGCGCTGGCCGCGCACAATGTGGTCTATCAGCTGGTGTACATCGTGTTCCAGGTCGCGGTGGGGCTCTCGCACGGCGCATCGATCCTGGTCAGCCGGAGCGCGGCACGTGCGGAGTACCGGCTCGCCCGCACGCTGGCCTGGCTGGCGCTGCGGCATGCGGCGGTGGTCGCGGCGCTGGTGGGCGTGCTGTACGTCGTCATGCCGGATATCGTGCTGCGCCCGTTCCTGACCAGCCGTGATCACGCCACCATCCATCTCGCGCACACCCTGCTGCTGATCGCGATCGTGCTGCAATTCTTCGATGCGGCGCAGAACATCGGCAACGGTCTGCTGCGCGGGATGACCGATACCAAGGCGGGATTCCGGCTGTCGCTGATCGGCTACTGGATTGTGGGATTGCCCACAGCGCTGCTGCTCGCCTTCCCGCTGCGACTGGGTGCGACGGGGGTCTGGTGGGGCCTGACCGCGGGTCTCGCGACGACCGCCGGGCTGATGCTGCGCCGGTACTTCGCGCATCTGGACAGGCGTGAACAGGCCGAGCCTCGGCTGCTGGCCGATAGCCTTCCGGGGCACGGCTGAGTCGAAGTTCTCATCCGCGCGTAAGCATGTCGTCATCGGCCACGGGCACTGTGGAGTGGACGGGTTTCGCTATTCTCGGCAACGAGGACGAAGCCACAGTGCCCGTCACGACGGCGAGCAAGCGCGGGGAGGAGTCCGGTGCCCAGCAGCAGAGTCGCGGAATATCCGCGACCGGACCACATTCTGTTCCATTTCAGCGATACCCATCTGGTCGGCGACGGTGCGCTCTACGGTGCGGTAGACGCGGTCGAGCGGTTGCGCGGACTGCTCGCCCAGGCCGAGGCCAGCCGGATCACTCCCGCCGCGATCGTCTTCACCGGAGATCTGACCGATCAGGGTGAGCCGGACGCCTACGACCGGCTGCGCGCACTGGTCGACCCGCTCGCCGAGCAACTCGGCGCACCCGTGGTGTGGGTGCCGGGAAATCACGACGACCGAGCCGCACTGCGCGAGCGCTTGCTCGACGAGTCCGGTTCGGCCGAACCCCTGGATCGGGTGCACGTCGTGGACGGGCTGCGCATAATCGTGCTGGACTCGACGGTGCCGGGTGAGCACTACGGTGAGCTCACCGACGCCCAATTGGCTTGGCTGCGTTCGGTTCTGGCCGAGCCCGCACCGTTCGGCAGTATCCTGGCCATGCATCACCCGCCGGTGCCGTGCATTCAGGATCTGGCCGTCACGGTGGAGCTGCGCGACCAGCGCCGCCTTGCCGAGGTGCTGCGCGGCACCGATGTGCGCGCCATTCTCGCCGGACACCTGCACTTCTCGACCACCGCGACGTTCGCCGGAATCCCGGTGTCGGTGGCGTCCTCGGCCTGCTACAGCCAGGACCTGGCCGTGACCGACGGCGGTCAGCGCGGCCGCGATGGTGCGCAGAGTTTCAACTACGTGCATGTATACCCGGATACGGTCGTGCATTCGGTGGTCCCGCTCGACCACGGGCCGACCGTCGGACGACCGGCCACCCCCGAGGAGGCAGCGCGGCGATTACGCGAGGCCGGGATCGTCATCCCGGAGGCCGGGCGCATCCCGCACGTCCTGCCCGGCCGCACCGCGACGCCGGAGGTCGACGGCGAAGCGGTGCCCTGAGCCTTGCGAGTTATGCCGCACCGGGTTCCAGTGCGGCAAGCGGATCGTCGTCGGTGATCAGTTCCCACGGGGCCGGGTCCGGGAAGTAGCCCTGCAGGAATTCCGAGACCGCCCGGACGCGTTCGGTTTCGGCGACCTCCGGGAAACTGCCGTCGTTGAGGCAGAAGAAGTCCACGTTGCGGCGCCGGGACAGGGTGGGCAGGATGCTCAGGCCGCTGTGGCTGGTGGTGTCGACGTAACGCATCTTCGCCGACTCCTGCGGTACCGCCCGGCCGGTGAACAGGGCGTAGTAGTGATACAGCGAATTGGTGACCGAGATATCGGTGGCCGCGCGGAACCGGCTGGCCCGGGTCCGTGCGAAATCCGCGCCGAACTCGTGTTCCATCTCGTGCAATACGCTGCGGCGCAACGGAACCGGCGTATGTTCCAGATGCCGGGTGATCAGCGGCCCGAACCGCCGGGCCAGCAACTGCCGGTTCACCCGGGCCGCGTTCTCGAATCCGCTGCGCCGTTCGTTGTTGGCGCCGGGGCCGACTCGCGTACCCGCCTCGATGAACCGGCTGATCCCGGCCGGGGTGAAGAACATCGAGGGCCGGATCGGACGGGCGAAGAACATGTCGTCGTTGGAGTACAGGAAGTGTTCGGACAAGCCCTGTATGTGGTGCAACTGACATTCGACGGCGTGCGAGTTGAACACCGGCAGCCCGGCGGTATCCGAGAAGTGGTCCACCGCACGCACGATCGTCACCTTCGGATCCTGCGCCAGCCAGGCGGGTACGGGCGAGTCGGTGGCGATGAAGATACGCCGAATCCAGGGCGCGTTCTTGTGCACCGAGCGCAGCGCATATCGCAACTCGTCGATCTGGCGGATGCGAGCATCGGCGGCATCGCCCTCGCCGACGACGACCTGGGCCATCATTCCCGCACGGCGAGCACGGAATTCGGGGTCGGCGCCGTCCACCCAGGAGTAGACGATATCGATGTCGAAGCCGACGTCGGTGGGATGCGGCGCGAACATGCCGTCGAGGGTCGGCCAGCTGGTATCGAACAGCAGGACCGTGCTGCGGGTGACGTCGGCGAGGTCGAAAACCGTGCGGGTCAACGCGTTCGGGCGGGGACACTCGACGGTATCGCCGTGGTGATCCCACAGCTCGATATCGACGTGATGCGCCGGGTCGGCGTCTCTACCCAGTCTGATCACGTTGTGGCGCAATTCGTTACAGGAGAATCCGGCAATCATCGAGGCGCCCAGCACTCGCCGTAGCGCAGTGCGATATGCCGAGTCCACGGCCAACACCGGCCGACTCGCCGCATCGCGCACCAACAGATACGGCACCTCCGCCGCAGCGAATTCGCCACGCAGATAACGCAAATCGTCGATCACTGCGGCCGATACCGACAGATTGCGCACCGCGCTGGGCCCATCGGTCCACCCGGTCACGTCCACTGCATCGAATTCCGTCATCATCGATCTCCTGTTTTCCACATCGGCCCGTGCCGCCGAATCGACGGAATACGGGCATCCACACCCCTGAACTACGAACACACAGCGCCCTCCACCTGGACGGCGGAGGGCTAGCGGAACCGTTGAGCGCTAGGGAAGAAACCGAATTCGCCCCGGCGCGGTGAGACTGTTCGGAAAGGCTGCCCATAACCGATGGCGAGAGGATCGCAATTCCATTCGTTCTCACCTCACTCACGGACGGACGCATCCGAGCGTCGCTGATTGCTCTGCCGTTCGCCTGGCACCGTCGGCGAACTTCACCGGGCGGCCATCGGCCGGTAACTCTCCAGACCTCGACTCGACGAGGAACTGTTACGAATGATGCAACGAACGAGACCGATTAGTCAATCCATACCCGCGCAGGTCCGAACGCATTTTTCACGGCGGTAACGAAATCGTCGCGAAAGTTCGGCGGGTGACGGCGGCGCACACACCGATCACCCGCATTCGAGGATAGGCAAACATCGGGATCACAGCCCGTGCGCGTGGCCAGCGGTCATGCGGCGCAACGCCTTACACTGCTAACTGTGGCACAGCCCGCCGCATAGCCGACCGTGAGGTGAGCAGAGATGGTAACCGGAGCCCGAGAACGTCACGAGTCCTCGACCGAACACCCCGAACTGGACGCCCTGCCGGAGTGGCCGCTGGATACGATCGCGGTTCTCGTGACGACCGACCCGGCTCCGCACGCTATTCCCGTCTCTTGGCCGGTGCGCGCGGGAGATCGCCGAATTCTGTTGAGCCTCAAGTCCGATCGCGGTTCCCTGGCTCGATTGCGGGCGCGCCCGGAGGTGGCACTGCTGATCCTCGGCGGCGGCAATGTCGCGCTGTGCGCGCGGGGCCGGGCGTATGTGCTCGCCGATCCGATGCCGGGCACCGAGGATTACACGGCCGTGGACATCGACGTCGACGTCATCGACGATCACCACCAGTCCGCATTCGCCATCACCACCGGCATTCAGCGCCAGGTGCTGGACGATTCCGAACTGCACTATCTCGAATCCCGGGTGGCCACATTACGCACGATGGCCGAGGCCCGGCGGTGATCGCCGCCTTCTCCATCACGCCCATCGGGTCCGGCGAGGAGGTCGGACGCGCGGTCGCCGAGGCGGTGCGCGTCGTGCGCGCCAGCGGCCTGCCCAACGAGACCACCGCCATGTACACCACCGTCGAAGGCGAGTGGGACGAGGTCATGGCCGTGATCAAACAGGCCACCGACGCCGTCATGGCCGTCTCCTCCCGCTGCAGCCTGGTGATCAAGGCCGATGTGCGTCCCGGGGTGAGCGATGGCATGACCTCGAAGGTGGCCAGCGTCGAGCGTTACCTCGCCGAGGGATAGCGCGTGCCCGCGGCCCAGATCGCCGTCTGCGGTCCGCGGCAGTGCACCGATGCCGAGGCGGAGAATGCCCTGGTCGTCGGCAGATTGCTGGCCGAGGCCGGGGCGATCGTACTGTGCGGGGGCGGTGACGGCGTCATGGCGGCGGTGGCCGCCGGCGCGAGCGAGGCCGGTGGCCTCGTCATCGGGATTCGCCCGGACGACGATCTGGCCACGGCCTGCCCCGGGCTGTCGGCGGTGATCCGCACGAATATGGGCGAGGCACGCAATGCCATCCTGGTCGCCTCCGCCGACGCGGTGATCGTCATCGGCGGATCTTGGGGCACCCTGTCCGAATTCGCCCTCGCCCACCACCGGGGTACGCCCGTGGTCACTCTCGGCGGCTGGCAAGTCCTCGACAGTGGTGGCACCGCGGTGCCGGACTCGTCGTTCCGGGCGCACTCCCCCGCACAGGCCGTCGAGTACGTGCTGTCCGGCATCACCGGGCCCGCCGCCGAGTAGTCTCGCCGGTCCGCAGTACTCGACTGGCCGTGCGTGACCCGTGATCCATTGCCGAACCAGGGGCCGAGTGATGCGTACGTGCCGCTGATCGACGAGGAAGCCATTCATCTGAGCACGGAAATTCACTGCCGCACTCAATGATTCAGCGCGGCTCGCTCGTCGCCGCCCATTCACCGAGCGCGAAACCCGTTCCAGCGCGGCGAACTTCGACCGCGCCGGAACCGCCAAGATGGGCGGGTATCACCAATTCCCTTTCGTCGGCGGCACGTTCGACGACCTGGCGGCGGGTGACCGCGGCTTCATGAGGGTCCAGGCACAGGCAGCTGCTACAGGACGGGCGCAGGAGTTGCATGGGACTGTGCACCATATCGCCGACGAAGACGGCGCGGTCGCCGCCCGATGCCAGGCGGACCACCGAGGAACCGGGGGTGTGACCGGGGGCGGGCTCGAGGGTGAGATTCTCGTCGATGCGATACGCGTCCTCCCACAGGATGCTCCGACCTGCGCGATGGACGGGAGCGATGCTGTCCTTGTACAGGAATTCGTCGTCGGGGCGGCGACCGGCGGCGTAGTTGTTGCCGGGGCCGAAGTACGCCTCGTCGGCCGCCGGTATCAGGTAGCGCGCGTTGGGGAAGGTCGGAACCCATTCACCGTTGACGTCGTGCGTGTTCCAGCCGACGTGATCGCCGTGCAGATGGGTGTTGATCACGATGTCGACCTCGTCCGGATGCACACCGGCCCGTTTCATGCGATCGGGGAAGTCGGTGTGCCGCCGGTGGAACAGCTCTCGCCCGGGCCGCTCGCGATCGTTGCCGACACCGGTATCGATCAGGATCGTCCGGCCGCCGCTGCGCAGCACCCACGTCTGGATCGCGGCCACGGTGAGTTCGGTGTCCGCGTTCCAATGGTCCGGCGCGAGCCAGTCCGCGTTGTCCCGCCAGGTCCGATCGGTCGTATCGGGCAGCAGGGCCGGGCCCGGCATCAACGGACCCCGCCATTCGATGACTCGGAAGATTTCGACATCGCCCAGCACGATGCTCTGTGAACTTTCCATCTTTGCAGGCTATGGCGGGTAGAGTGAGCTTCTCAATGCTTTTCGGGCTCCCGAAGATACGCATTCATCTCATCACTGAGCTTCATCACTATGATGACCGTATGGATGTGCTGAGCGACGCGATCGCCTCCATGCGCCTGGGGCAGCCGTCGTCGAGCCGACTGCGCACTCGCGAGCGCGGCTGGTCGACCCGCCTGGCCGCGTACGACGGCGCGGGTTTCCACATCGTCCTGCGGGGCAACTGCTGGGTACTTCCCGATGCGAGTGATCCGGTTCTACTGGGTCCCGGCGATGCGGTGCTGCTGGCGCACGGAACCGAACATGTCCTCGCCGACCATCCCCTCGACGAGCACGCTGCGGCCCGCGCGGTCCCGTTCGACCGATGGCGTGATGAGCAAACACTCGAAATACCCTCGAATACTGTCGAATTCGAGGTTCTGTGCGGTAAGTACCAGCTCGACCGTCGTGGGCAGCACCCGCTCGTCGCCGAACTGCCGCAGCTGATTCACCTGCCGACCCGCATCGGCGACCGGATCGAACTGCGCTCCGCGATCGATCTGCTCGGACTCGAACTGGACCGCCGCGGCCCCGGCTCGTGCATCGCCGTACCCGGCCTGCTCGACCTGCTGCTGATCTACATGATCCGGGCGTGGATGGCCGAATCCCGCACCGGCCTGTGGCCGGCCGCGCTGACCGATCCGATCACCGCCGCGGCTCTGCGCGCACTGCACACCGACCCCGCCGCGCCCTGGACCATCGACCGCCTGGCCGCCGAGACCGGCGTCTCCCGCGCCACGCTCGCCCGCCGATTCACCACCCTGGTAGGCCAGCCGCCGATGGGATACCTCACCTGGTGGCGCATGACCCGCGCCGCGGTCCTGTTGCGCGACACCGAAAATCCCCTGGCCGACATCGCATCTCAGGTCGGCTATGCCACCCCCTACGCCTTCTCTCACGCCTTCACCAGACAATTCGGTCTCTCCCCCGGCCGCTTCCGCACTGCCAACGACCGAACCCCGACCCCCGCAACCTCATTCGCCGCCACTGACTAGTTCTACGCCTGCTCCAACGCATCGAACGGAATGGTCGCCTCCACCGGATCATCCAGCAACAACACCCGCCGATGCACGGTGTGAACCAGATACCGCCGTCCCGACCAATCCAGCCGATACTCCTCGATCTCCTCGATCCGCTCTTCCTTCTGATCGAGGCGGACGATGAGATATATCGGAATCCCCGCCGCCGCATACTGAATGCGCTTGTCATTGATATCGACGTCGATGGTCGATCCGGATGTCACCTCGACCACCAGCAGGATGTGCTCACGCACCGAGTTGACGTCATAGGGCTCACAGTCGCGGATCCACACATCGGGGTAGCGGATGTTCAACCGCCGATCCTCGGCCGGGGACTCCGAATCCGCGAATCGCGCCGCGACATCGGAATCGACCACCATGCACGGGCCACCGGGACGTCGCGCTGCCTCCAACATCCCGGCCACGCGCCGAACGACACGGCTGTGCAGCGGGCTCTGGGCCATCAGCCGGATGACCAGCCCCTGAACGATCTCGATATCGCCGAGACCGTTTGCCTTTCCGTCGACGAACTCCTCCGCGGTCAGTCGGAGTCCACGATGCTGGTCCGGGGCGCTCATGCGGAGATCATCGCAGATCCGGCCACATCGGGCCATCACCGAATCCGCTCAGCGCGGCCAGTAGCGGTGCCAGTCGTCGGGGGAAAGCGCGGCGCGGTGGCCGCGGGAATGTTCGGCGGCGTCTTCGGCGGTGCGGATGCTCGTGGCAAAAGTCAGGGTGGTTTTGCGGAGGCGTTCTTCGGCGCTCTCCGGTCCGCCGAGACGGATCACCTGGAGCAGGTCGGGGACGAGGTCTTCGGGCAGGCCCGCCTTGGCGCTGCGGGAGCGGACCTTTTCCGCCAGGGCGAGGGCGGGTTGGGCCATAGCTATGCCGTCCAGGCAGGAGCGGCGGGACTTTTCCGCGGATTTCCGTTCCTCCCAGGCTTTTTCCTGGGCGGCGATCTTCTCCGCCACGGTGGCATCGGGATCGATCGGAACGTCGCGGAGGTGTGGGCTGCGGTGCACGAGTTTGGCGACCAGGGCCGCGGCCACGTCGTCGACGGTGAATTCGCCTGCGGCCTCGGCGATTCGGGAATGGAACAGGACCTGCAGCAGCAGATCGCCGAGTTCCTCCTTGATGGTGGCCGTATCGCCCTGCTGGATCGCGTCGAGCAGTTCGTAGGTCTCCTCGAGCAGGTACGGGCGCAGGGAATCGTGCGTCTGGGTGACCTCCCAACCGCCGAAACTCCACAGCCGGTCCATCACCTCGACGGCCTCGGTCAGACCGTGCGCAACCTGTGCGGAATCGGCCGTGTGCGCCGGATCCATCGCATCGGATTCGGGAGCACTCATCGCGCCGCCGACACCTCGGTGGCGACGCGGAGATCGACTGTGCCCTGTGGCTTTCCGTCCAGAGCGAGCAGCATGTCGGCGATGAACTGGAGCAGTTGCACGTCGCGCACGCGCGCCGCGCCGACGCTGTCCTGCACCCGCGGCAGCGCCAACTGCACGATGCCGGTGGTCGGGCGGTAGGTGGCCGTCGGGTAGAGGCGCTTCAGGCGCAGCTGCTTGGAATCGGGAAGTTGCATCGGCGAGATCTTGAGCGTCGTCCCGGTGACGCCGACCTCGGTGAGCCCGTACTCGCGACACAGCAGTCGCAGCTTGGCGACCGAAACCAGCCGGCCGACCTCCACCGGCAGCGGCCCGTATCGGTCGACGAGTTCCTCCACCACCGTGGCCAGTGCCGCATCATCCTGTGCCGCGGCGAGTTTGCGATATGCCTCCAGCCGCAGGCGGTCGCTGGAGATGTAGTCGGGCGGGATGTGCGCGTCCACGGGAAGATCGATGCGCACCTCCTTGACCTCCTCGTCGGTGACTATCGGACGACCGTCGGCGGCGGCGCGATACGCCTCCACCGCCTCTCCGACCAGCCGCACGTACAGATCGAAGCCCACACCGGCGACATGTCCGGACTGTTCGGCGCCCAGAACGTTTCCGGCGCCGCGGATTTCGAGGTCCTTCATCGCCACGGCCATACCCGCGCCCAGATCCGAATTCTGCGAGATGGTGGCCAGCCGGTCGTAGGCGGTCTCGGTGAGCGGCTTCTCCGGCGGATACAGGAAGTACGCGTAACCGCGCTCGCGGCTGCGCCCGACCCGGCCACGCAACTGGTGCAACTGCGAAAGCCCCAGTGCATCAGCGCGTTCCACGATCAACGTATTGGCATTGGAGATGTCCAGACCGGTCTCGATGATGGTGGTGCACACCAGCACATCGGTCTCGCGCTCCCAGAAACCCTGCACGGTGCGCTCGAGCGTGTCCTCGTTCATCTGACCGTGCGCGATCGCCACCCGGGCTTCCGGCACCAGATCGCGAATTCGCTTGGCCGCCTTGTCGATCGAGGATACCCGGTTGTGCACGTAGAACACCTGGCCGTCCCGCAGCAGCTCGCGGCGGATGGCTGCGGCGACCTGTTTGTCGTTGTAACCCCCGACGTAGGTCAGGATCGGATGACGTTCCTCCGGCGGGGTCAGAATGGTCGACATCTCGCGGATGCCGGCCAGGCTCATCTCCAGGGTGCGCGGAATCGGCGTCGCGGACATGGTCAACATGTCCACGTGCGTGCGCAGCGCCTTGATGTGCTCCTTGTGCTCGACGCCGAAACGCTGTTCCTCGTCGATGACGACCAGGCCCAGATCCTTCCACCGCACACCGGTCTGCAACAGGCGATGGGTGCCGACGACGATGTCGACCTCGCCGGTGGTCATGCCGTCCAGCACTTCTCGCGATTCGGCCGGATCGGTGAAGCGGGACAGGCCCTTCACCGTTACCGGGAATCCGGCGACGCGTTCGGCGAAGGTCTGCAGATGTTGCTGTGCCAGCAGCGTCGTCGGCACCAGCACCGCGACCTGTTTGCCGTCCTGCACCGCTTTGAACGCCGCGCGCACCGCGATCTCGGTCTTGCCGTAGCCGACGTCGCCGCAGATCACCCGGTCCATCGGAACGGCCTTCTCCATATCGGCCTTGACCTCGGCGATGGCGGTGAGCTGATCGTGCGTCTCGGTGAACGCGAACGCGTCCTCCATCTCCTGCTGCCACGGGCTGTCCGCGGCGAAGGCGTGTCCGGGAGCGGCCTGGCGTGCCGCGTACAACTGCACGAGTTCGGTCGCGATCTCACGAACGGCCTTGCGCGCCTTGCGTTTCGTATTCGACCAATCCGAACCGCCGAGTTTGGACAGGCTCGGCATCTCGCCGCCGACGTACCGGGAGAGCTGATCGAGCGAATCCATCGGCACGAACAGCCGATCGCCGGGCTGGCCACGCTTACTGGGCGCGTACTCGATGACCAGGTATTCCCGGCGCGCGCCGCCGATCGTGCGCTCGATCATCTCCACGAAACGGCCGATGCCGTGCTGATCGTGCACGACCATATCGCCGGAATTCAGCGCCAGCGGATCGACCTGGTTGCGACGCCGCGCGGGCAGCTTCTTACCCTCGCCGGGGGCGGTGACGCGATTTCCGGTCAGATCCGATTCGGCGATGACGACCAGTTTCGCGTCGTCGAAGACCACACCGTCGTGCAACGAACCGCACAGCACCCCGACCAGCCCGCGCACCGGTTCCGCACCGGGCTCGAGCGTCGCCGCGGGAACCTCGGCATCGGCGAGACGTTCCAGAATGCGTTGCGCCGTACCGTGTCCGGCGACCACGATGACCGCGCGGCCACCGGCGGTAGCGTCGGGACTGGAGGCGGCAGCCCGCCTAACCACGGAAGGCCCCGCGGACGCCGCATCGACACCGGTGCTGACGTGCGCGCGCAGCGAGGCGAAGACCGTGGCGACCAGTTCCTCGGAACCGCGCGCGGCCGGTGCGGCGCGGACGGGCAGCACCACCTCGGCCGGATCGCCGGAGGACAGCGGGCTCAGCGTCCACCACGGCAGTTCGCGGGCGTCGGCGTCGGCGTGGATGACATCCAGATTGCGGTAGGCCGAGGCCGCCAGGTCCAGACCGTGCGCGCCCAGCGGGGCCGCCGCGCCGAACGAGGCCGCGGTCCAGGAAGCCTCCAGGAATTCCTGACCGGTGCGCACCAGATCGGCGGCGCGGGTGCGGATCTTCTCCGGATCACACAGCAGCACATGGGTTCCGGCGGGCACGACATCGGTGAGCAGTTGCAGGCCGGGGCGATGGGGCATGAGCGAGGGGCCTGCGTGGTTACGCTCCGCTGCCGCCTCCGGCGGAAGCAGCACCGGCAGCAGCGCTTCCATACCCTCGACCGCGATGCCCTGGGCGAGTTTTTCCAGCATCTCCACCAACGCGGCGTCGGCGGCGTTGTCGGCGGCCACCTCGGCCGCGCGGGTGCGCAGATCCTCGGTGAGCAGCAACTCGCGACATGGTTGCGCCACAACGACTTCCACCGAGACATCGGTCAGTGAGCGCTGATCGGCGACCGAGAACGGCCGGAGCTCGCTGATCTCATCGCCCCAGAACTCCACGCGCACAGGATGATCCGCGGTCGGCGGGAAGATGTCGAGAATGCCGCCGCGCACCGCGAATTCGCCGCGCTTACCGACCATGTCGACCCGCTCGTACGCGAATTCGACCAGCCGAGCGACCAATTCGTCCAATTCGAATTCGGCCCCGGCCCGCAGCACCACCGGCTCGATATCACCCAGGCCCGGGGCCATCGGCTGCATCAGCGACCGGACCGTGGTCACCACGATCCGCAACGGCTCGACGTACGGATCCTCCGGATGGGCGAGCCGTCGCAGCACCTGCAGGCGCCGCCCGACGGTGTCGGCACTGGGCGAGAGGCGCTCGTGCGGCAGCGTCTCCCACGACGGGAACAGCGCCACGCCCGACCCGGCGATCTCGGCCAGCTCCACCGTCAGATCATCGGCCTCCCGCCCGGTGGCGGTCACCACCACCAACGGCCGCTCCCCCGCCAGCGTGGCCGCCACGAACGGCCGCACCGCCGAGGGCGCCACCAACTGCACCGGCGAATGCCCCACCAACCCCCTGACCTCGGCAAGCGCGGTATCGGCACCGGCCACCGCGGCCAGTCCCGCGAGAGATGGGCGTTGGGTGGACATGAACAGACTCCTGGCGCAAATGGGCATCAGACGGCGGCCAACCGAGTCTAGTCACCACCCCTGACAAGTCCCCGCCCAGTCCCCATGCACTCACTCGTTGTAGCGGTACCGGGCTCAGATCTCACTACGGCACGTAGCGGCGGAGGCGTCTGGCGGCGAACTCGCGGAAATAGGCGAGCTTCTCCTCCGGGACGATCGACGGGAGCAGGAAATACCAGAGGCGTTCCATGCGGACGGCCATCTGATCGATCGACTCGGTGCCGACTGCGGTGATGTGGACGCCCGCGGTCATCTCCTGCAGGAGCATGCCGATCGTGTCGGGATCCAGGTCGGGCTTCAGATCACCCTGGGCGATGGCGCGTTCGGCGAGCAGGCGGTGGGTTTCGCCCCAGGTCTTGGCGATGTTGTCGCCGCTGGCGCCACGGTAGTCGCCGATCTGGTGAGTCAGCTTGAGCATCGCGCCGACCATCGGATCGTTCATGGTGAGATCGGCTACCACGTAGGTGATTCCGATGGATGCCTCGAGTGCGGGCACCCGCGGATCGAAGAATCCCTGACACGCGCTGACCAACCGCTCGTTCCCCTGGTCGACCACTGCGCGAGCCAGCTCCTCCTTGGAGCCGAAGTGGAAGTACAACGCACCCTTGGTGACATTGGACTGCGCGATGATCTCGCTCAGGCTCGCGTTCGCGTAGCCCAGGCGCAGAAAGACATCGGCCGCGCCCGCAAGGACGGAATCGCGCGTGATCTCCGCGCGCGCTTGCCTAGCCATCAGATCCGCCTGTCCTCAATCCAGCCATCCCGAAGTAGACCGACATCCCGAAGTTGACCGACATCACAGCTCGAACAGCACTTGAAGGATGGGTGAACCGTACCATCCGACCGGCCCTCGCCAGTGGAATCGAGCATTCAGACCGGCCTCCGTCGCTAATTTTGGGTTAACTGTCCAGTTCGTCCCCCGATCGCGTCCCATCCGATGCGCGGGGCGGCTCAGGGTGTTGCGCCGCCGGAGGATTCGGGGATCCCGCTGGGCCATTCCGACGCCAACTGCGGATCGGCCTCGAGATGGGTCAGCCCGTTCCAGCAGAGATTCACCAGATGTGCCGCGACCACTTCCTTGGAGGGTTCGCGCTCGTCCAGCCACCACGTCGCGGCGGTGGCGACCATACCGACCAGCGCCTGCGCGTACAGCGTGGCCAGGCTGGTGTCGAAACCGCGTCGGTCGAAATCCCCGGCGAGAATATGCGCGACCTGATTGACCGCCTCGTTCAGCAGGCTCGAATACGTGCCCTCGGCCGCGGCGGCGGGTTGATCGCGCATCAGAATGCGGAAACCGTCGCTGCGTTCCTCGATATAGGTCAGCAACGCGAGTGCCACCTGTTCCAGGCGCACCCGGGAACGATTCTGAGTCAGCGAGGAGGTGATCATCAGCAGCAGCGAGGACATCTCCCGATCCACGACGACCGCGTACAGCCCTTCTTTTCCGCCGAAATGTTCGTAGACAACGGGTTTGGACACCTGGGCCCGCTGCGCGATCTCCTCGATCGAAGTGGCGTCGTAACCGCGTTCGGCGAACAGCGATCGCCCGATTTCGATCAACTGTTGCCGCCGTTGGGTTCCGGTCATGCGCGCCCGCCCCGTCCGGTTGGAATCACCCGAGGTCATACCCACCACCTCCCTGCGCATCCGTCCAACTTGCCGAGACAACTCTTGCAGACCGCCCCGCAGCCCTTTCGCATACCCTGTCGCCCCCGCTGTCCCGCATCACATCTCCTCCCCCGATTTCCCGTGCGAATTCCCCATTTCCACCCCTCCCGCAACGCTCCGGCCACCCGAGAACCACCAGTAACTCAACCGCCACAGCCGATAAGCAGCAACCCACACCCACCGCCAATCTCCATCCAATCACCGCGCACGCCCAACTCGCGCGGCACACCCCCGCGCCCCGCACCTGACCGCCGATGTCATCCCCCGGCCCATCCCGCCGACCCCCACCACACAAACCGATTCCGCACGCACCTCGTGCACCGCAAACCCCATCCAACCGCCGCCCGGCTGACACAAGTCTCGTAGCACGGGCGGATCCTCGCCCGCACAACGACTGATTTCGCATGTAACGCGGACAACTCCCGAGCACCCTCGAAACCCGACCCCGCAACAAACCGCCGCCCGGCAACACAGATCTCGCAGCACCGACCGATCCGCTC
>NZ_BDCC01000027.1 GCF_001613305.1 Nocardia vaccinii NBRC 15922
GGGCTGAACGACGAGCCCGCGCCGAAAACCTTGGAGCTGGTCTTGCTGAGCCTTTCGCTTCGCGGGCGACTTCCAGCGGGACGGAGACGCTTCGCCGCTGGGCACGTAACGAGGTGGTTGGTTGGGTCGAGAGTGGGTCGGGGGTGGTTGGTCGCTGGGCGGGGTGCGAGGTGGTTGGTCGGGTGGGGAGCGGGTGGAGATGCTTCGCCGCTGAGTGTGTCGTGCGGCGGTCGGGTGGCGAACTGCTTCGTGTTTCGGGTGCGGCGGATGCCGCACCGCTTGCGTGGATCCGCATACGTTGTAGGGGCTGCTGTGGGTGCATATGCAGGTATGGGGTGCTGGTGGGCATGTGGCTCGGGTGGACGTGCATTGCCTGGGTTAGGCTCGCTTCGCACGGGATCGCCGTGCGACCTGCTCATGAACGGCGGTGAGCAGGGCCGTTGTTGCTGCCGAAGGAGTGTCGTTTTCGTGGCCATCATCGAACAGGTCGGAGCTCGCGAGATCCTGGATTCGCGCGGAAACCCCACCGTCGAGGTCGAGATCGCTCTCGACGACGGCACGCTCACCCGTGCGGCCGTGCCCTCGGGCGCGTCCACCGGCGAGCACGAGGCCGTGGAACTGCGCGACGGGGGTGATCGGTACGGCGGCAAGGGCGTGCACAAGGCCGTCGAGGGCGTGCTCGACGAGATCGCTCCGGCTGTGATCGGCCTGGACGCGGTCGAGCAGCGCACCGTCGATCAGGTTCTGCTGGATCTGGACGGCACCCCCGACAAATCTCGCCTGGGCGCGAACGCGCTGCTCGGCGTCTCGCTCGCGGTGGCACGCGGCGCCGCGGAGTCCTCGGGCCTGGAACTGTTCCGCTACCTGGGCGGACCGAACGCGCACGTGCTGCCGGTGCCGATGATGAACATCCTCAACGGTGGCGCCCACGCCGACACCAGTGTCGACGTGCAGGAATTCATGATCGCCCCGATCGGCGCGCCCACCTTCCGGGAGGCGTTGCGCTGGGGTGCGGAGGTCTACCACGCGCTCAAGGCCGAGCTGAAGGCCAAGGGTCTGTCCACCGGTCTGGGTGACGAGGGCGGATTCGCCCCCGATCTGGCCGGCGGCACCCGCGAGGCGCTGGATCTGATCGCCGCCGCGATCGGCAAGGCCGGGTACAAGGTCGGCAGCGAGGTCGCGCTGGCCCTGGACGTCGCGGCCACCGAGTTCTACACCGCCGGAACCGGCTACACCTTCGAGGGTTCGGTGCGCACCGCCGAGGAGATGACGGCCTTCTACAACGAGCTGCTCTCGGCGTACCCGCTGGTCTCCATCGAGGATCCGTTGTCCGAGGACGACTGGGCGGGCTGGGTCTCGCTGACCGACGAGATCGGCGACAAGATCCAGATCGTCGGCGACGATCTGTTCGTCACCAACCCCGAACGACTCGAGGACGGTATCGCCAAGGGTGCGGCGAATGCGTTGCTGGTCAAGGTGAATCAGATCGGCACGCTCACCGAGACCCTGGACGCGGTCGACCTGGCCCACCGCAACGGCTACAAGACGATGATGAGCCACCGCTCCGGCGAGACCGAGGACACCACCATCGCGGATCTGGCCGTTGCGGTCGGCAGCGGTCAGATCAAGACCGGCGCCCCGGCCCGCAGCGAGCGCGTCGCCAAGTACAACCAGTTGCTGCGCATCGAGGACGCGCTGGGCGATTCGGCCCGCTACGCCGGGGACGTTGCGTTCCCGCGCTTTGCCGTCGAGGGATAGTACCGTCGGAGTCGTTGTGGCGGCGGAGGTGTGAGAGATGACCGAACGGCGGGCGCGCGGCACCAGTCCGGGCGGACGTGGTGACCGCCGCTCGTCGCGGTCGGCCCACACCCGTCCGGAACGGACCGTCTCCACTCCGCCGGCCCGCACGGCCGCGGGTAAGCGCGCCGCGCAGCGGCGGACCACGGGCTCGAGGTCCGAATCCGGCCTGGCCGTGCAGAAGTCGTCGCGCCGCACCGGCGCCCGGAAGGCGAAGGACAAGCGCGAGCGCCGGTTCCTCGGTATCTCGACCGGGCGTGCGGTGTTGCTGGCGGCGGTGCTCTGCGCGCTGGCGCTGACCCTGGCCGTGCCGATGCGCACCTACCTGAGTCAGCGCGCCGAGGCGACCCAGTTGGCTCAGCAGCGCCGCGAGCTCGAGGAGGACGTCGCCCGCTTGCGCGATCGCCGTGCTCAGCAACAGGATCCGGCGTACATCAAGTCCGAAGCGCGGGAGCGGCTGCGGCTGGTGATGCCGGGGGACACCGCGTACATCGTGCAGGTCCCCGGCATCGAACAACCCGCGGTGCCCGCCCCGACCGCCGCACCCCGCAAACCCGACCCCTGGTACACCGAGCTGTGGCGCAGTATGAACAACCCGCAACCGGCTCCGGCGGCCGCGCCGCAGACCGGCACGCCGCCACCCCCGACCCCGGAAGGACAGCCCCGGTGACCGACATCCCACCCAGCGCCGCCGATCTCGAGATCGTCGCCCGGCAGCTGGGCCGTTCGCCGCGCGGCGTACTCGCCATCGCATACCGCACCCCGGACGGGCAGCCCGCGGTGGTGAAGACCGCGCCCCGGCTCCCCGACGGAACTCCGTTTCCGACCCTGTACTACCTGACAGATCCACGCCTGACCGCGGAGGCGAGCCGTCAGGAGGCCGAAGGTCTGATGCGCGGGATGACCGAGCGGATCGTCACCGATCCAGGGCTGGCCGCCGCCTATCGCCGCGCCCACGAGAGCTATCTGGCCGAGCGCGACGCCATCGAATCGCTGGATACCGATTTCAGTGGCGGTGGCATGCCCGAGCGGGTCAAGTGCCTGCATGTGCTGATCGCGCACGCCCTGGCCAAGGGGCCGGGGGTGAACCCGTTCGGCGACGAGGCGGTCGCCCTGGCCGCCGAGGGCCGTCTGCGCGGCACCGCGATCCCGGCCGATTGGCCGAAATACGATCAGTACCAGGCGGATTCGACAGGAGGCTCGGATGGCGACGAATGATCGGGTGGCCGCGGTCGACTGCGGCACCAATTCGATCCGTTTGCTGATCGCGGACGTCGCGGCCGGGCCGCCGGACCGGCCGAAGCTGACCGATCTGCACCGGGAGATGCGCATCGTGCGATTGGGGCAGGGGGTGGATGCCACCGGAGAGCTGAATCCGGAGGCGATCGAACGCACCCGCGTCGCCTTGCACGATTATGTGGACCTCATGCTCGAGGCCGGGGTTTCCATGGTCCGCATGGTCGCCACCTCCGCCACACGCGACGCTCGCAATCGTGACGACTTCTTCGCCATGACCGCCGCGGAATTGGGACGTGTCGTACCGGGCGCGCAGGCCGAGGTGATCACCGGCGACGAGGAGGCCCGGCTGTCCTTCGCCGGTGCGGTCGGTGAATTGTCCAGTGCCGAAGGGCCTTTCGTGGTTGTCGACCTGGGCGGCGGATCCACGGAGGTCGTCCTCGGCGACGCGGCGGGCGTACATGCCGCCTACTCGGCCGATATCGGCTGTGTGCGCCTGACCGAACGTCACCTGCACGGCAATCCGCCGACTCCGGAAGAGGTCGCCTCCGCGCGGTTCTTCGCCGAGCAGCAGCTGGCTCAGGCGTTCGGCGTCGTGCCGGTCGAGCGTGCGCGCACCTGGGTCGGCGTCGCCGGAACCATGACCACGATCGCCGCGGTCGCGCTCGACCTGCCCGAATACGATTCGGAGAAAGTGCATCTCACGCGGATGAGCCTCGGCGAACTTCGCACGGTGTGTCATCGGCTGATCGGTATGAATCACGACGAGCGCGCGGCGCTGGGCCCGATGCATCCCGGCCGGGTCGATGTGATCGGCGGCGGTGCGGTGATCGCCGAAGTGCTGGCGGACGATCTGGCACGCCGGGCGGGAATCGACGAACTCATCGTCAGCGAACACGACATCCTCGACGGAATCGCGTTGTCACTGTTCTGAATCCTGGTGCGCGGCAACGGTTTCCGGTAGCCGACGGGAAGGCGGTGCGAGTTGTTCCCGGGGGTGCCGTCAGGGGATTTCGTCCGACCGGCAGTCGGCGCCGCATGCGTGGCTGCGTGTTTCCCGGCCGTGATCCGGGCCGAGTCGGCGGTCGGTCGAAATCGGCCGTCGGCACATCCCCCGGCCACCTGTGAGCGTTCACATATGCGGTTTTCGAGGATGCACAATGCTCAGTCAATTGCTCCGGAGATTGACCCAATGCGAGCAGAATGCTCAGAGTCTGATCATTCTGCTCGCAAATATCGGCACAGACCCGACGAACTGACTACTCTTCCTTCGGCGGCGGACCGGCAGCCGGTTCGCATCATGCGCCGCAACCGCCACCCTGGTTGCTGGAAAATCGCGTGTCGTGGAAAGGTCGAATGCATGACGGAGGTGGGCTACCAGCCCGGACGGGCGTCCGAACGTACCGTGTTCGGACATCCGATCGGTTTGGTGAATCTGTTCGGGGTCGAGCTGTGGGAACGATTCTCGTTCTACGGCATGGTCACGATCCTGGGTTATTACCTGTACTACTCCCTGACCGAGGGTGGGCTGGGGCTCGAGAAGACCACCGCGACCGGCATCGTCGGCGCCTACGGCGGCGCGGTGTACATGTCCACCGTGCTGGGCGGCTGGCTGGCCGACCGGGTCCTGGGCATGGAACGCACGGTCTTCTACGGCGGTGTGGTCGTGATGGCGGGGCATATCGCGCTGGCCGTACTGCCCGGCTTGGCCGGGGTCGGCGCGGGCCTGACGCTGGTCGCGCTCGGCAGCGGCGCGCTGAAGGCGAACGCGTCTTCACTTCTGGGCACCCTGTACGAGAAGGGGGACCCGCGTTGTGACGGCGGGTTCACGCTGTTCTATCTCGGCGTCAATCTGGGTGCGTTCATCGGCCCGCTGATCACCGGCGTCCTGCAGACCGATCTTGGCTTCCACTACGGTTTCGGCGCGGCGGCGATCGGTATGGCGCTGGGGCTGATTCAGTACGTGGTCTTCCGGCGCAATCTGGGCACGCACGGACGTATCGTCCCGAACCCCTTGCCGCGCGGACAGATTCCGATGGTGATCGGATTCGTCGCCGCGGTCGTCGTCGTGGTCGCGATCGCGGGCCTGACCGGACTGGTCGAGCTCTCCGCCGTGGCATGGTGGATCACCGGCGTCATCGCCGTCGCATCGATCGTCTACTTCTACCTGATGCTGACGAGCCCGAAAGTCACCCAGCTCGAGCGGGTTCGGGTGCGCGCGTTCATTCCGCTGTTCATCGCCAACGCCGTCTTCTGGTCGTTGTTCCAGCAGATCTTCACCGTGCTCGCGGTGTACTCCGACGAGCGGATGAACTGGTCGATCTTCGGCTGGACCGCGCCGTCGAACTGGATCGGCTCGGAGGAGCCGGTCTGGGTGATCGCCCTGTCACCCTTGTTCGCGCTGGCGTGGACGCGGCTGGGCAACCGGGCTCCGACCACGCCACGCAAATTCGCCTACGGCGTGATGGGGATGGGCGTGGCGTTCCTGCTGTTCGTCCTGCTGGCCGGATTCGACGGCAAAACGGTGCCCGCGCTGCTGGTCTTCTTCATCCTCGGCGTCTTCGCCATCTCGGAGCTGATGATCTCCCCGATCGGCCTGGCCGTGACGACGCAACTCGCGCCCGAGGCCTTCCGCGCACAGATGATGGCCCTGTACTTCTTCTCCGTCGGCATCGGCACATCCATGTCCGGCGTGTTGTCCGATTACTACAGCCCGCACCACGAGGTCGCCTACTTCGGCATCATCGGCCTGGTCACCATCGTGGTAGGCATCGTCGTCCACCTCCTGGCCCCCCGCGTCAGCCGCCTCATGGAAGGAGTTCACTAACTCCGTACCACCCAACCTACGCAGAATTCCGAGACGGACGTACGACTTCGGTACGCTAACCAGGTCGCCCCCGTAGCCCAATTGGCAGAGGCAGCGGACTTAAAATCCGCCCAGTGTCGGTTCGAGCCCGACCGGGGGCACATTATCGGTGCAGGTAGAGCTGTTTTCGGTGGGTTGTGGCAGGTCGGGAAAGCTTGCCAGCCCGGCACCATCCCGGTGCGTAAACGGCTACGTGCTGCTGTCTTCGTCCTGGATGTGCTGGCGGGTCGCCTTTACCGTGCGCTCCCTTGGCATCGGCTCAGGCCAGAAAATCGCGCCAATGAGCAGCACTGCGAGCGGCAGGCCGACAGCGACAACCAAACCGAAGGTGTCGGCGCTCATCGGTCTTCCCACGCCCGCAGGCACCACATCGGTTGTGACGGCGGGCGGGCCTCGTACTCGAGCGGTTCGACCTCAACCGTGTAGTCCGGGTTCCAGTTCCGCAGTGCCCGGAGAAATTTCACGATTACATCCGGACTGGCGGTGTACATGACCGTCGGCGGTCGCGCTTTGCCGAAGTCCACCTTCACCATTCGTTGCGGCAGTTCATTGCTCCGGTCCATTGCGTGCCCCGTCCGTCGTCATATGGAGGGCACCCGCCGCCGGGGATTCCGGATCGGGGTCGCTGGCGTCAACCCGGCGGTGGGGCCGGATTGAACGCTATTTGTATGCTCCGAGGTCGAACCAGAAAATTGCGCAATATTGCGCCGAAAGGTCGTGCAATGCGACGTCATCGGACTGATGATGAAGGTGTCCACCCACTTCAGAGGAGACACAATGGAACTGGAACGGCTCGGCGGCGACAGCACAGACGGGCAGTCGCCCACACTTTTCCGCAGTGATCGCGGGACCTACGTCACGCAGGGCTGGCGTACCGACAGGTCCGACACGATCGAGATTCCGCACCGGCTGGTCCGGCATCTCGTACCGGGGACGTGCTTCGGCGCGCTGCTGCACGACACCGGGTACGGCACCTTCCTGCTCACGGGCGAGCCGGTGACGGATGTTCGAGCGCTGGAACAGATTCGGCCGCCGGACCACGAGTCGGCCGTGGAGGTGCCGATTGGTACGGAGCGGAGGCGCGATGCTGCACCTCACGTTTGATGATCTGGCACAAGCTTTTCGGACGCATCGCCGGGCGTTCCATCTAGAGGTCCGCGACGACTACAGCGGCGTAGCCGGAGAAGCCGACCGGGTACAACGGTTTCTGAACGGGGAGCAGCAAGACCCGGCGGCGAGCGCGCGGTGGCACGCGCTCATGCGGGAGGTCACCGGTGCGGGGTGTGCGGTACAGCGGGTCCGGGTGATCTCCGAGCCGCACGGCGATTACGCCCGGTTCGCGATTGGCACGACGGACGCCAATCTACAAGCGGGCGAGGATATTCGGTGGTTGCCCCGGCAGGACGCACCGACAGATCTTCCGGATGATGACTGGTGGCTGTTCAACGACGAGTTGGCCGCCTACACCGTGTTCGAGCGAGACGGCTCGGCGTTGCCGGGCTGGGTTGCTATCACCGATCCAGAGGTAGTGCGGCACTACGCTGATCTTCGAGATCAGCTGTGGACCAAGGCGATACCGCACCGTGAGTACGCCAAGTGACCAACGCCGGTGAGGCGCGCCGTGACCTTGGAGCCCGCCTGCGCGGGTTGAGGGTTGCGGCGCGCCTGCGCGGGTACCAGCTCGCCCAGCAAGCGGGCTGGCACGCGGCCAAGGTGTCGCGCATTGAGCACGGCTCGCAGGCGCTTAGCGAAGACGACTTGGCCGTGTGGTGCCGCCTCACCGACGCCGAAGACGAATACTCGGATCTGCTAGCCACGCTGCGCAATATCAGTGCGGCGTGGATGGAATGGCGACGCATCGTCGGCCACGGGTACAGCAACCACCAACGCCAGATCAGCGGAATGGAAGACCGCAGCGAACTACTGCGCGGGTACGACCCACAGGTGTTCCACGGGCTGTTGCAGACGCCTGGCTACGCGCGGGCGCTGATGGCCGCTGGCATGGAGTTCCTGAACACAACCCGTGACCTGGACGCCGCAGTTGCCGCCCGCGTGGAACGCCAACGGGTACTGCGAGAAGGTCGGCATCGGTTCTACTTCCTGGTGGGCGAGCAGGCGCTCAGAACCACCGTTGGAGACGACGCCGTGATGGCCGAGCAGCTCCGGCATGTTTTGGATCTAATGTCCTTGCCGCGCTTGGTATTTGGAATCATCCCGGCTGACAGCGCGTTCTTCCGCCGTACGACGGATTTCGTTCTGTACGACCAACGTAAGGTGTTGGTGGAGACCATCACCGCCGAATCGGCCGTAACGCAGCCGCGCGAGATTGCTCTGTACGAGAAGGTGTTCAACCGGCTGGCCGAGCACGCCGTCCACGGTGACGCTGCTCGCACGCTGTTGACGTCGGCGTTGAAGCAACGCGAGGCGAACGCGTAGGCGCATATACGAGCAATTCCCGTGGGCTACCTGCGATGATCGTCATGTGCATCCACAGATTATTGAGATCACCCAGAAGGCCGCGCCCGTGTGGCCGACGTGGGTGTCTTTCTCGGCGAGCGTGCTGCTGTTCGTCGGGGCGATGATCACGCTTTGCGTGACCAACCGCACAAACAGGGCCGCTATCGCGGCGGCGAACATGCGGGAGCGCGACAAGTGGCGCAATGATGCCGTGTTGAAAGCTGTTGCGGCTGAACTGGAAATCTCGAACGATGTAGTGCGCGAATTGCTCGGGTATATGACCTGGAAGCCTGATGATGACCTCCGGTCACTGGACCGTCGGCTCCGGGCGCGCATCGACGACATGGCCCCGCATGTCGCTGCGTTCCGTATCCTCGTTGGCGACGGCTTCGCCGATCTGGCCGAGGCGCACCGGAAGGCACTGCACGAGCACTGTTCAATGCGCTGAACTTTGCCGAGGACCGCCACCGGATTTCCGGCCCAGAGCTTGTCGAGGCGCGGCAGAAGTGCCCCCAACCATTCGATCAGGTAATCGAAGCGCAGACCGAGGTCATTGCCGCTGCCCGGTCTGCGCTCGACCTCTATCCAGCTACCCCGCTGACCGACGCCGGAACGGAACCACGTTCCCCGGCAGGGACTCCGGCGCAGGCGAATCAATGACGGCCGGTGTGTTGGCCTGCGGCTTGGGTGGTTCGGGCAGGTCGTTGCCGGTGCCCCCTTCTTCATCGGGAATCCAATCGCCGTAGGTGTTCAACGTGAGCGTGAAAGTGCTGTGCCCCAACCACTTTGATACCTGCATGTAGTGCGTACCCGCCATGAGTTGCATCACAGCGAAGGTGTGCCGCAAAGTCGTGCAGTCGCACGCCGCGCGTCGCTGGGATGGCTGGAGCGTTCGGGGTGGCGGGGACAGCGGGCGCGCTGGCTGGCAGTCCGACCGCGACGAGTGCAGGGCGGAAGATGGTCTCGTAGAACGAGCCCATTGCCATCGGCTCGAACCAGTCCAGCGGCACCGCGTAGCGCTGCCCGGCGGGCGGTGTCCGCCGCCGTTTTGCCGACCGGGCCACCTCGGCGCGGTCAATTCCGCGGAGCGCAGATGCCGCATGGCCGGATCAGTGCCCGGTCCGTCGTGGATATAGGCGTACATCCGTGCGGCCAGGGTCTACCGGGATGGGCAATCCAAATTCGTCTCGCACCGGTTCACGCCAGGCCACCTCGTACCGCTTGGTGGCAGCTTCGAAAAGTACCTGGAGGTCGGGCAGGGCGGCGATTACAAGGGTGTGGAGGTGGGGGCGGAATTCCGCGCACCCGGCGGTCGTGGTCTGCTCACGAATGCGATTGTGGGATACCACGGCAAGCCCGACCGGCGGTTGGATGTCACGCCCAAGCTGGATAAGTCCAGCCGAATGCTCACCCTGACCGTGAAGCCCAGTCCGGCGCGCAGTTCGCCAGCCGGAACCAAGGCCACCAAGGCGAGCGCGGTTGCCTCGTCGGCCGACGCCGCAGGCCGCAAGAAACGGCGATATGAACCGGGCTGTGCGTCGGCCGTAGCCGTTGACCACGGCGCGGTCGGGTAAGTGCTTGCCGCAGCCACGGCAATCCGACCAGCCGCCACGCAGCGGCCGGGGAATGGCCTTGGCTAGGGTTGCTGCTTGGCGTACTGCAGAACGTTGGATGCCCACGGGGCATAGGCGAATTGCAGGGGCGGTGGCGGGGCTGTTGTCCTTCCGGTCGAAAGGGCACGTACGCCGGTCCGATCTCCAAAAAGTCTGTCGAACTCGCGTACCGTGGCACAGGCCGCATCTACTTCTGGATGGAGAATTCTAATGACTTTCTCGTTGGCCTCGACGAGTGCTTTGATGGCGGCAGGAACTAACCCAATGATGCTTGGGTCCTCGGGCAGGGCGCGTAGTTTCTCTACGTACTTTTCTTTGAGCTCGGTGTTTAGTTCGATCATGGCGGAGATGTCAATCTTGGGATCTGTCCAGCCTTTCGGTTCGCCGTCAACAAGGGCTGCGCCAGCGGAGATCCTGACCACGTCCATTGCGTAGTGAACCATCGTGTGGCGTAAGTGGTACAGCAGCCGGTACTCAGGGCATTTCTCGAACAATCGGTTGAATATCTTTTGCATTTGTTTATGTTCGCTACTGCCTTCTCCGAATTTGATGAATATCTGCTTGTAGTTATGTTCTTGATGGAAGTGCAGTGATGAACAGAACGAGAGTATGGAATTTCTCATTCGGACGCCGGCTTTAATGATCCCATCGGGCGATACAGGCGAATGCTGTCCCGTTTCGAGTTCTTCCATGTCCTGCTGAATGGTTCGGACAAGGTCGCCCAGCATTGCTTTGACGTATGTAAAGACGTTGACATTTAAGATTTGATCGACTGTGGTGTAGGCCGAGCCATATCTGTCGGCCTCTTCCCCGGAGAATTCGTGGAGAGGCTCGAACACGGCGGCTGTGGCACCGGTCGGATCCTCGCGGATCAGCAACGCAGAATAGAACGGCTCCATATCGTCATCGGACATGAGCGGATGCCTTTCGTGAAGGTCATAGACGGAACCGTCGAATCTTAGTCGGCGGGACTGACACTGACGGAGGTATTCGCCCCGGCGTCACACCGGCACCCGGCGGGCTGTCAACGGTGATCAGGCGGTGGCCGGCGGTGCGCAATAGCTGGCGAATTAGTGGCTCTCACCTGCAACGATGCGACTGAGCGCGGCGTAACGGTGCAGGTAGGCGCGGTGCCCGCACGGCGGGCCGGAGGTACTTAAAGTCCGCCCAGTGTCGGTTCGAGCCCGACCGGGGGCACTACGACACCGCGGGTAGATCGCATTGTCGGTCGCCCCGCGTCCGGGTTCGGCAGGTCTGGTTCGAGGCTGGTTCGCAGTGCGCCGCAAGGGTTGTCGCGGGTGGCATCAACCGAATATCTCGGCCAGGAAGTCGCGGGCGGCGGCGAAGGAGCGGGTGTCGGCGGCGGGGTCGTATGCGACTCCGGGGATAGCGCCGGGTACGGCGTGTTGGTGGGTGAAACCGTGTTGCGCGTTGCCGTAGATATTCAGCTGCCAGTCGGCCTCGGCGTTGTTCATCTCCTCGATGAAGGCCGCCACATCGGCCTGCGGAACATGCGGGTCGGCGTCGCCGTGGCAGATGAGCAGCCGGGCTCGGATCGAGCCGGGTTTCGCCGGGGCCACGGTGGTCAGGCTGCCGTGCATGCTGATCACCCCGGCGATCCCGGCCCCTGATCTGGCGAGTGTCAGGGCGGCCAGGCCGCCGAAACAGAACCCGACGGCAGCGGCGCTCCCGTTGGTGCCGGGCAGGTCGAGCAGGGTGGCCAGGCCCGCTCGGGTGCGGCGGACCATGAACGAGGGATCGTCCCGGAGTGCGGTGAGGGCGGCGACGACCCGGTCGCGGTCGCCGGCCGCGTCGCCGAGCAGATCGCAGGCGAAGACGACGTAGCCGAGCGCCGCATAGCGGCGGGCCTGGCCCCGGGCGTGCTCGTCCAGTCCGGCGCCGCCGTGGATGAGCAGGATTCCCGGCCGGTCACCGGTTTGTTCGTCGTCCCAGCAGTGCATTCCGGTGAGCTGGGTATCGAGATCGGAATAGGCGATGTCCCGCGCGTTGATGCTCATGCGCGCAACGCTATCAGACCAGAACTCCACCATAGCACGAAATATGAAGTACCGCAACCGTTTCCGCAACATTCGAGGTGCGCCGGGTGGGGTGCAGCGCGCCCTCGCCGAACAGCTCGGAAGCGATCCCGTGGACGCCCTCGGCCGAGCGCGCGTCGGCTGAGCCGTCGCCCGAGGAGCGTCATCGGTGACCCGCGCCGCAAGAGTCGCGCCAGCAGGCCCCGGGCGACCCGGCCCACCGCGATAGGTCATGACGATCTGCCGCTGTCGTTCCTGTGAAAGCGATGAGTGCGCTCATAGCCAAGCGCGGAACACGACGGCGTACATCGAGCAGGTAAATATCCCGACGTCCGGAACGGACGTCAGGCGAATGGTTCTGACCTGCGGATTCTCCTCGGAAAGCGGGACATTCCATTGCCGCTGCCGTGATCGCCGTGTGAGAGTGCCTGCGTGAGACGCCGGCAAACCAATACGAGTCGGCGCGCCGGAGGGAAATATGACCACCGAATTCGATCTCGATATCGTCATGCGATCCAGTGCGGATGGCACGTTCAGGAATTACAGCATGTTCGCGATGTGCTCGGCGGCGTCCTGCCCGAACGGTCCGAGCTGTATATGTGAGCACCGGAGATGACGACGACTGATTTTCGGGTGAGACAACCCGGAACTCGCCGATGCTGCAACATCACGGTGCTCGGCAATCAGTCGGTCGACGGGCATCGGTCCGTCTCGACCAGGACACTCGAATTCCTGCTCGCCATCGCACTGGCCGGTGGCGAACGCAGACAGTCGTCGCTGCTTCGCGATCTGTTCTCCGACTGCGCGTCGAAATCGGCCATCCCGACCCTGGCCTATCGCGCGCGGAAATTGGGAATAGAGACCGAATTCATCCCCGTGCGAGGGAGTTATCGGGTGCTGACGCCGATGGTCATCGATGCGGTCGAATTGCTCGCCGCACTGCGGGCCGGTGACGTCCGCACAGCGCTGTGGCTCTACGGCGGCCCTTGTCTGGCGAACAGTCGATCGCCGTTGGCGATCGAGACGCGCGAGATGATCGACATGCGCCTGATACGGGCGGTGCTGGCGACCGGAGACCGGGCATTCATCGAGTTCGCGGCGACCAAGCTCGACGCGGTCGAACTGCGGTCGGGCCGGTAGCCGCCGATGCGCGTATCCCTGGTGCTTCCGAACGCGCCCGCAGTCCCGGAGCAGGCCGAACAACCGGCCCGGCTGGTGGCGGAATCTCCACTTCTGCAACGGCTCTGGCAGGGCCAATCCTACGGTGTGGACACCGCGACGACCTTCGCCCATCTGGCGGGGCGCGGCATCCGCCCCGCGCTGGGGACCGCTGTCATGCTCACGACGTTGCAGCACCCGGCGCGCGCGGCGCTGGAGGCGCGCTCACTGGCGGTGATCAGCGGGCAGCCGATGATGTACTGCGTCGGGCCCGGAAGCCGGAACGTGCAGCGTCTGCTGCGCGGCGCGCCCGACCCCGCGCCCGTGGCCAGTACGCGCCGCTATCTCGGCGATATGCGGGCGATGCTGGTGGCATCCGATGCGGCCGCCCGGCGCGATCATGCCCGAATCGCCGAGCCGCCCCTGCTGTACTCCATTGCGGCTCCGGACATTCGAATCGGTGTCGGGGTGCTGCGCCCGGCGATGGCGCGAGTCGCCGGATCGTGTGCGGACGTAGCCATGAGCTGGCTCGGCACACCGGAATACATTCGCGACCACCTGATCGGGCCGATGGCATCGGCCGCGGCTCGGGCGAACAGGCCGCGGCCGCATCTGGTCGCCACATTGCATGTCGCGGTGGCTCGGCCCGGTCGTGACGCCCGGCGCCTGGCACATATCGGAATCGGCGGTCACCTGGCGTTGGAACATTACGTGTCGACCGCGCGACGCTGCGGTGTCGCGGTCGAACCGGGAAATGCTCCGCGAGCCGCCGCGGCCGCGCTGGATTCCGGATTGTTCTGCTACGGCTCGGCGGCGGAGATCGCCGAGCGAATGCGCGCATACGCCCGATGCGGAATAGATGAAATCGCCTTGCACATCGCGGCGGTGGCGGCCTGTCACGGTGTCGGCGAGGCATTGAATGACGTACGAGAAATCCTGTCGGAGTGGAGTATTGCCGATGTCTGCTGATGAACGGCCTCTTCCGGAATCCGTGAGCGAACTCGCCGCGCTGCGCTGCTCGATCGGCGCGGTGGACCGATATCCGGATTTTCCCGCGGAATGGGGTGATCCGAAGGCGATCGGGGAACTGTGGTCGGACGCGACGTTGCGCGAGGCGGTCCTGTTGGCCAGCCCGGTACTCGCCGAGCGAACCGCGCGGGCGCTCGAAACCGGGGAATCGGGAATCCCGCTCAAGAAACGCCGGCGAATTCACCGGGGATTGCTCAAATACGCGCTGCGCCTGAGTTCGCGCTGTACTCCTTTCGGCACATTCGCCGGTATGGCGATGCTGCCGTTGGGAAATGAGGAACCGGTGCTCGCGAGCGAACATCGCCGGTTGGTATTCGCGTCCAGGGCACTGGGGCGACGACTGGCCGAGAGTGTCCGCGGCGGTCCCGCGGTCGATCTCGTCGCCAATCCGGCCGTCATGGAACGCGGCGGGCGCTATGTCGTCGCGGTGATGCGCGGCAGTGTTTCGACCCACGATGTGGCCTCGGTGCGGGCGACCGGGCCGGTCACTCTGGCTCGGGAGTTCGCGGCGACGCCGCGCCCGCGCCGTGATATCGAGGACCGAATCGCGGCGCGCTATCCGGACGTTTCGCGGGAGACCGTGGAAAAACTCGTCACCCAGCTGATCGACGCCGAGGTTCTGCTCAGCACCGCGGATGCCACGTTCTTCGACGTCGACGTGCTGGATCGGCTGCCGGACACCGCGCGGGTGTCCGAGATCCGCGCGGCGATCGATCGTTACGCGAGCGCGCGGCCCACCGAGTCGGCCGACGCACTGCGAGCCCTGTTGGACGCCTGCCGGTCCGAGGGCGAGATTCAGCAGGATGTGCGGGTGGATGTGGAACTCGCTGCGCGGGGCGGTATTCCGGCCACCTGCGCCGATGATGCCGCCAACGCTGTGCACGTACTCACCCGCACCGCGCTGTTCGGTAGCCGGGACATCACGCTGGACGAGTTCTGCGAACAGTTCCAGGAACGCTACGGCTTCACCCTGGTTCCGCTTGTGCGGGTGGTGGACGAGGAACTCGGGATCGGCTTCCCGCGTGGCTACGACGATCCCGGCAGTGTGCCCCGACGGGTCCCGACTCCCGAGGAGCGCAAACAGCGAGAGCTGCGGGGCCGCCTGCTGGATCGGGCCCGCCGCGCCGACGCCGACACGGTCGTCATCACCGATGACGACCTGTCCGACTTGCCCGAACCCGACCAACTCGCCTCCGGATACGACATCTTCCTTCGGCTGCACCGGGATTCGGCGGGCCCGACCTCGACCGTGGTCGGGGCGAATTTCCCCGGCGGCGCGGCTGTGGGTCGCTTCACTCCCGGAATCGTTCGGGCGGACGCTCATGCGCGGCGGTGTGCGGCCTGGGAGACCCGATGGTGGTCGACGGAGCGAACCGGCGGGACCGGGCTCGTGGCGGATATCGACTACGCGTGCAGTCGCGACGGCGTCAACGAGGTCGCCGCCACCGGAAAGTTCTTTCCCGCGACGCTGGTGGTGAATTCCGATCCCACCGGCAGTTCGGGGCGCACGCTTCGCCTGGCCGACGTTCATCTCGGCTTGGTCGGTGACCGAGTCCGGCTTTTCCTCGCGGACGGGACCCCGCTGCGTTGCCAGCAGCTGAACATGGTGGCGGTGCAGACCAGCGCCAAGCTGGTCCGGTTGCTCCGGGACATCTCCGACGACGGGATCGTCCGCCCGTACTGGGGGTGGGGGGACCTGGACGACACCCTGCACTATTTTCCCGAGGTGCGCTACGGCAGCGTCGTTATCGCCGAACGACGGTGGCGGTGCCCGGAATCGGTTGCCGCCGAGACGGATACGGTGGCGGCCTGGCTGTCGGAAGCCGGTGTGGGCCGGTACATCCTGGTCGGCGAGATGGACAACCGGCTGCATCTGGACACCCGCCACCCGTTGCACCTCGATCTGCTGGTGGAGGAAATCGCCAAGGGGCACCGCTGGATTCACGACGCACCCGATCCGGATGCCCTGGGCGTGGTCCCCGACAGCGCGGGGCGGCGGCATGCGACGGAGGTCGTCGTCACCGTGGCGAGCTCGACGAGGGCGGTGAAACCGCAACGGGCCGTGCGGCATCCGGTCTTCGACGGTCGTTCCGACGCCCAGCGTCTGCTCGCTCCGGGCGGGGCGTGGACCTACCTCACCGTGCGGCTCGCGGCCACGCTGACCGATCGGGTGCTCACGGACTTCCGTGCGGCGGTTCCCGAATTGGACGGGCAGTGGTACTTCGTCAGGTACCGGGAGAACACCGGCGGGCAGCTCAGGGTGCGGATACATCGGCCGCTGTCCGAACTGGACCGCGCGCTCGAGTGGTTGACCGAGGCCCGGCTCGCGGGCGCGATCGGCGAGTTCTGCCTCCCGATCCATCACCGCGAACTGGAACGATACGGCGGCGTCGCCAGCCTGCCGAGCTACGAGCGGTTGTTCTGTCTCGAGACCGGCGTGATGCTGCCGTTGCTGCCGGTGATGGCCGAGCCGTCGGCCGAGCGAACCGGAATCCGCGACGGCATCGAACGGGCGGCGGGAGTCCTGTCCGGCTGGCTGACGGGTATCTCGCCCGACGAGGACATGCTGCGGGCCACGGTCGGCGTCGCGGTCACCGGATATCTCGACGAACTCGCCGAGGCGGCCCACCACGTCAAGAAGAACCTGCGCGGGCGAACCGTCGTCCGCGACGAGGCGAGTGCGCGAATGGAATCCGCGGTGCGCGAATTCTGGGCCGCGCCTTTGGTCGGCGCTGTCCGGACACCGGAGATACTGCAGAGCGCGAGCCATCTGATGTGCAACCGGCTCGGCCTGACGCGCGCCGAGGAGTTCGCGGCGATGTGGCTGATCAACACCGAAATGACGACGAAGGGATGGAAGAACGATGCCGGGCGATAGATCGGCGATGACAGCGCACTGCCCGGCCGAACGGCTCGCGGTGGACCAGGGCTGGGAACTGATGGACCTGTTCCGGTCGAATGCCGAGCGAGCCAGGACGATGTCGTTCCCCTACGGGTTCGACCCCGAACTCGATATCACCTGGCAGCCCCTCGGCATCGGGCACGGCGATCTCGGTATGGCCCTGGTGTATTCGGCCGCCGATCAATTGGATCCGGACGGCGGCTGGGATCGCAGCGCGATGGAACACGTGCGCGCCGCCGCGGACAGCTTCCCGGACACTCCGACGGCCGGTATCGGATTGTTCTCGGGCACAAGCGCTCTGGCCTTCTGCCTGCGAGCGCTGTCCCGCGAGGGCGAACGCTACGTGCGCGCGATCGTCGACGTCGATGCGGTGCTGGCGGCACAACTGCGGCGCGAACTCCAGCGGGTCGACGCGCATGCCGGTGTGGCGACCGATTTCTACGACGTGATCGTCGGCCTCGCCGGAGCCGTGACGTACGTGATGACCACGGCAGCAGCGGAAACGGCGCTGCGCGAGCCGGCGGTGCGGGCGATCGGCGAATTGGCCGCCCTGGCTCTGGTGGATTCGCCGGGCGGATTGTGGACTCCGCCGGAGAAGGTCGGTGAATTGGAAGGACGGTTGCGGCCCGAGTTGTGGGCCGGTTATCTGAACTGTGGATTCGCGCACGGTATCGCGGGAGTGCTCAACCTTCTCGGGCAGGCGTGTGATCGTGGGATCGGTGGTGATCTCGTCGTCGAGGCCACCGATCGGCTCGCGGATCTGCTCGTCGAGGTGTCCACGACCCCGGCGGGGCTGGACGTTCCGGCGAACGTGCCGCTGCATCGCTTTCGCGCGGGTGATCGCGGATCCGATTGCGCACGTTCCCGATACGCCTGGTGCTACGGCAATCTCGGTGCCGCCCTGCCGTTCCACAACAGCCGGTATCTCGCGGCCCGCCATCCCGGCCTGCTCGCCCGCCTGCTGGACACCTCCGGCCGGACCGCCGACGATATGGGCCTGGACAACCCGACGCTGTGTCACGGCACGGCCGGAAAGCTGGTGCTGGAGCGGGCGATGCTCGGTGCGGAGACGGTGCACGACAACGTCGCAGGACTCCTCGCGCAACGAAATCCCGAGCGAGTCTTCGGCTTCGACAACGTCCAAACCAGTTGTCCGACTCTGGATTCACCCGGATTGCTGGACGGATCCGGCGGTTCGGCCGTGGCGCTGGTGTCACTGGCCGCGCCGCCGGATGCGTTGCACGCGGTGCGCATGTTCACCGGACGGTGGCCGTCATGAGCCCACTGATCGAGATCCGGGACGCCGAGGTGGTTTTCGCGGGCGACATCCGGGTCCTGCGGGACGTGTCGTTGAGTCTCGAGTCGGGCGACTGCGTGTCGGTCCTGGGCCGCAACGGTTCCGGCAAGACCACGCTGCTGCGCCTGATCACCGGCAATATCCTGCCCGCCTCCGGAAGTGTGCTGGTCGCGGGCTTCGCCACCGATCGGCATCGGCGGCAGATCGCCGAACTGATCGGTGTCAGCATGTATTCCGAGCGCGCCTTCTACTTCCGGCTGACCGTGGACCAGAATCTGCGGTACTTCCAATCGCTGCGAAATCGGTTCGGCCCCAGTGCGTCTCGCGAACGCGCCGACCTGATCGAACAGGTCGGCCTGACCGCGCATACCAGGACCAAGTTCATGGAACTGTCACTGGGACAACGGAAACGACTCGGCCTGGCGCGGGCGTTGATCGGAACTCCGCCGGTGATAGTCCTGGACGAGCCGTTCGCCAATCTGGACGACGACGGAACGGCCGTCGTCGTGGACGTCGTCGAACAGCGTCGCCTGCACTGCCTGACCACCGTGTTCACCACACACGAGATGGCCGATGTGCGAGGCGTGGTCAACAAGGTGGTCACCCTCGCCGACGGCGCCGCCGAGATCACGGATCCGGCATACAAGCGCGGGGACGACGCCGAGCGGGTGCGCACCGTGACGGTCGTCGGATCGCGCAAGCTGCGATTCGACCCGACCCCGCTGTCGGCCAGGTACGTCACGGCCGTCGAGGGGCGGAAACTCGCGATCGAGGTGCCGACGGATATGAAGATGTCCGAGGTGGTCGGTCTCGTGGAAGCGACCGGCATGGCGGTGGAACAGGTGGTGGATACCCCATGGCTGCGCTAGATCCGGGAGAGAAGATGGACCGGCACAACTGGTTTCGCCAATACGGCGTCTATCTGCTGCGGCTGTACTGGGAACGGCGGACCTACCGCACGGCCATGGTGCTCGGCGGCGTGACCAGCGTCGTCGGATTGGCGCAATTCGCCTTCATGGGTACATTCCTGCAGCGCGGCAACACTTTTCCGGAGATAACTCGATACGGCGGAAATATCGTCTCGTACTTCCTCTCGGGCACGGTGTTCACCGGATTCGTCGCGGTGGCCCTGCACGGTTTCAGCAGATACGTGCAGGAGGAACAGATGACCGGGACGCTGGAATCGGTGGCGGATTCCCCTCCGGGCATCACCCGGATGATGATCTTCTCCGCGTTCACCGGCTGTGCGGCCACCGCGATCGGATCGTTCGCGATGATGGGGCTTTTCGAGGTGCTGCTGGGATTTCATCTCGATGTGAACGTCGGCGGCGTGATCGTGAGCCTGCTCCTGACGTTGATCGCCCTCGGCGGATTCGGTATGGCCGGATGCGGAACCGTGCTGGTCACCAAGCGCGGTGATCCGGTGACCTGGTTCGTGGTGACGACGATGACGCTGCTGTCCGGCGTCCTCTACCCGGTCGACGCCCTCCCCGGGTGGATGCGTGCGGTGGCGCATTTCCTGCCCACCACGACCGCTCTGGATCTGCTGCGGGCCGCATTGCTCGGTGGTGCGAGTATCCGCAGTGTGCTGGCCGCGGCGTTGCCGCTGACCCTCTGGGCATGTCTCAGCGTGCCCGCCGGGGCACTGCTACTCCGCTGGGGTCTGCACACCAGCCGGCGACGAGGCTCGCTCGGCCAGTACTGACGCTATCCTTTCCTAGCGAGCACCGCCGGTCACCGGACCGGACCTCCGGACGAGCCGTACAGGGGGCGGAGTGAGCCCGATCAACGTCGCGGTCGTGGACGATCAACCGCTGGTCGCCTCGGCATTCGAGATGTTGCTGTCCGACGAGCCGGATTTCCGGGTCCTCCCCGGTGGGCGGACCGGACGCGACGCGGTGCGGCTGTGCCGCACCGAACCGGTGGATGTGCTGCTGCTGGACATCCGCATGCCGGATATGGACGGCGTCACCGCGACTCGGGAGATCACCCGCGCGGGCCCGCGCCCGCGGGTCATCGTGCTGACCACGTTCAACGTCGACGCCTATGTGGTGGACGCGGTCTCGGCCGGAGCCGCCGGGTTTCTACTCAAAGACTGTGAGCCGCACGAACTTCTGGCCGCCATTCGCGCGGTGCACGCGGGCGGCGCGGTGATCTCCCCGACGGCGACCACGCACCTGTTCGACGCGTATCGGCGCGGCCACACCGCAACCGAGCAGCCGCCCGCGGGACGGGACACCGGGACGCATCAGGCCCTGGTCCGGCTGAGTCCGCGCGAGCTCGACGTGCTCGGTTTGATCGGTACCGGGCATACGAACATCGAGATCGCCGGCCAGCTGTGCATCGCGGAGACGACGGTCAAGACGCACGTCCGCAATCTGCTCACCAAACTCGGGTGTCGTGATCGGGTCGCACTGGTGGTACTCGCGCACGCGGCGGGTCTGGTGCGCTGAGCACTCATCCCGTGGGAGGAGCCGGACGCCGGATTCGTCCCGGCGGAGGAAGCGGCGAATCCCCGTGTGCCCGCACACTTTTCGGGTGATAGTCGATATGCAGCAGATAAGCAAGAGGTTCGGTCGCACGCAGGCGCTCGCCGACATCACCCTGTCCGTCGCGCCGGGGACCGTATACGGGCTCCTGGGGCCGAACGGGGCGGGAAAGTCCACGACGCTGTCCATCCTGCTCGGGCTGCTGCGGCCAGACGCCGGGACGCTGCGGCTGTTCGGCAGGGAGTGGAATCGCCAGGCACTGGCCGGCATCGGCGCCTCGGTGAACGGTCCCAGCTTCTACGGGCATTTGTCGGCCCGCGGGAATCTGCGGGTGCACGCCCACCTGATCGGCGCCGGGGACCGGGAGATCGATCGCGCACTGGCGCTGGTGGATCTGACCACGGTCGCGGACCGCCGCGCGGGAGGTTATTCCACGGGTATGAAGACCCGGCTGGCGACCGCGATCGCACTGCTGGGTGATCCGCCGCTGGTGGTACTCGACGAACCGCAGAACGGTTTGGACCCCGCCGGTATCCGGCAGATGCGCGAGCTGATGCGGTCCATCGCCGCCCAGGGGCGCACGGTGTTGTTCAGCAGTCATGTGCTCTCGGAGGTCGCCGCGACGGCAGATCACATCGGCTGTATCGTGGCCGGGCGCACCGTCTTCGAGGGCACGCTGGCCGAATTCGCGCCCACCGGGAATATCGAGAATTCGTACTTCGAGTTGTGCGGGGTGCGGGCATGAATCCGATGGGTGTCCTGGTTCCCGGATTCTCCGAGGCACTGCGGTCGCAGGCCCGAATCTGGATCCGCTCACCGCTGATCGCGCTGCCGCCGGCGGCGGTGGTCTACGTGGCGCTGGCCGTCGGCCTGCAAATGGCCACCGGCACAACGACATGGACCGGTTCACTCACCCATCTGAACATGTGGGTGGTCGCCGTAGGGCCGTTGTTCGTGGCCGTCCAGACCGGCACGATGGCCGCGTTCGACCGACGCGCCCGGTCGGGCGGAGTCGAATCCCGTGCCCTGGCGGCGTCGACGCTGCGCAACGCGAGACTGGCGGTGACCGCGACCTGGTGTCTGCTCGCCCATGCCGTCGTGGTGATCACCACGTGCGCCGCGGGCGTGCTGTCGGGGCAGACCGGCGCCGGAACCGCCGTCCTCGACGGCGTGCGGCTGCTGGTCGTCCTGTGGGTGTCCTATCTGGGCTACTGCGCGGTGCTGACCGTGCTCGGCGAGATCGCCGGTATGGCGGGATGCCTTGCGGCAGGGTTGATCTTCAGCGCGCTCGGCACGCTGTACGCCGAGTCGCCGAGCTGGTACCTGGTCCCGCCGGCGTGGATCGTCCGCCCGGCCCTGCCGCTGATCGGCACGCATGCGAACGGCGTCGGCCTGGGCAGCGATCGGATAGCCCACGGCTGGGCGGCGGTTGTGCTCGGCGCTCTCGGCACGCTGATCGTGCTGCTGCTCGCGCCCGGCGTGCGCGCCACCGTCGAAGCCGTGCGGTATCGGTTGCCCGGACCGCTCACCCGATCCGGCCGTGGCGGCCGAGATCACCTGCACAACAGTCCGATTCGCGCGCTGGTGTTGATCCTGCGCAGTTCCTGGGTGGTCGCGCTGGTGGTGGCCGCGGTGCTGGCGGTCATCGTGGCGCAGCAGCGGTATCAGCCCGGCGTGGCGTACGAATTCTTCGCCCTGCTGATCCTGCCGATGGGCTGTGCAGTCCTTCCGGCGATCTGGATTCCTCGCCTGCGCAACGGTTTCCGGGCACTCGCCGGCCGTCCCTACGATCCGCGCAAGCTGGTCGTCCGGTTGACCGCGATCCTGCTGGCCACCGAATCGCTGGTGTGCGTCGCGGTCGGAGCCGGTGCGATGGCCGCGGGGCAGCGCCTGGGGCTCGCGGTGCAATGCACGTTCGTCTCGGCGGTGATCGGGGCGATGCTGGTGATGCTGGGCGCGGCGGTCACCGCGGCCGCCGGACGATCGGCCGGGCTGCTGGTCGGCGTCGTGGGAACGGTGTTCGGGGCGCTGGTCGGCGGCAGTGGCCTGGCCGGGCAGCTCGGACTCGTCGTGCCGTGGGCGTGGGCGGTCCTGCTGACCCCGGCGCGGGCGATCGTCACCATTCCGATCGCGATGGCGATCGCGATCGCCTGCGCACTGCTGGCCAATCGCGCGTTCGCGCGGCGGTTATCCGGGATGTGAAGTGCGGCAAGGGGTTCGAATAGCAGGTCACCAGGTGTCGGCCGGGTCGGCGTGCTGGATGTCGACCGGAAGCCGCGCCGCCAAACGGACTCCGGTCGCGGTGGCGGCCACATCCAGCGTGCCGCCGACCGAGGCCATCCGCTCGCGCAGCCCGGCCAGGCCGCGGCCCGCGTCCAGGTTGTGCGGGACGACGCCTGCGTTCTCGATGATCGCCACGCACTCTCCGGACTCCAGCGCCACCGTCACTCGCATGGTGGCCGCGGGCCCGGCGTGTTTGATGACGTTGGTGACCGCCTCGCGGACCACGCGCAGAACGGCCAGGCGGGTGGCCGCGGGCCAGGCCCGCTGCCAGGCCGTGAGGGTGTCGTCGGAGGGCAGATCGTCCTCGACGGCGATTCCGGCGGCACGGGCACGGCGGACGGTGTCGCGCAGGTCGGTGAAGGAATCCGCGGACGCGGTCCCGTCATGGCCGTCGCGCAGCAGGCCGACCAGATGCCGGACGTCGCCGAGGGCGTCCTTGGAGATGTCGGCGACCGTGCGCAGCACCTCGGCGGTCGATTCACCGCGGCGCTCGGCGACCACGAGTCCCATGCTGGCCTGTGCCCGCACCGCGGCGAGGGTGTGGCCGAGCACATCGTGCAATTCGGCGGCGATGCGATTGCGTTCGCTGGTCCGGGCGGCCTCGAGCGCACGTTCGTGTGCGGTGCGGACCGCGCGTCTGCGGCTGCCCCAGATGTACGCGGCCGACAGCACCACGATGTGGTAGGTCATCGACCACTTGTAGTTCTCGGTCCTGATGGCGGGACTGCCGAGACTTTCCACGATGCCCACCATCAGACCCGCCGGACCCCACCACCACGACTGTGCGTATTCGGTGACCGCCAGCAACGAGATCGGGGCGAAGATCAGGATCGGCGGGACGCTCAGGTAAATCGGCGACAACTGCGCCGTCAGCGCCATGCAGCCGAACAGTGCGCAGGTGACCACGAATGCCGGAACGGGCCGGGTGCGTCGGACGAAGACGGCCAGCGCCACGCCGGTGGACAGCACCGCGAGACTGACGTACTCGATCGGATGTTCGTGCACCGTCAGAGCGACCAGCAGCCACGACACTCCCGCGCACAGCAGCGCGATGATCCCCAGCACGATGTCCGCGCGAGCAATCGCGCGGGGCTCGGCGCCCATCTTCCCCCCGGTTTCGGTGATGAGTTGTTGTCCGGGAAATGATAAAGGCGGCCCACCGATCTGGCGGGCCGCCTTCACGCGTCAGCTCACTTGCTGATCGGGCATCCGCAGGTCGCGGTCTGCGCGGGGCAGGTCTGCAGTGCGCCGGTGACGCAGCCGGGGGTGCACAGCGAGACGCTGGTGACCTGCTTGGCCGGGCCGTCCAGGCCGATCGAACGCACCTGGAAGTCGAGATCGAAGTCCGACATGGTTTTCTCCATCAATTGTTTTCGCGGAAGCGCTTTTTCGCTTCGACAACGAGCCTTCCAGCGCTCGCTCGCACCGCGATCACATCGCAATCGCAGATATCACCCCGCGCTCGGTACCGGGTCGGACCAGGTCTGGATGCGGCCGCCGAAGTTGGTCGCCGTCACGACGCAGACCACGTTCTTTCGCTGTGCGGCATCAGAATTCGGCAGTTCAGCGGTGGTCGCCCCTACGATCGGCGTCAATCCCGGCAGGGTCCCCATCCAGGTGATGGTCGACCAGCCGATGGATGTGCTCGACGGACGGCGTCCGCGAACCTGATCCCACTGCGGCATATCGCAGTGCAGTGTTCCGTTCGTGCGGCGGACGACCGGCTTCGCCACGGGGAACGGTTCGAACTGGCCGAGTCCGCCGAAGATCCAATCCTGGAACGCGGTTGCATCGGCGAAGGCCGCGATCGTCGGGCCGCAGGGCTTGCCGAGCGTCTCGCCGCCGAAGCTGAACAGCCCCAGCAGTTCTGGCCGTCCCGACCGGTAAGTCACTGCGGGACTGCCGCTGTCGCGCCAACAGGCGCCGACCGCGTGGGCGGTGGTGTCCTGGGCGCACATCACCGACTTCTCGTCGACCTTCGCCGGGGTGGCCGCCGCGCAGTCGCGCTGCGGTACGACCGTCAGATCGCCCCGATTCAGCGTGTCATCGCGGTAGTCGGGATTCTCGAAGCCGACGGCTTTGCCGGTATTGCCGTGTGCGAAAAGCGAAACCGCCGTGCCGGGCGTGGGACGGCTCGGCGCGATCGGCAGCACGGGCACGCCGGTGACGGGCTGGTCGAGCAGAATTACCGCCAGGTCGTTGCGAGCGCTGCCGGAATTCACGGTGGGATCGACCGGGGTCGGCAGGATCTCGTAACCCGGAGCCGCCGCGACGCCCCGTACCCCGCGCACGATGCCGGGCTCCTTCGACAACACCCGGGCGTTGATGTGTATTCGCATCCGGCTGGGGTCCATATCGGCCACACAATGCCCGGCGGTGACCACGCGATCCGGAGCCACCAGCGCTCCACCGCATTCGGCGGTGTCGAACAGCGCACCCGTCCCGACCGGATCGATGGTCGCGACCCATTGCGCCACGTTCGGGTCGGTGACGGGGGTCCCGTTCGCCATGGCATGCGCGACCCCCGCCGACGGCAGGAGCGTGACCACGGCCGCGATTCCTGCGATGACGCGATGACGCGCCGGATTCCTGCGGTTACCGTTGCGTCCCAGCCTGGCTTTCATGACCCCAGTATCGAAAAAGGCTGCGGCGCAACACTTCCTCCGGTCGAGGGAAATCCGGGGCCGGGCTCCTCCCACGGGAGGAGCCCGGCGGGACGAGAACGCCCCCGATGGTTACCGGATCGACATTGCCGCACAGTGCACGCAGTATCGCCGACCAGCAGCCGGGCTCGGCGGCGGCGGAGCTGGACGTTACCGCGCGAGGTCGGCTCGATACCGCCGTCACCTCGGCATTCGTCGAGTTCGTCAGTACCGGGCAGGGTGTACGGTCCGGACCGTACAGCTAGCTGAGCGCGTCCTCGACGATCAAAGCGCGCAGTCGCCGGCGGTCGAGTTTGCCCGAGGGCAGGGTCGGGATGCGGTCGCTCGCACAGACATGCCAGCGGGTGGGGACCTTGTAGGCGGACAGTTGTTCGCGGGTGCGAACGCGCAGGGAGTCCAGGTCGATCTCGGGGGTGGCCGGGACGACGACGGCGCAGACCTGTTCGCCCCTGGCCGGGTCCTCGATGCCCAGGACGATGCATTGCCGCACGTCGGCGAAGGATTCGACGACGGCCTCGACCTCGCGGGGCGATACGTTCGCGCCCGCGGACTTGATCAGTTCGCTGGTGCGGCCGACGTAGAACAGCCGGGGGTCGCCGGTGATGCGGTACACCAGATCGCCGGTGTGGTACCAGCCGTCGGCGTCGAAGACCTCGGAGCGTTCGCGCTTGTTGTATCCGGCCATCACCCCCGTGCCGCGGATGAGCAGTTCCCCGACGTCCCCGTCGGGAACCTGGGCGTCGTCCGGTGTGATGATCCGAATTTCGGTGTACGCGAAGCTGCCCGCGGTCTCGGTCAGGCTGCGATGCACCGGAAACTGTTCGGGCACACCGGACATCGCGATATCGAGCGGTCCGTCCAGCAGCATGGGCGCGCTGGACAGATCACGCTCCCCGAAGGTGGGATGCTCGCGCAGCCGCTGGGTGAACGCGGGCCAGCCGATCACCCCGACAGCGCGTTCGCGTTCGATCAGGTCCAGTGCGGCACCGGGATCGAGCCGAGGCAGCACCAGCAGCGTGACCGGTTCGTGCAACGCCCCCGCGGCGGCCAGGACGCCGCCGATCCAGAACATCGGCATCGCGCACAGGATGCTCGGCGTACCCGGCTCCCCGGTGACGTGCCGGATCGCCGCGGGCCAGGTGCTGGTCTGCCGGACCAGCGTGCCGTGGGTGTGCAGCACGCCCTTCGGATCGGCGGTGGAACCCGAGGTGTGGATCATGATCGCCGGGTCCGCCGGTGACACCTCATGCTCGACCGCGGCGAGGATCTCCGCTGGAACCGCGGGCAGCTCATCACTCCAATCGGTCGCCCAGTCACGGCCGGGACCGCCGGTCAGGACGATCTCCCGCAGGTACGGGGTCTCGGGCAGTCGCAGTGCACCGCCCGTCGAGGAGTCCAGTCCGGGCAGTGCCGCCTCGAACGTATCGGCGGTATCGGTGGCGAGTATGCGGCCCGGTGCGACGAGCAGCTGAATATCGGCCAGCCGCAACACTTTCCGGATCTCGGCCGGGGCATACATCGTGCTCAGCGGCACGGCGACCGCGCCGATGCGGCCGACCGCGAGCCACCACGTCACCCATTCGGGGCCGTTGGTGAAGAACAGCCCGACCCGAGCCCCCTTGCCGATCCCCTTGTGCAGCAGGCGACGTGCGATTCGCGCGGAACGCTCGTCGGCCTCGGCATAGGTGAGCCGGTCGTCCGTGGTCACCACATACGGTTCGGGGCCGACCGCCCGCACGCAGCGCCGAAGCAGTTCGGGAATGGTCGAACCCGGCTCGACGTCTGAAGTGGACACCCGGCCCATTATAGAGCAGCATTCTTCTATTCGGAGAATGTGATTCTGTGCATGACGGCTGCCGGAATCACCACCGGGAGATTCCGCGGTCTACCGGATACTGCCGTCGTCGGCGACGTTCCCGGGCATGCGGCCGTTCGAACACCCCCGGGAGGCATCCTGTTCGACCGCCGCACAAGCATCTGCCCGATCGGTGCGGCGATGAATCGAGCACTCCGATTCGCCGCGGGGTATGCACGGACGATCGGGCGGACAGCGTGACCGGTTCGCCGCGCCGCTCGGCTCAGTCCTCGACCAGTTCCGTTGCGGTGGAGCCGGATTCGGCCAACTCTTGGAGCGGCGTATTGCCGGAACGGTTCGGCAGCAGCACAGCCGTGACGATGACCAGCACGGACAGTCCGGCCGATACCAGGAACGCCAGGCGCAACCCGTCCAGATTCGCCGAGATCGGATCCGACCCGTGCGCGATCAGTGAGGTCGCGCGGCTGGACATCACCGTGATCACCAGCGCGGTGCCGAAGGCGGCCGCGACCTGCTGCAAGGTTCCGAGCATCGAACTGCCGTGCGAGTACAGATGTTGCGGCAGCGCACCCAGGCTGAGCGTGAACACCGGCGTGAAGGCCGCGGCCAGCGAGAGCATCAGCAGGATGTGCAGCGCCAGCAGCGCCCAGTACGGCGTGGTCAGCGACAGTTGCGTCAGGCCCGCCAGTGCGACGGTGATTCCGATCGAGCCCGGAATCACCAGGATGCGTCCGCCGAACCGGTCGAACACCCGCCCGATGCTCGGGCCGAGCACCCCCATCGCCAGCCCGCCGGGCATGACCAGCAGACCGGTTTCCAGCGGGCTCAGATGCCGCAGATTCTGCAGGTACAGCGGCAGCAACATGGTCGCGCCGAGCATCGCCAGGAAGGCGACCGACATCAGGACCAGGCCCTTGGTATACGCGCCGTGCATCAGCGTGCGCAGATCCAGCAGCGGAGTTCCGTTGCGCTGCAACCAGATCTGCCGCCCGGCGAAAGTGCCGATCAGCGCGATTCCCACGACGACGACCAGCACCGGTTCCGCGGCGCTGCCCCGTCCGAACAGGCTCAGCCCGTACACCAGGCCACCGAATCCCAGCGCCGCGAGCGCCACGCTGATCCAGTCGATCGAACCGGTCTCCGTTTCGCCGATGTTCTCCAGCTTCCGTAGCCCCAGCCACGTGACGCTCGCCGCGATCGGCAGCACGAGCGCGAAAAGCCAACGCCAGGAAGCGATCTGCAACACCAGGCCGGAGATGACCGGACCCATGGCCGGGGCCACCGAAATGGCGAGGGTGACGTTGCCCATGACCCGGCCGCGATCGCGCTCGGCGACCACCGTCATCAGCGTGGTCATCAGCAGGGGCATCATCACCGCCGTGCCGCCTGCCTGGACGACGCGTCCGACCAGCAGGAATGCGAAGGAGGGGGAGACCGCCGCGATCGCGGTGCCGGTCAGGAAGATGCCCATCGCGACCGCGTAGGCCCGGCGCGTGCTGACCCGCTGCAGGAACCAGCCGGTCACCGGGATGATCGCCGCCATGGCCAGCATGAACGCGGTGGACACCCACTGCGCGGCGATCTCGGTGACGCGCAGATCCGTCATCAGGCGCGGGATCGCGTTGATCATGATGGTCTCGTTCAGGATCACCACGAAGGTCGCGAGAACCAGAAGCCGGATGACGACCGGCGTCCGCCGCTTCGTTGGGCGAACGTCTAGTTGGGCGGACATCGGGTACCTCCGGGGCGAAGATCGGGCGTTGAACGATGCGTGGCCAGATGCCGGAGATCGGCGTCGATTTCGGTGCCACAGGAGTACGGACGGGGTCGACCCCCACAACTCATCGGTCGCGCGAAAGTATTCCAGCGCCACTGGCCGGAGTCACTCGATTTTCGGGTGCGGGATCGACATCCACGCACTGAGCAGCCGATCTTCCCAGGGTCCGCGGCGTGGGCCTCGGGCGCGATCCACAGCCCGGTCTCGGGAACCTCGCCGGGTTGCGGCGCGCTGGGAGATTCGACCGATTCCGTTGCCGGGCGATAGCATGGTTCTCTGGCGCGTCTACGCCGGACCTTCGACTATCGGAGCAGATTCATGGCCGCAGACCTCTCCCGGATCTCAGGCTTGGACAGCAGTGTGGCCGAACGCGGTCCGACCGCACTGCGGATCGTCGTCGGCGGACAGTTGCGCAAACTGCGCCTTGCGGCCGATGTCAGTCCCGAGCAGGCCGGGGACCGGATTCGTGGTTCACATGCCAAGATCAGCCGACTCGAGTTGGGGCGCACGGGTTTCAAGGAACGCGACGTCCGGGATCTGCTGCATCTGTACGGGGTGCGCGATCCCGCCGAGGTCGAGCCCTTCATCGAACTGGTCCGCCGGGCCAACGAACCCGGCTGGTGGCATCGCTACGGCGATCTGATGCCGTCCTGGTTCGAGACCTACCTCGGACTCGAACATGCGGCATTCTCGATCCGCACGTTCGAGGCGCAACTGGTGCCGGGGCTGTTGCAGACCGAAGCGTATGCCCGCGCGGTGGTCGCGCTCGGACACGAGAACATCGAGGCGGCTCGCCGCGTCGAGCTGCGCAGACGTCGCCAGGAGCTGCTCGCTCGCGACACCGGGCCGACGCTGTGGGCCATCCTGGACGAGTCGGTGCTGCATCGCCCGATCGGCGGTGTGAGCGTGCTGCGCGCGCAACTCGAACATCTGCTGCGGATGTCCGAGAACGGGCGCGTCACCATCCAGGTGCTGCCGTATTCCGCGGGCGGGCATGCGGCGATAAGCGGTTCGTTCACCATGCTGCGTTTCGCCGAGGACGAACTCCCCGACGTGGTCTACGCCGAGCAGCTGACCAGCTCGCTGTACCTGGACCGCCAGAACGATCTGGAGAACTACCGCCGCGTCATGGACCGCATCAGCGTCCAGGCCGAGACCCCCGATCACTCCCGCGAAATACTGCGCGAGGCGGCCGCACAGCTCTGAGCGGGCTCACTCCGGCCGGTTTCCCCCTGAGCGGCGGAACACCACCCACCGCATCGCGCAGTACATGAACACCGCCTCGCAGGCGCCGGCGACCATGCGCGCCAAGTGGTATTCGACGCCGAGGGCCGACAGTGCCGCGGACACCCCGAGGATGAACGCCAGATAGTTCAGGACGACGGCCCCGACATACACCGCGAGCTGCGGCCCCACCGCGGAGTGCGAGCGGAAGTTCAGCGTCCGGTTCAGCACGTAGCTCACCCCGAACGCGCAGCCGTACGCGACGGTCACCGCGATCGGCACCGGCCACCCCAGCCCGCTGCGCAGCAGCGTCAACAGCAGCAGATCGACCCCGAACGTTCCGCTGTTGATCACCGCGAAACCCAGGAAGGTCGGTGCCACAACGGAATTCAGCCCGAAAGGCAGTCGCGCGACCACCACCTCACAGGCTCGGTGAAACCGCTCGACCGCCCGCGCCGTTTCCGGCTTCGCCACAGCGTGCACGCCGCCAAGCTGCCAGTGCGAGGTTGTAAGCAAGTGACCATTGCCCTAACGGAGCCTGAACTGCGTCCGGGGCGTCGATCACATGGGCACACGGTCGGATCGGGCGAACGACAGCTGCATCCCCCGGTCGCCATCCGAGGCGCCCGGGGTGGGTCGATGTCGAGATCATGGCGCGCCCCCGCGTGGACCGCCGGGTCGAGCGGTAAATGCGTTACCCGCGATGGCATCTCGCCGCGGCCCCGATCGGACGCCATCGTCGAGGCGCTGCGGTCCTCCACCGCGGATCGGCAGCGGATCGATCGCGGGAATCGGGAGCGTACCGCGGCTCGTCTGCGGTATCGGTGGGAGTTGCGGGTTCGAACGGATATGACCGGCTCCTGGGCGACCGTGCCAGTCGCCGCAGCCACTCGGGCGATCGGGGCCGCTCAGCCGAAAGGCGTTACCAGCAAAGGGATTCGGCGTAGGTCGTCGAGGGTGTAGATGCCCGCGAGAGCGCTGATCGCGCGCATGCAGATGGCGAAGTCGGCCTCGCCCGGGTCCAGGTAGTCGAATTCGACGGTTCCGGCTGCTTCGAACGCGGCGCGGAGGTCGGCCGGCATATCGGCGAGGTCGGTGTCGAGTTCGAGGTCGTCCACATTGACCCAGACGATTTCGTCGCCGTCGGCGCAGTAGGTCAGGCTGGCGTCGGCGTTGATGGAAAAGTAGCTCATGGCGGCGATCCGGCCGTCGGCCGAGAGTGCCGCCACCTCGTCGGTGGCTCCGAAATCGTCGTAGACGAAGGTCCATTCGCCGATCCGGCCGGCCAGCAGGGCGGCCGATGCGTCGCCTCGTGACTCTCCGAGTGCGGCCTGCGGGAGGGATATCTTCTCTGGCTTGTGGTCCGGCAGCTCACACGGCTGGAACAGGCGCGGCTTCGCGCCCAGCGCCTCCAGCGCAGCGGCCGGCTCGAGCCCCTTGACCACGTGCACGCAGTGGTTGGGGTCCTCCACCTCCAAGCCACTGATCCACAGCGGAAAGCCTTCGTCGTCAAGCGTATTCGGCGCAAAACCGGGCGTTGGCATAACAACCTCATCTCTCGATTGCCGGGGACCATACCCGAGGGCTGTGACAAGTTCGGGTCCGCGAGGACAAGCCCTCGGATCCATCGGCTCAACTGCCGACGTGCGGCGCGTCGGCTGGAATGAGACGTCCTGCGTCGATCAACTTTCCTTTGGCCTGTGCTTTTATGGGACAAATTGAAATGGAACATTCCAGATGCATTTGCATGACCGAATGCGCGTATTCGATTGTCATGGCGGGCGATCGACTGTGGTCGCTGATCGGAAGGTTGTACATCTCGGCCTACTCCGGTGGTGTCGGGAATTCGATGCACCCGCTGGCCGTGAGCTGATATAACTTGCCGTAGAGGGAGTTTCGGCAATCAGGGATATTCGGCCGTCGGGTGTCATCAGTACACCCTCGATCGGCGTGGTCCCGCATCGTTTGTGGTCCGATTTCGGCGCTTTCAGGCCGAGGGAATTCGTCGGGCCGTGCCATCGCGGAGGCTGCCTCGGGAGGGCTTCCAGAAACCCCGTCACACTCGATAGCGAGGCTAATGAAATGACCGTCACCAGCAGCACTCTCGCCTCCCGCGCCATGGGACGTGAACTGCGCCGACTTCGGATTGCCAAGGGCGTCGGGCAGTCTCGGGCGGCGCGGGCGGCCGAGATGTCACCTCAATCGATCGGCCGCTTGGAAGAGGGCCAGAACACTCGCATCACCAGCTTCCAGATCAACGCCCTGTGTGATGTGTACGCGGCGTCCGACGACGAACGGCGCGTGGTGCTCGATCTCGCGCGAGAGGCGCGGGCGGCACGTGAAGGCAAGACTGGGTGGTGGCGGGCTTATCTCGATAATTTCACTGAGAACTTCAATCACTATCTGGCGCTGGAGGAAGCGGCTGCTCAGATCACGTCCTGGTCGCTCAGCACACTTCCCGGACTGCTTCAGACACCGGAGTATCGACGCGCGATCGCATGGGCGGAGGCACCGAATGCCCCTGCGGAGGAGATCGAGCGGCGTATCGAGTGGGCTGCGAAACGACAAGCACGGCTGGAAGACTCGGACTTCCGGGCTGAGATCTACCTCTCGGAAGGAGTGTTGCGCAGCCGGGTAGGGGGTCCTGGGATAATGGAGGATCAGTCCCGTCATCTTGCGGAAGTGTCCGAGATGCCGAATGTTTCGATCCATGTTGTCCCGTTCGATGCACGAAGTATTGTCGGTTTGCTGGCAGGTCCGTTCACGTTCATCGACTTTCCACCGCTGCCGCACTCGAAGGCGACCGAGCCGCCGATCGTCTATGTGGAGGGCTACGCAGGAGATCTGTACCTCGAGCGTGAAGAGGAGATAGCGCGTTATCGTCAGGCTCTGGCGGAGATTCGCCGTGTATCGTTGGACAAAGGCAAATCCCGGGAGTTCATCCTGGCGGTAGCAAGGGAGTATGGCGAGTGAGCATCGACCTGTCCGGGGCCAAATGGTTCAAGTCCAGCCGCAGTAGCTCGACCAAGGATTGCGTGGAAGTAGCCCTTCTCGAAGCAGGCATGGTCGGAGTCCGGGATTCCAAGAACCCCACCGGCCCCGCGCTGGTCTTCGAGCCTTCCGAATGGGACGCTTTTACTCAGGGAATCCAGGGCGGAACCTTCGATCACGCCTGAATCCCTTCGTTGGCAAGGGAGTACGCGTTCATCATCGGTCTCGACCGCCCCTGACCGAATATCCACGCGCGGAGGGAGTCTCGGCAATCAGCCCAGACCCCCTCCGTTGCTGTCATCAATCGCCCCGGGATCACGCCGGCGAACGGCGCCGAGCCGGCTCTCACTGCTCGGCGTGCGACTCTCGGTGCGTCCATACGGTTTCCGCGCTGTATCCGGCAGCTCGGAGAGCTCGTTCGGGCAGGGGCGATTTTGCGCCTACGCCATGGAATTGCCCCTTCACGCCCCAGGCGACACTCGCGAACGCAGGTTGCGCACCGAAGTGGGCAGGAACGGTTCCGGGTTGCGCGGGGTGACCAGGACATACCACGCGACCAGTGCGACGCTCAACCACACGTAGGTGTCCCCGTAGACGTGTTGCCATGCGGTCCAGGCGAATTCGCGGTTGTCGTCGCCGGGGAGCTGGTTCTGGGGGCCGATCACGAAGATCGCGGCGGTGCCGAGAGTTACGGCGTACCAGACCAGGGCTGTGCGGAGGGGGAGTCTGGTGGCCGCGCCCACGGCGGCGAGCAGGGCGGGGGCGATCCATACCCAGTGGTGCGACCAGGAGATGGGGGAGACCAGGAGGGTGAAGACGGCGTTGAAGGACATCGCCAGCGGAGGGTTGTCGACCGCGCGGCGCATGGCCGCGACGACCAGCACCAGCAGGACCAGGCTCAGTACCAGCCACAGGCAGGTGAAAGCCGGTTCCGGGACCCGCAGGCGCGCCAGAACGCCCTGGATCGACTGGTTGGTGTGGAACGCCGAGCCGCTGAGCCCGGACACGTTGCCCATACCGCCGAACCAGTACCGCATCGATTCGCGCGGCATGAGCGCGAAGGCCAGCGCACTGGCCGCGGCGCCGGTGATGGCGGCGGTGATGGCGGCCTTGTAGTCGCGGCGAATCAGGAAGTAGAGCACGAATGCGGCGGGGGTGAGTTTGATCGCGGCCGCGAGACCGACGCCGATACCGCGTTTCCATTTCGGACGTTCGGTCAGGCAGTCCGCGGCGACGAGCACCATCAGGATCAGGTTGACCTGACCGAAGTCCAGCGTCGAATGGATCGGTTCGAGCAGCATGCCCAGCGGCGCGGCGCAGGCCGTCGCCCACAGCACCAATTCGGTGCCGCCGTAACCCCACAGGCGTCGCGCGGCCAGATAGATCGTCACCGCCATCGCCAGCGTCGAGACGACGAAGAAGCTGAGTTGCGCGGCGTTCCACGGCAGCAGTGCGAACGGACCCAGCGCGATCGCCGCGAACGGCGGGTAGATGAACGGCAGACTGATGTCGAGCGTGGTCTTGGGCAGCGACCCGTACATGTCGACCCCGTGCATGGCGGCCTGCACGCCGAGCCGATACACCTGCAGATCGATGAACGCGCGGCTGATCGGCTTCATCGGCCACGACGGAAAGACCAGCCATAGCACCGAAACGGTGAGCAGAGTCGGCGGAGCCAGCCAGGCGACACGACGCATGCGGCGCGTGGCGGGTGGCTGACGAACGGAGGCCGTGACACTAACCATCCGGCAAGAGGTTACCTGCTGCCCACCGGCGCCACCGCACCCCCGTCGGATCGATCGCACCGCCCGAGCGGGCGGGTCGGACCCGTAGCATCGGAATGGCTATGACGATCATCCGACCACGGCGCCGGACCGATGAGGCGCCGCTGGTGCTGACGACCGAGCCGCCGCGCAGCCTGTCCTTCGCCGATCAGACCGCCTTCTGGGCGAACCTCGGGGTGAGCCTCATCGGGTTCACCGGAGCGGTGTACGTATTGCAGCCCGCCGGGCACCCGCAGTTGCCGGTTCTGGGCGCATTGCTGGCGACGATTCTGGGGACCGTGCTCGGCACCGGAATGGTGGTCGCGGCCGGTGCGGTCGGGGCGCGCACGGGTGCGCCGGCGATGGCGAATTTCCGCGGGCTGTTCGGAACGAAGCTGTCCTATATACCGACCGTGGCCAATATCGTGCAGTGCGTCGGGTGGGGCGTATTCGAGCTCACGGTCATCGCGGGCGGAGTTCTGGCGCTGACTCACGGACGGGTCGCGCACGCGCCGGTGATCATCGCGGCGGGCGTGCTGTGCACCGCGATGTCGATCTGGCCGCTGCGGGTGCTGCATATTCTGCGGCGGTATGTGACCGTGGCCGTGGCGATTTCGATGCTGTACTTCACCGTGCAACTGCTGGGAAACCCGCTGCCGCCGGTGCACGGAACGTCGTGGAGCGGATTCTTTCCGGGCGTGGACACCGCGTTGGCCGTGGCCGTGTCCTTCGTACCGCTGGCGGCGGACTACACCCGGCACGCGCGGTCCGCCCGCGCGGCCTCGGGCGCAACGATGCTCGGTTATTCGGTGGCTCAGACCTGGTGTTATCTGCTGGGTGTCGTAGCGCTGATCCAAGTGGGCGGTGATCCGAACCGGATCTTCGACACCTTCCTGGGCGTCGCGGCGGGGTGGGTGTTCTTCGCGATTCTGGTTCTGCGCGAATCGGATCAATCCTTCGCCAACGTCTATTCCACGGCGATGTCGCTGCAGAACCTGCTGCCCCGGGTGGACCGCCGGATTCTCGCGGGCGCGGTCGGCGCGCTGGCGACCGTACTCGCGCTGGGCGTGCACGATTTCACCGGATTCTCGAATTTCCTGCTGCTGATCGGCTCGGTGTTCGTCCCGCTGTGCGCGGTGCTGGTGGTGGACTACTTCTTCGGGCGCGGTCGGCGCGGCTGGAATCTGGACGATCGCGCTCCGGCCCGGCCGCTCATGCTGCTGCCGTGGCTGCTGGGTTTCGCCGTCTATCAGCTGCTCAATCCCGGATCGATCGGTTGGTGGGCACGGCTGTGGACGCATGCCCAGAACGCCCTGCACGTGCATCCGGGCTGGTGGTCCTCGGCATCGCTGTTCTCCTTCGTCGTCGCGGGCCTGTCCACCGGTGTGCTGGTGCTCGTCGAACGCCGGTTCGCCCGTGGGTGAAGGCGACGATCATCGGGTCTTCGGTATGGGAACGTCCCCGGCCGCCGAACCCGATTGGCCGCCGCTGACCGTCGCTGAGATCAACGCTGTGTGGCCCCGCCGGAGCGAAGCGAAGGCAGAAGACACAGAATGGCGTAGCCCGCGTCCGCTGTCGACGACCGCCCTCGTTCGGTTCGCGGACGGTGTGCGCCGGGTGGTCAAACGGGTGCCGGTGGGCCTGCGTGACGCCGATGCGCTCGCCGAGGAGCATTCGTTCATGGAACATCTTCGGGCACAGGGGATTCCGGTGCCCGAGGTGTGGTCGTACACCGGCCCCGACTTCAGTTACGAATTCCACGTTCCAGGCGCCGGAGTCGATCGATATCGGGACGCGTTCTCCTGGTCGCCGTATCTGTCGTGTGCGCACGCCGCCGCGGCGGGCGCGATGTTGGCCCGGATACATTGCGCTGCTGAAGGTTACGATGTCCCGGCCCGCCCGCTGCGGCCGCTGCGGGCCGCGCTGTGCTCCGATCCGGTCGCGGCGGTCGAACGTCACAGCGCCGCCCGGCCCGCAGTCGCCGAATTTCTGGCCGAACGGGATTGGCGCGCGGATCTGCGCGCGGCCGCCGCACCGAGTGCGGTGGACCTCTCGGACCTGAAACCACTGTGGACGCACAATGATTGGCACGGCACGAATCTGCTGTGGCGTGCCGACGAGATCACCGCGGTGCTGGATTTCGGCCTCGCCGACCGCACCACGGCGGTCTTCGACATCGCCACCGCGATCGAGCGTTTCGCGATCGACTGGCTCGCACCGCGCCGAGGCGAACCGGTCCGCATCCGTACCGAACAGCTCGCCGCATTCCTGCGGGCTTACCGCGAAGTCCGTCCGCTCTCCGAACGCGAATGTGCGGCCCTGCCGGAGGTCTTCCCGCTCGTCCACATCCATTACGAACTCTCCGAGATCGACTATTTCCTTTCGGTACTGATCCAGCCGAACCGCGAAAACGCCGAAATCGCTTATCGCAGCTATTTTCTGGGACATCTGCAATGGTCGGCATCGGCACAGGGCCGAGAATTCCGAGCGCTGCTGAGCGAACTTTCGCGATGACTCCGCATCGCGGCAGCAACCTGGGAATACGAACCCCACCGGCTCTGCTAAGTTCGGGCCCCATGTGATCGTGTCGCGGCGGCGGCGCAGAGGGAGGTAGAGACGTTGGTTGACCAGCCAGAACAGCGGGGGACCTCGAGCGCACCGGCCGGGCGATGGGCGGCGCTGATCCGCGCCAAATCGGTCGAACAATCGATCCGCGACACCGACGAACCGGATTCGAAGCTGCGCAAGGACCTCACCGCCTGGGATCTGACCATCTTCGGCGTGGCCGTGGTGGTCGGTGCGGGCATCTTCACCCTCACCGCACAAACCGCGGGCGGCGTCGCCGGGCCGTCGGTTTCGCTGGCCTTCGTCTTCGCCGCGATCGCCTGCGGGCTGACCGCGTTGTGCTATGCGGAATTCGCCTCGACGGTTCCGGTCGCGGGCAGTGCCTACACCTTCTCCTACGCCACCTTCGGTGAGCTGGCCGCGTGGATCATCGGCTGGGACCTGATCCTGGAATTCGCCCTTGCCGTCTCGGTGGTGGCCAAGGGCTGGTCGCAGTATCTGGGTGAGGTGATGGGCTCGTACAGTCCGATCGCGCACTTCGGCTCGGTGTCCTTCGACTGGGGTGCGGTGCTGTTGATCGCGGTGCTCACGGTGCTGCTGGCGATCGGCACGAAGGTGTCCTCGCGGGTGTCCGCGGTGGCGGTGGCGATCAAACTGGCCGTGATCGCCGTGGTTGTCGTCGTGGGTCTGCGGTATTTCAAGGCGTCGAATCTGAGTCCGTTCATTCCTCCGACGAAGCCGGGAAGCGCCGGATCGGGCATCCACCAGACGCTGTTCTCCTGGATGACCGGGGCCGGGAACAGCCAATTCGGCTGGTACGGACTGCTGGCCGCGGCAAGTCTGGTGTTCTTCGCGTTCATCGGGTTCGACGTGGTCGCCACGACCGCGGAGGAGACCAAGGATCCGCAACGTAACGTCCCGCGCGGCATCCTGGGCTCGCTCGCGATCGTGACCGTGCTGTACGTGGTGGTCTCGCTGGTGCTGACCGGCATGGTGCCGTACACCGATCTGGCCGCGAAGGATGCGACCCTGGCCACGGCGTTCGCGGTGCACGGGGTGACCTGGGCGAAGAATCTCATCTCGGTCGGCGCGCTGGCCGGTCTGACCACCGTGGTGATGGTGTTGTTCCTCGGGCAGACCCGCGTGCTCTACGCGATGGCGCGCGATGGACTGCTGCCGCGCGGTCTCGCGCACACCGGAGAGAAGGGCACGCCGGTGCGGATCACCGTGATCGTCGGTGTGATCTGCGCGCTGCTGGCCGGTTTCGTGCAGTTCGGCACGCTCGAGGAGATGGTCAACATCGGCACGCTGTTCGCGTTCGTGCTGGTATCCATCGGCGTGCTGATCCTGCGGCGCACCCGTCCGGAACTGCCGCGCGGATTCCGGGTGCCGCTGGTTCCGGTCATTCCGATTCTGGCTGTGCTGGCGTGCATTTGGCTGATGCTGAATCTGTCGGTGGAGACCTGGCTGCGGTTCGTGATCTGGATGTTCGTCGGCTTCGCGCTGTACTTCACCTATGGCGTGCGGCATTCCCTGCTGCGCAAAGCTGCTCGATGAGCAGGGAGTGACAGTGCTTGCCGCCGGTAGCTATCGGGCGGACGGGAATTCCAGCCGGGTCGGCGGCCGGCCCACGTTGCGTTGCGGGACCGTCTCGGCGGACGCGAACGCGGCGCGGGCCAATGCGCAGGCGCGGTCCAGTTGATCGAGAATGCTCTCCCAACCCGGGTGGGCGACTTGTGTTCTGGGATTTTCCAGCAGGTCACGATGGATGCGCAGCAGGGTGCGGGTGACCTCGGCGGTATAGGCAGCGGCGGCCAGCGGCGGCGGGACCGCGTCGAGTTCGCCGTAGAGTTCGGCGATGCGATCGGTGAGCCAGTACGCCTCGAAATGCGCCTGACCGTAGAGATCCTCACCTCGCACCGCGACCGCACTGGGACCGGCGGCGCGAGCGCGATCCTCCAGACTGCCGACATCGGGTGCGGTGGCCAGCGAATCCCGTAGATCCGCGCCGACCACCCGGTAGAGCAGCCCCGCCAGCATGGCATGTTCGACTCCGGTGCTGTCCGCGCCGCCCATCGCCCGCTGCCACACCTGCTCCTCGACGGCGTCGGTATCGGCGTGCAGAATCGCCAAGGCCGCTCTGAGCTGTCCGTTCGTAGCCATCACTACCTGCTTCCCCGCCGTTACTGGGCACAGATCCGTCGGACGAGGCGGAGGGCCGCCCTGTCGTTTCGAAAGGCTACCTTTTAGCAAACAATTTGCCCATAGGTGTGAGTCGGCAATTTTCGAGGCTTCTCGACTAATGTGCTGATATAGGAAATTGGTTGACGCTTTGGCGGGGCCATGTCGATTGGCTACCACGCATGCTGTCTGATTGCTGTCTGAGGCGGGAAGTCCGGTCGGGTACCAGTCGTCGTCGAACTCAGGAAGCGGCTTCCGGCAACGGGTACATGCGGTGCACGATGAGTGCGGCCGACAGCAGCCGGGAACCGGTGGGTTCGTTCGGATCGGTACCCGTCAGCTCGGCGATCCGGCGCAGTCGATAACTGAAAGTATTGGGGTGAACGTGGATTTCGGCGGCGGCGGCCTTGCGATCCGAGCCGTGCCGCAGGTGGGCGTCGAGGGTTTCCAGCAGATGCGGGCTGCCCAGCAGCGGGGCCACGCGCTCGGCGAGCCGATCTCGCGCCGCGCCCGGACGGGTGAGCTGGTACTCCAGGAGTAGGTCGTCGAGCAGGTAGGCGCCGGTGGGGCGCCCCAGTAGTCGTGCCAGTGCGGCCAGCTCGGTGGCCAGTTGCGCCGACTCCGGTACGGCTTCACGTGGGACGCTGGAAATTTCGGCGATCACGACGTCCGTGCCGAACTGCGCGGCGAGTTCCTCCGCCAATGGCGAGGATTCGCGGTCGGCGGCCTCGGAACCGCTGGGCAGCAGGATCGTCCCGTGCGAGCCGTCGAAGGTATTCAACACGGCAACCCCAGCAAGTTGATCCAGGGTCTGCTGCAACACGCGGATGCGTCGCCGGGTGAGCAGATGCGCTGCCGCGGCGGGATGCCCGACGGGCGGCAGCTCGATCGCGAGGACCGAATACCGTTCGGCGAGTGCGATTCCCGCGCGAACGGCGAGATCACCTGGGGCGAGTCCACGCAGCAGGGCCCGGCACAATGCCCGGCGCGCCTCGCGTTCCGCGTGATGGATCGACAGTTCGGTCTCCGCATAGGAGTCCACGGTGATCGTGTTGATATGCATCAGCAGGCCCAGCATCCGATCGCCGAAATCCACCAGTTGATCCATATCCTCCGGTTCGCTCAACGCCGCCGCCTCCCGCAATACCTGTCGCGCCGAGGCGTGCACCGCCTCGAGCAGCAGCCGCAGCGGAAGCCGTTCCTGCGCATGGCGTTCCACCACCGGGACGATGAATTTCGCGGCCTCGTCGTGCGTGAATTCCCGCTGTTGATCCACCGAGCGCAGAAAGGCGTGCGCGCATTCGTGAATGGCGGGCAGGACCTCGCGGAAATGCCCTTCCGGAAGATCCGTCGCCGGTGGTGTCGCGCCCAGACCCGATGCCAGGATCCGCTCGGCTATCCAGGGCAGGCGATCGAGCATGCGCATGGCGATGCCGGCGCGTCGAGGTGGGGCGGAGCCGGCGTCGGACATGGCGCCGATTGTTACCGGAAACAGCAGGCCGAGCAAGGTCTCGTCCTCGCGGCACGGGATTTTGTATTGCGAGACAATCTTATCCGGATTATCTGTGCATATGAGGGCAGTGACAGTGCTCGGGTCCCCGGCATACATTTCGTCTCGGGTTCACGGAAGGGGCGTGTACCTTCGATCCGCGGTTCGTCGATGAGGGAGTCGGTTGTGCGAGGGTATCGGCCGTTGCGGCCCGATCGCGATCCGTTCTACCGGCCGCCCACCGGATTCGAACATCGTCCGCCGGGTGCGCTGCTGCGTAGTCGGGTGATCGAGCCGGCCGTTTTCGGCGTTGTACCGCTGCGTGTTTCGGCGTGGCAGCTGCTGTACCGCAGTTGCGATCTGAATGGCGAGCCGGAGGCGTCGGTGACCACCGTGCTGCTGCCGCGCGGGGCGGCGCCGGATCGGCGGCGTCCGCTGGTGTCCTTGCAGTGTGCGATCGACGCCATAGCGCCGCAGTGTTTTCCGTCGTACGCGTTGCGGCGGGGAGCATGGGCGCTCGGGGCGATTCCGCAGTTGGAGGTGCCGCTCATCGCCGCGGCGCTGGCCCGGGGGTGGGCGGTATCGGTGCCCGACCACGGCGGCCCGGCCGGGCGATTCGGTGCACCGCGTGAGCCCGGATACCGTGCGCTGGACGGGATTCGGGCCGCGCTGTCATTCGAACCGCTCGGCCTGGATACGAGCACACCCGTTGCGCTGTGGGGATATTCGGGTGGCGGGCTGGCGACGGTCTGGGCCGCCGAAGTGGCTGCGCGGTACGCGCCGGAGCTCGAAATCGTCGGCGCGGCGGCCGGATCCCCGGTCGGCGACCCGGGTGCGGCATTCGTGCGCTTGAACGGCACGTTGTTCGCCGGATTCGCCATGATCTTCCTGGCCGGGCTGCGGCGCGCGTATCCGCGCCTGGAACCGCTCGCCCGCACGCACCTGCGCGCCGGATATCTGGATATGCTCGCGAAAGCCGAGGTGAGCGCGACACTTCCGCTTCTCGCCCGCTTGGCGCGCAGGGATGTCGGCAGATATTCCGATCACGACGTCGAGGCCCTGCTGCGATTGCCGGAGATGCTGCCCGTCATCGCGGACATCCGGCCCGGCGCGGTGGCGCCCGATATGCCGCTTCTGATCGTCCAGGGCGTCAACGACGAGATCATCGCTGTCGCCGATATCGACGCCCTGGTCGACCGCTACATCGCGGCGGGGGCCCACGTGCACTATCTCCGCGACCGCCTCAGCCTCCATTTCCCTCTGCAGTTCATCGCCATTCCCGCCATGCTCGACTGGATCGCCGACCGCTTCGCCGCCGTCCCCGCCTCCGCGGGCATCAGAACGGTCCGCTCGGTCGCCGCCACTCGCCGAGCTCTCCGCGGGCACCGCGCCATGGCCCGCCTCACCGCGCACCTGCTCGCCGCTCGACCGATTCGCTCCGACCCGCGGCGGCGCTGGTCGCCGCATGGGGTTTTTCGAGGCCGGCCCGTACGCCTCGCGGCCGTGGGAATCGCCGCCGCGCCCGGAGAGGCGGGCTCGGCCGGCTCTAGCGGGTGATTTGGTGTGTCCGCCTGCGCGACGCCTGGCAAATGCGGTTCAATAGTAGAGATCGACGAGTTCTACCTGCATGCTCCCGCCGCATCTCTGCGACATTCGGGCGGGTGGTCACACCAGCATCACCTCAGCATCCGAGAGGACAACGAACGTGAGCATGGTTCTCGCCGCACACGAGATGTACATGACTGTGCTTGCCCAGGTCGGCAACCCCACTCCGGAGACACCGCCGGCGGCGGACAAGCTGCTCAAGCTCGTCCGGTATTTCACCTGGTTCGTATTGCTCTCCGGCGTCACGGCCGTCACCTACGGCGGCGGTAAATTCGCCTGGGAGAAGTGGAACGGTGGCAGCCTCGAATCGCCGAAGATGGTGGCGGGCGCGATGGTCGGCGGCGGTGTCGCCACCAGCGCCGGAACCATCATGAACGCCGTCATCGGCAGTTGATCGAGCCGCTCGCAGGAAGGTCCCGGTTGCGGGGGGACCTTCCTGCGAGCATCCGATCAGCGCCGCGACGTGATCAGCTCCGCAACATGTCCTGCATCTGCGTGATCTCCGCCTGCTGAGCGGTGATGATGCCCTGCGCCAGCGCCTTGACCTCGGCGTTGCTGCCATCGGCCAGTTCGGTGTTGGACATGGTCACCGCACCCTTGTGGTGCTCGATCATCATCTGCAACCACATCTTGTCGAAGGCCGCACCCGATGCCTGCCCCAGCGCGGTCATCTGCCCCTGCGACATCACACCGCCCATCGGGTGGTCCATCGTGGCCGACGGGGCCGGTTTGCCGAAGCTGTGCAGCAGATCCGCGAATTTCGTCATCTCCGGCGCCTGCGCCGCCTCGATCTTCGCGGCCAGCGCGATGAGCTGCTGATTCTGCGATCGGCTCGGCACCATTTTCGACATCTCCACGGCCTGTGCGTGATGTGGATACATCATCTGCAGGAACGTCACGTCGGCGGTGTCGAAATCGGTGCGGGTGGGTGCGGTCGAGCTCGCGGCACTGTGGTTCATACCCGGCATATCGGCCATCGGGGTGGTCGTGCCGGAGGTGGAACTCCCGGAGTCGCTACTGCAGCCGGCGATGAGCAGTGCGACGGCGATTCCGGTACCCGCCAAAGTGATTCGTGTACGTGAGATGAACATGGTTGTCCTCCTGGGGAATTGTGAAGATCTGAACTGAGGTCCGGAAAGCCCGTGTCCGCGTGGCGATTCCACGCCGACACGGCGGTCCGTCAGATCCGCAGAATCGACAATTCGGCCAACGAGGGCGTCGTCCAGGGCGGCGGCCGGGCATGCCGGGCCGCCCAGGCGCGCACCGTTCGGGTGGATGCGTCTGTTTCGTCACCGACCCGGCCCACGAACGCCAGACCCAGCAGCAGTATCAGTGCGGTGAGGATGAATACGCAGGCATGCGTGCCGCCGGACATCAGGCAGCAGCCGTCGGCGCATCCGGGGTCCATACCGTCGCCCCGCATCATCATCGGGGTGAGCGCCGCCAACATGCTCGGCTGATGATGCCGGGCAATGGGCGTGGCGGTCGTGTCCGGCATCGATGGCGCGGCGGGGGGAGCCGCTTCGGTGGTCATCGACTGCTGTCCGGGGGAGTCCGGGGTCCGGTGGGCGGCCATCGGCATCGCGGGACCGCGGGGGATGTCGGGCGGTGTCGACCGATGCGTGAACGACTGCGCCGCAGCGTGTTCGATGGTATGGCCCGTCGTATGTACGACGATGAGAACGTGCATCACCGCGATCCCGATCAACAGCGTGAGCAGACCCGCCACCCGGACGTATCCGGTGGCGAGATGTTCGGGCCGATGGCTCACGCGGACAGTGTAGCGGCCTTTTGATACCCCCTGCCGGTATGGCCCGGACAAAGTGTCGCCGACCGGATCCGAGGTCGGTCGCCGAGGTGAGTCCCGGGTTGCGATCGGTCACGGCTCGGACTCCGCAAACAGCGGACGAAAACGGCGACGAAGGCCGCGATGAGCCGGAAGAGGCGCGGTTCGCACGCGGGTGGCGAGCGTTTCGAGGTGTTCAGCTTCGTGCCAGCAACCTCGTTTCGGCGCAGGCCGCCGGACCCCGATCGACCCTCGGCTGGTACTGGTGGGACGGATGGTGGACGGGTCAACCAACGGGGTCGGCGTGACGGCATGGCAACGATCTAGCACACTGTAGGGGTGCAGGAGTTCGACGACGTATTGGGCCGGTTGCGGCGATACCCCGACGTGGAAGCGGTGAACCTGTATGCGGTCGACGCCGCAGACCGGCTGATTCTCGATGTCGCGGCCGATGCGCTGGCCGCGGCGGGCAACGGCCGGGTCGCGGTGGTGGACGACGGTTACGGCGCGCTCACGCTGGGCGCCATCGCCGCACACGATCTACGCGATGTGCGGGTGCATCAGGATCTGCTCACCGGTGAACTCGCGTTGTCGCACAACGCTCGTACGGTCGCGCTCGCCGACCGCTACACCACCCATGCGCTCGATCGTGACCTGCTCGACGGTGTGCGGGTGGTCCTGCTGCGGTTGCCGCGAGCACTGTCCGGATTGGCCGAGATCGCCGACGCCATAGCCCGTTACGCCGATCCCGAGGTGCAGGTGTTCGCCGGCGCGCGGGACAAGTATCTGACCCCGGCGATGAACGAGATACTGGCCGAATCGTTTTCGTCGGTTCAGGCCAGCCGGGGGCGGCAGAAGTCGCGGATTCTGTTGGCGCGCGGGCCCAGAACCGTCGGCGAGCCGCCGTATCCGATTCGCAAACAGCTCGGCGAACTGGATCTCGAGGTCGTCGCGCACGGTGCGGCGTTCTCCGGACCGCGCCTGGACATCGGCACGAGATTCCTGATCGAACATCTGCGCCGGATGAAACCCGATGCCCGTGATGCGATCGATCTGGGGTGCGGTACCGGAATTCTCGCGGTGGCGCTGGCCAAGGCGCGGCCGCACGTGACCGTGATCGGCACGGACCAATCCGCGGCGGCGGTGGCCTCGGCGCGGGCGACCGCGACGGTGAACGGCGTCGCGGACCGGGTGCGGGTGGTACGCGACGACGCGATGTCGGCGGTGCCGGACAACAGTGCGGATCTGGTGCTGTGCAATCCGCCGTTCCATGTCGGGGCCGCGGTGCACACCGGATCGGCGATCAAGATGTTCACCGAGACCGGCCGGGTGCTGCGGCCGGGCGGGGAGCTGTGGACGGTGTACAACTCACATCTGAACTACCGGGGTGTGGTCGAGCGTTTCGTCGGAATGACCGACGTGGTGGGGCGGAACCGGAAGTTCACGGTGACCCGCTCGGTGCGCGGGATCCGGGACGGGCGCGCGGACTAGGTTCGTGCACGCGGATTTTCCGGACGGTACAGTCTGATTTGTCCGATTTCTGTCCGCTTGGGAACTTGCCTTCCGTGCGGCACGTTGGATACTCAGAACGGCCACGATCGCCGTGGACCGCGACTTCCGGAAAGGCACGAGAACGGTGCGCACAACAAGCAACCCGATCTTCAGAAACTTGCCGCAACCCCAGCGCGGCGGCGGCTACGCGGGGTTCGGCTCGCCGACTGCCGGCGCCACGCAATTCGACCAGTACGGCCAGCCGTATCAGCAGCAGCTGTATCAGCAGCAGCCTTACCAGCAGGCCCAGGCCACCCAGCCGATGACCATCGACGACGTCGTGACGAAGACCGGTATCACGCTCGGCGTGGTCACCGTCATGGCGATCATCTCCTATGCCCTGACCTCGATGAACAATGGCCTCGCGGGCGTTTTCGTCGGAGTCGGCGCGCTGGTCGGCTTCGTGCTGGTGATGATCGCGAGCTTCGGCCGCAAGCAGGACAACCCGGCCATCGTGCTGAGCTACGCCGCCTTCGAGGGGCTGTTCCTTGGTGCGCTGTCGTTCGTCTTCACCAATGTGAAGTTCGGCGGCGTCGGCGGGGCGAGTCTGATCGGTGAGGCCGTCCTGGGGACCTTCGGTGTGTTCTTCGGCATGCTCGTGGTCTACAAGACCGGCGCGATCCGCGTCACTCCGCGATTCACCCGCATGATGGTCGCCGCGATGATCGGCGTGCTCGTGCTGATGGTCGGCAACCTGATCGCCGGATTCGTCACCCCCGGCGGCTTCGGTCTGCGCGACGGCGGCCCGCTGTCGATCGTGTTCAGCCTCATCGTGATCGGTATCGCCGCCTTCAGCTTCCTGCTGGACTTCGACGCCGCCGATCAGCTCATCCGCGCCGGTGCGCCGGAGCGGGCGGCCTGGAGCGTGGCCCTCGGCCTGACCGTCACCCTGGTCTGGCTGTACATCGAGATCCTGCGCCTGCTGAGCTACCTGCAACGCAATTAGCGCGGTATCGCACTGATCCACACAACGGGTGGTCGCCGAAATCGGCGGCCGCCCGTTGACGTGTCCGGGTACTTGTTCGCGGCTCGGCGCTCAGGCCGCAGCCTCCGCGACGAAGTCGTCCGCGTGCCGACGCGCGAAATCCGCGAAGGTGGTCGGTTCGACACCGAACTCGCGATGGGTCGACAGATCCACCCGGCACTCCGGCGAGGCGTATCGGCCGCGGTAGATCTCGTCCAGCAGATCCACGACCTCCGGCGGCAGCCCTTCGGCGGTGTGCAGCGCGCGCTTGCGCTCGAGCGTCACCTCCTCGTAGCCGAACGTGCGGCCGGTGGCGGCGCTGATCCGGGCGGTGATCTCGGACATGGTCAGCCCCTCGGGGCCGGTCATGTCGAACGCCCGGCCCTCGATGCCATCGGCTCCCATCATGGCCACCGCCACCCGCGCGATATCGGCGATGTCGACCGGCGCGAGCCGACTCTGCCCGATCGGCATGACCAACGCTCGGTGCTTCGAATCCACTCCGGTGAGTGTGCCGGGCAGATAGACCTGCATGAACTGGCTCGGGCGCAGATGTGTCCAGGCCAGCCCGGAATTCTCCAGATAGTTCTCGATCTCCAGATGCCAGCGGGTGCCGCGGAATGCCTGCGGATCGAAGGTGGTCCCCGATTCCCTGCCGCTGAACTTGACGATATGGCGCACCCCGGCCGCGGCGGCGAAATCGATGAAACGGCATTGGGTTTCGACCATATCGCCGCGCGGGGAGGAGATCATCAGCACGCGGTCGACGCCGTCGAATGCGGTGGTCAACGATTCGGCCACGGTCATATCGCCGCGCACGACCCGGACATTCGGCAGGTCGCGCAGCCAGGGGGCGGCGTCCGGATCGCGGACCAGGACGCGGACCGGAACCGCCTGCCGGGCGAATTCCCGGACGACGATATACCCGGACAGGCCGGTGACGCCGGTCAGCAGATGCATGGTGTGCTCTTTTCTTGTGGGGGAACGGGATTCGATGCGGTGTCGTCCGGTGCCAGATAGGGCAGGCCGACACGGGGGAACAGGGCGGGATCATGAATCATGTCGATTCGCGCGATCCCGGTCGGACCGACGGTGAGCAGTTGCAGTGCGTGTGCGCGGTGTACTCCGCCGTGGCCGCGGGTGTAGAGGCCGAAGGCCGGTTGGCCGTTCGCGGCGGCGGGTACCAGAATCCGGCCATCGGGTTCGATGAGCCGGGTCGCCAGGAATCGGCCGATATGCTCGCGGCCCCGGAACCAGGACGGCACCGGCGGCATCTCGAAAACCGCGTCCTCGGTGAGGATTTCCACCAATCCGTCGATATCGCCGTGGGTGAACGCGTCGGCATAGCGGTCGAGTAAGGTGCGACGCCGCGCATCCTTCGGTTCGGCCAGGTCGTAACCGTGCGGTGCGGTCTTGGCCAGTTGTGCTCGCGCGCGTTGCAGTGCGCTGTTGACCGCCGCCGTGCTGGTGCCGAGCAGATCGGCGACCTCGTCGGCGTGGAACATCAGCACCTCGCGCAAGATCAGCACCGCACGTTGCCGACCGGGCAGATGCTGTAGTGCGGCGATGAACGCCAACCGCAGCGTGTGCCGGGCCGCCGCCACCTCCGCAGGATCCAGCTCGGTATCGGAAACCGGTTCCACCCAGGCGATTTCGAGTCGACGCGCGTGCAGCGGCCCGGTCGGGTCGGTCACGGGTCCGCCCAGACCGGACGGATACGCGCGATGCGTTCGGCGCTCGATCGCCCGCAGACAGGTGCGGGTGGCGATCCGATACAGCCAGGTCCGCAACGAGGAGCGGCCCTGGAATCCGTGGTAACCCCGCCAGGCGCGCAGATAGGTTTCTTGAACCGCGTCGTCGGCGTCGTGCGGCGAGCCGAGCATGCGGTAGCAGTAGGCGAACAGTTCGGTGCGATATCACTGTGCGGCGATATCGAACGGTTCGGTGGTCACCGCGGCAACCGCGCCGTATCGAAAACTACTGTGTCGCAGGCGATTCGCCCACCTCGCACGGTGACGTGGTCGACGGCGCGCAGTGTGCCGAACGGGCCGGTGTGCATGTCGTAGACGACCACCGCGCGGTCCTCGTCGCCGAACGCGTCGATGACCTCGACCCCGGTCACTGCCTCGGCGAATTTCCCGATGGCGGCGGATACATCCGCGGCGCCGGTGAGATGTGTTCGGGGACTGTCGAATACGACATCGTCGTGCAGCAGGCCGGTCACGGTCGGCAGATCCCGCCGTCCGAATGCCTCGACATACGTCACCGCGACGGCAACGCTCGCCGGGACGGGCCGATACGCGCCGATCACCGTCGCCGCCTGCGCCTCGGGCCCGGTGACCACCCGCGACCCGATATCGCGCTGAAACCGCCGGAACGAGTCGAGCTCCGACAGTACGTCGCCGGTAGCGGTCGCGGTGTGCACGAACTGCCCCGAATCGCCCAGCTCGAAGGCCGAATAGGTCACGTCGGCGGGCTGTTCGCGATGCAACTGCGCGAATACCTCCTCGATCAGCCGCCGATTCTCCGCCCTGGCGTCATCGCGGGTCCGATATCGCACCACCACTGTTCTGTCCACGTCGAACTCCTTCGGATCTGTACTGGTCACTGATGTAGATCCGCAGGAGTGCGCAAACTCATCGGCGTGAGCGTTCGCGTGTTCGCCGTGCCGGTCGGGACCCCGGGGCTGCCTGAGAGATCGGCTGGTCACCCGCAGTACTGTTGGCGGTCGGCCGATTTTCGGTTGGGTGAGGAAGGGGTTCGGCGATGCCGTATATACAGGCCGGGGACGGGGTGTGCATCGCCTATCAGAGCCAGGGCGACGGATTTCCGTTGTTGCTGCTGGCCGGGCAGTCCAACAACCACCACTGGTGGGACGGCATTCGCGAGGACTTCCACGGGTCGCACCGCACCATCACGTTCGACTACCGCGGGACCGGTGACAGTGACAAGCCCGATATTCCCTACAGCACAAGGGGATTCGCCGAAGATGCGATCGCCGTGCTGGACGGCGCGGGGGTCGATCGGGTCGATGTGTACGGCACCTCGATGGGCGGTCGGGTGGCGCAGTGGATCGCGGCGGAATATCCCGGACGGGTGCGGGCCCTCGTACTGGGTTGTACCTCACCGGGCGGGCGGCACGGTGTGGATCGCGGAAACGATATCCGCGGTCTGCTCGCCGACCCGGCCACCGCACAACGAGCGCTGCTGGATCTGATGTACACGCCGGACTGGCTGGCCCGCACCGCCGGCCCGTATCAGACGCTCGGCGATCCGACGATGCCCTCGTACGCGCTGCGTCGTCACCTGATCGCGAGTCATCGGCACGACGCGTGGGATGTGCTGCCCACCATCATCGCGCCGACACTGGTGGTGCACGGCGCGGACGATCGGTTCAATCCCGCAGCCAACGCCCCTCTGCTCGCCGAACGCATTCCGGGTGCGCGCCTCGAGCTGATCCCCGGAGCACGTCATGCCTACTTCGAGGAATTCCGTTCCACCGCAAGCCCTTTGGTCCGGGACTTCCTCGCCTCGGCCATCGCGTGAGGTCGCCGCTCGCGCCGACATCCACTGCCTGCGACCGACCCGCACCGGCTCGACCGCCGTCGCCGTCGGCCGCGCCTGCCTGGCCGGCGAATTCACCGCCACCGAGATTGCTATACGCCCGTGCACGCCCCGAGCAGAGCACTGCATAGCAGGCGCCGGCGCGGGCGCCCTGCGTCCTGCCGTGGTTGGATCGCCGCCGTGGGCGTGACGAATTGTTGCTCGAGCATGACGAAGGGCGTTCGCTCGAGGCGACCGCCCTTCGTCGAATGTGCTGTCGGCCGCGGCTTATTACCGCGAGTCCGGCGGTGGCTCTAGCTCAGGCGCTCCAGCACCATGGCCATACCCTGGCCGCCGCCGACGCACATGGTCTCCAGACCGAACTGCTTGTCGTGGGTCTGCAGGTTGTTGATCAGGGTGGCGCTGATGCGGGCGCCGGTCATGCCGAACGGGTGGCCGAGGGCGATCGCGCCGCCGGAGACGTTCAGCTTGTCCAAGTCCATATTCAGCTCGCGTGCCGAGCCCAGCACCTGCACGGCGAAGGCCTCGTTGATCTCGTAGAGATCGATGTCGTCGATGGTCTTACCGGCGATCTTCAACGCCTTGCGCACGGCCTCGATCGGGCCCAGGCCCATGATCTCCGGGGACAGACCCGACACGCCGGTGGACACGATGCGCGCCAGCGGGGTCAGGCCGAGCTCCTTGGCCTTGGTGTCGCTCATGATGACCAGCGCCGCGGCGCCGTCGTTGAGCGGACACGCGTTACCGGCGGTGACCGTGCCGTCCGGGCGGAAGACCGGCTTGAGCTGGGAGATCTTCTCGTAGGTGGTGCCGGGGCGCGGGCCGTCGTCGGTGGAGACGACGGTGCCGTCCGGCAGCGTCACCGGGCTGATCTCACGCTCGAAGAAGCCGGACTTGATGGCCTCCTCGGCGCGGTTCTGCGACCGCACGCCCCAGTGGTCCTGGTCCTCGCGTGAGATCCCGGTGTACTGGGCGACGTTCTCGGCGGTCTGGCCCATCGCGATATAGATATCGGGCAGCTCACCGCTCTCGCGCGGATCGGTCCAGCCGCCGGAACCGCCCTCGGCACGCTTGACGGTCCGGGCCTCGGCCTCGGCGAACTGGCCGTTGTGGGTGTCGGGCCAACCGTCCGAGGTGCCCTTCGGGAAACGAGAAACGGTCTCGACGCCGGCGGAGATGAACACATCACCCTCACCGGCCTTGATCGCGTGCAGTGCCATGCGGGTGGTCTGCAGCGAGGAGGAGCAGTACCGGTTGAGGGTGACACCGGGCAGGAAGTCGTAACCCAGCTTGGTGGCGACGACCTTGGCCGTGTTGAAACCGGCCTCGCCAGCGGGCTGGCCGCAGCCGAGCATCAGGTCGTCGATCTGGGTCGGATCCAGCGCCGGAACCTTGTCCAGGGCGGCGCGGACCATCTGCGCCGCGAGGTCGTCCGGGCGCATGCTCACGAGGGAACCCTTGCCCGCGCGGCCGATGGGGGAGCGAGCGAAGGAAACGATGACGGCCTCTGGCATGAGGACTCCTTTGTCGGGCGAGTGAACGACCGGCCGGTCATTCGGTACTCGAGTGCGGAATTCCCCTCCGAATTTACGTCGCCCGGATCGAAGGTCCGACACCCGGTATGCGGTAATCCGGCCGTGCCTGGTCCGGCGTGTCGGCCACGGGCGGATTACCCGTCCGAGACCGTGGCCATGGCGTTGGCCTCGCGATCGGCGATCTCCCGCAGGACCGCGGGCAGCAGATGTCCGGCCGCGAGTTGGTAGCCCGCGGCCGAGGGGTGGAAACCGTCGGCGGAGAACAGGATCTCAGGGGTGCTGCGGAAATCGGGACCCAGCAGATCGCCCATTCGCACTGCACATCCGCCCGCGGCCCGGGTCGCCGACGCCTGTGCGCGAGCGAGCCGGACGCTCCAGCTGTGCACCAGGGCGCGCAGCGGCTGCGGAATCGCCGCCACCGTACCCAGATCCGGGCAGGTGCCGACCACGACGACACTTCCGGCCTTGTGCAGGCGTTCGACCGCGCTGCCCAATCGATGGGCGGACTGCAGGACCGAATGTTTCTTCGTGACGTCGTTGGCCCCGACCAGGATGACCGCCACATCCGGCGGCGGGCCGGCCACGAACATCGCATCCACCTGTCCGGCCAGGCCTTTGGAGGTGGCGCCGGAAATGGCCTTGGTGCTCAACCGGATCCGCCGCCCGGACGCCTCGGCCACACCGCGGGCGATCCGCACGCCGAGCACCTCCTCGGCGCTGCGGCAACCGACTCCGGCCGCGGTGGAATCGCCGAAGATCATCAGGTGGATATCGAAAGGTGTTCCGGTGCGCCATGTTTCGGGTGCGATACACCCCGCGGTGTACACGCCGTCGGCCTCCGGAGGTTTGGAGGTGTCCCGCCCGATCACCGTGCGCGCGGCCTGTGCCTGCGACATCAGCAGGCGGTAGGTTGCCCACGAGGCGGTTCCGGCCCCGGACCCCGCCACGACTGTCGCGGCACTCGTCACCGCGAATGTGCGCCAGCCTTTTACCACGGCAGTGCCTCTCCGTCCTCGTTATCCGATTCGTCCCAGTTCATCGGCCCGCTCGATCGTTCGCATCCATGGTGCCCCATCACCCGCCCGCGAGCACCCCTCGAATTGGCAGCCGCACCCGTTACCCGGCCTCGCACACCTTCCAGCACTTGGTATCGGATGCGGATTCAGCGACCGTGTGCGCAGATCCTTCCTCCGGCGGCATCAGCGAGCAGGCCGTCCGAGGAATTCTCGTGCGCGCCGCCCCGGGCCGGCCGGCGAGGATGTGCGGCGCGAGCGAGCGGCCCCGAGCGATGACGTAACCTCCGGGCCTCGTCCAGCCGAACGCACCTCGTTCGACGAGCCGAACGAGGTGCGTCAATCGTCAATACGAAAGGGAGCCGTCTGGTCAGTGTTCGGGAGGCGCCGGGACGTCGATGGTGGCGTGGCTGGGCACGCTCAGATTGTTGGTCGTCACGGTGACGTCGATGCGGCCCGGACCGGTGTTCTGGTACACGGCGTAGAGAATGCTGCCGTAGATGCCCGAAACGACGTTCACGCGCCACTGTCCGGTGGCGCCGGTGTTCAGATTCCGCCAGGCGACGGTGGTGTCCACATTGCACAGCGGGGCCAGTGGGTACGAGCCCGAGCCGAGGCCCTGGATGGCCAGAGCCTGGACGTTGAACACGGCCCGACCAGCGTAGTCGGGGCTGGTATCGGCCCAGGTCCGGATATTTCCGGCACAGAGCCCGCCGTAGAACAGGCTGGGTGTCTGGGGGAATTCGACGCTCTGCGCGTCCGCGACGGCGGGCGACGCGATCGCGGCTGCGGCTCCGAGGGAGCCGAGCAGAATTGCGGCATTGCGGGCAGTCCGGGGCATCCTCACGCCGGAGATGATAAAGCAGGAACCGGCTCTTCGGGACGTACGCGTAGGCCGGGGTCCCAGCAGGACTGTTGGCTATCTCTGGAACGATGGGCGTCATGCGCATCGCGAACCATGTCGTCGAGCTGATCGGCAACACCCCGCTCGTTCGGTTGAACTCGGTGGTGGGGCCCGAGTCCGGCCTGGTGGCGGCCAAGATCGAATATCTGAACCCGGGTGGCAGTTCCAAGGACCGCATCGCGGTCAAGATGATCGACGCCGCCGAGGAACAGGGGCTGCTGGCCCCGGGCGGCACGATTGTCGAGCCGACTTCCGGCAACACCGGCGTGGGGCTGGCGCTGGTCGCCCAGCAGCGCGGCTACAAATGTGTTTTCGTCTGCCCGGACAAGGTCAGCGAGGACAAGCGGAACGTGCTGCGGGCCTATGGCGCGGAGGTCGTGGTGTGCCCGACCGCCGTCCCGCCCGAGCATCCGGACAGCTACTACCAGGTCTCCGATCGCCTGGTCCGGGAGATCCCGGGCGCGTGGAAGCCGGATCAGTACTCCAATCCCGGTGGCCCGGCCAGCCATTACGAGACCACCGGCCCGGAGATCTGGCGTGACACCGACGGCACGGTGACGCATTTCGTCGCGGGTGTCGGCACCGGCGGCACCATCACCGGCACCGGCCGGTATCTCAAGGAGGTCTCCGGCGGCAAGGTCACGATCGTCGGCGCGGATCCGGAGGGTTCGGTGTACTCCGGCGGCAGCGGCCGGCCGTACCTGGTCGAGGGTGTCGGCGAGGATTTCTGGCCCAGCGCCTACGATCCGGCTGTTCCGGACGAGATCATCGCGGTCTCCGACGCGGACTCCTTCGAGATGACCCGCCGCCTGGCTCGCGAGGAGGGCCTGCTGGTGGGCGGGTCCTGCGGTATGGCCGTGGTGGCGGCGCTGCGTGTCGCCGAACGCGATCCGAACGCGGTCGTGGTGGTGTTGCTGCCCGACGGCGGCCGCGGCTACCTGTCGAAGATCTTCAACGACCAGTGGATGAGCTCCTACGGCTTCCTGCAGTCCCGGCTGGACGGCAGCACAGCCGAGTCGACCGTTGGCGATGTGCTCCGTGGCAAATCCGGCGCAATCCCGGATCTCGTGCACACCCACCCCCAGGAGACGTTGCGCGACGCCATCGAGATCCTGCGCGAGTACGGCGTGTCGCAGATGCCCGTGGTGGGTGCGGAGCCGCCGGTGATGGCCGGTGAGGTCGCGGGCAGCGTCAGCGAGCGCGATCTGCTCTCGGCCGTATTCGAGGGACGCGCACATCTCACCGATCCGGTGTCGAAGTATATGAGCCCGTCGTTCCCGCTGATCGGTTCCGGCGAGTCGGTCTCGGCGCTGACCAAGGAACTGGAGTCCACCGACGCGCTGATGGTCGTCGAGGACGGTAAGCCGATCGGCGTCATCACCCGGCACGATCTGCTCGGCTTCCTGAGCGCCTCCGGGATTCCCGCCGTGCACTGAGTGTGCGATCGCCCACCGGTTGCCGGATCCTCGACATGGTTCGAGGGTCCGGCAATTTTTGTTATCCCGCCGTGTCCGAAAGGGTACGTAAATCGGACAAAACAGGCTCTTTCATCACGACACGCTAACTTTTTCTGTGATCTGGCGCACTTGCCGCTAACGATCAAACTCCCCGCTCAGGGCTTGATAGCGAGTGTTGATCATGCGTAAACGCTCGGAGAAACATTATCTGTTCATCTTCGGTTAGGTTTACGTTAACCTACCGCAATCATCCTGTGACCTCGTTGGTTATCGGACCGCGTGTCCGGATTACACGAGGAGTTGTCAACGCTATGCAGGTTACGACCGCGCTTGTCGCGCCACTCGGCGCCACAGCCGCAGCGTTTGCTGGGGCCGCGATCGTCCGCCGTGTAGCCGCGCCACCCGGCAACCGCTGAGGCGCGTCGCATCAGCGGGGAGTCCCGTCTCCCCTCTTCTGAGCCCAACAGCATCCAGCGCTCGGGCGAGCGCACCGAGAAACAACGGTGTTCGCCCTGTTCCGCGCTGCCTGCTGCCAGGTCGGCAACGGCCGAAACCCAGAGTAGGAACCCACTTCGAATGTCCAGCAACAGCATGAGAGTCAAGTCGGTCGCGCGCACCGCCGGAGCCGCCACGTTGGCCGTGGCCGCGCTCGCCGCCATCACCTCGGCGGCCGGTCAGGGCGCCGCGCACGTGGAGCCCGTCGCCCTGGCTTCGACGATCGAGCAGGCGGCCCACCCGGCCGCCGCAGCCGCGCCCGCGGCGCCCGCCGCGCCGGTGCAGCCCGCGGCCGTCGCCGCACCGGCTCCCGCACCGATGCCTGCACCGCTGCCGCCCGCGCCCGCGCCGGTTCCGCCCCCGCCGCCCGCGCCGAGCTATCCGGACAACCTGGACGGCTGGATCCATCAGGCCTTGGACATCATGTCCGCGCACGGCATTCCGGGCAGCTACGAAGGCATCTACCGCAACATCCTGCGCGAATCCAGCGGCAACCCGCAGGCGATCAACCTCTACGACTCCAATGCCGCGGCGGGTATTCCGTCCAAGGGGTTGTTGCAGGTGATCGATCCCACCTTCCGGGCCTATCACGTCGAAGGCACCTCGTGGAATGTCTGGGATCCGGTCGCCAATATCGCCGCGGCGTGCAACTACGCCGCCCACCGGTACGGCTCGATGGACAACGTCAATTCGGCCTACTGACCGGTTTCTTTCCGTAACATCTGCCGATTCGCTGGAGTCGCGCGTTGTATCGGATCAGCAATATCGGCGCAACTGCATAACGTGATGATTTGCCGGGGTACACCCCCGGGCGTGGAGTGTTCCGGCACCCGGGCCGGAACACGCGATGAGGGGGTGTTCCGTGCACACCGTGGACACAATGCGCATCCAGGTCGGGGCCTGGTTGTCGAATGTCGCGGCCGCGCTCGTCATCGCCGGTTTCGCGGTCGTACTGGGTCGCGTGGTGATGGCTCCGATCGCGAGACGTTTCGATGACCCGGCCCGCGGGCGCATACTCGGCCGATTCGCGGCCGTACTCGTCTGGGGCCTCGGTGCGGCCGCCGCGCTGGGCCGGGTCGGGGTGCCGGCGTCGATCTCCCTGCCCACCCTGGGCACGGTCGTGGTGTTCGTCGGCGCCGTGCTGGTCCCGCTCATCGCCGAGCCGGACCGGCGCGATCAGGACGTGCTGCTCGAGCCGCGCCTGCCGCACGATTCGCGACCGCGGTAGCGGTCAGTCGTGATTCGTGTCGAACAGGCAGATCGCGGCCAGGCGTAGCGGCAGCCAGTCGGCTCGCGCCCATTCGGTCAAGTTGCGCGGGGCGATGATCGCGGCTCGGCTGGAATTCTCCACCAGCCCGCGTGCGTATCCGGCCAGCAGGACGGACGGCGGGACCGTGGCGGAATTCTCGAGCCCGCGTTCGACGAGGTCGCGGACGGCCGCGGCATGTTGATCCAGCGCCGCGCAGACCGCCGGCGATTGTTCGGCCGCGATAATCGCGGGGACCCCGTGCGTTTTGTACAGGCGATTCAAGGTTTTGCGCGCTGATACTTCGAGCAACGCGGAGCCGAGCGGAAACACCCGCACAGATTAGCAACTTCCGGGCATTTTCGGCAGTCCGCCCGGTCTCCGCACAGGACGGTGATATCGGACTGAAATACGTTGTCAGCGAAATGCTTTGGATCCGGTGAGCGCCTCGCCCAGGACGAGTTGATGAACCTCGGCGGTGCCCTCGTAGGTGAGGACCGATTCCAGATTGTTCGCATGTCGCAGCACCGGATAATCCAGGGTGATGCCGTTCGCGCCGAGAATGGTCCGGCACTGCCGCGCGATCGCGATCGCTTCTCGGCTGCTGTTGAGCTTTCCGGCGCTGACCTGTTCCGGTCGCAGCTCACCACGGTCCTTCAACCGGCCCAGATGCAGCGCCAGCAACTGTCCCTTGCCCAGTTCGACGGCCATATCCGCCAGTTTGGCCTGGGTCAGCTGATAGGCGGACAGCGGTTTGTCGAACACCTCGCGGGTGCGCGCGTAATCGATGGTGGCGGCCAGGCAGTCCGCGGCCGCGCCCAATGCGCCGAAGACGATGCCGAACCGCGCCTCGGACAGACAGCCCAGCGGTGCGGACAGGCCTTTACCCGCGGGCAGCAGGGCATCACCCGGCAGCCGCACGCCCGCCAGATCGAGTTCGGCGGTGATCGAGGCGCGCAGCGACAGCTTGCGATGCATCTCGCGCGCGCTGAATCCGGGCGTGTCCGCGGGAACGAGGAATCCGCGCACACCCTCCTCGGTGCGTGCCCACACCACCGCGACGTCGGCCACCGATCCGTTGGTGATCCACATCTTCGAACCGTCCAGCACCCAGTCCGACCCGTCGCGGACCGCGCGGGTGCGCATACCGCCCGGATTGGAGCCGAAATCGGGTTCGGTGAGTCCGAAGCAGCCCAGCGCCTGCCCGGCCGCCATCCGCGGGAGCCAGTACTGTTTCTGCTCCTCGGATCCGTACTTGTGGATCGCGGTCATGGCCAGCGAACCCTGCACCGAGACCATGCTGCGCACACCCGAATCCACCGACTCGAGTTCCATGCAGGCCAGTCCGTATTCGGTCGCCGAGGTGCCCGCACAGCCGTATCCGTCCAGATGCATGCCGAGCAGGCCGAGCGCGCCGAGTTCGGGCGCGAGCTCGCGGGCCGGGAACGTGCCCTGCTCGAACCATTCGGTCACGTGCGGTCGCAGACGCTGCTCGCCGAATGCGCGCACGGTGTCGCGGATCTGGCGTTCGGTATCGCTGAGCAGGGAATCGATGGCAAACAGTTCGTCGACGGTGACCATCCGCTCACCCTATGGCGCACAGCCGTGGGCAACAACGGCACCCGGCCCCTCGCGCGGGGAGTTTGCGCACGGATTTAGGCTGGTCGGCATGACCGATCAGCTGGGGTTCTCCACACGCGCCGTGCACGCCGGATACGATCCCGATCCGCAGACCGGCGCGGTGAACGTGCCGATCTACGCCAGTTCCACCTTCGCCCAGGACGGCGTCGGCGGACTGCGCGGCGGCTTCGAGTACGCCCGCACCGGCAATCCCACTCGTACCGCGCTGGAGGCCAATCTGGCCGCGCTCGAATCGGGGCGGCACGGCCGGGCCTTCTCCTCCGGGATGGCGGCCACGGACTGTGCGTTGCGTGCCACGCTGCGGCCCGGCGATCACCTGGTGATCCCCGACGACGCGTACGGCGGCACGTTCCGGCTGATCGACAAGGTGTTCACGCAGTGGGGCATCGAGTACTCGGTGGCGCCGGTCTCCGATCCCGACGCGGTGCGTAACGCGTTGCGCCCCAATACGAAACTGGTGTGGGTGGAGACGCCGACCAATCCGCTGCTGAACGTCGGCGATATTCCGGCGCTGGCCGATGTCGCGCACCGCGGCGGTGCGAAACTGGTGGTGGACAACACCTTCGCCTCGCCGTATCTGCAGCAGCCGCTGCTGCTGGGCGCGGACATCGTGATCCACTCGACCACGAAATACCTTGGCGGACACTCCGATGTGGTCGGCGGCGCGCTGGTCACCGATGCTCCCGAACTCGACGCCGCCTTCGCGTTCCTGCAGAACGGCGCGGGCGCGGTGCCCGGCCCGACCGATGTGTTCCTGACCCTGCGCGGCATCAAAACCCTTGCGGTGCGCATGGATCGGCACTGCGACAACGCCGAGACGATCGCCGAATTCCTGTCCGGGCATCCGGCCGTCGCGCAGGTGATCTACCCGGGTCTGCCGCAGCATCCCGGACATACGGTGGCGCAGAAGCAGATGCGCCGCTTCGGCGGGATGATTTCGGTGCGATTGCGGGGCGGTCGCGACGCGGCGCTGAAGTTCTGCTCGAGCACGAAACTGTTCACCCTCGCCGAATCGCTGGGCGGTGTGGAGTCGCTGATCGAGCATCCGGGGGCGATGACGCACGCCTCCACCGCGGGCTCGGCACTCGAGGTGCCCGACGACCTGGTGCGCCTGTCGGTCGGCATCGAGGACATCAGCGATCTGCTGACCGATCTCGAGCAGGCGCTGTAATTTCGGCGGCTTGTAACTTCAGCTTCCGCTTCGCTGCGGCGGTTCGCGGCCCCCTGAGGTCTCGCCGGGCCGCGAACAGGTGTCGGCGTTGTGCCTGGTCGGCGGAATCGGGTCGAAAGCACAGCGGCCGCACCGAAACGGGTGCGGCCGCTGTGTCGTTCTTCAGTTGATCAGGGGTCCTGCCGGCCTGCTGCGAGCCGACCGGGATTCAGCTGTGGTACGGCTCCGCGCTGACCAGGGTCACCTTCATGATGTTGCCGTTGGGCAGGGTGTACTCGCGAGTCTCGCCGACCTTGGCGTTGATGAGCGCGCCGCCCAGCGGGGAGTTCGGCGAGTAGGTCTCGAGGTCCGACCCGCCCAGCCCCTCCTCGCGAGTTGCGATCAGGAAGGTTTCGGTATCGGTCTCGTCGCCGTCGTAGTAGACCTTGACGACCGAACCCGGCAGCGCCACGCCCGACTTCGTCGGGGCGACGCCGACCTTGGCGTTGTTCAGCAGCTCCTGCAGCTGGCGGATGCGGGCCTCCTGCTGGCCCTGCTCCTCGCGCGCCGCATGGTAGCCGCCGTTCTCCTTGAGGTCGCCCTCCTCGCGTCGCTCGTTGATTTCGGCCGCGATGACCGGACGATTGGCAATGAGCGCGTCGAGTTCGCCCTTGAGCCTCTCATGCGACTCCGGTGTGAGCCAGGTCACTTGTGTCTCAGTCATCTCGATCACTCCCTAGTAGTTGTTCCCGGCGAACCGGGATTCCCAGATACCCGCAACCGTGCACATCCATGTGGGTGCGCACAGCAACAGACGACGGCTAGAGCGATCCCTGGGGGATTGTCGTCGAACCCCGACAGGCCCTGTTCCCATGTGGCATTGTGTGCCGAGAACCGTCAGCGCTGGCCGCCAATGCAGCAAACACGGCTCCGAGCTTTCGGAACCGTGTATCGCATCATTTTAGCACGATTTACAAAGATGCAGGTCGGAGCCGTGATTGCGAGGCGTTTCGCCTGGATCGCCCGGTAGGGCGGCTCATCCGGCGCGCAGGTAGGCGGGAACCGCGCCGCCGCAGCCGTAAATATCGGTTGCGGCCGGTCGTGCCACGCTCCGCACGATGGTCTTCAATTCGACGGTCCCGCTGGCCGATGGCGGGATCAGCACCTCGCGGCGGCCGACCTCGTTGCCGGCGGTGTCCATCGCCCGCACGAAGCAGAACGCGGCATTTTCGGGGTGGGTTCGGGTCACCTTGAAATGCGCTTCGATGGTCGAATCGTTGACGACCGTATACCCGAGCTGTTCCGGATCGATATCCTTCGGCCCGAACTGTCTGTAGCCGATGAACGCGATGATCAACCCCGCGACGACCACCCCGGCGCTCAATACGGGAAGTACCCAGCGGCGGCGTGTGGATGTCCTGCCGTAGCGATCGCCGACCGATCCGGACCCGGGCCGAGCGGCGGCGGAACTTTCGGGCGAAGACTCGTCCGCGCTGGTCGTGCGCTCACTGCGCTCGCTCATGATCTGCTCGCTCCCGCAGGTAATCGGCCTACCTCACCTTTGCAGGGGGCAGCTCGGAACAAAAGAGGGTCGGATGGAACTATAGGGAGACAGGTCCGACACCCCCCTGCCCGGATGGCGGCGGAGAGCGATGAGGTGAAGACGGTGAGCAGCGAGGTGGCCGCGTGAGCGAGATGGTGAAGTCGTGACCGGTCTGCGTCTCATGGCGGTGCACGCTCATCCCGACGACGAGTCCAGCAAGGGCGCCGCGACGACCGCGAAGTATGCCGCGGAGGGCAACGACGTTCTCGTGGTAACCCTCACCGGCGGTGAGCGCGGGTCGATCCTCAATCCGGCGATGGACACCCCGGGCGTTCTCGATCGCATGGAAGAGGTGCGGCGCGAGGAGATGGCCGAGGCCGCGAAGGCGCTCGGCGTCCGCCAGCGCTGGCTCGGATTCGTCGATTCCGGACTGCCCGAGGGCGATCCGCTGCCGCCGCTGCCGGAGGGCTCGTTCGCGCTGGTGCCGCTGGAGGAGGCGACCGAGGCGCTGGTGCGCGTGGTGCGCGAGTTCAAACCGCACGTGATCACCACGTACGACGAGAACGGCGGCTATCCGCATCCGGACCACATCATGTGCCACAAGGTGTCCATGGCCGCGTACGAGACCGCGGGCGATCCGGAGAAGTTCCCCGACGCGGGCGAGCCGTGGACGCCGAACAAGCTCTATTACGACCACGGATTCAGCATTGCGCGGATGGAGATCTTCGCTCAGGAGTACGAGCGCATCGGCGAGCCGTTCCCGATGCAGGAGTGGCTGGACCGATTCCGGAAGGCGGCCGAGGAACGCGGCGACATCATGGGCCGGGTGACCACGCAGATCGAGTGCTCCAAGTATTTCCCGCAGCGTGACGAGGCATTGCGTGCGCACGCCACGCAGATCGATCCGAACGGCGCGTTCTTCGCGATCCCGCTGGAGATGCAGCAACAGCTGTGGCCCACCGAGGAATTCGAGCTCGCCAGGACCCGGGTACGCACGGAGATCCCGGAGACCGATCTGTTCGCGGGTATCGAGGATCCGCAGATCGAGGTCGCGGACCGATGATTCTCACCGTTCTCGCTCAAGGCACCACCACCAACCCCACCGGGCCGGAATTCGGCAAGGCGTCCCCGCTGGGTCTGGTCATCGTCCTGATCCTGCTGGCCGGGACCGTGCTGCTGATCCGTTCGATGAACAAGCACATCAAGGGTCTGCCGGCGGATTTCTCTCCGGAGCACCCCGAGCCGGATCAGGCGGCAGACGAGGGCACCGATCCGGGTGCGGCCGAGGCGGATTCCGAATCCGAGGCCGAGAACTCGGTCGAGGATCAGGAGTCCGATGCCGCCGGTCCGGGCGGCTCGAAGTCGCAGCCACCACAAAAATCCTGAACTCGCCGCCGCGCGTGTGGCAGCCGGCTGTGTATTCGCCTCCGTTCCGAATCTCGGAACGGAGGCGAATTGCTTTGCGTCCCTGGCCGGGACGGCTCGCGGCGGTTCTCCCGTGTGCGGCTACCGGCCCGGGAACGGCCCCGGGGTGTGAGGTCTACCGGTTCGTGTTCAGCACGGCCTGTCGTGATGGCGGTGATGGCAGATATCGCAATCACAGTCGAAATAGCCGATTCCGGCACTTCCGTGCGCGCCGCGGCGTTCGGCGTCCTCGAGATCGACGAACCACGGCCGACGTTGCGCCGGACCGGGTCCTGCGGTGTTGCTCATACCGTGGGGATACCCAGCCCGCGGCCTTCGGGGGTCACGGTTTCGGCACGCACGGGCCGACCCGGCGTGGTTCGCGGCATCGAGTCGACGACAGCAGCGCCGCAACGGCTTTCGGGGCGGCGAGCCATTCTCGAATGGTGTTGCGCACCCAGGTCTTCCGAGTGCACTCGCAGTAGGCGTCCACGCCGTTCGCATCGATGCCCGCACCGCGGCACAGGGCGATCGCGCGTGGCGCGTGCTGATTCTGGGTGACGATGATCGCGCGGTCGATGCCGAACAGGTCGTGGGCCCGTTCGCAGGTCGCGCGGGTGGACAGCCCCTCGGGGTCCGCGCGGATCAGGTCCCGGGCCACGCCGTGCTCCACCAGATACCTTCGCATCGAGGCGATTTCGTCACCGGAATGCCCCTTCGCATCGCCGGAGATCAGCACCTCGCCGACCTTGTGCGCGGCGAGCAGTTCGACCGCGATGTCGAGTCGTCCGCGCAGATACGTCATCGGCAGCCCGTCCGGGCCGATCCTCGCCCCCGGCACGATCACAATCGGCGCCCGGGGCACGGTCGACACGGTGAAACGCCGTCCGGCAGACAACATTCGCAAACACGCGTTCGCGCCGATGACGATCAGGGGCAGCGTCGCCGTCGCCCCGAGTGTGCCACGCATCGACCACCGCGACCGCTGCTCTCTCACCATCGCCACTCTGCCAGACGACCAGGAGGGCCGGTCGGCCGACACGGGACATCCTGTGGGGCAGCGGGATCGGGCCACAAGGCCTCCGCACCCTCGGAGTAAACCTCATTCACAATTACGATTCCGTAACGGAATCTCGTAGCCTCTCCTTGCTGCCGCCGTGGGTCCGGTTGCATGGCAGGTAGGGCCGAAGTGACCGTCGCGAGCGGTCGGTGCCCCGGTCGAGGCCGGGGTGAGCGTCAGTCGGCCGAAGGAGGGTTGTGCCGTGCGGATTTGGCCGATCGAGGTCTGCGGGGGCGTATAGGCGAGTGTTCGGATGGTCGACATCTCGACCGTTTCCTGTGTCATGTCGAATGCTCGTCACATTTTGCATGCTTCGCGAATAGATTATCGCTTCGAAGCCTCTTGCCGCCTGCCGCGGTTCCGAGTATGTGAGTTTCCTGCGGAATAGTGCTGAGTTTCGGTCGGCCGGGTCCAATTTTCCGGACGATCAATTCTCCGTGCCTTTTTCATAAATCACCGGAGTGATTGATTGGAACGCGTTCTATCATGCTCAACGGCAATAACTTATTTCCGGATTCGTCGGTGCGATTTCGTGATCCAACCGATATGCTGTGGCGATGTTCAAACCGAGACTGGGTGTCCGGGCTCGTATTCTGGCCATTGCACTCGTCCCGAGCCTCGTATTGCTCGTCATCGGTGTCAGCGGCGCAGGATATGCCGTGACGCAAGGTAGGCATGCGCGGGATTGGTCGAAAGCCCTGGCATCCGCAACCCCGCAGAGCAGGGAATTGGTAACCGCGGTACAACTCGAACGGCAGTATTCGATTGTCCGGCTGGCGAGTGGCGGTGGCGATCCCGGGCCACTCGCGCAGGCCCGGGCCCGTTTCGATGCTATCTCGAGTGCGCTCGATCAGACTACGCCCGAATTCACCAAGATCGGGCATTCCGAGGTGACCGGCAACATCGGCGGAATCCAGACGGCGAAATCGCGCTTGTTGTCGGTACGTGCTCAGGTCGACGCCGGAACGTTGCCGATCGCCGACGCGTACAACTATTTCGGCCATTTCCTGGACGCGATCTCGGTCGGCAGTGAGATTGTGGAGGCCGATGCGCCGACGCCCCAGGTGGCGAGCGCGGTGGCGACCGCGCTGATGATCGTCTCAGCCTCGGAAATGCTGTCTCGCAGTGCGGCATTGGGGGCGGTACTGACCCGCAACGAAATGCTGTCCCCGGCGCTGGCCATCGAGTTCTCGCGCCTGGTCGGCGGGTATCGCACCAGCATCGAATCGCAGGCCGCGCAATCGCCGGAGATCAAGGCGGTTACGACGAGTCCGGCCTGGCTGCGATTGATCATGATGGAGAACACCCTCCTGGCGCGTGCGCTGGATCCGATCACCGCGGCGCCCAGCAAATATGGTGCGACACCCACGATGGCGCCGATGGCGTTCACGGCTCAGGACTGGACCGATACCACGAGCGAGGCCGACAACGCGGTGCTCACGCTCTGGTACGGCCAGATGCTGCGCGCGCTGAACCTGGCGGCGGATACCGCGGACGCCAAAGCGCGCGACGCGCTCCTGGTCGGCGGTCTGCTGCTGGCCGCCGCGGTGGCGGCCTTCGTCGTGTCGTTGCTGCTGGCCAACCGGGTCATCGCGCGACTCGGCCGGCTGCGTAACGAGACGCTGGCGCTGGCCAATGAGCGCCTGCCGCGGATCATGCAGCGCCTGCGCGCCGGGGAAGCCGTCGATGTGAGCGACGAGTCGACGCCGCTGGCCTTCGGCACCGACGAGATCGGCCAGGTGGCGGACGCGTTCAACCATGCCCAGACCGAGGCCGTTTCGGCCGCCGTCACTGAGGCCGGCACGCGTGAGGGTGTCCGCAAGGTCTTCCTCAATATCGCGCACCGCAGCCAGACCGTCGTCCATCGCCAGCTCGAACTGCTGGACGAGGCGGAATCCACGCAGGAGGATCCGACGCTGCTCGATATCTTCTTCCGCCTGGACCATCTCGCCACCCGCGAACGGCGTAACGCCGAAAATCTGATCATTCTGGCCGGAGGCGAGCCCGGACGCGGGTGGCGCAATCCCGTTCAGCTGCTCGAGGTCGTCCGAAGCAGTGTCAGCGAGGCGGTCGACTTCAGCCGGGTGAAGATCGTCCGAGCGCCCGATCTGATGATCGCCGGTAGTTCGGTGGCCGACCTGGTGCACCTGCTCGCAGAACTCATCGACAACGCCGCCAACTTCTCCCCGCCGCAATCGCAGGTGGAGGTCCGTGCCGGCGTCGTGGGCAAGGGTGTGGCCGTCGAGATCGTGGATCAGGGCGTCGGGATGGGCGAGGAACAGTTCGCCCGGCTCAATGCCGTGCTGGCCGACCCGCCCGACTTCGGTGTGGGCACCTTGTCGGAGGACTCGCGACTGGGGATGTTCGTGGTCGCCCAGCTGGCGCGGCGCAACGACGTCGCGGTGCGGCTCGCGGAATCCGATTACGGCGGCGTCCGCGCCATCATCGTCATTCCGTCGAAACTCATTGTCGCCGACGCGTTCCCGTCCACCGGAGCGTGGCGGGCCGCCGACACGAGAGGGTCGGCGGCCGTGCCGGAGCTGTCCGGCCAGGTCGCCCAGCCGTTGCCGGTGGCGTCGCGGGGCGCGGATACCGGGATCGGATTCGACGCTCCCGCACAACTTCCGCCGTATGCGGGCTCCGGCGACAACGGCCGTGCCGAATCGGGAGCCCGGCCGCGCCCTTCGCTTCCGCGCCGCCGCCGCCAGGCGAGCCTGGCGCCGGAATTGGCGAACGACGGCGCGCAGCGGCCGCCGGACCAGCCCGTACCACCGGCGCGGACCGCCGAACAGGCACGAGACATGTTGTCCGCCATCGAGATCGGGACCATGCAGGGCCGCCGGGCCGACCCCGGCGCACCTGGTTCCGGTAACCCGACGTTCTGATAGAGGAAGCACCGATGACGAACCCGCAAACCACTGATTTGAACTGGTTGCTAGACGATCTGATCGAGCGACTGGTCGGCTCCCGCTACGCCGTGGTGCATTCCACCGACGGGCTGCTCTTGGGCCGATCCTCGTCCCTGACCAGGGATGACGCCGAGCACTTCGGCGCCATGTCCTCGACGCTGTACGGCCTGGGCCGCAGCGCGGGCGCTCGCTTCGACGGCGGTGGCGTCCGGCAGGCCATCATCGAGCTGGACCGCGCGATCCTGTTCGTGACCGCCGCGGGCAGCCATGCCTGTCTGGCGTTGCAGGCCACCGCGGACGCGAAACTCGGAATGGTCGCCTACGAAATGAATCTCACGGTGCAACGTGTCGGCAGTCTGCTGTCCACGACACCCCGCTCGCAGCTGACCGGACAGGTCCTCAACCCGCGACTGCCATGAACCCCGACTCCAGGAGGTGGTTCGACGAGGCGGCTGGGCCGCTGGTCCGCCCGTATGCACGGACCGGCGGACGGACGTCCGGTCGAGTCCACACGCTCGACATGCTCACCATCGTCGTGGTTCCCGCCGCGGCGCCGCCGTTGCGTCGCATCGAACTGGAATACGGTCAGATCGTTCAGTTGTGCCACCAGCCGCTGGCTGTGGCGGAGGTATCCGCCGCACTGCGAGTGCCGCTGGCGGTAACCAAGATCCTGATCGGCGACCTGATCGCCGACGGCATACTCGTTTCCCGTGCTCCGGTCGCCGCGCACCATGCCCCGGCCGAGGACCTCAATCTCTTGCGAGCGGTACTAGATGGCATCAGAAAGCTCTGATTCGAACAAGCCCATGGCGACCTCGGTGAAGATTCTCATCGCGGGTGGATTCGGGGTCGGCAAGACCACGATGGTCGCCACCATCAGTGAGACTCCCGCGCTGTGCACGGAGGAGTTCATCACCGAATTGTCCACGGGCATAGATGATTTGCAGGGAGTCGAATCGAAGGTCACGACGACCGTCGCGCTGGACTTCGGCCGCGTGACGATCGACGACAGCCTGGTCCTGTACCTGTTCGGGACTCCCGGGCAGGATCGATTCTGGTTCCTGTGGGACGAATTGGCGCGCGGTGCGCTGGGCGCGGTGGTCGTGGCGGACACCAGGCGATTGGAAGCGGCCTTCGCCCCGATCGACTACTTCGAACGCCGCGGCACCGCATTCGCGGTGGCGGTCAACTCTTTCGAGACAGCACCGCACTACACGCCCGCCGAAGTGCACGACGCCCTGGATCTGAACGAGCAGACGCCGGTGCTGCTGTGCGATGCCCGCGACCGGGACTCGTGCAAGCACGTGCTGATCACCCTCGTCGAGCATCTCATTCAGCGAATCAGCGCCGCGCCGACCGCTCACCCGGCTCGATAGCGGCTGCGCGACAACGTAATAACCGAATATTCTCGAACAGAAGGAAATATGAAGCTATCGGTAGACGCCGCACGCTGCCAGGGCCACACGATCTGCGCGATGGTCGCACCGGAGCTGGTCCGGCTGAGCGATCTGGACGGCCACGCTACGGCGGTCGACGGCGAGGTTCCGGCCCAGGCCGAAGCCGGGGCCCGGGAGGCCGTCGGCTCGTGCCCCGAACGCGCGATCTCGTTGAGCTGAAAGGACTTCGACCATGACTGTGGAGAACGTCCGGCCGGAGTCGGATCACCGGCACAACACCTATCACTTCGACCGGCACACCCCGGAGTACCGGCATCGCTTCGGCGAGATCACCCGGGAGATGCACGAGCAGTGCCCGATCGCATGGACCGAGACGCACGGCGGTCACTGGGTCGCCGCCGGCAACCGTGAGGTCTTCGAGCTAGGCCCGTTGTCCGCATATCCCCAACGATCGGGATGTGAAGGGCGAACGGCGCGGTTACCAGGGGATCACCATTCCCTCGGAGGGGCAGGCGATGCCGATCCGCAACGGGATCCTCGAGATGGACGATCCCGAACACGGTCAGTTCCGCTCGGTGCTGAACCCCTATCTGTCGCCCAGCGCGGTACAGCGCTGGATCCCGTTCGTCGACGACCTGGTGCGGGCCTGCCTGGACGAGAAGATCGAGTCGGGGCGGATCGATTTCGTCGACGACCTGGCCAATATCGTGCCCGCCATGCTGACGCTTGCGATGCTGGGTATTCCGCTGCGCAAGTGGTCGATCTACTGCGAGCCGGCGCACGCTTCGGTCTACACGCCGCCGGACTCACCGGACATGGAGCGGATCAAGGAACTGCATCTGGCGATGGGGATGGATCTGTTCGCCAATCTGCAGGAGATCCGGGAAAGCCCGCGTCCCGGATTGATCGACGCGCTGGTTCGCTTGCGGATCGACGGCGAGCCGGCCGACGACATGGACCTGCTCGGCCAACTGGCTCTGCTGATCGGCGGCGGCTTCGACACCACGACCGGGCTCACCGCGCACGCACTGGAATGGCTGTCGGAGAACCCGGCTGAGCGCGACACGCTCAGCCGCGAACGCGAGCTGATGCTGAACGCGGCGACCGAGGAGTTCCTGCGCTACTTCACCCCGGCCCCCGGCGACGGCCGCACCTTCGCCGAGGATTGCGAGATCGCCGGACAGCAATTCAAGGAGGGCGAGCGGCTGTGGTTGTCGTGGGCGATGGCCAACCGGGACCCGGCGGTGTTCCCCGATCCGGACACTCTGGTGATGGATCGGAAAGGTAACCGCCACTTCAGTTTCGGGCTCGGCATCCATCGATGCATCGGCTCCAATATGGCCCGGATGGTGTTCAAGCGAATGCTGATCGCGGTCCTGGACCGGATGCCGGATTTCGTCTGCGACCCCGCGGGCGCCGTGCACTACGACACCATCGGAACCATCCAGGGCATGCGGCACCTGCCCGCGACGTTCACCCCCGGCCCACGCCTGGGCGCCGGCCTCGAGGAGACGGTGGACGCCTGGCAGCGCCGCTGCGACGAGGAGAATCTGGCCGAACCGGTCACCGCGCGAGGACGCGAGTCGAGTTGATCGAGTCGGTGCCCGGGCGGTCGAGCGCCGCGTCGGCTCGATCGCCTGTCCGTCCGGGGCCGGGCCGTTGACGCCCGGTTGTATCCGTCGAGGCATTATCGGCATGGGACCCGTGCACAGCGGCCGGATCGTCGGCGCCGCAGTGTAATCCGGGTGATCCGGGTACCCGACTGCCGCATCCGAGCCGTGGATGCGGCAGGCGACCGCGGTCAGCATCTCGCACTGTCCGGTACACGCGGCGTGAGCAGGAATGCCAAGGGCGTAACCGACCAGCGCGACACGGATAGCGGCACCGCTGAGCGAGAGAACGTGCCGGCGCTGGATGAAGGCGCTACGGTCGTCCGGGATCCGTACTGGGACAAGGAATCCGAGGTCGAAGCTGCACCGTGTCGGGGTAACGATTTCGAGACGTAATGGAATCGGGAGCTTCGAGCCAGTGGGGGTCGGCAGAATCAGTTCCAGGCCACAGGAATCCAGAGGTGGCCGGTGGGGTAGTCAGTGGCAGGCCCTGGTGGGGCACGGCCGTTGCCGTCAATGGCCTCATGGGCGGCCGCTTGATTCGTCTGTGGTTGTGTGACAGGGACTTCAGTGTGGAAGGCGGTCTGGGGGTGCAGCGCTTTCCAGCGCGGGAGGTCTTCGGCGGCGGAACTGGGTAGGTCGACGGCAGGGCCCACCGCGCTGGGGTGACATTTTGGTTACGCACTCCTTACCTGCGGCCCCTCGTTGCGGTGAGTGCGTGTTGGTGGGGATTCGCACCGGGGGCCTCTCGGGGGTGGGGAGTGTGCAGCGAATTTACCGCAGGTTCGTTTACCCTGTTATGCTAGCCGATGCATTCCGTCAAGATGGGACGCATGCCGGCGACAAGGACAATTGTCTTGTCAGCGTGCGCGATCGTGGCAGTTTTTGCTGAGCTTTGTCATTTACAAGCGAGAGGGCGGCAACCTTGCAACCGACATCGAACTCGTCTGCATTGTCGGCTCGAGAAACGTCCACCATGCACGTGAATGCTAATGGCTTGGCTCCCCTTACGCGGGCAACGAGGGAATCGGGGCAGGAAGTGTCCACTGTGCACGTGAACGCGAACGACCTGGCTCCCCTCACGCGGGCAACGAGGGAAACAGGGCCAGAAGTATCCGCCATACACGTGAACGGTGGGATCTGGATCGGCGGGGAGTACCAGGACCTGACCGCGCACATCCCCGCAGCCCACGGTCAAGGTTTCCTTTTTCAGCCCCATGCGATGCCGTCAGCGTTGCAGAATTGGTATGCAAAGTTGGCCACCCTGATCGGCAACATTTGGGACATGTTCGGGCATCCGGACAGTGCGGGGTCGCCACCGCAAACCATGATTCCGCCGCAGGTCGATGCGGTCCCCGAATCAACCGGGGCAGCGGCGCAACAGTACAGCTCGCTGGCCCAGCAGCTGAAACACGACCTCAACTACTTCGTCAGCAACGAGAACTCGGTGGCAGGCCTACTCTCGGAAGGCAAAGCGAACATCACGGAGGGACGAAACGCGGTCCTCAATCTCATCGCCGGCATCAATAATTCCATGTCCGCATCGACAGATGTTCCTGCGATGTACGAGACGATCGACAACGCAATTACCTCCGCCAACGCCACTCTCACTGCGTATCTGAACGATCAGCGCCAGATCGCCGACAAAGTCCAACCAATCGCAGACCCGCAGTCGTCGGGCTCGGAAGCGTCCACCGTGCACGTAAACGTGAACAACTTGGCTCCTCTCACGCGAGTG
>NZ_BDCC01000028.1 GCF_001613305.1 Nocardia vaccinii NBRC 15922
ACTGTGCACGTGAACGCGAATGATTTGGCTCCTCTCACGCGAGTAGCAAATGAAACAGGGCAGGAAGTGTCCACTGTGCACGTGAACGCGAATGATTTGGCTCCTCTCACGCGAGTAACAAACGAAACAGGGAAAGAAACGTCCGCCCCACGTACACCATGGAGTGCTCGGTGAACGGGACCGCCTGAGGGATGGGTAACCGTCCGTAATTTGTCACGATCGGTAACTCTGCTGCCGAATTCCGTCAGGCCCAGGTTCAGCAAGGTAGTGGTCGCTGGGGTTCGGTGTCACACATACTCCGATTCCTGTTTCGGCAGTTGAACTGTAGGGTGAGTGTATGAACCGATTGGGTAGTGCTACGTCGCCGTATCTTCGGCAGCACGCCACCAATCCTGTGGATTGGATGGAGTGGGGGAAGGAGGCGAGTGCTGAAGCTACCAGGCGAGACGTGCCCATACTGTTGTCAGTTGGGTATGCGTCTTGCCATTGGTAGCTACGGCACTCGACAACTCATTTGGTGTCACGTGATGGCGCACGAGTCGTTCGAGGATGTGGCGACTGCGGAGTTGATGAATGCCAACTTCGTGTGTGTGAAGGTGGATCGGGAGGAGCGGCCCGATATCGACGCGATCTACATGTCGGCCACGGTGGCGATGACCGGGCAGGGCGGGTGGCCGATGACGTGTTTTCTGACGCCGGCGGGGGAGCCGTTCTATTGCGGGACGTACTACCCGAGGACGCCGCGCGGCGGTATGCCGTCGTTCACGCAGGTGCTGACCGCGGTCGCGGATACCTGGCGGACGCGGCGAGCGGAGGTGGACGAGGCCGCGGGACAGGTGGCCGACGCGTTGCGGGCGCAGGCCGACGGGCTGCCGGACAGTGATCTCGCGGTCGGCCCGGAGTTGCTGGATCATGCGGTCGCGGCGGTGCTGCGTGATGTCGATCCACGGTACGCGGGATTCGGTGGGGCGCCGAAGTTTCCGCCGTCGGCCCTGTTGGAGGGGCTGCTGCGGCATGTCGAACGCACCGGCGATCGAGCGGCGCGGCAGGCGGTGCTCGATACGGCCGTCGCGATGGCTCGCGGCGGTATCTACGATCAGCTGCGGGGCGGATTCGCCCGGTACGCGGTCGATGCCGCCTGGGTGGTCCCGCATTTCGAGAAGATGCTCTACGATAACGCCCAATTACTGCGCGTCTATGCACATCTGGCTAGATCCGGTGCGCAAGAGCTTGCCGCGGAACAGCTTTCGCGCGGTGATCTGCCGCCGCGGGTGATGGCGGAGACGGCCGCATTCATACTCGACGATCTGGGGACCGAGCAGGGTGGATTCGCCTCCGGCCTCGATGCGGACACCCACGTCGATCCGCACGGTCCGGGAGTCGAGGGCGCGACCTACGTCTGGACTCCCGCGCAACTGTGCGAAGTCCTGGGCGACGACGACGGGGCCTGGGCAGCAGCGGTTTTCGATGTGACCGCGGAGGGAAATTTCGAACACGGCGCCTCGGTGCTCACTCTGCCGGTACCCGAAGGGCGCGCCGACGTCTCGGGTCCGGTCGATCCCGAGCGTTTCGATCGGATCCGGAAGCGGTTGCGGCAGGCCCGCGACGAACGTCCGCAACCCGGGCGCGACGACAAGGTGGTCACCGCCTGGAACGGGATGGCGATCACCGCGCTGGCCGAGGCCGGGGCCGCCCACGCCCGGACCGATTGGATCGAGGCCGCAGCCCGGTGTGCGCGAATGTTGTTGTCGGAACATATGACCGGTGGCCGTCTGCGGCGCGCCTCGCTCGGCGGCGTAACCGGTGCGGCCCCCGGAACCCTGGAGGATTACGCCTGGCTGGCCAGCGGCCTGCTGGCCCTGTATCAGGCCACCGGCGATTCCGGTTGGCTCGACCGCGCCCAGGAACTGCTGGATATCGCCATTACTCATTTCGCCGATCCGTCCGCCGCGGGCGCGTGGTTCGACACCGCCGACGACGCCGAATCGCTCATCTCCCGCCCGCGTGACCCGTTCGACGGCGCAACTCCTTCGGGCGCTTCGGCATTCGCCGAGGCCCTGCTGACGGCCTCGGCCCTGAGCGAGCCGGATCGCGCCGGCCGCTACCGCGATCTGGCCGAAGCCACCCTGTCCCGCAACGCGATCGTGCTCGCCCGTGCACCCCGTTCGGGTGGTCACTGGCTCACGGTCGCCGAGGCGGCGGCCCACGGCCCGTTGCAGATCGCGGTCGCACTACCCGAGGACACCGACCCCGCTGTCGGCGAATTGCTCACCGCCGCACGCTGGTCGGCCCCCGGTGGATCGGTAATCCTTGCCGGACAACAGAATTCGGCCCCGCTACTCGAGAGCCGCCCTCCGGTCGACGCCCACCCGGCCGCCTACGTCTGCCGAGGGTCGGTCTGCGACCTCCCGGTCACCGATCCACAAGCCCTGCGCTCGTCGCTCGCGTCGGCCGTTTCGGTCGACGAGTGATTTTCTCGTGCGTACGGCGGGCGCGGCGTGATCGCGCGATCTACCGCCGATCGATCCGATGACGTCGGCTCGGCCGCCGGACGCGGTTCTCGCTGGATGTCCAGCGGTGCTCTCAGAGCCGTCGGGCGGCCGTCGAGGAGGGCATGACGCTTCTCGGGCCGGCCACCGGATGGCCAGGATGCGCGGAGCGGAGTGATTCAGCGGTGGCTCTCGGCGGCCGACTGACGGCCGGGACGGGCTTTCCTCGAGAAAAGCCTGGCAGTCGACTGTATAGCGTGTGGCTATGATGTCTCACCAGGTTGACCGGGAAGGCTTGCCGACTGCGGCGAGTCCTTGCAGGATGGCATCCAGGAAGCGGTCGTCGGGGTCTGGATCGACCGCTTGGACAGGGAGTTCATGTGACCATGCAGCCTCGTAGGAACCGTTCGCGCCGACCGTCCGGACGCGGTGCGCTGGCGTTGACCGCGGGCCTCGCCGCGGTGGTATTTGCCACTGTAACGGGCGCGGGCCCGGCGGCGGCCCGGCATGTCGGGGCCTTCGACGTCGGCGGCGCCATCGAGAAGGCCTACGATCGCGCGGGCGGCGCGAACTTCTTCGGCAATCCGACCACCGCCGAATCGGCCGCGCAGGGTGGCCGGTTCCAGGTCTTCGAGCGCGGTTGCTCGATCTATTGGTCGGTGGGCACCGACGCGCACGACGTCTGTGGTCTCATCCGCGATAAATACGCCGCGCTGGGCTGGGAGCGCAGCCCGCTGGGCTTCCCGGTCTCGGACGAGTCCGCGGCCGGGGACGACGGCGCCGGACGCTACAACCTGTTCCCCGGCGGAGTGATCTACTGGTCCGAGGAGACCGGCGCGCATCCCGTCTGGGGTTCCATCGCCGGGGTGTGGCAGGGCAACGGCGCGGAGAAGGGCCGCTACGGCTACCCGACCAGCGACGAATACGACTACCGAGGCGGCAAGGCCCAGGACTTCCAGGGCGGGCGGATCACCTGGCATCCGTGATCGTGATCCGGAAAGGCGTTGCGGCGCCGCAGGGTCGGCGCGAACTCGGCAGGCTTCCCGGTTCGGTGTGATCGCGAGCCGTACGGCGATGGGGATTCGGTCGGCGCTGCCTGTGAGCCCCCGCCGGGTGCCTCGATGTACGCGCGCACCTGGGCGACGTCGGCGGGGCGGCGGTTGCTGTGGCAGGGGTGATCCGTCACGCATCGAGCAGTCGCCAGCACCCGTGGTCGGGGGCTCGCCCGGGGGTATCGCGGCTCCGGTCCCGTGCCTATTCGGGACGGACCGCATTCATCGCGGCGTCCGATGTGGTCGGCGTCGAGGTGGGCGTGGCTCCGTTACCGCCCGGGTCGGCGGTCTGTTCCCGGCCGGCGCCCTTCGCCGCCGGGGCGATATCGGTCCAGCAGTCGGTCGGCTGTTTGCGGCCGCGCAGGTGGATGGTGTCGTGCAGTTCCCAGGACGCGCTCTCGTTACCCGAAGCCGCCTCGATGACGTTCTGGCTCACCAGAATTCGCCGCGGTACGTGTTTGGCCTCGGTGGTCAGCCGGGACGCCTCGTTCACCGCGTCGCCGATGACGGTGAATTCCAGGCGGGTGTCCGTGCCGACGTCGCCGGCGAACACCGATCCGCGCGCGACGCCGATGCCGATATCGAGCTCACCGCCGGCGGCCACCTCGTCGCGGATCCGGCGGGCCGCGCGCAGTGCGGGAGTCGCGTTGTCGCGCAAGGCGATCGGCGCGCCGAAGATGCACAGCGCGGCGTCACCCTCGAATTTGTTCACCAGTCCGCCGTTGTCCTCGGTGGCCGAGACGACGATCGACAGCAGCCGGTTCAGTTTGGCGACGAATTCGCGCGGTGCGAGTTCGGTGGACAATTCGACCGACCCCACGACGTCCACGAACAGCGCGGTCACCACGCGAACATCGCCGGTGAGGTTCATGCCTCCGGCCAGGGCGCGTTCGGCGACCTCGGTGCCCACGTGACGGCCGAACACATCGCGCAGCCGTTCACGTTCGGACAGGTTCTCGGCGAGCTCGTTCACCGAATGCTCGAGTCGGCCGATCTCGCTGGCGCTGCCGACCGGCACCCGCACCTCGAGATCGCCGTGCGCGATGCGGTCCAGGGCGCGGCGCAGCATCCGCACCGGCGCGGCGACCGCGCGGGCGAGCGTGGCGGTGGCGATCGCGCCGACCAGCAGTCCCACCAGGGACATGTACAGCGCGGTGTGGATGCGGTCGCCCGGTGCGGCGACCGGGTCGGCGAGCACGGTGATCAGCATCAGCAGCGGCATCGCCCCGGAAACGGTCCAGGACAACACGACCCGGTTGAGCACGGTGGAACTCCAGTGCATCGTCCCGCCGAGCACGGTCGCGACGAGCGGGATCGCGGGCCGGATCAGCCGGTCGACGATCAGCAGCGTGAAGCCGGCCGATTCGAACGCGCCGAGTGCGAACATCGCGCCGACCACCGCGATCGCCCGCGACGGCACGACCTGCGCGAACAGCAAGGTCACGATGACCACGCCGGGCAGCCAGATGGCCAGGGCTCGAAGTGTGGTCGCCATCGGCAGGTTCAGTAGCCGCCGTGCCTCGGCCTCGGTGGGTTTGCGGCCGGTGTCCAGCCAGCCGAAGTAGTGGCTGCGATCGCGCACGGCCAGTGCGATGCCCACCAGTGCGCCGAGGGTCGGGTAGATCGCGGTCTGCGCCAGCGCGCTCATCCAGTCCGGTCCGAGCCGTCCGAGGAAGCCGCTCAGCCACAGTTCGATGATGATGACCGCGAGGCCGCTGACGTGGCACAGCAGCACCACGCTCGACAGCCCCCAGCGCATCCGCAGCGCCCACAGGATCAACCGATTGATCATGGCGTGCGGGAACTGTGCGGCAGGCGCGATATCGATTCGTAGAGCACGAACGAGCAGCATAGAACCCGAGCGCGCGGCGTCGTCGGTTTCGACCGGATCGTGTCCGGTACGTCACAGGTGCGCCGCGTGATTCCGGCGCCTGCGGGTGGTTATCCCAGCACCACCAGCCACACCGCGACGTAGTGGCACAGGGCCGCGAGAACCGTTGCGGCGTGGAAGAATTCGTGATGTCCGAAGACGGCCGGCCACGGGTTGGGCCATTTGGCGGCGTAGAGGATCGCGCCGATGCTGTAGGCCAGGCCGCCCGCCAGCAGCAGGATCATCGGAGCCACGCCGACGTTGTGCGTCATGGGCGCCGCGACCGGCACGATCGCCCAGCCCAGCAGCAGGTACAGCGGCACGCCGACCCAGCGCGGCGCGGTCGGCCACAGCAGTTTGAGCGCGACCCCGGCCAGCGCGCCCGCCCAGACCACGATCAGCAGTGTGGTTCCGGTGCGACCGGGCAGGCCCAGCAGCGCGAACGGCGTGTAACTGCCCGCGATGAACAGGAAGATCATCGAATGGTCCGCCCGCTTCATATGGGTGCGGGCCCGCACACTCGTCCAGGTCACCCGGTGGTAGGTGGCGCTGACCCCGAAGACGCCGCAGACCGTGAGCCCGTAGATCAGCGTCGACAGGCCCGCGTTCGCCGAGACGGTCGTGGACACCGCGACCAGCGCGAGGGCAGCGACGGCGGCGATACCGACTGCCCAGGTGTGTATCCAGCCCCGCATGCGCGGTTTGACCGGGATGTTCGCCGTGAGCTCGAAGGTTTCCAGGGCAGCGGGCATGGGCGTCACCGAATCGGACAAGACTTACCTCCTGAGTAACCTACGGTACCGTAAGTTGGCGATCTCGCCACCGCGATGCCGATGACATGTCAGCGGCCCGGTTCCCCCCGATGTACGCGGCGTGCCGATATCTCCGGGGCGTAGGGTTGCTCTCCGTGAGGCTTGCAAGTCAGGTGCGTGAGCTGCCGTATCGCATCTATCAGGCGCGGCTGTCCAAACAGCTCGCAGGCAAACAACATCCCCGCCATGTGGCCGTGGTGTGTGACGGAAATCGCCGCTGGGCGCGGGAGAACGGCTTCACCGACGTCAGCCACGGGCATCGCGTCGGTGCGCTGAAGATCGCCGAACTCGTCGGCTGGTGCGAGGCCGAGGGCATCGAGATGGTGACGGTCTATCTGCTGTCCACCGAGAATCTCAACCGCGATCCGGACGAGTTGGAGACCCTGTTCGAGGTGATCACCGACGTCGTGGAGGAACTGTCCGCGCCGGAGCTGAACTGGGGCGTGAAGATCGTCGGCTCGCTCGACGGACTGCCGGAGGACGTCGCGCGCCGGATGCGCAAGGCCGCCGACGAGAGCCACGGCCGCACCGGCGTTCACGTCAACGTCGCGATCGGATACGGCGGCCGCCAGGAGATCGCGGACGCGGTGCGTTCACTGGTCCGACAGGAGATGGCGGCGGGCGAGACGGGGGAGGATCTGGTCCAGTCGATCACCGTCAACGCCATCGGCCAACATCTGTACACCTCCGGACAGCCCGATCCGGACTTGGTCATCCGCACGTCGGGTGAGCAGCGGATGTCCGGATTCCTGCTGTGGCAGAGCGCCTATTCGGAGATCTGGTTCACCGAGGCGTACTGGCCCGAATTCCGCCGGGTCGACTTCCTGCGCGCACTACGTGATTACGCCGCCCGGCATCGACGCTACGGCGCCTGAGCGCGAGTTCGAGCGATGCGGGGTTTGGGCCGGTGGACAACGGCTCGGCCCAGGATATGTTGCATCACATGATCATCGGGATGGGCGCGGTCGCGCTCGCGTACCGTCGGAGTACATGAGCGAGTCCGGGCAGCGCGGCGCGGTGGAGATCGTGGCGGCCGAGACGCCGTACATCAGCTACGAGGAGTTCGGCCGGAGATTCCTGGAGTACGCCGCGTCCCCGGCGCGGATCGCGGGCGCGTTCTCCCGATTGACCGGCGCCGCTTTCGATTTCGGCCCGCTCGGGGTCGGTCCGGGGCGTCTGGCCAAGGTGAGCGCGCAGGTGCGACTCGGTGAGCCGGTGCTGGCGCGAAACCTGGGCGAGGAGATCACCTTCGAACTCATCATCCCGCTGAAGGTCGATCTGCTGCTGGACCTGACCGTTGACCGTCATCGCTTCGATGTCGACGGCGCGGTTCGCGTCCACCTGACCGTCCGCACCGCCGAACCGCTGCGGGTGATCATCGATATCACCGAGCCGCGCCCGGGCGACGTGCGCGTCAACGTCGCCACCGCCACCCGCCGCGGCCGGCTGCTACGCCTGCTGGCCAGTGTCGATCACGAGATCCGCCGCTTCGTCGCCCGCTACGTCGCCCGCGAGATCCGCAAACCGCATATCGCCGCCGTCCGCGAGATCGACGTAGCCACCAGACTGGACGCCGCCTGGAAGGTGTGAAGGAGAACCCACAATGCGCGCTGGGGCGAGGGGTCGAGTCGACGCTCGAGCGGCGCAACGGCTCGAACGTACCCACCTCGCAACGCGCCCAGCGGCGAAGCGTCTCTGTTCCGCTGGGAGTCGCCCGCGAAGCGAAAGGCTCAGCAAGGCCAGCTCCAAGGTTTTCGGCGCGGCTCGTCGTTCAGCCGTCGAAGCGCATGGCCGAAGGCCGAGTCTCGAGGGCTGAACGACGAGCCCCCAAGCGCCGAAAACCCGCCGGAGCGAAGCGGAGGCCAAAGATGCAGCATTACAGTTTCCGGAGCCGGATTCGGTTGATGCTGTGGTCGGAGTCCTTGCGCAACACCAGAGTCGCGCGCGGCCGCGTGGGCAGGATGTTCTCCACGAGATTGGGGCGGTTGGTCGCGTTCCAGATCTCCTGGGCCGCGATCGTCGCCTCCTGATCGTTGAATCCGGCGTAGTGGTGGAAGTGCGACTTCGGGTCCGCGAAGGCCGTTTTGCGCAGGGACAGAAAGCGATTCACGTACCACTTCTCGATATCCTCGATCCGCGCGTCGACGTAGACCGAGAAATCGAACAGGTCCGAGACCATCAGGCGCGGCCCGGTCTGCAGGACGTTGAGCCCCTCCATGATCAGGATGTCGGGCTGGCGCACGCAGTGGAACTGATCGGGCAGGATGTCGTAGGCGATATGTGAATAAATCGGCGCGCAGACCTCGGATGCACCGGATTTCACCTCGGTGACGAAACGCAGCAGTTTGCGCCGATCGTAACTTTCCGGGAATCCCTTGCGGTGCATGATTCCCCGACGCGTGAGTTCGACTGTCGGATAAAGGAATCCGTCGGTGGTGACCAGATCGACCCGGGGGTGGTGGTCCCAGCGGGCCAGCAGCGCCTGCAGCACGCGCGCGGTGGTGGATTTTCCGACCGCGACGCTACCGGCGATACCGATGACGAAGGGGACCTGGTGGTCCGGATGCGTCTCGCCGAGAAAGGTGGCGGTAGCGGCGAACAATCGCTGCCGTGCTGCTACCTGCAGATGGATCAACCGGGCCAGCGGCAGATAAACCTCGGCGACCTCTTCCATATCTATCTGCTCGCCGAGACCGCGCAGGCCGACCAGTTCCTCCTCGGTGAGTACCAGGGGGGTCGACTTTCGCAGGGTGCGCCATTGTTTCCGGTCGAATTCCACATAGGGACTCGGCTCACTCATCCGTGCCATTTACCCACGCTCTCGGTTCGGTGCACATGACGCATTCGGTCCGGACGCCGCGTCGATGATCCCGCGCCGTCCGCGCGCCCGGCGGGACGGGATCCGGTGGGCAGTCCTGGCATAGGCGAATTGTCCTCGTGGGCAGGGCCGCCTCGTACACGGGGTGTTATTACTCGCGAGTAACCACGCGTGACATTTCTCTCCCGGCCTCGGGGTTTCGGATGCGGGCGTACTTCCCGGACTGCGCGAACGCCCGGTCGCGGTATCGTCGGCTGTCATGGACGCGCATCCGCTCGTGAGCGATTATCTGCGGCTGGGGCTGGCTTTCGATCGCCTCGAACCCGGGTTCGTCGATGCCTACACCGGAGATCCCGCGGTGCGGCGCGAGGTGCAGGAGGGGCCCGCGCCGCTACCGGCCGAGTTGGCAACGCGGGCCTCGGCATTGCGCAAAGAACTGCCCGAGGCGGGTCTGCCCGCCGAACGCACCGAATTCCTCGATGCGCATCTGCGCGCCCTGGAATGTTCCGCGCGCAAGTTCGCCGGTGAGCAGATCTCCTTCATCGATGAGGTGCGCGCCTATTTCGATGTGGATATCGCGCCTGGTGACGAGTCGGACTATCGCGACGCGCATCGGCAGATGGACGAGGTCCTGGCCGGTGACGGATCGCTGTTCGAACGGGTGAGCGCGCATCGCAAGGCCGACGAGATTCCGCCGGAGCGGTTGAGCGAATGCGTCGCGGCGTTCTCCGGCGCGCTGCGCGAACTGGTCCGGGCGCGTTATCCGCTGCCCGATCACGAACAGGTGGAATACGAGGTCGTCGGCGATAAGCCGTGGTCCGGATTCAATTACTACCTGGGCAACTTCCGGTCCCGGGTCGCGATCAACTCCGACCTCAAACAGCATATGGCGCATCTTCCCGCGCTCATCGCGCACGAGGCGTATCCCGGTCATCACACCGAGCACTGCCGCAAGGAGGCCGGGTTGGTCGGCGCGGGGCAGGCCGAACAGACGTTGTTCGTGGTCAACACACCGCAGTGCCTGATGGCCGAGGGACTGGCGGACCTGGCGTTGCGCTCCATCGTCGGGCCGGGCTGGGGCAAGTGGGCTCAGGAGATCTACGCTGATCTCGGGCTGCGCTTCGATGGTGAACGGGCGGAACGGCTTTCGGACGCGTCGGCGAAACTGCTCGGGGTGCGCCAGGATGCCGCGCTGCTCTTGCACGACCGCGGCCGCGGCGCGGACGAGGTCGCGGAATTCCTGCAGCGCTGGAGCCTGGCCACCCCCGAACGCGCCAGGCAGTCGCTGCGTTTCCTGTCCTCACCGCTGTGGCGCGCCTACATCAGTACCTACGTGGAGGGCTATCGCCTGCTCGGCGGCTGGCTCGACCGCGCCGTGGACGAGGACGAGCGGGCCGATCGTTTCCGCCGCCTGCTCGACGAACCGCTGACCCCCGGAGCGGTCCGCCGCATGTGACGCCTGCGGGTCACTCAATACATCGGCACGGAACAATGTCCGCCGGAAATCGTGCATACCAGGAGTGAGATCTGCTGCAGCAGGGCTTCGATGGGATTCAGGGGTACGAAGATCGGTTGCATCGTGGACGCGCCTTTCCGGTGATCGAGTTCTTCGCGTCACAGTCTCGGCTCCCGCATCCCTGTTCGGAACACCCCGATTCGGTTGCCCGAGAAATCGAGGGCACAGTGACGCGCCGATTCCGCCGAATCAGGTGGGGAGCCCACGCGCTTGTGCTACGCGTGCCCACTTAGACTGTGCTGGTGACCCAGACGACCGCCGCCTCCGTGAACTCCCAATCGCTCGCCGAACTCGATCCCGAACTCGCTGCCGCGATGGCGGGCGAACTCGCCCGGGAACGCGACACGCTCGAGATGATCGCCTCGGAGAACTTCGTACCGCGTGCGGTACTGCAGGCCCAGGGCAGTGTGCTGACCAACAAGTACGCCGAGGGTTATCCGGGTCGCCGGTACTACGGCGGGTGCGAGCACGTCGACGTGGTGGAGAACCTGGCGCGCGAGCGGGTCAAGGAACTCTTCGGCGCGGAATTCGCCAATGTGCAGCCGCATTCGGGCGCGCAGGCCAACGCCGCGGTGCTGATGGCGCTGATGAATCCGGGTGAGAAGCTGCTGGGTCTGGATCTCGCGCACGGCGGGCACCTCACCCACGGCATGCGGCTGAACTTCTCCGGCAAGCTCTACGAGGTGCACGCCTACGGGGTGAGCAAGGAGGATCACCGCGTCGATATGGAGGCGCTGCGCGAGCAGGCGCTCTCGGTTCGGCCGAAGGTGATCGTGGCGGGCTGGTCTGCGTATCCGCGGCATCTGGACTTCGCGGCGTTCCGGGAGATCGCCGACGAGGTCGGCGCGTACCTGTGGGTGGATATGGCGCATTTCGCCGGTCTGGTCGCCGCCGGCCTGCACCCCTCCCCGGTGCCGCACGCCGACGTGGTGTCCTCCACCGTGCACAAGACCCTCGGCGGTCCGCGGTCGGGTCTGATCCTGGCCAAGCAGGACTACGCGAAGAAGCTCAACAGCGCGGTGTTCCCCGGTCAGCAGGGCGGGCCGCTGATGCATGTGATCGCCGCCAAGGCCGCCGCGTTCAAGATCGCCGGGACCGAGGAGTTCAAGCAGCGTCAGGAGCGCACGCTCTCGGGTGCGAAGATCCTCGCCGAGCGTCTCACCGCGGCCGACGTGAAGGACAAGGGCATCACGGTGCTCACCGGCGGCACCGATGTGCACCTGGTCCTGGTGGATCTGCGCAACTCGGTGCTGGACGGCCAGCAGGCCGAGGATCTGCTGCACGAGATCGGAATCACGGTGAACCGCAACGCCGTTCCGTTCGACCCGCGCCCGCCGATGGTCACCTCGGGTCTGCGCATCGGCACCGCCGCCCTGGCCACCCGCGGCTTCGGCGACGCCGAGTTCACCGAGGTCTCCGACATCATCGCCACCGCTCTCGCCGGTGGCGCCGATCTGGACGCTCTGCGCGCCCGGGTCAGCAAACTCGCCGCCGACCGCCCGCTGTACCAGGGCCTCGAGGAGTGGGGCCTGCTGTAATCTCGGCCTCCGCTTCGCTCCCCGCTCCGTCGGTCCGGAATCGACCGGGGCCCCGGCCCTGGAATCGGCGCGTTCGGGGGCGGAGCCGGTCGCCGGGCTACCAGAGTACGAAGCGACGTGTGCCGCCGGTGAGTTCCGGCGCGTCGGCGGTCACCGTCGCGACCAGTTTTCTCGGCGCGGGGTTCACCCAATGCCGTTGTGACGTGGTCGCTTTCAGTATCACTGTGGGTACGGTCTCGTTCCCGTCGGCCACCGACCGCACGAATGCCGCGGCTTCCGGGTCGCCCCAGATGTCGACCTCGCGATGAACGATTCCGTGGCGGTTGAGCACTCGTCGTAGCCGGGCGCAGTAGGGGCAGCCGGGGCGGCGATAGACCACCAGTTCGGGGGTGATGTCGTCGGACATGCGAGCCGAGTCTATTCGCCGCTGTGCCGACGGTCGATGACCGGATCTTTCGATTCGCGGTGGGCAACCGGTTCCCGAGGTGAACCCCGCTCGACCATGGGGTGACGTTATCGGGAGTTCTTGGTAGAGAAGCTGTTCGACCTGGGCCGATCCCCTCGGGGGGTGGCACGATGAAGGCGGAACGGCAGGCTCGACGAGAACAGGGACAGCGGCACATGACCGATGTGGGCACCGGTCGTACGAATCGCAGGTCTCGTGAGCGGCCGGTGCGGGCGATCAATTCGTGGTTGATCGGTGCGGCGGTCGCCGTCGGGACGTTCCAGCTGTTTCTGCTGCCGCTGTTTCTGCTGCCACACGATCCGGTGTGGGGTTGGTCGCTGCTGGCGCCGGTATTGCTGACCACGCCGTTCTGGTCGCTGATCCACGAGGCCGTGCACGGCTCGCTGATCCGCGAGCGCGAGGTCAACGACCGGTGCGGACGCGTACTGGCGCTGCTGTACGGTTCGCCGTTCGCGATGCTCAAGATCGGTCATCTGCTGCACCACCGGTACAGCCGGACCCGGGAACGCGCCGAGATCTACGATCCGGCGAAGTCCAGTTGGCCGAAGTCCGCACCCGGCTACTACGTGCGGCTGTGCGGCGGTCTCTACCTGCTCGAACTCGCGGCATTGCCGCTGGCCGCACTCCCGGTCGCGGCGATACGCGGGGTGGGCCGGCGGGTCGACGCGCCCGATTCGGTCGCCGGGCCGCTCTTCGAACGGATCGCACAGGTCAAGGTGCTGCGGCAGTTCCGCGCCGACGCGGCCGCGATCGTGCTGCTCTACACCGCGGCATTCCTCGCCTACGGCTGGATGCTGGTCGCGGCGCTGGGCGGGCGGGCGTTCGTGATCTCCCTGTCCGACAACGCCTACCACTACGGCACCGAGCTGGACGCACCCCTGGAAGCGCTGAATCTGCGCCTGCCCCGCGTCCTGGAACAGGCTGCGTTGAGCTTCAACCTGCACGGCGTGCACCATCGTCACCCGGGTCTGCGCTGGTACGAGCTGCGCGCGGAGTTCCTTCACGAGAACGGTCACTACGACCTCGGCTGGGCCGCCGCGGCCGCACGCCAGTTCCGCGGCCCCATCGAACTCGGAACAGAGCCGCGGTGATCGACGTCCGAGGAGATTCCCGCCGCCACGATATCTCGTCGGCGGCGGGACCATCGTGACTAGTCCTTGTGCACCAGCGGTCCCAGCGCCTTTCCGGCGAGTTCCAGCACACCGGGCTCGTGGCCGTTGGTGACCATGTTGACGATGATGCCGTCCACGCCGTGGTCCAGCACGCGGCGCTGCACCTGCTCGGCGACGTCGTCGGGGGTGCCGACGAACTGACGGTCGGTCAGATCCGCGCCGGGCTGCCTGGCCGCCACTTCGGCCTGGAGCTTGCGGGCGCGATCGCCGTCCTCGTCGACGATGGCGAAGCCCAGGAAGCTGGTCTCCAGGGTCTCCGGATCGCGGCCGTTCTCCTCACATCGCGCCCGCACCGCATCGATCTTGCGCGGCAATTCGCTTGCATTGCAGATGATGTTCAGGTGATCCGCGTAGCGAGCGGCCATGCCGAAGGTCTTCTTCTCCCCGCCGCCGCCCAGCATGATCGGCAGGTCATCGCGGATGCGAGGCTCGTTCAGCGCCTCGCGGGTGTGGTACCACTTGCCCTCGAAGGTGGGATGTTCCCCGTGCAGCATCGGCGCGATGATCGCCAGCGCCTCCTCCAGTCGTTCGAAACGCTCGGTGAAGGTGCCGAATTCGTACCCGTACCCGATGTGTTCGAACTCGAACCACCCCGCGCCGATGCCGAGCACCGCGCGCCCGCCGCTCACCACATCCAGCGTGGTGACGGTCTTGGCCAGCATCGCCGGATTGCGATAGGTGTTCCCGGTTACCAAGGTGGACAACTGAATTCGCTCGGTCGCGGTGGCCAGTGCCCCGAGTGCCGTGTACGCCTCGAGCATCGGCTCCTCGGGCGCTCCGAGATTGGGCAGCTGATAGAAATGGTCCATCACGAACGCGGCATCGAAACCCGCCGCCTCCGCCGCCCGAGCCTGCTCGATCACCGAGGGAAACAGCTCCCGCGCCGACGCCGCATGGCTGAAATGCGGCATCTGATACCCCAGCCGAATCCTCCGCTTACCGGCCGATCCGGAACCTTGCGTCTGTGCGTTCGTCATGAGGGAAACGCTATGACCTGGAGTGCACTCCATGTCAACGCGAACCGGCGCGGTTTCGCTGTGAGTGATCACGGGGCCGCGCGGCCGGTCGGCCGGGCTGCTTTCACCCGTGTTCGGTGAGATACTCCACGTACAGCGGCCGCAGGATTTCCGCGATGTCGCCCTCTCCGGCGTGCACGTAATCGTCCAGCATCGGCAGCACGTACTTGATGTCGGCGGCGCTCTCACCGACATTGCCCGTCGCCGCCTCGGCCGCGGGAATCTGCTCCAGCAGCCGCCACAGGAAGCGCACGTCACCGTGGCGCACGGCGTACTTGACGGCACGGTCGTGCAGCTCCTTCGACGAGAGCTTCTCCAGTTCCACAGCATCGGCCATACGACGACTCTATCGGCTCGGAACGTGTGTGGCGCGCGCGTCACGGCAATTCGTGCCGCGATGCAGGCACGGCGCAGCAACTGTCGGTCAGCTTCGCCGTGAAACGTGCCCACGACGCGCCCGAACCGGACGATGACCGGTGCGTGCTGCTCGGCCGGCTCTGGCCGCGCGGCCTCGGCAAACAGCAGGCGCACGTCGATGGGTGGTTGCAGCCGATCACCCCGTCGGACTATCTGCGCCCACGCCGACCGCAGCAGCGCGGCGCGGAGTTCGCCACCAGGCATCGGACCGAGCTCGCGGACGAGGAACACCGGCAGGGCTTCGGGCATCCGCGTGAGTTGCGCGAGGCCGGTCCGGTCACTTCGCGGACCGGTGTGAAAGACCTTGCGCACAGCCATATTCCGGTGCTGCTCGCGCGATCCGGCGCGGAACTTCCCTGATTGCCGGGAATGTCCGAGACCGCGCTCGGCGGTTCGGCCGCGGCGGTCGCACGCGGCCCGTGCGACACCGAAACCGCTCGAGCAGCGGATTTTCGTGATTCGGCAGCCGTTTGCGCGAATGACTCGCTGAGATACATATCACACCGGGGCATCGCGCTCGCATCCCCGGTCCAGCCGCACGTTAACGGGAACTTCACCAACACGCTTGCCGAACCGGCGAGCCGGATCGGCTGAACCGCAGTAACGTCGGATGTGCGGGCCGCGTAGGTGTGGTTCGTACGGGAGGTCCTGATCGTGGCTGAGCAACTCAGTGCGAGGGGGCCGGCACCCGGCCCTCGGGTCGAATGACCCCGGGGCGGACCGGTCCAGCGAGATAGGTCCGGGCGGGTGTAGCCCGGACAACAAAGGAGCCCACCGTGACTGATGCACGCTCCGTCATCGCTTCCTCGAATGCCCGCTCCGATGTGAGCGGAGGCTCCGGAAAGGGAGCCCACACCTCCGGGTCCGGTCAGAAATCCGGATCGAAAACCTTCGTGATCGACACCTCCGTACTGCTGTCGGACCCCTGGGCAATCACGCGCTTCGGCGAGAACCAGGTCGTCCTGCCGCTGGTGGTGATCAGCGAACTCGAGGCCAAACGCCACCACCACGAACTCGGCTGGTTCGCCCGGGAAGCGCTTCGGCTGCTGGACGATCTGCGAATCGAATACGGTCGGCTCGACGAGCCGATTCCGATCGGGTTCCTGGGCGGCACGTTGCACGTGGAGCTCAATCACACCGATCCGGAGGTGTTACCGGTCGGATTCCGCACCGACACCAACGATTCCCGCATCCTGGCCTGCGCGCTCAATCTGGCTGCCGAGGGCCGCACGGTGGTGCTGGTGTCGAAGGACATTCCGTTGCGGGTCAAGGCCGGTGCGGTGGGTCTGCAGGCCGACGAATACCACGCGCAGGACGTCGTCACCTCCGGCTGGACCGGGATGACCGAACTCGATGTCGCCGCCGACGTCGTGGACCGGCTCTACGCCGAATCCTCGATCGATCTGGACGAGGCCCGGGACCTGCCCTGCCACACCGGAATTCGCTTGCTCGGCACGAACGGCAGCGCGCTGGCCCGGGTGACTCCGGACAAGCGGGTGCAACTGGTGCGCGGCGATCGGGAGGCGTTCGGGCTGCACGGGCGCTCGGCCGAACAGCGGGTCGCGCTGGATCTGCTGCTGGACGAGAGCGTCGGCATCATCTCCCTCGGCGGTAAGGCCGGCACGGGTAAATCCGCGCTGGCGCTGACGGCGGGTCTGGAAGCGGTGCTGGAACGCCGGTCTCAGCGCAAGGTGGTGGTCTTCCGTCCGCTCTACGCGGTCGGCGGACAGGAACTGGGCTATCTGCCCGGATCCGAGAGCGAGAAGATGGGCCCCTGGGCGCAGGCGGTGTTCGACACCCTCGACGGGCTGGCCAGTCCGGAGGTGATGGAGGAGGTGCTCAGTCGCGGCATGCTGGAGGTGTTGCCGCTGACGCACATTCGCGGCCGGTCCCTGCACGATTCGTTCGTGATCGTCGACGAGGCGCAGTCGCTCGAACGCAATGTGCTGCTGACGGTGCTGAGCCGGTTGGGCAGCGGGTCGCGGGTGGTGCTCACCCACGACGTCGCCCAGCGCGACAATCTGCGCGTCGGCCGGCACGACGGCGTCGCGGCGGTGATCGAGAAACTCAAGGGGCACCCGCTGTTCGCGCACGTCACGCTGACGCGCAGCGAACGGTCGCCGATCGCCGCACTGGTCACGGAGATGCTGGAGGAGTATGGCCCGCACGCCTGATTGCGGATAATTTGCAGTACTGGGAAATCTCGAGAAGTCGGCAGGTATATTCCGCCGAGATACCTGTTCGGCGCGACTCAGTTGAAACACCAGTGATTCGCTGAGTTGTAGCAGGGCACCGGCTGTGGGTTGCCGGTGGTCCGTTCTGTGCGGGCCGTCGGCAACCTCACTCGAGAGGATGGATATGCACCACTTCGCTCGACGCTCGGCCGCGACGACCTTGACCCTGGCCACGGCGGCACTGCTGTTCACCGCCGCGTGCAGCAGCGATGACAACAACAAGTCCGCCACCACGTCCCCGGCCGCCGGCGCCGCGAAGGAGTCCGGCGAGAAGAAGACCGCCGCCAAGGAGTCCGGCGCGAAGGAGTCCGGCGCGAAGGAGTCCGGCGAGAACGAAACCGGCGAGAACGGTGCCGCGGCGGAGACGAAGATTCAAACCCCCGCCGGCGAGATCGCCGTCGCCGGCCACGTGCTGGCCAAGTACAACGAGATGGGCGGTCCCGCGGGCACCCTCGGTGCGCCGACCGGCAACTCCATGAACGGCCCGAACGGTGGTTCTTGCCAGGAGTTCGTCGGCGGCGCGATCTGCTGGAGCGAACAGACCGATGCGCATGTGGTCTGGGGCGAGATCCGCAAGGCGTGGGACAGCAACGGCGGCATCAACGGCAACCTCGGCTATCCGACCAGCGACGAGAAGGACATCGCCAACGGTAAGCAGAGCGATTTCACCGGTGGCAGCATCACCTGGGTGAACAACCAGACCTCGGTGACGATGAAGTAGTCCGCGTCGTGCTGTGTAGCAGCCCGGGGACGATGTTCCCGGGCTGTTGTACGGTAGATCCCCGTTTCGGTCCCCGAGTAGGTAGGTTGTCCGCGTGCAAACTCTATTGACCGATCGTGAGCTGCTGGAATCGCTTGCGGCGGAGGTGGAAGAAAATCTGCGGCGACACATCGCCACAGCCGACGGCTGGCAGCCGCACGATCATGTGCCCTGGGACGATGGTCGCAACTTCGCTTTCCTCGGCGGAACCGACTGGGAGCCCGGCCAATCCGAACTCGGCGAGGTCGCGAAGCTGGCGCTGACCATCGGTGTGCTGATCGCCGACAACCTCCCTTCCTACCATCGTGAGCTGGGTAAACACCTGCGCATCGGCCCGTGGTGGCGGTGGGTCGGCCGGTGGACCGCCGAGGAGAATCGGCACGCGATAATGCTCCGGAACTATCTGATGGTCACCCGCGCGGTCGATCCGGTCGAACTCGAGCGGATGCGGATGTCACATATGACCACCGGATTCCGCCGTCCCGCACTGCATCTGCCCGATGTGCTGGCCGTCAGCGCGTTCGAGGAGCGGGCTGCGGCGATCCGGCATCGCAACACCGCGGCGCTGGGGGAGAATCCGATCGTGACCGCGATGTCCGACCGCATCGCCGCCGACGATGAACTCCAGTCCGAATTCTTCGCCGATCTCGTCGCCGCCGCGCTGGACCGCGCGCCCGATCAGACCGCGCGCGCGATCGCCGACCGGGTCGCAGACTTCGCGGTCCCCGAGATCACCCTCGCCGACGGCCGCTCCAGCACCGCGATCCTGGCGGAGGCGGGTATCTACGACCCGGCCCGCGAACCCGAGCTCGTCTTCACTCCGCTCCTGGCCCGCTGGAACCTCTTCACCCGCACCGACCTCGGTGAAGTGGGCGACAAGGCCCGAGCCGAACTGGCTCACCTGCGCTAGCGACGTGTGGAGACGGGAGAGCGCACCGCTTTCCAGAGGCCGGTCATCGTGCCTCGCAGGAAGTCTTCCCAACTGAAGTGGTCGTGCCAGAGGGTGATGCGGCCGTCGACGAGTTCGAACGTGCCGCACACCCAGAAGGCGATCTCGATCGGGCCCGCGCGCAGGTAGTCGGTGCGCTCGGTGAGGACGGTGTCGCCCTCGGAGGCGGGCCGGCCGTCGGCCTCGATGGCGATGTGGTGCATATCGACGCGGAAGCCGAAGGATTCCCGCGACAGGCCGCGCAGCAGGCCGCCGACGCGGCCGACGCCGCGCACATCGGGCAGCGTGGTGTTCTTCCAGACGATATCGGGGTCGAGCAGTTCGAGCGCCTCGTCCACCGCGCTCATCTCCAACGCCGCGAAGAATTCGCGAACCGTGGTGATCGCATCCTGCCGTAGCTCGGGTTTTTCGGACATGCTCCGACTGTATGCCGCGGCGGGGTCCGAATCCATGGAATCGGGGCGCGTTCGGCCCGCCGTGTTCGCCGGTTCTGTGCCTTTTGTTCGCCGGTGGGTGTGCGGGTGCCGGAGAGCGGTCGCTCGGATGGGCTCGGCTCGGGCCGGCGACGGGGGCTCGTCGGTCGGTTCAGCTCGCGGGCGGTGGTTCGGAACCGGTGCCGTCGAGCTTCCGGGTCGCGATGAGGACCGCTAAGCCTTCGAGGATGCGATCGATTCCGAAGTGCAGGGCGTTGTCGCGGGCCTCGGGCGCGACGGGTTCGCTGAAGGCCGCGAGGGTGTGCGGATAGCGATCGGCCCGATCGGCCAGGGTGCGGGACAGCTGATCGGCCATCTGGCTCTCCAGGCCGCCGCTGTTGCCGCCCAGGGCGGCGTGGGCGAGGGTCTGTGCCTGGCCGGAGAGCAGTGCGAGGGTGTCCAGGCGTTCGGGACCGGTCAGGCCGCTGTCGGCCAAGGGTGCCAGACCGGCCTCGAACCAGCCGATCTCGTTGGGCCCGAGTGGCCGTGCGGTGACCAGGATGCCGAGCATCCAGGGGTGCTCGCACAAGCGCTGATAGGTCGTCAGGCACCAGGCGCGCAGCTGGGCGCGCCACGGCTGTTCGGCCGAATCCTTAGTCGCCGCAACGAGATCGGGCGTCTCGCCCATCGCGGCGTCCAGCATCAGCGCGGTCAGCTCGGCCTTGCCGGGGACGTAGCGGTACAACGCCATCTTCGCGCAGCCGAGCCGCTCGGCCAGGCGCTGCATCGAAAGGCTCACCAGCCCTTCGGAATCCGCGAACGCGATCGCCTCGGCGACGATGCGGTCCAGCGAGAGCGAGGGTTTGGGCCCGCGCTTGGGCCGCTGCGCGGTGCCCCACAGCAGTTCGATAGCGGTCGGTGCGGTCATCTCACCATCCTTACCGATCGGGCCTTGACGCCGAAACTGTGTCCACCGTACGCTAATTTGCGTCCGATAGACACAGTTAAAGAAAAAGCGGGGCTCACCATGCGTAATCAGACCGTTCTCATCTCCGGCGCCAGCATCGCCGGGCCCGCCCTGGCCTATTGGTTGCACCGTTACGGCTTCGAGGTGACCGTTGTCGAGCGCGCGCCCGAACCGCGCCCCGGAGGCCAGGCCATCGACTTCAAGGGACCCACCCACCGCACGGTGCTCGAGCGCATGGGTGTGTGGGAGGAGATCGTGCGGCACCAGACCGGTAAGACCGATATGATCTTCGCCGACGACGCCGGCCGCGAATTGGCCGTGATATCAGGCGATTTCACCGGCGGTGACGTGGAGATCCTGCGCGGCGACCTGGCCCGGATTCTGTACGAGCAGACCGCGGGCCGCTGCGAATACCTGTTCGGCGATTCGGTCGCCGCGCTCACCGACACCGCCGAGGGCGTCCGCGTCGAATTCGAGCGTGCGCCCGCGCGCACCTTCGACCTGGTCTTCGGCGCCGACGGAATTCATTCGCGGGTGCGCCGCCTGGCCTTCGGGCCGGAGTCCGATTACGTCCACCACCTGGGCTATTACTACTGCATCGCCGGTGCGCCCGGATGGGGTCACGATGCGAACGGACCGCGCGTGCGCGGGCGGGCGTCGGCCTACAGTGCGCCGGGCAAGCTGGCCGTGCGCGGCGGGGCCAAGGCAGCGCACCACTACATCTTCGCCTCCCCGGTGCTCGATATCGGCCGCGACGATGTGGCCGCGCAGCAGCGCCTGGTCGCGGAGCAGTTCGCCGGGCTCGGCGGGCCCATCCCCTCGATGATGGCCGAACTGCCCGGACTCGATCCGTTCTACCTGGATTCGATCAGCCAGGTCCGGATGAAGGGGCACTACACCAAGGGGCGGGTCGCGCTGATCGGCGATTCGGCCTATGGAAATACCTTGGGCGGCTTCGGAACCGGGCTCGCGGTCGTCGGAGCCTATGTCCTGGCCGGTGAATTGGTTACCGCCGGTGGCGAATACGCGGGTGCGTTCGCCCGCTACGACGAAATCATGCGCCGCTACGCCAAGATCGCGGGCAACTCCAACGCCGGGCGGTTCCTCGCGCCGCGGACCGCGCGCGGTATCGCGATGCGCAACTGGTTCGTCGGCTCACGCGCCTTCGGTCTCATGACGCGGTTCAGCGACAACGCCGCCAAGGATATCGAACTGCTGAATTACCCGGAAATGGTCGGCGCGGCCGAATGAATCGGCCGGGCCGAGCTGTCCGGTGATGCCGGGTCCGCGAGAGGGAGTATCTACTCGGACTCCGTCACCTTCGCCATGGACAATACGTCCAGTCGTCGGTCGAGTTCTTCGAGGGAAAGTTCGTCGCCGATCAATCCGCGGTCGATGACCGTTTGGCGGATCGTCTTGCCTTCCTGCAGCGCCTGTTTCGCCACCGCGGCGGCCTCCTCGTAACCGATCGCCGAATTCAATGGCGTGACGATCGAGGGGGAGGACTCGGCCAGCTTGCGCAGGTGCTCGACATCGGCGACGAGTCCGTCGATGCACCTGTCCGCGAACAAGCGGGATACGTTGGCCAGCAACCGAATCGATTCCAGGACGTTGCGCGCCATCATCGGGATGTAGACGTTCAGCTCGAACGCGCCGTTCCCGCCACCCCAGGCGATCGCGGCGTCGTTGCCGATCACCTGTGCGGCTACCTGCGTAACCGCTTCCGGCAGAACCGGATTCACCTTTCCCGGCATGATGGAGGAGCCCGGCTGCAGATCCGGGAGCCGGATCTCGGCCAGACCGGTCAGCGGGCCCGAACCCATCCAGCGGATATCGTTGGCGATCTTGGTCAGCGAGATCGCCACGGTGCGCAGCGCGCCCGAGACCTCCACCAGCCCGTCCCGAGCGGCCTGGGCCTCGAAATGATCTGCGGCCTCGGATAATTGGTCGAGGCCGGTCGAACGCCGGAGTTCGGCGACCACGCGTCCACCGAAACCTTCGGGTGCGTTGAGTCCGGTGCCGACCGCGGTGCCCCCGATGGGCAGCTCGCCCAGCCGTCCCAGCGTCGCGGTCAGGCGGTCGATACCGGCCTCGACCTGCCGGGTGTACCCGCCGAACTCCTGTCCGAGGGTCACCGGCACCGCATCCATCAGATGGGTGCGGCCGGACTTCACCACGGTGCGCCACTCGCTCGCCTTGTCCAGCAAGCGAATTCGCAGATGATCCAGGGCCGGTACGAGATCGCGCACCACGGCCTCGGTCGCGGCCAGGTGCGTGGCGGTGGGGAAGGTGTCGTTCGAGGACTGCGACATGTTGACATCGTCGTTGGGGTGCACGGTCACCCCGGCCGCCGCGGCCAGGCCGGCGATCACCTCGTTGGCGTTCATATTGGAGCTGGTGCCCGAGCCGGTCTGGAACACGTCGATCGGGAACTGATCGTCGTGAGCGCCTTCGGCGATCTCGTCAGCCGCTGCGATGATCGCCTCGGCCTTGTCGGAGTCGAGCAGCCCCAAATCCCGATTCACCGTCGCGCAGGCCGCCTTGAGCAGCCCCAATGCCCGAATCTGCGCCCGCTCCAGCCCCCGGCCGCTGATCGGGAAGTTCTCCACCGCCCGCTGTGTCTGCGCCCGCCACAACGCCGCAACCGGAACCCGAACCTCGCCCATGGTGTCGTGCTCGACGCGATACTCCGTCTGCTCAGTCATAATTCCGAGCCTAGGCCCGCACACAACCACAGGGGTCAGCCACGCGTGAGGCTTTTCGCACATGTCACCGAGGAATAACGCCCCGCGAATACCCGCCCGTCAGCCCGATTTCCCCGCACGGACCACGCGAACCGACGACCGAGCGGGCATCGCGGCAAGTTGACAGCCAATCCACTCAGCCGCGAAACCTCTGTACCTGAACACACACGCCGGTCGATGGCTCGAATACGTCAACTTTTCCTGATGCCGCAGGCGAGCCCCAGAAAAGCGAGATCCCCTCCACAGGGCAACTTCACACATGCCCAGCGACGAAGCGCGCCTGCCCACTGGAGCAGTCACCCGAGCACGCCGGCGGATACGCCGAGTACTGAACTCTTCCCGATGTCTCCCCGATGCCGCAGGCGAGCCCCCGAAAAAGTGCGGTTTCTCCCCAACTGGGCCACCTCGCGACGTGCCCAACGGCGAATCGTCTCTGTTCGCTGGCAGTCGCCCGCGAAGCGAAAGGCTCAGCAACACCAACCCCAAGGTTTTCGGCGCGGGCTCGTCGTTCAGCCCTCGAAGCGCATGGCCGAAGGCCGAGTCTCGAGGGCTGAACGACGAGCCTTACAGCGCCGAAAACCCCGCCGCAGCGAAGCGGAGGCAGATATCACGGCATCGGCGGCACAGCGTGTTCGTCCCCCTCGAAGTTCACCGAGGAATACTCCCGCAGCTTCGTCAGCCGGTGATAGGCATCGATCATCCGCACCGTCCCCGACTTCGACCGCATCACGATCGACTGCGTCGACGCGCCGCCGGAGAAATAGCGCACGCCGCGCAGCAGGTCGCCGTCGGTGACTCCGGTGGCGCAGAAGAACACGTTGTCTCCGGAGACGAGATCCTCGGTGACCAGGATGCGATCCAGATCGTGCCCGGCGTCGAGCGCCTTCTGGCGTTCCTCGTCGTCCTTGGGTGCGAGCTTGCCCTGCAACTCGCCACCCATACAGCGCAGCGCGGCGGCCGCGATGATGCCCTCGGGCGTACCGCCGATGCCGATCAGCATGTCGGTGCCGGAGTCGGGACGCGCGGTCGCGATCGCACCGGCGACGTCACCATCGGAGATCAGCCGGATTCGCGCTCCCGCGTCGCGCACTTCCTGGATGTGCCGGGCATGCCGCGGCCGGTCGAGCACGCATACGGTCAGGTCGGAGACCGAGGACTTCTTGGTCTTGGCCACCCGGCGCAGGTTCTCCGCGATCGGCACGGACAGATCGATCACATCGGCCGCATCCGGCCCGACCGCGATCTTGTCCATGTAGAACACCGCCGACGGATCGAACATCGCGCCGCGCTCGGCCACCGCGAGCACGGAGATCGCGCCCGGCGAGCCCTTCGACATCAGGGTGGTGCCGTCGATCGGGTCCACCGCGAAATCGACCTCGGGGCCGGTGCCGTCGCCGACCGCCTCGCCGTTGTACAGCATGGGCGCCTCGTCCTTCTCGCCCTCACCGATCACGACGATTCCGCTCATCGACACCGTGGCCACGAGCTGGCGCATCGCGTCCACCGCGGCACCGTCGCCGCCCTCCTTGTCGCCACGGCCGACCCAGCGGCCCGCGGCCATCGCGCCGGCCTCGGTCACCCGGACCAACTCGAGTGCGAGGTTGCGGTCCGGGGCCTCACGGCGGCTGGTTGCGGGTGTGGGTGCCGTCATCTGCGGTGCCTCCTCGTTGTCTATTGCTTTGAATTGTCGCAGAACGGTCAGAACATCCCGTCGGGTACTACCGTTCCACTTTCGTCGCGGCGGACCCGATGCTGGTCCGCGCGCTGTGATATCGGCCTCGTTTCCGACCGGCCGTCGGCAGCGTGGCCCGGCCGCCCTGGTCGGCGCACCCCTCCGGAGCGCGGTGCGCAGAATGCGGCGCGGCATACTGGGGGCGTGGCAAATCAGAAACCCCGGATCCTCAACGACTATCGGGACCTGCTCTGGTCGTTGATTCCGTTGCTGTTGATCTGTGTGGTTTTCGCCGCTCTCGCCCAACAATGCAGTTTCTCACCCGGCGCACCGACGACCGGCAATATTCCGTATTTCGACGTCAAGGCGGCCCTGCAGGACGACGCGCGCACACTGCCGTTCCCGATCCGGCAGCCGAGCCTGCCCGAGCACTGGACCGCCAACTCCGGCAGCCGCGACACCATCAGCGGCGCCGGCGGTGGGACGCTCAGCACCGTCGGGTACATCACGCCCGAGGGCACGTATATGCAGCTGACCCAGTCCAACGCATCCGAATCCGCACTGGCTGATCACATTCTGCAGACGCGCAGTCCCTCGGGGTCGCAGAAGGTGGGCGATCAGACCTGGACGGTCTTCCACGTGCAGGGCAACGAACCGGCGTGGATCACCGAATTCGGTTCCGTCCGAGTGCTGATCAAGGGTGCGGGCAACCAGTCGGCATATACGACTCTTGCCGGTGCGGTGGATGCCGCCCAACCGCTGCATTCCTGACTCCACCTGCGGATTCGTGATCTTGATTCGGCTCGCTGAGATTCGATTCGGGTAACCGTCAACGACTCTCGCTGCTTTTCGGCTAACGTTGGCCGGGTGGATCGCGCGGACTTGGCTTGGCTCGAGCGGGTACTGGATCGGCCGATCATCGAGGCGGCGGCTGCCGAATGGGGAGCCGGTGACAACACCAGTCTGGTGACCGTCGCCGACGGCAGTGGCGTCGTCGTGCAGCGATACCGGCGGGGCGGTGAGGCCGACCGCCGGATGCGGATCATGAATGCGTTGCGAGATCCCGCCGCCGCCAAGGGAATTACCATTCCGGCCATTCGCGCCGCCGATATCGGGGCGCAGCCGCCGTGGATCGCCTTCGATATGCTGCCCGGCTCGCCGAGCGCCGAAATCGCCATGGACGGACCGCATTTCCCCGCACTGGCTCGGGCCATGGGCGCGATGCTCGCCGATTTCTCCGAATTGCCCTGTGTGGATGTGGAACTCGACGATATGTGGGCACGGCCCCGATATCTGGCCGCCCGCGCCGACGCCTGGGCCGAATGTCTGGCTCCGGCATTGTCGGCCGCGCAGAGCGCCGCACTGGAGCGGGTGCTCGCGGATCTGCCCGCGCTGTTCGACGGCCGCCCAGCGGTTTTGGCACACGGCGACTACGCGCCGGTGAACATCCTCGTCGAGGACGGTGCGATCACCGGACTGCTGGATTTCGAATCGGTGCGCGTCGCGGATCCGCTGTACGACCCGGCGCGCTGGGCCTGGTCGGTCGGCTTCGCGGGCCGCGACGCACTGGCCCGGTCCTGGCCCGAATTCCTCGGCGGAGCCGGTATCGACCCAGCCGAACCCGCACTGCCGGAACGCATCCGGTCATTGCAGGTGATCTGCACGATGGAGATGCTCGCCGACGCGGATCTCGCGCCGGGACTGTGGCGGATCGTGCACGACCGGCTGGTCGGCCTGCTGGGCTGAGTCGGCGTGTGGACTACCGATCGAACGTCCGGGTGGTGGCGAGCGTGGTGATCCGGTTGTCGTTGCCGGAGTCGCGCAGTTCCACCCGGCCCAGGCCGTGCTGCGCGGTCGCGGTGGCGATCACCGGTCCGACCCGCGCCGCCTGGAGGTAGCGCAGGCCGAGGAAACTCAGGCCATTCGAGGGGGTGAGGGACAGAGCCGCCTCCTCGGCGGCCAGGGCGATCAGGCCGCCGTTGACGGTGCCCGCGGCATTGAGCCCATCCTCGTTGCGGGGCAGTACCGCGACGCCCGGATCGCGACGTTCGCAGCGGGCCCGCTCGGCCAGCGGAACGGCGAGTCGCGTGCGGCCCGGGGGCATGTCGATGCTGAGTTTGCGCGGCAACTGGACGTCCGGATTCGGCGCGGCCATGAAGGAGGTCGCGCCGAAGCCGATCGGCACGTCGTCGACGGTGAACTCGATCTCCGCGACGAAGACCGAGCGGCCCGCCTTGACCGTGCGGCCGACCGCGCGCACCTCACCCGAGCCCGGTGCGGGCCGGAACAGATTGACGTCCAGTTCCAGCGTCATCGGCACCCGGGGGTGCAGGACCAGCGAGGCAAGCAGACCGCCCATGGTGTCGAGCCAGATAGCCAGGACGGAGGTGCGTAGATGGGTGGTGCCCGGGACGTGCATCTGCGGGGTGATCGTCGCCGAGCCGTGCAACTCGTCGCCGACCCGCCGAGTGGCGAAACCGAGTTCGAGCAGGATGTGCCGACGTCTGTCCAACTGGCTGTCGACGGTGGTCACGGCATCTCCTCCGGCTCGGCGGAGCGGGCGGCGCCGCTCGGCATCCATCCAGAGAACCGCACCATGAGCCCGTTGTGCAAGTTCCATTTTCGATATCGAGAGTGACGTTCTGCACTCGGCGGTATCAGTAGCGGCGAAGATCGACCTGCCCGCAACGGGCTATTCCGCGTCGGCTTCACGGCGGGACAGCGCGTCCTCCACCCGTTTGCGCGCCCCGGCCAGATGCTCCTCGCAGCGGGTCGCCAGCGCCTCGCCGCGCTCCCACAGGGCCAGCGAATCGTCCAGATCCATACCGCCCTGTTCGAGCATCTTCACTACGTTGACCAGTTCATCGCGGGCGCGTTCGTAGCCGAAACTCGCGATCTCGGCGAGGTCACTCTCGGTCATGAGGGGACTCCTTCGTAATGGTCCGGCCGGCCAGTGCGGCCGCGCTGATCGCGCCGTCGGTGACCCGGATGCGCAACTGGGTGCCCGGCGGGGAATCGGCCACCTCGTGGATGACATGCCGTTCCTTGCCCGAAACACGTTGCACCACAGCGTATCCGCGAGCGAGAGTGGCGGCCGGTCCAACGGCGGTGAGCTTGTCGCGCAGATGCCGGGTCGCGGTGGACTCGGCGGTGAGGGTGTGTTCGACCGCGCGCCGAGCCGCGGTGCGCAACCGCTCGGCCTCCTCGTAGCGCTGGTCGAGCTGGCGCAGCGGATCGGCCAGCACCGGTCGCGAGCGCAATTGGTCCAGTGCTCGCAGTTCGCGTTGCACCCAGCCGCGCAGGGCCGCGGCCGAACGCTCCTGCCACTCCCGGACCATCGCCAGTTCCGCGGCCGCGTCGGGGACGATGCGCTTGGCGGCGTCGGTGGGAGTGGCCGCGCGCAGATCCGCGACGTAGTCCGACAGCGGATTGTCCGGCTCGTGCCCGATCGCGCTGACGATCGGCGTCGTCGCGGAAACGATGGCGCGGCACAGGGTTTCGTCGGAGAAGGGCAGCAGGTCCTCCACGCTGCCGCCGCCGCGGGCGAGCACGATCACCGCCACGTCCGGATCGCGATCCAGTTCGGACAGGGCGTCCAGGATCTGCGGTACCGCCGTCGGCCCCTGCACCGCGGTGTTGCGGATTTCGAAACGCACTGCGGGCCAGCGGTTCCGGGCGACGGTCAGGACATCGTGTTCCGCGGCGCTGGCGCGTCCGGTGATCAGGCCGATGGTCCCGGGCAGGAACGGAATCGGCCGTTTGAGGCGCGGATCGAACAGGCCCTCGGCGGACAGCAGCGCCTTGAGCCGTTCGATGCGGGCCAGCAGTTCGCCGATGCCGACCGGGCGAATCTCGGTGATACGCAACGACAATGTGCCGCGCCCGGTGAAATAGGACAACTTGCCGTACACGACGACGCGGCTGCCCTCCTGCAACGGAATGGCCGAATTGCGCAGCAGCGCCGGATCACACGTCACCGACAGTGACATGTCCGCGGCCGGATCGCGCAGCACCAGAAAGGCGGTGCGAGTTCCCGGACGAACGTTCATCTGGGTGATCTGACCCTCCACCCAGACACTGCCGAGCCGGTCGATCCACTGCGCGACCTTCAGCGCGATACTGCGCACCGGCCATGGGTTCTCCGCCGAATTGGACTGCCGGGCCGACGCCGGATTCCCCTGTCCGCCGGAGGCCGCCGTATCGGCGGTTACATGTGTGTCGGGATCGGTCACTACAGCGCCTCACCGATATTCGGCGCTCGACCGCGGTCGGGCCCGGGCTCGATCACCGCTGCGCGCCGGTGTGCGGCGCGGCGGTGGCCGGCGAGCGGGTGTGCGCGGGCGCCGTGGGTGAATTCGGTCACTTGGCCTGCACGGTGGCAATCCGGTTGGTCAGCATTGTCACGAACGCCGCGCGGTCCCGGGTGCGGCGCTCGTACTCGAGCAGCGCGGTCAGATCCTCGACGGTGAACATCCGCAGGCGGGCGCGCAGCTGGGCCAGCGTCATGGTCAGGTAGTCGTACCGGGCCGCGATCTCGGGCTCGACGACCTCGTCGCCGGATCCCTGTTCGTCGCCGGAAGACGTTGCGGCGGTTTGTGCTTCGGGCTGCGCCGACTCGGGTGCGCCGGGCTCCTCGACCGGTGCGGGCACGTCCGACACGGTCTCGGGCGAGGCATACAGGTCGAAGCGGCTCAGCGAAGCCTCGCGGGCACTGGTGAAGACCGGTTCGGAATCGTCCTCGTCCTCGTCGAAGGTGGCCCAGGCGGGCTGTTCCTCCGGACGGTTGGTCAGCTGATCGAACACCTGGTCGCCCTTGAGCGCGAGACTGGTCACGAACTGCTGGGCATGCATGGTGGTCTGCAGCAACTGACTGATCGCGGTGATCGGCAGGTGCATCGCGGTTGTCGGCAGCCGACGGGCTTCCTCCACGGCATAGACGGCTGCCCCGGCGGCGACACGGGCGAAGAACGGCGGTCGAAACATAGCCCTAGCCTGCCCGATTCGCCGTGTGAAGCAAAGGAGGGAATCCACGTGCGCCATTCTCGTCGCATCTGTTCGTCGTCATGTCGTCGGGCCGTGATGCCCGTGCGGGTGAGCGGACTCACAATTCGCCACGCCCGTCCTGCCACGATACCGGCCGCGACCGCGCGCGTGTCGTCACCTGTGCGCACGTAAGCTGGGGGCCATGTCCTCGGCAATCCCCTTGAACGTCGGAATCGCCCGGTCCGCGGGCTCGAGTGCGGCCGGTGCCGCCAAGCGTGTCCTGCTCGCCGAGCCGCGCGGCTACTGCGCCGGTGTGGATCGTGCGGTGGAGACCGTCGAGCGCGCCCTCGACAAGCACGGTGCGCCGATCTATGTGCGCAAGGAGATCGTGCACAACCGGCACGTGGTGGAGACCCTGCGCGAGCGTGGCGTGGTCTTCGTCGACGAGACCGCCGAGGTGCCCGAGGGCGCGGTGGTGGTGTTCTCCGCGCACGGCGTGTCGCCGATGGTGCACGCGGCCGCCGCCGCCCGCGGCCTGCACACCATCGACGCCACCTGCCCGCTGGTCACCAAGGTGCATCAGGAGGCCAAGCGGTTCGCCCGCGACGATTTCGACATCCTGCTCATCGGCCACGAGGGGCACGAGGAGGTCGAGGGCACCGCGGGTGAGGCCCCCGATCACGTTCAGCTCGTCGACGGTCCCGACGCGGTCGACGGCGTCCGTGTGCGCGACGAGAACAAGGTGATCTGGCTCTCCCAGACCACGCTGTCCGTGGACGAGACCATGGAGACCGTGCAGCGGCTGCGTCAGCGCTTCCCGAAGCTGCAGGATCCGCCGAGCGACGATATCTGTTACGCGACCCAGAACCGGCAGATCGCGGTCAAGGCGATGGCGCCCGAATGCGATCTGGTGATCGTGGTCGGCTCGCGCAATTCGTCCAATTCCAAGCGTCTGGTCGAGGTCGCGCTGAACGCGGGCGCGGGCGCGGCCCACCTGGTCGATTTCGCGCGCGAGGTCGATCCGGCCTGGTTCGAGGGCGTGCGCTCGGTCGGCGTCACCTCCGGAGCCTCGGTTCCCGAGATCCTGGTGCGCGGTGTGCTCGATCTGCTGGCCGAACACGGCTACGCCGACGTCCAGCCGGTCACCACCGCGAACGAGACCCTGGTGTTCGCCCTGCCTCGCGAGCTGCGCGCCGCGCGTCAGTAGCTGGTTCGCCCGCCGCACGCGACGGGTGTTGGTCGCCCGATCCGGTGGGCGACGGCCTTTCGGGACGCCCGGATCGCCGGTCGGCCTCGGGGGAGCCGGTGGGTTCAGTGCTCGATGCGACCCGAATCACGTTCGCGGTAGCGGACGTTCGGGCGCGGATGCGGCGGGACGTCGCCGTAGTCGGCTGCGCGTGCGCGGCGTTGCGGCTGCGGTTCCGCGGAACGTTGACGCGGCTCCTGTGCCCGGCGGCGCGGCTGTTGTCCGGTGGGCGGCGCCGCGCCGCGCTCACGCGGCTGTGCCGGGGACTCCGCGGCCCGGCGGCGCGGCTGTGGTTCGGCGGAACGCTGGCGGCCGGATTCGGCGGGCCGCTGCCGAGGCGGCGTGTCGGCCTCGGCGCGCTGGCGGGCGGTGGCGGCGACCTTCGCACGCTCGGCGGTGCGTGAGCCTTGGGAGGCCGATACCCGCGGCGGGCGCTCGGCGACCCGTCCGGTGGTCTTGCGGCCTCCGCGTGTCGGCTTCGTGGCAGCCTTCTCGTCAGTGGCGGACTGTGCGCGGGTGCGGTTGCGCAGGGAGTCCGACGAGCCCGTGCTCCGGCCGCGGCGCGAACGGCCGGCCTCGGCCCTCGCGCCCCAGGAACCGCCCTTGCGCGCCCGGCTGCCGCGCGCACGCGGTTTGGCGTCCTCCAAGCGGCGCTGCAGCACCAGGCGACCCACGCCGATCGCCAACACGATCACGGTGGCGGTGGCCATCACCGGGAAGCGGTTCACCAGCGGGATCCCCTGGTTGAGCAGAATGTCCTTCATCGAGGACGACGTATGGTCCAGCAACTGCCCGTAGGCGACCGGCACGGCGATGAACAGCAGCAGCGGCGGGGTGACCATGGTGGTGAACAGGCCGCGGTAGCGAACCGCCAGCGCGGCCAGCGCGCAGCCGATGATGTAGGCACCGGCGAACACGTTGGTCAGCTCTCTGCTGTCGCCGCTTGCGTCGATGAAAAACCCGATCAAAGTGCACGCCACCGCGATCAACACCGCCGCACCGGCCGGGATGCCGGGCACCGACGGGATGATCGAGCGGTGCGGTGCGGGCACCTCGGATCGGTCGCGTTGGGTAGCTGCCACGTAAAGCACACTATCTGCCGCAACCGGAACGTGTATCGAGGCTGGGCGGATGAACTGGTTACTCGTTGATGTCTGAGAACCCCGCAACGCGCGGTCGCGACTCGATGTAGCGGATTGCCGGGACCTCTCGATCGCCGATGTCCAACTCGTGCAGTCGCCGCGCGGTGACCAGTACGCGCGACTCCACCGAGCCCACTGTCTGGTTGAAAGCGTCCACCGCCTTTGCCAGTTGGCCCCCGAGCCGGTCCAGGTGACCACCCACCACACCGAGCCGGGCATACAGTTCCCGACCCAATTGCTGAACTGTTGCCATCTCTTTCGAGATTGCGTCCTGTCGCCAGCCGTAGGCGACGGTGCGCAGCAGTGCGACGAGGGTTGTCGGCGTTGCGAGGATCACGTTTCTGGCGAATGCGTACTCCAGCAGACCGGCGTCCGCGTTCAGTGCGGCATCCAGGAACGTTTCGCCGGGCACGAACAGGACCACGAATTCGGGTGCGGGATCGAAGGCGGCCCAGTACTTCTTCTCGGAGAGCTGATCGATATGGGCGCGCAAGTGTCTGGCATGGCGGGTCAGATGTTCGGCCCGTACTCGGGGGTCGTCTTGTGCGGTGGCGTCGAGATAGGCCGTCAGCGGGGCCTTGGCGTCCACGACGATGTGGCGGTCACCGGCGAGGCGCACCACCAGATCGGGACGCACCGTGCCGTCCCGGCTCGCGCGGGTGACCTGGGTGTCGAAATCGCAGTGCCGCGACATTCCGGCCAGTTCCACCACCCGTTCGAGCTGGATCTCGCCCCAGCGCCCGCGGATCTGTGGTGCGCGCAGGGCGGAGACCAGCTGTCCGGTCTGCGTGGCGAGTTGATGGGACAGGTGCTGCATGCCCGCGACCTGTTCGCGCAGTCCCGCGTAGGCGTCGATGCGGCGGTGCTCGACCTCGGCGAGCTGCTGATTCAGTGCGCCGACCGCCTCGCGCAGCGGTGCCACCAGCGTGCCGAGAGCCTGTGAATTGCGCTGTGCGGCATCCTCGTTCGCCGCGCCGAGGGAATGTCGCAGCAGATGCTCGTTATCGCGCAGAGCGGCCAGTTGTGCCTCGGCCCGCCCGGCCCGCGCCAGATGACCTAGCCAGCCGAGCCCCAGCCCGGTGCAGAACACCACGAACATCGCTACCAACGTCGGTGCGGTCATGACTGCAGATAGTGCCGTATGCCACCGACAAGTTCGGCGCCGCGGCAAATACCTAGCATTTGCTCGGTGTTCGTGACGGCCGCGATCGATCGGTTGCGGGCCGATCGGGAGCGGAACTTTCTGCGCCGGTCTCGGGGTGGCGAATTCGAATCTGTCGGTGCCATCGCCTACGGTTTCGCGGCATGCGGTTGCTGCACACCTCCGACTGGCACATCGGGCGGACCTTCCACGGTGTGGATCTGCTGGCGGATCAGGCGCGTTCGCTCGAATCGCTGGCCGAGATCGTGGCCGAGCAGCGGGTGGACGCGGTGCTACTGCCCGGTGACGTCTACGACCGGTCGATACCGAGCGCCGACGCGATCGCCGTGTGCAACCGGGGATTCGAGGCGATTCGGTCCGCGGGTGCGGTGATCGTGGCCACCTCGGGTAATCACGATTCTCCGACCCGGCTCGGCGCGCTCGGCAGTTTCGCCGCGGCAGGCGGATTGCATCTGCGCACCTCCGTGGCGGACCTGCGGCGTCCGGTGATATTGCGCGACGAGTACGGCGAGATCGCCTGCTACGGCATTCCGTACCTGGAGCCGGAGATCACGCGAGTGGAACTGGGTGTGCCACAGGCGCGTTCGCATGCCGAGATCCTGGATGCGGCGATGGGCCGGGTGCGTGCGGATCTCGAAGCGCGTGGCGGGATGCGCTCGGTGGTGCTCGCGCACGCCTTCGTCGTCGGCGGGGAGGCGACCGGCTCGGAGCGGTCGATCTCCGTGGGCGGGGTGGAGACGGTGCCGATGGGTGCGTTCGAGGGCGCCGATTACGTGGCCCTCGGACATCTGCACTCACCGCAGACACTGTCCGAATCGATCCGGTATTCCGGTTCGCCGCTGCCGTATTCGTTCGCCGAACGGTCCCATCGCAAGGCGGTGTGGATCGCCGATCTGGGCCCCGAGGGGCTCACCGGCGTCGAGCGGCACGACCTCCCGCAGGTGCGGGGACTCACCCAGCTCACCGGCGAGCTGGAGGACCTGCTCGGCGACCCGGCCCATGCCGAGGCCGAGCAGCACTACGTCTCGGCGAACCTCACCGACCACGCTCGTCCGGTCGATGCCCTGCGCCGTCTGCGGCAGCGTTTCCCGCATGCGGTCCACGTGGAATGGGTTCGCCCCGAAGGCAATCCGGACCTGCGCTACCGTGAGCGGGTGCACGGCCGCCGCGACACCGAAGTAGCGCACAGCTTTCTCACCGATGTGCGCGGCGAACCCACGGGCGCCGAAATGGATTGGCTGGCGCGCGCGTTGGTCGCCGCCACCACCGAACGCGAGGTTGCCGAAGCGCAGCCGGTCGATGCGGGGGAGCGCACGGCATGAGTGATCGGGACGGTGGGAGAGTGGTCGGATGAGGCTGCATCGGTTGGAGTTGACGGCGTTCGGGCCGTTCGCCGACACCGCGGTGGTGGATTTCGATGTGCTCGGGGGCGACGGGCTTTTCCTGCTGCACGGGCAGACCGGGGCGGGGAAGACGACGGTGTTGGACGCGATCGCGTTCGCGCTGTACGGGAAGGTTCCGGGGGCGCGGGGGGACAGTAAGCGGCTGCACTCGGATCACGCGGACCCGCAGACGCCGCCGCGGGTGGCGCTGGAGGCGACGCTGGGCGGTCGCCGGCTGCGGCTGACTCGCTCGCCGGAATTCCGGCGGCCCAAGAAGCGTGGCGAGGGCTGGAAGGATGAACAGCCCAAGGCCACCTTGGAATGGCTGGACGGTCGCGGCCAGAATCTGTCGCGGCTCACCGATATCGGCGACGAGGTGATCCGGCTGCTCGGGATGAGCGCCGATCAGTTCTTCCAGGTGGTCTTGCTGCCGCAGGGCGATTTCGCGCGATTCCTGCGCTCGGAGAACGAGGATCGCGAGAAACTGCTCGAAAAGCTCTTCGACACCGAGCGATTCGGCACCGCCGAACAGTGGCTGGCGCAGCGCCGCCGGGACAGCACCGCCGAACTCGATACGCAGCGGCAGAGTATCGACCGGCTCATCGGCCAAGTGGTCGTCTCCGCGGGTGTGGGCGCCACCGAGACCGTCGGAATTCTGGAGGCGACCGAATGGTCGCAGCAACTCCTCGCCGCCGCCCGTGCCGATCTGGCGACCACGAAAGCCGAACTCGCGCAGCGTCGCGAGGATTCGACTGTGGCTCACGCCGCCGCCGAGCAGCAGCGCCGCCTGCACGAATTGCATCGCCGCCTGTCCACGGCACGTTCGCAACTGGAGGACTACGCCTGCACCGCGGAACTGCGCGCTCGTCGGCGCATCGAATTGGATCAGTCCCGGCGCGCCGAGCCGGTCGCCACCGCCCTCGAAGAGGCTCGCACGGCCGCGACGGCCCTCCGCCGCCGCACCGGCGAATCCCTCGACCTCGCCGAACGCCTCGCCACCAGCCTGCTCGAACCACCCAGCGCCGAACTTCCCGGAACCGTCTGGGCCGCAGCAGATCTGGCCGCCGCTGAACTCGCCGGCTCCGACCTTGCCGCCGAACTCTCGGCCATACCGCCGACCCCCGAGCAGAGCCGGAGTTTCAGAGCAGATTTCGACGATCCCGGCGTGAGTTCCGGTGCATCCGGCAAGGCGGTGCTGGAGGTCAGCGACGACGCCGCGCCGAATCGTCGGCGACGAGGATCGGACAACGGGTCCGGCACTTCGGCCGACCATGCCGCGGGGACGTCTCGACGCGCGGACGGCTCGGCGATCGATGCGGACGTCGCATTCGATGGTGCGCCCGGCCGACGGTCGCTGCCTGCCGGTCCGTCCGAGGACGCTGCCGATACGCTCCCCGCGCCCGATGCGCCTGCGGCCGATAGTGCCTCGGATCCGCTGAGACAGGCGCGCCGCGGCGTGTCGGAGGATGACGATCCGATGCCGAATGGTGCGGCGGACGCACTCGTGGGCGGGGTGGCCGGTACCTCGAGGGAGCCGGAGGATCCGGCGACCCGAGCGGCTGCCGATCGGGCGCCGGTCGGTTATGTCGAACTCGAGTTGTTCTCGATCGATCCGATGCCGGAGGCCGTGGGTGCCGAGCCCGAGGTGGGCGGCCGGCGGAATTCCGCCGAGGCCGGGGAGGGTGCCGGGCGGCGAGGGTCGGGTGAGAATGCCGGTCGGCGGGTGAGCGGGGCGCGGAAGGCGGCCAGGACCGCTGCGGGGGATCGGCCGCTGCGGGTGCTGGATTCGGCGGCCGGTTGGGCTGTCGACGTCGGTGAGCCCGGACTGTTCTCGGTGGAGTCGCGGTCCGCGGGCGAGGGTTTGCCCGGTGGTTCGGACGGAACCGGAGCTGTGCTTCCGGCCGCTGAAACCGGCGTGGTCACAGCCGGATTCGAGGATGCAGCCGCGGAAGATTCGCGTTCGGAGGTCATTACGGCCGAAGCCACCCGGAGCGTCGAACAGACTGCTGGAGTTGATGATTCGAGTCGGAAGCCCGTCGCGAACCAGGAACCGGGCCAGGCGGTCGGCGGTGAGAATGCCGACTCCGATGTGCGGGAGACGTTCCGGGACGATGGCACCGAGGCCGAGCTCACCGGCATCGATGCGGCGATTCAGCGGTGGTCGGCGCAGATCGGTGCGCTGGACGAGGTGCGCGGCGACGCGGAATCGGCGCAGCGGCTGAATGTCGAACTCGCGAGGTTGCGCAAGGAGCAGTCGGCGCTGCGATCCGCGATGGCGAAGCTGTCCGCCGACCGGGCCGCAATGCCGGAAACGATTGCCGCGCTGGATGTCCGGGTACGCGAAGCGGAGCAGGCAGCCGCTGGGCTGGCCGGATTGCAGGCGGAATGCGAACGGCTGCGCACGGCTTCGGAGGCGGCGACCGAACTCGCCGCCCGCCGCACCGAACTCGCCCGCGCCACAACCGCATTCGAGTCGGCGCGAGTGGCGCACGTCGATGCCCGTGAGCACACCCTCGCGATCCGCGAGCGCAGGCTCGCCGGAATGGCGGCCGAACTGGCGGGTGCGCTCGCCGACGGACAGCCGTGCGGCGTATGCGGTTCCGCGGAACATCCGGCCCCGGCCCAGCCGACCGCGGCCGCCGCGTCCAAGGCCGACGAGGAACGTGCGGTCGCCGCCGAACGTACCGCTGAATCCGCCCGTGACCGCACGAAATCTCGGCTGTCCGAGCTGGAGAACGACATCGCGGTGCTCATCGCTCGCGGCGGTGAGGGCGATCGGGCCGAGTTGTCCGCCGCGCTCAACGTCGCCACCGAACGTTACAAATCCGCCCGCCGCGCCGGCGCCCGCGTCGAGGAGCTCACCGGCGAGCTGAACCGTTCGCGCGCCGACGAGACGCGCCTGCAGAGCGAACTGCGTGAACTCGATGTCCGCAACAGTGCCGTGGTCGAACGTGTCATCGCCGCCGACCGCCGGATGGCCGAGCTGACCGAGCGGCTGCGCACCGCCGCCGGAGCGGACGGCACGGTGGATCGCCGCCGGGCCCGCTTGGATGCCCTCGTGCGCGATGCCACCGAACTCCGCGCCGCCCGAACCGAAGCCGATGCCGCCCGCGAACAGGTCACCGCGGCGGCTCGCCGAGTGGAGCAGCTGGCCCGTGCGGCCGAGTTGGTCACACTCGCGGACGTGATTGTGCCCGAGAGCGGTTCGGAGCCGGACTACGGTGTGCTGGCGGCATATGCGAAGGTCGTCGACGCCGCCACCCGCACCCCACAGCAGCAGAGCGAGATCGAGCGTGAGCTGAGCGCGGCCGACAGCACGCGGGCGCACGCCGAAGCGGTTCTGGCCGAACCCGATATCAAAACCGCCGCGGATGCCGAACTCGACGATCCACTGGAGCTGGAAGCCCGAGTCGCGCAGGCGCGTACCGCGCTGGATGCGGCTGTGGCCGCCCACTCCCAGGCCGAACATCGGGTGCAGCAGCTCGAGGAGTTGGGCACGCAGCTGTGGGCTGCGGTGGATCGCATCACCCCGATGCAGCACGCACATGACGAGCTGGCCGCGCTGGCCGACGTGGTGGCCGGTCGCGGCGAGAACAACCGCCGTATGTCGCTGCGTTCGTACGTACTCGCGGCCAGGCTCGAGGAGGTGGCCATCGCCGGTTCCGTGCGCCTGCGCCGAATGTCCGGTGGCCGATACGAATTCGTGCACACCGATGTCGCGGGACGCAATGGCCGGCGCGGCGGTCTCGGCCTGGACATCCGCGACGACTACACCGGCGCGATCCGTCCGGCCAAGACTCTCTCCGGCGGCGAAACCTTCATGGCCTCACTGGCTCTGGCGCTCGGCCTGGCCGATGTGGTGGCCGCCGAGTCCGGCGGTCTGGTCATGGACACCCTGTTCATCGACGAGGGCTTCGGCAGCCTCGACGCCGACACCCTCGACGCGGTCATGGGCGTTCTGGACGATCTGCGTTCCGGCGGACGCGTAGTCGGCATAGTCAGCCACGTCGACGAGATGCGCCAACGCATCCCCAGCCGCCTCCACGTCATCCGCCAACCCACCGGCTCCCACCTGGAAACGATTGTCGCGTAACGCGTGCCAGCCTGCATACTCCGCGGTCCTGGTCACGTTGTCACGTGCCGGGTCCTTCGTCGGCCTGGAGCCTGCTCAGCAATTCCCGCCACGAACCGATATCGTGGCCGGCTCCGGGCTCGAGCGGTTCGACCTCGCCCTCGTAATTCCGATAGAGCTCTCGCAAACGCTGGAGACCAAACGTCTGGACCGGGTCGGCGGCAGAGCCGAGTTGCTGGAGCCGGTGTGAGTGTTCGGCGAATGTCCGGCTGCCCGATCGAACAACATCGGTCCATTGATCGGTCGTGGAGAAGATATCTCTGTTGAAATCCGGCAGGATGCTGGGCGAGAGTCCCTCGCGTTCCAAGGCCCAGTTCATCAGGAGCCGTGAGGACCGCCCGTTGTAGTCTCTGAACGGGTGGATGGAGATGAACCGCTGCTGGAGTTCGGCCGCGAGCCGGTACGGATCGCTCCCGGGCCGCGCGCGTGCCTCATTGTACCAGTCGGACAACGACTGAAGTTCGTGGCGGATTGAATCCGGGTCGGTGATCCGATAGGAGACTGCGCCGATGTTGCGTTCCAAAGGAACAGTTCCTTCGTGGATATGTATCAAGTAGGGGTTGGCCTCGATCGCTGATATTTCATCCAATGTGAACGGTTTCCCGTTGATGAACCACCGCTCTCCTTGTACGAAGACCCCGGCGTCGGGCATGCCAAACTGTGCGACTCGCTGGTGCAGTTCGGAGATGAACGGCACGGACAATTCCTGATCGCCGTACCTGCGCGTGAATGCGCGTGCATCCAGATAGCCCGCCCAATCCCTTGCACCGAACAACAATTCGGGCTGCGGTCGATCGGCGATCATGGCCGCCTGGTGGACCGGCTCGTCGATGAACAGACTCGACTCCAGCGCACGCTGGGACGGAGTGTGCAACCCCAGTTCTGCAGACCGTTGTTCGATCAGCGCCAACGGTTTGTCCAGGCGATCCAGCGGCGGCTGAACTTCTCCCTGTGTTATCGGTACCTGCGGACCGAAATCATCTGCCGAATCCGGCTCGGTCGCCAGGACCCGGGCCTCGCCGTCCAGATCCGACTTTCGAATTCTCCGCGCGGCCGTCTCGCCCCGGTCGGCGATCTCACGCATGGCGCCCGCATCGTGTTCGGCTGCCTCGGTTACTCGAAGGATCTTGGGGGCTATTCGCTCACGAAATAGATCGGCAATGGCCCTGCTGATCCACATCCTGCTCCTGCCCAGCACCTACTGGCAGAACTGTGCTCAGCCACGGTACGCGACGGTTCCAATCACTCGATCGAGACTCTATCCGGAGACAGAACGGTTACCCAGTAGCGAATGGTGTTTCGAAACTTTCGTGCCGCAGCAGCCATGCCTTGACATCCAGTCCCCAGCGGAATCCGCCGAGTGTTCCGTCGGTGCGCAGGATGCGGTGGCAGGGGACGAAGAGGGCGGCGGCGTTGCGGGCGCAGGCGTTGGAGGCGGCGCGGACGGCTTCGGGGCGGCCGGACAGGGCGGCGAATGCGGTGTAGGTGATCGGATTTCCGGCCGGGACAGTGCGGAGCACGTCCCAGGCGTGCAGTAGGAAGGGGCCGGATACCTGACGTACCGGGATGGTGTCGATCGCGAAAATCTCACCGGCGTGGTACTTCTCGACCGCGCTGGTCACCTCGCCGAGCGAATCACGTTGCCGCAGTTCATCGGGCCGCAGACTGGGATGTACGAGCTGTCGTAATCCCCCGGAATCGGCGGTCCAGCCGGCGGCCAGGACCACGCCATCCGCATCGACCAGCGTGGTGAACGGCCCGAGTGTCGTCGGAGTCGTCGCGAATTCGGCGGTATTCATTGTGCTGCACCTACTTTCGCCGATTCATCGGCTGCGAGTCGGGCCGGGCGGCGAGAGCCCGCTTCCACAGATGCATGGACAGATAGGACCGCCACGGTGACCACCGCGCGGTATCGGTGAGGTCGATGCCAAGCAGCGCCGCGCCGCGCCGGACCACCAGATCGGTGTGCATCAGCACGTCCGGATCGGCGAGGAGCCGCATGGTCACGTAATCCGCCGTCCACGGCCCGACCCCGTCCAGAGCGAGTAGATCGTGGCGCAGGTCGGGGGCGGTGCGACCGGCATGCAGGCACAGCTCGCCGGAAGCCAGCGCACGCGCCGCCGAGACGATGGACGACGTGCGCCGCGCCGGTCCGGTCAACACCTCGGAACCGTGCTCGGCGATCGCCTCGGGGGTCGGGAAGAGCCGCGGTACCGGCCCGCCGATATCCTCGCCCAGTGCCTCCACCAGGCGGGCGGTGTGCGTTGCGGCCGCCGCGACCGAGATCTGCTGACCGATCATGGTGCGCAGCAACAGTTCCGGGCCGTCGATACAGCCGGGAACGCGAATGCCGGGACCGAACCCCGGTCCGCGTCCGGACTCCCGGCTACCCGCGGTGAGCGCTTCATCGATGCCGACCGGGTCGGCGTCCAGGTCCAGCAGATGCCGCAACCGCGCCACCGTCGGGGCGAGATCGCGCATATCGTGCAGGGCCAGGCCCGCTCGCACATGGCCGGGCTGCACGCTCAGGCGCACCGTGGCATGTCCGTGCGGTGTGCGCAGTCCGCGCGTGTAGTGGCCGTCCTCCCACAGATCCAGCCCCGGCACCGCGTGCGAGGACAGGAACCAGGTCAGCCAGCCCGCGTCGAGCGGTTCGCGATACGGCAGCCGCAGGGTGAGCACGCCGTTCGTCGCGGGCAGGGTATCGCCGCGCAGCCGCCGCGACTCGTCCCGCAGAACCGTCGGGCTGACCGCGAACACCTCGCGCACGGTGTCGTTGAACTGGCGGATACTGGCGAATCCGGCGGCGAAGGCGACATCGGACATCGGCATGTGTGTGGTCTGGATCAGCAGTCGGGCGGTATGCGCGCGATGCGCGCGTGCCAGAGCCAGCGGCCCCGCACCGAGTTCCGTGGTCAACACCCTGGTCAGCTGACGCTGGGAATAGCCGAGCGATCCGGCCAGTGCGGGCACGCCACCACGTTCGATCACCCCGTCGGCGATCAGTCGCATGGCGCGCGCGGCGAGATCCGCACGGGTGTTCCACAGCGGCGAGCCGGGTGCCGCATCGGGCAGGCAGCGACGGCAGGCGCGGAATCCGGACTGCTGTGCGGCCGCGGCGGTCGGCAGGAACGTCACATTCGCGCGTTTGGGAGTTATGGCCGGACACGATGGGCGGCAATAGATTCCGGTCGTGCGGACGGCGGTCACGAACTGCCCGTCGAAACGGGCGTCGCGGGTCGTGACCGCGCGATAACAGCGCTCGAACTCGAGACCGTGTGCACTCACACAATCCACCCTGTCAGGACCCGCATCCCCACGCTAGCGGAAAACAGACATATATGCTCAACAGCAGCGGGTGGCCGGATTGCGTTCGGCGGCCGCGTACCGGTCGCGCCAGTATTCCCGTTCGGTCGGGACCGGATGCCCGGGATGATTGCGCCGCAGATGCTCGACGTACCGCGCGTAATCCCGGCCGCCCAGAATCGCATTGAAGTATCCGGCCGCGGACCGGGCCGCGCGCAGTACGCCGCGCGCGGCCCGCATCGTGTTCGGCCGGGCTCCCCGGACTCCGGGGCTCGCGTCCGGGATCGGCGCGGATGTCATTCCGCGGCCACCGGATGCGCGGCGCCGGGTGCGGTGACCTTACCGGCTTTCACCAGCTCGTCCCATTCCCGCTGCACCTCCCGCTCGGACTTGGTGGCCACGAAACCGCTGGGCCCGAAGATCTTCGAGGGAACCTCCGGCGTCTCGGTGGTCTCACTACCGCCGCGCCGTAGGGCTCGGATGCACACCAGCACACCGATCACCGCGACGATCAGCACCAGCACAGCGAACACGATCGACAGCGTGCCCTGGATGAAGCTGTTGCGGATCACCTTGTCCATATCGTGCATATTCTTCGCCGGCGACAAAACCTTGCCGGCGTCGCGGGCCGCACTGTAGATGCTGTGTTGCTTGAAGTAGCCCAGATTCTTGTCGGCGGAGAAGATCTTCTGCCACGACGCGGTCATCGTCACGACCAGATCCCAGATCAGCGGCAGCGCGGGAATCCACGCCCACTTGACCAGGCCCTTCTTCACCACGATGACCAGGACCACGGTCAGCGCGATCGCGGCGAGCAGCTGATTGGCGATGCCGAACAGCGGATACAGCGTGTAGATGCCGCCGAGCGGATCGGTCACGCCCATCAGCAGCACCGAACCCCAGCCCGCGACAACGAGCGCCGAGCAGAGCCACGCGCCCGGCCGCCAGGACGGATCGGAGAACTTGCGGGCCGGCCCGCCGAGGTTGCCCAGGGTGTCCGAGAGCATGAACCGCGCGACGCGCGTCCCGGCGTCGATCGTGGTGAGGATGAACAGCGCCTCGAACATGATCGCGAAGTGGTACCAGAATGCCTTGAGCGAGGAGCCGCCCAGGAACCCTTGCAGCACATGGGACATGCCGACCGCGAGCGTCGGCGCGCCGCCGGTCTTGGACAGCAGTGAACTCTCGTCGACGCTCTTGGCCTCGTTGATCAGATCGGTGCCGGTGATGGGCGTGCCGCCCAGATTCATCCCGTTGATCTTCTTGGCCGCGGCGTCGGCGGTGGCCTGCGCGATCTGCGCGGGCGAGGCTCCGGCGGGCAGACCGGGTGGGGTGGCCGTCAGGCCGCCGGTGTTGATCGCGAAGAACACGTGCTGGTCGACGATGCTGGCCGCGATGATCGCCATCACCGCGACGAACGACTCCATCAACATGCCGCCGTAGCCGATCATGCGCGCCTGGGACTGCTTCTCCAGCAGTTTCGGCGTGGTGCCCGAGGACACCAGCGCATGGAATCCCGACAGCGCGCCGCAGGCGATGGTGATGAACAGGAACGGGAACAGGCTGCCCGCGAAGGCGGGACCGTGGCTGTTGCCGGCGAACTGGGAGATCGCCGGAGCCTTCAGCACGGGCATGGTGATCAGCACGCCGACCGCCAGCAGCACGATGGTGCCGATCTTCATGAACGTGGACAGATAGTCGCGCGGGGCGAGCAGCAGCCACACCGGCAGCACCGAGGCGATGAAGCCGTAGATGATCAGAATCCACGAGATCGTGGTGCCGTCCATCATGAAAGCCGAACGGCCCCAGCCGGAATCGCCGACCCACTTACCGGCCACGATGGCGAGCAGCAACAGGACGAAACCGGCGATGGAGATCTCGCCGACCTTGCCCGGGCGCACATAGCGCAGATACAGACCCATCAGCACGGCGATCGGGACCGTCATCGAGATCGAGAACACGCCCCACGGGCTGCCGCCGTGCAGTCGCCCGTCCGCGCCCTTGGTGGCGGCCAGGGCGTTCACCACGACGATGCCGAGCACCGCCAGCAGAATCACCATGATGGCCAGCACCGCGACCAGGGCCGCGATACCGCCGACCACGCCGAGTTCGTCGCGGGCCATCTGCCCCAGGCTGCGGCCGCGGCGTTTGACCGAGGCCCACAGCACCAGGTAGTCCTGCACCGCACCGGCGAGCACGACGCCGACCACGATCCACAGCGTGCCCGGCAGATACCCCATCTGCGCGGCGAGCACCGGCCCGACCAGCGGGCCGGCACCGGCGATGGCGGCGAAGTGGTGACCGAACAGGACCCGCCGGTCCATCGGCATGTAGTCGGTGCCGTTCTCCAATTCCTCGGCGGGCGTGGCGACATCGTCGCGCGGCTGGGTGATCCGGTTCGCGATCAGCCGGGAGTAGAACTGGTAGGCGATGATGTAGGTGCAGACCGCGGCCACCACGATCCACACCGCGTTGACGTTCTCGCCCCGGCTGATGCCCAGCACCGCCCAGCCGACGGCGCCCAGAATCGCGATGGCGAGGAAAATCGCCTTCTTCGCCGGGCTGATGGGTGAGCGGTCCACGACCCCGACCGGAGGCAGGTCGGGGTCGGTCCGGAGGTATTCGATCGTCGCCATGCGAGTAGTTCTCCCGTGTTCATGTACGGGTCCGACATACGTAAATCGGACATGGGCAGTGTGCCACGGCGGACCGACAGGCAGGGGCGGTAACGAGTGGATCCGGTGCGGGAAACGTTGTCCGTGCGTGTGCTGCTACGGATCGCTCGGCCGCGAACGTAAGCTGCGCGTGCTGATCCATTGGATTGCTGATGTTTTGCCCGATCGGGTGCGTCTGGGCCGCCCATAACGTCGCCGCCGATCGGGCCGACGAGGAGGTCCGTGAATCCGGTGCGCCGCCGAACCCTGCTCGGATCGATGCTGGCCGCACCGATCCTGGCCGGTTGCGACACCGCCGACGAGGACGCGGTGACCTTCTTCTTCCAGGCGCGGCCGCAGGAGGCCCGCGCCCGGATGCGGGTCATCGCCGCCTTCACCGAACAGCACCCCGAGATCCGGATTCGCACCCTCATATCCGGTCCGGATCCGTTGCAGCAGATGCTCACCTACTGTGCCGGGGGCAAATGCCCGGACGTGCTCATGGCCTGGGAGCTACTGTTCGCGGGTCTGGCCGACCGCGGTGTGCTGCTGGATCTGCGCACGATGCTGGATCGCGATCCGCGATCCGCGGCGGCGCTGCGGGCGGACAGCTACCCGACGCTGTACGAGACGTTCGACTACCGCGGTGGCCGGTACGCGCTGCCCGAGCAGTGGTCGGGGGTGTTCCTCTACTACAATCGGAAGCTGTTCGCCCAGGCGGGAATTCGCCCGCCGGTCCGCTGGTCGCAACCGTGGAGCTTCGAGCAATTCCTCGCCGCGGCGAGGGCTTCGACCCGCCGCGACGGTCACGGGCGGGTTCGGCAGTGGGGTTTCACCGACGCCTGGGTGCCGTACTGTTCGGCGGCCTGCTTCGGCATGAACAACGGCGCGCAGTGGTTCAGTCCGCCGAAAGCGCCGACCCACACCGATATCGGAGATCCGCGCTTCGCCGAGGGACTGCAGTTCTACGCCGATCTCGCGGTGCGGCACGGCGTCGCGCCGAGTGTCGCGGATCGATTGTCGGACTCGGCCGCGGATCTGTTCGCCCAGGGCAGGGCGGCCATGGTGCTCGGCGGGCATTGGCTCTATTCGGAATTCGTCGAACAGGACGATCTGGATTTCGACGTCACCGTGCTGCCGGTGGGGCCGCACGGCGGGCCGGGTGCGGTCACCGATGTCGGATGTACCGGCCTGGCGATCGCCGCGAACAGTCCGCGACGTGAAAAGGCCTGGGAATTCGTGAAGTTCGCGACCGGGCCGATCGGCCAGGCGATCATCGCCGAATCCGGTCTGTTCGTTCCGGTCCTGCATTCGGCCATGAGCTCACCGGGATTCGCCGCGGCGCACACCCGGATCGGTAATCTCGAGGTGTTCACCGGCGGACCCGCTGCCTCGCGCACGATGGTGACGACCCCGGCGTGGGGGAAGGTCGAATCGCTGATGTCGCGGGGCTGCGATCGAGTGTTGCGCGGTGCGGCGCGGGCGGATTCGCTGGGCGCGATGGCCGGGGACATCGATGCGCTGCTGCGAGCGCCGACGTGAGCGGTGCGCGCACTGTCTGCCGAACGGCACGGCCGCACCGGTCCGCGCTGGACCGGCAGCGATCGCGAGCCGGAAAGTCCTTCGTCGCACCGAATCTGGTCGCGGTCGGGCTGTTCATGCTGTTCCCCCTGGGATTCTCGCTGTATCTGAGTTTTCACTCGTGGGATCTGTTCCGGCCCATGCGGTTCACCGGACTGGCCAATTACCGCGAACTCTTCGCCGATCCGATGTTCTATATCGCGCTGCGCAATACCGCGGTCTGCACGGCGCTGACGCTGGTCCCGACGGTCGTGATCAGCCTCGGGGTGGCGGTCGCACTGAATCGGAAACTGAAGGGAATAGCGCTGTTCCGCACCGCGGTGTTCCTCCCGCTGGTCGCCTCCACGGTCGCCATGGCGGTGGTGTGGCGATTCCTGTTCATCACCGATGACGGTGTGCTGAACATCGTGTTGGGCCGGGCCGGAGTGCGGCCGGTGCCCTGGCTCACCGATCCCGGGTGGGCGCTGTTCTCGTTGAGCGTCGTCACGGTGTGGAAGGGCGTGCCGTTCGCGACCGTCATCCTGCTCGCCGCGATGCAGGCGGTGCCCGAGACGCTGTACGAGGCCGCCACGATCGACGGAGCCGGGGCATGGCGGCGGTTCCGGTCCATCACCCTTCCGCTGTTGCGCGGTGCGCTGTCGTTCGTGGTCGTGATCACCGTGATCAATTCGGTGCAGGCGTTCGATCAGGCCTATGCCTTGACCGACGGCAACGGCGGACCCGAAACCGGCACCTATGTACTGGGAATCATGTTGTTCCAGAACGCTTTCCGATTCTATCAGGTCGGCTATGCGGCCGCGTTGGCCTGGGTGGTCTTCGCGCTGCTACTGGTGCTGACCGTGCTGCAACTGAGGCTCTCCCGACGTGATATGTGATCATAGTCACAGGCTATGGCTGTCGCAATCCGCGCGCGGGCGGGATTCGGCCCGATTACTCCTGTGGCACAGCGATTTGCGGACCGGAGGTTCGGGCCAGGAGCTCGGCTTCGTAACTGTAGGCGAGGTGTTCGCGGGATTTGAGGGTGTCGGGGTGGTCGGGGCCGAGCAGGCGTTCGCGATCCTCGGCGGTGCGGGTGTGCGCCTCGATCGCCTCGGCGAAACGGCCCGCGTCGTGGTAGGCGACCGCGAGGTTGTTGCGGGCGATGAGGGTGTGCCGGTGGTCGGGGCCGAGTTGGCGTTCGCAGTCGGCGAGCAGGCGTTCGAACAGGTCGGCTGCCTCGCTCGCGCGGCCGACCTCCGCATACCCGTGGGCCAGGCCGATGCGGGCGCGCTCGGAGATCGGATGGTCCGGGCCGAGCACCCGCTCACTGGTACTCAACGCCTGTTCGTACAGGTCGGCTGCCTCATTCGCGCGATTCGCCGCGGCCCGGTCCGAGGCCAGATTGACCGTGGAGTGCAGCGTATCGGGATGTTCCGGGCCCAGTACCCGCCGCCGCGCGGTCAGCAGCCGTTCGTCCAGCGCGGTCGCCTTGGCTACCTTGCCGGCCTCGCGCAGGCAGGAGGCCAGTGAATCGCAGGTGATCAGGGTGTCGCGGTGATTGGACCCGAGTAGCCGCTCGCTGTCGGCCAGGCAGATGCGGTAGAGCTCGATCGCGTCGTCCAGCCGCCCGTCCTCGCGATAGGCCAGGGCGAGATTGTGCCGTGCGGTGAGCGTGTTCTTGTGGTCGGGGCCGAAGCCCTGCTCGCTGTCGGTGAGGGTGCGTTCGTACAGGTCGATGGCTTCCACCATGCGCCCGGCCTCGCGATAGCAGCGCGCGAGACTGCCCCGGAAGATCAACGTGTCGAGATCCTGTGGGCCGAAGGTGTTCTCGCTGTCGGTGAGCACTCGCTCGTACACGTCGATGGCTTGGGAGGACCGGCCCGCTTCCCGATATGCGCGGGCCAGGTTTCCGGCGGAGATCAGCGTGTGCCGGTGCAGCGGACCCATCGCCCGTTCCCGATCGACCAGGATCTTCTCGTAGCGCGCGATCACCTCGGCGTGCTCGTCGTCCAGATCCGAATACGCACTGGCCGTGACATTTCGGGCCGGTTCGGACTCCGCGTTCGCTTCCCCGGACGTCCTCGGGATGGGTGCGGTCGGGTTGTCCTCGGGCGCGGTGGATTCGCCCGCTACCGGCGATTCCGTCGTGCCGGTGCGGACGGGCTCGTCGTCGATGGGCTCGGACGAGAGCGGCGATTCGGCTGCGGGCGTATCCACGGGCTCGGAATCGGTGTCGCCACTCGATGTTCCGAACGGGGTGGTCTCGGTGCGATCGGTGTCCGGGGTGGGTCCGTCAGCGACGACGGCGAGTGGCTTCTCCGGATCGGCCACAGTTCCGTCGACGATCCCGAGCGGTTCCGAATTCGCGTCGGCACTGGCCGAGGCGGGCGGCGCGGTATCGGATGCCGCGGCGCCCGCCTCGGCGTCGATGCCGGATGGTCGCCGCGATCCGGCTGCGCTCGCGGCGGTGGAATCCGCATCGTTGTGCGGTGTTTCGGTCCGCACCGTGTCGGCGTGCGCGGATTCGGCGATGGGCTCCGCAGTGGTTACCGGATGCGGCTCAGGTGCGGCGGCCCCGGAATGCGCTTCGCCGTAGGGCGTTTCGAGCTGGGCGATGGTGGCTCGGGCGGTTTCCCCGGCCGGCCCCGACTCCTCGGCGTCGGAGGGTGTCGGTGACGCGGCGTCGTCTGCGGTTCCGATCGCCGCTCCGGAATCGATGTCGCCCAGTGCTTCCGGATCATCTGCCACAGCGGCCTGAACCTGCGTGCGCGACGCTGGAGCCGCTTCGCCGGACGCCGTCAACGCGCTGTCCGTGTCACGTGCTGTCGCGACGGGGGCGGGATCGGAACCGGGAGACCCGACGGTGTGCTCGAAATCTGCCGCGTCGGTATTCTGCTTCGGCTCAGCCGATTCCGGCTCGAAGATATGCGCTGGTTCGGGAACGTCATCGCGCAATGGTTCCGCCGATTGCGCGAAGGTATCCGCCAGCGAGATCGACAGGGCGCCGACACTCTTCCCGGCCTGCGGCTCCGATCCGGGGACCGGAGCGAACTCACCCTGTGTCGGATCGCCCAGGAGTGGTTGCAGGGTGAGTTTCAGTGTGTGCGTGGTGGTTCCGGCGCTCTCGGGCACCTGCGGGCCGACCACGTGGAAGCGCGGCTCGCCCGCGTCGGTGTCGATCAGCAGCCGCACCGTCAATTCGGCTGCGCGCGGCTCGTATCCGCCGGCCCGATCGCCTGTCATAGCGGTGAGTTCCCGAGTGAGCGCCCGTAACACGTCGGGCAACGGAATCGTCTCGGTTACCGCAATCCGGTCGTCGGTCATGATCATCCCCTTGCCGGAACTCGAGTGGACATCCGCGGGCGGCGGTCGTTCGAGTTTATCGTGCCGGGCTCCCGCGGCCACTCGCCGAGGACCCCAAACAGACTGTACGGCAGGGGTTCTCGCGTCGATAGCGCTACATGTGGTAGTGGCGGTCGTTTGGCAGCTCAAGGGCGTTGTTCGCCCTGTCGCGCTGCAATGAGCCGGTGAACCCGTCGGCGCCGAGTGCTTCCCAGTACGGATTGCCTTCGAAGCTGGGCGCAGAATGAGGGCGACGAAATCCCGTGTCAGCGCCGGGAGTGGATGATGCGGTGGTGAGCGGGTCCCGAGATGTTGATTTCCGAGGAGGCCGCGCAGGCGGCGAAGCGTGTTGCCGAAGCCGTGAACAGCCGGATCGCGAGGGTGGCCAGGGCTGATGTCGAACATTGTTTGGCCCCTGCTATCCGCGAAACCGATGATGTGGCCCGCGTATTGCCCGAGGCCGACAGTGAGGGACTTCGCACCGGACTCGACGCCGGAGAGCCGTCTTTTCCGCCCTTGCCGGCCGACTCCGCACCGCCGGACCGCTTCTACAACGGGGCACGCCTGTGGCAAGTCGATCAAGTATTTCCCAGGGCTTTCCCCGGAAAGCAAGCCGTCGAGGCAGAGGGCGATGGCTACATACGCACTGCGTCACACAGTTCCGCCGGCGACGTCGTATACCTGACCGACAGCGACGATATCGCCGGCGTATACGGAACGATCACGAGCTGGACCGATGTCCGTGACGGCACGATGCGATTTCATCCTGCAGGCATGGTGCTGGGTGTCGACGCCAACCGCATCGCGGTGAACCCGATGGCCGCGGAGGGGCATTCGGCAGCCAACTTCGTCGAAGGTGTCAGCGACCGGGTGTTCACCACTCCGGGGCGGGTAGACACATCCAAGCTCGTAAGCGTGCGATTTCAGACCTACGACAACATCATCGGCAACCCGGATGTAACCCTGGTTGCCGACGGGTTCCCCGGCTTCGAGGGCTTGGGGCAGGAGTCGCTGCGCGACCGCACAGTGGTCGCCGATCGGCTCGCCGCCATCGCCGACGTCGTGCGCAGGAACTATCCGACGATCGACGTCTCGGTTGGGGGCAACCCTCTGTCCAGTGACGAAGCCATCACTACCTTCCTGGCAACATGAACGACAGCGAGACCGTCTAGCGCAGCAGGATGGCGCTCAGACGCTGGGCTGCGGCCCGGACGGCGGCGCCCAGGGTCTCCTCGTCCGCGGGGCCGGGATCGATGGGGGACACGCCGATACTCGCGACGGTCGCCGAACCGCGGCCGGGGACCGCGGCCGAGACGCCGCCCACGGACGGGACCAGTTCCCCGTGGGAGACGGCGTAACCGCGCTCGCGGGCGCGGGTGACCTCCTCGCGTTCGCCGGGGACGGGGGGAAGCGCGGCCAGGATGGCCAGCCCCGCCGAACCGCGGTCGATCGGATCGAGCTGCCCGGTCTGGAAAGCGACGTGGATCCGGGCGTCGCGAGGTTCGACGACCATCAGGGCGCGCACCTCGGTCTCACTCTCCCGGACGACCAGGTGCGCGGTGGCTCGCACGCTGTCGGCGAGTTCCTCCAGCACGGGACGGGCCAGGGTGCGCAGGTCCTGTTCCACCGGTTCGGCCAGCCGCACCAGGCCGAGCCCTAGGAAGACGCGCTTGAAATCGTCGCGCCGGCACAGGTGGTGATATTCGAGCGTGCGCACGAGCCGGTGCGCCACCGTGCGATGCACCCCGACCTGGTCCGCGATCTCGGTGACGGAGATGCCCTCGGTTCTGCGTGCGAGCAGTTCGAGGATCTGCAGTCCGTTGTGCAACGTCTTGCACATATCCGACCCGACATCGCCGCTGGTGGCCGCCGGTTCCCCGGACGCCCGTAACTGAGGCATAGCTGAACTCCTTGACCGTTGTGACCTGAAGCACCTACAGTGTCCACATATAACACGCTACGTGCGATTATCGCACACTTTGGAGTTCTTGGAAAGTGATGCCCTCAAATCCCGCCGTCGACGCAGGCGCGGTCGCGGCCATTCATCAGCTCTATGCCCGGCAGAGCCGGGCGATCGACTCCGGCGCCGCCCAGGAGTGGGCGCGGACCTTCACCGCGGCCGGTGAATTCCACTCGCCGACCTACCCGGACCCGGTTGTCGGCACGGCCGCCCTGACCGAATTCGCGGCCGAATTCGATCGCGCGGCCCGTGCGTCCGACGAGCGCCGCAGGCATGTCCTCAGCAACCTTCTCGTCGAGCGGATCGACGCGCGGACCCTCGCGGTGAGCGCCTATCTGCAGGTGATCGCCACCCGCATCGGGGGCGAGGCGCGGTTGGTGCGTTTCACCACGGTCGCCGATCGGCTCACCCGTGACGGCGACGACTGGTCGATCACCCGCCGGGTGGTCGAGCGGGACGACGCACCGCGTTGAAAACTCTTCTGGCCCTGATTATTTCGAAGGAGAACACACCTATGGCGATGGCAACCGGAGCATCGAACCCGGGCCGGGTCGAGCACGGCCGGATCGAGGTCGTGCACCCCGACATGGAGGGCAAGGCGGCGGTCGTGACCGGCGCCGCGCGTGGAATGGGCGCGGTCTTCGCGGCCGGACTGGCCGCCCGCGGCGTGGACGTGCTGGGCGCGGACATCAACGACGAGCAGATGACGACCACCGCCGCCGAGATCGCTGCCGAACTCGCGAACTCGGGCGTCGAGAAGCCGGGTCGCGTGGTCGCCGCGCGCGTCGACGTGACCTCCGCCGACGACCACGAAGCGCTGGCGCAGCGCGCGATCGCCGAGTTCGGGCGACTGGATTTCTGGATCAACAACGCGGGCATCTTCCCGTTCGCCGAGGCGCAGGACATCTCACCCGAGCAGATCGCCGCGGTACTGGACGTCAACGTGGAGGGCGTGCTGTTCGGCGCGCAGGCCGCCGCGCGGCATATGCGTCCCGGCGGCGCGATCGTCAACATGTCCTCGGTGTCCGCGGTGCGGGTGCGGCGCGGCCGGGGCGCGTACTGCACCTCCAAGGCGGCCGTCGCGCATCTGACCGAATCGCTCGCGGTCGAGTTGGGCGACAAGGGAATTCGGGTGAACTCGATCGCCCCCGGCTACATCGATACCGAGATGACCCGGTGGGTGCGCGAGGACCCGGCCGCGCTCGCCCACGCGCTCGACGTCGTTCCGCTGCATCGGCTGGGTTCGCCCGAGGAGGTCCTGGGTCCGCTGCTGTTCCTGCTGTCGGACAGCGCCCGGTACGTCACGGGACATTCCATCGCCGTGGACGGCGGGTCCCGGCATGTCTGAGTCGCCGAGCAGCGAAAAGTATCCCGACGTCGTGCTGATCACCGGCGCGGCCCGCGGGATGGGCGCCAACCACGCGCGGGCGCTGGCCGCGCGGGGCGTGCACGTCTGCGTGGCCGACATCATCGACACCGCCGAGGTGATCGACGAGATCGAGCGTGCCGGTGGCCGCGCCTCGGCCCACCACCTCGACGTCGCCGATCCGGCGGCGTGGGCTCGCACGATCGACGAAATACGTTCCGGCCCAGGGGCTCTCGGTGGATTGATCAACAATGCCGGTATCTCGCGCCGGCTGGAATTCATGGACACCCCGGACGAGATCTGGGAGCAGACCATGCGAACCAACCTGTTCGGCCCGTTCTACGGGATCAAGGCCGCGGCGCCGCTGATGCGCGAGAGCGGTGGTGGCGCGATCGTCAACATCTCCTCCATCGCGGGTCTGATCGGATATTTCTCGCCGGCCACTCGTCGAGCAAATGGGGTCTGACCGGACTGTCGAAATCGGCGGCCGGAAATCTCGCGAAATGGGGGATCCGGGTGAACTCGGTGCATCCGGGCCTGGTAGGCACGGATCTGGTGCGGGGAGCGGACGAATTCGTCGCGGCCTCGCTGCGGAGCATTCCGGCGGGTCGCACAGCGAGCCCGGACGAGATCACCGACGCGGTGCTGTTCCTGCTCTCCGACCGCTCCGGCTACATCACCGGCACCGAGGTCACCGTGGACGGCGGGCTGATCTCCAACGGCCTGTACCACCGTGTACTCGCGGATGCGGAAGGAAAACTGTCATGAGCGAGGACTCCTGGGACGTCATCGTCGTCGGCGGTGGCGGCGCCGGACTGGCCGCCGCCGTGACGGCCGCCGAGCACGGCGCGACGGTGCTGTTGCTGGAATCGGAAACCGAACTCGGCGGTTCGACGCGACTGTCGGCGGGGTTGTTCACCGCCGCCGCGACCAGCGTGCAGCGGGCCCTCGGGATCGAGGACGACGCCGAGCGGTTCTTCCAGCACTACATGGACCTCAACCACTGGATGCTCAAACCGGGTCTGATCCGCACCTTCTGCGAGCAGTCCGGGCCGACCCTGGAATGGCTGATCGGCCTCGGTGTCGAGATCCCGGCCCGGATCTCCGCCAACGCCCACATGCCCGGCCTGAGCCAGGCCGGTGTGGAGGACGTCTGGCGCGGACACGTGCCGAAGGATCAGGGTTACGGCCTGATTCAGGTCCTCGACAAAGCGCGCCGGGCGCACGGGATCGAGACCGTACTGGCGACCCGGGCGCAGTCGCTGATCCGCGAACACGGGCGCATCGTCGGCGTGATCGCCGATGGCGTCGAGGTGCGCGCGAATGCCGTGGTCATCGCCAGCGGCGGCTTCGCCCGGGACGCGTCGCTGGTCGATTCGTATTTTCCGGCAGCGCGCGCGGCGGGCGAGTCGTTGTTCGTGGTCGCGGCTCCAGGCAGTCGCGGCGACCACATCCGATTCGCCGAGGAGATCGAGTCGTCGGTGACCGGACAGGGCTGGGGGCTGCTGCTGCCGACCGCTTACTTCCAGCGTCACCACCACTGGACCTCGGGATTCCCGCCGAAGTCGCGGATCTATGTGAACGGTCTGGGCCGTCGTTTCATGGACGAGGACGCCTCCTACGCGGTCTCGACCGGGATCATGGCCGCCCAGCCCGGCGAGGTGTGGGCCGTCTTCGACGAGACCGCGCGGCTGGGTCTGGCGTCCGGGTACACCGATTGGATTCCCGAGCGCGTCGCCGCGGAGGCGGAGGCCGGGCGGACGCTGCGTGCGGCTACGCTCACCGAACTCGCCGACCGGATGGGCGTGCCCGCCGAGGCGTTGACGCACACCGTGACGCGGTGGAACGAGCAACTTCCCGGTGGCCGCGACGAGGAGTTCCGCCGCCATCGCACCCTGGCGAACAAGGGTTCCTCGGCCGATCCCGATCCGATCGCGCAGCCGCCCTACTACGCGGTGCGGATGCTGCCCGCCGAACTGGTCTGTACCCACGCGGGTATGGAAATCGACAGTGCCGCAATGGTTCTGGATCGGAATGGTGATCCGGTGCCCGGCCTGTTCGCGGCGGGGGAAGCCGGCGCCGGAGTGCTCGGCCAACGCTACGTCGGCGGCGGAAACGCCGTCGCCAACGCACTCACCATGGGCCGGATCGCCGGCCGCAACGCCGCGCGTCTCGCGCGTCGTGGGACCTCCGCGGGCCGGGCACCGGCCGGAGTCTGATCGCATCGGGCCGGACCCGATGGCAGCAAGGAAATATCTCATGCACGGAATCGACACCCCCACATCGTCGTCGGACGCCGAATCCCCTGCCGGACAGGGTAAGTCGATCGCCAAGGTCGTTCGCGCGGCCGTGGTCGGCACTGTCGTCGAGTACTACGACTTCGGTATCTACGGCTATATGGCGACCACCATCGCCGCGCTGTTCTTCGCCAAGGGCGATGACACCGCGGCGCTGCTGGGCACCTTCGCGACCTTCGCCGTCGCCTTCTTCCTACGGGTGCCGGGTGGCATCATCTTCGGCCACGTCGGCGACAAGTACGGGCGCAAGCGCGCGCTGTCCTGGACCATCCTGCTGATGGTGGCCGCCACCGCCCTGATGGGGTTGATGCCCACCTATCTGACACTGGGCCTCTGGGCCACCGCGGCCCTCGTCCTGGCGCGCTGCCTGCAGGGTTTCGCGGCGGGCGGCGAACTCGGCGGGGCGAACGCCTTCGTCTCCGAATCCGCGCCGACCCACCGGCGCGCGACCTACACCGCGATGGTCAACTCCGGGACCTACCTCGGATCGCTCGTCGCGTCACTGATCGCACTCGCGATGACCTCGCTGTTCACCAAGGACGAGATCCTGCACTGGGCGTGGCGTATCCCGTTCCTGCTCAGCCTGCTCATCGGCGGCGTGGGGATCTGGATTCGCAACAGTATGGAGGAGACCCCACAGTTCGACGAGCTGACCAAGAAGGGTGAGACCAAGAAGGTGCCGATCATGGAACTGCTGCGCAGTTCCGGCGGGCCGCTGGTGAAGATCCTGTTCCTGGGCGCCTTCATCACCGGCGGTTACTACATCGCGTCCGTGTACGCCGCGACCTACCTGCAGAAGAGCGGTCATCAGACGTCCTCGGTGGCGTTCCTGTCCACCTCGCTGGCGCTGGTTCTGGGCGTCGCCACGCTACCCATCGCCGGGGCCGCGGCCGACCGCTACGGTCGGCGGCTGGTGCTGATCGGCGGCAGCGTGGCCGGTGTCGTGCTCGGCGTGCCGATGTTCATGCTGATGTCGGGCGGCAGCGTGTGGCAGGCGGTGTTCGGGCAATCGGTGCTGTTCATCGCGGTGTCGGTGGTCAATGCCGCTTCATATGTGAGCTATGTCGAGATGCTCAAGGCGTCGGTCCGCTACAGCGGTTTGGCATTGGGCAACAACATCACGAACATGCTGCTGGGCGGCACCGCGCCGTTCATCGCGACATGGCTGATCGACGTCACCCGCAACAGTCTCGCCCCGGCGGGCTACTTCGTGTTCTGCGCGGTGCTCACCCTCGTGGCGGCGCTGTTCGTCCGGGAGACCAAAGGGATCGAGCTGCCGGTGGACTGATCCACGCCGACACCGGACCGGGCGTTCATGCGGGGACGCCCGGTCTTTCACCCGGTGAACGCGCCGATCTCGCGGACCGCGTCCAGCAGCGGGTGCCGCGCGTTCCGGACGGTGGCCTCGCGGTTGGTGACGATGTTGATCGCCGCGAGCCCGCCCCATCCGGGCAACGGCGCGGCGATGGCGTGCGCCCCGGCGTTGAGTTCGCCGTGGGTGGTGATGAAGCCCTGCGACCGGGCCGTCGCGACCCGATCGGGCTCACCGGGTTGGGGCGGGCCCGCGGCCAGGGCGGCGACGCCGCCCGCGCCGCGATCGAGCGGATCGCGGTTGCCGAGCCGATAGGAGAACCGCGGGCCGTCGCTCGGCGGTTCGGCCACCAGGGTCGTGATCGCGTATCCGTCGACCACCTCGACCAGTGATGCGGTCGCGTCGACCATGCGCGCGAGACGTTCGAGAACGGGTTGGGCCACCTCACGCAGCCGCGGGCGGGCCAGGCCGAGCAGATCCGGTACCGCCGGGCCGATCCGGTAGGCCCCCGAATCGTCACGTACGGCGAATCCGGTGCGCTGCAACGAGATCAACAATCGCGTGGTGATGGAGCGGTGCAGTCCGCACGCGGTGACGACCTGTGCGGTGGTCAGACCGTCGGGATGACGGCTCAGCTCGACCAGTACCGCCAGGCCGCGTTCCAGCGTCTGCGCACCATCGTTGGGTTCAGCGCGTGTCACGGGTGTCATTGTTCTACCTCTGTTCGTCCGCGCGATCTTCGGTCTTCGTCGGGCGCGTTCGGTGGCCGAGTTGTCCGACTGCGGCCGCCGGTCGCAGGACGGTCCCGTCGTCGATCGGTCCGAGTGTGGTCGGGTCGTTCCGGTTGTTCGGTGGACGAGTAGTCCGAGATCGGTCGCCCGCCGGAGAAGATCGACCGTCGAGCTGTCCGGATGTGGTCGGGTCGCCGGGGATGTTCGGTGGTCGAGCTATCCGAGTGCCGCCGGGATCGGTGGCCGAGTGGAGGCGAGTGTGGTCGGGCCGTCGGGAGGACGTTCAGTCGTCGAGTAGATCGAGTGCGGCCAGATCCTCGTAGGGCTCCTCGATGCTGCACGAGCCGTAGGAGATGAACAGCGTTCGGGCTGTTGTCTCTGCGGTGTCGCCGAGTGCGCCGGCGAGTGCAGCGGCGTTCCGCTCGGCGAGAATTTTTGCGAGAGAGTCAGTTTCGGCGCCACCCAATGCGGCCGATGCGGCGCACAGTACGTTGAGGAAACCGTGGTGCTCGAATCCGGTTTCCGCGTCGGTGTGCCGGATCGCATTGTGTAGTCCCGCAGTGCATTTGAACGGTGTGGAGCTGCGGGCGGCATCGGCGATCCAGGTCGCCAGTCCGGTTTCGTCCGGGAATGCCTCGGCCTGCGTGCCGCCGGTGCGGAATTTCAGCCGCAGGCCGTTCGTGGCGATGGCGGCGAGTACTTCGGTCCACTCCGGATGAGTCGGGCGCGGCACTTCGACATACGTCGTGATGCCCCGTCGATCGTGGTTCGCGATGGCGGTGACCTGCGGAGTCAACGGTCGCGATCGGTCGAGTTTGACCTCCAGCGCCCGCACCGCCACGCGATGTTCCCCGGCGTTCTCGATCGTCTCGGCGAGCGCGTCGGGGGTCGGGACCACGATGCTGACCGGCAGGGGTTCGGGGAACAGATCGGGCGTCGCCAGCCGTGCGGCGGTCGCGAGGTCGCCGGTCCCGAGTACGAACGGGCCGGCCAGTGCTCGCAGACGCGACTTGCGGTGTGCGGCATGGGCGATCACGGCCTCGGGCAGTGGCAGCGATCCGGGCGGAAAGATCGCGGCGTCGTCGACGAGGGCGGCGAATACGTTCGGGATTGACATGAGTCACACTCTAGCGCAGTATGGTCGATAATAGGTTACATAGTGACCGTTTATCGAACATATCTGTCGAGCATCGAGGTGGGGTATGGCGTACTACCGACGCGTGGGGGACGTACCGGGCAAGCGGCACACACAATTCCGCGACGACGCGGGTGCGCTTCGGTACGAGGAGCTGATGGGTGAGGAGGGCTTCACCTCCGACTCCTCGCTGCTGTATCACCGCACGATTCCCTCGGCGATCGTGGGCAGTGAGGTCTGGGACCTGGGCGAGCAGCCGACCGTGCCGAACCATCCGATGAAACCCCGTCACCTGCGGCTGCACGATCTGTTCGACGCCGGTGCCGCCGCTGGGATCGACGCCGTCACCGGCAGGCGACTGGTCCTGGGCAACGGGGATGTGCGGATCGGCTACGTGGTCGCCGGTGCGGTGTCGCCGTACTACCGCAACGCGATCGGCGACGAATGTGTGTACGTCGAGTCCGGGCGCGGTGTCGTCGAGACGATATTCGGCGTATTATCCTACCGCACAGGGGATTTCGTCATGATTCCGCGGGCGACCACGCATCGCTGGGTGCCCGATGCGGCCGAGGGGCCGAGCCGGTTGTACCCGATCGAGGGGAACAGCCACATCGCGCCGCCGAAGCGTTACCTGTCGCGTTTCGGGCAACTGCTGGAGCACGCGCCGTATTGCGAGCGCGACCTGTACGGACCCGAGCAGCCGTTGCTCGTCGACGGTACCGACGTCGAGGTGCTGATGAAGCATCGCGGCGCGGAAGGGGTCGTCGGTACCCGCTTCACCTACGCCGATCACCCGTTCGACGTCGTCGGCTGGGACGGCTGCCTGTATCCGTACACGTTCAACGTCGAGGATTTCATGCCGATCACCGGTAAGGTCCACCAGCCGCCGCCGGTCCACCAGGTCTTCGAGGGCGATAATTTCGTGGTCTGCGCGTTCGTGCCCCGCAAGGTCGACTATCACCCGCTGTCGATCCCGGTGCCCTACTACCACTCCAATGTCGATTCCGACGAGGTCATGTTCTACGTCGGCGGCGATTACGCGGCTCGCAAGGGTTCCGGTATCGGGATCGGCTCGGTGTCGCTGCATCCCGGCGGCCACGCGCACGGTCCGCAGCCGGGCGCGATGGAGGCGTCGATCGGTGTGCGGCAGGTCGACGAGCTGGCGGTGATGGTCGATACGTTCCGGCCGCTCGACCTCGGCGAGGCCGCGACCGCCGGCGACGACGGCGTCTACGCCTGGACGTGGGCCGGACGGACGATCGAGTGAGCATGGACGATCCGGTGCGTATGAACAAGCGAACTCGTGGAGAGGTGACCCGATGACCGCCGCCGAACGCCTGGCGACCGCAGGCTTCGACATCAACCATCTGCCGTACGGATCGTTCTCGACATCCGAGTCCGGCCCGAAACTCGGTGTGCGCCTGGGGGATCACGTCTTCGCTGTCGCTGCTCTACTGGGCCGCGCCGGTGCCGCGCCCGAGGACGTCGCGGCCACGAATGCCGCGAACCTCGACCCACTGCTCGCCCGCGACCGGGCGTCCTGGGACCGGGTCCGCGCCGGGGCCGTTCGGGCATTGACTGATCCGGCTGTCGCCGAAACCCTTGTCGCCGAGGCTGTTCCGCTGGCCGAGGCGACTCTGCACCTGCCGTTCACCGTCGCCGACTACGTCGATTTCTACGGCAACGAGTTCCACGCCTCCAACGTGGGCCGGATCTTCCGTCCCGGACAGCCGCCGCTGACGCCGAACTGGAAGCATCTGCCCATCGGCTACCACGGCCGCGCGGGCACCATCGTCCCCAGCGGCACCGAAATCCCGCGCCCGAAGGGCCTTCGCCCCGAACCCGAGGGATCGCCCACCTTCGGCCCGAGCCGTCGCTTGGACATCGAGGTCGAAATGGGTTTCGTACTGGGATCCGCTGTCCCGCAAGGGGAAGTGCCCCTGGCCGCCGCCGATGACCACATCTTCGGAGTGACCCTCACCAACGACTGGTCCGCCCGCGACATCCAGGCCTTCGAGTACGTCCCCCTGGGCCCCTTCCTGGCCAAATCCTTCGCCACCTCCATATCCGTCTGGGTAACCCCCCTGGCCGCACTCGACCGGGCTCGCACCACTCCGCCCGAGCGGGATACGCCGCTGGCCCCCTATCTCGACGACTCCGCCACTCCCGCATGGGCTTTCGACATAGAGGTCGACGTCATCCTCAACGGTGAAGTGGTCTCCACCGCCCCCTACGCCACGACCTACTGGACCGCGGCCCAGATGCTCGCCCACATGACCGTCAACGGCGCGGGCCTACGGCCGGGCGACTTCTTCGCCAGCGGCACCATCTCCGGCCCCGACCCCGGCCAACGCGGTTCCTTCCTGGAGATAACCTGGGGCGGAACCGAACCCCTATCCCTGTCCGACGGTACCGAAATCTCCTTCCTCCGCGACAACGACGAAGTAACCCTCCGAGCCCGAGCGAACGGCACCACCCTCACCCTCGGCGAAACCACCGGCCGCATATTGCCTGCCCGCTGAACGGATTTCAGCCCGACGGGTTACATCGTGAGGACCATGCGGTACCGGGCGCGTCCCTGTTCCATGTCGGCATAGGCTTCGGCGGCCCGATCCAGCGGGAGTTCCTGCGTTCGGGCACGCACGCCGGATTGGACCGCGAAGTTCATCGTGTCCTCGATATCGCGGGCGGTTCCGGACGGATGGCCGATGATGCTCAGTCCCGAGGTGATCAACTGCATCGGGCTGATCGGCAGTGGTTCGGCGGTGACGCCGATGGTGATCAGTTCGCCGCGCGGCGCGAGGCCGCCGATCGTCTGCGCCATGGCCGGGCTGCTGGCCGCGGTCCCGAGGACGACGTCGGCGCCGCCCAGTCGGCGCAGCGCGTCGCCGACATCCTCGGCGTTCGAATCGATGTAGTGGTGAGCGCCCAGCTCACGGGCATCCTCGGCCTTACGTGCTCCGCGGGCGATCGCAATCGCCTCGAAGCCCATCGCGCGTGCGAACTGCACGCCGAGATGGCCGAGTCCGCCGATGCCCAAGATCGCGACGCGGTCGCCGGGCGTCGCCCTGCTCTCGCGAAGCGCGTGGAATGTGGTGACTCCCGCGCAGCCCATCGGCGCGGCTTCCGTCAGGGAAAGAGCGTCCGGAATACGGGCCAGCGCGTTGGACGGTACCGTCACCGACTCGGCGTATCCGCCGGGATAGTGCCAGCTCGGGACCTGCATGTTCGCGCAGTGGATGAAATCGCCCTTGCGGCACGGAACACATACGGCGCAGTTCCCGCCGAACCAGCCCACCGCGACGCGGTCGCCGACGGCGAAGTTGCCGACCCCGGCCCCGAGTTCGACGATGGTTCCGGCGATCTCGTGCCCTGGCGTCAGCGGCCAGGACATCCCCGGAAACCCGCCACCGACGAATGCCCGGTCGGTACCGCAGACCCCGCACGCCGCCACCTGGATACGCACCTGATCGCGAGCCGGTGACGTCGTCTCGACCTCGGCCGGTTTCAGCGCCGCACCGGCGGACTGCACGTGAACAGCCTGATGAGTGGACATCTACATCCTCGCTTTCCTCGGGGAACATGAAAGACTGGTCGGCAGGAAGCGCCACAGGATTCGAGGCAACGGCAGCTGGGATCCCCCGACCGACTCGGAGGACCTCTGCTCCGGCCATGTGCGATCTGCAGAGGAGCTACCGTGAGACGTACGATCGCGGCAATCGCCGCGGCAATCACACTGACTGGACCGGGAATCGGTGCCGCGAACGCGAGAAGCAGTGCCCCGGTGGTCGGCCCCGGAACCTCGATCGGGCTGTGCACCGTCACCACCGCCGGACACGACGCTCGGGGCAACGCGGTGGCTCTCACGGCCGGGCACTGCATGCTCAGCCGTGGTCATCGGCTACGGATTCAGGATCGGATGAGCGTGTGCGAGTAAGGGATGCCATTCTCGACTATTCGCAATCTGGAGAACGCATTCGTGAAACGGATAACAGTTCAGGCCGCACGAGTTACCGAGCCGAATGCGAAACGTTTCACCGTTCATCACATACTCGGTGGCTCGAACCCATTGATTGAGAATCGGTTACGCTGCCGTTCTTTCCCGCGCGACCGCTGTTGAACTGTTATTTATCCGAGGAGTGCCCGCGCCATGATGGCAAATGCTCGCGCCGACCCATTATCCCTTGTGGGGCAGGCACTTTCGAATCAGATACCACCTCTACAAGTCGAATCGTGTGAAGAATTTCGAGCTAGATTATCGCCACCAGCGCTCCCAGCAGTGCGCCCAAGCCTGCGATAGCGAGACCAGCTGCACTTCCAATACCTGGTAGTAACATGGTTCCTCCTTCAACGCTTTGTCGAGCCGAACTAACAATTTCCAGCCTAGATCCGCCCGTCGAAAAGTCAACAGCTCGAACCGGTGTCGACAATGGCCGCGATTTGCGCGCCGACGATTGAAAGACATCCTCGGACAGGTTGTTTCGATTCCTGTGAAGTGCGTGACCACATCCAGCTCGCGAACTGAAGACCCCGTTTCCCCGCCGGAACCACTCGGTCGGCGAAAAGGGTTTCGTGCGCGATCCCCGCGTTCTCCCATGCGCACCATTCCCGCGCGGCCGTCTCGCGCGCGAACCGGCTCGTGCTCTCACGCCGCGTCCGGATTCGGGGCGAGGCGATGGGCCATTGCCCTGGTGGGTGCGACAACTCTTGACAACCTACAACTGATCGGTTGTATATTCTTCTCGTGACCGAGCCCGACGAGGAGGACAGGGCCGATGCGCTGTTCCACGCGCTCGCCGACCGAACCCGGCGCGACATCATGCGCAGGGTGCTGGCCGGAGAGCACTCGGTCTCCGCTCTCGCCGCGAAGTACGACATGAGCTTCGCGGCAGTGCAGAAGCACGTCGCCGTCCTGCAGAAGGCCGGCCTGCTCACCAAGCGGCGCGACGGTCGCGAGCAGCTGGCCAGCGGCGACGTGACGGCGGTGCGGTCGGTGGCATCCATGCTCAGCGAGCTGGAGCAGGTCTGGCGTGGCCGCATCGCGCGGATCGACGAGCTGATCGCATCCGACACCCCACCACACCACAGTCAGAAGGAGTAACAATGCCCGTCATCGACGTCCAGCACGACCTGGACTCCCGCACCCTGACCATCACCGCCGAATTCACCGCGCGAGTGGAGCGGATCTGGCAGATCTACGCCGACCCGCGTCAGCTGGAAAAGGTCTGGGGTCCGCCGACCTACCCGGCGACCGTCGTCGATCACAACCTCACCCCCGGCGGCCTGGTGACCTACTTCATGACCGGTCCGGAGGGCGAGAAGTTCGCCGGGTACTGGAAAGTCACGGCCGTCGACGAGCCGCGCAGCTTCTCGTTCGAGGACGGATTCGCCGACCTGGAATTCAACCCGAACCCGGATTTGCCTGTCTCGCACAATGTTTACACGTTCACCGAGCAGGATGGCCGCACCCGCGCCGAGTATGTCAGCACCTACGAATCCGCGGAAGGGCTGCAGAAGGTGCTGGAGATGGGTGTCATCGAGGGCGCCAGCGCCGCACTCGGCCAGATCGATGCACTCCTCGCTTCCTGATCCGCAGACAACCAGTCGCACATCGTTTCCAAGGGGCATTGTGCTGGCCGAGGCTGCTCAACGGGCGTCCGGTGCGATCGCCCAGAGTCCATCGGCGTCGCCCGCGTCGAGCCGACCTCGATAGACAGCGAGTTTGTGGTCGATGAGCTCCAGGTTTTCCTGGAGCTCGGTAAGTTTCGCGATCACATCGGCGCGGTGGGCTTCGAGCAAGTCCAGTCGTTGCTGCTCGTTGCCGTGACCGGCGTCGACGAGCTGGGCGTAGCGCCGGATGGTCTTGATAGGCATGCCGGTAGCCCGCAGCTTCGTGCACACGGTGATCCAATCCAGGTCGAGTTGCCGGTACCGGCGACGACCGCTGGAAGTCCTGTCGATGGTGGTGACGACCAGACCGGCGCGTTCGTAATAGCGCAGCGTGTGCACACTGACCCCGGTGCGACGGGCGGCCTCGGCGATGCTGACCCCCGCCTGCGGATTCGAGTGGGCGGATTGGGATCTCGATTGCGGTTTGACTTCGAGCACGCTCTAAATTTTAACGTCGCGGTATGACAACAACATTGATCACCGGGGCCAACAAGGGACTCGGCTACGAGACAGCCCGCCGGCTCGTCGCGGCAGGCCATACCGTCTACATCGGCAGCCGGGATGTCGACCGCGGTCGACGCGCCGCCCAACAGTTGAGCGCGCGGGCCGTTCAGCTCGACGTCACCGACGATGCGTCGATACTCGCCGCGGCCGAAACCATCGAGGCAGACGGTGGGCTCGACGTGCTGGTCAACAATGCCGGCATCGCACCGGAATGGAGGGCCCCCAATGCCGTAGTCGGTGCTGGTGAGATGACCGCGGAATTGATGCGGAAGACGTTCGAGACCAACGTTTTCGGCATGGTCCGCGTGCTGCACGCGTTTCTGCCACTGCTGCAGCGCTCCCCCGCCGCGGTGGTGGTCAACGTCAGCAGTGGGCTGGCATCCCTGACCAGGGCCGCGACCGAAGGCACAGCGGCACACGCCTACCCCGGCGTCGCCTACCCGGCATCCAAGACCGCCGTCAACGCCATCACCCTGCGCTACGCACGGGCATTCCCCACCATCCGGATCAACGCCGTGGAGCCCGGATTCACCAGCACCGACCTCAACGCAGGCACCGGCACACAAACCGTCGAGCAGGGCGCCGAAATCATCGTGCGCATGACTCAAATCGACAACGACGGCCCTACCGGCGGATACTTCGACGCTGAAGGCGCAATCCCTTGGTGATCAAAACCTACTGGGCCGCCGCGAATCCGGACTCCTTTGGTCCGCGAGCTCGTATGGCCGGCGGCGCGCATCGTTCGAGTGCGGTCACTCGCCGGCATGGACGGCAGCCGCGACCGGCGCGGTGTTCGTCGTCGGTTCGGGTATCCATCCCGGTCGGGGGATGTACTCTGACTGCCCTCAGGGAGATTCGCGTGGGTCGGGCCCCCTCGAGGGAGGGAAGTCCGGATGATGGGCAGTGTCGTATCAGCCTGTGGCGCAGCGTGTTCAGTGGTCAAGCGCGGTCAGCTGCGCTTGGTTCTGATCGCAATCTCGGCCGTGTTGTGCTTTACCGGTGCTTCCATGGCGGTCAGTAGTGCGGATCCGATCCCGATTCCGCAGAACGACCTGTTCTACACCCCGCCGTCGGGCTGGGAGTCGCAAGCGCCGGGCACCGTGCTGAATTCGCGGCCCGTCGAGGTGGCCTCGATGGGTCCGCAGGCGCAGGACGCCGATGCCTGGCAGTTGCTGTATCGAACGACCGATAACACCGGTCAGCCCATCACGACCGTGACAACGGTGCTGCGGCCACGAACCGGGCAGGTCAAAGGTTTGATCAGCTATCAGGCTGCCGAAGATGCCTCGGCCCCGCAGTGCGTTCCCTCGTTCGCGCTCCGGCAAGGAGCGGTCCCGATGGACCACAAGTACGACGCCTCGCTGGATTTCATTCAGATCGGCCAGATGTTGTCGTCCGGTCATGCGATTTCCGTACCCGATTGGGAGGGAGCGAACGGGGCGCTGTTCACCCCGAATCAGCCGGGTTATACCGCGCTCGACGGAGTGCGCGCAGCCGAGGCTTTCGCGCCGCTCGGCCTGGCCGGCACCGATACCCCGGTTGCCGCGGTCGGCTACTCCGGCGGCTCGTGGGGCAGCGCTTGGATCGCGCAGGTTCAACCGACCTACGCTCCCGAACTACGACTGGTCGGTGTTGCCCGGGGCGGTGGGGCGTTCGGTGCGGCAGAGCCCATGGGCATGTACCTGCAGTCGCTCGACGGCGGTCCGTTCTCCGGTTTCCTGCCGTCGCTCCTGCCGGGCATGATGCGCGCGGACCCGCGGATGGCGGCGGTTTTCGACACGTATCTGACGCCCGCCGGGAAAGCGTTGATGGCTGCGGGTGGTGGCGAATGCATGGTGGTGGACGTGGAACAGCATGCGTTCCTGCACATGGACGACTACCTGACGATCCCGTATTCGCAAGTGCTCGAGCAGCTACAGGCATCGTTCGACGAGATCGACGGCATCACGGCACCGACTGTGCCGCTGTTCTTCTATCACGCCGTACACGACGAGATCGTCAACATCGCACCGGTCGACCAGACGGTGGCGAATTGGTGCGCCTCCGGGGCGCCGGTCACCTATACGCGGGACGAAATGAGCGAACACGCCAGTCTCGAGGTCGCTGCGATTCCTGCGGCCATGCGTTGGATCGATGACCGTCTGGCGGGGCAGCCCGCGCCGGATGGTTGCTCGATCCGCACGGTGCCGTCCATGTCGCTCGGTGGTGCGTAGCGCGCGGTCGGGACTACGCGGGGCGATACCCATACAGTTCGAGCACGTCCCGCCACGGCGTCCCCGCCCGTGTCCGCCACTGATCCTGTCGATGAGCCGGCGTTTCGTCCACTTCGGTTCGACCGCGCGGCCAGTCACATCCTGTAATGCCGCTCATTGAGCGGTTCGACCGAACAACCGAGCCCCCTCCAGGTCCCTGAAGGGGCTCAGTTGGAGTCTCTGACCAGCAGGTTCACTGCCTCGATGCCTACTTCTTTGCAGACGCTACACGTTGAAGCGGAACTCGACTACGTCCCCATCGTGCATGACGTAATCCTTACCTTCCATTCGGACCTTGCCGGCGGATTTGGCGGCGGCCATCGAGCCGGCCTCGACCAGGTCGCCGAAGGCGACGATTTCGGCCTTGATGAAGCCGCGTTCGAAGTCGGTGTGGATGACGCCGGCGGCTTTGGGGGCGGTGTCGCCCTGGTGGATTGTCCAGGCGCGGGCCTCTTTCGGGCCCGCGGTGAGGTACGTCTGGAGGCCGAGGGTGTGGAAGCCGGCGCGGGCGAGGGCGTGCAGGCCCGGTTCGGTTTGGCCGATGGATTCGAGGAGTTCCAGGGCGGATTCGTCGTCGAGTTCGAGGAGTTCGGCTTCGACCTTGGCGTCGAGGAAGACCGAATCTGCCGGGGCGACAGCGGCTTTCAGCTCCGCGACGCGTGCTGAGTCGGTGAGGATCGACTCGTCGGCGTTGAAGACGTAGAGGAAGGGTTTGGTGGTGAGCAGCGAAAGTTCTTTCAGCAGTTCGCTATCCACCTTCGAGCCCGCCGCGAAGAGGGTCGTGCCGTTGTTCAGGAACTCCTGGGCGGCCTTGGCGGCGTCGGCGACCGGTTTGCGGTCCTTCTTGACCTTCGCTTCCTTCTCCAGGCGCGGGACGGCCTTCTCCAAAGTCTGCAGGTCGGCGAGAATCAGTTCGGTCTCGATCACCTCGATATCGGCGGTCGGGTCGACCTTGCCGTCCACGTGCACCACGTCATCGTCGGCGAACACACGCACAACCTGGCAGATGGCGTCGGCCTCGCGGATGTTGGCCAGGAACTTGTTGCCCAGGCCGGCGCCCTCGGACGCGCCCTTCACGATGCCCGCGATATCGACGAACGACACCGTCGCGGGGACGATGCGCTCGGAGGAGAAGATCTCGGCGAGCTTGTTCAGCCTCGGATCCGGCAGCGGCACCACGCCGACGTTCGGCTCGATGGTGGCGAACGGATAGTTCGCGGCCAGCACGTCGTTCTTGGTCAGCGCATTGAACAGCGTCGACTTTCCGACGTTGGGCAGGCCGACGATTCCGAGGGTGAGACTCACGAGATCAGGAGTCTACGCGGCGGCTGTGCGCGCTGTTGCCCCAGGTAGATGATCGTCGCACCGAATCGCGGAGAACGCCCTGGACTCGGCTTCGCGGCCGCTGTCGAACAGTGCGGAGCAGCCGGTATGCGCAAACCGTCGGCGGTCCGCTTGCGTCATCCCACATAAGTGATGATCGCGTTGGCGATCACCGTGGCGATTCGCGCACGGCCGTCGCGTGATTCGAGTACCGCCGCATCCCCGGGATGATGCATATTTCCGCATTCGACCAGCGCGGTCGGGCGTTCGGAGAGGTTCAGGCCGGACAGGTCGCCGCGCGGGTCCAGGCCGTGGGAGCCGACGTAGGTGGAAGGGCTGAAGCCCGCCGCGGTGAAGCTGTCGCGCAGGGTGGTGGCCAAGCGGATCGACGGCTCGCCCTGGGCGGGGTTGCGCGGCGGGGCGGAATAGGCGACGTGGAAGCCGTGCGAATTCGCTCCCGGCGAGCCGTCGGCGTGGATCGAGACCACCGCCGCGGCATCGGCGCGATTGCCGATGGCCGCGCGTTCGTCGACGCACGGTCCGACGCCGGAGTCGTCGGGGCGAGTCATGACAACGGTAAATCCCTTGGCGGACAACGCGTCTCGGACTCGCGTCGCGACATCCCAGTTGAATGCGTGTTCCGGGTAGCCGCCCAGGGCGGCGGTTCCGGTGGTGTTGCACGCCTTCATCCCGCCCCGGCCGTCGGGGACTCGGCGGTTGATCGCGGCCGAGTGCCCGGCATTGCCTCCGTTGTGCCCCGGATCGAGGACGATCACGCGGCCCGCTCCGATAGCAGCCGGTGCGGTGTACGTGCTGGTGACCGGCGTGGGTGTGAGGGATGGGCGCTGCGGGGACGTGCTCGCGGAACCCGAGCCGCAGGCGGTCAGCAGCGCCGCGCAGGCCGATAATGCGGTCGCGCCGGAGCGACGACGATTCATCCGTTCACCGTGCCATACTCCGGCCGCCGGGCCCGAATGCGGCCGTCGGCGTGGCTCGAGTGGGACACGCGGGCGAACTCGCTCACAACTGCACTGCTCGTGGTCGAGCTACCCGTACGCGCCGCATCGAAGGCGAACCGGGTTGCGCTTCGTCCGAGATCCGCCGCACGCGCCCTCGACCAGGTCGTGCGCTGCTCGATCGTTTCCGGGTGCGGCAGTTGCCGGAACTGCGGGACATGTCGCGTACCAACGCAATCGTCGACGTTCCGAAGGTTCGGTACCAGCGTCAGCGCAAGATCGCTCACGCGCCGCGCAGGTCTGTGCCCCGTGTGGTGGAGTAGCAGATACCGAGGTGTGTCGGATGGCTCGCCCGGGACGATCACGGCGAACGTCCCCAACGCAGTAGCTCTGCGAGATCTGTTGTGGCAGCACCGGGGAAGTGGAAAATTCGCTCGTCGAGGTATGCGGGTTGCTCATGCGGCAGGCGACGCGGGCTTGCGGCCCAGGTGGCGGAGCAGGCGATTCACCGGGGTGCCCTACGGCTCGCCCGGGCGGTTGCGGCGTATGCGCCCGGTGATGCCGTACGCACGAGACATGTTGGGGTGGTGAGGGAGTGGGGAGGTGCGGCTCGCCCGGGCGTAGTGCTCACGCGGTGGTCCACCCGGGGTTTCGGCCCAGGTGGCGGAGCAGGCGATCTACCGGGGTATCGGACGGCTCGCCCGGGACGATGGCGGCGAACGCACCCCACTGACGCAATGGCTCCACGAGATCTGTTGCAGCGGTGAGGAAGTGGTTGGCGTGCTCATCGGTGAGTGATGGCTTGCGGCCGGTTGCGGTCGCGATGTCCCAGGCGTGTACGGCGGCGTCCATGGCGCACATGACGGCGGCGATCGGGGTGGGCAGTTCGCCGTGGGGGAGCGGAGTGGGGACCGACCGGGTTTCGTCGGAGACGGTGGCCCAGGCGGTAGCCGCTTCTTCCAGGGCCGCGGCGGTCAGGGCTGCCGGATCGTCGAGGATGCCGGACGGGGCGAACGGGTCGTACGCGGGGCCGGGGCCGACGCCGAGAGCCGCGGCGTAGGCGCGCTGATCTGCGGCCGCGTGCTGAATAACCTGTGCGACAGTCCATTCCGAGCAAGGTGTGATCGCGTTCAGATACTCGGCCTTCGCCTCGGCGACGGCGTCGGCGAGGGCGCGATGCGATGCTGCGAGGACCTCGCGCCACACCGGAGCGAGAGCCTCGGTCGCGGTGGTGCCGGTCTGCTGGGTGTTGGTCATCCTGATCTCCGTTTTCGCTGGTCTTTCTCGGTGTTGAACCCAGGCTATGAGCCCATTAGGCTAATTTCATTCCTAATGGAACACGGTCCGGTGAGGAGTTCGATGTGACGGCGACCACACGCGCGTTGCGACTGCTGTCGCTGCTTCAGGACCGCAGCTATACCGGACGTGAGCTGGCCGAACGTCTCGGCGTCACCGATCGCACCTTGCGCCAGGACATCAGCCGGCTGCGCGAGTTGGGTTATCCGGTGCACGCCGGACGCGGTGCGGCGGGAGGCTATCGCCTCGGCCAGGGCAGCACGATGCCGCCACTGCTGCTGGACGACGACGAGGCGGTCGCGGTGGCCGTCGCGATCGGACTGGCGCAGGACGGGTCCACCGGGATCGCCGATATCGGTGACAATGTGGCGCGGGCACTGGCGAAACTGGACAGGATCCTGCCGAAACGCCTGCAACGCAAGGTATTCGCACTGCGCAGCGCCACCGAGATCGGTCCCGCCGTGACGGGATCGCGCGAGCCGGACGCCCCGGTGACCGCGCAGACCCTGGCCACCGTGGCCGCAGCCGTGCGCGCCGGACGTACTCTGCGGATCGATGATCGTCAGGTCGAGCCGTATCGGCTGATCAACTGGCAGCGCCGATGGTATCTGGTCGGCTACGAACTCGAAACTCACTGCTGGCGTGCGTTACCCGTCGCCACATGGCGGAATGTCGAAGCAGCCGAACGATATTTCGCAGCGCGAGCCCTGCCCGAGGACGACCTGGTCGCCTTCGTCCTGCGTGAAATCGCCACGGCCGGTTGGCAAGTGCACGCCCGCATCACCGTTCTCGCGCCCGCCGAAACGGTCATCGCGCGGATCAATCCGACGGTGGGCGTCGTCGAGTCGATCGACGAGGACTCCTGTCTGCTGCTCACCGGCGCGGACACGCTCGAGACCATCGCGATCTATCTGAGCATGCTGATGATGGATTTCCGAGTCGATGGCCCGCCGGAACTGGTGGCGCACATCCGGACCCTGGCGCGCCGCTACGCGGCTGCCGTCCCGCAGGCGTGAGATCTCGGAAACCATCCGCACACAGGGGTTTTGTGACCCATTGGACGACACGCGAGCAGCGGCGCGGAATTTACACTCAGCCTGTGATGCGGTCGGCCAGTGTTCCGTTATCGTTCACCTCACTATCCGATGCTGCTGCTGCTGGCGCGCCAGAGCTGGTTCGTCGATCCGGAGCGTTCTGGCCGGTGCGGCGGCACCTGTCCGACGTGTGCCGGGAGACCGTTCCGAAAGAATGAGGGAAACGTGCCTGCACTCGTTACTCTCACCGGTCGTCTGGTGCGACTGGAACCGCTTGCGCCACAGCATGTCCTGGGCCTCGCTGCGGCGGGAACCGGGGATCGCGAAGCGTATGCGTACACGCCCGTACCGCACGGGACCCAGGAGGCCGCCGACTACGTCACGCAGGCCGTGGCCGCACATGCCGCCGGATCCGGGCTGGCATTCGCGATCGTCTCCGCCACGGACGATCGGGTTCTCGGATCGACCAGATTCAGCCGGTTCGACTACTGGCAGGGGCCGATGGTCTGGCCGGTCGTGCACGGGCTGCCGTCCGACGATCCGCTGCTGGCCACACCCGACGCGGCCGAGATCGGCAATACCTGGTTGTCCCCGCAGGCGCGCGGGGCCGGGATCAATCTGGAGTCCAAGCTGTTGATGTTGACGCACGCCTTCGAGGTGTGGCGGGTACGCCGCATCGCACTGCGAGCGGACGTGCGAAATATGCGCTCCCGCATGGCGATCGAGCGACTGGGGGCGACCAGCGACGGAGTCCGGCGCGCACATTCGCGGGGCTTCGATGGCGAAGTTCGCAGCACCGCTTTCTATTCCATTCTGGACGAGGAATGGCCGGCCGTGCGCGCCACCATCGGACGCGAACTCGACGGCGGCCCGCAACTGCTCAACGCCTGATCGCCGCCGTTCGCTATCGGGCCGTGACGAATCCCTGCGAGACCATCCAGTCCCTGGCGACCACGGCAGGTTCGGCGCCGTGCAGGTCGACCTGACCGTTGAGTTCGGTGATGGTCTCGTTGGTCAGCGCCCGGGAGATCGGCGCTAGCACCTTCGCCACCTGCGGGTGCGTGTCGGCGAAGGATTGCCGCATCACCAGTGCCGCATTGTATTTCGGGAAGAAACCGAGGTCGTCGTCGAGCAGATGCAGATTCAGCGCCTTGATGCGGCCGTCGGTGGTGTCCACCGAGCCGAACTCGCAGGTGTTGTTCGCGGTCGCGGGATAGACCAGTGCGTCCTGCATGAGCTGCTTGTGCACCCTGCCGACATCGATGCCGTATTTCGCGGCCATACCCGGGAAACCGTCCGGGCGCACACTGAATTCGGTACCCAGGCAGGTCGGTCCGATACTCGAATCGGTATTGATCAGGCGCGCGTAGTCCGACAGTGTCTTCGCGCCGGTCTTCTCCGCGCCCGCCGCGTTGACGACCATGGCGTAGGTGTTGTTCATCGGCGCCAGGTCCGCCCACACCATGCCGTTCTTCGTCAGATCCTCGTCGCGCACCGCCTGAAACTGCTTGTCGGAGTCGGGAATCGGATTCTCGTTGCCGAGGTAGTTGATCCAGCCGGTGCCGGTGTAGTCGTAGGCGATGTCGACCTGGCCGTGCAACTGGGCGTCGCGCAGACTGTTGGAGCCGGTGATGTCGGTCAGGTCGCGCACCTGTGCGCCGGCCGCGGTGAGGGCGAATTCCAGGATGTAGCCGAGGACGAGTTGTTCGGTGAAGTCCTTGGAGCCCACCGTGATCCGCACGCCCTTCAGCTCCGGTACGGCAGTGATACTGCCCGGACCGACCTCCAGCGGCACCGAGCCACCGGATTCGAGCCCGCATCCCGATACCGGGAGCAGACACAGCACGGCTGAAAGTGTGGCCAGCAGTGCACGTTTCACCGCAACCCCCGCGGTCCGAGGAATTGTTCGGCGAGTGCGCCGAGCCAGTCGACGACCAGCGCCAGGGCGACAACGAGCAGTGCGCCCACCCACAGAGTCACGTTGTCGCGCAACTTGTATCCGGTATCGATCAGGATGCCGAGGCCGCCCGCGCTAACCAGGAAGGACAGCGTGGCAGTGCCCACCGCAAGCACCAGCGAGGTCCGAAGGCCTGCCAGGATATATGGCACGGCCAGCGGAAACTCGATGCGCCGCAGCACCGTTGCCGACGACATGCCCTGACCGCGTCCGGCGTCGACCAGCGTCGGATCGACCTGCTGATATCCAAGGATCGTATTGCGCAGCACCGGAAGCAACGAATAGAACGCGATCGGCGCGACCCCGACCCAGAAGCCGGTCTTCTGGGTGAGCAGGTAGTACAGGACGATCAATCCGATGGCCGGCGCGGCCGCACCGACATTGGAGATGCCGACGAAAAACGGTGCGAGCCTGCGATATCCGGGTCTGGTCAGCAATGTGCCCAGCGGCACCGCGATCACCACGACGATCGCCACCACGGTAATGGTGATCAACACGTGCTGCCGCACCACGGTCGCGATATTCGCCGCGGTGATACTGGCCTGCTGCGTCGTGGTGAGCGTGCGATGGAACGCCCAGAACAGCACCCCGACGGCCAGCACGATCGCCAGTAGCGGCTGCACGGCCAGCCTCACCAGCTCGGCCCGCCGCTCGGTACGCTGATCCATCGCGGTCATACGCGCTTCCCGCCGAAATCGGTCCGCGGCACGCTGTGCCGGATGCCCCCCGCGGTCATGACTTCGCCTCGCCGCTGCCCGGCTCGGCCGGGGGCGGTGTGCCCGGATTCGGTTCCGTTTCGGCGGTGTTCGCGGTACCGCAGGCCGCGTCGATTGCCTCGGTGGACGCCGCCTCGGCGCTCAATTCGACACGCGCATCGGGCGTTTCGCCGGGTTCTGCGCCCGCGTCGCTGCTACCGCTGGAATTCTCCGCATCGGTCGTCTCGGCGATTTTTGAGCTCGCACTGCCGGTTTCGGCATCGGCGGCGTCCGCTCCCGCAGATCCGGTACGCGCCGTCGCAGCGGTATCTTGCGTGTCCTTTGTAGCAGCGCCGCCGGCGTCCTGCCCCCCGGCTGTGGTGTCGTCGGCGGATTGCGCAGGCACAACGGATGTTTCGGCGGCTTGCGGCTTGGCCTCGCCGCTACCGGATGTTCCGGCATCTGATGCTTCGGCGCTGTCGGCGCTCGCACTGCCGGTTGCGGTGGCATCGATGTTCGCCGCAGCGCCTGTGCCCGCGTGGTCCGCGTCGGTATTCGAGGGGGTGGAATCCATTGCGGCACTGGAGTGTTCGTCGCGGATGGCGGACAGGTGGGCAACCAGTGTATCGATGGCGATGAGACCGGCGTATTCGCCGCGGCGGCCGGTGACGACGGCGTGGGCGGTGCTGTCGGCGAGCAGGGTTTCCAGGGCCTCCTGGAGCGAGGCGCGCAGGGCGACTGTTCCGGCGACCGGCTGGCCCGCCTCGCGCAACGACGCGGCGTGCGCCAGGTGAGCGGCCGAGACCCAGCGCAGCGGGCGACGCTGGGCATCCAGGATCAGACCCCATTTCCAGTCGCGCTCGGCCAAGGCGGCGCGCAGGGCGTCCGGAGCGTCGGACTCGATCGCGGTGGGGCATTGGCCCAGGTCGACATCGGTGACGCGGGTGAGGGTGAGCTGTTTGAGTGCGGCATCCGCGCCGACGAAGCCGGCGACGGTGTCATCGGCCGGCTCGGCCAGGATCGCGGCCGGGGTGTCGTACTGCAGGATGCGGGATCGATCGCCCAGTACGGCGATTCGGTCGCCCAGCTTGACCGCCTCGTTGAAGTCGTGAGTGACGAAGACGATGGTCTTGTGCAGGTCGGCCTGCAGGCGCAGCAGCTCGTCCTGGAGCAGACCGCGGGTGATCGGATCGACCGCGCCGAACGGCTCGTCCATCAGTAGTACCGGCGGATCGGCGGCCAGCGCTCGGGCGACGCCGACGCGCTGCTGCTGCCCGCCGGACAGCTGACGCGGATAGCGGCGACGGAATGTCGCGGGTTCGAGGCCGACCAATTCGAGCATCTCGTCGACCCGGGCGTTGATCCGTTTGCGATCCCAGCCGAGCAGCCCCGGCACCGTCGCGATATTGCGGGCGACGGTCAGATGCGGGAACAGTCCGGCCTGCTGAATCGAATAACCGACGCTGCGGCGCAGCCGATCCGCGTTGATGCCCGCGACATCCCGGCCGTCGATGGTGATGGTGCCCGAGGTCGGCTCGATCAGGCGGTTGATCATCCGCATGGTGGTGGTCTTACCGCAGCCCGAGGGGCCGACGAAGACCACGATCTCCCCGGCCGGAATGGTGATCGAGAATTCCTCGACGGCCGGTTCCCGTTGTCCCGGATAGCGTTTGGTCACCGAATCGAGCACGATCTCGGCGCCGTGCCGCTGTTCTGCGGTATCGGATCCGGCGGTTGCGGTATCAGTCACGGATTCCCCTGGGGGTGGTGAGGCGGCCGATGAGGGCGAGCACGGCGTCCAGCAGGAGTGCCAGCACGATGATCAGCACCGTGCCGCTCAATGCCATCGGTACCGCGGTCGGGCTGCCGAGGCGAGCGAGGCCGGAGAAGATGATGTTGCCCAGGCCGGGGCCCTTAGCATAGGCGGCCATCGCGAGGATGCCCATCGACATCATGGCGCTGACCCGCATACCCGCCAGGATCGCGGGCCAGGCCAGCGGTAGTTCGATACCGGTGAGCACCCGCAGCCGGTTCATCCCCACCCCGCGGGCGGCGTCCGCCACGGCCGGATCGACGCCCGCGAGTCCGACGATCGTATTGCGCAGGATCGGCAGCAGCGCGTACAGCACGAGCGCGGTGACGGTGGGCCGCACGCCCAGACCGAGTACCGGAATGAGCAGGCCGAGCAGGGCGAAGGAGGGGACCGTCAGAATGATGCTGGCCGCCGCGGTGGCCAGTGCCGAACCCCAGGGACTGCGATGGACGACGATGCCGACCAGCACCGCCGCCACGGTCGCGATCACCACCGACTGCACCACCGCGGAAACGTGCAGATACGAATCCGTCAGTAGCTGAGTGCGGTGATCGACGACATATGTCCACAGAGTGTCCAGGATGGTTCCTTCCGGCGGCTCGACATCCGCGGGACAGTGTATCGGCGGGTTGCCGGAGATGTGCGATTTCTGTCTTTCGGTGCGATCTTTCGCGGTGGTGATCGCCAAATATTCCGTGCGACCGCGCCTTTCCCGGTCAGTGAGATGAAATATGGCCTAACTGAGACACTTTCGAGCATTCGAGTGTGGCGGGCGACGGAAATGGAGATCAGCGCGCCGATGCCGTTCGATTCGGTGCGACCGCGTGGGTGGATGCGCGCACAGATGTGTCGGCGCCGGTGAAATGCCTCGAAGAAATTTTCGGGCCGGGGGAACCGCGCTGCTCGATCGAACGTCTTATCGAATGCGGGTGGGGCGAGGCCGAGATGAGGGGTGAATGTGTGCAGTCGCGGTAGACCGCCGGCCGCGCGTTTCGGGGTGTCCGGGACCGCGGATTCGGTGATGCGTCAAGTGGGCTATGTGGTGGCAAAGTGGGGATCTCGGATGCGGCGGTCCATCGCAGCGCGTGCGTTCGGCCGGATTCCTTCCGGCCGGAAGCGGGCGAGCGGTGCCAGGCCGCGGGCGCGGGCAGCGCGGAAATATGCCGCGATCCGTGCCGCTACCTGCGTATTCGGGTATCCCGGGGCGTCGGTGCCCGACAGCGATACGGGTGTTCTCCCCATCGGTGGTGGCAGTGAGTGTGATGCGGTAGAAAAATCTCGTTACGCCGGGGCCGATCGGACGGGTAAGGTCGGTCTCGGCCGTTCGGGAAATACCGCCTGTGGCGTGCGAGTATTTCTGACCGGTGGGGGAGGCGCACTGCGCGCCGAGCCTTACTATGGACCCGGCGGCGCCCGGCAGCGCCGTCGACGCGGTCCCTGTCCTGCTGCCCCCTCATCGGCAGGACAGGGACTTGCACACCGGGGGCGCTACTTCATCTCGCCGATCGCTCTGTATGTCGTGTCATTGCGTCGTATTCGCGCGCTGGAGCCGGGCATCGGTACGCTCGGGCGTGGGATCGGTTTCGGCAGGCGCACCATCCGGCACAGCGAGGTTTCGGTAACTCATGCGACAGTCCAGCAAGCCCCCTGCCTGGATCGATTACGAAGAGTTCGGCGAACGGTTCGTCGCTGCCGCGGTGACGCCGGCACGAATCGAGGCCGCGGTCGCGGGAATGGCCGGGCGGGGGATATCCATAGGTCCGTTCTCGATCGGCCCGTCCGGGCTGGCGGGGTTCGTGGCCGAGGGCAACGTCGGCAAACCGCAGATCGTGCGCAATGACCCGCATGTGACCTTCGAGGTCGGACTGCCGGTATCGCTGCACCTCACCGTGACCCTCGGGGGCAGGCAGTTTCGCCTGGAAGCGGTCGTGGAGATCGATCTCACACTGCACGCGCGCACCGCGGACCCGCTGCTGATCGTCATCGATATTCCGCGCGTGCGCGGGCGCGATGTCAGTTTCGTGGTCCGTGCCGAGGCCGTCGGCAACGCGATCGATCTGCTGATGGATCCGATCGCGACGCTCGTGCAGCGCGAGGTCGCCAATCGGGTCAACGGCATGCTCGCCGATCCGGCCGCTCGCCGCGCCCGCGTCTTCGACGTCGAGGCCATCATGAACGGCGTCCGTTCGGAACATCGGGCGCTCGGGCAGTTCAACTGGATCGACTACGCGGAATTCGGGCGCAGATTCTTCCCACGCATCGTCACCGCGGCCCGGGTGCGCGAGGTCGTCGAGGGGTTGGCCGGGCGGAACGTCCAGGTCGGTCCGCTGCGCGCCGGACCGCGCCGGGCGGCCACGGTCGATGTGAGGGGCGCGGTGCGGATGCCGCGGCTGTTCGAAAGGGCCGGGGATCCGGTGCAATTCGAGCTGAGCATCCCCGTCACGTTGGATATCACGGTCGCCGTCCTGAGCGACAACCGTTATCGCGCCGAGGTGGAAATTCCCCTGGTGCTCGTCGTGCGGGCGGCGGACCCGCTGTTCGTCGTCATCGATGCCGTACCGCCCGACGCCCAGGACATCGCGGTGGACCTACGGGCCCAGACCCGCCGGGCCCGGGTGCTCGGCGTGCTCGGCGGCATCCGTGGGCAGATCGCGGCCCAGGTGGCGCGGGTCGTCGTGACCGAACTCGCCGATCCGTCGATACGCATCATCGACGTCGCGGACCGCATCACCGCGGCCACCGGCTGACACTCCGCTGAGACAGGGGGGATTTCTGGTGCGTGTGTGGTTGATGTGCCCCGTGAGGATGGCGGTTCTCATGTGAGTGTGGTGAAATTGGTTCACGTCGAGGTGCCTGGCGCGCAGATGGCAATCACGATGTCATTGGGGAAGGTGCGCCGGGTGCGTCGGCGGTTCCAACGGGCAGTACAGGGCAGATACGCGAGTATGCAGTTCCACTGAGCCGAAGGAGTCTCGCCGATGCGTTCCGTGCCGATCTCGCGCCGCACCCTCCTCGGATATGCCGCCGGTACCGTGGCCGGGGCCGCCACCGTCACCGCACTCGCACCTCCTGCCTCGGCCGAGCGGCCGGGCCTGGGCACGCTGGTCGACTATGCGGGCGGAGTCCCCTCGGCCGCGTCCATCCGCTCGGCCGGACATGCCGGTGCGATCCGGTACGTCTCGGAGCGGCGGCCGGGCGCGGAATGGATGGCGGGCAAACCGCTACGGGCCCGGGAAGTCGACGCGCTGCACGAGGCCGGGCTCACGGTCGTATCGAATTACCAGTACGGCAAGGGCCCCACGGCGGATTGGCGCGGCGGCAGGGAGGCGGGCAAGCAGTGCGCCGGGCGCGGCCTGCATCTGCACGGCGCCGCCGGGGGCCCGGACTCGGCGCCGATCTACGCCTCCATCGACGACAACCCCTCCGTGCTGGAATTCGCCCGGATGATCGCCCCCTACCTGGCCGGATGGCAATCGGTGATCGGCAACGATCGCCTCGGCGTCTACGCCAACGCCCCCACCATCGAACTCGCCCGCGTGTCCGGACTGGGAACGTACTTCTGGCAACACGATTGGGGCACCCCGGCCGGATTCGTCCACCCCGCAGCCAACCTGCACCAATTCCAGATCAACAAGTGCACCCTCGACAACATCAGCGTCGACCTGAACACCATCCTCACCAGGAACTACGGCCAGTGGTGACCGAGGTCCCGCAACGGTTCGGCGGAAGCTGAAAATCCTGCCTCAGGTCTGGCAGTGGCAGGTGGGGTCTTTCGACAGGTCGGGCTCTTCGGCGACGACGCGGAGCGTCGGGCGCGCCTCGGGGGCTTCGCGGTCGCCCATCCAGGCCAGCAGTGACCAGCGGGAGATTCCGGACAGGACCGACCCCAGACTGAAGAACGAGCCGATCGAGCCGACCGACAGCACCGATCCGACGCTACCGATGGACAGCACCGAATAGGCCGATCCGATGGACAGGATGGAGCGTTCGGAGCGGATCGACAGGATCGATCGATGCGAACGCGTGGAGAGCACCGATTTGTAGGACCGGCGGGACATGATCGAGCGCCCGGCGCGGCCGCGCCGGGTGAACTCCGGTTTCGCGCGGTCGGAATCGGAGGCGGACGATGCGGACCGTACGAGCTGATCGACAGTCGACATATATGCGGTCTATCACAATTCGCAAGAGTTCTACGCTGTATCAAGACCAAAAAACCGGAGTGTCGCGCTGGGCGACACTCCGGTGTGATCTGGCGTCGAGCCCGTTGGACCGGGCCGAATGCGGTTATGCGTGCGGTGCGGCCGCCGGTGCCTTGGCCTGCGGCTGCGTGGCCTGCTGCGGCTTGACGTGGGTCTGCGCCTGCGGCTGCTTGGCCGGGGTCTCGGCCTGCGGCACGGAGGCCCGTGCCGCATTGGGGACGGTGAAGAACCCCAGGGTCGGCAGGAACGAGCAGGTGATCGGAGCCTTGTCGGCGGCGGGCTGCGTGGTCAGCGAACCGGAGACCACCGCGACGACCCGTCCCGAGCCGGTGTTGGCGATCGCGGACAGGGTGGCCGGTCCGCCGGGGTTGATGTGCGCGGCATCGGTCAGCGCCAGCGTGCCGCCCCGACCGCTGTCCAGGTTGATCCACTGCACCGTCATCGGTGTCTTCTGCTGCGGCGTAAGACCTTTGGTGCCCAGGGCGGTGAACACGAATCCGGTCTGGCCGGCCTTGGGGCCCGGGGGCGGCAGTTCGGCGGGGCCGGGTACGGCCAGTGCGGTGCCGACCGAATCCGAGCCCGGGCCGATGCAGTCCTTGCCGATGCTCGGGTAGAGGAACTGGGCGATGGTCGGCCCATTCTTGGGGATGTCGGGCCCGCCGCCGTTGCTACCGTCGAGGAAGGCGATCAGCGCGCCGAGAGTCTGTTTGACCGACGGGGGCAGGCCCGAGGAATTGAGCGCCTGCTGTGCTTGGGCCAGGAGCGACTGCTGCGCCGGACTGGAGACCTGCGTGGCCGCCGCGGCGCCGACGATGGCGGGCGCCAGTGAGACCAGCGCGTCCACCGGCACACCCTCCGGGACCAGCGGCGGATTCGCCTGGGTCTGCGCGGCCGGGGCGGCGATGGCGGTGGTCGAAGCGGTGAGGGCCGCGCCGGCCGCGAGGGCCAGCACCGACAATGCGAACCGCGTTCCTCTGATGCGAAGCACTGGTGTAGCCGTCCTTAGCTCGGGTACGTCGAGATGCGATGCGAGGGCGCACCGCGTACGCCGTGCCACTCTAGGGAGTGAGCAGGGTGTTGTACAGCGCAGCCGCGATCTTCTGTTCAGCTAATGGCAAGTTATTCGGTACATGCTCGGAATATATCGCGTGACCAGTGGTGCTTATGGGATTGATGGGGCAAATGGTACCGGGCGTGTCACGGGTTCGCCGTGTCACGGGTTCGCGAAGTGTGGGGACGGTGTGATTAGTCTTGAGCCGGCCCGCCGACCCGACCGAAAGTTGTTCGCAGTGAACCCAGATCTCCGAACGGCGCCCAGCAGCAGTGCGGGGCTCGGAGAAATGTGGACCGCTCCTCGCGCCCGCCCGATCGCCGCATCGGTGCTGGGCCTGTCGGTTCTGGCGCGAATGTTGTGGATGTTGCTCTCGCCCAACGGAATGAATCTGGTCGACCTGCACGTCTACGTGTACGGGGCGGCCTCGCTGGGCAGCGGCCATCTCTACGACTTCACCTATGCGGACAAGACGCCGGATTTTCCGCTGCCGTTCACCTATCCGACCTTCGCGGCGGTGGTGTTCTGGCCGCTGCACTTCCTGCCGTTCACCGCGGTTGCCGTGGTGTGGCTGCTGCTGATCGCCGCGGCGCTGTACGCGGTGGTGCGCCTGGCCCTCGGTCTGATCCTGGGTGAGGCGGCACGTGAGAGTCGTTGGCGCACCGCGGCGCTGGGCTGGACCGCACTGGGACTGTGGCTCGAACCGGTGCGCACCACCATCGACTACGGCCAGGTCAACGTCTTCCTGATGCTCGCGGTGATGCTGGCGGCGCGATCCGCGCGCTGGTGGTGGTCCGGACTGCTGGTCGGCGTGGCCGCGGGCGTCAAGCTGACCCCGGCGATCACCGGGCTCTACTTCCTGACCCAGCGACGCTGGGCCGCCGCGGTGGCCTCGGCGGTGGCGTTCGCCGCGACGATCGGACTGAGTTACGCGCTCTCGCCAGGTGAGACGCGGACGTATTTCGGGCCGCTGGTCGGGGATGCGAACCGCATCGGGCCGGTGGGTTCGGTGTGGAACCAGTCACTGCGCGGGGCGCTGAGCCGCATCCTCGGACACGATGCGGGCGCACCCTGGCATCTGGCCGGACATCGAATTCCGTTCGGTCCCTGGTGGATCGCGTGGGTGGTGGTGGTCGTGGCGCTCGCGGCGCTGGCCTGGCGGGCGCTCGAACCGGACGATCGGATGGGTGCGCTGCTGGTGGTGCAGCTGCTCGGATTGATGGTGTCGCCGATCTCCTGGTCGCATCACTGGGTCTGGTTGCTGCCGCTGCTGTTGTGGCTCGCGTACGGGCCGTTGCGCGCGGCCGTGGGTGTCCGCGTGGTAGCGGGATATTGGCTGGTGAACGCCCTGATCGGGGTGCCGTGGGTGCTGTCGTTCGCGCAGCCCACGATCTGGAAGATCTCCCGGCCGGGGGCGCTGGCCTGGCTCGGCGCGGTGGACGTGATCGGTGTGCTGGGCTTCTACACGTGGCTGATCTGGACCCGGCGTGATCGGTTCCGGGTGAAATCCGGGGCCTACGTCACCGCGTAATCCCTACGCCACCGCGCAGTCGCAGCGTCAATTCTGTTGTGCGAGTTGGTCGATCCGCTTCGCCAACGTCACGTCCAGCGCGGTGAGCCCACCGGCGGAATGGGTGGACAGGGTGAAGGTGACCTTGCGCCAGCGGATATCGATGTCGGGATGGTGATTCGCCTCCTCGGCCACGGCGGCGACCCGGTGGACCAGATCGATCCCGGCCGGGAACGACGACGCCTCGACGGTGCGGGTGATGTTGTCGCCGGTACGGGTCCAATCCGGCAGGTCCGCGAGTGCGGTGCGCAGTTCTTCCTCGGAGAGCAATGGAGTACCCATACCCCGGTTGTACCCCTCTCGATCCGCCTCGTGGGCCGATCGGATCAGGTCGAGGCGGGAGCCCTCACCTGATTTCGGTACGCTGTAGCCGGCCGCATGCCCGGTGAGTTGTCTCCACCTGTCTTGTACGGACCCTCTACGGCGAGGGTTGGCCGGCAACCACTTCATTTTCAGCAGGAGGAATCAACGTGTCGTCTGTCGACTTCCGCAACGTCGCCATCGTGGCGCACGTCGACCACGGCAAGACGACGCTGGTCGACGCGATGCTGCGGCAGTCCGGCGCCTTCGCCGAACGCGCCGAGCTCGTGGACCGGGTCATGGACTCCGGTGACCTGGAGCGTGAGAAGGGCATCACGATCCTGGCGAAGAACACCGCGGTGCACCGGCACAACGCCGATGGCAGCGTCACGGTGATCAACGTCATCGATACCCCCGGCCACGCCGACTTCGGCGGTGAGGTGGAGCGCGGGCTGTCCATGGTCGACGGTGTCGTCCTGCTGGTCGACGCGTCCGAGGGCCCGCTGCCGCAGACGCGTTTCGTGCTGCGCAAGGCGCTGGCCGCCTCGCTGCCGGTGATCCTGGTGGTCAACAAGACCGACCGGCCCGACGCCCGGATCGAGGAGGTCGTCGAGGAGAGTCACGATCTGCTCCTGGATCTGGCCTCCGACCTGGACGACGAGGCGTCCGAGGCCGCCGAGCTGGCCCTGGACCTGCCGGTGCTCTACGCCTCGGGACGTGAGGGCAAGGCGTCCACCAGCCGTCCCGACAACGGCAACGCGCCCGATGCGGAGAACCTCGACGAACTGTTCGAGGTCCTGATGAAGTGTGTGCCCGCGCCCAAGGGTGACCCGTCGGCCCCGCTGCAGGCGCATGTCACCAACCTGGACGCCTCGCCGTTCCTCGGCCGGATCGGGCTGGTCCGCATTCACAACGGCACCCTGCGCAAGGGCCAGAACGTCGCGTGGATGCACGGCGACGGCGTCAAGACCGTGAAGATCACCGAACTGCTGAAGACGATCGGCGTCGAGCGCACGCCCGGCGAGGAGGCCGTCGCGGGCGACATCGTGGCCATCGCCGGCATCCCGGAGATCATGATCGGCGACACCCTCGCCGATGTGGACAATCCGGTCGCCCTGCCGCGCATCACCGTCGACGAGCCCGCCATCTCGGTGACCATCGGCACCAACACCTCACCGCTGGTCGGCCGCACGCAGGGCCACAAGCTGACCGCCCGCATGGTGAAGTCGCGGCTGGACCAGGAACTGGTCGGCAACGTCTCGCTGCGGGTGCTGGACATCGGCCGCCCGGACGCCTGGGAGGTGCAGGGCCGTGGTGAGCTGGCGCTGGCCATCCTGGTCGAGCAGATGCGCCGCGAGGGTTTCGAGCTGACCGTCGGCAAACCGCAGGTGGTCACCAAGCAGGTCGACGGCAAGGTGCACGAGCCGTTCGAGGAGCTGACCATCGACTGCCCCGACGAGTACTTGGGCGCGGTCACGCAGTTGCTGGCCGCTCGCAAGGGCAAGATGGTGCAGATGAGCAACCACTCCGCTGGGTGGGTGCGAATGGAGTTCATCGTTCCCTCGCGCGGCCTGATCGGTTTCCGCACCGACTTCCTGACCGAAACGCGCGGCACCGGCATCGCCAACGCCGTCTTCGACGGATACGCGCCGTGGGCCGGTGAGATCCGCGCCCGGCACACCGGTTCGCTGGTGTCCGACCGCGCCGGTTCGGTGACCCCGTTCGCGATGATCCAGCTCGCCGACCGCGGCCAGTTCTTCGTGGAGCCGGGCGCGGACACCTACGAGGGCCACGTCGTCGGGATCAACCCGCGCGCGGAGGATCTCGACATCAACGTCACCCGGGAGAAGAAGCTGACCAATATGCGTTCGGCCACGGCCGACGTATTCGAGACCCTGGCCAAGCCGCTGCAGCTCGACCTCGAGGGCGCGATGGAATTCTGCGCCGCCGACGAGTGCGTCGAGGTGACCCCGGAGGTGGTGCGGGTGCGCAAGGTCATCCTCGGCGCCACCGAGCGGGGTCGCGAGGCCGCCCGCCGCAAGGCCCGCGACCGGGCGGCGCAGAACGCCTGACCGGACTTCTCGTTGGTCGTCACGAAGCGTAAAAACCTTGTCGCACAGTATCTTACGATGTGTGCGACAAGGACGTCCGAGACCCGCGTCATCCGGTGAGGTCGGATGTGTGCCTCTGGCGAGGCTTCCGGAAGCAGTGTCACCGGACCGGTCGGTGACGGCACCGGGGCCGAGTGGTGGAGTGATGCCGAGAGTGTGTAGAGGGATCGGACTGTGACCCGAGAAAAGCAGACGAAGCCCGAGTTCGCCCGGTTCCGCCCACCGTGGACAAGGCCGATATTCGGCCGCGGCCCTTCGGGGGCCGCGGCCCGCCGGAGCGGAACGGAGGCCGAAGACACTGTTACAGTGCCGAGCGTGATGTCGGGGGCTTGCGCAAAGCGGCGTGCCACGGTGCTGCGGTGTGTTGTGGCGTTGGTGCTGGCGGCTTCGGTGACTCTGCTCGCCGGGTGTACGGCGAATCCGCCGCCGCCGATCGAGAGCACCGACAGTCCGAAGACGTTGCCCGCCACGCCGACCAAGACCACGGTGGTGGTGGCGGTGGACGATATCGGGATCGGGTTCAATCCGCATCTGCGGTCGAATCAGTCTCCGGCCACCGATGCGGTTGCCTCGATGGTGTTCCCGAGCCCGTTCCGGCCGGTGCCCTCACCCAGCACACCGGGTGCCACCGACTGGGTGCCCGACGGCGCGCTGATGGTGTCGGCGGATGTGACGTCGCAGAATCCGTTCACCATCACCTACAAGATCCAGGATCAGGCGTCCTGGTCCGACGGGGCGCCGATCGCGGCGGAGGATTTCCGTTATCTGTGGCAACAGATGATCACCCAACCGGGCGTGGTGGATCCGGCCGGTTATCGGATGATCACCGACGTGGGTTCCTCGCAGGGCGGTAAGACGGTGACCGTCACCATGAACGGCGCCTATCCGGCGTGGCGGAGTATGTTCACCGATCTGCTGCCTTCGCATCTGCTCAAGGACGCGCCCGGCGGATTCGAGCGGGCGCTGACCCTGGACCGCGGCCTGATCGACCAGAATCCGATCTCCGGCGGGCAGTTCCGGGTCAAACAGGCCGACGCCGGCCGCGAGGAGATCCTGCTCGAACGCAACGACCGGTACTGGGGCACACCGGCGGTGCCGGATCAGATCCAATTGCGCGGCGGCGGCACCACCGCTCAGGTGGCCGAATCGCTGCGCTCGGGCGACGCGCAGATGGCGCTGGTGCACGGCACCGGGGCGACGCAGGCGCAACTCGGCGCGGTGCCGTCGGTGCGGACCGCCACCATGCCGCAGGCCCGGGTGATGCAACTGGTGCTCAACGGTCGGACCGGTGATCTCAGCGACGTTCGGGTGCGGCGCGCGGTACTGGGGCTGGTGGATCCCGGACTGCTGGCCTCCGTCGGCGCGCAGACCGGCAGTTGGGTGGAACCGGCTCGGGCACAGATACTTTCGCCGTCGGATCCGGGGTACGTCCCGACCGAGCCGCCGCGCATGAGCGCAGATCAGGCGTTCGGGCTGCTGGCCGAGGCGGGTTTCGCGCGGGCGCCCGAGACGCCGCCCACCAATTCGACGACCTCGCCCGCCCCGCAGCCGCGACAGGTCGCCAAGGACGGTAAGACCCTGACCATTCGGATCGGCGCGGTGGACAAGGATACGACCGCGCTCGCGGTCGCCAACACCGCCGCGGACCAATTGCGCAGTGCCGGAATCGATGCCAGCGTGCGCAACCTGCCCGCCGATGAGCTCTACGGCAAGGATCTGCTCGACGGCACCGTCGACGCGATCGTCGGCTGGGAGCAGGCCGGCGGCGATCCGGCGACGGTCCTGGCCTCGCGGTACGGCTGTCCCCCCGCGGTGCCGACCGGGCAGCCCGAGAGTTCGTCGTCGCAGGCCGAGGCGATCCGCAAGGCTCCGGGCAACGTGTCCGGGGTGTGTGATCCGACCCTGCAACCGCAGATCGACGCGGCCCTGCGCGGTATCGATTCGCCCAAGGCGATCGCCGAGGCGGAGCCGAAGCTGTGGGGGCTCGGGACGGTGCTGCCGATCGTGCAGGACAACGGTGTCGCCGCGGCCGGGCCGCGGATGGACGGCGTATCGCTCAGCGGTTCGATCGAGGTGGGTATCTTCGGCGGCGCGGCGAACTGGCGGCGGTTGTCGTGACCGGGAAGGCCCCGGTCGGCGGGCTGCTGCTGGTGCACGCGCATCCGGACGACGAGACGATCGACACCGGCGGCACCATAGCGCACTATCGGCGCCGGGGCGTGCCGGTGACCGTGGTGACCTGCACCCTCGGCGAGGAGGGTGAGGTCATCGGCGAGAAGTGGTCGCAACTGGTGAGTTCGGCGGCCGATCAGCTCGGCGGTTACCGGATCGGCGAATTGTCCAGGGCCCTCGCGGAATTGGCGGCCGGTCCGGCATTGTTCCTGGGCGGCGCCGGGCATTGGCGGGACTCGGGCATGTCGGGCACCACCGCGGCGCCCCGCGAATCGGAGGCGGCACTGCACCCCCGGGCGTTCGTGAAATCCGGTGCCGCCGCCGTCGAGGCTCTGGTGCGGATCCTGCTCGACGTCCGGCCCGCGGTGGTGGTCTGCTACGACCCGGGGGGTGGGTACGGGCATCCGGATCATCTTCGCGCACACCGGATCACGATGGATGCCGTGGATCGCGCCGCCGAAAGAGGTTGGGACGTACCGAAACTCTACTGGTCCGTCACCGATGCCACGGTGCTGCGCCTGCACACCGAGGCTCTGGCCCGGCGCACCGTCGATCGGCTCCCCGGTGCCCTCCCGGCCGGTTGGACCTTGCCCACCGAGGGCGAATTGCCTTGCGTGCCAAGCGAATCGGTGACAGCGACCATAGACGTATCCGAGGTTCTGCCCGCCAAACGCGCGGCACTGCGCGCGCACGCGACCCAGGTCACCGTGGCCCCGTCCGGCCGCGAATTCGCCCTCTCGAACGATATCGCCCAGCCGATCCTGCCCGAAGAGCACTACATTCTCGTGCGCGGGCGGCGCGGTGAGGTCGGCCCCGACGGCCGCGAACACGACCTGTTCGCGGGCCTGGACGTGCCGCGCGAACGCTGACACCGCCGCCCTGGCCGGGGACTCCATCGCGATCTTGTGATGCCCGGCGCGGTGGTGCGGGGGCAGCTCTAGACTGAGCGGCATGTACAACTGGAGTCTGCAGGATGCCATCGTGGCGTTCGTTCAGAGTCAGCAGCCACATTTCCAGGCGCAACACGACCTGTATCTGTCGGTGCTGTACTCGTTCGTCGATATGCAGAGTCACCTGCTGACGCTGCTCGGCTTCCCGCCCGTCCCGTGACGGCCCCGGCGATCGGCCGTGTGGGTTCCCCGGCTCAGGAGCAGCGGCCCGGGTTCGTGCTGGCCGGTGTCGCGCTGGTGCTGCTGCTGGTGTTCAACGGACTGCTGACCTTCGCGGTGGAGGTGCTCTATCTGCCGAGTTATATCGGCGCGACTCCGTTCCCGATCAGTGCGGCCTTCGCCGCGGTGATCAACCTGGTGCTGGTGCTCGGCATGGGGACCGTGGTTTCGCGCCCGGCCACGATGTCGCTGCCGGTCCTGGCGTGGCTCGTCGGTTTCGTGGTGTGCCTGACCACCGGTCCCGGCGGTGATGTGATCCTCACCGACAGCTGGACCACTCCGCTGTTCCTGGCCTGCGGCATCGTCCCCGCGGGCTGGTATCTGTTCTGGCGCGGCTACATCCTGCCCGCACGCAATTCGGGGAAGGCCGCCACCCGCTAACGTTCCCGGTTCAGGTGAACGGTCAATGTCGCGACAATCGCGTCGGTGCGGCTGCGCAGGGCCGCGGCCAGCACCGGGCCGCGCGGATTGTGCAGCAGACGCTGCCACCAGTGCCGAGTGTCGATCTGAGCGAGCAGGACCGTGACGCGCTTACCCTCGGCGGTCTGCTTGCGGACGTAACCGACGAGTGTGGCGACCAGGCTGCGGTTGGGGCAGGGCAGCACGGTCAGCGGCACGCCCGGATCCCACTTCTCCCACTTCGCGCTGAGTTTCTTCGTCGCGCCCGGATCGATGGCCGCGGCCACGGCGATGGTCTGTCCACCCATGCGCTTCGCGGCCTCGAGCGCCTGTTCGGTGATCATGCTGACGGTCACCACCGGAACCACCACCAGCGTGGGGCCCGCGGGTAGTGGCTTCGGTGGGATCAGTCCCATACCCAGCTGCTCGGCGATCGAGGCGTAATAGTGTTCGGTGCGCGCGAACAGCACCACCAGTACGGGCACGATGATCAGCAGCAGCCAGGCGCCCTCGGTGAATTTCTCGGCCAGCAAGACGATTCCGGCGATGGCGGTGAGGATCGCGCCGAACCCGTTGAGGGCGGTGCGTCGAATCCAGCCGGGGTCGCGCTGATGTCGCCAATGCCGCACCAGGCCCGCCTGACTCAGCGTGAAGCCGATGAAGACGCCGATCGCGAAGACCGGTAGCAGTCGATGCGTGTCGGCGTGCACCACCACCAGGACGATCGCGGCGAGCAGGGCCAGGGCGGTGACGCCGTAACGGAAAACCGGTCGCTCCGAACGCATTCCGAACATGTGCGGTACGCGGTGATCCTTGGCCAGGAGTGCCAGCAGGACCGGCAGGCCGCCGAAGCTGGTATTCGCGGCCAGGACCAGTACCAGGGTCACCGCGAGATTGGTGACGTAGAACGCCCAGCCGGTGCCGAACGCACCCGCGGCGAGCTGGGCCAGTACGGTCACATCGCCGCGCGGGACGGTGTGGTATTTCCCGATCAATACCGCCAGTCCGAGCAGCAGCAGACCCAGCAGCACACCCAGCGCGATCTCGGTGTGCTGGGCGCGGCGCACCGCGGGCGTCCGGAACGACGGGACAGCGTTGGCGATCGCTTCCACACCGGTCAGTGAGGAGCATCCGGCAGCGAATGCCCGCAGTAGCAGCAGGATTCCGATGCCGGCGGTCGGTGAGATCGGTCCCATATCGGTGCCGATGACCTCGACCGGTCCGGATCGGTCCAGTCCGACCACGATGACGGCGACGATGGCCAGTATGAACACGATCGTCGGGCCCATCAGGACTTTCGCCGATTCCGCGACTCCGACCAGGTTGATCGCCGTCAGCACAGCCAGGCCGATCAGCGTGATCAGCAGCAGATGTCCCGCCAGGGCCGGGAACGCGCTGGCCAGGCTCGCTGCCCCGGCCGCCAGGCTGACCGCGACGGTGAGTACGTAGTCCACGACCAGACTGGCCGCTGCGAGCAGACTGGCGCCCCGGCCCAGGTCCTTCTTCGCCACGGCGTATGCGCCGCCGCCGTCGGGATGTGCGGCGATGACCTGTCGATACGACAGGACCAGCACGGCCAGCAGGGCGGCGATCGCCAGTGACACCGGAAGTGTCCAGGTGACCGCGGCGGCCCCGGCGGTGACCAGGATCAGCACGATCGATTCGGGGCCGTAGGCGACGCTGGTCAGTGCGTCCAGCGACAGTGCCGAAAGGCCGCCCAGCGCGGTCAGCCGGAATTCGTCGCCGCGTTGATGCCGGCGCAGCCGCCGGTCCGCGATCGGCCGCTCGGAAATACTCCTCTGCCGCGTCTGCGCCATACGCACCATTGAACGCGAGGACGCGGCGCGGCGCGGCAGCGACACATCAGCGACCAGGGAGTCGGCCGGAAGCGTCCTCAGCGGCGGCCGAGGTGTCCGGGGGTCACGGTCTCGATCAGCGACCACGCCTGGTCCAGCGGGACGTCCACGACCCGGTACCGCTTCTTGCCGGCGGCGGTCGCGGCGACGAGCGTGGCCAGGCCCGCGCGACGCTGAAAGAAGGTCTGCCGGACGGTCCAGCCGATGATGCCGGGCGCCTCGAGGCAGTCGCGGTCGCGGTCCAGTGAGCCGTTGCGGGTGATCAGCCAGGTCGGGCCCGAGGCGTCGCCGGGTATGACCGCATGGCCCAGGCCCCGATAGCGGTCCTGCGCCAACGCCAGTGCGATCACCGCGACCACGGCCAGCACGATCCACGCCCACAGCGGAATGGCCAGTCCCGCAACGTCGATCACGGCCATGATCACGGCGATCAGTACCAGCGGCGTCAGCGCCCGGGTGAATCGCCGCCGCCTGGCGCGGCCGCCGTGCGGGATCAGCGCGACGTGCGCGGGTGCGGCCGCATCGTCCGGCGGGAGTGTCGCGCGGACATCACGTGAGGCGGATTGCGTTGGGAGAATGGATATTTCAGGCACATCGGGGTTCGTGTCCGAGCCGGTGGCCTTGCCGGTGCGGTTACTCGTGTCCGTCGCGCTGCCTGTGTCCGTGGTGGCGGCTGCGGTGATCGCGGGGCTCGCACCGGTTTCGAGGACGGTTGCCGTTTCGGGTCGGGGAACGGCCGGCGTGCTCCGGAAGGCATCGTCAGAGGCGCGATAAGCCGTTGCGGCAGTGTATATTTCGTCTTCCGGATGTGGACGCGGGGCCGTCTCCCGCTGTTGCCGGCGGCTGGTGAGCAGTTGCGCGAGAGTATGGTCCACCGCGGTGCGCGGAGCCTGCGGGAGGATCTTCTGCCGAGAGCTGGTGCCGGTCATGATGGCGTCGAGCTCCGCGCCGCCCGCGAGGCGCAGTAGCAGCGGCTCTTTGAGGGTCGCGCCGCGCAGGCGGGCCAGGTCCAGAGTGGTCTGGCGGGTGGTGAACAGGCCGTGGCTGATATGCAGTGTGCGGTCGTCGTCGATGACTCGGAGGCCGAAATACGTGGTCAGATACCGCAGGCAGTCGCCCAGCGTGACCGCCACGACCAGTGCCGCCAGCACGATCACCACCGCCACCGTGAGGAATACCGCGCCGCGGGCGCCGATCTCCTTGACGGTGTCGGAGTTGAACAGGACGTTGGCGATACCGAATTTGAAGGCCAGGCCGACGATCGGCGCGATGACCGCGAGCCCGCGCAGGGACAGCGGCGCGTATCGGACCCAGGCCGGTTGCCAGCGGCCGATCTCGATTCCCTTGTGCGGCTGCGATTCCGGCTGAGCGGTCTGCGGAATATCCTGCCTCGCAGGCGATTCAACATCGTGCAGTAGCAGAGCGCGAAGTTCGGGAACCTGCCGGGCATCGACGCCGTCCAGATGGAAGCGCTCTTGTTTGTCGGCGTGCTGTCCGGTGCCGATGGCCAGGACCACCAGCCCGAGCAGCCGGTGCATCAGATCCGCGTGCACGTCCACCGAGCGGATTCGCGAGCGCGGCACCGTCAACGTCTTGCGTTGCAGCAGCCCGCGCCGCAACTGCACGGTGTCCGGGCCGATCCGGTAGGTGGTGGTGAACCAGCGGGTGAGCGCCAGGCCGACGATCACCGCCAGCGCCGCGAGGCTCCACATCGGATTGTCGCTGCGGCTGCCCGCGATCACGGTCACGATCAGCACCGGGATGAAGCGCACCACCTCGCGCACCGGGTGCAACAGCAGCATCCGGCCGTTCAGTCGACGCCAGGGCTGCTCGCCGGGGATACCGGTCGTCGCGTCGGGCATGCCCGCACCGGCCGTTCCGGTGAGTTCCGGTCCGGTCATGTCGCGTCCCCCCGATGCGTCGCGGCGACCTCGGTCAGCCGCTCGACGGTCTGCTCGGCCGTCGCCAGTTCCAGTGCGGGAATGCGCACCGCGCCCGCGGAGGAGGCCGTGGTGACGGTCACCGTCGCGAGCCCGAGCAGCCGTTCGAGCGGGCCGCGGTGGGTGTCGACGGTCTGCACGCGGCTGATCGGTGCGACGCGGCTCTCCTGGGTGAACCAGCCGGTGCGGGTGTACACGGCCTCCTCGGTGACCTCCCAGCGATGTACCGTGTACCGCCACAGCGGCACCCCGGCCACGTGCGCCGCGGCCACCACCAGCGTGATCACCAACGCCACCGTCTGCCAGACACGGTCGCCGGAGTCCGACAGGATCCACACCACCTCGGCGATCAGGACGATCACCCATCCGATCGCCGCCGGTATCGCCCAGAGCGTCTTCGCGCGCGGGCTCGGCCGCCACGCCGGTTCCGCCAGAACGGTTCGCCCGGGTGAGATTTCTTGCCGGCCCATCGCCCCTCCCTCTGCCATACCGCCAATAGTGCATCAAATCGGGCAACTGCGTGATTACTGTGGCGGCCGGATGTGTGCGGGGCCGGAGTCCGCTGTTCGCCCGCACGGATTTCCCCCGAATCCGGATCGGTCGGAATAGGCTGCGCGGGGGCCGGGTTGTGTCACCTCACAGGCACCGAAGGGAGAACTGTCGGATGGTTGGCGCATGATCGAGGGCGTGACGGATCTACCTGAACCAGGCGTCCCCGCCGCCGTACCCACGTCCTCGGCGATGCGCCGGGCGTTGCGGCTCGCGCGGGACGGGTCAACGCTCGATCTCGACGACGCCGTGGTGTTGTTACACGCCCGCGGTGCGGATCTGGCGGATCTGTGCGCCTCGGCGGCCCGGGTCCGCGATGCCGGACTGCGCGAGGCGTACGGCGACCGCGAATCAGGGCTGCCGATCACCTACTCGCGCAAGGTGTTCATCCCGTTGACCAACCTGTGCCGGGACGTCTGCCACTACTGCACGTTCGTCACCGTGCCGGGCAAGCTGCGCGCCGCGGGCAGGGGGATGTACCTCGAACCGGACGAGGTGCTCGACATCGCCCGTCGCGGTGCCGAAATGGGTTGTAAGGAAGCGCTTTTCACGCTCGGTGACCGTCCGGAGGAGCGCTGGCCCGAGGCGCGGCAGTGGCTCGACGAGCGCGGCTACGAGTCCACGCTGGACTATGTCCGCGCGATGGCGATCCGGGTGCTCGAGCAGACCGGTCTGCTCCCGCACCTGAACCCGGGCGTGATGAGCTGGGCGGAGCTCTCGCGGCTCAAGCCGGTCGCGCCCTCGATGGGGATGATGCTCGAGACCACCTCCGAGCGGCTGTTCACCCAGCGTGGCCAGGCTCACTACGGCAGTCCGGACAAGGATCCGGCGGTCCGGCTGCGCGCGCTGACCGATGCGGGTCGCCTGTCGGTGCCGTTCACCACCGGAATCCTGGTCGGCATCGGCGAGACGCTCACCGAGCGGGCCGAGTCGATCATGGCGATTCGCCAGGCGCACAACACATTCGGGCACGTGCAGGAGGTGATCGTGCAGAACTTCCTGGCCAAACAGGGCACCGCGATGCGCAACACCCCCGACGCCGGTCTCGAGGAGTTCCGCGCGGCCATCGCCGTGACCAGGCTGCTGCTCGGGCCCGAGATGCGGATCCAGGCTCCGCCGAACCTGGTCTCGCTGCAGGAATGCCGCGCGCTGGTCGACGCCGGTATCGACGATTGGGGCGGAGTCTCACCGCTGACGCCCGATCACGTGAATCCCGAACGGCCGTGGCCGAATCTGGACATCCTCGCCGAACTCACCGCGCAGTGCGGTTACGAACTCACCGAGCGGCTCACCGCACATCCGCGGTACGTGCTGACCGGAGATCCGTGGATCGACCCGCACGTCGCGGGACATGTTGCGGCCCTTGCCGATCCGGACACCGGCCTGGCGTTGCGGGTGAATCCGCAGGGCAGCCCGTGGCAAGGGGCGGAGGAGTCGTGGGAGCCTGCGGACCGACCGTCGTCGCACGCGGCGGCCGGAGCGTTGGCGATCGGTCCGCGGTCCTGATGCAGGTCCGTGCGAGCGCTGCCGTGACCGGTCGGGGTCGCGGCGCCTCGACGGCGGAGATCGGCCTGCCCGGCCTGGATCCGGCTCGGCGAAAACCATCGCCGACCTGGGGAGATATCCGCCGGGATCGGCTTTCCGCTGCGGGAGTGGACCGCCGGGCACGGTATGCGGCGGCGCGGGCTCTCCGAGGCGCCGCTGCCGCTCGGACGAGCGCAGTTCGGTGGCTACGATGTTCCGTGGTGCCGCGTGCGGTAGGTGGCCGAAGTTAGGCAAGGCTGACCAGTAGTAACGTGTGATGCCGGGATACTGTTGCGCGGGCGGAGTATCCCGCAGGCAAGGACAGACTAGGAGAGCGGCAGTGCCGTACATCATCGCTGAACCGTGCGTTGACGTGAAGGACAAGGCGTGCATCGAGGAATGCCCCGTGGATTGCATCTACGAGGGTGGTCGCATGCTGTACATCCATCCCGACGAGTGCGTGGACTGTGGTGCATGTGAGCCGGTGTGCCCGGTGGAAGCGATCTTCTACGAGGACGACACGCCGGACCAGTGGAGCGGGTACGTCAACGCCAATGTCGACTTCTTCGACGACCTGGGTTCCCCGGGTGGTGCGACGAAGGTCGGCAAGGTGGACTTCGACCCGCCGTTCATCGCGGCGCTGCCGCCGATGGCGGGCGAGTAGAAACGTTGTCGGAGCGTCACCGGGTCAGCAGTCTGCTACCCGATTTCCCTTGGGACACCATCGCTTCCGCGAAGGCGCGGGCGGCGGAACATCCCGGCGGCATCGTCGACCTGTCGGTGGGTACGCCGGTCGATCCGGTCGATCCGGTGATCCGATCGGCGCTGGCCGCCGTCGCGGAGGTGCCCGGATATCCGACCACCCACGGCACGGTCGAACTGCGGACCGCCGCGGTCGAGGCGCTGGCCCGGCGGTTCGGCATCACGGGTGTGGCGGTCGAGGCGGTGCTGCCCGCGATCGGTACGAAGGAGTTGATCGCCGGGCTGCCGCGGCTGCTGGGACTGGGCGCTTCGGATCTGGTGGTCATCCCCGAGGTGGCGTATCCGACCTACGAGGTGGGTGCGCTGCTGGCCGGCGCCCGGATACTGCGCGCCGATGGGATGACCCGGCTCGGCCCCGAATCCCCGGCGCTGATCTACCTCAACTCGCCGTCCAATCCGACCGGCAAGGTCCTGGGCGTGAACCATCTGCGCAAGGTGGTGGACTTCGCCCGCCAACGTGGCGCGGTCGTCGCATCCGACGAGTGCTACCTGGGCCTGGCCTGGGACGAGCCCGCCGTCTCGATTCTGGACCAGCGCGTCTGCGACGGTGACCACACCGGCCTGCTGGCCATTCATTCGCTGTCGAAGACCTCGAATCTGGCCGGATATCGCGCCGGATTCGTCACCGGCGATCCGGCCCTGGTGCGCGAACTGCTCGAGGTGCGCAAACATGCCGGAATGATGATGCCGTTCCCGGTGCAGTCGGCGATGACCGCGGCGCTGACCGACGACACACACGAGGCGCAGCAGCGCGAACGTTATCGCGCCCGCCGCGAAATCCTGCGAAAAGCGTTGCAGGAGGCAGGTTTCCGGATCGATCATTCGGAGGCGGGCCTGTACCTGTGGTGCACGCGCGAGGAGAACGGGCGGACCACCCTGGACTGGCTGGCCGAACGCGGCATCCTGGCCGCCCCCGGCGATTTCTACGGCCCCACCGGTGTCGACCACGTCCGCATCGCGCTGACCGCGACCGACGAGCGGATCGCCGCCGCGGCCGAGCGACTCACCGCGGCGTAATCGGATTTCCCTGTCACACAGGGGAATCCGGGTCCGCGGGTTCGATCCGCGGGTCCGCGTAGACCGTGGCCTCGGAATCGGATTCGCTCATCCGTTGCGCGGCCCCGTCGGTGATGCGCAATGTGTACAAACCCTCGTCGGGATCGAGACAGATCAGCCCGTAACCGATGTCGGCATCGGCCTCACTCAGCCGCAATTCCCGCAGAGCATCGGTCAGGGTCGCGCCCCGCGGCAGCCGGACGGTCAGTAGCGGCATGAGTCCACGGTACTGGAATTTCCGCTCCGGAGAAGGGCCCGAGTTCTTCTGGCTCGGGCCGTTCGTCGCCGGCTCGCTCTCGACTGTCCGATGTCAACCGCGGGCTGCGCCGCTCTTCCGGAGTTCGGCGAGGATCGCCGATGCGTCGAGCGTGCCGTAACCGTAGTCGTAGTCGAAACCGGACTGGTCGTGGTGGGTTGCGGTGCGCTGCAACAGGGCTCGCAGCTGGGCCGGGGGCAGGGCGGTGGCCGGGTGGGTGGTGCGGATGGCCGCGACCAGGCCCGCGGCGACCGGGCAGGCCGCGGAGGTGCCGGTGTCCGGATCGTTCGCGCTGAACACCGTGGAGCCCAGGAAATGGGTGTAGGCGCAGACGTCGGGTTTGCGATCGCTGAGGCGACCCGGCCCCTGCGAGGAGTAGCCGACCCGCTGTCCCTTGGTGTCCACACCGCCGATGCTCAGCACGTTCGGGCTGGAATTGGCCCCGCCGATCGGGTGATCGGTGAAACCGCAACGGCCGTCCGGGCAGTCCTTACCGCAGTTCCCGGCGGCGAAAAGGATGTCCGCGCCGGCGGCGTCGAGCGAGCGGACGATGACGTTGAACGGGTGGTTGGGATTGTCGGAATAGTTCCCGGGTTGGCCGACCGGGAAGTCCCACTGCGGGGAGAACGAACCCCAGCTGTTGCTGATCACCAGCGCGCGAGTGGCCTCGGGCTGATCGGAGAGCACGGTGCGCAGATGAGCGTACGCGGCCACGGCATCGGACAGCAGCCCGTCCATGGTGGAGCCGCCCTGGCGGGTGCTCTTCATGACCGGGATATCGAGGTATGTGGCCTGCGGTGCGGCGATCAGCGCGTCGAAGGCGCACATGCTGCCGTGGTCCACCGGGAACTGGCCCGCGGTTCCGGTGACGCCCTGGGGATTCCAGCTGCGCTTGGTGTCGATGGTGAACGTCCCGCCGCGCGCCTGGTCGACGCGATCGGCGTTGATGCCGGTGTCCACGATCGCCAAGGCGACCCCGCTGCCGGTCAGCCCGGCGGAGGTCAGATCGGCGGTGTGCAAGAGCGTTTCGACATCGTGCCAGGTGCCGACGGCGGGATCGCCGCCGCAGGTGAGCACGGTCTCGATCACAGGATCGGCGAAAACCCCCGCGACGGTCGCTGAACCGCGCAGAGCGGGGAGAACGCCCTCGTCGTCGTCGGGAATCTCCCCGCGCACCAGGACCGAACCGTCCGCCGGATGGGCGGAGAAGACCTCCGGGCCGCCGGGCGATCCCGGCGCGAGTCCCGGAATGTGGATCGGGTCGTAGGTGTCCTCGAGGGCGAAACCGGGCAGATCCCCGACCACATCGGTCGCCGCGACCCGCGTGCCGGGATCGGCAACGGCGGCAAGGAGTTCGGTGGCGGGGTGAAGCTGGATCACTACGCGCATGAGTTTCATCCTGCCGCCTGCGCCGGAAGTTCGCTCGGCGGATGCGGAGATTCGCCCGTCCGGACCGGAAACGCCTGTGCCGCACGGGGAACGTGCGGCACAGGGTCGAGGCGGACTGCTCTGCGGCTCAGACCAGGGGGCGGCCCAGTCTGCGCTGTAGTCGCATGTAGGCCAGGCAGGTGTTGAGCGGGGAGGCGCGGATGACCGGAGGCATCCGCGTCCACACCATCGAGATCGAGCGCAGCAGCAGGGTGAAGCGGCGTTCGTCCTCGGCGGTCCAGGTCATCCCCATCTGATCGCGAAGGTGTTGCGGCAGCAGGGCTGTCACGCCGAACCGGTGTACGCGGGCGAACAGGAGCCGGGGAATGGGGGAGAGCCACTTCAGGTCGATCATCTCGTTGAAGTAGTCCCGCACCGTGTCGTCGATGGTGCGCTTGGCGATGTTCTCCTCCCAATACTGTTGGAAGGCAGCACGATCGGCGGGCCACATCTCCGGACGCATCTGCAGGGTGGTGCCCAGCCGCGCGCTGTAGCGATAGAATTCGTCGGCCAGCGCTGGTTCCATCGGGCCGCGCATGCGGGTGTACAGGTCGTCCACGCCCCAGTAGAGGCAGGCGGCCACCCACAGCTGCAGGTTCGGGTCGAAGGCGTTGTACTTGACCGCGGCGCCGGGCTTGGAGTGCACCGCGCGGTGCGAGCCGTTGACGGCCTCGCGGTACGCCGCGCAGTCCTCCTCGGTGCCCATCCAGGCGACCGCGAGGTAGGTCAGCGTGGTGCGCAGCCGCTTGACCGGATGCAGCGAGGCCTTGCCGCTGTCCACGGTGCTCTCCACGACGCCGTAGCCGACCGGCGGATGGCTCAACTGCATGACGACGTTGGCGGCACCGCCGATGAACGCGGCGATGCCATCGATGTGTTCACGGACCGTTTCCGGGGTAAGGGTCACCGGCGGGGTCGGCTCGGGCTCGGCCCATCGCTGGGCAGCGGCGGTCATCGTTGACTCGTCTCCTCGATCTCTCTTCGCGCCACCCGGCGGAAGAAGTGTGAGAAACTTTCCTTCTCACCTTCTCATCGAGATCTGGACCTGTCAAACGCTACGATCGTAAAGTTGCACGTATGCGGTGATTTTCTTGTCATCGTCTCTTGGTGCAGAGAGGATACGGTTGTGACCAAGCTGGCCAAACTGCTGCCGCTCGTGCGTGACGCGGCTCCGGAGGATCGCAATCAGGCCACGGTGCTCGATGCCGCGCTGCTCGCCTTCCTCGATTTCGGGATCAAGCGCACCAGCATGGTGGAGGTCGCACGGCGCGGCGGGCTCTCGCTGGCCACCCTGTACCGGCGGTTCGCGGGCAAGTCCGACCTCATCCAGGCGGTGGGGCTCCGGCAGGCGCGTGAGTTCATCGTCCAGGTGGATACGGTCGTGCAGCGGCAGATCGACTCCGAGGCCGATGCCGAAGAGCAGATCGTCGAGTTGTTCGTCGCCTTCCTGGACGGGTTGCGCAGCAATCGGCTGCTGGATCGGCTGCTGACCACCGAACCGGAGATGGTGCTGCCCTACCTGACCGTGCGCGGTGCGCCGGTCATCGAACTCGGGCGCGACTACCTGGCCGAATTCATCGAACGGCTGCAGCGGGAAGGCAAACTGGCGCGGTACGATCCGCTGCCGCTGGCCGAGATGATCGCGCGCACCGCCCTGTCCATGGCGCTGACCCCGCAGACGGTGATCCCGCTGGACGACGACGCCGCGATGCGCCGCTTCGCCCGTGACCACGTGGTGCCGGGGTTCCGGATTCCCTGAGCCACATCATTTTCCGGCGCGAATACCGGTGCTCGGGCGAAGCCGTGGGTAGGTGCCGGATTCGTACTCGCCGGCTTGCCTCCCCGTTCGTCCGCCGATCCGCGGCGTCGGGGCGGCGATCGGAATCCGCGGGGCCGTTCGCGGTGGTGGGCGTGTGCGGCTTGATAGGTTGAACCGGTGTCGTTTGGATCGTTGCCGCTGCTGAAGTCGTTGAATCCGGCCGCTGTCGCCGCCGGGGCGGATATTCCCGATGCCGTCACGATCGATGGGCATACCCTCTCGCGCAGCGATCTGATCGGTGCGGCGACCTCGGTGGCCGAACGCGTCGCGCAGGCGGAGCGGGTCGCGGTGCTGGCGCGGCCGAGCGCCACGACGGTGCTGGCCATTCTGGGTTGCCTGATCGCCGGGGTCACGGTGGTTCCGGTGCCGCCGGACTCCGGACCGGCCGAGATCGCCCACATTCTGGCCGATTCCGGGGCGCGGGCATGGCTGGGCGAGGCCCCCGAGGGCACGGAACTGCCGGTGATCCCGGTGCGCATGCACGCGCGCTCCTGGCACACCTATCCCGAACCGGGCCCGGACACAACGGCTTTCATCCTGTACACCTCCGGCACCACCGGTGCGCCCAAGGGAGTGGTGCTGAGCCGGGGCGCGATCGCGGCCGGACTGGACGCGCTGGCGCAGGCATGGGCGTGGACCGCGAACGATGTTCTGGTGCACGGACTTCCGCTGTTCCACGTGCACGGTCTCATCCTGGGTGTGCTGGGGCCGCTGCGGGTGGGCAGCCCGCTCGTGCACACCGGTAAGCCGACGCCCGCCGCCTATGCCGCGGCGAAGGGCACGATCTACTTCGGGGTGCCGACGGTGTGGTCGCGTGTGGTCGAGGATGCCTCCGCCGCAAGGGAACTGGCGAATGCGCGACTGCTGGTATCCGGTAGCGCGCCGCTGCCGGTGCCGGTGTTCGAGCGGCTGCGCGAGTTGACCGGCCAGGCTCCGGTGGAGCGCTACGGCATGAGTGAGACCATGATCACCCTGTCCACCCGCGTGGACTCCGAACGCCGTCCCGGCTGGGTCGGAACTCCGGTCGAGGGGGTGCGGACCAGGCTGCGGGACGAATCCGGCGAACCCGTCCCGCACGACGGCGAGAGCATCGGCGGGTTGCAGGTGCGCGGGCCGATGCTGTTCGGCGGCTACCTGAACCGGCCCGAGGCCACCGCCGAATGCTGGACCGAGGACGGCTGGTTCCGCACCGGCGACGTCGCGGCCATCGACGCCGAGGGTTTCCACCGCATCGTCGGCCGGGAATCGGTGGATCTGATCAAATCCGGCGGCTTCCGGATCGGCGCGGGCGAGATCGAGACCGCCCTGCTCGGCCACGCGGCGGTCGCCGAGGCCGCCGTGGTGGGCGTCGCGGACGACGATCTGGGCCAGCGCATCGTCGCGTTCGTGGTACCGCGCGCGGGCGCCCCCGAAGAACTCGAACGTGCGTTGATCGACCATGTGGCACAGCAGCTTTCGGTACACAAACGCCCCCGCGAGGTGCGCCTGGTCGAATCCCTCCCGCGCAATGCGATGGGCAAGGTACAGAAGAAGCTGCTCGGCTGACCGCCGGCGGAAATCGAGGTGAATTCGCTCCGGATCGGCCTCGGTTCCGGGCGGTGATCAATCCCGGCCGATGCCGCTCAATTCCGAGGGCGATTGCAGCGCCGCGTGGAGATATTTCTCGACCGGTCGGCTGCGCATGAGGGCCCGGCCCTTTTCTATCCGCGCCTCGCGTGCGGTGGGATCGGCGAGATATCGCAGGCACGCATGGACGAAATCGTCGTAGCCGACGAATTCGACCGCGTCGGCGAATTCTTCGGTGGCGGCGGTGTCGATGCAATCCTCCGATATCACGAATATGCCGTTGGACAGCAGATACGAGATGCGGACGATTTCGAATATCCGCGGGCCGAAATGGATGTTCAATACGATCTTCGCGCGGGCCAGCAAGGCGTCGCGGGCTTTGCCGTACACGTTGCAGTGCAGCTGCGCGTTCAGTCCGATGGCCTGTAGCTGTTCGATGATCCAGGCTCGCCTGCGGTTCGGGCTCCCGATGAACAGTACGTCGATGTCCTGCGTCTCGGCAGGGACGATGCGCTCCAGCTCCGGCACGCTGCCGATCGGCACATGCCGCACATTCGGCACGTCGAGCGTCGCGAGGGTTTCGACATTGTGGCGACTGTAATCCCAGACGGTATGGCGGCGAAACATGTCCAGCAGCCAGTCGGTCGCCCATCCCTCACCCGGAACGATCTGCTCGAGATTGTAGAGAATCGAACCTTCGGGTGGCTCGAGTCCCCACCACGCCATCGTATTGCTGCCGAATATGATGTGCGTCCGGTTGGGCAGGCTCAGATCGTCGGCGAGTACGCTGCCGTACCCCAGGTGGATCAGGCCCCAATGTACGGTCTCGGCCACCTCGCGAAATACCGAGCGAGGTACGTAATCCTCGGGCGGCGCGACCGTGACGGCGAATCTCGTTCGATCGGTGTGCAGCGCCACTTCGAAACTCGCCTCCGGCCGAATGTCGACATCTCCGGTGCCGTCGCGCTTCGGCCTCTCACCCGCCCCGCACCATGAGCAACCGTAACTCGAGTCGTGCGGAGTCGCACAGCTTGCCAACGGAATGAGCGAATGCCTTGGTAACCAAGGCATTTCGACGTACGGCTCAGTTCGCGTGCAGTGCGGCGTTGAGTTCGATGCCGGTGCCCTTGCGCGCGACGACCTGCACCGCACCGGTCTGCGAATTGCGCCGGAACAGCAGATTCGAGCGGCCGGTCAGGTCCGCGGCCTTGACGGTGTTGCCGTCCGGGAGGGCGACCTTGGTGCCCGCGGTGAGGTAGAGCCCGGCCTCGACGATGCAGTCGTCACCGAGCGAGATGCCCAGACCGGCGTTCGCGCCGAGCAGGCAGCGCTCGCCGATCGAGATGACCTGCTTACCGCCACCGGACAGCGTGCCCATGATCGAAGCGCCGCCGCCGACGTCCGAACCGTCGCCGACCACCACACCCGCGGAGACGCGACCCTCCACCATCGACGCACCGAGCGTCCCGGCGTTGAAGTTGACGAAACCCTCGTGCATGACTGTGGTGCCCTCGGCCAGATGCGCGCCGAGGCGCACCCGATCCGCATCCCCGATGCGCACGCCCGAGGGCAGCACGTAGTCGACCATGCGGGGGAATTTGTCCAGGCTGTACACCGTGACCGGGCCGCGGGCGCGCAACCGGGCGCGCACCAGCTCGAACTCCTCCACCGCGCACGGGCCGTGATTGGTCCACACCACGTTGGCCAGCAGGCCGAACTGGCCCTCGAGGCTCAGCCCGTGCGGACGCACCAGACGATGCGAGAGCAGGTGCAGCCGCAGGTAGACATCGTGCGCGTCGGCCGGTGCGGCGGACAGGTCGGAAATGGTGGTGCGCACCGCGACCACCTCCACCCGGCGGGCCTCGTCGACGCCGACGAGATCGGCGAATCGAGCGTATTCGGGATCGGCCGGGTCCAGTTTCTCGGTGCCGCCGGCATCGAATTCACCCAGTTCGGGGTACGGGTACCAGGTGTCCAGGACCGTGCCGTTCACGGTGACGGTCGCCAGGCCGACTGCGGATGCTCCCTGAATGCTCACGGCCCGAGTGTATGGGCAGGCCGGGCCGGACGGCGTCCGCGGGTACCGCCCGAGCCGCCGCGGACCGCCGGCCCCGAATCCTCGAACAATTAGGCTGGTACGGGTGACCATCGATCTGCGCGCCGATCCCATCACCCTCACCGCCGCCCTCGTGGACATCCCGAGCGTCTCCAAGGACGAGGCGGCGATCGTCGACACGGTGACGTGGGCGCTGCGCGAGCAGACCAGCGGTTTCGAGGTGCTGCGCTGTGGCAACACGGTGCTGGCCCGCACCGATCGCGGCCGGGACACCCGCGTCATCCTGGCCGGCCATCTGGACACCGTGCCGATCGCGGACAACGTCCCGGGCCGGTTCGAGACGCTGGCCGGGCAGGAGACGCTCTACGGGTGTGGCAGCGTCGACATGAAATCCGGTGACGCGGTATTCCTGCACCTGGCCGCGACGGTCGCCGATCCGGTGTGCGATCTGACGCTGATCTTCTACGACTGCGAGGAGATCGCCGCCGAGTTCAACGGCCTGGGCCGGATCGAACGCGAACTACCCGAATGGCTCGACGGTGATCTGGCGATCCTGGGCGAACCGTCCGGCGGCTGGATCGAGGCCGGATGTCAGGGCACCCTGCGCGTTCGGCTCACGGTCAGCGGCACCCGCGCGCACACCGCGCGAGCCTGGAAGGGCGACAACGCGATTCATGCTCTCGCTCCGATCCTGCAACGCCTGAGCGACTATCGTCCGCGCGAGGTGGACATCGACGGCTGTAGCTATCGCGAGGGACTGTCGGCGGTGCGGATCGGCGGCGGCGTGGCAGGTAACGTGGTGCCGGACGAGGCCACGGTGGACGTGAATTTCCGCTTCGCCCCGGACCGTTCGCTCGAGCAGGCGACCGAGCATGTGCGGCAGGTGTTCTCGGGTCTGGACCTGAGTTTCGAACGCACCGACGGCGCATCCGGCGCATTGCCCGGACTGACCGCTCCCGCCGCCAAGGATCTTGTCGAGCAGGTGCATTCGCACGGCGGCGGCGGTGTTCGCGCCAAATACGGGTGGACCGACGTCTCGCGCTTCGCCGCTCGCGGCATCCCCGCGGTCAACTTCGGCCCGGGCGACCCGAACCTCGCGCACACCGTCGACGAGCACGTCCCCACCGCGCAGATCACCATGGTCACCAGCATCCTGCGCGGATATCTCACCCGATCCTGACCCGGCAACACAACTGCTAGCGTTTATTTCATGTCCAGCGAAGCCGAACCCGTTGCCTCCCGATCTCCTCGGTCGGCCCCCAAATACCGGGGGCCGATCATATTGCGGGGCGATCGTAAGCGGGGGATCGGTACCACCGATCAGCATCTGCTCGACGGGCGCGGACCGACCGACTGGGTGCACACCGACCCGTGGCGGGTGTTGCGGATCCAGAGCGAATTCGTGGAGGGGTTCGGCGCGCTCGCCGAGATCCCCCCGGCCGTAACCGTTTTCGGGTCCGCGCGCACGCCGGTGGATCATCCGGAGTACCAGGCCGCGCAGGCGATCGGCGGGGCGCTCTCGCGCGCCGGATTCGCGGTGATCACCGGCGGTGGGCCGGGGGTGATGGAGGCGGCCAACCGCGGTGCGCACGAGGCGGGCGGGTATTCGATCGGCCTGGGCATCGAACTGCCGATGGAACAAGGGCTGAACGAGTGGGTGGATCTGGGGATAAATTTCCGCTACTTCTTCGCCCGCAAGACCATGTTCGTCAAGTATTCACAGGCGTTCATCTGCCTGCCGGGCGGATTCGGCACACTGGACGAGTTGTTCGAGGCGCTGACCCTGGTGCAGACGAACAAGATCACTCGCTTCCCGATCATCTTGTTCGGCACCCGGTACTGGTCGGGCCTGGTCGACTGGCTGCACGATTCGTTGATGGGGTCGGACAAGATCGCGCCCGGGGACCTGAGTCTGGTGGAGGTCACCGACAGTGTGGAAACGGTGGTCGACATCGTGGTTCGCGCTGCCGAGAGCCGCGGTGAGGATTCGATGGGGACGGAGGACAAGTGGTGAGTGAGCGCCCGTTGGCGGTGTGCGTCTACTGTTCGGCCAGTGCCGGGGATGCGGCGCATCTGCGGCTGGCCGCCCAGGTCGGCACCGAGATCGCCAGGCGAGGTTGGCAATTGGTATCCGGCGGCGGAAACGTATCGATGATGGGCGCGGTCGCGACCTCGGCCCGCGCCGGTGGCGCGCGCACGGTCGGCGTCATTCCGAAACATCTCGTGCATCACGAGGTCGCCGACGTCGACGCCGAGGAGCTGATCGTCACCGACACCATGCGCGAGCGCAAACAGGTGATGGAGGATCGCGCCGACGCCTTCCTCACCCTGCCGGGCGGCATCGGCACGCTGGAGGAGTTCTTCGAAACCTGGACCGGCGGATATCTCGGCACGCACGACAAGCCGGTGGTGGTGCTCGATCCGCTCGGGCATTATCAGGGCCTGTTCGCCTGGATCGAGCAACTGCTCGACAGCGGGTTCGTCACCCGGGCCTCGCTCGACCGGATCCGGGTCACGCCGGATCTTCCGCAGGCGTTCGACACCCTCGCATCCCTGTCGGTCTGAATCCGGAACCCGTTGGAGGACATCGTGGCCGCGGACGTCTCGACGAACGTCACCCTGTTCGATCTGCTGCGCAAACTGCCCGCGCTGGCTGCGGACGCGCCCGTCATGCTGCGTGGAGCCGCCGGGATGCTGGTGCGTCCCGGCGACCGGGCCTCGATCGGGTCCTATTTCCAGCGCGCCGCCGACCGGGTACCGGATCGGCCGTTCCTGCGCTTCGAAGACCGTGAATTCACCTACGGCGCAGCAAATCTCGAGGTGAACCGGTACGCCGCGGTGCTGGCCGAGCACGGCGTCTCGCGCGGTGCTGTGGTCGGGGTGTTGATGACCAACCGGCCCGAGACGCTGTTCGTGGTGCTGGCGACGGTCAAGCTGGGCGCGACGGTCGGGCTGCTCAATCATCACCAGCGCGACCGCGTCCTGGCGCACAGTGTCGGACTGCTCGGCAGCGTGGTGAACGTGATCGGCGCGGAGTGCCGGGAGGCGCTGGACTCGTTGTCCGAGCCGCCCGCGAATCTGCTCTTCGCCGAGGAACTCGCCGACCGCGCACGCACCGCATCGACCGCGAATCCACCTGCCTGCCAGGATGTTCGGGCCAGCGAGCGGGCCTTCCTGATCTTCACCTCCGGCACCACCGGCCTGCCCAAGGCCAGCGTGATGACGCATCTGCGGTGGATCAAGGGGATGGCGGGGCTCGGCGGTCTGGGTATCCGTCTGCGCGGTGCGGACACGCTGTACTGCTGCCTGCCGCTGTATCACAACAACGCGCTGACCGTGGCATTGGGCGCTGTCCTCGGATCGCGGGCGACCCTGGCGCTGGGCCGTAAATTCTCCGCGTCCGGCTTCTGGGACGAGGTCATCGCGAGCCGTGCCACGGGGTTCATCTACATCGGCGAGCTGTGCCGGTATCTGCTCAATCAGCCCGAAAAGCCGCAGGAGCGAGCGCATTCGGTGCGACTGGCGGTCGGCAACGGGTTGCGCCCGGAGCTGTGGGACGAGTTCCGGCGACGTTTCGGCATCGGCCGGATCGTTGAGTTCTATGCCGCGAGCGAGGGAAATATCGGCTTCATCAACGCGTTCGGCGTGGATCGCACCGCCGGATTCGGGCCGCTGCCGTATGCGATCGTCGAGGTGGACGACGCCACGGGCAAGGCGCGGCGGTTCGAGGACGGCCGGGCCCGGCGCGTGCGCTCCGGCGGCACCGGTCTGCTGCTGGCCAAGGTGACCGGCCGGTCGCCCTTCGACGGCTATACGGACAAGTCGGCGACCGAGGCGAAATTGGTGCGCAACGCATTTCGTGACGGTGACTGCTGGTTCGACACCGGAGACCTTGTGCGCGACCAGCATTGGCATCACATCGCCTTCGTCGACCGCCTCGGCGACACCTTCCGCTGGAAGGGTGAGAATGTGGCGACCACGGAGGTCGAGGGCGCGTTCGACGGCGTCGAGTGGATCACTCAGGCGGTGGTCTACGGGGTCGACATCCCCGGAACGGACGGTAAGGCCGGGATGGCCGCGGTAACTCTGCGGCCCGGCACGGACTTCGACGGCAAAGCCCTGGCCGCCCACCTCTACGACCGGCTACCGGGTTACGCTGCCCCCTGTTCATTCGGGTGGTCGACGAACTCGAAACCACCAGCACCTTCAAGAGCCGCAAGGTGGACCTCCGCAAACAAGGCTTCACCCCGGACGAAACCACCACCCGCTACGCCCTTTCCGGCCGCACCGACGGCTACGTCCCGTTCTACGACGCATACCCCGAAGAGGTCGCCGCAGGCGCGAAGCCCGCGCCCTGAGCCGCCGCACCGCGCCGGTCGCGATCGCGGATTCATGGCGATACCGCCCGGGAGGGGCGTCGCTCGCCCCGTGCCGGAGAATGCCGGGTTCGGGGCGCGGCCTCGCGTTCGCCGGCGATCGGTCGGCAGTGTCCTAGAGTGTTGCCATGCCCGAGCCGAGCGAGGGGGAGATTCCGGGGGCCGACCGCACTGTCTCCCACCAAGCCCAGGGCGGTGCCGAGTCGGCCGAGGAAAGGTCCCGCGATCCGGCTCGTCGGCGCGTCAAACTGGCTCTGGCGGTGCTGGTTCCCCTACACACGGCATTCTGGATCTACTACTGGGCGAGTTCCAGCCGACACGGTCTGGCCGCGCACGCTGTCCTGCTGACCTGTGTGCCACCCACGGTGGTGACGATCCTGGCTGTCGTGGCGGTGCTGGCTCTTCGAGATCGTTTGTGGACCGTGATCGTCCTGCTGATCACGGGCTTGGACATTCTGATCACCTTCGCGAAGATATATTACGACGCCGGCACCACGGAGCACTTCACCGAGCCGCTGTCCCACGTCGGCGCATTGTTCTTCTCGCTCGGCATGCTCACTACCGCGGGAACCGGCACAATCTCGCCGGTCAGTGACGCCGCGAGAGTCATCGTCGGTATTCAGATGGCGCTCGATCTGTTGTATTTCGGTGTGGTGGTGGTCATCGCCGTATCCCGTTTCACCGAGATCGATCCCGCGCAGCTCGCCGGCCGCCGGCGTCATGCCGGGGCCTCGGACGATGAGACATGACCGAATTTCATTTCATGACGGCGAGATTGCGCCAGAGGTTCCGCAAACTGTCCGTGCCACCGAAGAGGGTGGTGAAGTTGGTGGAATCGATCAGCACGATATCCCCGGCGCGCGTGCCGTCGGGCGGCATCCAGATCAACGCGTTGAATTCGGTGTTTCCGGCCGCGGTGAACGGGTGGGGACGGGTGAGATCGACCGGTTGACGGCCGAGGACCCGCAAGGACCCGCTTTCCGGTGCGGTGAGTTCGTAATGCGGCAGGTGAGGGTGGAAATTGAAGGTGGTGACCTGGTCGAGCAAGTGGGGGCCGTCCAGTTCGGGAAAACGAGTGAGCGGAGCGATCCGCGTCGTGCCGTCGACGACCGCGGGCCGCAGCCCCCACGTGTTGTGTACGGGCACATCGAGTGCCGTCATCAGCGAGCGGGTGTATCGGCTGAATCGTTGCTGCCGGGGTACCAGCGGGTCGCCGTGATGCTGGTATTCGGTCTGCCGCTGGGCGAAGTCGTCGGTGAAGCCGACGTCGTGGTGCGGTGCGAGCAGCAGGCAGGTGCCTTCGCGTCGCAGCCAGTTCCGGATGGCCTCGATCTCCTCGGGCGCGGCCTCCTGCCGGGACAGCAGATGGTCGAGCCCGAATATCATCAGCGTGTCGGTGTCGGCGAGGATACGGTCGTCGACCGGTAGCCGATATCCGGCTTGATCGACGCGTTGGAAGACCGCGACCGGGTGACCGGTCGCCTCGCCGGCAAGGCGCTGAAATGCCAGGGTCGAGCGATGGAACAGCTCGAGTGTGCCTGCGATGCCCTGCAGAAAGTGCGCCGGGTCGTACTCGGGAGTCTCGTAGGCAGGCCATGAGACGTTCCGGACTTCAGTGATGGTGGAGAACCGATTGTAGATTTCGGCGGGATCGCGTTGGGCTTCCCACGGATAGCTCCAGGTCCAGTAGATGCTGATCCGCCGTCGTCCGTCCCGCGCACGGGGGATGTGGTCCTGGTTGTAGGTGCGCGCCGAGGATGGAGTGCTCACGGCCTCGAACCGCCTTTCACTCGTCGAGTGTGGCCAGGTAGTGCAGTGCCCTGATGCCGGGGAGGAAGAAATACGCCCCGCCTTCGAGGGTGGTGAAAGCGGGCAGGCGCTTGTACACCGTGCGGATGGGGCGTGCGGGCACGGTGAAGTCCAGGGTGCCGTCCTGGGCGCCGCAGATGGGGTCGTGTTCGTTGCCGAGTTCGTGGAAGCTCGCGTCGTTGATCCAGACGTTCTGGGCGAACTCGAATTGCCGGATCAGGCTGGCGCAGATGATGAATGCGGCGATACCGCGATCGACGCCGTCGTCCACCGCGCCCTCCGGGAGCGCGGGGCCGTAGGTGGCTCCGCGTCGAATCATTCTGCGCCGGTTCATGTTCACGGCCGTATCGCGTGGGTTGAGGCGTCGTGCGTGCGCACCCAGTGGCACCGCGTAACCGTGCGGATCCATTCGTCCGTAGTCGAAATCGTTGTTGCGCAGAGGATCCGCACCCAACTGCGGATCGTCCGCATCGGGGGACAGCACCAGCGGCGCACCGCTGCGCCAGCGCCCCATCAGCTTCGCGGCGAGCAGTTCCTGTCCGTCGGGGCCGTCGGCGTGTTCGCGCAGAAAGTCCCGGAACGCGCCGACGTGCTCCCGCAGCCGCCGGTAGGCCAGGTAACTTCCGTTGCGGGACAACACTTCCGGCTGCGGTAACCGATGGGGTGGGCCCGCCTCGTCCGGATAGCCGAGGATGAATTCACCGGCTTTCAGCGGTGCCCCCGAGCCCGGCGTGGGGACTTCGCCGGATCCCTCGATGACCGGCTGGGACAACCGGTCCCGGAAACCGAAGTGGTCGTGGGCGTAGTCGAACGGCGGCGAGGCGTTCAGATCCAGGTGCGACAACACCCGCACCCCGGGGCAGCGGGCGAGGTGTTCGCGATGTGCACCGGTGGCGCGCCGGTGTTCGGCGGCGTTGCGCGCGAACAGGATTGCGATGGCGTGCAGGTCGTCACCCGCCAGTCCGCCCAGCCAGTTGTCGGGGTGATCGGCCCCCGTATCGCCGAGGATGTCGGCGCGGGCGGCCATACCTTCGCGAAACTCGTCCGGGAAGCTGTCCAGCGCGGGCCCGGGCAGTCCGAGCGCGCGCAGACCGGACCAGGTGAACGCCAGCGTGATCCAGCGCTGGGAACTGTCCATCGTGGCGCGCGCGTCCGCGGCCGACTGGACCCGGTCCAGCAGACCGGTCAACCAGGCCCGCCCGCCGTCGGGGTCGTCGAAGGACAGGAACTCGTAGCGGCCGGTCATCGCCGGGGTGCGGGTCAGCAGGATGTGCTGGATGTCGTCGAGTTCGAGTGTCGCCGCGGGGCTCATTGCATCTGGTCGAGCATGTCGGAGAACGCCGTCTTCAACCGCAGCGACTTCTTGATCTCGTCGGCGGTGACATAGGGGTATTCACCGTATTCGAGAAAGCTCGGGTACTGGTGCGCCCGGACGAACTCGACGAACGATTGCGGGTTCTCCTTCCAATCTTCCGGGAACCCTTCGAGATTGGTGAACACGGTTGTGATGCCGGTCTGGCTGAACAGCGTCACGGCATCCTCGGTGTATTTGTCGAAATCGGTGTCGAAGATCCCCTGGTACTGAAAATGCAGTCCTGATCCGATATCGAAGAGCAGCCATCGCAGATAATGTAAACGTAAGGGCGCCAACACATCTGGGCTGGCTGCGATGGCCTCTTCGATCTGCTTGCCGTACGCCCGAATGGCCTCTTCCCGTCCCGGTTTCACTTTCGCGATGATCGAGAAGCCGTAACATGCCGGCGTTCGTGGATAAATCGGACCGTATCGTCCACGCCGTAATTCGAAGTAGCCCTCCTTCGGAATGGCTACAGCCGCCGGCTCGGCCCAGCTGGAATCAGGATCGGACATGTCGACACCCTCCTCAGCCGCAGAAGTAAGCCGTACGTTTGCCATAATATGCTTCCGCCTCGTCGACAGGACGCCGTTATGCCGACCTCGCCGCACGACACCGAGCCGCCGCCCCTGCGCCGGCTGTCCACCCCGCGTGCCGCCGCCTCGGCCGGAGTGGTCTTCGCGGTCCTGCTCGCCACTACGATGATCTTGATTCGCATCAGAATGCCCGGCGACGCAGCGGATTCAGCTCGTTGGCTGCATAGTCAGCACGGGACGATCACGACGGCCACGGTGCTGATGCCCTTCGCGGGGATCAGCTTCCTCTGGTTCATCGGCGTCGTGCGCGATGGGTTCGGGCCGGGCGAGGACAGATTCTTCCTCACGATATTTCTCGGCAGCGGGCTGCTGTTTCTGGCGATGATGTTCGTTGCCACCGCTGTCGCCGCCGGCTTGCTGTTCGGCAACACCGGTGTAGTCGATTCGGCCGCCCATGCCGAGGTTGTCGGCTTCGGCAGGACGATCATCGTTTCCGCGAGCCAGACCTACGCGCTGCGCATGGGTGCTGTGTTCATGATTTCGCTGGGGACGATCTGGCTGAGGACGGGATGGATGCCGCGGTGGCTGGCGGGCCTCACCTACCTGATGGCCGTGGCCATGCTGATCGGCGCCGAGGTGAGCAGGTGGACAACGCTGGCGTTCCCCGCGTGGGTATTGGTCGTGAGCGTTCTGCTCCTGGTGCGCTGCGGCCGCAACGCCGCACTCGAATCCGGATCGCATACGCCGTAGCAGGCCGCCGGGTCGAGTGGGCTGCGCCCCATCCCCGGGTGCAGGGTGCCGATCAGCGCGGAGAGCGGCGGGAAGGGGTCCAGTACAGTCTGGGTATGAGTTCTGTGCCACCGTTACGTACTTTGTGCGGGAAAACGGTGGCTACGGATCGGGCTCTGGTGATGGCGATCGTGAATCGCACGCCCGACTCGTTCTACGACCGGGGAGCCACGTTTTCCGATGACGCGGCGTTGTCGGCGGTGGACCGGGCGGTGGCCGAGGGGGCCGATCTGGTCGATATCGGCGGGGTGAAGGCGGGGCCGGGGGACGTTGTGGACGCGGCCGAGGAGACTCGGCGGGTGGTGCCGTTCGTGGCGGCGATTCGAGAGCGGTATCCCGAACTGTTGATCAGTGTGGACACCTGGCGTGGGGAGGTGGCGCGCGCCGCGGTGGCCGAGGGCGCGGATCTGATCAACGACACCTGGGCGGGGGCCGACCCCGATCTGGCCGGTGTGGCCGCGGAAACGGGTGCGGGGATCGTGTGCAGTCATACCGGGGGCGCTCGGCCGCGCACGCGTCCGCATCGGGTGCGCTATACCGATGTGGTGGCGCAGGTCACCGAGACGGTGGTACGGGCGGCGGAGAGCGCCGCGGCCGCGGGGGTGGCGAAGGATTCGATCCTCATCGATCCGACGCACGATTTCGGCAAGAACACCTATCACGGGCTCGAACTGTTGCGTGCCGTGGACATTCTTGTAAATACCGGGTGGCCGGTCTTGATGGCGCTGAGTAATAAGGATTTCATCGGAGAGACATTGGGTGTCGGCCTATCCGAGCGATTGGAGGGCACGTTGGCGGCGACGGCATGGGCAGCCGCGGCCGGCGCCCGCGTCTTTCGAGTCCATGAGGTCGCCGCGACCCGGCGAGTGGTGGACATGATCGCGGCCATACAGGGCATCCGTCCTCCCGCACGAACTCTGCGAGGTCTGGTATGACAACCAACCCCGACCGTATTCCCGACAACACCTGGGCCACCAGCAACACCTGGGACCGCCCGGATTGGACCGTCGACGAACTCGTCGCCGCCAAAGCGGGCCGCACTGTCTCGGTGGTGCTGCCCGCACTGAACGAGGAGAACACCGTCGCCGAGGTGGTGGCGAGCATTCTGCCGCTGCTGGGCAGCCTCGTGGACGAGCTGGTGGTGCTGGACTCCGGTTCCACCGACGCCACCGCCGAACGCGCCCGTGCCGCCGGAGCACGCGTGGTCAGCCGCGAACAGGCTGTGCCGGAATTGGATCCGGTCCCGGGCAAGGGTGAGGTGTTGTGGCGTTCGCTGGCGGTCACGTCCGGTGATCTGATCGCGTTCGTCGACTCCGATCTGATCGATCCGGATCCGTCCTTCGTCCCGCGGCTGCTCGGTCCGCTGCTGACCGTGCCGGATATGCATCTGGTGAAGGCGTACTACCGTCGTCCGCTGCGGCAGGGCCGGACGGTCGACCACAACGGCGGCGGCCGGGTCACCGAACTCGTGGCCCGCCCCCTGCTCGCGGCGCTGCGCCCGGACCTGTCCGCGGTGTTGCAACCGCTCGGCGGTGAATACGCCGGAACCCGGGAATTGCTCACCGCGGTCCCGTTCGCCCCCGGCTACGGCGTCGAGATCGGCCTGCTGCTGGACACTTACGACCTGCTCGGCATGTCCGCCATCGGCCAGGTCAACCTCGGGGTGCGCACCCACCGCAACCGTCCCCTGTCCGACCTGGGCGTGATGAGCCGCCAGATCATGGGAACCGTCCTGGGCCGCACCGGAATTCGCGATTCGGGCGCGGCCCTGACCCAATTCCCGCTGGTGGGAGACGAATTCACGGCGTTGACCACAGCGGTCTCGCTGGAGGATCGCCCCCCGATGAACACATTGCGTCCGGCGGTCGTGGCCGCGTAGGCGGGACGGAGGGGAGCATCGTCCGTCCCGCCGGACTCAGGGTGTTCGCGTGGCTCGCATCGTCGCGCGAACCTCGCTCTTGAGGACCTTGCCGACCTTCGATCGGGGTAGTTCGGACCAGATCTCGACGTCCTTCGGCGTCTTCACGCTTCCGATCCGTTCCTTCACGAAGGCGATGATCTCCTCGACCGCGACCTCGTGACCAGGGCGCAATTCGACTGCGGCGCTGACGCGTTCGCCCCATTTGGGGTCGGGGAGCCCCACGACCGCCGACTCCTTCACCGCGGGATGCGCGGTCAGCGCCTGCTCCACCTCCGCCGAGTACACGTTGAACCCGCCGGTGATGATCATGTCCTTCGCGCGGTCGACGACGAACAGCAATCCCTCATCGTCCAGATAGCCGATGTCGCCGGTGTGGTGCCATCCGAACGCGCCGACTTCTGCTGTCGCCTCGGGGTTTTCGTGATAGCCGTCCATGACCAGCGGTCCGCGGACGACGATCTCGCCGCGCTCTCCCCGGGGAAGCAGCGAGCCCTTCTCGTCCATGATGGCGACCGTGGTGAGCGGAGTCGGCCGGCCCGCCGAGGTGAGCCGCTCGGTCGCCACCGACCCGTCCGGGCGGAAGTGGTCGTCGGGCGCCAGCGTCGCGATCATGTTCGGCGCCTCGGTCTGTCCGAACAGCTGGCCGAGAACCGGCCCGATCCGGTGCAGTGCCTCCGCCAGCCGGGTCGGCGACATCGGGGCCGCCCCGTACCACAGGCACCGCAGCGAACCGAGGTCGCGGTCGTCCAGGTCCGGATGGTCCAGCACGCCGTAGACGACCGTCGGCGGGAGAAAGGCGTGCGTGATGCGGTGCCGCTCGATCAACGCGAGGAACTCGCCGATGTCGGGCGACGGCATGATCACGACCTCGCCGCCGAGGCTCAGGATCGGAAAGGTCAGCACGCCCGCCGAATGGGTCAGTGGCGCGAGCGCGAGATATCTCGGCCGCTCGCCGAACGGATAGCTCATCAGCGCCAGGGCCGTCGAGGTCATGATGTTGTCCTCGGTGAGCCGCACGCCCTTCGGCCGCCCGGTGGTGCCGCCGGTGCCGGCCAGCATGCACAGGCCGCCCTCGGGTCGGCGCGACTCGTCGGGTGCCGCGCGATGCGCGGCGACCCAGTCGTCGAAGCGCGTCGCCCACTCGATGTCACCGTCGAGGCAGACGAGCCATTCCAGGCGTGGCAGTTCCCCGCGGATCCGGTCGACGAGTGCGGCGAACTTCTCCTGGAAGAACAGCAGCCGGCAGCCGAACAGATCGAACAACTGCCGGTTCTCATCGGCCTCGTTGCGAGGGTTCACCGGGCACCACACCGCGCCGGCCCGCGATATGCCGAACACACAGGTGAGTGCGAGGGGGTCGTTGGCGGACAACACCGCCACCCGATCGCCCGCCCCGATGCCGGTGTGCTGGAGCGCACCGGCGATACGGACGGATCGATCCTGGACCTCGCCGTAAGTGGCGCTCACGCCGCCGGTCGTGAGGCAGGGCTCCGCACGACCGAGCGACGCGCCTTTGTCGAGATAGTCCGCGAGACGCATCGTCGACCTCAGTGGTGAACGGTGACAATCGGGTCCAGCACGAGGCCGAACGAGCGGAGCGTCCCGAGCAGTTCGCGGTGGCCGAAAGCCTGGCAGCTCGAGGCGAATCCGACGCGCCGTGGTGGGCCCTGCAGCAGTTCCGCGGCGGCGTGCGCGTTGAGCAGGGCCGTCTGCTTGTAGTTGCAGTTGCCGTGAATCACACAGTGCGCGCGCCCGAGCGGGCCCGAGGCGTATACCGAGTCCAGCGAGGTGTTGATCCGGGGGTTCTCCCGTGGCGGCATCTCGCTGCGGATCGCCGCCGACTGCTCGTCGATGATCCGGTACTTCTCCTCCTCCGACTTGCCCTCCATCTGCTGTAGCGCCGCGGCCACCAGCACCGGAACGCCCTGCATCAGTGGACGATTGAACACGCCGCCCAGTGCGCGGGCGTTGGCCACGCGCGGGTCGTTCTTGAACCACACCGGGTGCGAGGTGCCGCCCCACGGCAACGCCAGCCCGAGCTCGTGCTGGCCCGGCACGCTGACCGTGTAGAGCCCTTCCTCGGAAGGCCATTCGACGTACTCGTTCTGTTCGAGGTAGAACGCCTTGGCGAACGCCGCGTTGGTCAGGATGGTGTTGGTCGACGCGACGGTCGGATGGCCCTTCCAGAACACCTGGATGTCCAAGGTGTCCAGGCCGGGGTTCTCCAGGCAGATGTTCGCGGCGATCTCTCCGATCGAGTACATCTGCGCGAGGCCGGGCGTGAGAAGCAGTCCGCGCGAGGCGAAGTCGGCGCTATAGCTGCTCTCGGCGTCGATCATCCAGTTCTGCTCGCCGTTGGTGTCGGTGTAGTGCGCCCCGATCTCGAGGCAGGCCTGTACGACCTCGTGACCGTAGCGGGCGAAGGGGCCGACCGTGTTGAGCACGACGCCCGCGCCCCGGAACGCCTCGGTCAGTGCGGCGGTGGTGTGCTCGACCTCGACGATCTCGTGGTCGACGGTGTCGATGCCCGGTACGGCCTCGACCGCGGCCTTGACGCGTCCGTGGTCGCGTCCGGCGGCCAGGAAGGGAATGTTGTACTCGCGCAGGTATTCACAGATGAGACGACCGGTGTAACCGGAGGCTCCGTAGACGACGACGCGCTTGTCGGTGGGCATGGCGGTACTCCTCGAAAGATCGGATATGAGCGAAAGCTGTTGTGGTAGTGCGGAACCGACGGGTTACATGCCCATGCCGCCGTCGACGGGCAGACCCGCTCCGGTGATGAATTTCGCCGCGTCCGAGGCGAGGAAGACCACGGCGTCGGCCATATCGTCGACCTGGCCGAGGCGGCCGAGCGGGGTCAGTTCGGCGACCGCCTGCGCGGCTGCCTCGGGGGAGGGGAACAGACCGAGTTCGGCGCAGTCGACGGCGAGCTTGTTGCCCATGGCGGTCGGGGTCAATGCCGGGTAGATGCAGTTGACCCGCACGCCGTACCCGAGTTTGCCGGATTCTGCCGCGGCGACCCTGGTCAGGCGGTCGATACCGGACTTGGTCGCCGAGTACATGCTGATGCCCGGGAACGCGATCGTCGCGGCGACCGACGCGATGTTGATCACCGCTCCACCGTTCCCGGCCGTGCCGCCGGGACGCATGGTGCGAAAGGCGTGCTTGATGCCCAGGGCCGTACCGAGCAGGTTGATCTCCAGCATCTTCGACGCGGCGACGGGGTCGAGGTCGACCAGCAGATCCGTGACCTCGATACCCGCGTTGTTCACGACGATGTCCAGCCCACCCAGGGCCTGCACCGTCGTGGCGACCGCCGTCTCCCAGGCTGCGTCGTCGGTGACGTCGAAGGCGACGAACTCGGCCTTGACCCCCGTCTTGCGGAGCGCATCGACAGCCTGCTGACCTCCGTCGACGTTGACGTCACCGATCGCCACCGAAGCTCCCGCCGCCGCCAGCGCCTGTGCCATGCCCGCCCCCAGGCCCTGCGCCCCGCCCGTCACCAATGCGGTACGTCCGGCCAGGTTGTAGCTCGTCATGTGGATACCTCTTCGTTGAGATCCGCAAGCGCGAGGGGCTCGCGGGTGTGATGTAAGGCACATGTGGTGTGCCGTAGGCCACAGTAAGTGAGAGTCTTGACAGTCGTCAAGACTTTCTTTGACAGTCGTCAAGATATTCTTGGACGCTTGTCAAAGGATGCTGATCCGCTACCGCTACACTCGGAGGGCAGATACGACGTGACCCGACAGGATTCGATGTGACGCAGGTCGTCGGCCCCAAAGCTCGTGTGGAAGAACGCGCCCGCGACAAGTTCCAGGCGCGGCGTACCGAGCTGGCCAGGGCGACCCTGCACACGCTGGCGGAACTCGGCTACGCACGCACCAGCCTGCGTGAGATCGCGCAGAACTCCGAGTACTCGCACGGTGTGCTGCACTATTACTTCTCGGACAAGCTCGATCTGATCGCCCACGCCGTGCGCGAGTATGAAGCGGTCTGTGTCACCCGATACGACGAGGTCGTCGCCGCGGCCGAGAGCGCCGAGGAACTCCGCGCCGAGTTCACCGCCACCTTCTTCGGCACGTTGGCGGCCGATGCCGCGGTCCACCGGCTCTGGTACGACCTACGCAACCAGAGTCTGTTCGACGACTCCTTCCGTGCCGACGTCCTCGACATCGATGCTCGCCGCGAGCAGATGATCTGGCGGGTGGTCGCGCGCTATTGCGAACTGTCCGGCACCGAACCGGCCCTGAGCTCCGCTACCGCCTATGTCACCATCGACGGGATCTTCCAGCGCGCGCTGCTGCACCACATCGCCGGCCGAACAGCCGAGACCGATACGGCCCGCGATCAGCTGAACGCGGTGTTCGCCCTGCTGGCCACTCCTTGCGGTCGAGCTCGGGCCACGGCCGGCGATTCACCGGCGAATCCGTCCTGAGGCGTTGCGCGCCAACGCAATTCGCGTGGGCCGGGTGGAGTTGCGGCCCGCGGGCGATCGCCGAGCCCGCCGTCACCGCTCGTGGCGGTAGATGGGCGTGAGCAGGTCCGCCTCGAGCGGTTCGCCGGTATTGCGGTCGTAGCGGACGCCGACCACAGCGGAGAACGGGTGCGTGCCCGCGCGTTCGTGGAGGGTGGCCAGGCGGGTCGCGAGCAGGCGGATCGCGCCGAGGGATCCGGGCGGGTGCAGGCCGTCGATGAGCAGGACGGTGCCCTGGCTGTCGGGCCGGTGTAGACGGGCCAGATAGGCGATGTCGTAGGGTTCGGTGCCGCCGGGGCGGTAGACGCGGCGGGCCGCCCGATCCTCGATTCCGCGACGCACCCGTCCGGCGCGGGCGATGGTGCGGCGCAGGCGCGGATCGGCGGCGGCCAGATAACGCAGGCTCGGTGAGAGCTCCGGACCGCCCAGGACGATCAGCCCGTCCCGTTCGAGATCCAGCACCCGGCCGGGTAGGAAACGTTCGACGGTCACCGAGAAGCCCAGCTCACGGAGTAATTCCTGGAGGCGGTGCGGCGCCGTGGCATCGGGCGCGCCGACCAGCGGTGCGGTGCGGGTGGTGCTGCGTAGCTCCGGGGTGAGGATGGTCAGCGGGCCGTGTCCGAAGAACAGGCCCTCGGGTACCGGCCCCTGCGTGCTCACCTGATGGATTCGGGCTCGCGAAAGCCCCGCGGCCGCACCGATTTTGGCGAAGGTCCACCCTTCGGCATGCAGGTCTCGGATGACCGCGCGCCGGATGCGCGTGAGCTCGTTGATGGTCTGTTGCGCTTGGGCAACTCCGTCGGTGGCCGCCTTGAGGCGCTCGACCTTGTCATCGATCGCGAACACCCGTGCCACCTCATCGGCCGACATGTGCGCAGTCTAGATACCTCGACAGCGGTATGCGTCTAGACCGCTTGACGTGGCATTTCCGATCAGCGCCCCTCGTCGGGGCTCTACCTTGCCGAACACCGCTGGACGACCGGCCGGTCCGGCTCGAAATCGTTATGTCGCGTCGGAATCGATGGGTGGCTTCTCGTTGTGTCCCAGCGGTTTCGGCGAGGGCGCGGCCGGCGGGGTGTACGGCGCAACCGGCTCCGACGAAGTACCGCTCGGTTTGTCGAAATTGCCGGTGAACAGCGAATCGTCCCCGTTCAACAGGTGTTTGGTCACCATCGAACGCGGCGACATCCCGCGCAACTCGTCCAGCGGCTTGCGCAACTCGTTGAATTCGTCGAGGGGTTTGCGCAGTTCGTCGAACTCCGGACCGAGTTCACTGCGCAGCTGGCTGGTGGCGCCACTCGCGTAATCGCGCACCTGACGCAGACTCTGCGCGGTCCAGCGGATAGCCCCGGGCAACCGTTCCGGCCCGAGCACGACCAAGGCGGCAACCACCAGGATCATCATCTCGGGCCAGCCGATATCGAACATGAGACCAGGTTACTGGGGCGGCTTGGGTGCGTTCCGGTCGGATTCGAGCGTCACCGGAATCGTGACCTGCCGGCCATCCCGCACGATCTGGAAATCGACCTTCTGACCGATCTGCTGGGACATCACCGCGACGGTGAGTTCGGCCTGCTCGGTCACCTCGCGATCGCCGACCTTCACCACCACGTCGCCCTCGGTCAGACCGGCCTTGGCCGCCGGACTGCCGGCCACCACGTCGGCGATGGCCGCGCCGCTGAGCGTGTCGTTCTCGACCTGCTTGGTCTTGGCGCTCACCCCGAGCCAGGGGTGTTCGATCCCGCCGTGGTGGATGATCGTCTGCGAGACCCGCTTGACCAGATCGACCGGGATCGCGAAACCGAGACCGACCGAACCGCCGCTCTCACTGCGGATCGCCGTGTTGAGGCCGATGAGCCTGCCCTGACCGTCGACCAGCGCGCCACCGGAGTTGCCGTGGTTGATCGCCGCATCGGTCTGCACGGCGTCGAAGGCGCCGGCGGTGTCGTCCCCTGCCTCCGGGGTTTCCACCATCGCGCGATGCAGCGCGCTGACGATGCCCGCGGTCACCGTCTTCTGCAGACCCAGCGGGGAGCCGATCGCGAGAGTGGCGTCGCCGACCTGCACGTCATCGGATTTACCGAGCCGCGCGACGGTGAGGTTCTTGACGTTGTCGACCTTGAGCACGGCGAGGTCGGTCTTGGGGTCGCGGCCGACCAGCGAGGCCGGCACCCGGGAACCATCGGAGAAGGTCACCTGGATCTTGCCGTGATTGGTCTTGTCCATCGCGACCATGGAGATCACGTGATTGTTGGTGACGATATATCCGCCGCCGTCGATGACCACGCCCGAACCGAGCGCGCCGTTATCGCCGACGGTTTCGCGGATCTGTACCACCGAGGGCATCACGGAGTCGACCACCTTGGACACCGAACCCTGCGGTTTCCCCGACACGCCGTCCTGGGCCAGCGTGACCTTCTTGGAGGTCAGCACCGAGGTGGCCTCTGCGGTGAGCCGACCGACCAGACCACCGGCCAGGCCGATGACCAGAGCGATCGCGCCGAGAATGGCCAGAGCCTTGGGCGCCACGCGGCTGCCGAAGAGAACCTCGCGAGCGGTGAGTTCGATGCCCGGAAGCAGGCGTGCGGGCTGCGGAGTCTCGATCGCGGGCGCGCCGAGCCGGGCCGCGGCCTCCGGATCCCGCCACGGGTCGGCGGGCGGGGCGGGTGCGGCGGAATCGCCGGCCGCGTCCGGATCGCGCTGGAGCAACTCGTCGGAACCCGCGGGCCGCCCGAATGCCTCGGCCAGCACCGCGTCGGGCGGCCGGTTCACCAGTTCGGGTGCGTCGGCCTGCTGCTGCGGCGTCGCGGTGTGCGGGGCGAAGGATCCGCTCTGCCCGTCGGGGCGGCGGAACGCGCGTGCGGTGTGCTTGTCGATCTCGGGCCGGTAAACCGGCCGTGGGCCCAGTACCGGTGCGTCCGACGGCCTCAGATTCCCCCGATCGGCCGCCGAATCCGACGCGGGCGACTGCCCGGCAGCCCCGCCCGCCGCGGATTGTGATCCGGTGTTCGTCGATTCGGTAGTCACGACGACACCTCGCTAGCGCTCGGCCCCGCCGCGCCCACGCGGTGCTCTGTTAATGGTTCACTCCGCTGCGCTCCGTTCACGGTCCAGACTCTACTTGCGCCACCAACCGGTCCACCGCTTGCTGTCGGAACTCAATTCCCGGTCCGCCGAAAAGGCGAAACGGAACGAATCCGTGCGCAGGCCCAGGAAACTCGCGCCGCGGGAGATATCCTCCACGCCACTGCCGGCGAGGTCGGCCAGCGGAATCCGGCTCAGCGTGTCGTGCAGATCGTGCGGTGCGGAAATCTGCATCTGGGCGGCTTGACGCAGGGCGATGCGGGCCTGCTGTTGCGCGTCGACCTCCGCGGCGCATTCGGGGCAGCGGGCCAGATGCTCGGCCGCGCGTAGGTACGGGTTCATCCGCAGCTCACCGTCGACGTAGGCGGCGATGGCCTCGCTGGCCAGGTGTTCGGTCGGAGCGAAGCGAGGCCGGCGTTGGGGCGCTCTACCGGCCGCGTTACCCGAATCGCGCTCCTGGCCACTCATACGGTGCACACACCCTTCCGACCTGACAACAGCTGGCACCAACAGAATTCTCGCCGTCGGCGACGGCCGTAAATTACCCGACCTTCTCCGCGGCGGCGAACCGCGGCTGAGATCCATTATGCGCAAGGTACTCCCGCAGCGCTTGACGCCCGCGGTGGATGCGACTGCGCACGGTGCCCAATTTGACGCCGAGCGTGGCGCCGATCTCCTCGTAGGACAGGCCCTCGATATCGCACAGGACGACCGCGGCGCGGAATTCGGGCGCGAGTGCGTCGAGTGCGGATTGCAGGTCCGGGTCCAGGCGCGCGGCGTGATACGCCTGTTCGGGATCGGGGCCCTCGGAGGGCACGCGGTCGTAGTCCTCGGGCAGCGCCTCCATCCGGATCCGATTGCGTCGTCGCACCATGTCCAGGAACAGGTTCGTGGTGATGCGATGCAGCCAGCCCTCGAACGTGCCGGGCTGATAGCTCTGCAACGACCGGAAGACGCGGATGAACGTCTCCTGGGTGAGATCCTCGGCGTCCTGCGGATCGCCGGTGAGACGGTATGCCAGCCGGTAGACCCGATCGGCGTGCTCGCGGACCAGCTCGTCCCAGCTCGGCATCATGGCGCGGTCGCCGGTGGCGTCGAAGGCCGCGGTGCCCGACAAGGGATCGGGCTCGGCGAGTTCGGCCTCGACGGCCTCGTCGGGGTGGACGGTGACCACGACAGGATCGCTGCCGTCCGCCGCGGGCAGGGCATATTCGGCCGAGTCGTTGTCGACCGGCAGACTCGACTCGGGAAGGGTGGCGAACTCACGCGCCGCATCGACCATGTGGATGGGGTTACCTCCTACTCGGGACCGTGCCCCGGCATGCGCACGACTCGTATCGTGTATCGGGTACAACCGCCGATCCGTATCGGGTTGTTCCCGGGTGCCGGGCCGACGGTCGGTCGGCCTTTGCGTAGTGCTTACTAAACGTGGTCCCGATGTGGCCGTGGTATGGGGAGCCTGAGCGACACCTGAGAAAAACTGCGCTGCGTCGCCGGGCCGTCCCGGTGATCCGCGATTAGCCTCATACGCGTGAGCGTCATACCCACCGCATCGGCCCTGCAACGCAACCTCGCGTATGTCGAGGATTCCGTGGTCGAGGACGAGGTTCTGCTCGCCGCGCGGGAGCGGGCCACCGAATTGGGCGCCACGCCCGTGCCGCCGTCGGTGGGCGCGCTGCTGAGTATGTACGCGCAGCTGCTCGGTGCGCGGGCGGTGGTCGAGGTGGGCACCGGTGCGGGGATCAGCGGCCTGTGGCTGCTGGACGGCATGCGTGAGGACGGCACGCTGACCACGATCGATTCCGAACCCGAACACCAGCGCTCGGCCCGCGACGCGTTCCGCGCCGCCGAGGTCGCCCCCGCGCGCACCCGGCTGATCAACGGCCGCGCCCTGGACGTACTGCCCAGGCTCGCCGATGGCGTTTACGACCTGGTGTTCATCGATGCCGCACCACTCGAGCATCCGCAGTACGTCGAACAGGGTGTCCGGTTGTTACGCGAGGGCGGCGCGATCATGTTGCACAACGCGTTACTGGGCGGGCGGGTGCCCGATCCGTCGCAACGGGACGCCGCTACCCAGGCGGTGCGCGCGGCCACTCGGGCGATCGCCGAGGATCCGCGGTTGACGAGTGTGCTGATTCCGCTCGGCGACGGCTTGCTCTGCGCTTCGCGCGGATAGCACCGCAGGTCACAGGCCCGATCGCGGTTCGTCGCGCCGAACCGCGAGTACGACACGCCGGAAAAACCGGACAACTCTTGCGTGCGGATTGAACGGCTGTTTAGTATATTGAACATGTGTTTAAAGATGTCGCCGTACCGGAAGGATCCCCCGAGGATCTGAGTACTCGCGCCCGCATCCGTGAGGCCGCGATAACAATTTTCGGGGAGCAGGGTTTCGGGGTCGGGGTGCGTGCCATCGCCGCCGCGGCGGGCGTGTCACCCGGCCTGGTCAACCATCATTTCGGCTCGAAGGACGGGCTGCGGCAGGCATGCGACGACCATGTCCGCGGGTTCATCCGCAAGGCCAAGATGGAGTACATGAGCAACCCGTCTCCGAAGGGGCTGCTGCAGGCGATGGCCGAGGTCGAGGAGTTCGCGCCGTACCTGGCCTACCTGATGCGCACCCTGCAGGCCGGCGGTCCGCTGGCGGTCGAGATGTTCGACCACATGATCGCCGATATGGAGACCTATCTGAAGGTCGGCATCGAGAACGGGTCGTTGCGGGCGCCGCTCGACCTGAAGGCGACCGCTCGCTACATGGGCCTGCAGAACGGCGGGGGCTTCCTGTTGTTCATGCAGCTCTATCTCGCCCGGCACGACGGCGTGCCCGACTATCCGAAGATGCTGCGGGAGTACGCCGACGTGATGATGCTGCCCGCGATCGACCTCTACACCAACGGCCTGCTCACCGATTCGATGGCGCTGGACACCTTGCTGTCCGGCCGCGAAAGCACTGACGCACAACATATTCCACCCACGAACCCATCCGGTGCGGGGGGCTGATTCCGGGGACGAATCCCGCGGAGTCACGGTCCGCGCCACGAATACAGGAGATCCGATGTCATCGGCAATCGTCGTCCGGCAGTTGCACAAACATTTCGGACAGGTACGCGCCCTCGACGGTCTCGATCTGGACGTCGTCGAGGGGGAGGTGCACGGCTTTCTGGGCCCCAACGGCGCGGGGAAGTCGACCACCATCCGGATTCTGCTGGGCATCCTGACCCACACGTCCGGCACCGCCGAGATCCTGGGGCGCGACCCGTGGACCGACGCGGTCGCACTGCACCGCGATATCGCTTATGTACCAGGCGATGTCACGTTGTGGCCGTCGCTGTCCGGCGGGGAGACCATCGATCTGCTCGCCCGGATGCGCGGTGGGCTGGACGCCGATCGCCGGGCCGAGCTGATCGAGCGTTTCGAACTGGATCCGCGCAAGAAGGCGCGAACCTATTCCAAGGGCAATCGGCAGAAGGTCGCCCTGGTCTCGGCCTTCTCCTCGCGGGCCCGGCTGCTACTGCTGGACGAGCCCACCTCGGGCCTGGACCCGTTGATGGAGCAGGTATTTCGCGAATGTGCCCGCGAGGCTGCCGAGCGCGGGGTGACGGTGCTGCTGTCCAGCCACATCCTTTCCGAGGTCGAGGCGCTGTGCGACCGGGTCACCATCATCCGCGCCGGGAAGACCGTGGAGAGCGGTTCGCTCACGGAGATGCGGCATCTGAGCCGCACCTCGATCAAGGCCGAATTGATCGGTGACCCAGGCGATCTGAGTCGGATCGCGGGTGTGGAGGACATCAACGTCACCGATCACACGTTGAGCTGTCAGGTCGACGGCGAACATCTCGGTGAGCTGATCCGCGTGCTCGGCGACGCGGGCGTGCGGAGTCTGGTCAGCCAGCCGCCGACACTGGAAGAGCTGTTCCTGCGCCACTATTCGCTCGACGCCGATGCCTCGTCCGCCGACGGCCATCACCTCGCGGAGGCGGCGAAATGAGCACAGCGACCCTGGCCGGACCTATCGGCCGTGCCGAATCATCCAGTACGGCATCGGAATTCACTGGTACCTGGCGGCTGCTGCGGCTGTATCTGCGGCGTGATCGGGTCGTGCTGCCGCTGTGGGTGCTGCTACTGTCCCTGCCGCTCGGCAGCGTCTACGTCAAGAGCACCGAAAAGGTGTACTCGAGTCCGGATCAGTTGGCGCACTTCGCGCATACGATCAACACCAGTCCCGCCCAGCTGGCCATGTACGGGCCGGTCTACAACACGACATCCGGCGCGGCCGCCGGACTGTGGAAGGCCGGGATGTTCTTCACCATCATCGGCATCGCGACGATTCTGACCGTCATTCGGCACACTCGCGCCGAGGAGGAGACCGGTCGCGAGGAGTTGCTGGCCTCGACCAGGGTCGGTCGTCTGGCCAATCTCACTGCCGCGCTGCTGGTTTCGTGTACCGGCGCACTGGCCACCGGTCTGCTCGCGGTGGTCAGCATCAAGGGGGCGGGCGTGGATGCGCACGGGGCCTTGGCCTTCGGGCTCGCGCTGGCCGGATCGGGCATGGTGTTCGCCGCCGTCGGCGCCGTGGCCGCCCAACTGTCCGCGAGTGCGCGCACCGCCCGCGGGGTCGCCTTCGCCGTACTCGCGGTGACCTACGTGCTGCGCGCGGTCGGTGATGCGCGCGCCGCCGACGGCCCCGCCGCTCCGCTCAGCTGGTTCTCCCCGCAGGGCTGGTCGATTCAGGTGCGTGCGCTCTCCGGGGATCACTGGTGGATTCTGCTGCTGCACCTGGCGACCACGATCGTGCTGATCGGAGTGGCGTATGCGCTGCTGCGGCGGCGTGACATCGGGAGCGGGCTGATCGCCGAACGTCCCGGTGCGCCCGTCGCCGCGGCGGCTCTGTCCGGACCCTTCGGGCTGGCCTGGCGGCTGCAGCGCGGCACCCTCGTGGCGTGGGCCGTAGGGCTCGGGCTGTACGGGTTGGTCATCGGCAGCGTCGTCAACGGGATCGCGAACGAGGTCGGCGGCAGTAAAGCGGTGCAGGACATCATCGCTCGGATGGGCGGGGCCAGTGCGATCGAGGACGCCTTCATCACGACCGCGTTCACGCTGCTGGGCCTGGCCGCGGCCGCCTACGCGATCTCGGCCACGCTGCGGCTGAATTCGGAAGAGTCGGCCGACCGCGCGGAGGTTGTGCTGACCGGATCGGTCGGCCGGATCCGCTGGGCCGCCTCGCATCTGGTGTTCGCGCTGCTGGGACCGGTTGTGCTGCTGCTGGTCTCGGGCGGGCTGGCCGGCCTGGCGTACGGGATCGCCGCGCACGATATCGGCGGCAAGGTGCCGCGGGTGCTGGGTGCGGCGCTCGTGCAACTGCCTGCCGTCTGGCTCTTCACCGGCGCCGCGGTACTGCTGTTCGGGGTGCTGCCGCGCTGGGCCTCGGTGGCCTGGGGCGTGTTCACCGCTGGCGTGGCGTTGTTCCTGCTCGGCTCGATCGCCGGTATGCCGCAATGGGTTCTGGACATCGACCCGTACAGCCATCTGCCGAAACTGCCCGCCGAACCGTTCGCCTGGACTCCGGTCGTCACCCTGGTGGTGATCGCCGCCGCGCTGCTCGGCGCCGGGGCGTACGCCTTCCGGCGGCGGGATCTTCGCTGAGAGTTCGTTCGCGGATTCCATTCGATACGCCCCCGCTCCGATCCGGGGGCGTATCCTTCTTCGTCGGATCGCTCCAAGTCTGTGCAACCACCTGCCCTACGGCTACCCGCAGAAAGCCGCCGCGCAGCCGGTCGAGTGGTCACGAGGGGTGACGCGGCATGATCGAATTCGTGGAAATCCAGGACGAACTGGGTGAGCACATGCCCGGCGGCTTCATCGGGCCACTGCTGGTGGTCTTCGGTCTGGTGGTCGCCGTCGCGCTCCTGGTCCTACTTCTGGTCAGCGGCGCCCACTTCGACGACCAGCAATCCTCGGTCCTCACCACCCCCGGCACCTGCGCCCCCTTCTGCGCCGCCGACCCCACCGCCACACCGCCATCCGTACATCCGAGTTGACCGATTTCGGCCTGCCGAGCCCGCGCCGCAGGGCGACCGGATTCTCGCGATTCGACACCGGTTGCGGCGCGAACCCCGACCGCTCACCCGGGCTGACCAGCGTGCCGACCGATCCGGAACCTCCGGCCACCGGATTCGTCCCGAACCGATATCATTGGGGCAGTTCGCGATTCGGTTGTGGGGTGATGGGCAGTGGTGATCCAGCGTGCAATCCTTATCGAGGTCTTGCCGCGCGGTTGGATCGTGCTCGTCGGAGTGGTCCTCGGCTTCGCCGTCTTCGTCGCCCTTCTGGTCATGCTTCTGGTGACCGGCGGGTTCAGCGGTCGTCACTCCACGACTCCCACGCCCACCCCGACCCCGGGTACCTGCTATCCCTTCTGCACGGCGGGGCCGAATACGCCTCCGCCGGGCTGGAAGTAGCGTTCGGCTCGGACAACCCTCGACTGGTGGCCGATCCGCCGCCCTATCGGCCCGCCGCCACCCTGCGCGGCCCTCGGCATCCGTGGGTCGACGTGGATCGAATCCTGCCCTGACCCGGCTACACCCAGACACCTTTGCCGACGGTCACCACGCCCCCGTTGCTGACGGCGAATCGCTCACGGTCCCGCTCCAGGTCGACACCGATTATCTCGCCCTCGCCGACCATGACGTTCTTGTCCAGGATCGCGCGCCGCACCACCGCCCCGCGGCCCACTCGCACGCCGGGGAGCAGGACGCTGCCCTCGACGGTCGCGCCGTCCTCGACGAACACATTCGAGCTGAGTACGGAATTGCGGACCGTGGCGGCGGACAGGATGCTGCCGGAGCCGACTATGGACTCCTGGGCCAAACCGCCCTGGGCGAATTTGGCGGGTGGGAAGTTTTCCGCGGCGCCGCGGATGGGCCAGTGCCGGTTGTAGAGGTTGAAGACGGGGTGCACCGAGACCAGGTCCATGTGGGCGTCGTAGAAGGCATCGATGGTGCCGACGTCGCGCCAGTAGCCGCGGTCGCGGTCGGTGGAACCCGGGACGTCGTTCTCGGCGAAGTCGTAGACCCCGGCCTCACCCTGGGAGACCAGGGTCGGGATGATGTTGCCGCCCATGTCGTGATCGGAATCCGAATCGTCGGCGTCGGCGCGTATCGCGTCCACCAGCGCTTTGGTGGTGAATACATAATTGCCCATCGAGGCGAAGGTCATATTCGGATCGTCCGGGATGCCGGGCGGATGGGCGGGTTTCTCCAGGAATTGGGTGATCCGGCCGGATTCGTCGGAATCGATACAACCGAACGCGCCGGCCTCGCTGCGCGGCACCCGAATTCCGGCCACGGTCACCCCGGCACCGGAATCGATGTGATGGGCAACCAGCTGTTCGGGGTCCATCCGGTACACGTGGTCCGCGCCGAACACCACGATGTAGTCGGGATCCTCGTCGTAGATCAGATTGAGCGACTGCATGATCGCGTCGGCGCTGCCGGTGTACCAGCGCGGCCCCAGACGCTGCTGCGCGGGGACCGGGGTGATGTATTCGCCGCCGAAACCCGACAGCCGCCAGGTCTGCGAGATATGCCGGTCCAGCGAATGTGACTTGTACTGGGTGAGAACGCATATCCGCAGATATCCGGCGTTGACCAGATTGGACAGCACGAAATCGATCAGCCGGTACGCACCCCCGAACGGGACCGCGGGTTTGGCGCGATCCTTGGTGAGCGGGAACAGGCGCTTGCCCTCACCACCGGCGAGCACGATCCCGAGTACGTGCGGCTGGCTCCTCACGAGTCCAACCTACCGCCCGAGGCGGGGACGGGTGGTGATGAAGAAGGTGAACGATTAGGTTGGACCGGTGAGTCCCCGTGTACTGAGCGGCGATCCCCAGGAACGCGACCGGCTCCGGGTCGCGATGATGACTCGTGAATATCCGCCCGAGGTTTACGGCGGTGCTGGGGTGCACGTCACCCAGCTGACCGCGAAACTGCGAAGGCTGTGCGATGTGACCGTGCACTGCATGGGCATCCCCCGCAACGACGCGGTGGTGCATCAGCCCGATCCCATGCTGTACGCGGCCAATTCCGCCATGCAGATGATGTCGGCGCAGCTGCGGATGGCCGATGCCACCGACGGTGCCGACGTTGTCCACTCGCATACCTGGTACACCGGCCTGGCCGGACATCTGGCCGGCGCGCTGTACGGGATTCCGCATGTGCTGACCGCGCATTCGCTCGAACCGCGGCGGCCGTGGAAGGCCGAGCAGCTCGGCGGCGGATACCGGTTGTCATCCTGGTCCGAGCGCAATGCGATGGAGTACGCCGACGCGATCATCGCCGTCAGCGCGGGAATGCGGCGCGATGTGCTGGACGCCTATCCGTCCATCGATCCGGACCGGGTGCACGTGGTGCACAACGGAATCGACGCACAGGTCTGGCATCCCGGCGGCCCGGTTCCCGAGGCTCGCGACGTGCTGGACGAGTTGGGTGTGCGTACGGATCTGCCGATCGTCTCGTTCGTCGGGCGGATCACCCGGCAGAAGGGCGTCGCCCATCTGCTCGCCGCCGCCCGCGACTTCGATCCCGGAATCCAGCTCGTCCTGTGCGCCGGGGCGCCCGACACACCGCAGCTCGAGGTCGAGGTGTCGGCGGCGGTGGCGAGTCTCGCCGAACGTCGTGGGCGAGTGTTCTGGGTGCGTGAGATGCTGCCGACCGAACAGGTGCGCCAGATCCTGGCGGCCTCGTCGGTATTCGTCTGCCCCTCGGTGTACGAGCCGCTGGGCATCGTCAATCTGGAGGCGATGGCCTGCGGTACGGCGGTCGTCGCGTCGGACGTCGGCGGAATCCCGGAGGTGGTGTCCGCGGCCACCGGGCGGTTGGTGCACTACGACGGCGAAACGCCCGAGGATTTCGAGCACGGTCTGGCGGAGGCGGTCAATGCCGTCGTCGGCGATGCGGCGCTGGTCGAATCCCTCGGTGTCGCCGGACGTGCACGCGCTATCGCCGAATTCGACTGGGCGCGGGTCGCCGCCCGCACCGTGGCACTCTACGAACGTATCCGCAAGGGCTGACCGCGCCGAATTATATTGCGGCGCAACGGTCTTCTATGCGCCGGCAGCGGACGTGCGTTCGGGCCCGCACGCCCGGCCGAATGTGGACACCGTGACCGAGGCCGTCACCCGGACGATCTCCGGCAGGTCGGCGATCCGCTCGGCGCGCTGTTCGGCGGCGTGGTGGGCAGAGGGACCCATGGCAGCGACATCGGCGATGTCGTTGTGGGTGAGGTTCATCGAGTACTCCACGATGCCGCGCTCGCGAAGGCTGAAATGCGCGGACATCGTCTCCGCGAGGCGGTCGTCCTTGGCGGTGTCCACGCCGATCATGGCCAACGGCTCGATCAGCTCGGACAGGTGGCGCGGCGTCGGGGTGACCACCGTGACCAGGCCGTCCGGGGTGAGCGTCCGGGCGATCTCCGCGGCGTTGCGTGGTGCGAACACCGACAGCGCGTGATCGATCCGGCCGTCCCCGATCGGCAGGCCGCGCCAGGCGTCGGCGAGGATCGAGGCGGCGCGAGGGTGGGCGCGAGCGCCGCGCCGGGCGGCGGGCTTGGACACGTCCAAGGCGATCCCGTGCGCATCCGGCGCGGCGTTCAATGCCGCGGCCAGGTAATACCCGGTACCGGCGCCGATCTCGAGAATCGAGAATGGAGACGATCGAGCGTCCCGGCGAACGGCGTCGGCCACCGCGTCGGCGATGGGTTCGAAATGGCGCGCATCCTGAAAAGCGGCCCGTGCGTCCAGCATGGCCGCGGTATCACCGGACATTTTCGTCGACGCACCCGTCAGCAGGCTGACGTATCCCTGCCGGGCGATATCGAAACCATGTCCGCGCGCGCAGAACAATGAACGATCGCGGACGGCCAGAACGTCACCGCATTCGGGACAGGCCAGCAAGAACGCGACCGTGGCGAGCTGTGTCGCCGGATTCACCACTTCGGGCGAGTCGAGCGACTAACTCGTGACTTGGGTGAGCTCTTTGCCCAGAGCCGCCGCCTCATCGGGCGTGAGCTCGACGACCAAACGCCCGCCACCCTCGAGTGGAACCCGCATGACGATTCCACGCCCTTCCTTGGTTGCCTCGAGGGGACCATCCCCGGTGCGGGGCTTCATGGCCGCCATCCTCTGCTCCCTCCAGATCCGCGCGGTCTTCTGCGCACTTTCTTGGAACTCGTGTTGTCACCAACAGGTAGCCCGCCGAGGCGGCGATCGCCGCGCCGAGGGGCTACACCAGGCCCATTCTTCCCTATTGCGGAACTGGGCGGGTACCGGAGCTCCAAAACCGACCAGCCGGGCGTGTGCTCACCCGTGCGCGTCGATCCAGCAATCGGCCAGATGATCGTTCACCATCCCGGTCGCCTGCATCAGCGCATATGCGGTCGTCGGCCCGACGAAGCGGAACCCGCGGCGCTTGAGTTCCTTTGCGAGAGCGGTCGATTCGGGTGTGACGGCGGGCACATCGGACAGTGTGCGCGGACGTGCGCGCGGCGCCGGAGCGAAGGACCAGATCAACTTGTCCAGACTAGTGTCCATCTCGCGGGCAACTTTTGCGTTCGTGATACACGACACGACTTTGGCTCGATTGCGCACGATGCCCGGATCCGCCAGGAGTCGGTCCACATCGGCCTCGCCGAATTCGGCGACCCGCTCGATCGAGAATCCGGCGAAGGCCGACCGGAAGGCCGGACGCTTGCGCAGAATGGTGATCCAGGACAGTCCCGACTGGAACGCCTCGAGGCTCATCCGCTCGAACATCGCGTCGTCGCCGTGTAGCGGGCGACCCCATTCCCGATCGTGATAATCCCGATAGAGCTGCGAGGATTCGGCCCAAGCGCAGCGCACGCGGCCGTCGAGGGTGGCGGGTCCGTCGGTGCTCACAGCTGCCCCGGCGTGGTCTGTCCAGGCTGTCCCGGCCAGGTAGCGGACTGGTTGTGCGGTGATTGGGTGGGCGTCGTGGTGGCGGGTGGTAGCGACAGGCTTCCGGTCGACGGCGCTGCCGGCTGCCCGAAACCGACCGGCTGGTCGGAAGTGGTTCCGGGGGCGTACGCGTTCTGGGCGGTGGAATATCCGCCCGGACCAGGGGCAGGCGTCGGGCCGAAGGGGCTGCTCGGTTGCTGCTGTCCGGGGACGGCGGGCGCGGGGAGCGGGCCCGTGCTGGTTCCCAGTGCCGGAGGCGTCCAGGGGCCCGTCTCGGCCGGGTTGTGCCAGGGAATCTGTCCGGTCGGATTCCCGGGCGTGTCGGACTGTGCGGCGGGTGCGTAACCGACGGCGAGTCCGGCCAGCGACGAGTGCATTCCATCGCTCCGGCCGGGCGTGTCTCCCGACGTTCCGCCACCCTGTCCGCTCGAACCGGCGCCCGGGCGTTCGATCCTGGACTCGCCGGGCGGATTCGGAGTTCCGGCGGGCGGTTCGACGGCGGGGTGGGCGCCGGTCCATGCGCCCGGGATCACGCCGGGACCCGTCTGCTCCACGGGTTCGGCGGCCTCGTGGTGGCGTGGCGCCTCGCCGCGGGCCTGGGCCAGCTGCGTCTCCAACTCGTCGATGCGGGCCGCGAGCCGGGCCAGCGCCCAATCCACCTCGCCCGCCTTGTATCCCCGGAAAACCTGCTGGAAGCGCAGATCTCGCACATCGGCGCCGCTGATGTCGTGGGCGGGCAGCACGGTCTCGGTCGTCCCCTCGGGCAGCGGCCCCAGTTCCTCCGCACGCCCGAACACCGCGCTCGCGACCAGAAACAGCAGCGCGGCGACCAATCCGACGATCAGCACGTACAGCAGCATCGTGAGCATGCGTTCGAGAATAGGGGGCGGGACCGACAGGACCTACCGCCGCTTCACCTTTCGCCGGTACGCCGGAAACAGTAGGCGGATGCGGCCAGGTACTGCCGGCAGCCGCCACCGTGCCCGGCGTGTACCGCCAGGATGAATCGCGCCAGCTCGTCGGTGAGTTCGGTGGGCTCATGGGAGCAGTTGCGGCTGTTCATCAACCACATGTCCCTGGTGTCGGAGGACGGTGTGTTCATGGGGATACCTCCTGGGTGATGGGCGCACCCGACGCCGGGAAAGGTGGCCCCGACGACGTTCGCGAGCTTCGTGAGGTTGCGCGCCGTTCGGTGAGCCCGCCGCTGCCGCCGTGATGGCGGGGATCGCCTGCCACGGTGCGCGATGACTCCGGCTGCGGTGGATCGACGCTCGGCGCCTGTACCCCTTCTACTTTGGTCGTTCTCGTACCGATGCGAAATCGCACACCGTTGGCGTTGGTGTTGGCCTACTGTTGGCACCAAGGCACGAAACACGGAATTAACAAATACTCACAACAGGACTCCCCATGGTGTTGGGTCGGCCGTGGACCGGCTTCGAAGCAGTGGCGCTGCAGGCGGCTACGCGAAAGTCCGTGCGGGAGTTCGCAGCCCACCTCGGCGTGGAGATGACGACGGTCGCCAACTGGCGCGCTGGATTGAGTGCGGTCACCCCGCGCCCGCTCACTCAGGAACTACTCGACACCCTGCTGGTTCAGGTGGGGCCGGACGTTCGCGAGCGTTTCGAGCAGATCCTCGCCGAGGGGGAGGCCGCGCTCGGCCCGCGGCGGCTGCCCGCCCGCCGCGCCGTCGCACCGGTCGCACCGCCCGTCGGCGACGACGCGACGCTGCTGGCCCGGCTCGACGATGCCCGCGCCCTCGTCGATCGCACCGTGGCCGCCTGCACGGTCGGCCCGGTGATGGTGGATCTGATCGAGGAGCGGGCCGCCGGACGCGTCCTGGCCTACACCCGCACGCCGCCGGCGCAGGTGCTGGCCACGGTCCTGTCGGATGTACTCGAGGTCCAGGCAGTGGCGACGCAGCGTCAGCCCGCGGCCATCCAGTCCCGGCTTTCGGAGGTCATCGCGGTCCTGGGCCTGCTGATCGCGGACGCGCTGATGAAGCTCGGCCAGATCGAGCGGGCGAACTTCTGGTACGGCACCGCGCGCATGGCCGCCGACGACACCGGCAATCTGCGGTTGCGGGCACAGGTGCGGGCTCAGCACGCGATGCTCCCGTACTACTACGGCAATCCGGAGCAGGCGGTGGTGCTCGCGCGGGCCGCGCAGGCACAGTTGCCGGAAACCGCTGATGACGCAACGGCTCTGGCCGCTGCCGCCGAGGCGCGGGCGCTGGCCCGGCTCGGTGATTCCGCCGGTGCGGATCTTGCCCTGACGCGGGCGGTGCACCGCACCGCCGAACTCGGCGACAGCACCACCGACGAGGCGTTCCGATTCGGTGAAAAGCGTCTGCTGCTTTACCAATCCGGCATTCTGACCAATCTCGGGCGCACCGCCGCGGCCCGGCGCGTGCAGGAACAGGCGCTGCGGCTGTACCGGATGAGTCCGGGCGTGGTGGTCGATCCCGCACTCATCGAACTCGACACCGCGATCGGCTACGCCGTCGACGGTGCGGTCGACGAGGCGTGCGAGCTGGCTACGCAGGTTCTGACCACGCTTCCTTCGGAACATCGCACCACGATCGTGCTGACCCGGGCGGCCGCGGTGGTAGATGCCATCGGGGACCGCGGCCGCGGCCGTCGTCCGGTGGACGAACTACGGCATCTGGTGTCCGTCGAAGCGGGGGGCGCGCGATGATCACCACGTTCGAACCGGCCGAATCGGTGGCCGCGGCGGCGTTCACCCCGGAGCGCACTCTCGCGATACTCGAAAGGGCCTGTAGTTCGGCCGGTTTCGAGCCCTCCGGCGCACAACTGCTGCGGCACCACACCAATGCGGTGTACCGGCTGGTCAGCGCTCCGGTCGTCGTGAAGATCGATCGGCCCTACCGGGGGAGGTCGACGGTCGACGTGGTCGCGCTGGTGCGCTGGCTGCACGCCCGGCAGGTGCCGGTGGTGGCACTCGCGCCGGTGCGGCAGCCGATGGAGATCGGCGGCTGCGCGGTGACGTTCTGGCGCTACCTGCCACAACATCGCGAGATCGTCGCCCCGGATCTCGCCGCGCCCCTGTCGAGGCTGCATTCGCTGCGCACCCGCCCGCCGCAGTGGCTGCCGGCCCGCCATCTGGCCGATACCTTCAGCCGGATAGCGCAATCCATTGCGGCGAGCCGGATCCTGACCGCCGAGGACCGCGCACTGCTGCGGGCCGAACGAGCCCGTCTGGCCGCTCGCGCCGCCGATATCACGTTCGTGCTGCCCCCGAGCCTCATCCACGGCGACGCCCATCACCGGAACATGCTGTGGGACAGCGCAACCGGCCGCGGCGTGCTGTGTGACTGGGAGAGCGCGGCCTTCGGCCGGCCCGAATGGGATCTGGTCACCCTCGAGGTGCACTGCCGCCGCTTCGCCCACCCCGCCGTGGAATACGAGAAGTTCTGTCACGCCTACGGTTTCGACATCCGCACCTGGCCCGGCTACTCCTGGCTCCGCGACCTGCGTGAACTCCGGATGATCACCACCAACGCCTACAAGTCCGCCCCCGACACCGCCTGTGCCCGAGAAGTCCTCCGCCGCATAGCCGCCCTCCGCTCGGGCACCCCATCCCGCTGGCACATCCTGTAGCGCAGCGCTTTTCGTTCTTGCGTGGGAGCGATACGACCTGTCGGCTACGCCCTTGCCGTCGGACGCCATCGCGGTTTCGCGGACACCCGTGATGAGCCGTCGAGGTAGCCGCCGCCCCGGCCTGTGCGGATCTCCTGCCGCTCGCGATGCCTGTATTCAAGGGATTGACGTGCCGCTATTTAACGTTACGCTAGTCAGTGGCAGATAGCGAAGTGAACTTCACACTCGGACGTCACATGGATGACGCTCGGGAACGAGGAGCAGAATGAGTCGACACCCATCCCGCCCTATCCGGACACTGCTGGTCCGCATAGCCAGCGCGTCCGCGCTGGCCCTACTGCCGGCGGTCGCGCTCGCGGCGCCCGCAGCCGCCGCGCCCGTGGCGCTCGAACCGGCCGACAAGCCCGTGTGGGACCACCACCCGGGCACATCGACTGAACACCACCCTGGCAAATCGGAACACCACCGGCCCAGGGCCGCACATCCCGGGCCGCATCCGCGCCACCGCCGGCCGCACGATCGCACCCAATTCAACCAATTCAACCAATTCAACCAGTACAACCGGTACGACGAGTACAACGATTACACCGAGGATGACGACGACGATTACGGCGATCCCGGCGCGGAGCTGGGCATCCCCGTTCTGCCCCCGAGTGGCAGCAGCCTGCCGAAACTCCCAGGCTTGCCGTGACCGCCGCTTACACAACACGTTCCGCTACTGCTGCCACACGGCAACAGCAGGACGGGATGCGATCCGGCCGAGAATCCCGGCCGCCACAACGTCTCGCAGCGGCGGCTAGGGCGACACTCTGGCCGAATTCAGCATCGCTCCGGACACATGTCGGCCGGATTCTCGACTGATAGACGGCAAGTGGACACAGATCACGCGGTACCCTCGGCAACATGTCCAGCGGCGATGCGTTGAGAGAGCGCACTGGTAACTCGTCGAGTATGTCCGGAAGGTGAATAGACTCCCGACCGTCGGCCCGACGTGAAAGCCTTCCCGCTCTCAGCGGCGCGCTGAAGCTACGGGGAGGCGGGGGAGCGTCTGGTGGTGTCGATGCCCAGGGACATGCCTGCCAGGCCGCGGCGGCGGACAGCCAATTTCTCGGCGATATCCCGCAGGACCTGTGCGGCCGGGTTGTCGGGAGCGCTCAGGACGATGGGCGTGCCTTCGTCGCCTGCTTCGCGGAGTTCCTGGGTGATCGGAATCTGGCCCAGCAGGGGAACTTTCGCGCCGACGGCCTGGGTGAGGCGATCGGCGACGTCCTGGCCGCCGCCGGAGCCGTACAGCTCCATGCGGGAGCCGTCGGGCAGATCCAGCCAGGACATGTTCTCCACCACGCCCGCGATGCGCTGCCGGGTCTGCAGGGCGATCGCCCCGGCCCGCTCGGCAACCTCGGCCGCGGCCGGTTGGGGCGTGGTCACCACCAGTATCTCGGCATTGGGGATGAGCTGGGCGATGGAGATCGCGACGTCACCGGTGCCGGGCGGCAGATCCAGCAGCAGGATGTCCAGATCGCCCCAGAACACATCGGCGAGGAATTGCTGCAGCGCGCGGTGCAGCATCGGTCCGCGCCACACCACGGGCGTATTGCCCTGGGTGAACATGGCGATCGAGATGACCTTCACATCATGCGAGATCGGCGGCATGATCATCCGCTCGACCTGTGTGGGCCGCTGATCGGCGCCGAGCATGCGGGGCACCGAATGGCCGTAGATGTCCGCGTCCAGCACACCCACCGACAGACCGCGCGCTGCCATCGCGGCCGCGAGATTGACGGTGACACTGGACTTTCCGACACCGCCCTTACCGGAGGCGACCGCGTAGACGCGGGTCAGCGAACCGGGCTGGGCGAAGGGAATCACCGGTTCGGCGGCATCGCCGCGCAACTGCTTGCGCAGTTCGGTGCGCTGCTCGTCGTTCATCACGTCGAGTTCGACGGTGACCGCGCCCGCGCCCGGCACATCGGCCACCGCGCGAGAGACCCGATCACTGATCTCGGTGCGCAGCGGGCACGCGGCGGTGGTCAGGTAGATCCCGACGTCGACGGCGCCGTCGTCGCCGATGCGAATGTCCTTCACCATGCCCAGTTCGGTGATCGGCTTGCGAATCTCCGGGTCGATCACCTTCGCGAGGGCGCCCCGCACATCCGATTCCGTAACCACTGGCATGCAGCCGAGTCTAGCGACTGTATTTTCGGCCTCCGCTCCGCTCCGGCGGGTTCGCGGCCCCGGGGTCTCACCGCTCGGCCCCGCGCCGGGTACTCGTTCCCCGCACCCGCCATGCGTCCGAGCGGTGAGACGGGCCGCGAACCTTGGAGTCGGCGTTGTCCGGGATGGGCGGGCCTGGGCGATGTTTGTCGTCCTTCGCCGGGGTGGTTCGGCCGGGGCCGGCGGCTGGGTCAGATCCTGGGCAGGTCCGCGGCGTGCGGGGTGACTCCGGTGCGGTAGGCGGTCTCCCACGCCATGACGTTCGCCACGTAGGCCATCGAGTTGTTGTAGCGCATGATGGCTCGCGACTGCTGGGACAGATCACGCATGTCCAGTCCGCCCTCGCACAGGTACTTGCCAGCCGTCAGCGAGGCGTCGTAGATGTTCTGTGGATCGGAGATTCCGGAGCCGCGGGCGTCGCCCGCGTACTTGCGATAAGTCTCGGGCAGGAACTGCATCGGGCCGACCGCGCGGGCGTAACTGGTCATCCCGTCGAGGGCGCCGCCATCGGTCTCCGGGACGACGTTGTTGCCGTAGAGGCTGCCGTCCAGGACCGGGCCGTAGATCGGCTCGAGTGGATTGCCGTCGGCGTCGAGTTTTCCGTACGCCTGATGTGATTCGACCTGACCGATACCGGCCAGCATCGACCACGGCATATGGCAGTTCGGGTCCTCCTGGGCCAGGATGTGCTCGGCGTTCTGGTAGGCGGAGTAGGCCACGCCGGGCATGCCCAGGGGCCCGGCCGGAGCCTGCGCCTCGGCCCGATTCTCCGGCAGCGCAACCGATTCCACGACCGGCGGCCCGGCATGTCGCGCCAGGTGCATGGTCTCCTCGGAGACCGCCGCAGCGGCGACCTGAGCCTGGTGTGCGCCCGAATTGTGTTGCGCCGCCGACAAGGCCGCGAACTCTCCGGTGTTCAGCTCCGAGGCGGAGGCGGTGCTGACCGTCACGACCCCTGCGGGGACGAGACCGGCCAGTGCGATAACAGATCCGCGCCGGAATACTGGCTCCGGCTGCTTGCGGTGACGTCCCACTGTGTGGTGACCCTCCAATGCTCGCTGTGAGCTTTGTGTGACACAACGATTGAAGGTTACCGCATCCGAGATCTTTTCGTTACTCCTTCGTGATGCTCTTCCCGGTTTAGCTTCAGCGTGGGGCCGGAGGCAGCGGGATGACGATGCCGAACGGCAACGTGATCGCGGGCGGCGGCGGCGCGACGGTGGGCGCCGGCGGTGGTGGCGGCGGGGCGGCCTCGGGCGTCTTCGCCGGTGCCGCAGGCTGTTGCGGCTGAGTTGCCGGTGCCGGCGGCGGGGTTTGCTGGGCATTCGGCGCGCCCGGGGCGGCCGGTGGCTGGGCTTGCGCTTGCGGTTGGGTGCAGGACGCGGGCTGCTGCGACTGCTGGGCGTTCGGGTCCTGTGGGCCGGGATTCGCGGCCGGATCGCCCGGCTTCGCCGGTATGCCCGGAATCACCTGGCCCGCAAGCGTTCCCGGAGCCCACCGCAGGAATCCGGCGAGCGGGTTGTTCGGATCCTGATTCTGTGCCGGAACGGGCGTCGTGGCGGGGTCGCAGGGCTTGGGCTGCTGCGGCGCCGGGCAGAAGATGCCGCACGGAATCGGCGGCAGCCCCGGGAAGTTGATCATCACCTGGGTCGGCGTCGGCGCGGGCTGGCTGTTGTCGGTGGTGACCGGAGCCTGGGTGGCCGGACCCGGGGTCGTGGTCACCTTCGAATTGGCCGCTGTCATCTGCGAACCCGCACCCTCGGGCATCGTGCCGGGCGGCACCGAATCGGGAGAGATGGTGACCTGGGTCGGGACGCCGCCGGTCCGGTAGGCATTGGCCCAGCTCAACACGTTCGAGGCATAGGCGAGAGAGTTGTTGTAGCGCAACACCGCCCGCAGTTGCTGCTGCGGATCGCGCAGATTCAGCCCGCCCGAGCACAGGTATTTGCCCGCGGCGAGTGCGGCGTCGAAGACGTTGTTGGGATCGGGATGACCGTTGCCCCGACCGTCGGAGGCGTATTCGGCCCAGGTTCCGGGCAGGAACTGCATCGGGCCGATGGCCCGCACGAAACCGCCGTCACTCGCCTTCAGTACCTCGTTGCCGGGCAGCGTGCCGTCCAGCGCGGGGCCGTAGATGACCCCGACGGTGGTCCCGTTGGCGTCGGTGCGGCCGTTCCCGGCATGGTTCGACTCGATCTTGCCGATACCCGCCAGCAGACTCCAGTTCAGCCCGCAGCCCGGATCCGAGGACGCCAATGCCAGTTCGGCATTGCGATAGGCCGCCAGCACGATTTCCGGGATGCCGAAGACACCGGCTCCGCCCGGGAGCGAAATGTCCTGCAGCGGCATCGTGCCCCCGAACAGCGGAAGGCCGTCGGTCGGGGCGGACATCGCGCGAAGTTTGCGGGGCGGTTCGGGCGCGGCGGGAACGAGACCGATGGCCTCGTCGGCGGGGGAGGCGGCCGCATCGGCGGGGTCGGTGGCGGCCGCGAGTTGCGGTTCGGCCACGGCTTGCGAGTGCGAGTGCGCGGCGGTCTGGGCCGCCGAACTCGAGGCTACTAAACCAGCCGCCACCAGCGCCGATACGGTAACCGGTCCAGATATTCGCATCGGCACACCAATCCCCTCTGGTCGTGTGAGCGGCTCGGGTACAACCCGCCGTTCCGGACAACGTGATCCAGGTTACCCATGGGTCACGGGGATGTTGTCGATATTTGCGGTCAGTTGCCGCTCAGCTGTGGCGAAATCGATACCTGTCCCCTCTTTCGATCGGTACCCTTTCGCGTTTTGGGCCCATCGCCCGTATCTTCATCGTCCAGCGGGGCGATGGACTCGATCCGGTTCAACATCCCCTTGATGTCCTCCAGCTCGCGGCGCAGGTAGTCGCGCGTGGCGACCTCGCCGACCGCGATCCGCAGCGCCGCCAGTTCGCGAGCCAGGAATTCGGTATCGGCCTTGGTTTGCGCGGCGCGGCGGCGATCCTCCTCGAGTGAAACCCGGTCCCGGTTGTCCTGCCGGTTCTGCGCCAGCAGGATCAGCGGCGCGGCATAGGCGGCCTGGGTGGAGAAGGCCAGGTTGAGCAGGATGAACGGATAGGGATCCCAGCGCAGGGTGATCGTGAAGACGTTCAGCACGATCCACGCGAACACGAGGACCGTCTGGATCGCCAGATAGCGGCCGGTGCCGAGGAACCGGGCGATCCGCTCACTGGTCCTGGCCATCGCCTCGGCGTCGAAATCGAAGCGGAATCTGCCCTCGACCGGGGTCTCCAGCCGGGCGCGGGGCTTATCGGCGCGGTCGGTCACTGTCGTTCTCCTTCGGCCGCTGTCCGCATGCCCGCGGCCGCGTGCGCGGCGGACTGCACGTCATGTGCCTCCTCATCCTGTTCCCGCCAGTCGTCGGGCAGCAGATGATCGAGGACGTCATCGACGGTCACCGCACCGAGCAGGTGATTCTCCGAATCGACCACCGGTCCGCAGACCAGGTTGTAGGTGGCGAAATAGCGGGTCACCGCCGGAAGCGAGGTGATCGGCCGCAGCTGGGACAGATCGGTGTCGACGATACCGCCGAGCAGGGTCGCCGGTGGTTCGCGCAGTAATCGCTGAGTATGTACGCAACCCAGATAACGCCCGGTCGGGGTGGCCGTCGGCGGCCGGACCACGAACACCATCGAGGCCAGCGCCGCGGGCAGATCCGGATCGCGCACCCGCGCCAGCGCCTCGGCCACGTTGGCCGCCGGGGGCAGTACCACGGGTTCGGGGGTCATCATGCCGCCCGCGGTGTAGGGCGAGTACTCCAGCAGACGACGGACCGGTTCGGATTCCTCCGGATCCATCTGCGCCAGCAGCGCTTCGGCCTCCCCCTTGGGCAGTTCGCCCAGCAGGTCGGCGGCGTCGTCGGGATCCATCGCCTCGAGCACGTCGGCCGCACGGGATACGCCCAGGTTCTGCACGACATCGATCTGGTCGGTTTCGGGCAGTTCCTGGACGACGTCGGCGAGACGTTCGTTGTCCAGGGCGCGCACGAGTTCGATGCGACGTTTCTCGGGCAGTTCGCGCAGCAGATGGGCGACGTCGGCGGGACGCAGGCCCTCGAACTGTTCCAGCAGGGCGGTCACGCTCTGGCCGGGCAGGTTGAGTTGTTGCAGATTCAGGCCGCGCACCTCGTTCCAGTCCACGACGTGCACCGCGCTGCGGCGCAGGGCCCGGCCCAGCCCGCGATATCGGCGCACCGCCACGCGCGAGACCACCCAGTCGCGAGTGCGGGTCTGTTCCATGCCCAGATCGGCCACGAAGACCTCGACACCGGCGAGTTCGGGCAGATCCGGATCCTCGACGTATACCCGCGAGTCGAGAATCTGGGCCAAGGCGAGCATCTCGCCGGGACGTTTCTGGAACCGGCGCAGGCTGACCGTTCCGGTGTTGAGGCTGATCGAACCGGGTTCGATCGAGGTGACTCGGAGCATGGGCACGAAAATGCGTTTACGCGTTGGCAATTCGACGATGAGTCCGAGGACCCTGGGTTGTTGTCGGTCGTACCGAATCGAGATGGCCGCGTCCCGGACACGGCCGATCGATTCGCCGTCCGGACCCAGGACCACCAGACCGGCGAGCCTGGCCGCGAAAACCCTCGTCGAAGCCATGACTCAAAGGTTAGAGGCACCGCTTGAACGGCGTGTCAATAGACTCACCACCGAACCCAGACTTGGAGGAGTCGCGCATGCCAACCCGCCGTTCGGTGCTCGCAGTCCCCGGCAGTAATGCCCGGATGATCGAGAAGGCCAAGGGTCTTCCGGCAGATGAGATATTCCTCGATCTCGAGGACGCGGTTGCTCCGGCGGCCAAGGCCGCGGCGCGGGGAAATATTGTCGCAGCGCTGAATTCACCGGGCTGGGGCGATCAGATCCGGGTGGTCCGGGTCAACGACTGGAGTACCGCGTGGACCTACGCCGACGTGATCGCCGTGGTCGAGGGCGCGGGAGCGCACCTCGACGCGATCCTGCTGCCCAAGGTGATCGACGCCGGTCAGGTGCGGGCGCTGGATCTGCTGCTGACCCAGTTGGAGAAGGCGTGCGAACTCGAGATCGGCGGTATCGGCATCGAACCGCAGCTGGAGAACGCGCTGGGCCTGCGCAATATCGATGAGATCGCCACCGCGAGCCCGCGGGTGCAGACGCTGGTTTTCGGTCCCGCGGATTTCATGGCCAGCATCAATATGCGCACGCTGGTCGTCGGAGAGCAGCCCGAGGGGTATGACACCGGCGATGCCTACCACCACATTCTGATGACCATTCTGCTCACCGCTCGCGCGCACGGTCTGCAGGCAATCGATGGCCCCTACCTGCAGATTCGCGATCTCGACGCGTTTCGACGGGCTGCGGCTCGCACCGCCGCGCTGGGTTTCGACGGAAAATGGGTGTTGCATCCGACCCAGATCGAGGCCGCTAACGAGATCTTCAGCCCGCGCCAGGACGATTACGACCGCGCCGAGGAGATTCTGGACGCGTACGCCTATCACACCTCGGCCGACGGCGGCGCTCGCGGCGCGGTGATGCTGGGCGATGAGATGATCGACGAGGCCAGTGCGAAGATGGCGCACGTCATAGCGGAGAAGGGGCGGGCCGCGGGAATGGTGCGAACCACGCGTTTCGTACCCCCGTCGGCCGCGGAGAACTAGCATGATGGAGTTATGACCAACCCACTCGGGAATTCGAACCGCAATCGGCAGGGCCTGCCGACCCCGCCGTCGGGCTGGCCGGTGGGGTCGTATCCGACATATGCCGAGGCCCAGCGCGCGGTCGACTATCTGGCCGACAATCAGTTCCCGGTGCAGAACGTGACCATCGTCGGGGTGGACCTGATGCAGGTCGAGCGCGTGCTCTACCGGTTGACCTGGGGCAAGGTCATCGGCGGCGGTATGGTTTCGGGCGCGTGGCTCGGCCTGTTCCTCGGCCTGCTGCTGAGCCTGTTCACCAGCGGCGGCGCGGTCGGGCCGCTGATCGTCGGCCTGGTGGGCGGCGTGATCTTCGGCGTGATCTCCACCTCGATCCCGTACGCGGCCACCCGCGGTCAGCGCGATTTCGCCTCCACCATGCAGTTGGTGGCCGGTCGTTACGACGTGCTGTGCGAACCGAAGGCCGCCGAACAGGCTCGTGACATGCTCGCCCGGCTGGCGATCTGACCGGTATGAGCGATCCGGTCCGCGCGTCTCGGCGGCGCGTCCGCACATCGTGGCGCGTTCACGGGAGCGGTGGTTCGGCATGGACGTGATCGAATCGGTCCGCACGGCGGTGCTCGAACACTTCGGCGTGCGGACCGCGGATTCGGCCTCGGTGACCTTTCTCGGGCTCGAGCCGATCGAGATCCTGCGCATTCCCGATGGTGAGTTCGTGCACTACGTCACGCTCGGCGGCGCGCGGCACCCGATGACCGATCCCGCCGCGGCCGTTGTCGATCCGGAGCGCGGGCCGCGCGCGGAATTGGTGCTGACCCTGCGCGGCGACGACGCGCGCAGCGGGCTGACCCGCGCACTGGGCGTGCTGATCGCCTCACCTGCGGTGGAAGGCGTTGTGCTGCAACCCGATGCGCTGCTGGACCTGGGCGAACCGTTGTGGCACAACGCCCCGTTCACCGCAGTCCTGATCGGCCCCGGTGACGTCCCGGAACTCGCCCTGCCCGAACCCGCGGATCCCGTGCGATTCCTGTCGGTCTCACCGATCACCGCCACGGAGGCCGCCTGGGTACGGCTGCGCGGCGCGCCCGCGCTGCGCGAGGCCTGGGCCGAGGCCGGTATCGACGTGCGCGATCCGGGCCGGGGCGCGGCGAACCTCTGACAACGCCCCACCTCGACCGTTGAGACCGAAGCCCGCGGGCACCCGAGTTCCACCGACCTCGGAAAACGCCGGCTCCGAAGGTCGCGGCCCGGGTCGATTCCGGACTGGAGGCAAAATGACACAGTGCGCATCGACCTCCATACCCACAGCACCGCGTCCGACGGCACGGACAATCCTGCCGAGCTGATCCGCAGTGCCGCCGCGGCGGGCCTGGATGTGATTGCCATCACCGATCACGACACGACCGCGGGTTGGGCCGAGGCTGCCGCGGCGTTACCGGCGGGGATGAGTCTGGTGCGCGGTATGGAGATGTCGTGTCAGGGGATGGGGGAGGACGGGTGGCCGGTGCCGGTGCATCTGCTGGCCTATCTGTTCGATCCGGCCGATGCCGCCTTCGCCCGCGAGCGGGAGCGGTTGCGCGGCGAGCGGGTCGCCCGGGTGCGGGCGATGGCCGAGCGGATGGCGGCGGACGGACTGCCCGTCGATCCGGCCGAGGTGCTGGCCACGGCGGGGCCGGCGGCGGGCCGTCCGCATCTGGCGCGCGCCCTGGTCGCGGCGGGGGTGGTGCCGACGGTGGACGCGGCCTTCGTGGAACTACTCGCCCCGCGCGGCCGCTACTACGCCGAGAAGGCCGATACTCCGCTGCGCACGGCGGTCGAAATGGTCACCGCAGCAGGCGGAGTCGCCGTGGTGGCGCATGCCCGCGCCCGCACCCGCGGCCGCCTGCTCGCCCTCGACGAGATCCGCGACCTGGCCACCGTCGGCCTCACCGGCCTGGAACTCGACCACCCCGACCACACCCCGTCCGACCGCGCCGTCCTGCGGGAGCTGGCCGCGGAACTCGGCCTGCTCACCACCGGCTCCTCCGACTACCACGGCGCGAACAAGGTCATCGCGCTCGGCGAATGCACTACGGACTCAGTGCAATTCGAGAAGCTGGTCAGCAAGGCGACCGGCGTCCCGGTGATCGCCGCATGACCCCCGCGGCACACGTCGGCTCGCGGCTTCGGCGGTTCCGCCGCCCGGATCTCCATCGCGGCCACGTCGGATCACCCCGCGCGTCCGCTCGCCGCACGCCGTATTTCGTTGTAGGCGAATATCTTTGCTCGGCGAAGGAGGGCCTCGGCGGGCTATCGCACCGTCCGCACGCCGATCGAGGGCGAACGATGTCACGCGCTGTGGCCGATGCTTGTCCGGGGTACTCCGTTGTGTATCAGGGAGTACGAGTGGATGGGTGTCCGAGAGATGGCGGCATGTGATGGATCGGTGCGGGATGGAGTGTGGGGCGTGAGGCTGCTGCGGGGGATCAGTGGGGTCGTGGCGGCCGGGATGCTGGTGCTGACCCTGGTCGTGGCCGGATCGGCGGTGCTGGGGGAGGTGTGGAGGTACCCGGGGCCGGGCGGGCGGACGGTGGGGTGGCATATCGGCTTGGCGGCGGTGGCCGTGGTGGCGCAGGTGTTCACCGATCGGCGTCGAGGTTTGGCCGCGTTTTCCGGATCGCTGGTCGTTTTTGTGGCGGCAGGTTATCTATTGGTTACGCAGTGGTGGAATTGAACCTCGTGTAATGGTTGCCAACGGGTGAATTGTGTCCGAACCTTATTCTTTGTGAGCAAGATCGCGAGCGAATCGACGACCCGGTCCGAGGTGCCGGCATACCCGCACCGGATGGGGTCGGACAGCCGCTGGCGGCGGCCGTGATCGACGTCGAGGCCGACGTCCTGGTATTGGGCGGCGGTCCGGCGGGGGTGTGGGCGGCATTGGCCGCCGCGCGTGCGGGAGTCCGGGTGGTGCTGGCCGACAAGGCGCGCTGCGGGCACAGCGGCCCGAACGCGAAAAGTATTGTCTCGCTGTGGAATATCCCACCCGGCCCGCTCCGTGACGCGGCGATCGCCCGCGGCCTGGCGGACGGCGGTTGCCTCGGCGATCCGGAGTGGATGGCGCGGGTGCTGGCCGAGACCCACCGGCACGCGGACCGGCTGGCCCGCTGGGGGCAGTGCGGCCCGGGGGAACGCGCGGCGCGAGCGACCCGGGTCCGGCTGGACGGTGCGCAGTATCTCGCTCGGATGCGTCGCGCGCTGGTACTTGCCGGGGTGCGGATCCTGGATCATCATCCGGCGCTGCAACTGGCCGTGGACACCGAGGGCGTGGTCTCGGGTGCGGCGGGTATCGAGCTGCACGGCGGATGCCGGAGCTGGTCCGTGCGGGCGGGAGCGGTGGTGCTGGCGACCGGGGGATGCGCGTTCCGGTCCGGCGGCGCGGGGACCGACGTCGACACCGGCGACGGGATGCTGATGGCGGCCGAGGTCGGTGGCGAACTGTCGGGTATGGAGTTCTCCAGCGCGTATTCCCTGGCTCCGGTGCCGGCACCGGAGCTCGCGGGTGCGGATCGACGGGCGGCCGCCGCCCGGGCGATGCTGCGGACGGCCACCCTCTGCGACGAGTCCGGCACGGTATTCGGCGGGGCGGGAGAGGGATTCGGCGCACAGGCCCTCGCGGCCCTCGCGGACGGCCGCCGCGTCTATGCCTGCTGGCAGCTCGATCCGCGTGATGCCGCGCCCGGCGTTCGGATCGACGGCGATACCGCCCGCATGCCGGTGCGGGCCGTGCTGGAGGGCACCATGCGTGGCACCGGTGGTGTGCACCTGGCTGGATTCGATTGTGCGACAACGGTTCCCGGGCTGTTCGCGGCCGGCGAGGTGGCCGGGCGCGAACCGATCACCGGTGCGGTCGGCGGATTCGGTGGTCAGGGCGGGGCCTGGGCGATGTCCTCGGGAGTGTGGGCGGGTGCGGGTGCGGCCCGCTTCGCGACGCGACGAGGCCGCAGGGGGGCGGTGCGGCTGGTTCCGGGCGCCGGGTTGCACGGCGGCTCCGGGCTCGATCCGCGTGCGGTGATCGGTCTGGTCCAGGAGCACACACTGCCCATGCGCCGCAGCTATCGACGCAGTGCGGACAGTCTGCGCAACAGCATCGCCGAACTCGACGCCCTGTGGCCCGCCACCGAATTCGCGCTCGGCGGCAGCGGCCCGGAGCGGCTGCGCGCACGGGAAGCCGCGGCGCTGCTGGCGGTGGCGCGCTGGACAAAATACAGCGCGCTGGCCAGAACCGAATCCCGCGGTATTCATCGGCGCACCGACCATCCGCAGGTCGTCGAGCACTGGTGCCGGCGCCTGCATGCCGGCGGGCTCGTCGCCGTCTGGGTGCGTCCGCAGGCGTGCGGGCCGATCCTTCCTGCTTCGCAGCCCCGGCCGGAACAGAACTCCGAGCTCGAGCGGCCGGATCTGGCCACCGCTTGATCCCCCGCACATCGCCGCCGGGCCGGTGGTGCGACAGTTCACCGAGCGACCGCGGAAATCGTCGGCCTTCGGTGATCCGGGGGTAATTTGCGCCACGTAGCCTCGGGAAATGGCGCAACCCAGCCGTTCTCGACCCGCCACCGAACGGGAGGATTTGGCAAGTCCCGGGGCTGCTGGCAGAATGTTTCGGATCCCGGCCGACGCCACCGCCCGGCCCGGGAAGGTTGGTGAACGGCGATCCGTGACGCACGGCTCCGGTCCGCGGATCACCACCGTAGTGCATTGCCCGGACAACCATCCGGCTCCGGCTCGACGGATCTGTGCAGCGATACGCCGACGGTATCCCGTAATACCCCTTGCGGCTTGCCGCGATGTAACTACTGAACGGTATTACGAGACATTCGTGAGCGTATTCGGCGCACCCTCGAGTAACCCGAAAAATCCCTTATTTCCATACCCGACGGTAACCGTCCCCCGGTTTAGCCCGTATCGAGCAGGAGTGAAATCGTGTCATCTGTGACTGACGCACCGAATACAACTGCCAGCCTGTCCGAGATCACGCACGAAGAGATTTTCGCCGGCCATCTCGGAGGCAAGCTCTCGGTGGAACTCAGCGCCCCGCTCGACTCGCAGCGCGACCTGTCGATCGCCTACACCCCGGGAGTGGCACAGGTCAGCCGGGCCATCGCGGCGGACGACGCGCTGGCCAAGCGTTACACCTGGACCGACCGCCTGGTCGCGGTGGTCAGCGACGGCACCGCGGTGCTGGGTCTGGGCGATATCGGCCCGCGCGCCTCCCTGCCGGTCATGGAGGGCAAGGCCGCGCTGTTCAAGAAGTTCGCCGGGCTAAATTCGATCCCGATCGTGTTGGACACCAAGGATGTCGATGAGATCGTCGAGACCCTGATTCGGCTGCGTCCCAGCTTCGGCGCGGTCAACCTGGAGGACATCTCGGCTCCCCGCTGCTTCGAGATCGAGAAGCGCGTCGTCGAGGCGCTGGACTGCCCGGTCATGCACGACGATCAGCACGGCACCGCGATCGTGGTGCTGGCCGCGCTCAATGGTGCGGCCACCGTGCAGGGCCGGCGCATCCAGGATCTGAAGGTCGTGGTGTCCGGAGCGGGTGCGGCGGGCGTGGCCTGCACCAACATCCTGCTCGCCGCGGGCGTGAGCGACGTGGTCGTGCTCGACTCCAAGGGCATCGTCGGCACCGATCGCACCGACCTGAACTCGGTGAAAGCCGAATTGGCGCAGCGCAGTAACCCGCGCAAGCTCAGCGGCGGCGCGGCCGAGGCGCTGGCCGGCGCGGACGTGTTCATGGGCCTGTCCGCGGGCACCATCGCCGAGGAGCTGATCGCCTCGATGGCGCCGGGTGCGATCGTGTTCGCCATGTCCAACCCGGACCCGGAGATCCACCCCGAGATCGCGCAGAAGTACGCCTCGATCGTGGCCACCGGCCGGAGCGACTTCCCGAACCAGATCAACAACGTGCTCGCCTTCCCCGGCGTGTTCAAGGGTGCGCTGGACGCCGGTGCGCGCCGGATCACCGAGGGGATGAAGGTGGCCGCCGCCAACGCCATCTTCGGCGTGGTGCGCGAGGAGCTGGCCGTGGACAAGATCATCCCGAGTCCGCTGGATCCGCGGGTCGCCCCGGCGGTGGCCGAGGCCGTCGCTGCCGCAGCGCGCGCGGAAGGCGTTGCGTAACAGGTGTTTTCGGAGGTAGGACGCCCCACCCGGGGACGGGTGGGGCGTCCTGCGCTGTCCGGGGACGGGTCCGGCTCGCCGCGGAGCGGGCGGCCCGGCGCACGTCACGGCGTGGTGGTGGCGCTGGTCGCCGCTCTGACGGTGGCGCTGGCGCTGATCGGCGGCGCCGCCTCCGCACCGTTCGCCGATACCGTGCGTCTGGGCGCTGCGACGATCGCGATTCCCGGCGTGGCGCGGACCCCGCCGATGGGCTGGAACTCCTGGAACGCCTACGGCTGTTCGGTGGACGAGCACACGGTGGAGCAGGCGGCCGACGCCATGGTGGCCAGCGGTATGCGCACGGCCGGCTACCGGTACGTCGTGGTGGACGACTGCTGGTTCGCGCGCGGGCGCACGCCTTCCGGTGCGCTGCAACCGGACCCGACGCGCTTTCCGCACGGAATCGCGGCGCTCGCAGCGTATGTGCACGCGCGCGGATTGAAATTCGGCATTTACGAGAGCCCGAATTCTCGAACGTGCGCACAGATTGCCGGAACCTATCCGGGAAGTACCGGAAGTTCCGGGCACGAGATGCTCGACGCGCGTACATTCGCGTCCTGGGGTGTGGATTATCTCAAATATGATTGGTGCTCAGTCGATTCCAATATCGACCGGCAGGTTTCGGCATTTACGAAAATGCGAGATGCGTTGCGCGCCACCGGACGTCCGATCGTCTACAGCATCAATCCCAACAGTAGTGTGCGCGGCGCGCCGCCCGGCGCGATCTACGACTGGTCGGGCATCGGCACCCTGTGGCGCACGACCAACGATCTGCTGCCCGGCTGGGCGTTACACCAGGGCCCTGCCGGAGATCAGGGCCTGCGCGAAGTCATTTCCAGCACAGTGGCGTCGGCCGGCCGAGCCGGTCCGGGCCACTGGGCGGATCCGGATATGCTCGAAGTCGGAGTTCCGGGCGTGCTCGGTACGTCCTATCCCGGGCTCACCCGGGCCGAGCAACGGACCCAGTTCGGCATGTGGGCCCTGCTGGCCGCACCGCTGATCGCGGGTAACGCCCTGCCCTACATGGACGAGACGACCTGGCGGCTGCTGACCGATCCGGAAATCATCGCGGTGGACCAGGATGCGCTCGCCGCACCGGTCTCCGTCGTGTCGGGAACCGACGGAAAGGTTTGGCGCAGAACGTTATCGGACGGTTCGGTGGCCGTCGCGCTGTGGAACGACGACGATTCGACCGCCACGATCTCCATCCCGCTCGCGCGTCTCGGCCTGCCCGCGGCGGACGGTTTCACGGCCCGCAACCTGTGGTCGGGCGCGCACGCGACCGTGCGCACCACGGTCGGCGCCCAGATCGCCGCGCACGACACCGTACTGCTGCGGATCAGCCCCGCGCCGGTGACCTGACCGATCACCGGCGGGTGCGGCTCACCTGCTCAATTGCTGCTGGTTCTGCTGGTTCATGTAGTTCTGCAGCTGCTGATAATCGGTGATGCCCGAGGAGCCCCACAGGATCGGATGCGCGCCGGGGCCGCAGTCGCGAATCATGGTCTGCGTGGAGTTCGGGCCGATCCGCTCGGTGTGGTACCACTCGAACACCAGATTGGTGCACAGCAGTGAGTAGTTCATCGTGCCGGGGCCGAGATCGGTGTTGGTACACGTGGTGACGAGCCTGCTCCCGGTGGGCACCGAGGCGCAGTTGACGGTTCCGATCGGAGTGGCCTGTGCCGCAACAGAACCCAAGGCCGCGATGCCGCCGAGAGCCGCGGCGGTGAGCGCTGTCGCCATGACGACGCTGCGAATCATCTGATCCCCCCACTATTTCAAGGTCGAATGGATGCAACTGTTGTATCGCACAGGCGGTGTCGATACAACAGTTGCCGATCGATTCCAGCGTCGAGAGGTTCGATTACCGGTGGCAGGCGTGCCGGTAGTCGATCATCGGCTGACGCGCGCCGCGCAGGCCCGCCATCAGATCCGGATGAGCCCTGCGGTAGGACTGGCGTTCGGCCTTGCGCTGATCCTGCGGGAGAGTCCTGATGTGAGCGAGTTCGGCGGCGAGATCGGGGTGCGCGGCCAGGTAGGCGGCGACCTTCGGCGCGGCGGCGGCGTGGGCCGCGGCGCGGTTCTGCGCGGTGCACTGTGCGGGAGCCGCGGAGGCGGTCGCGGGCAGGGCGATCGCGAGGGTGGCCAGACCCGCCGTGGCGGCGAGTAAGGCGGTGGCGATGCGTTTCACAGTGGAACTCCGTTCCTTCGATTCGGGCTGTCGCAGCCGAATCTGCCCGCCGCAGCTGAGGCTGCGCTGAAATTCGGGTATTCGACCCGGTACCTTCAGGCGATCTTCAGGGTCAGCACGAACCGGGCTCCGCGACCGTCCTCTGGTTCGGTACAGCTCAGATCGCCGCCGTGGGCTCGGGCGATGCCGCGGGCGATGGGCAGGCCGAGGCCCGAACCACCCGAACGGGTCTCGCGGGCCGCGTCCAGGCGCACCAGGCGGTCGAAGACCCGCTCGCGGTCGTCCGGGGGGATGCCGGGACCGGTGTCGGCGATCGTGATCCGAGCCAGGTCGTCGCGCGCTTCGACGCGCACGGTGACCGTGCCGCTCTCGGACATGGCCTGACAGGCGTTGTTCAGGACGTTCACCAGGATCTGGCCGATGCGTTCCGGATCGGCGACCGTGCGCACCGGCTGTCCGGCGAGCCGGAATTCCACGCCGGGATGCAGCATCCGGACGCGATCGAGCTGAGTTCCGGTGAGCTCGTACAGGTCCACCGGTTCGCTGTGCAGCTGCAGGCCCGCGTCGATGCGAGCCATGTCGAGCAGATCGTCGACCAGCCGACCGGCCCGCTGGGCTTCGCGCGCCAGCAACAGATACATGCGCTGACGTTCCTCGGGATCGGTGTCGGCCGGTTCGTGCAGGACGGCCTCGGCGATGGCGCGGATTCCCGCGACCGGGGTGCGCAGCTCGTGCGCGGCATCGCCGACGAAGGCGCGCAACTGCTGTTCTGAACCGCGGGCCCGGGACTCGGCGCCCTCGAGCGCGTCCAGCATCTCGTCGAAAGCGCTTGCGGTACGGCCGAGTTCGGTGTCGGTGCGGTCGGGTGACAGGCGGCTGCCACGGTGACCGCGGGCGATGTCGCGGGCCAGCCGCGTCATCGAATCCAGCGGCGCCAGGGCCCGGCGCACCCCGAACCAGAGTCCGCCCGCGATCAGTAGCAGCGCCGCGGCGATCGCGGTGATCAGCACCCAGACCAGCCGGGACCGGATCCGCGCCAGCAGGGGTTCGTCGATCTGCACCGTGAGTCGCGCGCCATCGAGCTGACCCGGTCCGACCAGGATCACCCGCCGTGCCCCGGCGACATTCTCGGCCGCGCGACGCGGCGTGAGGCTGCCGTAGGTCCGGCCGTCGGCGAGTACCAGGCGGGCGCGCACCGAGCGATTGTCGATCCGGGCGATCAGCGTGCCGGGCGGAGTGCCCTGCCGGGCGAGCTGGCGGGCCAGCTGCACCCGGTCGGTGAGGGTGGTCGCCTCGCTGCGGGCGACCACGACGGCGAACAGGCCATGCACGACGATCGCGACGACCATCAGGGCGATGCCGGAAACGATTGCGGCGGTGAGTGTTACGCGGCGACGCAGGGATACGGTGCGCATGACGCCTCGGTCACCCGGGGGTCCGGCCGCGGCGGGGCGCGTGCTCATCGGTCCCCGGCCCGCAGGGCATAGCCCATACCGCGCACCGTGTGCAGCAGTCGCGGCCCGTATTCCTCGAGTTTCCGGCGCACCGCGCTGACGTGGACCTCCACCAGATTCGGGTCGTAATCCTCGTAACCCCATACGGCGGTGAGGATCTGGGTCTTGGTGACCACCCGGTCACGGTGTGCCGCCAGATAGGTCAGGAGTTTGAATTCGGTCGCGGTCAGCGCGACGGTATCGTTGCCGCGCAACACGATTCCCGATTCGACGTCCACCACCAGATCCGCGACCGTGATCTTGTCTCGCATTTTGCCCATGCGCCGCAGCAGTGCCTCCACCCGGGCCACGAGTTCGGCCAGATCGAACGGTTTGACCACGTAGTCGTCCGATCCCGCACGCAGTCCGCGTACCCGATCCCGCACCTCGTCGCGTGCGGTGAGCATCACCACGCCCGCCGCGCAGTGTGCGCGCACCGAATCCAGCAGGGCGAACCCGTCTCGGCCGGGCAGCATGACGTCCAGGACCACCACGTCCGGCCGGAACTGCGCCAGATCCCGTTCGAGCTCGCCGCCGTCCGGACGTGCGAGGACCTCGTGACCGGCCGCGCGCAGCCCGGACGCGACCGCCGCTCGGATGGCTTCGGCATCTTCGATGATCAGGATTCGCCCATTGCGCACACCCGACATTGTGGCGGTTGCGGGCTGAGGATTGGCTGAAGGTTGTCGTTACGGGGCCTGTGGGACGGCTGTGGACCGCCGATACTCGGAATATGGCCAGCCAATCAGCCCAGTGGATGCACAGCGCACGGGTGCTGCGCCGGTCCGGGTTCGGCGCGGCGGGCCCGGAGATCGACGCGGTGAGCGATCCGGCGGCGTATCTGCGCTCGGCGCTGGCGGCCGATCCCGAGGCCGATCCGGGGGCTCGCGCCACGCCCATGCCACAGTTCGCCATCGTTGCGGCGCCCGGTCGCAAGGCCACGACCGACCAGCGTCACCGCTACAACTCCGAGATCACCGCACAGCTGAACGACCTCACCGTGTGGTGGCTGCGGCGGATGGCCACCGTGCAGGTGCCGGTGCGGGAGAAGTTGACCCTGTTGTGGCACAACCACTTCGCCACCTCCGCGGTGAAGGTGCGCAGCGCCGCGGAGATGGCCGGGCAGAACCGGACGTTGCGAATTATGGGCGTCGGCGATTTCTCGGCGCTGGCCTACGCGATGCTCACCGATCCGGCGATGTTGCGCTGGCTCGACGGCCGGGCCAATACCGCCAAGGCTCCCAACGAGAACCTCTCCCGCGAATTCATGGAACTGTTCGCGCTCGGGCACGGCAACGGCTATACCGAAACCGATGTGCGCCAAGGGGCTCGGGCGTTGACCGGGTGGACGATCGAGAACGGCGCGGCGGTATTCGATCCGAAACGCCATGACGCGGGGATGAAAACCTTTCTCGGCGTGACCGGTCCGCTGGGTGTGCGGGAATTCTGTGCTGCGGTGCTGTCGCGGCCGGAGTCGGCACGGTATGTGGCCGGGCGGATGTGGCAGCAACTGGCCTCGGACGATCCGCCCTCGCAGGCCGCGCTGGAGCGCATCACCACGGCCTACGGGCCCGGACGTGATCTGCGGGCGATGATCACCGCGATTCTCACCGATCCCGAATTCATCGGTGCTCGCGACACAGTCGTGCACGCGCCGGTGGAATGGCTGATCGGCGCGGTGCGGGCGTTGCGAGTGCCGCTGAGCAGCGATGCCGAGGCGCACCGGGTGATGGGTGTGCTGCGCGCGCTGGGGCAACTGCCGTTCTATCCGCCCAATGTGGGTGGGTGGTCCCGCGGGCAGGCGTGGATGTCCACCGCGGCGGCGCAGATCCGGCTGACCGCGATCACCGCACTGCTGAAGGGCGCCGACCTGTCACCGATTTCGTCCGCGAGTGCCGCCGATCGGGTGGATGCCGCCGGACATCTGCTCGGTGTCGGCGCGTGGTCCGACCGCAGTGCGAAGGTGCTGCGCACGGCGGCCGGCAATCCGGCGCGCCTCGCCGCGATCGCCGTGAACACTCCCGAATACCTCACGAGCTGAGAGACGAACGCCATGGCATCTGTGAGTCGCAGACAATTCCTCGTCGGTTCCGGCGTACTGGGAACGCTCGGTGTGCTCGGCGCCTCGGCGGTCACCTGGGACGAGTTGCGGCATGCGGCGAGCACCACCCCGTTGCCCGCGGGGTCGGGCATTCTGGTGGTACTCACCATGTACGGCGGCAACGACGGCATCAATACCGTGATTCCGTACGCGGACAGCGCATATCACGACGCGCGTCCCGAATTGTCCTATCGCCCCGAGGAAGTGCTGCACCTGGATGGGCAGCTCGGTCTCAATCCGGCCATGAAGGGCCTGGCACAGCTGTGGGGGCAGCACGATCTGGCGATCGTGCGCGGCGTCGGATATCCGAAGCCGGACCACAGTCACTTCCGGTCCATGGACATCTGGCAGACCGCCGTCCCCGACGACCCGTCGCCGACCGGTTGGGTCGGCCGCTGGCTGGACGCGACCGGCGACGATCCGCTGCGCGCGGTCAATATCGGCTCGGTCCTGCCGACGCTGGCGATCGGCGCGAAACACACTGCCTCGGCGCTGGATCCGTCCTCCGCTCCGCTGTCGGCACAACTGAGGGCCGAACTCGCCGGACTGGCCGCATCCGATCCGAACGACAGTGCTGCACAAGGGTTCGTGTGCCGCGGTTATCACTCGGAACAGACTGTGTCACAAGCCTTCTCGTCGATCGAAACGGGTGGGCAGACGAAATCGGGGACCGGGTCGGGCGGCAATCCGCTTGCGACGCAACTGGATCTGGTTTCGCGCTGCATCAAAGCCGGTGTGCCCACCCGCGTCTACTCGGTCGGTCTGGGCGGTTTCGACACCCACGCCGACGAACGCGACACCCAGGAGCAACTGCTCGGCCGCATGGACCAGGCGGTTTCGGCGTTCCTGCGCGATATGGCCGGACATCCGCGCGGACGCGACGTCGTCCTGTTGGCCTACAGCGAATTCGGCCGCCGCGTGACCGCCAATGCCTCGCAGGGCACCGACCACGGCACCGCGGGCCCCGTCTTCGTCGCGGGCTCCCGGGTCGCCGGCGGTTTCCACGGCGAAGAACCCAGCCTCACCGACCTCGACGACGGCGACCTCAAATCCACCGTCGACTTCCGCGACGTCTACCACGAACTCCTGCACCGAGTGGTTGCCACCGACCCCGCTCCCGTCCTCGGTTCGGGTCGTCGCGACCTGGGACTGATCACTTGAGCGCGCACGGGCCGGCCCAGTGGTCCGACCTGCGCGCCACTCCGCGCCGAAATTCGCGACGCAACACCGCGTGGAGCGGTCATCACCGACCCGGGGCCCGGTTGTCGATTCAGGCCGCCGTGCGTGGGTCCTCGGTTCGGGCGCGGTGGCATCGGCCCGGTCGCACGGGAATTCGACTACACCATCCCTGTGCACCGCGGGGTGACGCCGCTGCGAGGCTCTGCTGTGCGTGGATCGGCATGTTGCGGGATCCGCGTGCCGGTGGACTTCCCGCCCGTCGATCTCCACCCCGGGTCCACCCGCGGGTGGTGGGGTGACCGGCTCGTTTGATCGACGCTATAGCCATGAGCTTGCAGAATGCGGTACTCGAAGGTGTTGTCGTCGTCCTGGTGCTTGGCTGGATCGTCTATCGCCAGACGCGGTGGCAGGTAATGGATCTCACGCGGGTGTGGCGCGGGCCGATCATTCTGGCGGTGATCGGCGTGCTGGTGTCGCGGTCGGCGGTGGCCGGAGCCTCGATCGGGACGCGGGCGGTGGCGCTGCTGGCGCTCGAGGCGGTGCTGAGCGTGGGTGTCGGTATCGGGATGGGGATGTTGTCGCAGGTGCGGCGGGTGGACGGGCAACTGCAGGCCCGGACGGGCCTGGTCGGGTCGCTGTTGTGGTTCGTCATGCTGGCGGCGCGACTGGGAGTGGACGTGTGGGCCTCGGCCGGCGGGGCGAAGATCGTGGCCTCCGCCGGGATCATCCTGCTGATGCTGGCGCTGAACCGGGCCGGGCGCACGGTCATGTTGCTGCGGCGGTCCCGGGAGCCGTACCGCAGGCCACCGCCTGTGCGCATCGCACCGGACTCGTCCGACGAGATGTCATGATGAGCCCATGGCGGATCAGAAAATCACCACGCAGCTGATGTTCGAGGGCGCCGCCGAGGCGGCCATGACCTTCTATACGAGTCTGTTCGAGGACGGCGCCGTGCTGGAGATCGATCGGTATGCCGCCGGTGAACCCGGGGCGGAGGGCACCGTCAAACGTGCCGTGTTCCGGCTGGCCGGTCAGCAGTTCAGCTGTATCGACAGTTTCGTGCATCACGAGTTCGGTTTCACGCCGTCGATGTCGCTGTTCGTCGAATGCGCCTCCGATGCGGAACTCGAGCGACTCTACGCGGCGCTGTCCGAGGGCGGCGGGGAGTTGATGCCGTTGGGCGAGTACGGATTCAGCAGGCGTTTCGGATGGGTGAACGACCGTTTCGGTGTTTCCTGGCAACTGAATCTGCAGTAGCGCAAAGCTTTCGGACCGGACGGCTCACCGGGCATCGGAACCCTTTGCGCTACGGCGCAATCGGCCCGTACCCGGTGTGCCGGCCCATACCGCCAGCGCGAGCAGTGCGTCCAGCACCAGCGCCAGCGCGGCCACCAGCAGTGCTCCGACCAGTACCCGGTCGTACTTGTACAGACTGATGCCATCGAAGATGTAGCGGCCCAGCCCGCCCAGATTCACGTACGCGGCGATGGTCGCGGTCGCCACCACCTGCAGTGTGGCCGAACGCAATCCGGTGAGCAGCACCGGCATCGCATTGGGCGTCTCGACCCGCAGCAGCACCTGGCGTTCGGTCATTCCCATCGCGCGCGAGGCGTCCACCACGGTCGGATCGACATTCGCGATGCCCGCGTATGTGCCCGCGAGCAGTGGCGGGATGCCGACGGTGACCAGCGCCAGCAGCGGTGGCAGCAATCCCAGTCCCAGTCCCAGCACGACGATGGTCAGCACGCCGAGCGTCGGCAGCGCGCGCATCGCGTTGGCGAAGCCGACGACCAGGCCGCCGCCGCGTCGGCTGTGCCCGATCAGCAGTCCGATCGGCACCGCGACCGCCGCGGAGATCGCGATCGCCAGGAAGCTGTACCACAGGTGCTGTAGCAGCCGATTCCCGATTCCGGCCGGACCGCCCCAGTTCGCCGCGGTGGTCAAGTAGTGCCAGGCGTCGATGAAGAGGTTCATGCGCGCACCCCGCGCAACCACGGCGTGGCCCAGCGGCCGAGCAGGAACAGCACCCGATCGACAACCAGGGCCAGGATCAGCACCACGATGATTCCGGCGACGATCTCGTCGGGATAGTCGCGCTGATATCCCTGGGTGAACAGCTTGCCCAGCCCGCCCACGCCGATCAGCGCGCCGACGGTCACCATGGAGATGTTGGTGACCGCCACCACCCGCAGATTTGCCACGAAAACCGGGATGGCCAAAGGGAATTCGACCATCAGAGTGCGGCGGAGCCGAGTGTGGCCGATGGCGTCGGAAGCGTCGAGCACATCGGCGGGTACCGAGTCCAGTGCCGCGGGGACCGCGATGATCAGCAGCGCCGCCGAGTAGATGCTCAGCGCGATGACCACATTCAGCGGATCGATGGTCGCGATACCCGCCAGCGGCGGAATGATCACCAGCAATGCCAGGGACGGAATCGTGAAGGCCAGGCTCGCGAGGGTGACCGTGATTCGCCGCAGCCACGGCACCCGGCGCACCGCCGCGCCCGCGGGAATCGCGATCACCAGCCCGATCAGCAGCGGGACCAGCGCCAGATACAGATGCGTGCGCGCGAATCCGGCGATCTCGGCGAAATTGTCGATCAGATATCTCATCGGGTGGTATCCGGTCTCACCGCGCCTGCTCCTGTTCGAAGAAGTGGCGATTGCGCGCGGCGTCCTCGTCCGAACGCTGCGCGGCGAGCCGATCGATGACCTCGGAGGCCAGCAGTCCACCGGCCACCGCGCCCGAATCGTCCACGGCCACACCGACTCCCGACGGTGAGGAGATCGCGGCGTCCAATGCCTGGCGCAGATCCGCGCCCGGGGGGAACAGCGATCCGCCCGCGGACATGCTCTCGGCCAGTGCGTGTCCCGCGCGCACGCGCTCGACGGCGGTGACGTCGACCCAGCCGATCGGTCGGCGCGAATCGTTCACCACCAGCACCCATTCGCCGCGCTCGAGCCGGAGTTCGGGAACCTGCGATCCGGTCGCGGTCCGGATGTCGTGCAGCGCGACACCGTCGGCGGGCCGGAAGGAAAGTCCGCGATAGCCGCGGTCCCGTCCGGCGAATTCGGCCACGAAATCGGTTGCGGGTTCGGCCAGTACTCGCTGGGGCGAATCATATTGCTGCAGAATGCCACCGCGGCCGAAGACCGCGATGCGATCGCCGAGTTTGATCGCCTCGTCCATATCGTGCGTGACGAAGACGATCGTCTTGTGCAGCTCCGCCTGCAGCCGCTGCATCTCGGCCTGCAACTCCTCGCGCACCACCGGATCCACGGCGCTGAACGGCTCGTCCATCAGCAGGATCGGCGGGTCGGCCGCCAAGGCCCGTGCCACGCCGACACGCTGCTGCTGCCCGCCGGACAGCTGCGCCGGATACCGGCTCGCCAGCGCCCGATCCAGCCCGACCCGATCGAGCACCTCGAGCGCGGCTCGGCGCGCGGCGCGACGGGATTGCCCGCGCAGCACCGGCACCGTGGCGACGTTGTCGAGCACCGTGCGATGCGGCAGCAGTCCCGCGTGCTGGATCACGTAGCCGATACCCAGTCGCAACCGCACCGGATCGACCGTCGAAATATCTTGGCCCGCAACGGTTATCGTGCCTGTCGTCGGCACGATCATCCGGTTGATCATGCGCATGGACGTGGTCTTACCGCAGCCCGACGGGCCCACGAACACGGTGACCGACCCGGATTCGATCCGCAGATCCAGACCGGAAACCGCGGTCGTCCCGTCCGGGTAGGTCTTGCCCACACCGCTGAATTCGATCTCGCTCACGACTCCACCTCGCTGGCGCTCGCCTCCGTCGTGCGCGATGCGCACTGTGTCCATGGTTCGCTGCGCTGCGCTGCGCTCACGACTCCACCTCGCCGGCGCTCGCCTCCGTCGTGCGCGATGCGCACTGTGTCCATGGTGCGCTGCGCTGCGCTTCGCTCACGACTCCACCTCGCTGGCGCTCGCCTCCGTCGTGCGCGATGCGCACTGTGTCCATGGTTCGCTGCGCTGCGCTTCGCTCACGACTCCACCTCGCCGGCAAACCTATCCGATCGGCTTGTCCAGTCCTTGTGCGGTGACCCAGGACTTCGCGGCGGCCGCGGGCTCGACCTTGGCCGCGCCGGACACCTGCTCGTTGAGCGCGATCAGCTGGTCGGTGGTCAATTTCGCGGAGATCGCGTCGAGCACCTTCAATGCCTTGTCGGACTTCTTCTTCGCGTTCAGCACCGGCACGACGTTCTGCGCGGCGAAATTGTGTTGTGGATCGTCGAGCACCACCAGGTTGTTCTCCTTTATGGCGGGGGAGGTGGTGAAGATATCGGCCGCGGTGACCTGCCCGGACGTCAGCGCGCGCACCGTCGCGGGGCCGCCCTCATCGCTGATCGGGACGTATTTGTTCGCCGGGATGTCCAGGTTGTAATGCTTCTTCAGGCCGGGCAGGCCGTCGGGGCGCTCGGCGAATTCCGGTGCGCCGCCGAAGCTCACCTCGGACGAGTGCGCGGCCAGGTCCGCGATCGAACGCAGATTCCACTTCCGCACCGTCTCCTGGGTGACCACCACAGCATCGGAATCCTGGCCCGACGCGGGTGTGCCGGTGACCAGGTCGCCGCCCAGCGCCTTGCTGAGCGCCTGATTCACCGCGGTGGCGTCGGTCGCGGTCGCCGACTTGTCCAGGTACTGCAGCAGATTGCCGGTGTAGTCGGGAATCACGCCGATCGAACATTCGCGCAGCGCCGGGATGTACGCCTCGCGACTGCCGATATTCAGTTTGGTGTCGACGGTGAAACCGTTGGCGCGCAGCGTCTCGGCGTACACGTCGGCGACGGTCTCCGACTCCGGGAAGTTGGCCGAGCCGACGGTGAGCTTGTTGGCATCACCCGTGCAGCCGCCCGATCCGGCGGCCAGCGGATCGGAACTGCCGCCACAGGCGGACAGCGCCATCGCCGCTGCCAGAGCGACGGCTGTGGCCACGAATCGGACGGCGGTGAACGCGGGGCGAAGTCCGCGCCGACGCGCGGAGAGGATGATCGTGGGTTTCACTGCTGTCCTTCCGAGGGCCCGGCGCTGCCGGGTGAGGTGCGGCGCGGCCCGGCTACCATTCGTCGTCGGGGTGGCCGCGGTCTGGCTGTCCATCCTTGCAGCCGGGTGTCGTTCTGACTATCTAACGGGAGTAGGTGTCGCCGGATGGAATTGGCAGCGTCGCTGCGAACGGCGGCTCGCGCGGTGCTCGCCGCGACGACGTTGACGCTGGTCGTCTCGTGTTCGCACAGCGATTCCGGCGGGACGATCACGGTCGGCGCGGGCAGTTCGGCGCAGTCGGAATTGATCGCCGAAATCTATGCCGGAGCCCTGGCCCGCACCGGCGCGCACACGGCGGTGAGCGCGCGACTGGGCGGCCGCGGGGACTATCTGGCCGCCCTGGACGCGGATCGGGTGACGCTGGTCGGTGACGACAGCGGCGATCTGCTGACCGCGCTGGACCCGCGATCGACCGCTCGCGTCTCCGATCCGGACGCGGTCTCGGCCCGGGCGAGCGAGGCGACCGGAACGACGGTCGCGCCGGCCGCGCCCGGCTCCTCGGTGTCGGATGCGTTGAGCCGGGCCATGCCCGAGGGGCTGGTGATCTCCGATATCGCCGACGGCACCGACCTGCGCCCGGATTTCGTGCTGACGGCCGCCGAGGCCGCCCGCGTACCGCATTCGCTGCCGGATCTGGCCGCGCACTGCGGTGAGCTGTCGGTGGGCATCGCCACGGGTAGCGAACTGGATCCGCTGCGCCCCGCACCGGACCCGCAGCGTGATGTGCTTACCCCGCTGCGGCAGGTCTACGGCTGCGATATCGCCCACTACACGGTCTACCCGAACGATACCGCGCTGCGGAACGCGTTGCGGGGCGGGCGGATTCAGGCCGGAGTGCTGACCGCTCCGGCGACGCTGCTGCCCGGGGGCCCGGGGGACCTGGTGGCGGCGGCCGATCCGGACTACGCGTTTCGTGCGCAGAACATCGTCCCGCTGTTCCGGCAGGGGTCGCTGACCGAGACCCAGATCAAGAAGCTGAACTACGTCGCGGGCGAACTCACCACCGAGGATCTGACCACGATGATCCGCCGCCTGCGCGACGAGCACGCCTCGGCTGCCGACCTGGCACGTAGCTGGCTGGACGAGTACGACCTCTAGGGCGTGCCGGCCTCGCCGGTTCCTGTCGCATTCGCCGGTATGTTGCCCTGGATTCCGATCTGTTCGTGGCCGCGGTTCCGCGTGCCGATCCGGGCCCATCGGTCGAATCCGGCGAGTAATCTCAGGTGGGTTGATCAAGCAGCCACCCGAGGGAGGCGCAGGCATGTTCAATCGGACGATCGTCGCGCGCACACTCACCGCCTGTGCGCTGGCCGCACTGCTGAGCACCGCCGCCTGTGCTGGATCGGGCGGCAAATCCGGCGGTCCGGCCACCAGTAGCAGTCGCCCACCCACCGTTACCCAGGCTGTCACCGCCACCTACCAGCGCTTCTTCGACGGGGCGACCCCCGCCGACCAGAAGATCGCACTGCTGGAGAACGGCCAGGCCTTCGCGGCCACCATCAAGGCCCAGGCCGATTCCTCGATGGCCAAGAGCACCACCGCGACGGTGTCCAATGTGGCCAGTTCGGGCACCGACCACGCCGATGTCACCTTCACCATCCTGTTCAACGGCAAACCCGCGCTGGCCGGGCAGTCCGGGACGGCGGTCCGGATCGAGGGCGCCTGGAAGGTCACCGCGGCGACGTTCTGCGCCCTGCTGACCCTCGAGGGCAACCCGCCGCCGGCCTGTGCCGCGCCGAGCCCCACGCAGCCACCCGCGCCGACGTCCTGAGCCGGACATGTCTCGCACATCTCCCGCACGAGGGCATCGAAATCGTTGTGGCACAACATGATATCGCGAGTACCCGCGCGGGGCGGCGCCGAGCGGCCGCGGGTCGCGCTCACCGTCGTGACCGCCGTGCTGTTCGTGACGTTCCTGGACACCACGATCGTCAGCGTCACCCTCGGCAATATCCAATCCGATGTGCACGCCGGGGTGGTATCGCTGCAGTGGGTGGTCAACGCCTACACCCTGGTATTCGCGAGCCTGATGCTGACCGCGGGTTCGCTGGGCGACCGCTGGGGCCGCAAACGCGTGATGATCGCCGGATTGGTGATCTTCTGTGCGGGATCGGTGATTTCGGCGCTGGCCGGGTCGGTCGCGGTGCTGATCGCCGGGCGCGGGGTGATGGGCCTGGGCGCGGCTGCCTCCGAGCCCGGGACGCTGTCGGTGATCCGGCACATTTATCCCGAGCGCAGCGCGCGGGCAAAGGCGCTGGGGGCGTGGGCGGCGGTCTCGGGGCTGGCGCTGGCCGCCGGACCCGTCGTGGGCGGTCTGCTGATCGGCGCGTTCGGCTGGCGATCGGTGTTCTGGTTCAACCTGATCATCGGTGCGGTGGTGCTGGTCGCCGCGTCGCGCTACGTCCCCGAGAGCTCGGATCCGCGGCCGGGTCCGGTCGATCTGCCCGGATTCGTCCTGGGCGCGACATTTCTCGCGTGTGTGATCTACGCGGCCATCTCCGGTGAACAGATCGGCTACAGCGCCGCCTCGGTGATCACGCTGTTCGCCGTGGGCGGCATCGCCGGCGTGGGGTTCCTGGTGGCGGAGGCCAGGGCTCGCAATCCGATGTTCGACTTCGCCTATCTGCGAAGGCCTTTGGTGCGCAGCGCGCTGATCGTCGCGTTCGCGGTGTATTTCGGCATCTTCTCGATCTTCTTCTTCACCGCGCTGTATCTGCAGGAGGTGGTGAATTATTCGGGCTGGCGGATCGCGGCCGTCTTCGCGCCGATGGCGGTGGCCATCATCGGCGGCTCGCTGATCTCCGGCTTCTGGGTGGCCTCGCGCGGTTCGCGCACGCCGATGATCGCGGGTTGCGTACTCGGTGGTGCGGGAATTCTGCTGACCCGTGAACTCCTCGGCGGCACCGTACATTTCACCCCGCTGGCGCTGGCGCTGATGCTCGCCGGGATAGGTTTCGGCGTCGCGGTAGTGCCGCTGACCTCGGCGGTGCTGTCCGGTGTCCCCGCCGAACATTCGGGCATGGCGGCCGCGGCCACCAACACCGTGCGCCAGGTCGGCGCGGTCGTCGGCGTCGCGGCCCTCGGATCGCTGGTCAACTCGTTCCTCAACTCCGACTTGACCTCTCGGCTGAATCAGTTGCAGATTCCGGCGAACTTCCAGGCCATCGTGATCGACGCGATCGAGACCGGTAACGTCCCCGCGGGCGGTGATCAGGCCGCCTCGGCGGCCTACGGGCCCATCGTCGACAAGGTCATCACCGCCACCTACGCGGCGTTCCATCGCGGACTCGATGTGGCGCTGCTGGTTTCGGCCGTCATGATGCTCCTCGCCGCGGTGCTGACCGCGATCTCGCTGCCTCGTTTCGATCGCGCGGGATACGAATACGACACCTGACGGCTCCGGAATTCCGGCCGTGTCCGGCGAGCCGGAAAGCGCGGATTCAGTTGCGCAGCAAAGCGATCAGCGTCGGATCGGCGGCCAGGCCGGGCAGTGATTCGACGAGCATGTCGATCAACTGCTCGCGGGTGACCGTCTCCGCGGTGAGCCAGCTCAGCGTGACCTCCTCGACGAAGGCGATCCACCCGCGCACGGCCAATTCCAGCCGGGGCCGGTCCGGATGGTCCGAGGGCAGCGGGATCTCGGCCATGATGCGGTCGGCCTGCGCGCCGCGGGTCGCATCGACCAGGGCCATGAGTTCGGTACCGGCGGGACGCCGCAGCAGGGCCAGATAGGAGGTGCGGTTCTCGCTGACGTACTCCACGTAGCGGCGCACCGCGTCGCGCAGCATATCGCCCAGCTCGAGGCGGCGGTCCGGTTCGGTGCGGGCAAGCAGCTCGGCATTCGCGTTGGCCACGATCGCCAGCTGGAATTCCTGTTTGGAGGAGAAGTAGTGGAACAGCAGGCCGCGGGAGATCCCGGCCTGCTCGGCGACCTCGCCGATCGAAATATCCTCCAGCGCGCGTTCGCGCAGCATCCGGGTGCCCAGGGTGATCAGCTGACGACGGCGTTCGTCGGGGCTCAGGCGCACCCGCTTACCGTTCCTGCCCGCAGTTCTTCCCGTCACGGCGACCATCTTACTGAACGTGAGTCAATACTGTTGACTCCGGCTCAATAAGCCCTTACGCTCGGATACATGAGTCGCAAGGTTACAGACAGTGGTGTCGGTGATCAGGGGGAGCCGGCCCGCCACGTGCACGTCCTGATCGTCGGCAGTGGCTTCTCCGGGCTGGGCATGGCCATCCGGCTCAGTCGGCAGGGCGTGCGGGATTATCTGGTGCTCGAGCGCGGCGGCGACGTCGGCGGCACCTGGCGGGACAACACCTATCCCGGCGCGGCATGCGATGTGCCCTCGCAGCTGTACTCGTACTCCTTCGCGCTCAATCCGGAGTGGTCGCGGTCGTTCTCCAAGCAGCCGGAGATCCAGCGCTACATCAGGGGCGTTGCCGAGCGGTACGGCGTGCGCGACAAGCACCTGTTCGACTGCGAGATGACCGGTGCGCGCTGGAACGATGCCGAGGCCCGCTGGGAGGTGCAGACCAGCCGGGGCGAGTTCACCGCCGACATTCTGATCTCCGCGGTCGGCGCGCTGTGCGAGCCGAATCTGCCGGATATCAAGGGCATCAACACCTTCGACGGGCAGATCTTCCACTCCGCGCGCTGGGATCACGATGCGGAGCTGGCGGGTAAGCGAGTCGCGGTGATCGGCACGGGCGCTTCGGCGATTCAGATCGTGCCCTCGATCGCGCCGAAGGTGGCGCACCTGGATCTGTATCAGCGCACCGCGCCGTGGCTGCTGCCGCGCATGGACCGGCCGTACACGCTGCCGGAGCGGCTGGCCTTCAAATACGTTCCGGGCGTACAGAAGTTGTCCCGCGCGGCCATCTACGCCGCCCGCGAGACGCAGGTCGTCGGCCTGGCCAAATTCCCGCCCGCGATGCTGGCGCTGGAGGCCATCGCCCGCGCCAAGCTGCGCTACGAGGTGCGCGATCGCGAATTGCGCAAGAAGGTCACCCCGAATTTCCGCATCGGCTGCAAGCGCATGCTGATCTCCAACGACTACTACCCGGCGCTGGTCCGCGACAACGTCGACGTGGTCACCGACGGCATCGCCGAGATTCGTCCCGGCTCGATCGTGACCAAGGACGGCGCCGAGCGCGAGGTCGACGCCATTATCGTGGCCACCGGCTTCCACGTCACCGATTCACCTGTGTACGAGACGATTTCGGGTCGCGACGGGCGCACCCTGACCGAGGTCTTCGAGGAGGGCGGTCAGCAGGCGTACAAGGGTTCGGCGATCGCCAACTTCCCGAACATGTTCTTCCTGCTCGGCCCGAACGTCGGCCTGGGGCACACCTCGATGGTGTACATGATCGAATCGCAGATCAACTACATCGCCGACGCGGTCGCCACCTTCGACCGCGCGGGTTTGCGCACCGTCGAGGTGCGCAAGGACACCCAGGACACCTTCAACAGCGCTTTGCAGGACAAGCTGGCCGGCAGCGTGTGGAGCACCGGCGGCTGCGCGAGCTGGTATCTGGACAAGCACGGCAACAACACCACGCTGTGGCCGGATTTCACGTTCCGATTCCGTAGGCTGCTGGAAATGTTCGACGTCGCGGCGTATCGGACCAGCGCCGCGGCCGATTCCGACACATCCGGGGCGCAGGCGCGCCCCGAAGCGAAAGTGGTGACAGGCAAGTGAGCAACGACGCGTACTTCACCGGCAAGGTCTGTGTGATCACCGGCGCCGGATCGGGGATCGGGCGCGCACTGGCGGAGAATCTGGCCCGCCGCGGCGCGAAACTCGCTCTCTCCGACATCGATACCGATGGGCTGGCCGAAACCGTCCGGCGCTGTGAGGCATTGGGCGCACAGGTCAAGTCCGATCGGCTGAACGTCGCCGAGCGCGAGGCCGTACTGCTCTACGCCGACGAGGTGAAGAAGCACTACGGCGTCATCCATCAGATCTACAACAACGCCGGCATCGCCTTCCACGGCGAGGTGATCGACTCGCAGTTCAAGGACATCGAGCGGATCATGGATGTCGACTTCTGGGGAGTCGTCAACGGCACCAAGGCATTTCTGCCGCATCTGATCGAATCCGGCGCGGGGCACGTGATCAACGTGTCCAGTCTGTTCGGGCTCATCGCCATCCCCGGCCAAAGCGCTTACAACGCGGCCAAATTCGCGGTGCGCGGCTTCACCGAATCGCTGCGCCAGGAGATGATGGCGCGCAAGCAGCCGGTCAAGGTCACCTGCGTGCACCCCGGCGGCATCAAGACCGCCGTGGCGCGCAACGCCACCTACGCCGAGGGGATCGACGCCCAACAGTTCGCCTCGTTCTTCGACAAGCAGTTGGCACTGCACACCCCGGAGATGGCCGCGCAGACCATCACCGAGGGCGTGGCCAAGGGCCACGGCCGGGTGCTGATCGGCTGGGAGGCGAAGGCTTTGGACCTGTTCGTGCGGACCACCGGCTCGTATTACCAACGGATCGCCAATCTGGTGAACCGGCGGTTCCTGCCCTGATCGGTATGAGAGTTCCCGCCATGCCCGCTGTTTCGCTGCCGCTGCCGATCGCCCGCGCGGTCCTGCACCCGATGTTCCGATACGCGATGCACGCCCGCCTGCCGTGGGTCGTGCAGCGCGCACTGCTGGACGCCGGTTCGGCGCTGCAGGTGCTTCCACCGGGCACCCGGGTGCACCGGATGCGCCTGGGCGCTCGCCCGGCCGAGCGGATCGGCTCCGGTTCGGACGCCGGTGCGGGTGCGCTGCTGTATCTGCACGGCGGCGGCTACACCATCGGTTCGATCGCCACGCACCGCTCGCTGGCCGCGCATCTGGCCCGCGAACTCGGGCGTCCGGTGTATCTGCTGGATTACCGGCTCGCTCCCGAACATCCGTATCCGGCCGCCCTCGACGACGCCGAGGCCGCCTACCTGGCGCTGCTGTCCACCGGCTTGCGTCCGGAAAGCCTTGCGGTAGCAGGTGATTCGGCTGGCGGCGGGCTGTCGTTGGCGCTGGCCCGCCGTCTGATCGACCGGCACGAAATCCGGCCCGCCGCACTGGGTTTGATCGCGCCGTGGTCCGATCCGAACGAATACGCGCCGCGGCAGCGGGATCTGGTGGTCAGCCGGCCCTGGTCGCGGGCCTGCGCCGCAGCCTATCTCGGTGACGGTGACGCTCTGGATCCCGGCTACGCACCGCTGCTGGGTGAGCTGAGCGGACTGCCGCCGATCTACGTCCAGGCGGACGAGGGCGAGATGCTGTACACCCAGTGCCTGCGTCTGGTGGCGGCGTTACGCGAGGCCGCCGTGCCGACGCGGTTCTCGGTGACGCACGGTCTGTGGCACGTGGCCCAGCTTCAGGCCTCGCTGGTCGCCCCGGCGGCGGTCGCGATGCGCGAGCTCGCCGATTTCCTCGGTGAATCGCTGCAACCTGCGCAAACCCGACCATAGGATGATGTGCGGACGATCCGGCGCCGGGAGACGGCCCGGTCGCGGCCACTGTGGCGGTCCCGCGTCGGCCGCTGGGTCGGCTAGCGTAAATTACTGGTGAGTAAACCACGTGGAAGGGCACCGATGCGAGAGTTCGAAGTCCCGGCTACCTACACCATCCCCGAAGACGTCAACGTTTCCGACGGCGTCTTCCGGCATGCCGAGCGCACGCCCGGCCTGGTGGTGTTCAACAGGCCGGACGGTAAGGGCGGCTGGACCGATGTGACTGCCAAGCAGTTCGCGCAGACCGTCACCGGTGTGGCGAAAGGGCTGATCGCCACCGGCATCGAACTCGGCGACCGCGTCGCGATCCTGGCTTCCACCCAGTACGACTGGGTCGTCGTCGATTTCGCCATCTGGGCCGCGGGCGGTTGCACCGTCGCGATCTTCGACAGCTCCTCGGCCGAGCAGGCCAAGTGGATCCTGCAGGATTCGGCGACCAAGCTGCTGGTCGTCGAGACGCCCAAGCAGCGCGCGATGATCGGCGAGATCGAGTCGGCGCTGCCGGAATTGCAGGAGACGCTGCTGCTGAGCGGCGGTGTGAGCGGGTCAGCGCCCCCGCTCACGCCCAATGGATACGGCGCGGTCGAGGAATTCACTCGTCGGGGTGCGGATCTCGACGATGCTGTCGTGCACGAGCGACGCGCTCAGGTCAAGGCCGCCTCCCCGGCGACCCTGATCTATACCTCGGGCACCACCGGGCGTCCCAAGGGCGTCATGCTCTCGCACGCGAATCTCTATGCCGAATCGGCCGCGGACCGTGCGGTCATGCCGCACGATCTGCGGCCGGGCAAGCGCTCGCTGCTGTTCCTGCCATTGGCCCACGTCTTCGCGCGGGCGGTGGCGCTGGCCGCGTTCGACGCGGGTGTCACCGTCGCGCACACCGCCGACTGGTCCACCCTGGTCGAGCAGTTCGGCCGGTACAAGCCCGATTTCATCCTCTCGGTGCCGCGCGTATTCGAGAAGGTGTTCAACGGCGCGAAGCAGAAGGCACACGACGGCGGCAAGGGCGCGATCTTCGACGCTGCGGCCGATACCGCCATCGCCTACAGTCAGGCCCTGGACAACGGCAAGCCCGGTCTCGTGCTGAAGCTGAAGCACACGATCTTCGACAAACTGGTGTACGGCAAGCTGCGCGAGGCGATGGGCGGTCGATGCGAGTCCGCGGTCTCCGGCGGCGGCCCGCTCAGCGCCCGGCTCGGACATTTCTTCCGCGGGGCGGGCGTCAACATTCGCGAGGGTTACGGCCTGACCGAGACCACCGCGGCCATTACGGTGAACACGCCCCAGTACACCCGCGTCGGAACGGTTGGCCGTCCGCTGCCCGGCCACGGCGCCAAGGTGGCCGATGACGGCGAACTGCTGGTGCGCGGCCCGGTCGTATTCTCCGGCTATTGGGGTAACGACGCGGCCACCGAGGACGCCTTCGCCGACGGCTGGTTCAAGACCGGCGACCTGGGTGCGATCGATGCGGACGGTTTCATCACGATCACCGGCCGCAAGAAGGAAATCCTGGTCACCGCGGGCGGCAAGAACGTCTCCCCGGCCCTGCTCGAGGATTCGCTGCGCTCGAACCCGCTGATCAGCCAGGTCATGGTGGTCGGTGACGGCAAACCCTTCATCGGCGCGCTGATCACCCTGGACGCGGAGGCGCTGCCCGGCTGGAAGGACCGCCACAACCTCCCGGCGGACACCCCGATCGAGAAGCTGATCGAGAACCCGGACCTCGTCGCGGAGATCGACGCCGCCGTCGCCGACACCAACAAACTGGTCTCCCACGCCGAGGCCATCAAGAAGATCCGCATCCTGCCGGTCGACTGGACCGAAGAGGGCGGGGAGCTGACGCCCAAGATGTCGCTCAAGCGCGCGGTCGTGATGAAAAACCACGCCGCCGACGTGGAGGCCATCTACGGCTGAGTCCTGCCGCGGGACAATGAATTCGGCGACGGACGGCCCAACCGCGTACTGCGGTTGGGCCGTCCGTGCCGAATCGTGGCGTCGTGATTTGTCCTGCGGCCGTTCAGCCTTCGGTGTCCGCGCTGGATCCCAGACGGTCCGCGCCCCAGCTGCGGTGGATGTATCCGGTCACGCGCTCGAGTTCATCGGGGGCCACCGAGGCCGATTCACCGGGCTCGAGCGGGTCGAAATGGAAGATGTACAGGCGTGAGGCGAACTGTTCGAAGGGCAGGGAGGCTTCACCGGGGCGCTCGCCGTGCCCGGACGTGCCGACGACCACGCCGTCACCCCAGTCCTGCCCGCTGTCGTTGTTGGGGTTGTAGAAGTAGACCCGCATCCGGTCCTGAGGGTCGAGGCTGACCCGCAGGATGGTGATCGCATGCCAGCCCACGAACCTGGCCGCACTGTCGGTGACGGCGATACCGGCGGGCTGCGGGTGGATCAGCGGCTGGTTGCCGTTGTAGAACGGGTGATAGCCGGCGTAGAAGTGCCGCAGGAACTCGTCCAGGTCGGTCAGCGCGCCGGTGGCCACGTCGACGTTGATCCGGAATCCGCGTCCGGACCACCAGCCGTGGAATTCCGGATTGATCCAGCGGTGTGGATCGCCCTCGCGGCCGATGCAGCGCCGCCCCATCTCCGCGTAGATCCGGTCGAGATGCGGTACCACCAGCAGTGATACCGGGTCCAGGTCGACGGTCAGCGTGGTCGCGCCCCCCGGCGCGAGCTCCCGTGAGGAGATGGCCTGCCCTTCGAAATGCATGACGACCTCGTCGTCACGCGCTGCCCAGGCCACGGTCTGCAACAGATAGTCGGGATCGTTGTAGGCCCACATCGATAGTGCGCGCGCCGATTGGCACGTGGGGTTGTCGCCCTGCCCGACGCCCAGCGGCAGGCCCAGGATGGACAACACACCCGAGAGCAGCCAGGCCCCCGCGTCGGGGGAGGGGCCGAACACCTGGGTCAACCGGGCGCGCGAGTCGGCCGACAACTCCAGCCCGAGCTGCCGCCACATCGCGGGTGCGACCGGCGGTTGGTACAGGATGCCGCGTTCGAGCAGCGATGCGAGACCGTAGACGCACTGGGCCGTTTCGGGGTGCACGGCCCGCTCGATGAGGGTGCGGACGAGCTCGTGGTAGCAGAGCAGACAGTCACGCCCGGTGCTGGACAGGCCCATCGCCTCGGCGAGCAGATATTCACCCCTGCCGAGCAGATGGCGCAGCAGCGTCGCGTGATATGGCGAGACCAATCCGGTGTCGTGCATGGACCGCGCGAAACCCGTTGCCTCGGACTGCAACGCGGCGTCGTCCATCGCTTCGAGCCGGGCGCGGTAGACCTCGACGCCGGGATCCTCCCGGCATGTGTCGGTGGTGCCGTAGAGACTGCTGATCAGTCTGTCCGCGCCGAGCGCGCCGGCGCCCAGATCGATATCGGGATTGGCTCGCGCCACGGCGATCTGGGTGATCATCCGCTTGACCGAATCGACCTGAATGGGGCGCTGGCGCAGGATGCGCCAGATCTCGTCGATCAGATTCTCGAGCACCTTCTCGTACCCGATCTCCTGAACCAGGTGGCGCAGCAGTTCCCGGGAGGCCAGAGCCATGCGGCCCTGCTGTTCGCGCTCCGCCTCCGAGGGCGGAGTGAACAACAGGGACAGATTGGTCGCCAGCACCTGCGAAAGGTGGTCGTGGGCTGCTTCGGCCGATACCGAGGGATGCGCGTACTCGCCCTTGGCGACGGCCAGCAGACGCAGATCGCTGACCGTCTCGAGCACCATGGTATCGGGGTTGGGGCTGCGCAGTGAACCCGTGCTCAGGGCCGGAATCAGGATCTCCGGTGTCGCCCAGTCCGTCCCGAGGAACAGTCCGGCCGCTTCGAGCCCGGCCGCGCGTGCCCGCACCGCCGCGCAGCCGCCGGGGAGGGGCAGCACCCGCCGTAGTGTGCCCAGAACCCTCGTCAGCTTGACCTGCTTACCGAATTCGGCGGCGGCCGCGAGGGATCCGGTGGCATCGTCCAGCGCGGCAAGGCGTTTGCCCAACGCCGTGCTGTCGCTGCTGAGTGGACTCAATTTCCGGTCCTCCCGTGAGCCGTTGCGGTCGAACGGATTCAAATGTAGAAGTCGAGTTCTTCCTGCCGCTTCAACAGATTTCGGAGAGTGTACGGGTCCTCTCCGAAGAAGTACAGTACGCCCCAATGGTTTCCGAACGCGGTGCGTTTGGTCACCATTTCTTCCAGGGGCGGGGTGAGCTCGTGCGAATCGAAGTAGTCGTGGTCCTCGGTTTCCTCGGGTATGGCCAGGCGACTGACCACGCGCCGCCGCGGATAAACTCCGAAGCATCCCGCATGCCCTTTCGCGTCCACCACCTCCTTCGGGAAGAAGGCCTCGATCTCCTCGGCGGTCGTCTTCGGATCGAACGCCAGCACCAGCGCGTGGTACGCATTGAACCCGTAGCATCGCTCGAGTAGTTCGAACACCTTGAAACCCGGTGGCCGGTAGGCGACCTCGCCGAAGTACATCTCGCCGTCGCTGGTGACGAAGTATTCGGGATGCACGAAGCCGAATTCGATATCGAACGTCTTGATCAACTTCTCGATCTGCCGGGTGATCTCCGGTCGATACCGCTCCAGCTCCGGCGTGGCCGGAACGAACACCGAATACCCGAGAGTCACGTATTCGGAGATGTTCAGGAAACAGATCTTGCCGTCGTGGATCCACGCCTCGACGGCGAATTCCCAACCGTCCAGATGTGATTCCATCAGGACCGGAAATTCCTCGTCGGGTATCGAATCGATCTCGTCGGGTGTGCGGATGACGCGATGTCCCAGGCAGCCCGCCTTGTCGAAGGCCTTGAGGTGGATCGGGTCGTTGGGATCGCCGTCGAGTTTGAGCAGGGTCTGATTGACTCGTTTGAGGAAGCGGATGACGTCGTCGCGCTCGTGGGCTTCCTCGAAGATCCCGACGCGAATACCGCCGAGCTGTGCGCGGCGCTTCATCAGCGACTTGTCGCGCAACAGCATCGCCTGCCCCAGCAGGCGAGGGTTCTCCAGCAGTACCGAGTTGATCGCCCCGGCCCATTCCACGGTCTCCTCGAAGATCGGAATGGCGACGTCGACGCCCCTGTTCTTCAGCGTCTCGGCGATCTCCATCGAGCGATCGTTGAGTCGCTCGAAATTCCAGCAGATATAAGGAATCTGGTGTTCGGTGCAGTATTCCTCTGCCCACTCCGGGGCCACCACGACATAGCGCCTGTCGAAACGATCCACCGCTTCGACGGCGCTCAAACTCCAGCCCAGCAGGGCGACATAACCTTTGTCCGGGTTACGGATCTCCGATTCCCGTGTTGAAGTCGACAAGACCGGTCTCCTCTCGACCCCAGGATCCAGCATGTCGATTCGGGGGCCGTCATCGCGGATATCGCGGTGCGATCGGTGTGCTACGCGCTATCCGTATCTCTTGCCGCTGACGGAGTGTCCCGATATCCTCGTCGATACCGGTATCCGGCGGCTGCATGATCGAAACGGCTTCCGGGCGTTGGGTATTGGACCGGACCCGTTTCGCCGTCATTGTCTGCGAGTACCCAGCAAGGTGCCCTGTCAAACGGAAGCGGTTCGTCCGATCCCGAAAACGTGGTGCGATCGGATGCGCGGGCGGGACACTACCACGCCGTGAAAATGTCGGCAGCAGAACGGATTTCGGTCGGGGCATATCCCACTGTCGGAATGCGGAAAGACCGGCACCGCCCTGGGCGGTGCCGGTCCGGCGACGCGAGCAGGAGATTCGGTTACCCGACCGGGCCCTGGGCGAGTTTCGTCTGGGCGGACCGGGCCTGCCCGTCCTGGTCGGTGAACTTCAGGGTGACCGTATCGCCGGGGTGATGTTGATCCATGGCGTCGGTGAGTTCCAGGGCGGAGCCGACCGCGGTGTTGTCGACGCCGGTGATCACGTCGCCGGGCGCCAGACCCAATTCCTCGGCGGGGCCGCCGGCGACGATATTGCGGACCAGCGCACCGCCGTCGGTATCGCTCACCGAGACGCCGAGGAAGGCGGACTGCCCGATGTGCACGGTGCTCGAGCCCTTACCGGCTCGAATCTGCTTGGCGATGGTCAATGCCTTGTTGATCGGAATGGCGAAGCCCTGCCCGCCGCCTTGCCCGCTCACGGTGCCCAAGCGGAAGCCCTGTGAGGCGGCGGTGTCCACGCCGACGACCTGTCCCGCACTGTTGATCAGCGGACCACCCGAATCGCCCGGCTGGATATTCGCCGCGACCTGGATGAGTCCGGTCAGCTTCTCCGAGGCCCCCGCGGCCTCGTCGCTCGCGGTGATCGAACGGTCCAGCCCGGTGACCTGCCCGGCCGACGCGGTCGGGCTGCCGGTGCCGCCCGCATTGCCGAGGCCGACGATGGCGTCGCCGACCGCCACCCGATCCGAATCGCCCAGCGGCGCGGTCCGCAGGCCCGATGCTCCCGACAACCGAACTACCGCGAGATCGTCGGAACGGTCGTAGCCGACCACCGTCGCGGGATAGGTTCTGCCGTTCCCCAGGTCGGTGACCGAGATCTTGGTGGCGCCCTCCACGACGTGGTTGTTGGTCAGGATCTCACCGTCGGAGGTGAGCACGATTCCGGTGCCCGCGCCCGCACCGTTCTGCAGGCCCAGTTGGGTGTCGATGTTGACGATTCCAGGGACGACCTTGTTCGCCGCGGCGGTGAGGTCCGCGGTGCTGGTCTGTGAATCGATCGGCTGCGACACGATGCCCGGCGATTGCGCCAACGGCGATCGCGTGCCCGCGCCGTTCATGGTCGATCGCGCCGCGACCATGCCGATGGTCACCGCCAGAACCAGTACGATCGCGGCCACGACGGTGAAGCCCAGCCCGTGGCGGGGTGGACGGTCACCCTGTGGGGCATGCGGTCCGTAAGGTGCTCCGTACGGGCCCGGCTGCCCGGGCCTGCTCCCCTGATTCGGATACACGGTCATCACGTCCTTTTGGTCAGGAACCTCTGCGTCAATTAAGCGCGCCGTTCCTGAGAGTGGGCTGGGGGGATGCCGTGGAACCGCCACAGTGAGCGTTGCCATATCCGCACTGCCCCGACGACGGATCGCGTGCCGTATTTCTCGTGCCGCATTTCTGACGAATCCGTGACGGTCCGGATTCCGGCCTTCTCGGCCGGTCATGGGGACCCGCACCGGCAGTACGCTCACGCTATGACCTCCTCGGGTACGCGCGGGACCTCGTCGAGCACCGGCACGACACGGCGCGGCGACACCCGCCCCCGGACCGATCCCGACTCGGCCGGATCGGGATTGCGCACGGCCGCCGGCATCCTCACCGCGGGATTCGCCCTCGGGGCGGCGGAGCTGGTGGCGGCCCTGATCGGATCGGGCAGTGCGCCACTGACCGCACTGGGCGGAACCGTGGTGGACCACACCCCCGACCGCGTGCGGGAATGGGTGATCGGCATCGTCGGCACCAACGACAAACTGGTGCTGTTCATTCTGATGGTGGCCGTCGCGGTCATCGTGGCGGCCTTCGCCGGCCGCGTCGAACAATCGCGTCGCCCGGTCGGTTCCGTGTTGTTCGCAATCTTCGGGCTGGTCACGGCTGGTATCGCGGTGACAAGGCCGGGCGCGTCCTGGCCGTGGGTGCTGCCCTCGGTGATCGGGGTCGGTCTGGCGATCGTGGTGCTGCGCGGGCTGATTCGGCGGGTCGAGGCGTACGAATCCAAGGTCGCGGTCGAGAGTGGTTCGGCCGCAGAGGTTTCCGGCCATGTTCCGGCCGAAACCGGCTCCGGGGCAGCGGATTCCGGTGCGGCGGATCGGAAGGGCGAGATCGCTTCGGATGCGGCAGTTACCTACGGTGCGACGACTTCCGGCTCCGGCGCCGAGATCGACCGGCGCGGCCTGATCCGCGCGCTCGCCGGTGTCGGGGCGATCGCGGTGGCCGCCGGGGTGGCGGGCCGGTTCATCGGATCCAAACTGCACAGCGTCTCGGCCGAGCGTGCCACCGTGCAACTGCCGGTCGCGCCCACGCCCCAGCCGCCGATCGATCCCGCGGCCGATCTGCGCATCCCCGGCCTGACCCCGTTTCTCACCTCCGACCGCGACTTCTACCGGATCGATACCGCGCTCACCGTCCCGCAGGTCAGCACCGAGTCCTGGACGTTACGCGTGCACGGCATGGTGGAACGCGAAATCCGGCTCGACTACAACGATTTGAAGGCGCGCCGTCCGATCGAACGACTGGTGACGTTGACCTGCGTCTCGAATCCGGTGGGTGGGGATCTGATCGGTAACGCCCGATGGCTCGGCTACTCCCTGGCCGATCTGCTCGCCGAGGCCGGACCCCATCCGGACGCCGATATGGTGCTCTCCCGCAGTGTGGACGGATTCACCGCGGGCAGTCCGCTGGCCACCCTCATCGATGGCCGCGACGCCATGCTGGCCATCGGAATGAACGGCGAACCGCTGCCCATCGAACACGGCTATCCGGTGCGACTCGTTGTTCCCGGCTTGTACGGCTACGTCTCGGCGACCAAATGGGTAACCGATATCGAGATCACGAGATTCGATCGGGCTCGCGCGTATTGGACCGAACGAGGCTGGTCCGAGCGCGGCCCGATCAAAACCGGCACCCGCATCGATACCCCGAAGGACGGCGCATCGGTGGGTCGCGGCCGGGTAGCGGTCGCGGGCGTCGCCTGGGCCCAGCACCGCGGCATCAACACGGTCGAGGTCCAGATCGACGACGGCCCTTGGCAATCCGCACGCCTGGCCGCCGAACCCAGCGTCGACACCTGGCGACAGTGGGTCTACGACTGGACCCCGACCTCCGGCACGCACACCATCCGCGCCCGCGCCACCGACGGCACCGGCCAGGTGCAGACCTCCGAAGTCCGGGATGTCGTCCCGGACGGTGCCACCGGCTACCCGTCGATCACCGTTCGGGCGGGATGATGCACACCCTGGCAGCCCGGCTCACGGCCGGTCCACCTGGTCGGAGCCGACGCTGCTGTATTCGGCGGGCCGCGCGCTGGGTGTGATCTCGTAGCCGAGGTTCACATCGTGGGTGAGGTTCGCTCCGTTGATCCACACCTGACTGCTGACCTGCGGATATCCACGCGCCACCACGGTGTAGTCGCCCGCGGGCAGATCCGGGATGCGGTAATTGCCCTCGGTATCGGTGAACACCGAGCTCACCACCCGGCCCGTCGAATCCAGAACCGACACCTGCGCATCGGCGACCACGTCCGAATCCGACCAGGCCCGGCCGCTGAGTACTGCCATCGACGCCAGCTCGATGTCGTAGCGCAGCGTGCCCGACTCCGGAACGCGGAGGGTCGTGGCGTGCGGCTGCCGGCCCTCGGCCACCGCGACCAGGGTATATGTCCCCGCGATCGTGCCCTGGCAGGCATAGGCGCCGTCGTCGCCGGTCACCCCGGCGGTGACGACCTCGCCGCGGGTATCGGTCAGCGTGATCGTGACTCCGGCCAGCGGCTGCCCGCCACCGGCGGTGACCACGCCCGACAGCTCGCCGTTTCCGCTCAGGGTCAACTCCCACAGGGCGTCGCGGTCGCCGGCGGTGACCGCGACCGCGGCAGGCTGATGCCCGCTCGCCGAGGCGATCAGTACGTACTGCCCGGCACTCGGGGCCGCGATGCGGTAGATCCCGTAGTCACCGGCGCCACGGGCGACCTGATGTCCGTGTTGATCGATCAGCGTGAGCGCCGCACCCGACACCGGCCGCCCGTCCTCCCGGTGTACACGCACCGACAGCGGTTTTTCGCCTCCGTCGGCCGGGGCCGCGAGCTGGCCGGCGCCGGTCCGATCGACCGGGGTGAACCGTGTCGTCGTGGCGGCGGCGGGTGCCTCGTCGATCGGCAGCGCCGCGGTCCCTTCGGCGTCGGCGGCACCGCGGGCGGCCGTGTTGCGCTTGTTGCTGACGAACAGGGCCGAGGCGACGACGCCGACGAGCAGGATGGTGGCCGGGAGGTACATTGCCTGGCTCAGCGCGGTGCTGAACGGGTGCACGATGAAATCCGGGAGCTTCGTCGCGGCCGAGCCCTCGGAGAATTTGCCGTCACCGAGGTGCTGGGCCGCCAAACGGTTGGACACCAGGGCGGCGATCACCGCACTGCCCAGGACGGAACCGATCTGCCGGGTCGTGTTGTACACGCCGGCGCCGGCGCCGGCCAGCTCCATCGGGAGGTCATGGGTCGCGGTCGAGGCCAGCGGCGCCCAGATGCAGGAGTTGGACAGACCGGCGACGCCGCCGATCACGATGAACAACGGCATCGAGCTGTCCGGTTTCATCAGCGTCGCGAATCCGAAGATCGACGCCGCGAACAGAGCGAATCCGATCGTCGGGATGATCCGCGGCGGCATCCGGTCGGAGATCTTGCCGATGATCGGCGCGGTGATACCGGTGACGATCGCCATCGGCGCGAAGACCAGGGCCGCCCTGGTCGGCGAAAACTCGCGCACCGCTTCGAGATAGAAGTAGGCGGGCACCATCAGAGCCGTGATCGCCGCGCCCATCGCGGCGATCGCCACACTCGACAACGCGAAGTTCCGGTCGCGGAACAGGCTCATCGGCACCAGCGGTTCACCGGTATTGCGCGCCTGGTTGATCACGAACAGACCCAGCACCACGACACCGGCGATGATCATGGTCCAGATCCAGGCGTTCCAGTTGTGCGCGTTGCCCTCCTGAATACCGAAGACCAGCAAGAACATTCCGATACCCGACAGGGCCACGCCGACGAAGTCGAACCGGTGCTCGTGCGTCTCCAGGGCGGGTACCAGCCACAGTGCCAGGACGAAGGCGACGACCCCGATCGGGAGATTGATGTAGAAGATCCAGTTCCAGCCCAGCTGGTCGACCAGGACACCGCCCAGGATCGGGCCGACCAGGGTCGCCAGTCCGGCGACGCCGCCCCACAGACCCATGGCCGCGCCACGCTTGTTCGGCGCGAACGTACGGGTGATCACGGCCATCGTCTGCGGGGTCATCAGCGCCGCGCCCAGCCCCTGCACCGCGCGGGCGGCGATCAGCATCTCGATGCTGCCGGACAGGCCGCACCACAGCGAGGCGAGGGTGAAGACCACCAGGCCGATCAGGTACATGTTCTTGGGGCCGAACCGATCTCCGAGCCGGCCGGTCACCAACAGCGGTACCGCGTAGGTGAGCAGGTACGCGCTGGTCACCCAGATGACCTTGGTCATATCGGTGTTCAGGTCGTGCATGATGGTCGGATTGGCCACCGCGACGATGGTCATATCCAGCAGAATCATGAAGAAGCCCACGACCAGCGCATACAGCGCGAGCCAGGGATTGTGTCGGGTGGTCATGGGTGTCTGTGTCCTATCGAGCGGGCAGCGATCGCGGGTGAACGATCGGTACGACATAGGGGGAATCTCGCGCATCGTGGGGGATGCGCCTCAGTGGTCGGCGGGAAGTGAACCGCCGTTCCGCAGTTGGGCAAGTACGTCGTCGGTGACGGCTGTGCCCCAGGCGGGACCCAGATCCTCGGTCTCACATGTTTCGACGCGTTCGCCATCGGGGGTGAACTGCTCCCATTCGAGGGTGCCGTCCCGGAGCTCGGCGCTGATGCGGCGCAGCCAGATGACCTCGGCGTCGGTCTGGGCACGGATGTATTCGATGACCATCCAATAGCGGCGTGGTACCCGTTTCGCGGGAAGCCACTGCAGGAGGGCGTCGAGCTCGGCGAGGTCGTTGTCCAGCCAGCCGATGCGCTCGGTGATCAGCTCGATCACCTCTTCCGCGGGCATGTTGTGCGCCTCGGAGATGGCCAGCGGGAAGATCGGGTATTCGCGGACGGGACGACGGATGATATCGGTGATCCGGTTGCGCAGGGCGGTCCTACCTGCGGGATTGATCCGGTAGGTGGTTCTTTCGGGACGATTGCCGGCTCGGTCGGTGCCCTCGGCGCGCACGAGCTCCTGCTCGGCCAGGCGGGTGACCGTGTGATACAGCGAGCCCGGCCGGACCTTGACCAGATAGTCCTCCCGGCGCTGCACGAGCAGTTGATACATCTCGTACGGATGCATCGGCCGCTCCTCGAGCAGCGAGAGCACCGCGAGCGCCAGTGGCGTCAGCGTGGCACCTCGCTGCTTGGTCATTGTGGTCGCTCCTGTTCGTCGATGGGGACTCTAATCGAGACCGCTGACATCTCCCGCTTCAAATATTCCACTCCGAATATACGACGCGGGTGAAGGTGAAACAAGGGAGAATTGCCACCGTCACACCGGATCGATCACCGCACGGGGCGCGGGGACAGCACACGAAAGCGCCGGGCCGGAATCATTGGATGCGATTCCGGCCCGGCGCTGTCGCGAACCGTATTCGGTTGTTGCCGTGCGGCGTTCGGTCAGGCCGTCGGCGAGAACGCCTCCGCCAGGATCTCCGCCTGCTCGACCGCGTGCACCTTCGACGAACCCGAGGACGGGGCCGACATGGCACGGCGCGAGATCCGGCGCAGCTTGGCGAACCGGTCCGGCAGGATCTCCGGCAGGTTCAGCCCGAAGAACGGCCAGGCGCCCTGGTTGGCCGGTTCCTCCTGCACCCACGCGATATCGGTCGCGTTGGGGTAGGTCGACAGCTTGTCGTTGAGCCGGTAGGAGGGGATCGGGTAGAGCTGTTCGATGCGCACGATGGCGACATCCTCACGGCCCTTCTTGGCCTTCTCCGCGACCAACTCGTGGTAGAGCTTGCCGCTGGTCAGCAGGATCCGCTTGACCTTCGCGCGGTCACCGTCGCCGCTCTCGTAGGTGGGCTCCTCGAGTACCGAGCGGAACTTGTTGTCGGTGAAGTCCTCGATATTGGACACCACGGCCTTGTTGCGCAGCATCGACTTCGGGGTGAAGACGATCAGCGGGCGGCGGATGCCGTCCAGCGCGTGACGGCGCAGCAGGTGGAAGTAGTTCGACGGGGTGGAGGGAACCGCCACCGTCATCGAACCCTCCGCACACAGCTGCAGGAACCGCTCGATGCGGCCGGAGGTGTGGTCCGGACCCTGGCCCTCGTGACCGTGCGGCAGCAGCAGCACGACCTCCGACAGCTGACCCCACTTGGCCTCACCGGAGGAGATGAACTCGTCGATGATCGACTGCGCGCCGTTGACGAAGTCGCCGAACTGCGCCTCCCACAACACCAGCGCGTCCGGATTGCCCAGCGAGTACCCGTATTCGAAGCCGACCGCGGCGTACTCCGAGAGCGCGGAATCGTGTACCGCGAACCAACCCGGGTTCGCACTGCCGATGTTGTGCAGCGGGGTGTACTCCGCGCCGGTCTTGCGATCTATGACCACCGAATGCCGCTGGGTGAATGTGCCGCGGCGAGAGTCCTGACCGGTCAGGCGCACCGCGCGGCCCTCGTCGATCAGCGTGCCGAAGGCCAGCAGTTCGGCGAAGGCCCAGTCGACCTTGCCCTCGTAGGACATCTCGCGCCGACGCTCCAGCACCGGCTTGACGCGCGGGTGCACGCTGAAGCCCTCGGGCACGTTGAGGAACGCGTCACCGATGCGCTGCAGCACGGTCTTGTCCACCGCAGTGACGACGGTGCCCGGGACGGTCTGCTCCTCCTCGACCGATTCGCTCGGCTCCGGCGGATACTTCTCCAGTTCCCGCACCTCGTTGAAGACTCGCTCGAGCTGGCCCTGGAAGTCGCGTAGCGCGTCCTCGGCCTCCTTCATCGAGATGTCGCCACGACCGATCAGCGCCTCGGTGTAGGACTTGCGGACGCTGCGCTTGGTGTCGATGACGTCGTACATGTACGGCTGGGTCATCGACGGGTCGTCGCCCTCGTTGTGGCCGCGGCGGCGGTAGCAGATCAGGTCGATGACCACGTCCTTGTGGAACTTCTCCCGGAAGTCGGTGGCCAGGCGGGACACCCAGGTGCAGGCCTCGGGGTCGTCGCCGTTGACGTGGAAGATCGGCGCGCCGATCGACTTGGCGATATCGGTGGAGTACTCGGTGGAGCGGCTGTTCTCCGGCGCGGTGGTGAAGCCGATCTGGTTGTTCACCACGATGTGCACGGTGCCACCGACGCGGTAACCACGCAGACCGGACATGTTCAGCGTCTCCGCGACCACGCCCTGACCGGCGAAGGCGGCGTCACCGTGCAGCATCAGCGGCACGACCGAGAAGGTGCGCGCCTCCTCGCCCTTGGTGACCAGATCCTCCTTGGTCAGCAGATCCTGCTTGGCGCGGACCAGACCCTCGAGCACCGGGTCGACGGCCTCGAGGTGCGACGGGTTGGCGGTCAGCGAAACCTCGATGTCGTTGTCGCCGAACATCTGGATGTAGGTGCCGTGCGCGCCGAGGTGGTACTTCACATCGCCCGAGCCATGGGTGGCGGCCGGGTTCATGTTGCCCTCGAACTCGGTGAAAATCTGCGAGTACGGCTTGCCGACGATATTGGCCAGCACGTTCAGGCGGCCGCGGTGCGGCATACCGATGACGACCTCGTCCAGGCCGTGTTCGGCACACTGGTCGATGACCGCGTCCATCATCGGGATGGTGGACTCCGCGCCCTCGAGCGAGAACCGCTTCTGGCCGACGTACTTGGTCTGCAGGAAGGTCTCGAACGCCTCGGCCGCGTTCAGCCGCGACAGGATGTACTTCTGCTGAGCGACGGTCGGCTTCGCGTGCTTCTGCTCGACGCGGTCCTGAATCCATTGCAGCTGTTCGGTTTCCAGGATGTGGGTGTACTCCACACCGACGTGGCGGCAGTACGCGTCGCGCAACACCGACAGCACGTCGCGCAGCTTCATCCGCTCCTGGCCGTGGAAGCCGGCGACGTTGAATTCGCGATCGAGATCCCACAGGGTCAGCCCGTGCTGGGTGACGTCGAGGTCGGGGTGGCTGCGGAACTTGTCCTTGACCAGCCGCAGCGGATCGGTGTCGGCCATCAGGTGGCCGCGACTGCGATACGCCGCGATCAGCTCCTGCACGCGCACGCTCTTGTCGACGCCGCGTTCCTTGATGTCCTTGCGCCAGCGGACCGGCTCGTAGGGCACGCCCATGCCGTGGAAGATCTCGTCGTAGAACTCGTCGGAGATCAGCAGGTTGTGCACGGTGCGCAGGAAGTCACCCGACTCCGCGCCCTGGATGATGCGGTGGTCGTAGGTGGAGGTCAGCGTCATCAGCTTGCCGATACCCATCTCGGCGAGCTGCTGATCGCTCATGCCCTGGAACTCGGCCGGGTACTCCATCGCGCCCGCACCGATGATCGCGCCCTGGCCGGGCATCAGCCGCGGCACCGAGTGGACGGTGCCGATGGTGCCCGGGTTGGTCAGCGAGATGGTGACGCCGGTGAAGTCCTCGGTGGTGAGCTTGCCGTCGCGGGCCCGGCGCACGATGTCCTCGTACGCGTTGTGGAACTGCGCGAAGTTCATCGTCTCGCAGTTCTTGATGGCCGCGACGACGAGGGTGCGCGCGCCGTTCTTACCCGGCAGGTCGATGGCCAGGCCGAGGTTGGTGTGCGCGGGGGTGACCGAATTGGGCTTCCCGTCGACCTCGGCGAAGTGCCGGTTCATGTTCGGAAAGGCCTTGACGCCCTGCACGATCGCGTAACCCAGCAGGTGGGTGAAGGAGATCTTGCCGCCACGGGTGCGGGCCAGGTGGTTGTTGATGACCAGGCGGTTGTCGACCATCAACTTGGCCGGGATGGCGCGGACGCTGGTCGCGGTCGGGATGGTCAGCGAGGCCGACATGTTCTTCACGATCGCGGCGGCGGGACCGCGCAGCACCTGCGAGGCGTCGGCCGACTCGGCGGACTTCGGCGCGCCGGAGGTCGCAGCGGCGTTGGAGGCCGGGGCCGGGGTGGTCTGCGGGGTGCGCGCCTGCGGCGGAGCGGCGGCGGCAGAGGTCGCCACGGCGACCTTCGGGGCGACCGGGTTCGGTGCGGCGACGGGGGCGGCGGCCGGGGCGGGCGCGGCCTCGGGGGCCGGGTTCGCAGCGGGAGCTGGGACGGGGGCCGCGGCTGTGGTCGCGGTGGCGGCGGCAGTCGGGGCGGCAGCGTTGCTGGCACCGTTGTCGGACGGACTCTCCGGCGTGTAGTCGGCGAGGAACTCGTGCCAGCTCTCATCGACCGACGACGGGTCTTGCTTGTACTTCTGGTACATCTCGTCGACGAGCCACTGGTTCTGTCCGAACTGGGATGTTGAGCTGCTCACAGCAGGTGTTCGCCTCATTTCGTTCTTCGCGCTGCGACGTTTGTGACGTGCTCGGCACGGGTATCGGCAATTTGCGCGCCGATGCGCCCTTTCTGAGGATAGGCCCAGCCCTGAACCGGCGCTTCACGGCGGTGCCTGCGGGTCGCTGCCTGATTACCCAAGCTGCCTCCTCCGGACCGCTCCGAACTCCGCACCCCGCTGGCGAATCCACGTTGCCAGGAATCTGCCGGACGGGACCGGCCTCATGACTCATAAAAGACGACTCGTCTCAGGTCGAGAATATTCCCTCACCTGCCCGTGCCGCTTCCCATAGTCGGCTGTAGATGCCGTTCGCCGCGACGAGTTCGGCGTGGGTGCCGATCTCCGCGATGCGCCCGGCGGCCACGACGGCGATCCGATCGGCCCGCGCCGCGGTGGCGAGCCGGTGCGCGACGATCACCGCCGTGCGGCCCTCGGTCATCGCGGCGCTGGCGGCCAGGACCTTCTCCTCGCTGACCGGATCCAGCACGGCGGTCGCCTCGTCCAGCAGCAGCAGATCCGGATCGACCAGTTCGGCGCGAGCCAACGCGATCAGCTGCCGCTGCCCGGCGGACAGGCCGCGCCCGCCCTCGCCGACCGGCTGGCGCATACCGTGCGGCATGGAGGCGATCATGTCCAGTGCGCCAACGGTTTCCGCGGCCCGCTCTACCTGCGCGGCAGTCGCGGCCGGTCGGCCGAAGGCGATATTGGCGGCGATGTCACCGGTGAACAGGTGCGCCTCCTGCGGGACGACACCCAGGCGAGCGCGGAAATCCGCCAACCGGTAGTCGCGCACGTCCGCGCCATCGACCAGGATCGCGCCCGTGGGGTCGGACGATGTAGCGGCCGCGTGCTGGGGCGCGTCGTCGAGCGGGATCGAGCCGGTCGGGCCATGCTGCGCGTCTTCCAGAACTGCGCCGTCGACGTGGATTGCGCCGGTCGAGGGCCGTGTGGTCGTGGCATCCAGCTCCGGTGCCACGATCTCCGGTGCCACGATGGGATCGCGTGGGGCCGCGATATCGGGAAAGGTGCCATCGACCTGCGGGTTCGGTGCGCCGGCGGCCGAATGCGCGGTCCGGTCTTCGCGGTTCGGTCCGTGGTCGATTCGCGGTGTGCCGCTGCCGCTGCCGGTGCGGGCCGGTTCGAGGCGACCGGGATCCTGAGGGGCGGCGGGCGGCAGGTCGTAGAGACGGGCGAGGAGTTTGACGATGGTGGACTTGCCCGCGCCGGTCTCGCCGACCAGTGCCAGGCTCGACCCGGCCGGAATGTGCAGGCGCAGGCCGTCCAGAGCGGGGGAGGGCGCCCCCGGATACCGGAAGTACACCGTGTCGAATACCACATCGGCTGCTCGGCCCGCGTCCGCCGGGACCGGTTCGGGCGGATCGGGTGCGATGGATGACGGTGTGCGCAGGAGTGTTTCGATGCGTCCGAGCCCCACTCGGGCCTGCTGGTATCCGTCGAACACCTGTGACAGCTGCACGATCGGATTGATCAGCAGGCTCAGGTACAGCACGAAGGCGACCAGCGTCCCAGGAGTGCTCACACCGTGCGCGATATCGCGCGCACCGACGAAGACCACCGCTGCCTGGGCCAGATCGGCCCAGGCGACGATGAAGCCGAAATACACCGCGATCGCCTTCTGCGCTCGCATCCGTGCCTTGCGGTAGGCATCGGAGTAGTTGGTGAAGCGCATCCCCGCATGCGGTTCGGACCGGTAGGCCTGGGTGGTGCGCAGTCCGGCGATGTTCTCCTGGAAATCCGCGTTCACCGTGGCCACGCGCTCGCGGGAGGCCGAGTACGCCGAGGCGGAGATCTTGCGGAACACCAGCGTCGCGATGGCCAGCGGCGGCAGGGCCGCGAAGACCACCAATGCGAGGCCTGCGTCGCAGATCACCAGCGCCACCATGACCCCGGCGACGGTGGCGATGCCGATCAGCGCTGTGCCGAGCCCGGTCTGCAGAAAGGTCGACATCGCATCGATGTCGGTGGTCATCCTGGTCATGATCCGGCCGGACAGTTCACGCTCGTAGAAGTCGAGACCGAGCCGCTGTAGATGCGCGTAGCTGCGAATGCGCAACCCATAGAGCACTCGCTCACCGCCGCGGGCGGACAGCATCGTGCCCGCGGCCTCGTCCAACCAGCTCAGCAGGGCCAGAACCAGCGCCCCCAGTGCAGCGGCCACCAGCGCCGCACCGCTGTGCGCCGCCACGCCGTGGTCCAGCGCGTAGCGCGTCAGCATCGGGAAGCCGACGCCGATGCCGCCGTCCAGGGCCAGCAGCACCACCACGGCCACGAGTAGCCAGCGCACTGGCCGCAGCAGTCGCAGTAACCGGAAATTCGGATCGGGACGTTCGTGCTCACTCGGATCGATACCCGGTGGCTCGTCCGCCGCGGGGAGCCGTGCGAGCGTGTCACGCAGCTCCGGGGGCACGTCGACGCCGGGCGATTCGATCTGCTGCGGCCGATTAGCTGCGAGGTCCGTGTCCGCGGGTGCTTGTTGCGGCTGACCGGTGGATGCTGCCGACGACGGAGTCTGTTGCGCTCGGCCTGCCGTGGCTTCGGTGGGCGCGGGAAGTTGTTGTGGCGCTGAGGAATCGACGCGCTGCGGTGTGGTGGCGGTTGCGGCTGTGGTGGCCTCGCCTGGTTCGGGCCAGAGGTTCGCGACCTCGCGGCGGGGTGGCGCTGGTAGGCGGATGACACGGTCGGCGTGGGCGAGGGTGGATTCGCGGTGCGCCAGGATGACGGTGGTGCGGCCGGTGTCGTCGGCGAGGCCGTCGAAGATCGCCGCCTCGGTCACGGCGTCGACCGCGGAGGTCGCGTCGTCGAGAACCAGGATGCGCGGGTCGGCCAGCAGGGCGCGGGCCAGGGCAAGACGCTGGCGCTGCCCCCCGGACAGGGTCAGGCCGCGCTCGCCGACGACGGTGTCGTAGCCATCGGGCAGGGCTGTGATGAACGTGTGTGCCGCGGCGCGCTCGGCGGCGTGCCGGATCTCCTCGGCGGTGGCCTCGGGACGGCCGAGGGCGATATTGGCCGCGACGGTGTCGGAGTACAGGAACGGTTCGTCGAAGACGACGCCGACCGCCGCGCGCAGATCCGCAGCCCGCAGCTGCTCGATATCGGCCGCGCCATTCGTGCCGTGCAGCACGATATGCCCGGCATCGGGGTGGTAGAAGCGCGGCAGCAGCATGGCCAGGGTGGATTTTCCCGAACCGGCGGGTCCGATGATCGCGACGGTCTCGCCTGGACGAACGGTCAGGTCGAAATCGTGCAGCACCGGGCGACCGGGGTCGAAACCGAAAGTGAGGGAATCGATCTCGATGCCCAGCGGTCCCTCGGGCAGCGGCCGCGGCTCCGGCCCGTCGACGGTGTCGGGTGCGTCGTCGATCACCGCGAACACCCGTTCCGCGGCCGCGCGGGTGAGCTGCGCCATCACGATGATGCTCGCCACCACGCGGGTGCTGCCCGCGAGAATCGTGACGTAGGCGGCGAAGGCCAGGAAGGTGCCGATGCCGATCGAGCCGTGCAGGGCGAGCATGCCACCCAGGGCGATCACCGCCACCATGCCGATCTGCGGGATCGCCGCGACCGTGGGCGCGAACCGGGACTCGATGCGCGCGGCGCGCATCCGCTCGCCGAAGAGCCGGCGCGCGTGCCCCTCCAGCACGCCCACCATGCGGGCCTCCTGGCCGAATCCCTTGACCACCCGCACGCCGGTGACGGTCTCCTCGACGTGCTGGGCCAGATCGGCCGCGCGCTGCTGCGCCGACCAGGTGGCCGCGTGCAGGCGCGGGCGGGTGCGATAAACCACCAGCATCAGGGCGGGCACGGTCAGCAGCGAGACCAGCGCCAACGGCGGAGACAGCACGATCATCACGATCGCCGCCAGCACCGCGAGCAGTAATTGCATCGCCGACATCGGCGCCATCGCCAGAAAGCCTTGTACCAATTGCAGATCCGAGATCGACCGGGACACCACCTGCCCGGTGCTCACCCCGTCCTGGCCACGCCCGTCATATCGGTGCAGCGCCGTCAACAGCGATACCCGCACCTGGTGTTGCACATCCAGCGCCAGCCGCCCGGCCAGCCACCGCCGACCGGTCGCAGTACCGAACCGCACGATCGCCAACATCACCAGAACCGCCGTGACACCGGTGATCGCTCGCATATCGCCGACTCGGGCGCTGTCCAGCGCCTGCTTCGCCGCCACCGGGACAGCCGCCTCGGCAACCGCACCCAACAGCAATGTGAGAACAACCGCCGACAGCAGTCGCGGACGCGCCCAGCACGCGATCCACAACCGGCGTAACCATCCGACCTCGCCGTTCCGAGCCACATCCGCCCCCGTTTCTACCGAGCTCCTCATCGGCCTCCGACATTACCGAGCGGAACCGACAACCCCCCTCACCCGCGAATTCTTCCCTGGTGATGCTTGTGTGCAGCGTCATCGGCCGCGTGAGCTCGTGCGGCCGCGCCCGGCGTGGCCGCGATTGCCGGTACCGAAGACGCCCGATCCGTTCGGCGGATTCCACCCCGGGCGGTGCGAGGACTACAGATCGCGCTGGCCCAGTTTCCACCAGGACAGTGCACCGATGGCAGCGGTCCAGATGACGAGCACGACGGCGGAGACGGCGCCCGGAGACAGGAAGGGGCTGCGCGAGAACGAGCCGACCGCGGCCGCGCCGATGGTGGCCGATTCGGGGAGCAGGACCGCGACGCCCGCGATGCCGATTCCCCGGACGATCAGCCACAGCATCGGCTCGGCGACCAGACACCAGCCGATCATGGCCGTCACCGCCAGCCCTGTGGAGCGCAGCAGCAACCCCATGCTCGCGCCGATGACACCCCAGCAGACCGCCGCGAGCAGGCCGCCGAGCAGAACTCCCGTCAGACGCAGGCCGAACTGGACCTCCGAATGTCCCAGTATCGCCAGCCCGATGCCCGCGCCGATCTCGGCTGCCAGTCCGAGCGCCAGCGAATACACCGCTGCCACACCGAGTTTCGCGCCGAACCGCAGGTCGCGGTCCGGGACGAACAGGGCCGTCAACGGCATGCTCTCGTAGCGGTATTCCGCACCTGTGGCCGAGGCGCCGCTCAGCGCCGCGGCGACGATCGCGACCAGCACGGCCAGATACAGCCCGACCGTGGCGGTCCCGGTGGCGATCTGCCCGCCGTCCTGTGGTCCGCTGCCGGTTCCGGCGCTGACCAGGCCGGTGACCAGCCCGATCGCGGCACAGAAGGCCGGGAGCAGCCACCCTGAACGCTGGGTCGTCACCCGGCGGATCTCCGAGTACGCGGCCCGGCGCACGGACACCGGAATCTGCGACAGGGACGGCAGTTTCGGCAGCCTGAGCATGGTCGGATTCATTGCGGCATCCCGTACGGTGTCGGCGCGGTCCTGGTCAGAGCGGTCAGCACCCGGTCCGGATGCACGGGCTCGGGGATCATCTCGGTCAGCCGCACCCGGGCGCGACCGGCTGCGGCCTCGATTTCGGCGCGGCCGGCCTCGGCGATCGCCAACCGGCCGTCCGAGCGCATGACGGTATCGGTGAAGCCCTCCGCGGCCAGCATCGTGGCCAGTGCGATCGGACTCGAGGCGGCCACCACCAGGCGGTCCGGATGGCTGCGCCGCAGCGAGCGCGGACTGCCCTGATACACCACCGATCCGGCGCTGAGTACGACCAGATTGTCCGCGACCGGCAGCACGGCCGACAGACTCTGCGAGGTCAGCAGGGTGGTGCCGCCACGGCGCGTGTGCCGGCGCAGGCGATCGAACAGCCATGCTCGTTCGGAGCCGTCGAGTCCGGTGAGCGGATCGTCGAGGATCAGCAGCGGCGGGTCGCCCAGCAGCGCCAGCGCCAGCGCCAACCGCGCGGCCATATTCGGCGGCAGTGTCTGCACCTTGTCTCCGGCCACCGAATCCAGGCGGGTCAGGCCGAGAATTCCGTCCACCTCGGTATCGGTGACGCCCGCTGCCGCGGCGTAGACGAGCAGCTGCCCACGCACGGTCCGTCCCGGTTGCAGCCCGTGTGGCTGGAACATCGCGCCCACCGGGCGGTTCCCGCGCACGCCGGAACCCGGTCCGCCGACCGACGCAGCACCGGACGAGGGTTTCAACTGGCCGAGCAGAATCTGCACGAGCAGCGACTTCCCGGCTCCGGGCGGCCCCACCAGGGCGGCTGTCGTCCCGGCCGGTACGGAGAAATTCACCTCGCGCAGGACCGTGACGCCCTCGAACTTCATGGTCAGCCCGCTGACGCCGAGGGCAAGCGGTCGTGCCGCATTCATCGTTCGCTCCTGCGGGCCGTGGTCGTCGGGCGGGACGGAAAGATCACAGCTGCTCCTCGCGCGGCTGGTCCAGGCCGGGCAGGGGATCCGCGTCGATCACCACCGGAGTGTGCCAGACCAGCGGTGCCGGGCCGAATGCCTGGTGTGCGTTGGCGATGGTCTGTTTACCCAGCGTCCGATTGCCGAACCCGCCGATGGCCGCGCCGATTCCGGCGGGCAGCACCTTGCCGAACATCAACGGGCTGCGCTTGGCCAGGAACCGCAGGATGAAGCGTCGCATCAGCGTGTCGTTGAGGCTGCGGATACCGGGAATGCGCTCGGTCAGCAGTGTGGCCCAGTTCTGCGCCGAGCGACCGACGTTCTTCTCCACGATCGCCATGCCGCTCTCGCCGAGCACGACCGCCAGCACCAGCGCGCGGCGTCGCTCGGCGTCGTCGGGGGCGACCCCGTGCACGGCCGCGACCGCGAGGGTATAGACCGCCGAGGCCTCCAGGAAGAAGGTGGTCTCCGCGCTGACGGCCGCGAGTGCGGCGAGGGTGCCGACCGCCGGTACCGCCGCGGTCGCGCCGACGGCCGTGCCGCTGCCGGTGACGGTCGTGAGGTACAGCGTCTCGATCCGTCCGATGATCTGCGCCGGTGATTCCTCGGGATGTGCGCGCCGGAAGCGGTCCACGTACTTGGCGACCGCGGGAGCCTGAAACTGCGCGCCGTTGTCGAGTATGGACCGGATCGCCTTCTCCACCCCGGCCTTGAATATCGGCATGTCACCCCTCTCGTCCGCGCCGAGTCTAGTGTGAGCGGTCCCGATGCCGCCGGTGCGGCGAAACCGGTTCGCCGGGATCAGGCCGGTGGACCGGTGGTCGACGAAATTGTCGGTGGTCCGGCCTACCGTGAAGGCGTGAGGGAGCTCACCAGTGACTTCCGCCGCCGCGTCTGCCCGGCGGCAGTGCGGGTGTGCACGAGTCGACGTCCTCGCATCGGAAGTACGAAAGCTGTCCAGGGGGTGGATGCGTGACTGTGATACCTGTTGTCGACCCGGCCGCCGACGGAGCCGGATCTCGTCGCCGGGGTGGTGGATCCCCGGCCGTGAGCGTGGGCGAACTCGTCGGGGAGTCGCTGGCGTGGCAGCGGGCGGTGGGCGGCGCTCGCGCGACGGATGGCGGAGGCATCTCCGAAGGCGCGCGTGCCGCGCCCGATCCGCGCTTGCGGCCGTATCTGCGGGATTACGTCGGTTATCTGCTGCGTGGTTTCCCGCCGGGAGTGCACATCGGGATGCCGTCCACGGCGCTGACGGTGATCATCACGATCGATGAGCCGATCGAATTGCCGGTCAGCTGTCATCCCGCCCAGTCCGGCGGCAGCTGGGATGCGCTGGCCAGCGGGCTCACCGTCCGGCCGTGCCTGATCGGGCACCGCGGATATCAACACGGTGTCCAGCTCGCGGTGACGCCGCTGGGAGCGCGGGTGCTGTTCGGCGTGCCGACCGCGGATCTGGGATCGTGGCTGGTCGACCTGACCGACCTGCTCGGGCCGCGGGCCGCGGAGCTGCGCGAACGGATGGCGGCCACCGCCGACTGGCCGCGCCGGTTCGCGATTCTGGACCGGATCCTGCTCGAACAGCTGCGGGAGGCCACGATCGAACCGGAGTTGTGGCGGGCATGGCAACTGCTGACCGGATCGGCCGGGCGCGTGCGCGTTGGCGCGGTGGCCGAGGAGATCGGTTGGAGCAGAAGGTATCTGAGCTCCCGATTCGCCGCGGAATTCGGGATCACGCCCAAGGACGCCGCTCGGCTGGCGCGTTTCGAGTCCTCGCACAGACTGCTGCGCACGGTGACCACCGACGCCGCGACCGATATCGCCACCCGGTCTCGTGCAGGCGCGACCCTCGCCGAGGTTGCCGCCGCGACCGGCTACTACGACCAGGCGCACATGGCGCGCGAATGGCGGGAGCTGGCCGGGCTGCCACCCTCGCGGTGGCTGGAGTGTGAGGTGTTCCCATTCGTCCAAGACCCGGTACCCGGATTGTTGGAAGGCTGACGAGCATGACCGACACAACCAACGAAATCAGCACCCGCGTCACGACCCCGGTGTGGCCGTGCCTCACCTATCGCGACGCCCCCGCCGCGATCGAGTTCCTCTGCCGCGCATTCGGTTTCACCGAACGGGCCCGCTACGGCGAGGGCGCCGTCATCCAGCACGCCGAACTCGGCCGGCCCGGCGGTGGCGGCATCATGCTCGGCTCGGTCCGCGAGGATTCGGTGCACAGCCAACTGCCGGTCGCCAGCGGTTCGGTGTACGTGGTCGTCGACAACCCCGACGAGCTGTACGCCCGCGCCGAGGCGGCCGGAGCCATCATCCTGCGCGGCCTGCGCGACGAGGACTACGGTTCCCGCGGCTTCACCTGCCGTGATCCCGAGGGCGTCGTCTGGAGTTTCGGCACCTATGCCGGAGCCCCGGAGGGAGAGTGATCATTCGGCGCGATGGACCAGACCGCCCCCGTCGATCTCGACCTGATTACCGGTGTGGAACCAGCTTCCGGTGAAACGGGATTCGGTGGTCTGGGGGTCGTTCCAGTACCGCGGGGTGACGTTCGGTCCGCGGCATAGCAGTTCGCCGCGGCCGGATTCTGCTCGCGGACCCCACAGAGCCAATTCCGTTCCGCCGAAAGGAAGTCCGAGTAGATCGCGGCAGTGCGGGTCGCCGCTGTCGGCCAGCGCCAAGCCGATACCGCTGGTTTCGGTCGCGCCCCAGACCGACCACTGCCGCGCCAGCGGGAAAACCTCGCGCAGCGCGTCGGCGACGATGGCGCAGGTGCTGGGATCGACGGCGGCCAGTTCGGCGCGATGGCCGGCGCTGCAAACCTGCCGCACCCCGTCGGCATGCAGTCCGGCCAGGTCGGGCAGGAGCCCGGCGAAGATGCGCGGCGTCGCGCAGACCGCGTCGATGCGTTCGGCCACAATGGTTTCCGCGATGAGCGCCGGATCGGGAGTCAGGACGACGGTGCCGCCGACCGCGAAGGTCGGCAGCATCTGGTCCACACACCCGCTGGCGTGGGCCAGCGGCAGCAAGACGAGATTGCGCATCCCATCTGTGGGCAGATCGAGTGCGCCCACCATGGAACGAACCGCCGAGAGCAGGTTCTCGTTGGTCAGTTCCACCCCTTTGGGATCGCCGTATGTGTGCGCACCGACCGGGCAGACCGTGCCGCTGGTGTAGCACAGCAGCGCCAGCTCGCTCAGGGACGCGCCGTCATCGATGAAGGCCGCACCGTCGGGCAGCTTCGCGTAGTGTGCCTCGGCCCCGCCGCCGTCCAGTACGAAATCCGCCGAGCTGTCCGCGAGGAGTTGATCGGCGAGCGCGTCGGGCAGTTGGTCGGGCACCAGCACGGGTACCGCGCCGGACAGCAGCGCGCCCAGGAATGCCTGTACCCAGCGCGCACCCACCGGCATGCGCACCGCGACCCGGTCGCCGTAGCCGATGCCGTGCTCCTGCAACCCTCCTGCGATCCTGGCGGCGCTATACCACAGCTGCCGGTAGGTCAGCCGTATCTCGTGCCCGCTCGCACCTCCGATCTCCACCACGGCCTCGCGGTTGGAGAATGCGTGCACCTGTACGTCGAGCAGTTCGGTGAGTGCCGGATTGAGGTTGCCGTAGCGCAGAACGCCATCGGCGCCACGGGCAAGAGGGTTGGTACACCAGGGATTTCGTGTCTGTGGATATTCGACGAGCTGTGGCATACGTCCCTCCGAGTGCCTCGTATCCGGCAGGCACCTGTGACTATATGACGCAGTTCACAATCGTGGGCTGATTGTCGGCAAACGTGTCTCGGCCGTCATCGCCCGGAGTAGTCGGCCTTGTCCGGCCCGACATCCAGGAAGCTGCGCACCGCACCGCGCAGATCCTCGGTCGCGAACAGTTCGCCCGAGACGCGCGGCGTCACCGAATCCGCGTGCGCCACACCGCCGGAGCGCCATGCCTCGATGATCTGCTTGGTCGCCGCGTGCGCACGGGTCGGGCCGTCGGCCAGCCGGGTGGCCAGGGCGCGGGCGGCAGCGTCGACATCCTCGTGCACGGCGTTTACCACACCCCAGTCGGCCATGGTGGCCGCGTCGTACAGGTCGCCGGTCATGACGAATTCGCGGGCGCGGCCCGAACCGGCGCGTTCGGCCAGCCGCTGCGGGCCGCCCATCGATGGTGTCAGCCCGACGACCGTCTCCACCAGCCCGAACTTCGCCTTCGGCGCGGCGAGGATGATGTCGCAGGCCAAGGCGATTTCGAAGGCGGCGGTGAGGGTCAGCCCGTGCGCGGCGAACACCACCGGGCACGGCAGCGCCTCGATCGGATGGATGACGCGGTTGAACAGGTCCTCCCACAGCTCGGTGCCCTGTTCGATCGACAACCCCTCGAAAACGTGCACGTCCACGCCCCCGGAGACGACCTTGCCCTCCGCGCGCAACAGCACCGCACGTGCAGGCGTGGCGGTCAGGTCGGCCACATTCGCGGCCAGCGAGTCCAACAGAGCGTTGTCGAACAGGTTCAGCGGCGGGTGAGCGATCGTGATGGTCGCCAGCTGCGCCCCGGCGTCCGTATCGGTGCGGTCCAGGCGGGTGGGTTGGGGAAGCTCACTCATGGGCCGAATCTAGCCATCCGAGGCCGTGCAGAGGAGAGCGACCCGGTTCGATCTGCCAGACTCGAGGCATGAGCGGCACCTCGGAGACGGCCGGTTATGTCGAGCCCGGCGCGTACGAGCGGGACACCAACTACATCAGCACCCGGATCACGGCCGACGGCCGTGCCGGGTATCCGGTCGAGCCGGAGCGTTATCGGCTGGTCGCGGCGCGGGCCTGCCCGTGGGCGAATCGGACGTTGATCGTGCGCCGGCTGCTCGGTCTCGAGGATGTGCTCTCGCTGGGTCTGTGCGGTCCCACCCACGACCAGCGCAGCTGGACCTTCGACCTGGATCCCGGAGGCGTGGACCCGGTGCTCGGCGTGCACTTCCTGCGCGATGCGTATCTGGCGCGCTTCCCCGATTATCCACGCGGTATCACGGTGCCGGCGGTGGTGGACGTGCCGACCGGACAGGTCGTCACCAACGACTACGCGCAGATCACCCTCGACTTCTCCACCGAATGGGTGCGGTATCACCGACCGGGCGCGCCGCAGCTGTATCCCGAACCGCTGCGCGCCGAGATCGACGAGGTGAACCGGCGCGTCTACACCGAGGTCAACAACGGCGTCTACCGCTGTGGATTCGCCGGTGACCAAGCCGCTTACGAGGCAGCCTACGATCGGCTGTTCACCGCGCTGGACTGGCTCGCACAGCGGTTGTCCGGCCAGCGCTACCTGGTAGGGCAGACCATCACCGAGGCCGATGTGCGGCTGTTCACCACACTGGCCCGTTTCGACGCGGTCTACCACGGTCATTTCAAATGCAATCGGGCCAAGCTTGCCGAGATGCCGGTGCTGTGGGCCTACGCCCGCGACCTGTTCCAGACTCCGGGCTTCGGCGACACCGTCGACTTCACCCAGATCAAGCAGCACTACTACCTCGTTCACACCGACATCAACCCCACCCGGATCGTGCCCAAGGGGCCCGACCTGTCCGGCTGGCTCACCCCGCACGGCCGCGAGGCGCTGCCCGGCACTCCCTTCGGCGAGGGCACCCCGCCGCCCCCGCCCCGACCCGCCGAACAGGTCCCCGACCAGTTCGCGGTCTGAGTCGGCCGCATCCGGTCACCGAACTGGGCGCGCGAGGCTCACTCCAGCAGGCGATCACTCAGCCGGGCACGCAGATCCTCGGTGAGTCCGATGGCGGTGAAGTAGCCGCTCAGGTCGGTGTGCAGGTCGTGCATCGAATCCGTTCCGGCGGCAAGATATTCCGGTCGGACGCCGAGCACCTCGGGCGGAAGGCTGAGGCGGCCACCGGAGTTGTGGTGGACGTCGGCGGCGAGGGCCTCGGCGGCGTGATTGCTGAGCAGGAACTCGGCCAGGATGTCGTCCTCGGTCACGCCGATCGCGCGCAGTAGCGTTGCGATCGCCCAGCCGGTGCGATCCTTGCCCGCGGCGCAGTGCACCAGCACGGCGCCGTCGCCGCGCAGGATCGATTCGGCGATGGCCAGCAGGGCCAGGTGTGCCTCGGACATCCCGGGGAACGATCGGTAGACCTGCAGCATCTCGGCGAGCCCGTCGCGCTCACCGGCCGCCTCGTGCGGCGGCTGTCCGCCGATGGCCGAGTCGAACGGGGTCAACCGCAGGCGCACGCCCCCGGGCAGGATGTCCGCGCCCAGGTGGTCGATCTCCCGCGGTCCGCGTAGATCGTGCACGGTGCGCACGTTGAGTTCACGTAACTTTTCCTGGCCCCGGGCGTCGATCCGGCACAGGTGCGCCGAGCGCAACAGCACACCGCTGCGCAATTTGCGTCCGCGCGCCGTATGTAGCCGGCCCACGTCGCGGTAGTTGAAGGTACCGGAGATCTGAAAGTGGTCTGGACGTGCGGTGTTCATCTGTCAAGGCTACGGTCGGGCTGGTTGCCCCCGGGTGTCGTTCACCGATCGAACCGGCGAATCTCCGGCGGCATGTGGTATCCGACACAGAGATCCGGAACCGAATCCGTGGTTCACTGGAACTTCAGCCCGATCACCGACTCGTCTCGTATTTCGGCGGGATGATGGGACGGATGTCCGTTGGATCGCATCCTGATTCCAAGGGGGTAACAAAACATTCTTCCAGTCCGTAAAACCACACTGAACTCGGTCGCCATCCCTGGAAACCTCCTATATTAGTGAAGGTTGAACGGGTCGACCGGGCGCGGGTCCGGTCCGATCAGCGAGGATCTGCAACCCGTTGAGCGGCCCGCGCCGGCGAGGTGCGCGTGTTCAGTTTGCCCAAGGGAGTCTTCGTTGAGCGCTAGTGGAGAGATGACCGAGCTCCGGCCCAGGCCGGCGCTTGCCGATGCGGTGGAACGGGCGTGCGCCGAGCTCGATTTTTCCGGCACGCGTGCGCTACGCGTCCTACTGCATGCCGGGGTGAGTGTGCTGTGGCCCGCGATCAAGGCCACGCCGGAGCGTCAGGTGCGCATCTACGAGACCACCATCACGGCTTTGCGTCGCAGGTGGGGCGGGCGGGACGAGTGTGCCGCCGATCAGTCGGCGGGCGCGCTGTTCCAGCATCAGGAAGCGGAGGTCACGGCGTTTCTGCGGCTGTGCGCGGAGCGGTCCGGAACCGAATGGATCGAGCCGGTCGAGGCGATCTCGGCTTATGCCGTCGCGGTCATGCGGGGGACGATACTGCGCTGGTTGGCCGACTGCGACGACGAGACGACCCTGGTGGTACTCGATGATCTGGTTTCGAGTCTGTCCACCAAGGCTGTCGACAAGTAGCCGCCAGGTGATCGCCGCCACGGGATTGCGGATGTGCGCCGCCGCATAACTGGACGTGTGACCAGCTTCGTGATTCAGTGGAGTCTGTGACAGACGCGTCGTCCATCGCCGGCCTGCATGCCGCCACCGCCGATCTGGATCCACCGCTGGCCGCGCTGGACTTGGCCGCGTTGCGCGCCAACGCCGCCGATCTGGTTCGTCGGGCCTCGGGTGTGCCGATCCGCGTGGCGAGCAAGTCCGTGCGCTGCCGTGCCGTCCTCGAAGAGGTACTCGGCTCCGGTCCGACCGCATCCGGCGGATTCGCCGGGATCATGAGTTATGCACTGCCCGAGGCGATCTGGCTGGTCCGCCACGGCGCCCGGGACGTTCTGCTGGGTTATCCGAGCGTGCATCGCGCCGGGTTGGCCGAACTCGGCGAGGACGAGATGCTGCGCGACTCGATCACGCTCATGGTCGACGACACCGCCCAGCTCGATCTGATCGAAACGACCGTCGGCGCCGACCGCGTGCGCCCGCGCATCTGCTTGGACGTGGATGCCTCGCTGCGAATCGGCCCGCTGCACCTGGGCGTTCGTCGCTCACCGATCCGTACCCCGGAGCAGGCCGCCCGGCTCGCTCGCGCCGCCCGCGATCGCGGCTTCGAGGTTGTCGGGGTGATGACCTACGAGGCGCAGATCGCGGGCCTGCCCGACACCAATCCCGCGGTACGACTGGTGAAAAAGCTCTCGGCCGCGGAGATCGCCACCCGCCGCACGAAGGTGCTCGACGCGGTTCGTTCCGTCGTGGGTGATCTACAGATTGTGAACAGTGGCGGCAGCGGTTCGATCGAGGTGAGCGTCTCCTCGCCCGGTGTCACCGAGGTGACCTCCGGTTCCGGACTGTACGTGCCGACGCTGTTCGACGGATATCGCAGCTTCGCTCCGCGTCCCGCCCTGTACTTCGCCGAGCCGGTGTTGCGCCGCCCTGCGCGCGATATCGCCACGGTGTTCTCCGGCGGTTACATCGCCTCGGGTCCGGCGGGTAAATCCCGCGTGCCGAAACCGGTGTGGCCCAGCGGGTTACGTCTCATCGGCACCGAGGGTGCGGGTGAGGTGCAGACCCCGCTCGCCGGAGCCGGTGAGCTGGCGATCGGCGATCGCGTCTGGTTCCGCCACGCCAAGGCGGGGGAGCTGTGCGAACGTTTCGACACGCTGCATATCATCGCCCCCGATGGCACCCGCACCACCGTCCCCACCTACCGCGGGGAAGGCAAGAACTTCGGCTGAGCTGGATTTTTGCCTCCGCTTCGCTGCGGTGTTTTTGGCCTCCGCTTCGCTG
>NZ_BDCC01000029.1 GCF_001613305.1 Nocardia vaccinii NBRC 15922
GTTCCGGCGGGGCGGAGACGCTTCGCCGCTGGGCGCGTTGGCATTTCGCCTCGCTTCGCTTCGGCGGGTTTCGGTGTTCGAGGCTTGTTGTTGTGTGGTCGTGACTCGGGCTTGGCCTATGCGTTTCGCGGGCTGAACGACGAGCCCGTGCCGAAAACCTTTGGGTCGGCGTTGCTGAACCTATCGCTTCGCGGGCGAGTTCCGGCGGGACGGAGACGCTTCGCCGCTGTCACCGGCGCTCGGGCGTGCGGTGGTCAGCGCCGCGTGGGTCGGCGAGTTCCAGGAACGCGGCCAGATCGGTGAGTTGTTCCGGGGTGTCCGGCAGGTACTCGGTGAGCAGGGCCGAGTGGATGATGATGGCGGTCCACATGGCACGGGAGACGGCTGTGGTGATCCAGTGGCGGGACAACAGCGTGCGGATGCCGTGCGGAGCGTCGGCGGGGGAGGAGGTGGTCATGGAGACCAGGACGACCGCGGCTTCGCGACCGGCCAGGCGTTCGGGGGTACCAACCAGGACGTCCTCGATGCGAGCCCGGGACAGTAGGTTGCGGATGCGCGCGACCTGGGCGTGATACGGGGTGACGACCAGGATGTCGTGCGGGTGCAGGCGTCGCGTCACCGCGCCCTGCCGCCAGGGCAGACCCAGCAGATTCCGTACCTCGCGGACGATTTCGCGGGCCTCCTCCGCGGATTCGGTGCTGTTGCCGTGATGTTCGATCGGCTTCGTCCGCACACCGGGCGGAACTCCGTCGAGATCACGTGCGAGAGTGACGGTTTCGCTCGAACGCAGCCGCCCGGCATAACGCAGCCGGGACACCGGCCCGCACAGCTGCGGATGCATGCGCCAGGTGCGATCGAGAAAGTAGCCGAATTCGTCTGGGAGCGTGGGTAATTCACCGAGCAGGCGACCCAGGGTCGAATCGTGCACCGGCTCGGGATGGATGCCGTGCCCGGGCAGCGGGGCCGGATCGCCGAGCAGCAGCAGATTGTGCGCGCTGCCCGCGACCGCGATCGCGTCGGCGAGCGAGAAGTGCCCGGCGTCGGCGATCAGCAGCAGATCCAGCGCACCGGGCGGCACCTGCGCGGCGTCGGCGAAATCGCCTGGCAGACCGCCGATCACGCAGCCGTTCACGGCGTTGTCCAGGAAACGCGGGTAGCGGCTCGGTTCGATGGTCAGCCATTCCGGGGATACCGCGTGGGTCTCGGATTTGGCGACAAGTTCCGGTAGTACGCCGACCCGCACCAGCGCGTCGAGTACCTGCTCGACCGACCAGTGCGACCGGGCGACCACTCCGACGCGCCATTTGTACCGGGTGACCAGCCGTTCCACCACACGTGCGGCGGTATCGGTCTTGCCGGTTCCCGACGGGCCCTGCACCGCGACGTAGGAATCGTCCAGATCGAGCACCGCCGCGGTGACGGCCGCGGCGTGATCACCGAACACCTCCGGCAACGCCGCACCCGAGCGCAGGCGTGGCGGACGGCGCAGCAACAGGTCGAACGCGGCCGTCGCGGGTACCTCGGGCAGGCTCACCAGCAGTTCGTGCGCCGCGGATTCGAGTGCGTCCGCGATGTTCTCGTCCTGGCCGGGCGGCCCCGGCACGATCGCGACCGGCAATTCGTCGTAGGGCTCGCACCCCTGCGGCAACAACTCCTCGACCCGTACGGCGTCGTCGAAATTGGCGTCCAGCGAGCAGCCGAGGATGGTGGCGTGCGCGGTCGCGCGCCGGCCGGGCGTGGCCGCCATCCCAGGGACGGGCCTGTCGTAGACGGTGAGCACCGGAGTCCCGGGACGCGGTGCGCCACCGGTGCCGAGACGTCCGGTCAGCGTGAGATAGCGACGCATCGGCAGCTCTCCGGTGCTGTGCCACTTGGTGTCCACGGTGCCCCAGTCCGCGATGAGTACACCGGGGGCGTCGTCCCATTCGGCGATCGGCCGCCGCAGGCGGTCCTCGTGTGCCCAGTGCAGCGGTTGTCGCTCGCGCCGGTGATAGGCCAGGGTCGCGGCCGTGAGCGCCGCGGCTCGCTGTGCGGCGCTGCGGGATTCGTCGAAGTCGAAGGCGAATTCGCGCAGTGCCGCCTCGACCGCGGGCAACGGTTCGGTCTCCGGACGCGGAGTCTCGGGTAGGGGGCGGACCCCGTGTTCGGCGGCCAGCCGTTGCAGCCATTCACGTAGGCGCAGGGTGCGCGCGCACTCCGATTCCAAGTTCTCGCAGAGGGTTTCGGATCTCCCGTCGAAAAGCTCGGCCAGATCGGCCAGCCGGTAGGAGCGCTGCCCGATGATCAGTGCGGACCGCAGGATCGGGTACAGGTCCACCAGGGATCCGAGCAGATCGTCGACGATCTGCTCATCCGCCCCGTACCGGACGCACAGCCGGGCCAGCAACTGCCGGACCGGCGAGCGATAGTGGTAGATCCGCATACCGGGGTGGTGTTCCTGGCGGTCCAGGAGGTATTCCAGGAGATCCGGCGTCTCGTCGGCGGCGTCGAAACCCTCGTCGGCCGAATCTATTCCGGCGATGGCGAAGGCATGGAACAGCACCACCGGGTCCTCGCCGCCCTCGCCGTGATGCGCCGGAGCCACGCCGACGCCCACCGCTGTGGCGGGCGTCTCGGTCACGGTGAGAAAGACGTCCCCGGGCGAGGGGAGCGGCAGCGCACCCAGCGCCTCCGCATCGGTCACCGTATAGACCGCCGCGCCCGTGCGCTCATGCCGCAACTGCACCTCGGCCTGCCGGGACAGCGCCGAAAAGGTATGTGCCGCAACGCCGGTGACCGCGGAATCGGCGGCTGCCAGACGATCGACGGTGGTGATACCGGCATCGCGCAACTGTGCCCGCACCCCCGGGCGCATGCCGGCCACCAGCAGCAGATCACGCCCGGCCACCAGCTCCGCGGTGCAGGTGGGGCAGTGGCCGCAGGCCAGGTAGCGGCGATCGCCCCACTGCACCGGAAGTAGTTCGTTCTGCTTTCCGGCCAGAATCGTGGCCAGCCGCGCCCGCCGGGCTCGGTACACCACCGCTGCCGCCGACAGATCGTGGATCATTTCCGACCCGTCGGCCAGCCGTACCCGCAACCACGGATGCACCCGGAAACCGTACTGCTGCAACGCATATGCGCAACCCGCCAGTTCGATCAGCGCACCGATCACCGACCCCGGACCCGCCACGCCGTGTATCGAGTACTGCGGGGCCGGGTTGGTTGCCACCTCACGTGTCGCCTGCTGGGGGGCGGAGTCGGTTGTCGCATCATGTGTCGTGTGCTGCGGGACGGAGTCGGTCGTCGCATCATGAACCGCGTCCTGCGGGGCCCGGTCGGTGGGACCGTGTGTCGAGTGCTCCGGGGGCCGGTCGGCTGTAGCGCTGTGTGCCGGTCGTTCGCGCGGTCCATCGGCTCTCGCACCGGATTTCGAGTGCTCCGGGGTCCGGTCGGCTGCGATGCCGGGTGTCGAGTATCCGGGCAGGTGGTCGGCTGTGGAGTATTCGAGGGGCCGGTCGGTGGTCGCGTGGTACGGCGGGTCCTTCGCGGCGGGAACGGTATTCGGGCCCGCGCCCGAAAAGAACTGCCCCGCCGGCCCGGTCGCGCCCAGGGCGTCGCCGTCGACGACGGAGTCGTCGTCGAATGCCGGTGTGGTCGGAGCGGGGCGGGGTTCTTCGGGTTCGGCTCGCACCAGCAGGGCACAGCCGATGGTGAACTCGCCGTCGAAGAACCGTGCGTCGGCGATCACGGGCGCGCCCGCGCGCAGAGCGGCAACTGTCCGGCGATCGGCGCGCTCCAGGGCGGCAACCAGCGCGGCGGGATCGTCTTCGGCGGGCGGATCGATGCGGACCGCGGCCTCGGCCATGGGTACCGGCAGGGTGTCGAGTTCGGCATCGATGGCATCGGCGCTGGTCATGGGCAGGGAATAGGGCGCTGACCCGGTATCCGCGACCGTCGGTACCAGGCCCAGTTCGGCATCGAGCGCGCGCAGCAGCGCGAACTCGCAGCGCGCCGCCTCCACCAGGTCACCGGTGCTGCACACGACGCGATCACCGAACAGAATCAATCGTGGCCCTCCTGTGTCTCGGGACACCCGAACCCCGGGCGAACGCACCGTTGCGTGCCGAGTCGCGCAACAGCGTAATCATTCGAGGTCGCACGGCGTGGCGTACGCGGCGCGTGTCGTCACGTGAAGTGAAACGCGGCCAGCCGAGGGGCCGGCCCCACCCCCGCGTGACGGTAGGCCCGATCCGAGTGTATGGGACGCGGGCCGTTTCGCGTGGTCGGATGGGGTGTCCGCAGGTGCAGGGGGTGCGGCGCGGAGAGGTGCGGCCGGTGAAAGGATTGCGGTATGCCATTTTTCGAAGGCGCGCGCGGGCGGCTGCACTATCGGCGCTGGCCGGTGCGGCAACCGCTGGCCGTACTGGAATGGCTGCCCGGCTCGGGGCAGCACACCGGGCACTATCACCGATTCGCCCGCGCACTGGGCGTGCAGCGCATCGAGGTATGGGGACTGGACACCGCCGGGCAAGGGTTGAGTGAGGGCGATCCGCTCACCCCCGGCACCATCGACGAACTCGCCGCCGACGCACTGCAGCTGGCCGCTCTGCTGCGCGCCGAACTCCGCGATGTGCCGTTGATCATGGCGGGGCACTCGCTCGGTGCGGCCACCGCTTTGGCCGTGCTTCCCGCCCTGCCCGACTGCGCCGGGCTCGTACTCACCGGCACGCCCGCGCGTGCCGCGACTCCCGATGCGCTTGTGCGCGAAGGACTACCGGTTCTGGCGTTGCACGGCGTCGACGACCGTCGCGCGCCCATCGATCCGATTCGCGACTGGACCGGGCGTCAACAATCTGTAGGGTTGCGCGAGTACACCGATGCCGGGCACGATTTGCTCCACGAACCGGTGCACGCGCGGGTCACCGCCGACATCGCCGAGTGGATACAGAGTGCGGTCGCGAACGCGGTGCGCACACCTGTGGAGTGAGTTCGAGAAAGGGGGACCGGTGCAATCACAAGAGACCGGGGACCTGCGCAGCGATGTGGCAGCCCTGACACAAGCGGTCGACGACGGTGAACTGTGGATGGACGGTGTACTGGTCACCGAGGGCATCCACGAACGCTGTGCGCGCCGCTACGAAACCCTCGCCGAGCAGGTGGAACAGCAGATGAAGGTGCTGCACGCGGCCACCGCGCTGCCCGGCTTCGGCGGGTTCGAATCCGGTGGCTCGCTGCAGCGCGGATTCGAGGGCAAGGCCGCCGACGCACTCGAACACCTGCGGCAGTACGCCGACGCGGCCCGTCAACTCGCGCAGACGCTGCGCACCGCGGGCGCGGCCTACACCCAGCACGATGCCGATATCGCCGCGGCCATCGGCAAGGCCAACAGCGATGTGGTGGGTGCCGGCCATGCATAAGATCAGCGGCGACGGCACGACCGTCGAAACCTCGCACGCAGACCCGGATTACGCGCCGAACGTCGAGGTCTTCGACCACCTCGGCTACGACGAGATCTACCGCGGCGTCATGGCGCTCGACCCGGAGGTGCTCACCGCGGGCCGCCAGACCTGGCAGAGTTCGGGCAGTGCGATGAGTGACGCGGTACAGCAGGCACATGCCGAGATTCGCGCGGCCATCGCCGACGGCTGGCGCGGCAGTGCGGCACAACTGGCCGCGAATGCCGTGCAGGCATTCGAATCGCTGGGACAGAATCTGGCCGATGTGATGTCCGAGGTCGGCCGGCGTCTCGGACAGGCCAATGACGCAGCCGAGACGCTGCGCTCCTCGGTTTCGCACCCGGTTTCGGTCTCCACGGATCTCGATGCCGCGCTGCTGGATCCCAAGCACGCCACCGTGAATGCCGAAACACAGAAGCTGGCGGAGAACGTCCGCCTGGATGTCGTGCGGGTGATGAATTCGGTCTACGTCGGGGCCTTCATCCCGACCGGCAACAATGTGCCGGGCTTTCCGGTCGGGGGCATGTATCCGACCCAGCAGCAGACCACGCCGCAACCCGGCGTCACCGCGCCGGGTACCGGCGTCGATACCGCGGGCCCGGCCACCTCGCCCGCGCCCAGTTCGAAAGTTACCGGGACACAGTCGGATCCGACGATCCATCAACCGTCCCAGCAGCAGGCAGCCCAGCCCGGTCAGGCTCGCACCGATGCCGGTGCGGCGGTGACACCGGCCTCGGTGACCAGCCCGGCGTCCGCGTCCGCCGCGTCCACGACGCCCGCGGCCGTACTCCCCGCGGCCACGACCGCCTCAGTTAATACCGTTGCGCCACAAGCCGATCGGGTCGTTCCCGGCGCCTCGGTGGCCGCCCCCGCGGTGACGCCCGCACAGGTGGCCGCGAAGCCGCGGAGTACCTCGACCAAACCGCAGAATACGTCCACGAAGCCGCAGAGCGCAGACAACGACAGCAAGCACAAGGACCGGGCCGACGGTTCCAGCAGCGGTGACGGTTCCGGCGGTGGCGACGTCTCGTCCGGGATGGGTGCCGGGATCGTCGGCGGACTCGCGGGCAGCGCATTCGCCATGGGCGATACCACCCGCCCGGGTAACACCGTCCCGGTTCCGCCGCGGCGTTCCCCGGAGGACGAGTACGAGGACGACGAGGACTACTACCCCGACTTCGACGATCCGACCTACCTCGAGCCCGCCGAACCCGAGACCGATCTGGTCGGGCATTTGGATCCGACTACGCCGCCGGTCGTCGGCGAGTGGCTCGACGATGACGAGTGAGCCGACGGCCGTGCCGGGTATCGAGTGTGTGGTGGGCCGCCGCCGGTGAAATGGACGCTCACACCCGACCAGTTCGCACTGGCCTGGGAGCGCACCGACGGCGACCGGATCCCGTATCCGCTCGCCGTTCGACTCTCCGCTCGCGACAGCGGTGAACGTACCGCACAGTTACCCGAGTTGAACGAATGGTGTTCGCGCACACTCGATCCCGATTTGGAAGCGGCGTTGCGGGTGCTGGCCCGCCCCGACGTGCGGGTCGAGGTCTTCGGCAGGCAGGGGCCGGAGCCGGACGCGCCGCCGGTGCGGGTGCTCGGCGCGGGCTCCGGACATGTCACCGTGGTGGCCGCGCAGCGCGCGGGCGTGACACCGGACCGTGGTTCGGATATCCGATTGTTCGTCGGTAATACGAAATCCCTTGCACCCCGGGTGATCTCGATGCTCCCGGAGAACGTCGCCGGTGCCGGGCCGCGTTACACCGCCCCGGTGGGCCGCGTCCGTGAGGACAGCCGCGATCTGGTCACGGTGCCGATCTCCGGCCCGTCCGCCCCGGCCCGCATCCGCCGCCTGCTCAAACAGCCCCGCGACGGGATCGGGCAGATCATCGTCTCCGCGCGCCGCGGTAACGGTGAATTGCGCCCGCTGGGCGTGCTGTGCTGGATTGATGTCGCCGGTGACGGCCGCTACACCGTGCACACCCGCACCGAGGTCGATATCGTCCCGGCGACCGCGGAGGAGTTCACCGCCGCGCTACGGCCGATGCTCACCGCGGCCGAACGCATCGTCGCCGATGCCGGGACCTGGTGATCGGTTCGGCGCGGCCGAGGTGCGCAGCAGTTCGACGACCTCCTCGTCGGAGAGTTGGTGGAAATCCCGATACGCCCCGCCGACGCCGCCCAGGACGCGGGGGACCAGCGGGCAGATGAGCTCGTCGGCCAGTTCACCGACGCGGCGCAGTGCCTCGACCGAGGAAACCGGCACCGCCACCGTCAGCCGGCGCGGCGCGCAGATTTCGGCGACCCGGCAGGCGACCGCGACCGTCGCACCCGTGGCCATCCCGTCGTCGACGATCACCACCGAGCGGTCGCTCAGTGCGATGCGTGGCCGTCCGCCGCGCAGAATCTGTTGCCGCCGTGTGAGTTCCGCACGTTCCTGGTCTTCGACGGCGGCCAGTTGATCGGGGGTGACGCCGGTCTGGCGGATGACGTCCTCGTTGATCACCCGCGCCCCGCCCTCGCCGATCGCGCCCATCGCCAGCTCCGACTGCCACGGCACCCCGAGCTTGCGGACGAGCAGGATGTCGACGTCGCCGCCGATCACCGCGTGCACGCCCGCCGCGACCGGGACTCCGCCTCGCGGCAATCCCAGCACCAGCGGGTTCGACGCTCGCAGGTGCATCAGCGACCCACCCAGCGAGCGACCGGCGGCAATCCGATCGGGATAGATCATGGTGTCTGTCAGTTTAGTTCGTCGACACCGAACCGCCGCAGCTCGAGACTCGGGTTCGAGGTCCGGACCTTGTTCAGGTGATCGAGTTCGATTCGGGCGGTGGCGATGCCGGTGCCCTCGCCGAGTTCGGCGAGCACCATGCCCGTCGGATCGACGATCATCGACCAGCCCGCACCCCGCGGTGCGGCATGGTCGGCGGCCGCGACATAGGCGGTGTTCTCGATGGCCCGCGCCCGCAGCAGCGTCGACCACTGCTCGACCTTGTCCGGTCCCGGAATCCATTGGGCGGGAAGGAGCAGCACCTGCGCGCCGGCGGCGGCCAGACGCCGGAAACCCTCCGGAAAACGCAGATCGAAACAGGTCTGCAGGCCGAAAACGACACCGTCCGCGGTGAAAGTCGCCGGTGTGGTGATCGGGCCGGGCAGCACGATGTCCGATTCGCGGAAGCCGAAAGCGTCGTAGAGGTGAACCTTGCGATAGACGGCCGCGAATTCGGCGTCGGGCGCGGCGGCGACCAGCGTGTTGTAGACCAGACCGGACGGTCCGCCCGTCTCGACCACACCCGCGACCAGGTGCACCCCGAACTCGGCGGCCAGGCCGCGCAGGCCGGTGACATAGTGCCCGGTGAGTGGTTCGGCCGCGTCGATCACACGCTGATCCAGCCGGGTCACCGCGAACATCGAATACTCCGGGGCGACCACGACCCGCGCGCCGCGTTCGGCGGCCGCGCGCACATGGTCGCGCAGCATCACCAGATTGGCGTCCTTGTCGGTGTAGGGATCGAACTGCACCACCGCGACGTCGACCGCCTTCGTGGGCGGCGAGGTGTCGGAGCTGCTGGTCGGTCGCGTCGAGGCGGTTCCGGCGGTGACGGTGACGGGCGGCGTCGGCGGCTGCTGCGGTTGCATACGTCTCACCGTATTGGCCCGATGGTCGGGGTGACCACCAGCACGCAGTAAACTGCTGGTCAATGAATACCTCAGAGGTCGACAGCGATTCCCGGTCCGACGAGAGGGACGCCGCCGACCCGTCCTTCGCCGATCTCGGCATCGATGACCGCATTCTGTCGGCCATCGCCGACGTCGGCTACGAGTCGCCGTCGCCGATCCAGGCCGCCACGATTCCCCCGCTCATCGCGGGGGCCGACGTGGTGGGCCTGGCGCAGACCGGCACCGGTAAGACCGCCGCCTTCGCCATCCCGATCCTGATGGGTCTGGCCAATACGGAGGGCCGCCCGCCCAAGAGCCCGCGTGCGCTGGTGCTGGCCCCGACCCGTGAGCTCGCGATCCAGGTGGCCGAGGCGTTCGGCCGCTACTCCGCGCACCTGCCGAGCGTGCATGTGCTGCCGATCTACGGCGGACAGAACTACGCGGTGCAGTTGTCGGGGCTGCGGCGCGGTGCGCAGGTCGTCGTCGGGACGCCCGGTCGGGTGATCGATCACCTCGAGCGCGGCACGCTGGATCTGACCCAGCTGCAGTATCTGGTGCTCGACGAGGCCGACGAGATGCTGAAGATGGGCTTCCAGGAGGATGTGGAGCGCATCCTGCGCGATACGCCCGCCGAAAAGCAGGTCGCGCTGTTCTCGGCGACAATGCCGAGCGCGATCCGCAAGATCTCCAAACAGTACCTGCACGATCCGGTCGAGATCACGGTCAAGGCCAAGACGACCACCGCCAGCAATATCACCCAGCGCTGGGTGCACGTGTCCTACCAGCGCAAGCTCGACGCGCTCACCCGAATCCTCGAGGTCGAATCCTTCGAGGCGATGATCATCTTCGTGCGCACCAAGCAGGCCACCGAGGAGTTGGCCGAGAAGCTGCGCTCGCGGGGCTACTCGGCCGCCGCGATCAACGGTGACATCGCGCAGAATCAGCGCGAGCGCACCATCGGGCAGCTCAAGTCCGGCGCGGTGGACATTCTGGTCGCCACCGATGTGGCTGCGCGCGGGTTGGACGTGGATCGCATCTCGCATGTGCTCAACTACGACATCCCGCACGACACCGAGTCGTATGTGCATCGCATCGGGCGCACCGGTCGCGCCGGTCGCACGGGTGAGGCGCTGCTGTTCGTCGCGCCGCGCGAACGCCGTCTGCTCGACGCGATCGAGCGCGCCACCCGTCAGCCGCTGACCGAGATGCAGCTGCCCAGCGTGGATGATGTGAACGCGCAGCGGGTGGTGAAATTCCAGGACGCCATCACCGAGAATCTGTCCTCGGACAATCTGGCGTTGTTCCGCAAGCTCATCGAGGATTACGAGGCCGAGCACAATATCCCGCTGGTCGATATCGCCGCCGCTCTGGCGGTCGCCTCGAACGACGGCGACAACTTCTTCATGGAAGCCGAACCGGAGCCGGAAAGGCAACGGCGCGAACGGGTTCCGCGCACGTTCGACGAGCGCGAGGACCGTCGCCCGGCCGGGCCGAGCAAACATCGCAGCACCGGCGCGGATATGGCGACCTACCGCATCGCCGTCGGCAAACGTCACCGCGTGGTGCCCGGCGCGATCGTCGGCGCCATCGCGAACGAGGGCGGCCTGCGCCGCAGCGATTTCGGTCACATCAGCATCCGGCCGGATCACAGCCTCGTCGAGTTACCGGCGGACCTACCCCCGGAAACCTTGGAAGCGTTGCGTCGCACCAGGATCAGCGGCGTGCTGATCCAACTTCAGCTCGACCAGGGCCCGCCCGGACACCGCCCCCTGGCCCGCGGGCCCCGTCGCGAACCCAAACGCTTCGACCGCCGCAAGCCCCGCGCCTGAGCGTTCCTCCGCCTCTCCGGGACTTCGGCGTGTGGTCGGGTGCCGGGAGGCTTGCGTTTCGGGCCGACGGTTGGGAGATCGGTTGCTTTCCGTGCGTTCCCAGGGAGTTACCGATGTTCTCGCGACATCAGTAGTTGCGTGGACGTCGTCGTCCGGCACACCGCGGTGACGAGCAGAATGCTTTCCGGTTCGCGGTGACGCGATGCGGTATGACGTGTGGTGCCACTGTGACGATGGCTGGGTTCGGTGCCGCGAAATCATCGCGTCTCGGCCCATGGAACACCGCATGGCGTTATCGGCGAGCGCCCCGCGACCGCATCCGGTTGGCGCGGTTGGGGGCGCGGACTACCGCGCGCTGTGCGGGCCCGAGGGGATGCCGCCGGGGACCGCTTGGTTCGGGGCTGGCTTGGGAGCCGGGGCCGCCGGGGTGGTGGGGTCGGGGATGGGGGCGTTGAAGTTGGGGGCGGGGGCGTTGTAGACGGTGAAGGCGCCGACCGTGGGGGTGATGACGCAGGTGCCGCCGGGGTAGGTCATGGTGCCCCAGAGCGCGGCGACGACGGTGCCGGGGCCGGTCGCGACCGTCTTGGACAGACCGGGCAGGCGATACTGGGTCATATCGTCGAGCGGGCTGACGCCGCTACGGCCGTTGCCGGTATTGAGCCAGGCGACGCTCAGGCCCGAGCCGGTGGCGTAGCCGGGGGTTGCGGGCGTGGCCTGGAAACGCAGCGTGCCGTAGCCGCCGTGCAGGCCGTTGTCCGCTCCGTTGGATCCGGCGACGCCCGAAGCGACGGTCATGGTGACCGGGTTGCCGGGACAGCCGAACGTGGGCGAGGAGAACCAGAACGGCTGGAACGCTCCCGCGATGTGATCCAGTTTGGCGGCGGTCAGCAGATGCGCGGATTCGGCCAGGGTCCGCACCGCTTTCCTCGCCGCGGCATCGGAGCCGACGGCCGTGGTCAGGTGATCGATCGCGGTGTCGGTCGCACTGGGCGCTGCGGTGGAGGTGCCGAATGCGGTCGCGGTACCGATTGCGGTACAAGCCGCGAGCGCGGCCAGACGCGCGATGATCCTGCCGTTCACTCGTCGTACTCCTTGATCGTGAACCGGTCGGCCGCCGAATCCGCCCGTTCAGCCGGACGGCCGCAGCCTGCTTCCGGAGCAACCTACCAGTTGGCGGCCGGTCGAGTGGTGTGGACCGGGCGTGACCGGTCGAACGGGAGGAATGGCGCTGCTGTGATCCATCCGACAGCGCTGGATTACTGGGGAGTAGGTTTGAGTCCGGAAAACCAACACGGTGGGAGACGCCCATGAAACTTGCTTTGGCACCCGATGCGGTGGCCTTCCGGGATGAACTGCGCAAGTTCTACCGGACCGAAATTCCGGCCGAGATCCGGGACAAGGTGAAATACGGCCGGGAACTCTCCCGTGACGATATCGTGACAGCGCACAAGATCCTGCACGAAAACGGTCTCGCGGTGCCGAACTGGCCCGCCGAGTGGGGTGGCAAGGATTGGACGCCGCTGCAGCGTCACATCTGGGAAGACGAGATGCAGCTGGCGTGTGTGCCCGAGCCGCTGACCTTCAACGCCAACATGATCGGCCCGGTGATCGCCCAGTTCGGTTCGCCGGAGCTGAAGGAGCGGTTCCTGCCGCCGACCGCCGCCCTGGACATCTGGTGGTGCCAGGGCTTCTCCGAGCCCGACGCCGGTTCGGACCTGGCCTCGCTGCGCACCACCGCGGTGCGCGACGGCGACTCCTACATCGTCAACGGCCAGAAGATCTGGACCACGCTGGCCCAGTACGCCGACTGGATCTTCTGCCTGGTGCGCACGAATCCGGACGCGCCCAAGAAGCAGGCGGGCATCTCGATGCTGCTGTTCGATGTGAACACCCCCGGTGTGACGATCCGCCCGATCAAGTTGATCGATGGACATCACGAGGTCAACGAGGTCTTCTTCGAGAACGTCCGAGTGCCCGCCGATCAGCTGGTCGGTGAGGAGAACATGGGCTGGACCTACGCGAAGTTCCTGCTCGGCAACGAGCGCACCGGCATCACCGGTGTCGGTCGCACCAAGGTCAAGCTCGCGGTCGCGAAAGAGTATGCGGCGCAGACGAAGATCGGCTCGGGCACGCTGCTCGAGGATCCGGTGTTCGGCGCGCGGGTGGCCGAGCTGGAGAACGAGCTGCTGGCCCTGGAGCTGACCCTGCTACGCGTGGTGGCTAATTCGGCCGAGGGCAAACCGAATCCGGTCTCCTCGGTTCTCAAACTGCGTGGGTCGGAACTGCAGCAGGCCGCGACCGAGCTGCTCCTGGACATCGCGGGCCCGGACTCCTTGCCGGTGAACGCCGAGGCCATCGCGTCGCCCGATTGGGCGCAGCGCAGCGGTCCGGGTTATCTGAACTTCCGCAAGACCACCATCTACGGAGGATCGAGCGAGGTGCAGCGCACCATCATCGCCTCCACCATCCTCGGATTGTGAGGCGCAGCCATGGATTTCGAACTCACCGATGAACAGGGGCTGCTGCGCGACACGGTTCGCGACTTGCTGGCCCGCAGCTACGACCCGGAGTCCCGGCTGAAGGTGATCGACACCGAGCTGGGCTGGAGCCGCGAGGTGTGGGGTCAGCTGGCCGAATTGGGCGTGCTGGGACTGAGTTTCAGCGAGGAGGACGGCGGTGTTGGCGCCGGCCCGGTGGAGACCATGGTGGTCATGGAGGAGATCGGTCGCCGGCTCGCGCCCGAACCGCTGTTGGATGCGGTGCTGCTGCCCGGCGGGTTGATCGCCCGGGTGGGCACGTCCGAACAGCGCACTCGGGTGCTGCCCGAGGTCGTCTCCGGCGCGACACTTCTCGCCTTCGCCCACGACGAGCCCGGTACGCGCTGGCCCGCAACCGGTTCGGCGGTCACCGCGGTGGCCGACGGTGACGGCTACCGGATCACGGGCGTGAAGAATCCGGTGCCGCACGGTGATTGCGCGGACCTCTTGGTCGTCAGTGCGACGCCGCCCGGCGGCGGCACCGGGTTGTTCCTGGTGACGGCCGATGCCGCGACTCGCACGCCGTACCGCACCTTCGACGGCCTGCGCGGTGCGCAGATCGAATTCGACTCGGCGCCGGCCGAATTGCTCGGCGAGGCGGGCGACGCCTCGGCGGCCATCGCGGCGCAGATCGCGCAGGCGCAGGCGAGTCTGTGTGCGGAGTCGGTCGGCGCGATGGCCGAGGCGTTGCGGTTGACCACCGATTATCTGAAGACCCGCAAGCAGTTCGGGGTCACGCTCTCGAAGTTCCAGACGCTCACCCAGCGTGCGGCGAACATGTACGTCTCGCTGGAACTGGCCCGCAGCATGAGCCTGTACGCCACCGCATCGCTCACCGACGACGAACCCGATCCGGCCGTGGCCTCACGGGCTCGCCTGCAGGTGAGCCGGTCGGCCAGGCATATCGGCCAGGAGGCGATCCAGATGCACGGCGGTATCGGCATCACCACCGAGTATCCGGTCAGCCACTATGCCGCGCGGCTCACCGCCATCGAGCACACGTTCGGTGGCGGATTCGAACATCTGCGGGTACTGACCGATCGGCTCGGCGAATACGACCTGGTCGAGCTGTAACGCCACCGCGGTGACGGCCGTTCCGCGTCAGTTGTCGCCTTCCTCGGACGGCAACCGGTGGCGGGGGTATTGCGGATCGGTCGTCACCGCTGTGGTGGTCGTGCTCTCGTTGAACGGGTCGATCGTGGTCGTCGGCGGGGTGGCGTAGGACGGGGTATCGAAGGTCTGCTCGTCGAATGGGTCCGTGGTTTCCGTCGTCGTATCGACCGGAGGAGCCGGCATATCGGCCGGGTAGGACGGGAATGGCGAGGTGGTCGAGGTGGGGCGGGGCGTCGTCTTGGCCGCGATATGCCAGGACGGCGACGGGGGGATGACCACGACGTAGGAGGTCGCGCTCGCCGCCCGGGTGCCCGTGGCGACCTGTCCGTCCGCGCTGAGCGGCGGCGGTGCGACGTAGACGTCGTGCTGCCCGAGTCCACATGCTCCGATCAGCACCAGCCCCAATGAGATTGCGCCCGCGGCGATCGCCGGACCCGCCACCTTGGCCGTCAGGCGGTGCGGGATGTCCTCGGCGTTATCCCCCGACTCCGCCCTACTGCCGTGCATGGGTGACTAGCTCCTCAATTGTTCTCGAGTCGGCCTCACATTATCCGAGTGCAGGGGTCGGGGCCAGATGAGCGTGCCGGACGGCAAGATACCGACCCGTTTTGTCAAACGACTCTGGTTCAGATAACGAAACGATAACTTCGGCGTGTTGTACGCGTGTCGGGTGGAGATTTGGCAACGGAGCCGTAGCGTGTGGGCAAAGTTACACGTGAGACGCCTCCAATATGCCGGGGGAACCGTGAGATTCACGGCTCCGGCGGCGTCATCGAGGAGTGGTGATGGGAGCTTTCTCGACGACCCCCCTGGGCGCGGCGCCCCAGAGTGATTCGGCCACAGCCGAATCCGCGCGTTCCGTCTGGGCGATCGTCTCGCGCCTCGTGGCCTGGGTGATCTTCGCAGGCGGCATGGCGGGAGCCGTGATGGGCATTGTCGACCTGCGCGTCCTGGTCACCGTCGCAGGCTTGATCCTCGCCAGCACCGCCGGATTGGTGCTGTTGAAGCTCAGGGCCGATGCGCACGGATCGGCCTGAACGCGCGGTTTGCTGAGCGCCTGCGGAAATCCGCTGGGCGATAAGGAATTACCCGCCCGACGTCGGCTGGTGTGCGGATGACGCCCACCGTGGGCGTCGGGCGGATTCCGTCCGGACCGTGATGGCGCGAGTTCGGATTCACCGCCTGTCGGCCGTTGCAGCGTTGGCGCACAGTGCTATTGCTGTCCGGCCAGGATTCGATCGAGCGCCGAGTCGAGTGCCGTCGCGGGCTCCGCGGGTGCGGTCGGGACACGCCATGCGACGATCTGGTCAGGACGTAGCAGCAGCGCGCCAGAGGCGGTGATACCCACTGCTGCGCACCGGGTTTCGTCCAGCGTATGAACGGGCAAGGGCACGCGTCGATACGGTGCGCGTATTCGGACTGGTGGTGCGTCGGGGCAAGCGATATCCACTGCCGGGCAGACGTTTTCACTCCAGGTGCCATGTGGAACCGGCGATCGTCCCGCTGACTGCCAAGGCCCCGCGTGCGGGCCGGTGAGCAGCGCGAATCCGCGGCCGGTGAGGTCCAGGGTGGAGCGGCCGTCGGGTAGGGGCAGGTGTGGCACCCGAGTGCCCGGCTGCCCGGTCAGATCCAGGCGTGTCAGAGTGTGCGCGCTGTGGTCGTCGATGAAGGCCCCGGACGGGTAGCGCTGACCGAGGATCATGGCGATGGGATCGGCCAGGGGTGTGCCGTCGGTCGAGTGGTGGGCCATAGTGCGCAGATCGCCGCTACGAATGCTGGATTGGTCGGCGGTGAACCAACCGACCGGATGACGTTCGGCCTGGTAGGTATCCAGTAGGCCGGGCCCGGCGTCGCCGCGCAGTACCGCGGCCAACTTCCAGGCGAGGTTGTGTACATCGTGGATGCCGGTGTTCGCGCCCGCTGCCGCATATGGCGGCATCACGTGGGCGGCGTCACCGGCCAGGAAGATCCTGCCCTCGCGATATCGGTCCGCGACGAACATCCCTGGTTCCCAAGGCAATACGCTGACCACCTCGATATCGATATCCGGTTCGCCGATCGCGATCCGCAACGCCTGCGGCCAGTCTCGCACCGGGCGGTCGATATCGCGCGAGCTGCTGAAGATCCATCGGCGCGCACCGTCCACGGACATCAATGCGCCGGGTACGCGATCGTTCTCGATCTGGCAGAGATTGAATTCGCGGCCCCGCACCAGATGGGACAACTCGGCGTGGAAATAGACGTTCACCGCCCGGCCGAGGGCGCCACGACCACTGCGCGGGATGCCCAGGCGTTCCCGGATCGGGCTCGCGGCCCCGTCGGCGGCGATCAGATAGCTCGCTTGTATCCGCCGGATATCTCCATCGGCGCTGCGCAGCGTCATCGCGATACCCGTTGCGTCCTGGGTGAATTCGGTGCATTCGACGCCGAATCGGATATCGCAGCCGCGCTCGGTGGCCAGCGCGCGCAGGGTCGGCTCGAGCAGATCCTGCGCGCACAGACAGGCTGTGGACGGGGTGATGGCGGCCCAGTCGGGAACGCCGCCCGGCAGTGTGAAGGGCAGGCGGCCGGCGTGGGTGAGCGTCGGCCCGGCGGCCATGGCCTGATGGGCGGCCAGATCGCGCGCCGCTTCCAGGACCGCCTCGCCGATGCCGATCTGGTCGAACAATTCCATGGTGCGAATGTTGATTCGCCGGGCCTTGGGTTGCGGGGATGTGCTCGCGCGCCGCTCCACCAGTACTGACGGCACACCGTGGTACTGCAGGAACAGCGCGGCCGTGAGGCCGACGAGTCCGCCGCCGACGATCAGCACCCGCGGCTCGTGTACTTCGTACATCATATGTACGTTGTACACCAATGGTTGAATGCCGGGCAAGGGACGGATTTTCGAGGAGGTGCAATGGCCGAAGAGGCTCCGGGCCCACTGATCTGGACCCTGCCCGAACCACCCGGCAGGCCGACGACCAGTCTGAGCCGCGCGGGCATCCTGCGCGCGGCCCTGGCGATCGCCGATGCCGAGGGTGCACCCGGCCTGACCATGCGCCGCGTCGCCGCGGCCGTGGGTGCGTCGACCCCGATGTCGCTGTATCGCTACGTCGGCAGTAAGGACGGTCTGGTGGATCTGATGATCGACGCCGTCTACGGTGAGATACCGCTGCCCGATGAGCCTGTGGCGCACTGGCGTTCGGGCCTGGAACAGCTCGCGCGGGACACCTGGGCGGTGCTGTTGCGCCACCTCTGGTTCGGCGAACTCGTGCACACCCGCCCGCCCTTGGGGCCGAATGCACTGCGCTACTTCGATTTCCGGTTCGCGATGCTGGAACCGCTCGGTCGCACCGCCGACGAGCTGTCGCTGATCACCGGTGCGGTGGACGGCCATCTCTTCGGCGCGGCACTGCAACTGGCGCATGAGCAACGTATGCGGGTACGCGTCGGCCTGCACACCGACGACCAACTGGCCGCCGCCGCCCGCCCCGTCGTGGAACCGATTCTCGCGGAAGGCCGTTATCCGGCCTTCGGCCGCTGGTTCCGGGGGCGCACCGGTGCAGGGCCCGACGAGCCGGTCCAATGGACCCTCGGCTGCATCCTCGACGGCCTGACCATGCGGCTCGGCCTGCCAGGTGAACCATCCGCCGGTACGGGCTTGTCGGCCGGGTGAATCGCTTGCCCGAGTGAGCCTTCCGGGGGAGTTGCCTGCTGAAGGCGATATGGGTGCTTACCGGGCGCGGCCGGTCTCCGGTGCACGCCGAAGGACTGAGCGCGATGTCGGAAGAGAGTTTCTCCGCGGTCACCCGGGCGATCGAGATGACCGCTGTCCAGTCTCCGGTGGTCGCGGCGGATCGGATCGAGGTGCGCCGGATCCTGATGCCCGCAGGCGTCGCGGCTTCAGTCCGCCTCCAGTGCGCGGATCTGCTCGTCCGACATGCCCAGCAGTCCGGCGAGCACCTCGTGGGTGTGCTCGCCCAGATCCGGGCCGACACTGCGGATGGGTAGCGACGTGTCGCCGATCACCGGCACGATGCCGGTGAAACCCACCTGCTTCGGCTCGGGTTCGCCGACATCCACCGGAAAGTGCTGAATCATGTTGCGCGACAGGTACTGTGCGTCGGTGGTGATATCGGCTGCGGTGTAGATCGGGCCGGATGGGATGCCCGCGCTCTCCAGAATCGCCAGCGCTTCGTCGCGAGTACGGGCGCGCGTCCATTCGGAGATGGCGGCATCGAGGCGTTCGCGATGTTTCCAGCGACCGGCGTTGTCGGCCAGTTCTGGATCGGCAGCCAGATCGGGCCTTTCGATGACCTGCATATAACGCTGGAAGATGGCATCGCCGTTACCGCCGATGATGATGCTGAACCCGTCCGAGCACGGGTAGGCGTTACTGGGCGCGATGCCCTCCATCCGGCCGCCGACCCGTTCGCGAGCGATGCCGTAGGCGTAGTAATCGGGTACCAGCGATTCCATCACCGACAGGATCGACTCGTTCAGCGCTACGTCGATCAAGCGGTGCGGCAACGGAATCGACTCGTTCGACCGCTCGCGCTGGAACAACGCCATCACGGTGCCGAAGGCGGCGTAGATCCCGGCGATCGAATCGCCGATGGACACGCCCACGCGCACCGGCGGCCGATCGGGGTCGCCGACCAGTTCGCGCAGGCCGCCCACGGCCTCGGCCACCGCCGCGAATCCGGGCCGCTGTGCCAGCGGCCCGGTCTGACCGTAGGCGGAGATCCGGGTGAGGATCAGATTCGGATTGGCCGCATTCAACTCCCGCGGGCCCAGCCCCCACTTCTCCAGCATGCCGGGTCGGAAGTTCTCCAGCAGGACATCGGACCGGGAGACCAGATCCAGCACGATCGCCCGGCCAGCCTCGGACCGCAGATCCAGGGTGATGGACTTCTTGTTCCGATTCACCGTCCGGTACAGCATCGAGGTGTTCCCGCCGTACAGCCGCCAATTACGCAGCTCGTCACCGGTTTTCGGCCGTTCGACCTTGATCACCTCGGCGCCGAAGTCGCCGAGAATCCGTCCCGCGGTCGGCGCCGCGATGTAATTGCCCAGCTCCAGTACCCGCACTCCGTCGAGCGGCCGAATCTCCATGGCATCGATTCAACCAGCCGGGGCGCGCGTCCCTACAGCCCGGCGCTACCGGTGAACGGCAGTGGAGGGCGAGGCGGGGATGGGGCCGGTGCGGGCGGGGTGTGGTCTCGGCTGTGCCCACGGCGGTCGTATCCGGAGCGGTTGTAGCCGGAGTGGTCGTAACCAGAGTGGTCGTATCCGGAGCGGTCGTAGCCCCAACGGTCATATCCGAATTGGTTGAAACCGTCCACACCGTAGCCGTCCGGGCTGCACGGCGGCACACCGCAGTTCACCGGGGGTGTGCTCACCGGTGGTGGGGTGGGAGTCGTGCGTGGTGGGGTGGGAGTCGTGCGTGGTGGGGCGGGAGTCACCCGCGGCGGAGACGGAACTTTCGGAGGCTCGATGGTGGGCGGCCGAGGCGCGGTCGGCAGCGGCGGGAGAACCGGTGTGGTGGTGACGATCGGTGGCGGCGGGGAGGGGGTCGCAGCCGTCGGCGTCTGCGCCTGCGCGACCACCGTCAACGCCACCGCGGCGGTCGGCAGGGTCACGAGCAGAGCGGCAGATGCCCACCGGCGACTTCGGATTCGATCGACCGGGATGGCGGCATCTCCGGCCTTGGGGGCACTCATGACAGGACTCCTCTCAGGGGCCCCGACCCGCGTGCCAGCCTACCGAGCAATTGCTATAACGGCCGAAAGTCACAGCAGCTTATAAGGATTCGCTGTTGTGACCCGGCCGTCGGGCGATCTCGGGCTCAGGCGGCCTGTTCGACCACCGAGTAGTGCTCGGCGTTACCGGCGATCACCGTACTGGTCTTCCCGTCGACACCGACCGGGATGTCACCCGCGAGAGTGATACGTGTCAGTTTGCGATGTTGGGCGCCATCGAAATCGTCGATGGCGTAGTGCTGGGTGGCGCGGTTGTCCCAGATCGCGACGTCGCCGAGCGACCAGTTCCAGCGGGTGGTGTGTTCGAGCCGGGTGACCCGATCCTGGAACAGCCGGAAGAGCGCCTGGGATTCGGTGTTGTTCAGGCCCACGAAGCGTTTCACGAAATGTCCCAGCAGCAGCGCTCGTTCACCGGTCTCGGGGTGTACGCGCACTACGGGATGTTCGGTCTCGTAG
>NZ_BDCC01000030.1 GCF_001613305.1 Nocardia vaccinii NBRC 15922
AGCGCGATGGTCCTGTGCTGGGGGAAAGGGTGTCACGCGATCGGGTCGTCGGCTAACGCCGCAGATTGCGGTCGAACAGGGCCAGCAGTTCGCGGTAGTGCCGTTCGGCGGCGTCGGGGTCGTAGGCCGAGGTGTCGGCCTGGGTGTAGCCGTGCCGAGCTCCCTGGTAGACCTCGGTGCGGTGCCGGACTCCGGCTGCGGCGAGCGCCGCGTCGAACTGGCCGATGTGGTCCGGAGTCATGTGGTGATCTTCGCCGGCGTGTGCGAAGTACAGCTCCGCGGTGATGTTTTCGACGGCCAGGTGCGGACTGTCCGGAGCGTCCGTGACGAGTGGCCCACCATGGAATCCGGCCACCGCCGCAACCCGATCGGGGAACATGGCGGCGACCAGCACCGCCAGCCGCGCACCCATGCAGTAGCCGGTGAGCCCGACCTGCCCCTCGGCGACTCGCGGCGACGCCGCCAGCCATCGGAGGTAGGCGCCGGCGTCGGCGCGCAGGAGATCGGGGGTCAACTCGCGGATCATCGGGAACACCCGGTGGAAGATCTCCGGACGCTGCTCCGGGTCGATGAAGTCCGGTAGCTCGATCACCGGTGCGGGTCCGTGCCGGTAATAGGCGTTGGGAAGCAGGACGGTGTAGCCGTGAGCGGCGATGCGATCGGCCAGCGACCGCAGACCGGGCCGGACTCCGAAGCCGTCCTGGATCACCAGCACTCCCGGATGGGCGGTGCCGTCATCGGGGTAGGTGAGGTAAGCGTCGGCGATTCCGCCGGGCATCTGCACGCCGACAGACATGCCGTGCGTCGTGGTCATCGTGGATCCTTCTGTCGTAGTTGATGTCCTGTGCTCAACACGACGAAGGCGGAGCGCGCGCGACAGTGCGGAATTCTCGATCCGAAGGCGGGCCGGCACCGGCCCGTGCAGCGGTCAGAAGAGCACCGGGTAACCCATCCGTGTGTGGCGCATCGCCGTCCCGGTAGTCATCGTCCCGTATCGTAGCGGATTTCTCGGCGGCGCCGCGGACGTCAGCCGGCGATCGAGCCATTCGTGCCGCAGCCGTTCCGTCCGGCGTCGGTCCGGCGCAAGTGAGGACTTTCGTCCCCTTCGGGGATTGTCGACGCCCCTCGTCCAATGGTGTGGTGCGGCCCACAGTGGTAGATGCCAGCTTCCGAGGTCGAGCGTATCGGTGAGGGATTTCGCCCGTCCGGCGACGTCAGACGAGGAACGACTATGCAGGAATTCGGAGTGCCGGTTCTGTATCGCGTCCGGCCCGATGAGAATCTCACCGACTTGGTGGAACGCAATGTGCAGAGGTTTCCGGATCTCGCGGTGATCAGCCGAAAAGTGGACGGCCAGTGGCGGGACGTGTCCGCCGCCGAGTTCTGCACCGAGGTGTCGGCGGTCGCGAAGGGGTTGATTGCCAACGGGATTCAGCTGGGCGATCGGGTGGCCATCATTTCCCGGACCCGTTACGAATGGACGCTGCTGGACTTCGCGATCTGGTACGCGGGCGCGGTCACGGTTCCGGTCTACGAGACCTCCTCGGCCGAACAGGTGCAGTGGATCCTCTCGGATTCCGGTGCGGTCGCGGTGATCGCCGAGACCGATCACCACAGTGCGGTGGTCGCCGGCGTGCGGGAGCAGTTGCCGAAGTTGATGCATGTCTGGCAGATCACCGCGGGCGCCGTCGCGGCCTTGACGCGGGATGGTGCGGATGTCGCCGACGATGCGGTGGCCGAACGCCGGGCCGCCGTCGTGGCCGATACGCTGGCGACGATCGTGTACACCTCCGGCACCACCGGGCGGCCCAAAGGGTGCCAGTTGACGCACGGCAATTTCCTGGCCGAACTGGGCAACATCACCGCTCGGATGCCGGCATTGTTCCGCCCCGGTGAATCATCGGTCCTGCTGTTCCTGCCGTTGGCGCATGTGCTCGGCCGGATCGCCGAGGTCGCGGCGGCATTGGCCCCGGTCCGCATCGCTCATGTGGGCGATGTCGCGGATGTGACCGCCGAACTCGGGGCCTTCCGTCCGACCCTGATCCTGGGTGTCCCACGGGTGTTCGAGAAGGTCTACAACACCGCTCGAACCCGAGCCCAACTCGCCGGCCGTGGCCGGATCTTCGACCTTGCCGCCACGACTGCCGTGGACTACAGCCGCGCTCTGGACGACGGGCGGATCTCGCTGTCGCTGCGGATCCGGCACGCGCTTTTCGACTTCATCGTGTACCGGCGCCTGCGTGCGGCGCTGGGAGGCCGTGCTACGCACGCCCTGTCGGGTGGCGCGCCGCTTGGAGAAGGGCTCGGCCACTTCTATCGCGGGGTCGGGTTCACCGTGCTGGAGGGTTACGGGCTGACCGAGACCTGCGGGGCCGCGACTTTCACCACCGACGACCATCCGAAGATCGGATCCGTGGGCCATCCGTTACCGGGATCGTCGGTCCGGATCGCCGAGGACGGCGAGATCCTGCTGCGCGGACCCAACGTGTTCACCGGTTACTGGAACAACCCGCGAGCCACCGCCGAAACATTCCGCGACGGCTGGTTCGCCACCGGCGACCTCGGCGCCCTCGACGACGACGGATACCTCACCATCATCGGACGTAAGAAGGAGATCATCGTCACCGCTGCGGGGAAGAACGTCGCTCCCGCGGTGATCGAGGACCGCATCCGGGCGCACGGCATCGTCGGGGAGGCGATCGTCGTCGGTGACGACAAGCCGTTCGTCGGATGTCTGGTGACTGTCGACAGTGAGCACTTCCCGATGTGGAAGCAGTTGCACGGCAAACCCCCCGGTGCAACGGTCGACGACCTCGCCGCCGACACCGACCTGCTCGCCGCGATCCAAGAGGCGATCGACGACGGCAATCGGGCCGTCTCCCGCGCCGAGACCGTCCGCAAATTCCGCATACTGCGCACGGATCTCACGGAGGCCAACGGATATGTCACGCCATCGCTGAAGCTCAAGCGCGATGTCGTGCTGCGCGACTTCGCCGCGGACATCGCGGCGCTGTACAGCGTGTGAGCTACGGATGGACGACCATCACCGGGCACTGTGCGTGCTGGACCAGGAAGTTGACCGTGGAACCCAGCAGCATTCCAGCGAAGCCGCCACGGCCTCGGCTGCCCAGGACCATCAGTTGCGCCGACTTCGACCACTCCAGCAGATGCTCCGCGGGTGCGAACGCGTACGAGGCGTGGACGACCCGGACATCGGGGTACTTCTCCTGCCACCCGGCGGTGCGTTCGGCCATGATGGCGTCCTCGGCCTGCCCGGGGTCGCCGTCGGATAGCCGCACCGTGTCGTAACCGGCGTAGTGACCGAAATTCCCGTCGTTCCACACGTGGACGGCGACCAATTCGGCATCGCGCTGGGCTGCCTCGGCGAAGGCGGATGCGATGGCCGCCTCGCCGATCGGACTCCCGTCGACGCCGACCACGATCGGGCCCGACGAGTGGACGGTGTCGCCGGTAGGCGGGTCGGCGCGCACCACGACGACCGTCCCGTGGGCGTGCGCGACGACCGAAAGCAGGGTCGAACCCAGGTGTGCGAGCATCCCGGTCGCTCCGGTCGCCCCGAGCACCACCGTGAACGCCGCGGCGCTGCGGTCGATGAGCAGAGCGGCCGGGTTGTCCGGGACCAACTCGGCCGTGACGGCTACCTCGGGAGCCGTCGAACGGGCCAGCTCCTCGGCGCGGGCGATGACATCGCGGCCGTGCGTACGGGAGGCGTCGACCACCCAGGGGCTCGGCGTTGCGGGAACACTGGCCGGCCACGTGGCGCCGACGAGGTTCATCCCGTGCACGATGTGCAGTTCCCGGCCGTGTACGCGGGCGTACTGAGCCGCCCAGCGCAGCGCGGTGGTCGCTCCCGGCGAACCGTCGACGCCGACGACCACCGTAGCCGAGGCCAGCCGATGGGCGTCCTGCTCGCGCTGTGTGGTGCCGGTGTGCCTCCCGAAGATGCCGGGCATGACGCCCTCCTTGATCGTTCGCCGTGGGATGTGTCCGTCACCATAGTCGGATCGGCGGGGCCGGGAGCGGCACGGCCGAAGGTCACCGGTTTCGTGGTCCTCGGACCACGTCGGACCTTTCGCCCACCCGGATCGAATCCCCGGCACCGGTCTGGGGGCTACCGCTTGGCGGCGGGGTCGATCACCGAGCCGGACAACGGGATTCGCCACACCTGCTGGCGCGGGTGGCTGACGCCGTCGCTCCGGGGACCGGCCGAAGGCCAAGCCGCACAAGAGCTTCGGACATATCCTGGCCTGGACGGCTGCGGTGGCGTTGCAGCTTCAGATCGCCTGTGCGCCAAGGGGTGTGGCGCGATTTGAAGCGGTGCGGATCACAGCCGGTCTCCGCTGTGGTTCCGTCGATCCAGCCGCTGGACGACTCCAGTGGTTCCAGAGCGGTGGTGCGGTCGATGTGGATGACGCCGTCGTAGCGTTCGGCTGGCCGAGTGCGGAGATAGTGGCTCCGGCGTTCTGTGCGGGGCTGATAGATTACGCCGATGAGAGCCGGTGCGCCGATGGCGAATCCCGGCTCACGGCGGATCGGCGCGGGTTCGTACTCGTGCCAGCTCGTCCTGGACGGCTCGCAGAATTTCCGGGATCGCCGCGGCGACGGGTTCGGACAGTTCGGTGCCGAGATCGAGGCGGGCTGCCTCGACGGCGATGACGACCAGTTCCCGGGGAAGGCGACCGAGGGCGCGGCCCAGTCGCACCGCATCCGGGACGCCCAGTGTGTGGGAGCTGGCGGCCGCGGTCACGCCGCGCAGGGCGTCGGCGGTGGTGCGCCGGATGCGGCCGGGGGTCGATGGCCGGCACAACACCGCGTCGACGACCACGGCGAGGTCGGCCCCCTCCCAGAGGTCCAGCAGGTTGCCGGGTTCGCCGTCGCACACGGCGACCAGGACGCCGGGCAGCTCGAGCCGGTCGAGCCGGGCCGCGACGAGCGGGCCGATGCCGTCGTCGCCGCGGTACTCGTTGCCGATTCCGATGACGACCGCCCGATGTTCTGCGGCGGCGCGGTCGCGCGCGGTTGCCGGGGTGGAATGCTCCCGGTGCGTCATCGGCGCACGATGTCGAGTTCGAGGAAGTGTGCCGAGCAGGAGATGCAGGGGTCGTAGTTGCGAATGGTGCGTTCGCACAGCGCGGTGAGTGCGGCGTCGTCACGGTCGAGGTTGGCCGCGACGACCCGGCGCAGGTCGTCCTCGATCGCGGCCTGGTTCTGTGCGGTCGGCGGGACGATGGTCGCGGAGCGGACGATTCCTTCGGCGTCGGTCTCGTACCGGTGATAGAGCAGGCCGCGCGGCGCCTCGCTGACTCCGTATCCCACGCCCGCGCGCGGTGCGATGGGCATCGCGACGCGGGCGGGCGGCACGTATTCGTCGATCAGGCGCAACGCCTCGTCGATGGCGTAGACGACTTCGACGGCGCGAACCAGGATGCTGCGGAACGGGTTTCGGCATTCATCACCCAGCCCGATATCGCCGGCGACCTGTCGAGCCAGCGGTGAGAGCCGTCGGGAGTTCAGGCAATAGCGGGCCAGCGGCCCGGTGAGATAGGGCTTGCCGTCCAGCCCGGCCTGCAGTGCGGTGGAATGCGGCACCTGCCGTTCGACGACATGGTCGGCAAAATCGTTGGCGGAGAAGCGAAGCCCGGTGCTGGTGTGCATACTCCCGGATTCGATCGCATACCGCTCCGGCGTGGTGGCGGCGAGCAGATCGTGGTCCAGTTCGAGGTCCGGGAAGTCGAAGCCCGCTGCCCATCGTGCGGTCGCGATCGCGTCATCCTGTGCATGGCGCAGTCGTTCGGCCAGGGGTGCGAGGTCGGTGCGCGCGGGTACCGAATAGAAGCCGCCGACACGGACGTTGACGGGGTGGATCGGACGGCCACCGATGAGTTCGAGCAGCGCATTGCCGGCCTTCTTGACCGCCAGCCCCTGTTCGACCAGTTCGCGGTGGTCGGCGGCGAGGGAGATGGCGTCGGGGTAGCCGAGGAAGTCGGGAATGTGCAGGAGGTGGATGTGCAGGGCGTGGCTGGCGATCCATTCGCCGCAGTAGAGCAGGCGCCGAAGATCGGCCAGGGGCCGGTCCAATTCGATCCCGCAGAGCTGCTCGAGAGCGTTGCAGGCGCTGGTCTGATAGGCGACCGGGCAGATGCCGCAGATGCGAGCGGTGATATCGGGTGGTTCGGTGTAGGAGCGGCCGCGCAGGAATGCCTCGAAAAAGCGGGGCGGCTCGTAGATGTTCAGCTCCGCGCGCTCCACCGTGCCGCCGGAGACGACCACACGCAGTGCGCCCTCGCCCTCGACGCGGGCGAGTGCGCCCACCCGCAACTGTCTACCGCTGCGGCTCATCCCGGGGCCTGTCCGCGAATTCGGGGGAGGCTGCGGCGAACGTGTCGAATGCGTGGTCGATGTCGCTGGTGGACATACCGTTGATACGCAGGATCGGCAGCAGCGCACGGATATTCGGCTTCGCCATCGGCCCGAAACAACCGAAGCAGCCTCGATCGTAGGCGGGGCACAGCGCGCCGCATCCGGCCTGGGTCACCGGGCCCAGACACGGGGTGCCGTGGGCGACGGTCACACACGTCGTGCCGCGGCGTTTGCATTCGGTGCACACACTGGTGTTCGGGATGTCCGGTGCGCGCCCGGCCAGAAATGCGCACAGCGTGTTCAGGAGTTGGCGGCGATCGATCGGGCAGCCGCGCAGTTCGAAATCCACCGGCACATGCGCCGAGATCGGCGTGGAATCGGCCAGCGTCGAAATGTATTGCGGGCTGGCGTAAACCACGGAGGTGAATTCGCTGATGTCGGCGAAATTCCGCAGTGCCTGGATGCCGCCGTGCGTGGCACAGGCTCCGATCGCCACGAGAATCCGCGACTGATCGCGGATTTCGGCGATCCGGCGCAGATCCTCGGGAGTGGTGATCGAGCCTTCCACCAGCGACACGTCGTACGGGCCGGGCTCCGACGCGCTGGACGCCTCGGTGAAATGCACGATGCGGATGCGGCCGACCAGGGTCAGCAATTCGTCCTCGCAGTCGAGCAGGCTGAGCTGGCAGCCGTCGCAGGAGGTGAACTTCCAGACCGCGAGGGTCGGGATGGCCATCACAACTCCCGCACCGACAGCAGCGGTTCGGCGGTCGCATAGTCGACCACCGGGCCGTCGCGGCACAGCAGCAACGGGCCCAGCTGGCAGTGCCCGCAGCGCGCCACCCCGCATTGCATGTTGCGTTCCAATGCCACCCGGATGTCGGTGGCGGCGATGCCTTTGCGGAGCAGGTATTGCGCGCAGAAGCGCATCATCGGTTCCGGACCGCACAGGAAGGCCGTGGTGCGATCCGGATCGAGGTTCAGTTTCGCGAGCGGTTCGGTGACGAAACCGACCGACCCGGACCAGCCTGGCGCGGGCCGGTCGACGGTCTGATACAGCTCCACGAGACGAGCTGCCTGCCACCGGGTTTGATCGTGACGGAAAAGAATGTCGGCAGGAGTGCGCGCACCGGTGATCAGGACAACGCGCCGGTACTCCGCACGCGCGGCCAATGTCTCCAGCACCACCGGTCGCAGCGGCGCCAGGCCGACTCCGCCGCCGACGATCACCAGATCGCGCCCGCGGGCCGATGCCGAGTCCCACCCCCTGCCGAACGGTCCGCGCACACCGATGACACCGCCGACGCGGGTGTCGTACAGAGCCCGGCTGACCGCGCCCACCGCACGGATCGTGTGTTCCAGCACGCCGTTCGCGGCCGCGGGGTCGCCGCTGGTCGAAATGGCGATCTCGCCGACGCCGAAACTGTACAGCATCATGAACTGACCGGCCCGAAACCGTTGCGCCGCAAGGCGAACCGGTTCGAGTACCAGGGTCGCGGTGTCGCGGGTCTGCTCGGTGCGGTCCACGACGCGGTACGGGAGCATCGTATCGTCGAGCGAACGCGGGCGGGCCTGCGTCCGGACGCTCACGAGTTGCCCCGCACGTCCGCCGAGTACGGCGCGTGGGTACAGGTTTCGCCGGGATTCCGGTACATGTCCAGCAGCCGGGCGCGGGTCGCCTGCATCCGGTCCAGCAACGCCTCGAAAAGCATGAGGATCAGGGCGCGGCCGAATTCCGCATCCGCCGAAGCGAATTGGGTCAATACCTCGGTATCGAACTCGATCGCCTCGACCGGTTCGGCCGCCCGGGCGCCGGATCGCCATCGGTACGGTGGCACCAGCCACGACCAGCCCAGTACATCTCCGGCGCCGAGGGTCTGCACGACGACATCACCCTGCCCCGGCACATGTGCGTCGAGCACGATCCGGCCCCGGCGGATCAGCCAGCACCGCTGGGCGGAATCGCCTTCGGTGATCAGTCGTTGCCCGGCGGGGAAGGACACGTCCCGCCCGATCCGGGCGAGCACGCGCAGCTCGGCTCTGCCCAGCGTGGCCAACTGCGCGAATTCCGTCAGCTCGTCGACGGTGGTCACGATTGCGTCCCGGCCAGCCGCGCCACCTCGGCGGTCAGGTCGATGCCGGCCGGGCACCAGGCGATGCAGCGGCCACACCCCACACACCCGGAGCTGCCGAACTGGTCGTACCAGGTGCCGAGTTTGTGGCTGAGCCATTGCCGGTACCGGCTCTCGCCGGACTGCCGGACGCTCCCGCCGTGCAGATAGGAGAAGTCGAGTTCGTAACACGATGCCCAGCGCTCCCACCGTTCGGCGTGGTCACCGGTGAGATCGGTGACGTCCTCGGTGGTGGTGCAGAAGCAGGTGGGGCACACCATCGTGCAGTTGGCGCAGGTCAGGCAGCGGGAGGCGACGTCCTGCCAGTGCGGCGATTCCTGCGATTCACGTATCACCGCGCGCACGTCGACATCCGGCATCGCGCGCCCCATGCGGTCGGCGGCCGCCGACACCGCGGCGCGAGCGCGCTCGAGGTCGGTCGATTCGGCGGGCCGGGTACCGACCCGGGCCAGGACCCGCGCGCCCTCGTCACTACCGACGTCGACGAGGAATCGATGCCCGTCATCGTCGATCTGCTCGGTCAGGGCGAGATCATATCCAGCGGAGACACCCGGCCCCGTGCCCATCGAAACACAGAAGCACACGCCGCCGGGCTCGGTGCAGTTCACCGCGACCACGAACAGATCCCGGCCGCGTGCGGTGAAGGAGCGATCCGGATAATCCCCGCCGCCCAGCACCCGGCCGAGGATCGCGATCGAGGCCAGATCGCATCCGCGCACACCGAGAAACGCCATTCGTGTCGGGCCGTCATCGGTGGCGGTGATCTCCAGATCGGGCCCGATCTCCGCGACCTTGTGATGTGGCGGATGCAGGAACTGCTTCCACGACCCCGGCCCCGCCGAATGCGCGAACACGGCGTGATCGTCACGTTGCCGCAACCGGTACCGGCCCGGTGCGCAGTCCACGCCGAGACCATCGGGGAGTCCGGCGCCCGAAGCCAGCTCGTCGAGCACGATCGCCCCGTCCCGCGGCTGTGGGCCGATCACCCGGTATTCGTCGGCCCACAACGCCTCCACCAGGCGGTCCAGTCCGGCCCGGTCGATCACAGCGGTATCGCCAGGTTGCATCGGAATACTCGATTCGTCGGCGGCGACGCATTCCATAACGAGTATCACTGCGGACGTTTCGGGGTGCGAGGGGCGAAAGTCCCTGCGACCAGGTCGCAGAGACCATCATGCGGGTCGCCCCGGTCGTGCCGGTCAGCGTGCGGTCGAATGTACGACCATCACCGGGCAATCCGAATGCTGGACGAGGAAGTTGGAGGTCGATCCGAGCAGCAGCCCGGTGAGTGCGCCGCGGCCGCGGCTACCGACCACCACGAGCTGTGCCGATTTCGACAATTCCGCCAGGCGCCTGCCGGGTGCGGACAGGTAGGTCTTCCGCACGACGGGGACGTCCGGAAACTTCTCCTGCCAGCCGGCGAGACGTTCGGCCAGGACCTCCTGCTCGGCCTGCTCCGCCCCGGTGTCGACGGGCAGTGCGCCGACGCCGGTGAGACGGCCGAGATCCATATCGGCCCATACGTGGACCGCTATGAGATCGGTGTGGCGGTCGGCGGCCTCGGTGAATGCGGCCGCGATGGCTCGTTCGCTCACCGGACTACCGTCGACACCGACCACCACGGGCCCGCCGGCGCGATCGGTGTAACCGGCGGGGACGACGACGACCGTGCTGTGTGCATGCGCGGTCGCGGCAAGCAGAGTGGAGCCCAGGTGGGCCAGGGTGCCGGCCGAGCCGGTCGAGCCGATGACGAGAGCGAAGGCGCCGGAACTGCGTTCGACGAGAAGACCGGCCGGGCTGTCGGAGGCCAGCGACGACGACAGCCGCACCTCGGGCGCGGCCGACCGCGCCGCGTGCTCCGCGTCGGCTATCACGGTCTTGCCCTGGGCGCGAGCCGCATCCACAACGGCCTCCACGGTGACCGCGTACGCGCCCGCAACGGTATTGATTCCCACCAGCCCGAGCCCGTGCACGATGTGCAGTTCGCGGCCGTGTCCGGCAGCGTAGGCGGCGGCCCAGCGGACCGCCGCGTTCGAGCCGTCCGAGCCGTCCACGCCGACGACGACCGGCGCGGAGGCCGTCACCTGTGGATCGTCGTCCTGGTTCTGTTGCGTGGTGTCCCGTGCTGACATTGCGACCTCCCGAAGTGCGAACCGGCCGTTGGTAATCGGGCCGGTGAAAGATACGGTACGGGCGCTCGCGGTGGCCGCGATGCTGCCGATTGTCACCGGCAGTGGGCCATTGGACCACTCGTGAATCAAAGTGCGCGTACGTTCTTGTGTGACGGCGGTTTTCGAGATCGGTTCAAGCGCTGAAGCGGGCCGCACGACGGTGGATCCGGTGGCCGGTGCGGCGGGTTCGAGTCGGCGCTACAGCGGCAGATGCCCGGAAGAACCAGTATTTGACGATTTCGGCGAGGACCAGGTAGGTCAGGATCATCAGGCCGAGCGCCACGAAATAACCGCCCGGCAGCGGCTGGAATCCGAGATCCGCGGCCATGGGTGTCGCCGGCAGTACGACGCCCACCGCGACCGCGCCGAGCACCGCGGTCAGCAGCGGCACGCTGGGTCGGCTGCGGAAAAAGGGGCTGCGCCGCGTTCGGATGACGAACAGCACGAGCGTCTGGGTCGCGAGCGACTCGACGAACCAACCCGTGTGGAAGAGTCCGGCGCCGGCGTGGAAGACCCATAGCATCAACCCGAATGTCGCGAAGTCGAAAACCGAACTGACCGGCCCGAATACGAGCATGAAGCGACGGATGAGCCCGATATCCCAACGGGTCGGACGAGTCAGCTGTTCCTCGTCGACGCGGTCGGTGGGGATCGCGAGCTGGCTGGTGTCGTAGAGCAGGTTGTTGAGCAGAATCTGCGACGGAAGCATCGGCAGGAAGGGCAGCAGCGCCGAGGCGCCGGCCGCGCTGAACATGTTGCCGAAGTTGCTGGACGTGCCCATCAGCACGTATTTGATGGTGTTGGCGAAGATTCGCCGTCCCTCGACCACTCCGTCGGCGAGTACCTGTAAATCCTTCTGCAGCAGCACCACGTCGGCGGCGTCCTTGGCGACATCGGTGGCCGAGTCCACCGATATGCCGACGTCCGCGGCGTGCAGCGCCAGGGCGTCGTTCACACCGTCGCCGAGGAAGGCGACGTCGAGTCCGGCCAGACGCTGCAGTCGCACGATTCGTGCCTTCTGCTCCGGATCGACCCGTGCGAATATCGTCGTCCGCCCGAGCTTTTCGGTCAGCTCCTCATCGGTGAGCCGGTGGATGTCGGCTCCGGTGAGCAGCTCGCCCGGCGGCAGACCCAGTTCGCCGCAGATATGAGCCGCGACCACCGGATTGTCGCCGGTGATGATCTTTACCGCGACGCCCAGGCCCGCCAGTCGCTGTAAGGCTTGGCGGGCAGTGCTTTTGGGCGGGTCGAGGAATACGAGGAAGCCGCAGAACGTCAAACCGTGCTCGTCCCCGGAATCGAGCGTGTTGATGTCCGCAGCGGGACGGGTCGCGACCGCGACGATCCGATGACCGGCGCCGAACTCGGCATCGAGAATGTCGTGCGCCGCCTCCGGCACATCGATGCAGCGGGACAGCACCTCCTCCGGAGCGCCCTTGGTGATGATCAGCCGGTTCCCGGCGGGGTCCTCGGCGAGTACCGACGCCAGGCGCCGTCGGGAGTCGAACGGCAATGTCGCGATGCGCGAAAATGCCCGCGCGGCAGGAATTTTCGCCGGAGAGCCAGCCCACAGAGCGGTGTCGAGCGAGTCGCCACCGACGATCCCCTCCGCACTCAGCACGGCGTCGGTACACACCATGCCCAGCACATTGGTCGTATCGGACGCTGTTGCGGCAGCGTCCACAGCACGCGTGAATTCGATGCGCCCCTCGGTCAGCGTGCCGGTCTTGTCGGTGAACAACACCTCGATGTCGCCGAGGTCCTCGATGCACACCAACCGCTTGACCAACACCTTGCACCGGGCGAGGCGCCGTGAACCGGCGGCCAGGCTGGTCGAAACCACCGCGGGCAGTAGCTGCGGCGAGATCCCCACCGCGATAGCGAGCGAGAACAGCAGCGCATCGAGGATCGGCCGGTGCAGGGCGATGTTGACCAGGAAGATCGCGGAGGTCAGCGTCGCGGCGACCCACACCAGCAACATCGAGAACCGGCGCAGCCCGACCTGGAATTCGGTCGGCGGTTCGGGAGCGCCCAAACCCAGTGCGATACGGCCGAATTCGGTTGCCCCGGCGGTGGCGACGACAACCCCGCGGCCGCTGCCGGCGCTGACGACCGTTCCCATCAGCGCGCACGCGGTCAGTTCGGCGATCCCGGCGCCGGTTGCCACCGGTAGGGTCGATTTCCGGACCGGCGCCGACTCACCGGTGAGCACGGATTCGTCGCACTGCATCCCCGTCGCGGTCAGGAGTCGGACGTCGGCGGGCACCAGCTCGCCCGCTCGCAACTCCACCACATCGCCTGGGACGAGTTCGACCAGATCGACCGAACGGGGACTGCCATCGCGCACTGCCACGACTCGGTGGCGGATCCGTTCGTGCAGCGCCTCGGCAGCTCGCTCGGCACGATACTCGTTGAACGCGCCGAGCCCGACCGACACGATGAGTATCACGCCGATGATCAGCGCGTCGGAGCTCTCACCGAGGAAGAACGACACCACCGCTGTGGTCGCGAGCAGTAACAGCAGTGGCGATCGGAGTTGGCGCGCCAGGACGGGAGCCAGTCGCGCGCGGTGTGATCGAACCGCGTTGGGCCCCAGCCGGGACAACCGTCGCGCGGTCTCCGCCGTCGTCAGCCCGTCCGGCGTGGAGTGCAGCGTGGCGAGCACCGTATCCGAGGTCGCGACGGCCGCCTCGGCCGCGGCCATGGGCGCGATCTCATCACCGGTCCCGGCCGCCCGGACTCGTACCGCGGTATCGTGATCCACGCCCTGGATCATGGTCCGTGCCCGTCGCGGCGAGCCAGGGGCGAATGGCCTCATCGGTGCGGCATCCGGCCCGGCAGCGGCGCTGGACGGTGCGGTCAGCCGGCCATGAAGGACAATCGCACCTGCCGCACGGGGTTGTCGACGTTGAGGTCGACCATTGCGACGGATTGCCAAGTTCCCAAAGCCATTTCGCCGTGCAGGACCGGGATGCTCGCGTAGGGGGCGATCAGTGCGGGCATGACGTGCGAGCGGCCGTGTCCGCGGGAGCCGTGCGAATGGCGCCAGCGGTCGTCGGCGGGGAGCAGGTCCCGCAGGGCCGCGAGGAGGTCGTCGTCGCTGCCCGCGCCGAGTTCGATCAGGACGATGCCCGCGGTGGCGTGTGGGACGAAGACGTGCAGCAGGCCGTCGCGGCCCGCCGCCGCATCGCGCAGGAACTCCGAACAGTGCGGGGTGAGGTCGTGAACGACTTCGTCGCGCCCCGTCTTCACTTCGATCACGGTGCTCTGCATACGCGCCATCGTCCTCCCGGGCGGACGACCACGCGAGCATCGGGGGCCTCTCGGCTGTTCGGCGGGAATGTCGGCGGCGCGGCCGGGCTGGTATGCGGGCGCCCGCTCATTAGAATTGACCGATGCTCGTTTCGCTTGCGTCGTTCTCGGTTGCCGCGGTCTTACTGGTGGTGTTGCCGGGGCCGGACACCCTGGTCGTGCTTCGTGGCCTGGTACGTGGCGGGCGCGGCGGCGGGATCCGGACGAGTCTTGGTGTGTTGTGTGGCTTGCTGGTGTGGGTCGGGGCCGCGGTGCTGGGGTTGTCGGCGTTGTTGCGGGCCAGTGAGATCGGTTACGAGGTATTGAAGATCGCCGGTGCCTGCTATCTGGTGTGGATGGGGGTGCAGTCGCTGCGCTCCTTGCGGCGGTCCGCTCCGGGGATCGCCCAGGGAAGCGGTACGCCGCCGGCGCAGCCGTCGATGCGCTCGGGCGGGTTCGTGGCCGGATTTCTCACCGACATCCTGAATCCGAAGATCGGCGTCTTGTTCGTCGGTTTCCTGCCCGGGTTCGTACCCGCGGGCTATTCGGTGGGCTGGACGACGCTGGGGTTGGGAGCCATGTACGTGGTGCTGACGGCGGTGTATTTCGCGGTTCTCGTCGTGGCGTCGAGCACGGTGGCGGGTTGGATGCAGACCCGGCGGGTGCGCCGCCGCTTGGACTCGATCGCCGGGTTGGTGTTGATCGGATTCGGCATTCGCCTGGCGACCGAGTCCTGACCGGAACTCCGGACGCGATCGGCGGGCCGACACGATTCGGTGTGGCTGCGCGGATACGGAGAATCCCTCGGCTACTTCGACGGCTTCCTCGGTTCCACGCACTGGCTGGGCGAGCGACTGTCCGGTGTCCCCGCCCCGGACGACGGTGAAGTGGCGCCGCGTGCGGATACCGCACCGCGACAGGGCATCTCGAACGATCCGGCGATCGGCGAAAAATCATTTGCGCGGTGAGTAGGCGGTCGGTACCGTCATGCGAACCGTGACCGAATGCGAGGAGGTGAGACCCATGAACGTTGTATCGAAGTGGGAGCTCCCTCTCGACGTCACGGTTGGGCGAACGATCTAGCTGTCGCCGGGAGCGCCTGTCACCCAAGGCTGCTCCGAAAGGGCGATAAGCTTGAACTCTGTGAATTCCATGTCCGATTCCGACGGACATATCACTGTCATCACACGCGTCTCGAAGACGCAGTGGCAGGCGATGAATCGTGGCCTGCTGGTCGGGTCGGGTGATGTGTCGCCTCGGCCCGACGGGCGACTGTTCGTCAGCATCGACTCGTGGCGCGAGGATGCCTTCGGCGCACTCGCCGCCGCGATGCTGGCAGACCTGCCCAGACCCCTGTACACCGTGGTCGACGAAACCGATCGTGACCTCGCAACCTGTTGGGGGAGCGTGGGTTTCACCACTCGGCGCCGAGAGTGGGAATGCCTCGTGCCGACCGATCCCCGGATCACCGGGCTCGATGCGGTAGCCCCGCCGTCGGATACTGCCATCGTGGCCGCCGGCGCCGCGGCGCAAGGCCCGCTGCGCGAAGTGGATCGGGCGATTCGCGACGAGGTGGAGGCGACCATCGGCTGGCGGGAGATGCCGGCGGAGGTGTTGCCGCACACCGGGGCCGACGTCGTGGTGGATCCGTCGAAATATGCGGTGGCGGCACAATCCGACCGATATGTCGGACTGATCCGCGTCGTACAGGTGACCCGGCTGCCGCGGATCGGGCTGATCGCGGTGCGGGCGGATCAGCGTCGCCGGGGCATCGCGCGGGCGCTGCTGACGCATGCGTTGGGCGCCCTGCATCAGCGGGAGATCTCAAGGGCGGCAGTAGAACTGAACGAATCGAATCCGGCCGCCCTCGCGCTGTTCGAGGGCATCGGTGTCGAGCGCGTGAACAGCAATCTGGAGTTGGTGCTGCGATGAGCAACAACGGGAAGGGAATCGAGATCGAGGGCACCGTCATCGAGTGCCTCCGCAATGCCACCTTCACGGTGGAACTCCGGAACGGTCACCAGGTGCTCGCTCATATCAGCGGGAAGATTCGGAAGAACTACATCAAGATCCAGCTGCAGGACCGAGTACTCGTCGAGTTGAGCCCGTACGACCTCACTCGTGGCCGGATTCTGTTCCGGTACCGCAATTAGTGGCGGTGCGGACGGCCGGATGGTCGATAGCCGGGCCCGTGACGACCGGACGCGTTCCGGTCGTCACGGGTGTGGCGACCGTACGGTGGCCGGATTGGTCGGTCGGGCGGAGTAACGCCTCACTCGGATTCCACTGCCTCCCGTAACTTCCGGAATTCGGTGGCCAGGGCATCCAGTGTGTAATGCGCATTGAGACCGCTCGGATTGGGGAGCACCCAGATGCTGGTATCGCCGAGTGTCTCGGATTGGCGTCCCACGATGGTCCGCGGTCGGCCGAAGGCGGTGCGGTAGGCGCCCAAGCCGAGTACGGCCAGGACGCGCGGGTGATTCTCCCGCACTCTTTCGGTGAGCGCGCGGCCGCCGTCGCGCAATTCCCGAGGCGTCAGCTCGTCCGCTTTCGCCGTCGTCCGCGCGGCCACGTTGGTGATGCCCAATCCGAGCGCGAGCAGCTCCTCCTGCTCGTCGGGACGGAACAGTCGCGGGGTGAACCCGGACCGGAAGAGCGCGGGCCAGAAGCGGTTTCCGGGTCGGGCGAAGTGGTGGCCCGTGGCCCCCGACCACAGTCCCGGGTTGATTCCGCAGAACAGTACGCGCAGATCCGGTGCCAGCACATCGGGAATGGTCCGGCCCTCGGCTGCGGCAAGATCTGCCGGGGTGGGGCGGTACGCGGCGGAATGAGCCATCGGCCCAGTCTGCCTGAACCGCTGTTCTTGCGCCGAGGCCGGTTCCGGCCGCTCCGCGCGCGACTGGGTCGTTTGGTGGTATCTCAGATACCTATACGATATTCAGATACTAGTGGGTATATTGAGGGCCACAGCATGTGCGGGTGCACGGATATGGAGGCATCGTGAGCGAGTCGTCGAGTGAGAAGCCCACGACCACAGAACAACTCGGCGAATCGAGCGCCGTCGGCGGGGCCGCTGATCGGGACGCGCAAGATCGGCTGAGGGTGCGGCGGGTCCAGATCTGGGCCACCGCCGGCGGACTGCTCTTGGCGTTGCAGGTGTATGTATGGGTGCGATGGATTGCCGGGCCGTACTTCCACCGGGTGCCCGGCGGGCCGACCGCCCCGCCGATGTATATGAAGGCATTCCTCACGATGAATGCCGTCCTGATGTGTGTCGCGCTGCCGGTGGCGATCTGGTGGTTCCTCGTCAGGCCGTGGCTCCGGGAACGGAGAATCACGCTCGACGGCATACTGCTCGTGTCGATGGGACTGATGTTCTTCCAGGACCCGCTGCTGAACTACTTCAACACCTGGTGTACCTACAACACGTGGCTGTTCAACCGCGGGTCGTGGTCGTCGGATATCCCGGGGTGGGTGTCACCCGAGCGGCCCGGCCATCAGGTTTCCGAACCACTGTTGATCAATGCTCCCGGATACGCCGCCGGGGTATTGGTGATCACGATATTCGGGTGCTGGGTCATGCGCGGGATCAAGTCGCGCTGGCCGAATATCACCAACCTGCGGCTGATCCTGGCCACCTACGCCTTCACCTTCCTGCTCGACTTCGTCATGGAAGCGTGCTTCATGTTGCCGTTCGGGCTCTACACGTATCCCGGCGCCATACGGTCCGTGTCGTTCAGCGCCGGCACCTACCACCAGTGGCCGATGTACGAGGGACTGATGTGGGGTGCGGTCCAGGCAGGTCTGTGTTGTTTGCGCTACTTCACCGATGATCGCGGTCGCACCGTCGTCGAGCACGGGCTGGATCGCGTGGGTGGTGGATTCGCTCGACAGCAATTCGCTCGGTTCCTCGCGGTCTTCGCGGCGGTCAGCGCATGCTTTTTCTTCTTCTACAACGTGCCCGCGCAATGGGTCGGGATGCATGCCGACCCGTGGCCCGCGGATCACCTGAAGCGCTCGTACTTCAACGGGGGGATTTGTGGTGCGGGTACCGATACACCGTGCCCCGATCCCGTGCTGCCGGTGCCGACCAAGCGGTCCGGATATATCGACACCAACGGGAAGCTGATACTGCCCGACGGGGCTGGAGTGCCGGAGAACGTGCCGCTCGAACATGTGAAGTGAATGTCGTTGTCGCTCAGCCAATTTCGTAATCGAACCAGATGCGATGAGTTCCATCGGCGTCCACCGTGATCCCGCCCCTACCGGTGATTTCGGCAAGATCTCCGGTGCCGCTGGCCGGAACGATGACGAAGAACTCCGCAGACCTGTCGGTGCCCGACGTGGTGGCCGAATGCGCGAAGCAGAACGTGCCCGCGGCTCCGTTGAGCGCGCCCTCGAACGATTCCATCGCTACATAGGTGCCGACGCCGCTGGTCTGATCGAACGCCGCGGTGAACAGGGTCGCGGCGCGTCCGGACACCTCACCGTCGAAGTGTTTTTCCATCCGCGCGATCCCGACCGGCAGGCCGGTGGAAATTGCGGGTTCGGGCACGACGCCGGTCGGGGTGAAGGATTTGACGTCGAATGTTCCGGAGGCTCGCACCGCACGATCGTAGCGAACGAGCACGACAGTCCGTGCGGCCCCGAGCAACGGGCGACCAGCTCGAGCCGCGAAAGCTCTCTCGGCGACTGTGTGCTTTCATCGCCGACCCGTCGAGGTGCATCGGGCTGCGGTCGTGACGAGTGGTAACGGCGAGCTCGGTGACGCCACAGTCTCGTTGGGAGAGTGGACTCCCCGGCGCATCTTCCTCGAGGTGCACGACGCCGCGGGGACGATCGGTGGCGTATGGTGTCGAATTGCCTACGCCTGCAATATATTACAGCTGTACGAGCCGCGCGGTCCGGTGCCGGGTGCAGGGCCGGGATCTCGAGCAGGTCACGGCTGGCTGAAGCCTTGGCGGTTCGCCTCGCCGACTTCGCGCACTACCGCTACGGTACCTACATTCGCGGTTGGTTGAGATCTGGGATGTGGTGTGGCAGAAAAAGTTTCATCGGAGAAGCAGGCGCTCGGCGGTCGGTTCGGGTTGGGGGGCCTCACGAGATGGGCGGCGCAGCGCCTCGGTGTGGCGTCGCGATCGGACGAAGCCGCTGGAGACGAGTCGACGGTTGGTGATCAGGGCGCCCGGGCGTCGACCGACCCACCCGCGCCTCCGCTGAACGACCCGCCGGCGCAGCAGGATTCGGACGACGACCTCGATTATGCACAACAGGCCAGCCCCGCGGACACCGAAGCGAGGATCGATCCCATCTTTTCGAAAGGTCAGGCAAATATGACAACTCCCGACGACCGGGCGACGATCACCGATGACGCGGCCGCCGCCGAGGAGACGACAACTACCGCGGGCGAGGAGGCGGTGGCCGAACCGGGGGCGCGCCTCGCGACCGTGGTCGAAGCGCCTGTCGCGGCGGGCGACGCGAAGTCGGCCGATGATGAACCGGAAGCCGAAGACGGGGTAGCCGCTGCCGAAGGTGAAGTAGCGAAGGATGTTTCGGCGGCGTCGGCCGAGGGCGAAACTCCCGAGGTCGAGGGTGCCGAAGAGTCGGCTGCCGAAGCATCTGCCGCTGGGAGCGACGTAGCAGGCGGCGTCGCGGAGCAGGCGGTGGCGGCCTCCGATGCCGAAGCCGACGCAGCGAGCGATGGCGATGATGCGGGTGAAGGCGGAGTGCCGCCGGCAGGTTCGGCCATCGAAGCCGTGGTCGAGAACGAGGACGAAGCCTTGGACTCGGTTGTCGCCCCGGGCGATGCTGAGGTTGCCGAAGATGGCTCAGGTGAAGTTGTCGTCGATGCTGGGGCCGAGATAGGGGCCGAGGAGTCGGCTGGCGAAGCGCTGGCCGGCGAGGTCGTCGCAGCAGAGGACAGCGCGGAGCGGGAGGTGCGGACCTCCGATGCTGCGGCCGGCGAAGAAGTGTCGCAGAGCGGTTCGACCCCCGAGGCCGCAGTCGAGACCAAGGGTGCATCCGAGGATTCGGATGTGAGGGCTGCCCAGGTCGATGCCGCGGGTGAGGTCGGGGTTGTTGCCGAGGGTGCAGACGATGTTGCCGCCGATGCCGATGCCGATGCCGGAAATGAGGTGTCGGAACTCGGGTCGCTTGTCGAGGATGATGGCGTCGAGGTGGCGACTGCTGAGGTTGCCGAGGGTGAACCGGAAGCTGCGGAAGGCGTTGCGGCGGGCGAAGGTGAAGTAGCGAAGGACCTTTCGACAGCGACGGACGAGGCCGAACTCGCAGGTGCCGAGGGGCCGGCCGTCGAGGCGACTCCCGCGGAAATCGAAGCGGAAGAGGGCAGCGCGGCCCAGGAAGCGGAGATCGCTGTTACCACGCCTGCGGGTGAAGGTGAAGTGGTGCATGCCGATTCGGCCGCCGGAGCCGCGGTCGACGCTGAGGCCGGAGCCGAGGCGTCGGAAGTCGCGGCGCTTGTCGAGGATGCAATAGGTGTCGAGGTCGAGGCCGGTCCCGAGGGTGAACCAGAAGCTGTGGAAGGCGTTGCGGCGGGCGAAGGTGATGTAGCGCAATCCGATTCGGTTGTCTCCGCCGAAGCCGCTGTCGAGAGTATGGCCGCCACCGAGGAATCCGATGCGGCAGGCGTGCAGGTCGAGGATACCGAGCAAGTTGTCGTCCCTGCTGAGGCCGAAGTAGCGGTCGAGGAGTCGGTTGCCGATGGGGTCGATGCGGAGGCGGACAGCGCGGACCCGGTAGTGGCAGGAGCCGATGCCGCGCCTGCGGGCGAAAGTGAAGTACCACAGGCTGTTTCGGCAACGGAAGCTGCCGATGTCTCGGTCGCGGCCGAGGATACATCCGAAGAGTCGGGTGAGGTGGCCGCCGAGAGCACGGCTGCTGCTGAGGTTGTTGGTGATGCTGACGGTGGCGCTGCAGCAGCGTCGGTGGCCGAGGTGTCGGAGGTCGAATCGTCCAGCGAGAGCGGAGCGGGTGTCGAGGCCGTGGCTGCCGAGGACGCGGATGCTGCTGACGGTGGCGTTGTAGTGAGTCCCGTTGATGTTGCCGTCGATACCGAGGCGGCGCCGGTGGTCGACGGCGAGGTTTCGGATGTCGTGTCGTCGGTGGAGGACGTGGAGAACGCGCAGGGCGAGGCTGCCGAGGATGTGACGGGTGTGGCTGCCGGCGGCGAAGTTGTCGCTGAGACCGGGGTTGTCGCAGAGAGTGCGGGCGAGGTGGCCGCCGAGGCCGAGGGATTGGGGGCCGAGCCGCCTGCGGAGGGCGAGGAAGTGGAAGCTGCCGAGGGCGATGGGGGTGCCGAGGGAGTGGTGGCTTCCCAGGGCGAGGCTGCTGAGAGTGACGTCGAGACTACGGATACCGAGGCTCAATCGGAGACGGTGGCCGAGGTCGAGGCGTTGGAAGTCGAGCCGCTCGTCGAGGACGAAGAGGGTGCTCAGCACGCTGAGTCTGTGGGTGCTGGAGATGAGGCGGCATCGCAGGGCGAGAGTGACGCCGAGGCGGTCGTGCAGATATCGGAGAACGGCGTCAACGGCGAGAACGAGTCCGACGTGGCAGGCGACGAGATACCCGCACGTGTCGACGCGGATACTCATGCCGATGCCGATGCCGATGCCGATGCCGATGCCGATGCCGATGCCGATGCCGATGCCGATGCCGATGCCGATGCCGTAGCTGAAGCCGGTTCGGACATCGAGGGCGATTCCTCGGCCGAGGTGGATGTCGTTGCGTCGCAGGGCGATGCGGTTGTCGCCGCGGCCGAGAGAATTGCGGCCGAGGCTGCTGCGGCGGAGCCGACCACTGCCGACGCGGCTACTGATAGCGCGGCGCGTGGCGCGACCGAGGCGGATTCGGCTCAGGGTGCCGACGAACAAGGGGAGCCCCGGTCATCCGAGTTGGAAGGGGCCGGAGAAGCGACGCCCCTCGTGGAAGTCGCTGCGGTCGAGGAGGTTTCGGAGCCGGAGGACGAGTCGGTCGTCGAGCTGGGGTCGGGGGAGTCGCGCTCTGTTGAGGGTGAGGAACCGGCTCCAGGCGATGCTACGGTTGCCGAGACGGTAGCTGAAGCCGGTTCGGACGTCGAGTCCGACGCCCCCGCCGACGTGGATGTCGCTGCGGAGCTGGGTGATGTGGTTGCCGCCGAGGACGAAGCAGCCGAGGTCGTGGCTGCTGCTGAGGGCGAGGAGTCGGTCACGGGCGGCGTCGCGGACGTGGTTGCTGAGGCCGTGGTGGACAGCGAGCCCGATGCTTCGGCTGAGGTGGATGTCGTTGCGGAGCAGGGGGATGTCGCCGAGGGCGACGCAGTCGAGGTCGCGGTTGCCGCTGCGGTGGCGGCACCTGTCGCCGAGGCGGCTGTCGGTGGCGAGGTGCGTGTCGCGATAGGGGCGGTTGCGGTGGCTGAAGACGAGGAGCAAGCCGAGTCATTCGGGCTGGAGGTGTCCGAAGCTGCGGCGCCTCCCGTGGAGGTCGCTGCGGCCGAGGAGATTTCGGAGCCGGTGGCCGAGGTGGATTTCGTCGCGCACCTGGAGGCGGTTGTCGCCGAGGGCGAAGCGGTCGGGGGCGCGGACGCTGCCGTGCACGCGGGTACTGACGGTGATCCGTACGGCGAGGACGAGGCCGAGCTGGGTGCGGTCGAGGAGCCGGGGCACACCGAGCCGCGCGACTCGGAGATGTCCGAAGCGGATCTTGTCGCGGAAGCTGCTGCGGTCGAAGAGGTTTCGGAGTCGGCTGCCGAGGCTGTTGCGACGGAGCTGCCTGCCGACGAGGACGAACAGGTCGCGGACGCTGTGTCCGTGGTCGCTGGGGACCAGGTCGCGAGTGAAGGAGAGCCGGCCGGACTCGCCGCCGTTGCCGAGTCCGTGGAAGATGACGCTGAGGAAGATCCGGCAGCCGATGCCGGGCACAACGCGGTCGCCGAGGCGGAGGTCACCGACGGTGACGTGTCTATCGGCGGCACAGAGGCCGCTGAAGCTGTAGGTGCCGATGTGGCCGAGTCACCCGTTGCCGAGGTCGAGTTGGTGCTCGATGACGATCCGGTGGCCGAAGGCGAAGGGGCCGAGTCGGATTCCGCGGCGGTCGAGGCCGCGGACCACGCCGCCGGTGACGCCGAGGAAGCTGCCGAGGTGAAGCCGGGCGAGAGTGAGCTGTCCGCTGACGGCGAGGAAGCGGCCGAAGCTCTCGGAGTCGAGGCTGCCGAGTCGGTCGTTGCGGAGGCCGAGTCGGTCGTTGCGGAAGCTGAGTCGGTCGTCGCAGCGGAGTCGAAACCCGGCGATGGTCTCCTGGTCGAAGGTGAAGGGGCCGAGTCGGATTCGGCGGCGGTGGTGAAGGCGGCCGACGGCGAGGAAGATGCCGCGAGCGAAGCGACGGCTGAGGTGCGGGCCTCCGTGGGGCGCGAGTCGGTTGCGGACGAGGCCGTTGCGGGCGTGGGTCTGGTCGCTCTCACCCCGGAGGTGGGCGAACCTCGGGCCGCCGAGCCGGAAGCGGTCGATGTATCGGCGGCAGCCGGGGACGCGGTCGAGGGTGCAGCCGTTCCGAAGGAAGTGACCGTATCCGCGGCCCGGATCGCCCTTGTGGAAAGCCGCGAGGTAATCGAGGGCGAAGCGGTCGGTGAGGTCGAGCATGTGGTCGGCGGGCAGGTGCCCGCCGGGGACGGTGCGACCGCGATCATCCACGAACAAGCGGCGACGATCAGTGAGCAGGAGCAGATCATTGCGAAACTCAGGCGGAAGGTGGCGGTTCTCGAAACCATCATCCAAGCGCAGGAATCGCATTCCGAATCCATGGCCGGCATCATTTCGACGTATAAGAGCGAATTGACCAGTCTCGCAACGGATCTCATCGAATACTGAGATACGAAAGCCGTCCGTCGCAGGACGGCGGCCCGCGTGCGAGGACATCGGGAACTGGGTGATGGCTCGAGGTGGCACCGCGGTGCGGTGCCACCTCGAGCTGCGGAGTGAGACGTGTTGCCGTCGTGATTGTGGACGATGACCAGGCAGTACAGGTTCGTTCTGTGACGTTCGTATGCTGCTGCGGGCACGCAGCACGCCGCCGCCCGCGAGGTGGCGGCCGATGAGCTGGATGCCGACGGGCAGGCCCGCTGCGGTCGTGCCCGCCGGTACGCTGATCGCGGGTTGGCCGGTCGGATTGGCTATCGGGGTGAGTCCTGCCGGGCCGAAATGGCTCCGGGATGCCCGATCGATCATGTCGGTTCGACCTCGATACCAGAGGCCGGTGCAGAATTCGAGCGGGTCAGCGGCCGAACAGTGACTTCAACTGCTCGGGAACGCGCCCGCCCTGGATATGGATTCGGTCCGCGGTCTCCTCTATACGTTGCAGGTCACCGGGCGTCAGCTCGATGTCGAGTGCACCCAGACTGCCGCCCGCAGGAGCTTCGTCATCTCGGCTGGGGCCGGGGGCGAACCGTAGAAGAAGCTCATGCCCATGCAGCCGAGCCCCAGGGCTGAGACTTCGAGTTGCTGTCCAAGTTTGCGCTTTTGCACTGGAGATGCTCCTTCAGAAAATATCATCTGGCCCATTGCTCTCCCTGCGTTCAGCCGGGAACCGACCACAGGTTAAGCAGGCCTTGCGGCCGGCGGGCAGGCCCTGGTGATACAGGTACGGCGAGAACCGCCCTCGCCTAATGGACTGACACTCTGCGCATATGGCGTTCTTCGTGCTGGAACCCCGCGAGTCCGCGCCGCGCCGACGATTGGCGTGGCGTGGCGCGATAACGCCGATCATCGGATGGCCAACAGGCCGATTCACGACGACGATGCCAGGTCGCAATACAGATCAAAGCAATCACGAAAGTGACTGTGCGGGAATGATTGTGGCAGCGTGAGTCAGCGCACCGGACAAGGGTGGCTCTCACAATACCTGTATCACCAGGGTCTGCCGGACGTCCGAAACGCCTGCCAAGCTGGTCGAGTCGGCTCCCAGCTACACCAACGAAAGCGCCGGCAACACTGCATGGAAACGCACTGCAGTTTTATCCCCATCAGTTCGATTCAGCTGCGCCGAATGCGCGATCGTGTCGGCGCATTCTTCCACGACAGAAGCGACGGAGACCAATGGCGGACAACCAATTCACTACTCACGCAGACCTTTTCGATCTGACTGGGAAGTACGCACTTGTCACTGGCGGCACCAGGGGCATCGGGATGATGATAGCGCGCGGCCTTCTGCAGGCGGGCGCCCGCGTCGTCATCAGCTCACGCAAGGCAGACACGTGCGCGGAGGCACAGCATCTACTGTCCGAATTCGGCGACGTTCTCGCAATCCCCGCCGACCTGTCCAGGCACGACGAGTGTCAGCGCCTCGCTGATCTTGTCCAGGCCGACTCGGAACGCCTGGACATCCTCGTCAACAACGCGGGAGCGATGTGGCGCGAGCCGCTGGAGACGTTCCCGGACGAGGCCTGGGACGCAGTGATCGACCTCAACCTCAAGTCGCCGTTCTGGCTGGTGCAGGCGCTGCTCCCCGCACTTCGCAGGGCGGGCACCGCCGATGATCCCGCGCGGATCATCAACATCGGCAGTATCGCCGCCATCCACGTCGCCGAGTCGCCCAACTACTCGTACGCCGGCAGCAAAGCGGCACTCCATCAACTCACCAGAGTGCTTGCCAGAGAACTGGGTCCACAGCACGTCACGGTGAACGCGGTAGCACCGGGACCGTTCCCGTCGCAGATGATGGCGTCCACGCTCGATGCCGTCGGCGACACGATCGCGGCGAAGGCCCCTCTGCGCCGGCTCGGCCGCGACGACGACATGGCGGGTATCGCCGTGTTCCTCGCCGGCCGGGCCGGGTCCTATCTCACGGGCACCATCATCCCGGTAGACGGCGGCATCGCGACGACCGCATCGGGTACCTAGGCGTCGGCGCGAGGCTTTGCCGGCGACCGACGGTCCCTCGTGAACACCTCCGAGTCGGGTCTCGACGCAGTCGTCGGGGGTACCCGCAGTGCCTCCCTCGGACTGCGGGACGGGCTTACGGTGAGGGGATGGCCACGATGGATCTACGCACCGATATCCGGGAGTTTCTCAGCTCGCGTCGCGCCCGCATCGCACCCGAGCAGGCGGGCCTGCCCGCTTACGGAGGCAATCGTCGGGTCAAAGGTCTGCGTCGCGAGGAGGTTGCGCTACTGGCGGGGGTATCGGTCGACTACTACGTGCGCATGGAGCGCGGCAGCCTCGCCGGTGCCTCCGATGGCGTGCTCGACGCGTTGGCCTCTGCCTTGCAACTCGACGAGGCCGAACGCGACCACCTGTTCCACCTCGCGCGCCGATCCGGGGCGCCCAGCGGCCCACGCCGGCGCAGGCCTGCCGTGACAGTGCGCTCGACACTGCAGCAGGTGCTCGACGCCATCTCCGATGCACCGGCTTTGATCGGTAACGGACGTTATGACGTGCTCGCCATGAATCAACTCGCCCGCGCGCTGTATTCACCGGTGCTGGCCGACCCGCGACGGCCCGCGAACACAGCGCGGTTCATCTATCTGGCTCCCGAGGCGGCCAGAGATTTCTTTGTCGACTACGACCGAATTGCCGGTGACGTAGCCGCGAAGCTACGCATGGAAGCCGGCCGCAATCCGCACGACGAGGAGCTGATCGCCCTCGTCGGCGAACTGTCAACGTGCAGCGAGCTGTTCCGGCAGCGGTGGGCATCTCAGGACGTGCGGCTGCACCGGTCCGGGCGCAAGCGGGTGCACCATCCGACAGTGGGCCGGCTCGACTTGGACGTCGAGTCCCTGGAACTGCCCGCCGAACCCGGACTGCACCTCACCGTCTACACCGCACCCGCGGGCACGCCGACCGCCGACAATGTAGCGCTCCTGGCGTCGTGGGCGGCCACCCGACAAACGCTGGCGACCGAGCTCGAAGCACACAACGGGTAGTCCAACCCCTTCAGCCGTACTGGTCAGCGGACCATGACGTGGGGCAATAATCTGCCGGAAAATGAACATCTGCCACGCCGCGGGTAGAGCAACGGATGCCGAGCACGACGGCCCCGGCAGATCGCCTGCGTGGTGATCCACCGAAAAGGGCTGTGGCACATGACCTACCAGGTGTTGATATGGCCGGGTGACCACAGGCCGCTGTGTGTCTCCCGGGTAACCGTCGCCGTCGCGGGGACCTCGGACGGATCGATCGGGGTGAGGCGCTGCAATTCGCCCCAATCCTGATTCCAGTTGTTCTCGAGGTAGGTGGCCAGCGTTTCCGAACGCAGCAATTGCTGGCTCCAGCCCAGCGGTCCGCCGCCGACGTGACTCTCCCACATCGTGGTGTCCTGGGCGCCGAGTCTGTTGGGCAGGATGCGCCAGCCCGGCACCTGGGCGATGCCGTCCTTGTGGTCGAACGGGCGCTGGCACGGGAACTGAAGGCCCACAGCCCAGTCCAACAGTACCGGCCGTGTCGACCCGACCACGTTCTGGAGGGTGTGGGTGCGCGGGATGCGCGGCGGCGTCAGGGCCACCCACCGCTGCGGATCCAGGTTGTGGTCCTTGGCCACGATGCGGATCACGTTCGCCTGGGCGGGAATCCGATCCAGGGGCACCCGCAGGTTGCGCCACGACGGGGCGGGTCCGATGTCGATCGGGGTCACCCTGCCGAGGGGGTGTGCGCTCGTCGCGGAATAGGTTGTGCCGTATTCGATCTGCACAGGCTCACCACCCACGGCGCCGCCGTCGGGGCCCTCGGCCTGGATGTGGCCCGCCGCCGCGATCGAGATGATGTCGCTGTGGTCGTGCTGAGCGGGCAACCGGTACCAGCCGGTGACCAGATCGGCCGGTTCCTGCTGGTCGTAGGTGCCGAGCTCGGGCGTGGTCGCCGGGTCGAGGCCGTAAGGCAATGGGGCGCCGCCAGTTTGGGTTCCCGTGTCACCCGTTCGGCTGTCCGTGCCGGACTTGTTGCCGAAGGATTTGGCGATGCTGGTCGATTCGCCCTTCTCGTCCGGGGAGCTGATATCGCCGACCCCGTTCGGCACGAATCCGCGTGCGCCCGTGGTGAACGCGGCGAATTGGTCGCCGACGAGCGGTTGCAGCATCGAGGCGTTCGGATCGGTCTCGACCAGCACCTTGTTCGCCAACGCGCACGGATTACCGAGTGCGGCATGGAAATTCGAGGAAGCCAGCGAGAATCCCGGATGCTGCGCCGCCGCAGCCGCGGCGAACGAGGCGACCTGGAAGACCACCAGGATCGCCGCGGCAGCGGTGAGCGGCGGGAATTTCGCCAGACGCCAGGCACGCGGTGACACCCGGTGTGGTGTACCGGGTTTCGGTGCGCGCACATGCCACCAGATCGCCAGCACGAGACACAGCGCGGCGATCGTCAGGAATATCGTGCTGAACCCGGTGCCGTCGACCGACGGCGGTTCGTCCCACCACGGGATGCCGAAGCTCGAAACCCACCACCACTCGTTGACGCTGGTGAAGATCTGCGCCAACGCCAGTGATACCACCGCCGCGAACAGTGCTCGATTGCGCGGCGAGCGCATCACCCGCGGGCCCACCGCGACCGCCGTGAGTACCGCCACCGACCCGGCCAGGCCGGCGTACACCCCGTTGTGATGCGTGAATTTCGTCGGGCAGATTGCCATCAGCACCATCGCCCCGAGCGTCACGCCGAGCAGCCGTCGTGCCGGGCCGCCCGCGGTGAAGGGGATGCGGCCGCCTTTGCGCAGCATGACCAGGACGCAGACCAGCAGACTCAGCCACATGGCGACCATGCCGAACCGGCGGGCGATGGAACCGTCGGCCGAGGGCATGAACAGCCACTGGTAGTTCAGATATTCGTTGTACCAGGGGTCCGATGGTCCGACGATATCGTGTACCCGCTGCATCTCGCTCATCGCCGAAAACGGTTCGACGGCGAAAGCGAAGGCCAGCACCAGCATTCCGGACGCGAGCAGCGGTGCCAGCAGAGCCCCGTACGCCCGGATCCAGGCGGTGATCGATACTCGGGTTCCGTCGCGGGCATCGGCCAGCTCACGAGCTTTCGGAATGCCGAATTCCACCGCTGAGCGCAGCCCGGCCAGCAAGGGTGCGAGGCAGATCACTCCCGACGGCGCCGCGGTGAAACTGAACGCGCCGACGAGGATCGCGACGGCGTAGGGCAGCATTCTGTGCGTCGCGATGGCGCGCTCCACCAGGCACCAGGTGAGCAGGACGCAGACCGCGACCACCGGTTCGGGCCGCAGGCCGTTGTTGTAGGGCAGCCACACGGCCAGGAAGACCAGCGCGCCGGTCCACACCGCGACCCTGTCGTGGCGCACGGCCGCGCCGAGCCGGGGAATCACCTCCCGGCTCAACGCGAGCCAGGTGACCACCGCCGCCAGCAGCGTCGGCAGCCGCATCCACGGACTCGCGACGCTGATCTCCGACATGTGCGCGATGATGTCGTACGGAGGTGTGCCGACCGGGTTTTCCGGCACGCCGAAGAATCGGAAGTAGTTGGCCATATAACCGGACACCAGCGACGTCCGCGCCATCCCGAACTGATAGCCGTCGTCGGAAGTGGTGGCGCCGATGAAATGCCACACCAGCAAGGTCCCCAGGACGATGAAGTCGACGCCGGTGATCCGCCACCATCGCTGCGGCAGCAGTCGCCGAAAACCCCGGCCGTCGGACCGGTCGATCCGGTACAACGCCACCAGTGCGATGAGGGTGAACACCACGGCCAGCACTTCGGCTGCCCGTTTGAGGAAGGTCGGGGTGACCGAGAACCGGCTGTCGACCTGCGCGACGACCTCGGCGCCGTCCGGTTTGGGAAGATCGCTGAAGATCCCTACCACCTGCGGTCGCCAGTCCCCGGGCGGCAGCGTGGACGGTTCGACATCCGATCCGTGCACGGCGATCCTGGTCGAGGACATGTCGGCGTGCACGGTCAGGGTGCCGTGGCCGATCGCATCGATCGGCACGTTCAGCAGCGACTGGTTTCGCAGCACGACTTCGAGCCGGGCGGGCGTGCCGTTCCGGGCGGGTTGCACGCGGGCGACGAATCCGTACTTCTCCAGCTGCGGCGCTCCGTCGGGCAGGGTCGAGGCCAGCACGCCACCGTGGGCGGTCAGTTGCGTCATCGACTGGCCGGGGATGGTCGCGTCGAAGGTCAGCGGAGCGTAGGTGACCAGCGGAGCCGCGACGCTGCGGGCCGAATCCTGTTGCGGCCAGGACAGAGTCGTGTGGTCCACCTGTACCGGCAGCAGTGGAACGGCAATGGCGCACAACGCGCCCAGCAGCCCGGCGATGAGGGCTACCGACCTGGCCCATGTGCCGCGCAGGCCACCCGAGATTCCGGGTTCCGCACCTGCGGCCTGTGCCCTGTCCGCCCTTGCCATCGTGTCGACCACGGCCGCTGATGCTAGTGTGACGCTTCCGTTACCCGCGATTTCGCCCACTGTTTCTCAGTCTGCGCTCAGGGACGGGCCGCCGATCCGATGGTTGTTCCGGGCCACCAATTGCGTTTGCCGAAGAGTTTCATCATCGCGGGTACCAGCATCATCCGGACCACGATGGCATCGAACAGAACCGCCACGGCCAGAGCGAATCCGAATTGCTTCAGTTCCAGGACATCGGCGGTGACGAAGCTGGCGAACACGGCGACCATGATCGCCGCCGCGGCGGTGATCGGACGGGCGGTATGTTCGATTCCCTCGATGATTGCCGCATCGTTGCTGTGAGTGCGCCGGAATCCCTCGCGCATTCTGCCGATGAGGAACACCTCGTAATCCATCGACAGCCCGAACACGACCGCGAACACGGTGACCGGCAGATAGACCTGGATGTAACCGGCGCTGTGGAACCTCAGCAGATCCGAGGCCCATCCCCACTGGAACACCGCGACCGTCAGTCCCACCGCCGCACCGGTGACCAGAAGGTTCATCAGCACAGCCTTGGCCGGGATGAGAACGCTGCGCAGCACCACCGCGAGGTAGGCGAAGGGGATTCCCAGGATCAGCACGATGCCCCAGGGCAACTTCGCCGATATCTCGGCCGCCGCGTCGACGACCAGCGCCGTCGTTCCGCCGACGGCGATATCGGGTCCTGCGGCCGCGGCAGTCCGCGCGGCGGAACGTCTGAGGGAGTCGATCAGGTCGGTTGCCGCGGTGGAGTCGATGGGAACCGAGGTGATGACGGCGAGCAGGATGTGGCCGTCGTTCTGTTCCGGTTGGACGTAGGCCACCCGGGGGTCGCGTCGAACCTCGTCCTCGAAGATCCCGGCCTGTCGCAGTTGCGCCGGGGTCATGGGCGAATCATCGGCCCCGCTGAGAACGACGGTGATCGGGGAGTCGGTACCGGGTGCGAATTTCTGGGTCAGGACCGCGTTGGCCCGTCCGCTGGACTGTCCGGCGAGGGCGTCCGCTCCGATGTCGACGCCGTAGCGAATCCAGCCGAGGGGGAGCAGGCAAACGGTCAGCAGCAGCGCGGCGAGCGCGGTGTAGCGCCAGGCGTGCCCGATCACATGGCGTGCCCAGCGGGCCCACCAAGCGCGGCCCGGCTCGGAACCGGCGGCCGAATCCGACGGGCGCAGCCGTGCGGGCAGAGCGAGCGCGTTCGTGCGGGAGCCGAGAACCGCCAGCACCGCGGGCAGCAGTGTCCAGGCGACCAGCAGCACACACACCACGGTCACCGCCACGACCAGGGAGATACTGCGGACGACGGCGACGTCGACGATGGTCAGGGCGCCGAGGGCGATCATGACGACTTTTCACCGCCTGCGGTATTTCGCCGCCGTCGATCCGCTTGACGTAGGTGACCACGCCGTCGGCGGGCGCGACGATGGCCGGGACGGGGGCTTTCGTGCGCAGTTGGGCCTTCTCGAAATAGAGGTCGAAGAGGCGCCGGTTGTCGCACCATGAGGTGTCGTAACCGGGCGGGAAGATCGTTTCGGGTTTGTGTACCAGCCGCATCAGGTCATCGATGTTGTCCGACAGCATCGTGCTGGCGAATTTCGGCGAGATCTGCGAAGTCACCCGCTCGACGAACTCGTCCCAGGCGACCAGGTCCAGACCGAGCAGCTCGGCATTCCCGCTGTCAGGACACCCGGCTCCCGCCACCGGGATCGTGTTCGTCCAGGATTGCCCGGGCGATCGTCGCGGCCGCGCCGCATTGGCGGGATACGGTCAGCACCGCCGGATCGGACCGGGTGACCTGCTGGGTGAGGTTGATCAGCAGCGGTTGCGGGGAACCGGTGTCGACGACGAGCATGCAGGCGGTCTTGGTCGTGCCGCTGTCCAGGCCCGCGGCCTGCTGGGCGCCCACCCGGACCGCGTAGTAGCGACTGTCGATCAGGAATCGCTCGAACAATTGCGCGTAGTCCTTGTCGACCATGGTCGCGGTGATGCCGCTGCCGTCGTCGTCGGGATAGCTCCGGCGCCAGAACCTGCCGAACGGCGTGGCCGTGGTCATGACGCTGACGACGTCGCCGTGCGCACCGCCCACCCAGCAGCCGTGTCCCGGCACCATCGTGGTGGCGCGAATCCCCTGTGGCACTTCGGCGATCCGGTACAACTGCGGTGTGAACGCGGCGCATTCGGCCCCGGGTGCGAACACCGGGTCGCGGTTGGTGCTGAATTGCAATGCGTTGTCCCGCACCGCATTCGGCGCGAGCGTCGCGGCCCGCTCACCGGCCGGCGAGCTCGAACCGCACCCACCCAGCGCACACGCGGCGCCGACCGCGATCGCAAGGGTCCGCGTCGAGAATTTCTGGGACGCAGACGATCTGCCGCATTCGCGCGAGCCGGTCCTGGTTCTTGCCATGGTGTCCGAAACACTACTAGGTCACCTGTGGCCGTGCCGGGCGGCACGACCCTGGTAGCCCTGGTCGGTCGGAATCGAGCAGCAGAATGGTCAGCCTGCGTGGGCCGTGCACCCCCTGCACACGCTGTAATTCGATATCGCTGGTGGCCGACGGACCGCTGATCAGGGTGAGTGGTCGGGCCGGATCGAGACGGGCGAGGAGTTCGGGGACGCTGCGCACGATGCGGTCGGCGGGAAGCAGGCAGATGTGGTGGTCGGGGATGAGGGTCAGGGCGCGACTGCCCTGGCCCGGTCCGGCGTCCAGCGCGATGGTACCGGTTTCGGCGCAGGCACCCGCACAGGTGGTGACGACGGCGTCGATGGCGTCGAGCTCGGTGGTGCCGAGGCCCGGGTCGTCGCGACGGGCGCGGCCGGGGGTCCAGGATGCGGGCAGGTCCGGCGGGACGATACAACTGTCGCTGCCGAGCACTTCGGTGACGACATCGATCGCGGCGGTCGCGGTAGTGCGGTGCACCCGCGCGCCGTAATCGGTGAGCCGGTCGGTGAGCATGGTGATCAGCTTCGCCGGCTCGGTTTCGTGAACCCTCTGGTAATCGCGCCGCGGCGGCGGTGCGCCGGTCTCGCCGAGCGCGGCTCGGATGCGCCCGAGCATGGCGTCGCGGGTGTTCATCGGTTCTCCCACCAGGTGCGGAACGTTTCCGGTGGCGGCGCGGGCAGGTCGCGGGCGCTGGTCCACGCCGACATCGGCGGCGGTAGCACACTGATCGCGCCGCGGCGGTTGCGCAGCAGACGGCCGATGCGCAGCAGGCGGGTGGCGGCGTTGAATCGCCGGGACGAGCGCATAACCCAGGACGCGGCGGCCATACCGGCCGATTCCGCGGTCGGCGTCCGGTGCACGGCCGTCGCCTGTGCGCGCAGATGCACCAGGATCGACGGGATATCGATGCGCACCGGACAGGCGTCGAAGCACGCGCCGCAGAGCGTGGATGCGTAAGGGAGCGAGGGATTCTCGGCAACACCGGTCAATTGCGGGGTGAGCACCGCACCGATCGGCCCCGGATACACCGAGCCGTAGGCGTGGCCGCCGGTGCGCTCGTACACCGGGCACACGTTCAGGCAGGCCGAACACCGAATGCAGTGCAGCACTTCACGTCCCACCTCGTCCGCGAGGGTGTCGACGCGGCCGTTGTCCAGCAGCACCAGATGGAACCGCCGCGGTCCGTCGCCCGGATGTACGCCGGTCCACAGCGAGGTGTACGGATTCATTCGCTCGCCGGTGGACGAGCGGGGCAGCAGCTGCAGGAAAACCTCCAGATCCTGCCAGGTGGGCACGACTTTCTCGATGCCCATGACGGTGATCAAGGTGTCCGGCAATGTCAGGCACATCCGGCCGTTGCCCTCGGATTCGACCACGGCGAGGGTTCCGGTGTCGGCGACGGCGAAGTTGGCCCCGGAGATCGCGACCTTCGCACCGAGCATGGTGCGGCGCAGATGGGCGCGGGCCGCGGCGGCCAGGGCAGGCGGATCGTCGGTGAGATCCGGGTCCGCGCCGGGCATCCGGTCGCGGAAGATGTCACGGATCTCGCTGCGATTGCGGTGGATCGCGGGCACCAGGATGTGCGAGGGGCGATCGTCCGCGAGTTGCACGATGAGTTCGGCGAGATCGGTTTCGTGCGCGGTGATTCCGGCATCGGCCAGTGCCTCGTTGAGGCCGATCTCCTGGGTGGCCATGGATTTCACCTTCACCACCTCGGATTCTCCGGTGGCGGAGACGAGTTCGGTGACGATGCGGTTGGCCTCGGTAGCGTCAGCGGCCCAGTGCACGGTGCCGCCGCGCGCGATGACGTTGCGCTCCAATCGGATCAGCAGCTCGTCCAGATGCGCCAGGGTGTACCGCTTGATCTCCTGCCCGTTCCGGCGCAACAGCTCCCAGTCCCCGACCTCCCCGACGACCGCGGCGCGTTTGGCGCGAATGGTCGCGGTGGCCGCGCCGATGTTGTGCCGCAGTTGCGCGTCGGCGACCGCGTGCCGGGCGGCGACCGGGAAGGGTGCGGCCGCGTGCAACGGTGATGCACCGTAGGGCGCCGGTACGCCGAGGAAGGTCGAGCTCATGCGAGAGCCTCCATCCGAGTCGAGTGGTCTGTGTGGCGAATCATGCGGTGGCCGCCAAGATTTCGGCCAGATGAAGGGTGCGCGCACCTGAACGCAGCCGGCTCAGCCCGCCGCCGATGTGCATCAGACAGGACGAATCCGCGGCCGTGCAGGTGTGTGCCCCGGTCTCCTGGACATGCCGCATCTTGTCGGCCAGCATCGCGGTCGACACATCCGGATTCTTCAGCGCGAACGTCCCACCGAAACCACAGCACTGGTCGGCGTCCGGAAGTTCGACCAGGTCCAGACCCGAGACCCGGCGCAACAGCCGCAGCGGCCTGTCGTCCACGCGCAGCATGCGCAGGGAATGACAGGTCGGGTGGTAGGTGACCCGGTGCGGATAATGCGCGCCGACGTCCTCCACGCCCAGGACGTCCACCAGGAATTCGGACAGTTCGTACGTGTGCGCCGCGACCTCGTCGGCAGCGGCGGCCAGTCCGGTGTCACCGGCGCGCCGGGCCAGCATGGCGTGCTGGTGGCGCACCGAGCCGACGCACGAGGCCGAGGGTGCGACGATCGCGTCGTATCCGGCGAAGGCATCGGCGTGGTTGCGCACCAGAGGCATTGCCGCAGCGGGATATCCGGTATTGATGTGCATCTGCCCGCAGCAGGTTTGGGCCGGGGGCACCACCACCTGGTGTCCGAGCCGCTCGAGCAAGGTGACCGTCGCCCGGCCGACATCGGGAAACATCGCCTCGACCAGACAGGTGACGAACAGCGCGACTCTCATGCGGCTCTCTTCCGCGCGAGGGCGGTGACCCGGTCCAGCGCGGTCCGCCAGGCCGGGTCGCCGCTGGGCGAATAGTGGACGGGTGGATGCGTGTGTGCCACAAGGTACCGCGCTCCTCGCCAGTCGGGCAGGACATTCGCGGCGATGCCCTGGGCGAGCAGGTTGCCCAGGGCGGTGGCTTCGGCCGGGCCCGCGGCGACCGGCCGGTCGCAGGCATCAGCGGTGGCCTGGCACAGCGGAGCGTTGTGCACACCCCCGCCGACCAGGTGCACCACCTCGACATCCTCGCCGTGTACGGCGACCGCGTCGGCCAGCGCCCGGGCATGTCCGATGGCCAGACTGTCGATGACGCAGCGGGTGAATTCGGCGGGTGTGCGCGGCGCGGGGCCGTCGCGGTGCGCGGCGATGCGCTCGGTCATCGGCGGCCCGCCGATCTGCGCCGGAGCCAGAAAGCCGGGATCATCGACGTCGATCAGCGTGCGCAACGCGGGCAGTTCGGCGGCACTCGCGACCAGGGCGGCGGTCTGGGCGCCGGGCCATTCGCGCAGGCATTCCTGCAGCAGCCACAGCCCCATCACGTTGCGCAGGAAGCGAATTCCGGCGACTCCGGTTTCATTGGTGAATCCGCGTTCGCGCGCCTGCCGGGACAGCAGCGGGTCGGGACGTTCGAGCCCGACCAGCGACCAGGTTCCGGTGCAGATATAAGCGAAGCGGGCCGACCGCGCGGGCACAGCGGCGACGGCGCTGGCGGTGTCGTGTGAGGCGACCCGGATCAGCGTCGGATCGTGACCGCCGATCGCGTCGCGCAGCGCGGGCCGCACCGGGCCCAGCGGTGTGCCCGGATCGTGGACCGGTGCGAAGAACCGCTGGGGCAGGTCGAGCCGGTCGATCAGATCCCGGTCCCAGTCCTGGCCGGTGGCGTGGAACAGCCCGGTCGTGGAGGCGTTGGTGCGTTCGGCACCGATCCGGCCGGTGAGCCAGTATCCGAGCAGGTCGGGGATCAAGAGCAGGTTCCGGGCGGCGGCCAGGCGTGCCGCCGATTCGGCGCGCAGTTGATGGATGGTGTTGAACGGCTGGTCGGCCAGGCCGGTGCGCTCGAACAGCTCCGCGGGACCGATCGGCGCAGCAGCCGATCGGCGCGGGTGACGGTAGTGGTACGGCAATCCCAGCAGTGCGCCGTCGGCATCGAGCAGACCGTAATCCACTGCCCAGGAATCGATTCCGGCTGATCGCACCGGCCCCGCCGCGGCCAGTCCGGCGCACAGTTGCTCGAAGAGCGCGCCGAGATTCCAGTGCAGACCGTCGGGCAGGGGCAACGGCCGGTTGGGGAACCGATGCACCTCGCGCAGGTCGATCCGGTCGGGACCGATCTCCCCGCGCACCACCCGGCCGCTCGCCGCCCCGAGATCGACCGCGGCGAAGACGTTCTCGCTCATCGCAGGAATGCGGCCGCCACACCGCCGTCCACCGGAACGTGCAGCCCGGTGGTGTGCGACAGCTCACCGGCGGTGAGAGCGAGGACGGCATTCGCGACGTGTTCGGGCAGAACCTCGCGCTTCAAGATGGTGCGCTGGGCGTAGAAAGCGCCGAGCTCCTGCTCGGGCACGCCGTACACCGCCGCCCGCTGAGCGCCCCAGCCGCCGGCGAAGATGCCCGAACCACGCACCACGCCATCGGGATTCACCCCGTTCACCCGGATGCCGTATTCGCCCAGTTCGGCGGCCAGCAGCCGGACCTGGTGCGCCTGATCGGCTTTCGCGGAGCTGTAGGCGAGATTGTTCGGACCGGCGAACACCGCGTTCTTACTGACGATGTAGACGATGTCACCGCCCATGTCCTGTGCGATCATCGCCCGCGCGGCCTCGCGCGCGACCAGGAACGATCCGCGCGCCATCACCGAATGCTGTACGTCCCAATCGGATTCGGTCGTCTCGAGCAGGGATTTGGAGATCGACAACCCGGCGTTGTTGACCACCAGATCCACGCCGCCGAAGGCGAGTGCGGTGGCGGCGATCCCCTCACGAATCGCCGCCGGATCGGTCACATCGACGGTGATCGGCACCGCGACGTCGGCCGAGCCGATCTCCGCGGCCACGCGGGCGGCGGCCTCCCCGTCGCGGTCGGCCACGGCCACGCACGCCCCCTCGGCAGCCAGGCGCAACGCGATGGCCCGGCCGATTCCGGACCCGCCGCCGGTGACCAGCGCGATGCGGGTGGACAGCGGTTTCGGCTTCGGCATGCGGGCCAGTTTGGCCTCCTCGAGCGCCCAGTACTCGATGCGGAACTTCTCGGATTCGTCGATGGGCGAGTAGCGGGACACCGCCTCGGCACCGCGCATGACGTTGATCGCGTTGCGGTAGAACTCGCTCGCGACCCGCGCGGTCTGCGCGTCGCGCCCGTAGCTGAACATGCCGATGCCGGGCACCAACACGATCGCCGGATCCGCCCCGCGCATCGGCGGCGAATCGGGGGCGGCGTGCCGCCGGTAGTAGGCGGCGTAGTCCTCGCGATAGGCGGCGTGCAGTTCGCGGAGCCGGTCGAGGACCCGCGGCAGCGGGGCGTCGGCGGCGGTGTCGAGTACCAGGGGGCGAATCTTGGTGCGCAGGAAGTGATCCGGGCACGAGGTGCCCAGTGCGGCCAGGCGTGGATGTTCGGCGCGGGCCAGAAAGTCCAGCACGGCCTCACTGTCGTCGAAATGCCCGATCCGGGGTCGGTCGGTGGCGGCCAGCCCGCGGATGACGGGCGCGAGTTCTGCTGCGCGCGTGCGGCGTTGGTGCTCGGCCAGAGGTGCGAAGTGGTCGACGAGCGCTCCGAAGGGCTCGGATCGTCCCCGAGTACGAATGAATTCTTCTGCGGCGTGGATGATTTCGAGCGAGTGCGCCTCGCACTCGGCCGACGTTCCACCCCACGCGGTGATGCCGTGACCGCCCAGGATGCATCCGATGGCCTGCGGATGCTCGCGCCGGATCGCGGCGATGTCGAGTCCGAGCTGGAATCCCGGACGTCGCCACGGCACCCACACCACCCGGTCGCCGAAACATTCCTTGGTCAGCGCCTCCCCGTCGGCGGCCGTCGCCAGCGCGATTCCGGAGTCCGGGTGCAGGTGGTCGACGTGCGCGGCCTCGACCAGTGCGTGCATCGCGGTATCGATACTCGGCGCGGCGCCACCGCGTCCGTGCAGGCAGTAGTCGAAGGCCGCGACCATCTCGTCCTCGCGGTCCGCGCCCGGATAGATCTCGGGCAACGCTCGAAGCCGGTCCAGGCGCAGCACCGCCAGACCGGCCTCGGTCAACGTGCCCAGATCGCCGCCGGATCCCTTGACCCACAACAGATCCACCGGCTCGCCGGTGACCGGATCGGTCTCGGTGCCCGCCGCGGAGGAGTTGCCGCCCGCGTAATTGGTGTTGCGCGGATCCGCTCCCAGCCGGTTGCTGCGGGCGAGTAGGTCGCGCACGGTATCGTCGCTCATGTTCAGGCTCCCCAGCCGGCGGCGACGCCACCGGCACGTTCGTCGATGACTTTCTCCAGATATCCCGAACGCCGGTAGGCGGCGACCGGGTCGGGATCCAATCCCATGTCGGCCCGCAACTCGGCCAGCAGCGGGCGCACGTCGGTGTTGTAGGCGTCCATCAGGATTGCGTTGGCGCCCAATACATCTCCCTCGCGCTGCGTGGCGGCAAGGGCAGCGCGGTCGACCAGCAGAGCCTTGGCGGTCGCCTCCTGGACGTTCAGCACCGAGCGGATCTGCGCCTGGATCTTGGGCTCGATGTTGTGGCACTGGTCGAGCATGAAATTGATACCGGACGCGGGCGTGACCGCATCGGCCGCGACGATCTCGTTCATGATCCGGAACAGCTGGAACGGATCGGCCGCGCCGACCATCAGATCGTCGTCGGCGTAGAAGCGGGAGTTGAAATCGAACGCGCCGAGCTTGCCCTGTGCGATCAGGAACGCGACGATGAATTCGATATTGGTATGCGGCGCGTGGTGTCCGGTGTCGACCACCACCTTCGCCCGCGGGCCGAGCCGGAGGGTGTGCGCGTAGGCGGTGCCCCAGTCCGGTACGTCGGTGGCGTAGAAGGCGGGTTCGAACAGCTTGTACTCCAATAGAATTCGCTGCTCACCGGTCAGTGCGGCGTAGATCTCGTCCAGGGCGTCGGCCAGGCGGCGTTGCCGATCGGCGAGATCGTCCTGGCCGGGGTAGTTGATGCCGTCCGCGAACCACAGTTTCAGCTGCTGCGACCCGGTGGCGTCCATGATCCGGAGACAGTCCTTCAGATGATCGATCGCCTTGCGGCGCACCGCCGGGTCCGGGTGGCAGACGCTGCCGAGGCGGTAGTCGTCGTCCTGGAAGGTGTTCGAATTGATCACGCCGATCGAAACGCCCAGCGTCGCAGCATATTCTGCGAGCTTGCCGTAATCCTCCACGGTGTCCCAGGGGATGTGCAGCGAGACCAGTGGCGCGACGCCGGTGTAGCGATGCACCTGAGCGGCATCGGCGATCTTCTCGAACGGATCGCGCGGCACGCCCGGTTGGGTGAACACCTTGAACCGGGTGCCCGAGTTGCCGAACGCCCAGGACGGCAGTTCGATCCGCTGATTCCGCAGCGTCTCGCGGACGCGCTGGTCCGCACGTGGTTCACTCATCACCCACTCCTGATGAAACGTTTCAATATGTGAGGGAAGCTACAGCACCGCGAAAGTGGGGTCAAGGTTCCGCCCGGGTCGCGATGGCCCGGTGTGATCGCCGCGACCTGTGATCTTGAAAGTGCCACGCTCGCTCCCGGGAAGTTGTTGACGTGAGTGCGGACGCACCTCTATGGTGATCCCGGTAACATTCTGAAACGTTTCACTCGGAGTTCGCATGGGTGACAAATCTGAGCGCGTCTGCTTCGTTCTCGAGTTGCGGCCGGATCGGGTCGAGGACTACCTCGCCGCACACGCGACGGTCTGGCCGGAGATGCTCGACGCGCTAGCGAGGCCGGATGGTCCAACTACTCGCTGTTCCTGCGACCCGAGGACGGTCTGGTTGTCGGTTACCTGGAGACCGCCGACTTCGCCCGCGCGAGCGCCGCGATGGCGTCGAGCGAGGTCAACACCCGCTGGCAGCAAACGATGGCCGAATACTTCCGGGCACCCGGCGGTGTGCCCGTCGACGCCTCGATGCGGCGCTTGGGCGAGTACTTCCACCTGGACTGATCCGTTCCCGACCCCCCGTACACCGGCCTGGATGTCGCCGTGCGGCGACCTTCCGGCACCATCAGCAACAGAGGAATCATGCAATTAGGCGCACGCTCCACGACGGGCTGGCGGGCCACCATCTCCGTCGTCATGTCCAATTACATCGAGGCCGGATCGATCATCGCGATCGCCACCAGCCTGACCTTCTGGCAGCACACATACGGGCTGAGCAATCTGGCCGTGGGACTGCTGGCGGCGTTCAGCGCCAACGCATTCGGCGCGGCGATCGGGGCGGGTCTGGGCGGTCCGCTGTGTGATCGCTTCGGGCGCAAGGCGATCTACACCTACGACCTGCTCGTGTACATGGTCGGCGTGTTGATCGCGGCCTGCGCGGTCGATTTCGGCATGCTGCTGGCGGGCTTCCTGATCACCGGGATCGCGGTGGGCGCGGGCGTCCCGGCCTCGTGGACCTACATCGCCGAGCAGGCTCCGACCACCGCGCGGGCGCGGCACGTCGGCACCGCCCAGTTGGCCTGGTCGCTGGGCCCGCTGATCGGTTTCGCGCTGGCCGCGGGCCTGGCGCCGCTCGGGCTCGCCGGTTCGCGGCTGATCTTCCTGCACCTGTTCGTGGTCGCGGCGGTGGTGTGGTGGATCCGGCAGGGCCTGGCCGAATCGCAGATCTGGACCGAGGACGCCGAACGTGGCAGTCGGCCGTCCTCGGCGGGCGATCGCGGCCTGCGCGGGCTGTTCTCGCGGCGAGTGAACATCACCGCGTTGCTGATGCTGGTGGGCGTCTACGGATTCTGGAACACCGTGGCCGGGCAGGCGGGCATCTTCATGCCCCGGGTGTACGACAGCGCCGGGGTGCACAGCGCGGTACAGCAGGATCTGCTGCAGGTGCTGGTGTGGGGATGTACCGTGCTGGCAACGTATTTCGGTTTCATGGCGTTCGCCGACCGCATCTCCCAGCGGGTGCTGTATCTGGTGGGCGCGGCACTGGGCGTACTGGCGTGGTGCGTGCTGGTGTTCTTCACCTCCGCGGGCATGCCGACCCTGTTGAGCTTCGCCGTGCTGTGGGGCATCTCCAGCGGAATCGGCGCGCAGGCGTTCTACAGCCTGTGGACCAGCGAACTGTTCGCCACGCCGTACCGCGCCAGCGCGCAGGGCTTCATGTTCTTCGTGGTGCGCGCGGCGACCGGACTGCTCAGCTACTTCTTCCCGACCATGCTGGCCGCAACCGGACTGACCTCGGTCGGTCTGCTGCTGATCGGCCTGCTGGCCCTCGCGCTGGTGATCGGCACCGTCTGGGCGCCGCGCACCCGGAACAAGACGCTGCGGGAGATCGAGTTCGAACGGTACGGCGGAATTACCGACCCGAACGATCCGGTTCCGGTACGCGGTTGACCCGCCGGGGCGGCCGGGCCTCGTGCCCGGCCGCAGCGATTATGCTCGCATCGTCACGGGAAGGACACACCATGGCGGTGAGCATCAAGGAGGTGGCCCGGCGCGCCGGAGTGTCACTCGGCACGGTCAGCAACGTGCTCAACCGGCCCGACCAGGTCTCCGCGGCGACGCGCGAGCGGGTGCGCCGGGCGATCGCCGAAACCGGTTATGTGCGTAATGATTCCGCGCGACAACTGCGTGAGGGGAGCAGCCGCACGCTGGCCATGGTGGTGCTGGACATGGCCAATCCCTTCTTCACCGACGTCGCGCACGGCGCGGAGGAGGAGGCCGCGCGGCACGATGCGATGCTGGTCATCTGCAACAGCGGGGACGATCCGCGGCGCGAGGAACGTCATCTCGAGCAGATCGCCCAGCAGCGGATGCGCGGGGTGCTGATCACCCCGGCGGACGGTGACGGCGAGCAGGCCCTGCGCACGCTGGCCGCCCAGGGCGTGCCCGCGGTACTGGTCGATCGGCACAGCGACCGGCCGGACCGCTGCTCGGTGTCGGTCGACGACGTCCTGGGCGGGCGGCTGGCCGCGGAACATCTGCTCGCCGAAGGGCACACCCGGATCGGTTTCGTCGGCGGTCCGGGTGCGGTGACACAGGTGAGCGAGCGTCGCCGGGGCGCGGCCGGGGCGATCGCGGCAGCCGATGCCCGCCTCTACGATATCCCCACGGCCGCACTGACTTTCGAATCCGGACGCGATGCCGCGGCTGCTCTGCTGGACAGTGCCGATCGCCCGACCGCGGTGTTCTGCGCCAACGATCTGCTCGCCCTCGGCGTCCTGCAGACGCTGACCCTGCGTGGCCTGAGGGTGCCCGGCGACATGGCTGTCATCGGCTACGACGATATCGTTTTCGCCGCCGCGGCGGCGGTCCCGCTCTCCTCGATTCGTCAGCCCCGCGAGGAACTCGGCCGCACTGCGGCGCGCCTGCTGCTCGAGGAGGCCGCGGGCGACGGTGCGCACCGGCATCAGCACGTCGTTTTCGTACCGGAACTGGTCGCCCGGCGGTCGACCACGGCGTGATCGGCGGGCATCACGGAGTCCGTCGAGGAGCCCGTGAGTCGCGGGCGCCGATGCCGCGGTGGAACGGGCGGATACGTTGCGGTGCAATGAATTCCGGGACGGAGCCGGATGATCGAGCGGGCGGGTGACAATTGCGGTTTCAGCGACTCCGCCCATCGATATCAACTGTGGTGCAAGGTGATCCGGCGATCGGAAGGGGGCGCTCACGAGAGCTGATCGGTCTCCTGCCGGGCGAAACGTTCGCGGATATCGGGACGTTCGCGCAGGTGCTCGGGATACCCGGGTCCCATCCGCAGGCGTGAATCACCGATCGTCATGGGTTCCGCGCAGTGCGCGCACACCACCTCGACCTGTGTGTCGTGACCGCAGGCGGTGTGGTGCACGGTGATCGGCACCCCCTCCGGACCGGCCAGCCAGCGATCGCCCCAGCGGTTGATCGTCAGCAGCACGCTCCAGAAGTCCGCGCCCTTCTCGGTGAGCACGTATTCGTACCAGGCCGGCTCGGAGTGATAGGGGCGCTTTTCGAGCAGACCCTCGTCCACCAGGCGGCGCAGGCGGTCGCTGAGCGTGTGGCGGGCGATGCCCAATTGTTGCTGGAAGTCGTCGAAGCGGCGGATGCCGTAGAACGCCTCGCGCAGCACCAGTGGCGTCCACCAGTCGCCGAGCAGATCCATCGTCCGGGCGATGGAACAGGGCCAGCGTGCGAACGACGTGCGCTTCATCCTGCGAGGATACCGGTCTCGGCATGTGGCTTCGGGTATCACTCGATGCCGAATCGGTGTTCGACGGGTATCGCTCGCACGGCATAGCCTCCTCATCACATCCGATTCAGGGGTGACCCGGACCACATCCGTGGCCGGGGGTGCAGGAGGACGAGAATGCTGAAGCCGGAATCCGGAGAGCACGCCGCGGCGGGCCCGGTCACACCCGCGCGGCCGGAACGGTCGCGACGGATCCCCACCCGGTTCGTGGTACTGGGGCTGTTGTTCGTCATCACGGTCGTCAATTACGCCGATCGCAGTTCGCTGTCGATCACCGGCACCAGCGTGCGAACCACCCTGGGGTTCTCCGCGGTCCAGCTCGGCTACATCTTCTCGGCGTTCAGTTGGGCGTACGTCGTCTCGCAGTTGCCCGGTGGCATGCTGCTCGACAGATTCGGCGCGCGGCGGGTATACGCGGGCAGCCTCGCCCTGTGGACGCTGGCGACCGCGGCGACCAGCCTGGTCGGGCTGGTCACCACGCGTGTGGTGGTGGCCCTGGTGCTGATGTTCGCGCTGCGGCTGCTGCTGGGCGTCTTCGAATCGCCGGCCTTCCCCGCGAACGCGCGCGTCGCGACGATCTGGTTCCCGACCGCCGAACGCGGTCAGGCGACCGCGGTGTTCAATTCCGGACAGTATTTCGCGACGGTGCTGTTCGCGCCCGTGATGGCCTGGATCACCCACGAATTCGGCTGGCGATGGGTATTCGTGCTGCTCGGCGCGCTCGGGCTGGCGATAGCGGTGCTGTGGTGGGGCTGGATGTACCCGCCGCGCGAGCACGGGCGGGTCTCGCCGGGCGAACTCGAGACGATGAGCGGCGGCGGCGCGCTGGTCGACATGGATTCGACCGCCTCGACCGCCGCGCGAACCCGCATCGACCGGCAGATGCTCGCGCGCGTGCTGGCGTCCCGTCCGCTGTGGGGAATCTCGGTTTTCCAGTACGCGGTCAACTCGCTGAGCTACTTCTTCATCACCTGGTTCCCGATCTACCTCACCCAGGCCCGGCACATCTCGCTGGTGCACGCGGGATTCATCGCCGCACTGCCCGCGCTGGCCGCGTTCATCGGTGGTCTGTTCGGCGGATTCATCTCCGATTTCCTACTGCGGCACGGGGTTTCGCTGACCCTGGCGCGCAAGGCGCCCGCCGCGGCCGGATTGCTGCTCGGCACCGTCATCGCGGTCGCGGACTTCACCGACAGCACCACCATCATCGTGCTGATCATGACCACCGCGTTCTTCGGCAAGGGGATGGGCTCACTGGGCTGGGCCATCACCACCGACGTCGCGCCGACCGAGGCCGCCAGCATCTTCGGCGCCCTGACCAACGGGCTCGGAAATATCGCGGGCATCGTCACTCCGATCGTGATCGGCTACATCGTGCAGCACACCGGATCGTTCGACGTGGCGCTCTGGTTCGTCGCGGCGCACGGTGTGCTGGCGGTCGTGGCCCTGGCCGGGATGGGACCCATCCGGCGGCTGCACCTGGGCGGGCGAGCCGAAGTCAGCGCGTGAGGACGGCCGCGGCGAGCGTGCGGCGCAGACGCCACGGCAGGGCGCGGAACAGCGACGTCATCGCGGCGGCGGTCCCCGGCAGATCGTCCCGGCCGGACAGATAGGCGCGCTGCGTCGCGGTCGGCAGCGCGAAGAAGGTGTCGAAGAAGACGGGCAGATCGGCCGGTGGGAGGGCGAGCAGCGCGCGCAGCCCGGCCTCCCGGGCCAGGTGCACCGCACGGGCCGATGCGGATCCGGTGGACGCGCCCGCGACGACCGCGTCGGCGGCGGTCAGCGCCGCCGCGACGCTGTAACCCGTTGCGGGGTGCAGGAATCCGCCCGCCGCGCCGAAGCGTCCCGCGCCGGGGCGGCCGCCCTGAAGGGCGAACCGAACCCGCTCGACTGGTTCACTACCGTCGAATTGTATTCCGCGGCAGCGCATCCGGGCGTGCAGGCGGTCGCGTAACCGGGCCGGGTCCAATGCGGGGCGTCCGGCCAGGCAGGTCTCCTCGAGCAGGATCTCGGTGTCGCCGAGGGGGACCGCGTACAGGAACGATCGCGGCTCGGCGGGTGCGGCGCCGTTGTCGGTCCGCCAGTCCATGAATATCGGCTCGTCCCATCGATTCCGTGGCAGCACAACGCCGTATGCGGTCTGCTCGGCCCGGTCGGGGGAGCGGGGGATGCCGCGCGCGTCGATCACCCGCCGGGCCCACAGGACCTCGCCGCCGGACAAGCGCACCGACCGCGGAGTTCGCGACAGCGGCGATCGCGTGATCTGCCCGACCCGGTCGCGCACCACGGTCGCCGCGCCGATGTCGAGCGAATCCTGTAGTGCGGCAGTGTGAAAGACCGTATAGGCCCGGTCGATCTCGAATCGTCGCCTACCCCACGCGACCGGCCGGGGCACCGTGGCCGCGATCGCGGCGGGGGAGATCCAGCCCGGCAGCTCGTCCGCCCACGCCGCGTAGGTCGCGGTCCAGCGCCGGGTGGGCCGGGGATCCACGACGGTGACGGTGAGCCCGCGAACGATCGCGCGATGCGCCAGCGCGCGCCCGGCCGGGCCGAGGCCGCAGATGAGGAGGTCGGTGGTCACACCGAGCATTGGATCAGAGATTCTGCGTGGGGTTGTGTCCCAGGGCTGCGGTAGGGTTCGCGCGAAGCCTGGGGGGACTACCGCAACAGGGCGCTACGGCGACCCCGGGTGCGGAAGAAGGAGGCAGTGATGACGTATCCGCCCGGCTCGGACCCGTACGGGAGTCCGACGCCCCAGTCACCCGATTCGCCCGGATGGGGGCAGTCCGGCGGGTATCAGCAGGTACCCGGTGCCGGATGGGGCCGGACCGGCGCCGCGCATCCCGCCCACCAGCAGCCGCAGACGGGCTATCAGCAGTCGGCCTATCCGCCGCCCGGCGACGTTCAGCAAAGTTGGCAGCAGCAGTCCGGCTGGTCTCCTCAGCCGGGATATCCCGGTGGATTCCCGCCGCCGCGCCGCAACAATACGGTTCTGATCGCCGGCGGTGTCGCCGCCGCGGTGGTACTTGTGGTGATCGCCGTCGCCCTGGTCGTCGTGCTCGATCGGCATTCCGGCGACGGCACCTCGGCGAACCCGGCCGGCCCGTCGCTGGTGTCCGCCACCAGTAGTTCGGCCACGACGACCAGCCCGGCCACCTCGTCCACGAGCCATTCGGGCCGATTCAGCTACACCGAGTACTCGCACGACTGGAATTTCAGCCTCGACGGCGTCCATCTGCATGCGGACTGGGTCTCGGGACAGGATCATCCGACCTGCGCCGATATCGAGAACGGGGGCAAGCTGACCGGTCTGGGCTGCCAGTACGCCGCGGAGATGGTGTACCGAGCCGAGAGCGGCGGCGTCATGCTCACCCAGTACGTCCTGGGCGCCACCGGCAACGCCGATGCGCGCAAACTCGCGACCCAGTACGCCGATGACGACCTGAAGATGCGGTCCGGCAGCTACATCGACCATTTCGCCGTCGGCAAGTGGCAGACCAAGGCCCAGGGAAATTTCGTGGTGCTCACGGTGGTGACCGCGACCAACGCGGTCACCGAGGACACCGCGACCAAGTACATGCACTACATCGAGGCCGATATGGCCGGCGCCCTGCTCTTCCGCTGAGCGCCGGCCGGTCTCAGAGCCCGCCGGTGGCCAGCAGACCGCCGTCGACGCGCACGACCTCGCCGGTGATCCAAGCCGCCCGGTCCGAGACGAGGAAGGCGATCAGCGCGGCCACGTCCTCCGGATTGCCCAGGCGCTTCAACGGATACGGCGCGGCCGCGGCCTCCTCGTCGGCGGAGTACAGGGCGTCGGCGAATTTGGTCTTGACCACCGCGGGCGCCACCGCGTTGACCCGGATGCCGGGGCCCAGCTGCCAGGCGAGCTCCTCGGTGAGCCGGATGAGCGCGGCCTTGGACGCACCGTACGCGGCGATCACTCCGGTGGAGCGGATCCCGGCGACGCTGGCCACGTTGACCACCGCACCGCCGTTGGCGCCCATCCACGCCCGGTACGCCTCCTGCACGTAGCCGAGCGCGGCGACGACGTTGACGTCGAAGATCTTGCGGACCGCGTCCAGGTCGGCCTCCATGAGCGAGCCGTAGACGGGGTTGATACCGGTGTTGTTGATCAGGATGTCCAGCGCGCCGAATTCGGCGACCGCGGTGGCCACGGCATCGGCGCGCGCGGTCGCGTCGCCCGAATTGCCGGCCAGCGCGACAACCCTGCCGGCATGGCCGAGGCCACGCAGTTCGGTGGCGGTTTCTTCCAGCGGTTCGGCTTTGCGGGCGGTGATCAACACGTTCGCGCCCTGGGCCAGCAATTCCGCCGCGACCGCCTTGCCGATACCGCGGCTCGCGCCGGTGACCAGCGCACTCTTGCCTTTCAGATCATCGCTCATACCACCGCACGCTAGCCGATGGCCCGGTCCGGCGGGTAGGCCCGGTCCCGTCCCCTGGCCCGCGTGCGCCCGCGGGGGGCACAGCTGGACGAAGCGAGGCGATCGGGGTCGCGGAAAGCCCGCGGGGCCCGGTAGTGGTGCGCGTTACGGCGGTCGATCGGGAGGATGCGTAAAATCGGTGGTTCTCGTGCGTTCTGTCGACGCACACTCGAGCTATCACCCCGTGACCGCACGATGATTTTGCGAGGAGACTTTTGTGATCACCGCGACCGACCTGGAGGTCCGGGCCGGAATCCGCACGCTGCTGACCGCGCCCGGTTCGGCGCTGCGGGTGCAGTCGGGTGACCGGATCGGACTGGTCGGGCGCAACGGCGCCGGTAAGACGACGACGCTGCGCATCCTGGCCGGTGAGGGCGAGCCCTACGCGGGCACGGTCACCAGGTCCGGCGAAATCGGTTACCTGCCACAGGATCCGCGCGAGGGCAATCTCGACGTGCTGGCCCGCGACCGGGTCCTGTCCGCCCGCGGCCTCGACGCGCTGATCCGCGATATGGAGAAGCAGCAGGCGCGCATGGCCGAGGTGGCCGACGACGCCGAACGCGAGAAGGCGGTGCGCAAGTACGGCCAGTTGGAGGATCGGTTCTCCGCACTGGGCGGTTACGTCGCCGAGAGTGAGGCCGCGCGTATCTGCAACAGCCTCGGCCTGCCGGATCGCGTTCTGAATCAGCAGTTGCGCACCCTGTCCGGCGGTCAGCGCCGTCGTATCGAGCTGGCGCGCATCCTGTTCTCCGCCTCGGACGGTTCGGGTGGCCGCAGCGATCGGACGCTGCTGCTGGACGAGCCCACCAACCACCTCGACGCCGATTCGATCACCTGGTTGCGCGGCTTCCTGCAGAACCACGACGGCGGTCTGATCGTGATCTCCCACGATGTGGATCTGCTTGCCGACGTGGTGAACAAGGTCTGGTTCCTGGACGCGGTGCGCGGCGAGGCCGACATCTACAGCATGAGCTGGAAGAAGTACCTCGACGCCCGCGCCACCGACGAGCAACGCCGGGTGCGTGAACGCGCCAACGCGGAGAAGAAGGCGAGCGCGCTGCGGGCCCAGGCCGCCAAGCTGGGCGCGAAGGCCACGAAAGCCGCTGCGGCGCACCAGATGTCCAAGCGCGCGGACCGGCTGCTCGCGGATCTGGACGAGGTGCGGGTGGCCGACAAGGTGGCCCGGATCAAATTCCCGGAGCCCGCTCCCTGCGGCCGCACGCCGCTGATGGTGACGGACCTGACCAAACTCTACGGCTCCCTGGAGATTTTCACCGGCGTCAGCTTCGCGGTGGATCGGGGCAGTCGCGTGGTGGTGCTCGGCCTGAACGGCGCGGGTAAAACCACCATGCTGAAACTCCTTGCGGGAGTCGAGACTCCGACAGCGGGTGGGGTCGAGCCCGGCCGCGGCCTCAAGGTCGGCTATTTCGCACAGGAGCACGACACCCTGGACGACAACGCCACGGTCTGGGAGAACATCCGGCACGCCTCACCGGGCGCGGGGGAGCAGGAGCTACGCAGCCTGCTCGGCGCGTTCATGTTCTCCGGTCCGCAGCTGGAACAGCCCGCGGGGACGCTGTCCGGCGGCGAGAAGACCCGTCTGGCCCTGGCCGGACTGGTCTCCTCAGCGGCGAATGTGCTGTTGCTGGACGAGCCGACCAACAACCTGGACCCCGTGTCGCGCGAGCAGGTGCTGGACGCTTTGCGCAGTTACGCCGGGGCCGTGGTTCTGGTGACCCACGATCCCGGCGCCGCCGAGGCGCTGAATCCGGAACGGGTGATCATGCTGCCCGACGGCACCGAGGATCACTGGTCGCAGGATTATCTGGAGCTGATCCAGCTCGCATAGCTACCGGAGGTTGTCACGGGCCTGCTCGTAACCGCCCTCGAGCAGTTCGCCGGGCCCGTAGACGGTGTGTACCACGCCGGTCTCGAACGTCGCGGAACGCAGCAGGGTCAGCGGCATCGGCGTATCGGCCTCGTCGAACAGCCGCAGGCCCGAGCGCATCGCGATCGGGTGCACGAGCAGGTGCAGTTCATCGATCAGCTGTGCGGACAGCAACTGCCGCACGATCGATACCGAACCGCTCAGTCCGATATCGCCGCCGGGCTCCTGCTTCAGCGCGGTCACCGCCTCGACCAGATCGCCCCGCAGCACCTCGGAATTGCGCCACTGCAGGTCCATCTCGCGGTGCGTGACCACGATCTTGCGGATGTCGCCGAAGTGCCGCGCCATTTCGGCGTCCGGGCCGCCCTCGCGCTCGCGTTCGGGCCACGCGGCGGCGAAACCCTCGTAGGTCGTGCGGCCGAACAGCATGGTGTCGGCGGCGCCCATCTGCTCGGTGACCGCGGCGCCCATCTCGTCGTTGAAGTAGGGGAAGTGCCAGTCCTGCGGATCGGCGACGACGCCGTCCAGGGCGATGAAGAGTCCTGCGGTGATCCTGCGCATGGGAGGCTCCTGTAGTCCGTTCGATGTTGTGTTCGGCTGTGCAGACGGCGTACAGCGCCGAAAATTGTCGCCGATGCCGATTCCGGACAATTATCGTGAGGTTGATCACACGGAAACGTTGATCACTGCATGCTTGTAGTTCTAGCCTTGAATCAGGCTGCAGGGCGACCGGAGGAAGCCATGAGTGACAGGCCCACACAGGGGAAATCCACGTTGGGTAAAGGTACGCGCGTGACCGGAAAGTCCCGCGACCGCTTGCAAACCCAGCTCAAGAAGCAGTACGAGGCGGGGGCCAGTATCCGTTCGCTGGCGCGCGAGACGGGGCGCTCGTACGGATTCATCCACAACGTGCTCGTGGAGTCGCATGTGCAACTCCGCAGCCGCGGTGGCGCCAATCGCCGGAAGGCCGCGGCGAGTAAGTAATTCGCCCCGGTATGGTGCTCACTCGAGCGGCACGCTCGCGTCACCGAGGACGAGATATCCTGCGAGACTGCGGAATATCGGCAAACCGGTTTTGATCTCGAGATAGGCGAACTGCCCCTGCGGGTTGACCTCCAGGAAGTAGTACTCGCCGTCGGTACCGAGGCGGATGTCCAGTACGCCGAAGGTCAGTCCGAGCGCGCCCATCACCGTGGCGATCGATTTGCTCACCGTGGCGGGCAGGCGTTCGGGGATGAAGTCGACCGAAGTGTCCAGGCGTGAATCCACCCGTCCCACACCGGATTGCGAGTCGATGCGCACGGTCCACTCGACCCCGTCGATCCAGACCACGCGCAGATCGCAATCGGCCTGGACATAGTCCTGGAAGGTCGTGGGCGCAGAGCGGATCGTATCCAGGCGGGCCAGGTCCGCGGGCGTGACCACGCGCGTCTCGGAGAATTCCGCGGGCCCGGTTCCGGTGCGCTTGTAGACCACCGGACCCGGCCGTGAGCCGACGAAGCTGCGTGCCTCGTCCGGATCGTTGGTGACCAGGGTCTCCGGGATGACGAATCCGGCGCGGCGGGCGGTCTCGAGTTGCACGATCTTGCGAGTCGCGGTGCGGTCGGTGCCGGGATCGTTGACCCAGACCGCCGGAATCGACCACAGCAGTCCCTGTAGGAATCCGTCGCATTCGGCCTGCCGGTAGTCGTCGTCGGCGCGGCGCACCCCGCTGGGCACCACGGTCTGGTGCGGCCGACGCCACCACACCGATGCGACCTCGTCCAGACCGCGCAGGTGCGACAGCGACCGCGCGGTACCCGCGCGATCGAGCCGGAAACTACCGGTCTCGCGCGGGAAGTCGCGCATGTCGAGACGAATCGGGCTGACGCCGTGGTGCTTTCGCAGAGTCGCAGCCATCGCGTCGGCGTGCAGGTCGTCGGCCTCGGTGACGATCAGCACCGACCCGGTCGCGCGGGCCATCGGACGGACCTCTCAGTCGAGGCTGTCGCAGGCCATCGCGTCGTCGCTGCGCGCGAACGAACGGGTCTGACTGCGAGTCATGGTGACCCCGCCGACGGCCGGATCGGTGGATAATTGCAGATCGCGGGCCCAGCGTTCGGTCAGGCGGGCCAGCAGATCGTCGCCACGTGCGGGAGAGTGCTGCTGCGGCAACGTCATCGGGCGGTCGGTGATCTCGATGCGCAGCCGCCGGGTGAAGTCCGCGGTCGCACCCGCCCGGATGCGCACTCGCACCGGACGCGCGACCGGATCGCCGTCGGCATGCGGCGGCGCGGACCCCACCAGATCGATGCCGAGGACATCCGCTCGATCGAAGGTCCAGGTGCCCTCGTGCACGCGGACACTCACCGCCCGCGTCGATTCGGCTATCAAATAGCCGGACAGTAGCGGCGCAACCTCCTGGCTATCGGGACGTGGCTCAGGGAAGGTGGACACGGAGGGATGGACGGCATCGGTCATGAGGCTGGTCTCCGATCTGCTCGCGGTTTGCCACGGAAGCCGAGCGTGCCCTGGATCATATCCCGATCGGCCTCCTGACCGGTCGGCAACGAAAGAATTCCGGTGCCCCGACATTCGGTGGCAGCGACCCGGAATGTGCTATCGCCGAGAGTCTTTCGGTTGACCGCTCAACACCTCACAGCCCTAGGATGTCCGCGGACTCGGACAGCTCGCGGAACCGCTCGATCGGATTCGGAACGAGTTTGCGTGCGGTGAGATCCATCAGGCCGGTGACGACCGTGAACTCCGCGGACACCGTCCCGTCCAGTTTGCGGATCTGCTGGTTGATCCGGAACGCCTTGCCCTGGCCCCATTCGAATTCGCAGGTGACCGTCACCTCGTCGCCCAGATGCAGCTCGCGCAGATGCCGCACCGTCGACTCGAGCACCACCGGGCCCAGTCCGGCGTGCAGCATTTTGTCCGGCACCAGGCCGGCCGCGCGCATCGCCTCCCAGCGGGCGTGCTCGGCGTACTGGTGATAGACGGCTTGATTCATATGGCCGTTGACATCGAGTTCGTAGCCGCGGACGGTAACGGGGACAGCAAAGGTCATACCTTGCCGAACGTGTGCCGAATGCCTGCTATTTCCGGCCGGGCAGTGGTGTCGGACACGATTTGCCGAGAGCGTCCGGAAATTATTTCACCCGGCCACCCGTACCGATGGCAGTCCGCGCACACTGGCATTTGCCGCAATATCGCAACGCGTGCAATTTTGCATCGAGTGCCATCGCGGGGCGATTCTCGGCTCAGCCCTTGCGGCGCACCGAGGCTTCGACCAGATCGAGCACGGCCGTGAGGTTGTCGTTCGTGTGGCCGGAGGCGATGCGGGCGATGAGCCCGTCGAGCACCAGATCCAGATAGCCGAGCAGGACATCGGTCGGCACGTCGTCGCGCAGCGCGCCCGCGGCCTTGCGGCGTTCCAGGCGGGCCAGCGTGGCCGCGGTCAGCTCGGCCGAACGCTGGGTCCAACCCGCGGCGAATTCCGGATCGGTCCGCAGCCGCCGGGCTATCTCCAGTCGCGTGCCGAGCCAGTTGTACTGTGCCGGATCGGCCAGCATCTCCCGCATGACCTGCACCAGACCCTGGTTGGCGGCGATATCGGCCATCCGTTCGGTGTCCTCCTGGGCAAGCGCCAGGAATAACGCGTCCTTGTCACGGAAGTGGTGGAAGATCGCGCCGCGCGATAGCCCGATGGCTTCCTCCAGGCGACGTACGGTGGCGCCTTCGTAGCCGAATTCGGCGAAGCAGCGCCGCGCCCCGTCCAGGATCTGGCTGCGCCGGGCGGCGAGATGGTCCTCACTGACCTTTGGCATGGGCTCCTCCAGCGGAATACAGCGCGCTGCGCCGGGGTCGACCGGCGCAGAGTTCAACGGTACAAGGTCGGGGAGGGGGCGCCTGCGGATGAGATGTGCACCCGCCCAACCCCGTTGGAAGCGAGTCGTACGAGAAGGGATTCGCGACCGGCTCGTTGTCCGGCGGTCGAAACGCGAGTCTCGACCGCCGGACCTCGAGGCCGCCGGGCGGCAGGTCCTACGTGTTGATCATGTTGCGCAGGACGTACTGCAGGATGCCGCCGTTGCGGTAGTAGTCCGCCTCACCGGGGGTGTCGATGCGCACGACCGCGTCGAAGGTGATCTTGTCGCCGTTCTCCTTGGTGGCGGTCACCTTCAGGGTCTCGGGCGTCTTGCCCTCGTTCAGCTGGGTGATTCCCTCGATGTCGAAGGTCTCGGTGCCGTCCAGCTTCAGCGAGGCGGCCGACTCCCCGGCCGGGAACTGCAGCGGGATGACGCCCATGCCGATCAGGTTCGAGCGGTGGATGCGCTCGAACGACTCGGTGATGACCGCACGCACACCCAGCAGGCGGGTGCCCTTGGCGGCCCAGTCCCGCGAGGAGCCCGAACCGTACTCTTTTCCTCCGAGGACGACGAGCGGGATGCCCGCGGCCTGGTAGTTCTGCGCGGCGTCGTAGATGAACGCCTGCGGACCGCCGTCCTGGGTGAAGTCGCGGGTGTAACCGCCCGAGACGTCGTCCAGCAGCTGGTTGCGCAGCCGGATGTTGGCGAAGGTGCCGCGGATCATCACCTCGTGATTACCGCGCCGCGAACCCAGCGAGTTGTAGTCCTTGCGCTCGACGCCGTGCGCGTCCAGGTACTGCGCGGCCGGGGTGCCGGACTTGATCGGACCGGCCGGGGAGATGTGGTCGGTGGTGACCGAATCGCCCAGCAGTGCCAGCACGCGCGCGCCCTTGATGTCCTCGACCGGGGCGGGCTCGAGTTCCATGCCGTCGAAGTACGGCGCCTTGCGGACGTAGGTCGAGTTCTCGTCCCACGCGAAGGTGTCGCCTGCCGGGGTCGGCAGGTTCCGCCAGCGCTCGTCGCCCTTGAACACGTCGGCGTAGGACTTGCGGAACATGTCCTGGCTGATCGCAGACTTGATGGTGTCGTCGATCTCCTGCGAGGAGGGCCAGATGTCCTTCAGGAAGACGTCCTTGCCGTCCTTGTCCTTGCCCAGCGAGTCCTGCTCGAAGTCGAAGTCCATGGTGCCCGCGAGCGCGTACGCGATGACCAGCGGCGGGGAGGCCAGGTAGTTCATCTTCACATCGGGGGAGATGCGGCCCTCGAAGTTGCGGTTACCCGACAGCACCGCGGTGACGGTGAGGTCGTTGTCGTTGACCGCCTGGGAGATCTCCTCCGGCAGCGGGCCGGTGTTTCCGATACACGTGGTGCAGCCGTAACCGCCCAGGTAGAAGCCCAGCTTCTCCAGGTACGGCCACAGGCCGGCCTTCTCGTAGTAGTCCGAGACCACCTGCGAGCCGGGCGCCATGTTGGTCTTCACCCACGGCTTGCTGGTCAGGCCCTTCTCCACGGCGTTGCGTGCCAGCAGGGCCGCGCCGATCATGACCGACGGGTTGGAGGTATTGGTGCAGGAGGTGATGCCCGCGACCGCGACCGCGCCGTGGTCCAGGATGAAGTCGCCGCGCTCGGCGCTGCGCACCCGGATCGGCTTGGAGGGGCGGCCCGTGCTGCCGTTCGCGGCGGTCGCGACGGTCGCGTCGTCGTCGGCGAAGGACAGTTCGGCCGGATCGCTGGCCGGGAACGACTCGTCGAGCGCCTCGTCCAGCTTGGAGTGCGGGACGGCCTCGGGGTCGTTGGTGTAGTTGTGGATGTCCTTGCGGAACGCAACCTTGGACTCCGACAACAGGATTCGGTCCTGCGGACGCTTCGGGCCGGCGATGGACGGCACCACGGTGCTCAGGTCCAGCTCGAGGTACTCCGAGTAGGCGGGCTCGTGATCGGCGTTGTGCCACATGCCCTGCTCCTTGGCGTACGCCTCGACGAGCGCGAGCTCCTCGTCGGTGCGGCCGGTCAGGCGCAGGTAGTTGATGGTCTCCTCGTCGATCGGGAAAATCGCTGCGGTGGAGCCGAATTCGGGGCTCATATTGCCCAGGGTGGCGCGGTTGGCCAGTGGCACCTCGGCCACGCCCTTGCCGTAGAACTCGACGAACTTGCCGACCACGCCGTGCTTGCGCAGCATGTCGGTGACGGTGAGCACGACGTCGGTCGCGGTCACGCCCGGCTGGATCTCACCGGTCAGCTTGAAGCCCACCACGCGCGGAATCAGCATGGACACAGGCTGACCCAGCATCGCCGCCTCGGCCTCGATGCCGCCGACGCCCCAGCCCAGGACGCCCAGGCCGTTGACCATGGTGGTGTGCGAGTCGGTGCCGACGCAGGTGTCCGGGTAGGCCTGTCCGTTGCGGACCATGACCACGCGCGCGAGATACTCGATGTTGACCTGGTGCACGATGCCGGTGCCGGGCGGGACGACCTTGAAGTCGTCGAAAGCTCCCTGGCCCCAACGCAGGAACTGGTAGCGCTCGCCGTTGCGCTGGTACTCCAGGTCGACGTTGCGCTCGAAGGCGTCCGCGGTGCCGAACACGTCCAGGATGACCGAGTGGTCGATGACCATCTCGGCGGGGGAGAGCGGGTTCACCTTGTTCGGGTCGCCGCCGAGGGTGGTCACGGCCTCGCGCATGGTGGCCAGGTCGACCACGCAGGGCACCCCGGTGAAGTCCTGCATGATGACTCGCGCTGGGGTGAACTGGATCTCGGTGTTCGGCTGCGCGGAGGGATCCCAATCGGCAATGGCCCGAATGTGATCCGCGGTGATGTTGGCGCCGTCCTCGGTGCGGAGCAGGTTCTCGGCGAGGACTTTCAGTGCGTAAGGGAGTTTTTCGGTGCCGGGCACGGCGGAGAGGCGGAAGATCTCATACGACCGATCTCCGACCTCGAGGGTGCCCTTGGCGCCGAATGTATCGATGGTCGTCATACGTTCAGCTCCACTCTGGGTTGATAGGGGCCTTGTGCGGGGCCCTACATGGTTACGCAAGCTTCCTCCTCCGGGCCCTGACACAAAGGCCCCGGGTGAGGTGGCCGTCGGCGGGGCTGTGCCGGCGGCTCGGTCGAGGGCCGATAGCTGTGCGCCCTCATGCTGCCCAGGCTAACAGTACGCTTGTCCTGTGAAACGTGCGGGGCCCACCGCACGGCGTGCCCGCAAACATCATGCACCGGTCGCGTACTGTGCATCCATGCGTTTCGGCGCAGCCTCGCTTCTCGCGCCGTTGTGGCGCGGATCATGTGACATGTGTTGGAAGCCAGTCGCCCCGGTTGGCGACTCGACGAGACCGGATGGAAGATGACCGTCACCTTTGCCTCGGTTGGCACCCCCAGGGCCGCGGAGATCCCGCCCGAGGTCGATGTGCACACCATCCTCGCGTACCTGGCCGCGGACCACGTGTACGTGCCCAACGGGGACGACCCGAGTGATCTGGAATCCGTGGTCGCCGAGACCCGGGAAGACGGGATTCCGCTGAGCGTAGTGGTGGTTCCGGGGAATCCGTCACCGGATTCGAGCCTGCGCGACCTGGCCACTCAGGTCGGTAAGACCGAGCACGGCACCGTTCTGGTGCTCAGCGACGACTGGGCGGGTACCTACAGCGACACCTACAGCCGGTACCGCCTGGAGAAGGCCGAGGACATCGCCAAGAACCGGCACGGCGGCCACAGCGTCGAAGCGACGCGCGCGTTCGTGCAGAGCCTCGAGGCCGACGGAATGATCTCGTGGCCGGTGCTGACGTATGTGCTGCTGCTGGGTGTTCTGGTCGTGACCGGTGGGTTGTACCTGGTCAAGCGGCGCCGGGCCGAGGCCGCGCCGGACCGGATCGCCCGCGAGGCGGTCCGCTGAGCCGGTCGCGGTGAATCCGGGTCGCGTTCGGATCGAGGGTTCCGACCGGCCCGGTGGGTGGGGTATTCCGCCTCGAAAGTGCGCCTTGTAGGCGTAGCTCGACGTACCTGAGCTCCCGGTTTCCGGCAGAAAACAGGCGAACGGTCGGTTTTCTGCGGGGATTTCTGTCGCGCTTGCAGTTATTTTCAAGCAATCGGCAAATTACGCCAATGTGATTACGTCGTGTGTGTTCTCTCGGAGACGTATGTGTCGTACGGTTTCGAATGACACTCTTGGGGAAGAAGTGTCATAAGGGTATACAGCGACCATTGTTGAGCAGGGGTGTCGCTGATACTCATGGGGTGATGGCCTATGGCTATCACCCCATGTGAAGGTCCCGGTGACGCTTCGCTTCCCGGGAACGCGGTGTGGATCCAGGGAGGTGGGTGCGCGTGGCCGGGACGATACGAGGGGGGCCGTTCAGGATTGCTTTGGGATTGCTGGTATGCGCCGCCGTGTTGATCGTGGTGACGCCCGTGGCCGGAGCGGTGCCACCGCCTCCGCCGAACCCCAGCGACAACGACATCGCCGCGGCCGGCGCCCAGGTGACCAACGGGGTCAACCAGGTCGGCGCGCTGATCAACGATGTGGCCGCGGTCGGGCAGCAGATTCAGCAGCTGGACTCGGTCGTCGCGCAGAAGCGCGAGGCGGTGAACAAGGCGTTGGTGGACCTGCAGTCGGCCCGGGAGCGGGCCGATACGGCCGCGGCGGCGGTCGCGGGTACGCAGCGTGCGCTCGCGGACTCGGGTGCGGCGGTCGACCTGGCGCGCGCCGATTTCGACAGGTTCGCCGAACAGGCCTATATGAGCCCCGGCTCGGATTCGATGGTCAACTACCTGTCCGGCGGCAGTCCGGGCTGGTCCCTGGAGCGGGCGCAGCTACTGAGCGTGGCCTCGACTTCACAGGACGCCGCGCTGAACGGCATGCGGCGCGCGCAGATCGAGCGCGCCAACGCCGATTCGTCGGCGCGACAGGCCAAGCAGACGGCCGATGCCGCCGCCGCGACCGCGGAGACGAAGAAATCCGAGGCCCAGACCGCCGTCACCGCCGCCGAATCAGCGGTGAACGAGCAGACCGCCCAGCGCGACGCGCTGATCACACAGCGTGATGTGGCCCAGCAGCGCTTGGACGCGGCGCGGCAGCAGGTCACGGGACTGCAGGGCGAGCGCGCGGCATACGAGGAATGGGACCGGCAGCGCCGGGCCGAGGAACTCGCGGCCGCCGCGGCGGCCGCGACCGCGGCGGTGCGCGCCGCAGCCGATGCCGCGGCGCGCGAGCGTGCGGAAGAACTCGGCGACGGCAAACGTCCGCACACGCAACTCGACGACGATCCGCCACCGCACAAGTCCATGCCCGATAAGCCGGTGCGCCCGGACGGGACGCCCGCGGAGCTGATCGAGATGGTGATCGACCGCGCGATGTCGCAACTCGGGGTCACCTATGCCTGGGGCGGCGGTGACGAGGACGGGCCCACCAAAGGCATCCACGACGGGGGCGTCGCGGATAAATACGGTGACTACAAGAAGATCGGTTTCGACTGCTCGGGCCTGATGGTCTACGCGTTCGCCGGCGTCGGGATCTCGCTGCCGCACTACAGCGGCTATCAGTACCAGATGGGCACGAAAGTGCCTGTGGCCCAACGCGAGCGTGGTGACATGCTGTTCTGGGGACGGAACGGCAGTGAGCACGTGGCGCTGTATCTGGGCAACGGCAAGATGATCGAGGCGCCCGAATCCGGTGAGGTGGTGCGGGTTACGGCCGTGCGTACGAGCGGGATCATGCCCAAAGCGGTGCGCCTGATCAGCTGACCACGCCCCGGCACGAGCGCGCGGTCGGACGGGCCGGCGTCCTGGGCTTTCGGTGGCCGGTGCGGTGGACGGCGCGTACGGTGTCCGGCAAGGGCGGGGAGGCCGGGAATCGCGCGGTCACACCCGCCGGCGGGCCCGGTGCCAACACGCAGCCCGGTTGCGGCACCATGGGCCGGAACCTGGAATAGTTGTGGCAGCACGCACAAAGACCAACGTGAAAGCGGGGATTTTGGTGACTTCGACTGATGGTGCAGGCGCAGTGGATTCGGTGAAGGATACGCCCGAGCCGGCGCCGAACACCCTCGAGCGCGATGTCCAGACCCTGGAAAAGGCGATCTACGAGGTGAAGCGGGTCATCGTCGGGCAGGACCGGCTGGTGGAGCGGCTGCTCGTCGGCGTGCTGGCTCGCGGTCACGTGCTGCTCGAGGGCGTTCCCGGCATCGCCAAGACGCTGGCGGTGGAGACGTTCGCCAGGGTCGTCGGCGGCAGCTTCTCGCGCGTGCAGTTCACCCCCGACCTGGTGCCCACCGATCTGGTCGGTACCCGTATCTATCGGCAGGGCCGGGAGGAGTTCGACACCGAACTCGGTCCCGTCGTCGCGAATTTCGTGCTCGCGGACGAGATCAACCGCGCTCCGGCCAAGGTGCAGTCCGCACTGCTCGAGGTGATGGCCGAGCGGCACGTTTCGATCGGCGGCAAGACCTATCCGATGCCCGATCCGTTCCTGGTCATGGCTACCCAGAACCCGATCGAGAGCGAGGGCGTGTACCCGCTGCCCGAGGCGCAGCGCGACCGGTTCCTGTTCAAGGTACTGGTCGACTACCCCTCGGTGGAGGAGGAGCGGGAGATCATCTACCGGATGGGGGTCACCCCGCCCGAGCCCAAGAACGTCCTGCAGCCGCAGGAGCTGATCCGGCTGCAGCAGCTGGCCGCCACCACCTTCGTGCACCACGCGCTGGTCGACTACGTCGTGCGGGTGATCGCCGCGACCCGTAAACCGGCCGAATTCGGGCTCGACGACGTCGCGGGCTGGGTCGCCTACGGCGCCTCGCCGCGTGCCAGCCTGGGCATCATCGCCGCGGCGCGCGCGGTCGCGCTGATCCGCGGCCGCGACTACGTCGTGCCGCAGGATGTGGTCGAGGTGATCCCGGACGTGCTGCGGCACCGCCTGGTGCTGTCCTACGACGCGCTCGCCGACGAGGTCAGCCCCGACGACGTGATCCGTCGCGTCCTGCAGACCGTCGGCCTGCCGCAGGTCGCGGCCCAGGCCAACGCGCCCGCCCTGGTCCCGGCGGGAACCCCCGCCGCCCCGATGCCGTCCTCGGGCCCGCACGGTGCCGCGCCCGCGCCGCAGCAGGCGGTTCCGCAGCCGCCCGCGCCGCCGGTGCCGAACGGCCAGCCGCACCGTCAGTGAGGCGCGAGGTGCAGGATTCGGTTGCGCCAGTGACGATTTCGTCGAATACTCCCTCGCACGCCCCGCCCTCCTTCCGGGGCGGGGATCTGTCCGACCCGCGGCTGTCGGCGGCGTTGAAAACACTCGAGCTGACCGTGCGGCGTCGCCTGGACGGCGTGCTGCACGGTGATCATCTCGGCCTGATTCCGGGGCCCGGCTCGGAGCCGGGCGATGCCCGCCTGTACCAGCCGGGTGACGATGTGCGCCAGATGGATTGGTCGGTGACCGCGCGCACCACCCATCCGCACGTACGGCAGATGATCGCGGACCGCGAACTCGAGACGTGGCTGGTGATCGACCTGTCCGCGAGCCTGGATTTCGGTACCGCGGGCTGCCAGAAGCGTGATCTGGTGGTGGCCGCAGCCGCCGCGATCACCCATCTGACCAGCGGCGGCGGCAATCGGATCGGTGCGATCGTGGCCACCGGCGATCGCCTGGTGCGACTGCCCGCCCGCAGCGGGCGCATGCACGCGCAGGCGATGTTGCGTCGTATCGCCACCACCCCGCGCGCCGCGGACGGCGTGCGCGGAGATCTGCGCGGTGCGATCGAATCGCTCCGCCGCCCGCAGCGCAAACGTGGTCTGGCCGTGGTGATTTCGGACTTCCTCGGCGATCTGGACTGGCAGCGGTCGCTGCGCGCGGTTTCGGGCCGGCACGATCTGCTCGCGGTGGAGGTGCTCGATCCGCTGGATCTGGATCTGCCCGACGTCGGTGACGTCGTACTGCATGATCCGGAGACCGGCCACACCCGCGAGTTCACCGTGACCCCGACGCTGCGAGCCGATTTCACGCGAGCCGCACAGCTGCACCGTCGGCAAGTGGAGTCGGAACTGCGCGGATGCGGCGCGCCGGTGATGCAATTGCGCACCGATCGCGACTGGATCGCGGACGTCGTCCGGTTCGTGTCCACCCGGCGCCACACCTTCGGCGCCCCGACCGGGCAGGTGCCCCTTCAGTGAGTATTTCGCACTTCACCGCGGCGATCTGGCTGCTGTTCCTGATCGTCGTCGCGCTCGTCGCGCTGCTGTACGTGCTCGTCCAACGTCGTCGCAAGCGGCATATGCTGCGTTTCGCGAATATGGAGTTGCTGGAGGGCGTGAGCCCGAAGGGGCCCAGTGCGTGGCGGCACGCTCCCGTGGTGCTGATGCTCGTCGGGCTCGTCCTGTTGACGGTCGCGGCGGCCGGGCCGACCATGGCGAAGAAGGTCCCGCGCAACCGCGCCACGGTGATGCTGGCCATCGACGTCTCGCTGTCGATGGAGGCCACCGACGTCAAGCCGAGCCGCATCCAGGCGGCGAAGGAGGCCGCGGGCCGGTTCATCGACTCGATGCCGCACGGGATCAATCTCGGGCTGGTCAGTTTCGCCGGCACCGCCTCGCTGCTGGTCAACCCGACCACTAATCACGACACGGTCAAGGCGGCGGTGAACAACCTGCAGCTCGCCGAGCGCACCGCGACCGGTGAGGGCATCTTCACCAGCCTCAGCGGGATCGACACCCTGGCCACCGTGCTCGGCGGCGCCTCCTCGCCGCCGCCCGCGCGCATCGTGCTGATGTCCGATGGCAAGCAGACGGTGCCGGACGCCGACGACGTCGACAATCCCCGGCACGAGTTCGTGGCCGCGCGACTGGCCAAGCAGAAGGGGGTGCCGATCTCGACGATCTCGTTCGGCACCCAATGGGGCGTGGTCGACATCCCGGACGGCTCCGGCGGCTCGAAGGGACAGCCGGTACCCGTCGACGACGACGCTCTGCACAAGGTCGCCGACCTGTCCGGCGGACAGTTCTTCACCGCGACCTCGCTGCAGGAGCTCAACAACGCGTACGACAAGTTGCAGAGCCAGATCGGGTACGAAACGGTCGTGGGTGACGCCAGTCGGCCGTGGCTGCTGCTGGGCCTGCTGATCAGTGCGGCCGGTGTCGTGACGGGTCTGGTGTACCGTCAGCGCCTGCCCTGATCGAACGAAAACCGTTGTGGCGGACGCCGTCTCATTGCATCGGGCGATGCGGGCGGCGTCCGTCGCCGTATCGGTGGCACGCCGGCCGAGGGCTACTGCCCCCCGCGGTAGGCATTTCCGTACCGACGCGTTAAGTTTGGCTCTATGCCTACAACTTCCAGGTCGGTACTCGTCACCGGTGGCAATCGCGGCATCGGACTCGCGGTCGCGCAGCGCCTGGCCGCCGACGGACACAAGGTCGCGGTCACCCATCGTGGTTCGGGCGTGCCGGACGGGCTGTTCGGCGTGAAATGCGATGTGACGGACGCGGAATCGATCGATCGCGCATTCGGCGAAGTCGAGGCGCATCAGGGTGCGGTGGAGGTGCTGGTCGCCAACGCGGGCATCGTGGACAACACGCTGCTGATGCGGATGAGCGAGGAGCAGTTCGCCCGCGTCATCGACGCGAACCTCACCGGCGCGTGGCGGGTGGCCAAGCGGGCCAACCGTGCGATGCTGCGGGCGCGCTGGGGCCGGATCGTGTTCCTCGGCTCGGTGGTGGGCCAGATGGGCATGGCCGGGCAGGTGAACTACGCCGCCGCGAAGTCCGGCCTGGTCGGTATGGCCCGCGCGATCACCCGCGAGATCGGCTCGCGCAACATCACCGCCAACGTCGTCGCGCCCGGTTTCATCGACACCGATATGACCCGTGAGGACATGACCGACGACATGAAGGAAATCGCCCTCAAGGCGATCCCGGCCGGACGCATCGGCGACCCCGAGGAGGTCGCCGCCGCGATCAGCTTCCTGGCGTCCGACGACGCCTCCTACATCTCCGGCGCGATCATCCCGGTCGACGGCGGCCTGGGCATGGGCCACTGAGCTCGCCCGAACCCGCTTCACCGTCATACCCCACGCAGACTTTCAACGAGGAGAACCGACAACTCATGGGCGGATTGCTCAACGGCAAGACCGTACTGATCACCGGGATCATCACCGATTCGTCGATCGCGTTCCACGCGGCGGCGGTCGCGCAGGAGCAAGGTGCGAAGGTGGTCATCACGGGCATTCCGGAGCGGCTGCGGCTGATCGACCGGATCGCCAAGCGGTTGCCGCAGGAGGTTCCCCCGGCCATCGGGCTGGATGTGACCAGCGAGGAGGATCTCGCGAGCCTGGCCGACCGGGTCCGTGAGCACGCACCCGAGGGCGTGGACGGAGTGCTGCACTCGATCGCCTTCGCCCCGCGCACCCTGATGGGGCCGGAGGCGCTGCCGTTCCTGGACGGCCCGGGCTCCGATGCCGCCAAGGCGTTCGAGATCTCCGCCTGGAGCTATGCCTCGCTGGCGCGCGCCGTGCTGCCCGCGATGAACGAGGGCGGTTCGATCGTGGGCATGGACTTCGATCCGCGCACCGCCATGCCCTACTACAACTGGATGGGCGTGGCCAAGGCCGCCCTGGAGTCGGTGAACCGGTATGTCGCGCGTGAGGTGGGCACGGCCAAGCGGGTCCGCTCGAACCTGATCGCCGCGGGTCCGATCAAGACCCTCGCGGCCAAGGCCATCGCCGGTACCGCGACCGACGACGCCAAGCAGCTCAACATGCTCAACACCTATTGGGACGGCGCGTCGCCGATCGGCTGGAATGTGGACGATCCGACCGTGGTGGCCCGCTCGATCGTGACCCTGCTGTCGGACTGGCTGCCCGGAACCACCGGATCGATCATCTACGTCGACGGCGGCGCGAGCCACAACACCTGGTTCCCCGAGAACTTCTCCGGGAACGGCGGGCCCGCGTCAGGCCCGGAGGCGGCAGCGGAGCGTAACCACGCAGGGCACGCGGGCCTGCCCGATCAACATTGAGTTCCGACGCCGGCATGGGATTCGACGCGGTTCTGCTGCTGTCCTTCGGCGGCCCCGAACGTCCCGAGGACGTGATGCCGTTCCTGGAGAACGTCACTCGGGGCCGGGACGTGCCGCGCGAACGGCTCGAGGAGGTCGCGCGGCACTATCTGCATTTCGGTGGCATCTCGCCGATCAACGCCCTCAACCGGGACATCATCGCGGCGGTCGAGGCCGAATTCGCCACGCGCGGTATCGATCTGCCGGTGTACTTCGGCAATCGGAACTGGCATCCGATGGCCGAGGACACGGTCGAGCGGATGCGGGCGGACGGTGTGCGGAGGGCGCTGGTGTTCCCGACCTCGGCTTGGGGCGGCTACTCGGGATGCCGCCAATACGACGAGGACATTCTCCGGGCGCGCGAGGCGGTCACGGACGCACCGGAACTGGTGAAGTTGCGCCAGTACTTCGATCATCCGCTGCTGATCGAATCCTTCTCGGACGCGATTCACGCCGCGCTGCGGGAGATTCCGGCCGAGCGGCGCGAGGGCGTCCGGCTGGTCTTCACCGCACATTCGATTCCCGTGTCCGCGGACCTCTCGGCCGGACCTCCGGCCGAAGGCGGGAAACTCTACAGTCGCCAAGTCGCCGAGGCGGCCCGATTGTGCGCGGCGGCAACGGGATTCGCCGAGTACGATGTGGTGTGGCAGTCCCGTTCCGGCCCGCCGCGGGTGCCGTGGCTCGAACCCGACATCGTCGATCACCTGGGCGCACTTTCGGCCACCGGCGTCGACGCGGTCGTCATCTGCCCGGTCGGTTTCGTCTCGGACCACCTGGAGGTGATCTGGGACCTGGACAACGAGGCACGCGAGAAGGCCGGTGAACTCGATATGGCCTTCGCCCGCGCGGCGACTCCGGGAACCGATCCACGCTTCGCCCGGCTCGTCGCCGAACTCGTCGAGGAACACCTCACCGACGTGGCCCCACGTCGTCTGGGCGCGGTTCCGGGCTACGGTTGCACCGTGAACGGTGCCCCGTGCGCCGTCGGCTGCTGCGAGCAGCCGCGCCGTACGCGATAGCGCCCCGGTCGGGTGGTCGGCCCGGCCGTGCGCGGACTCGACCGTGGTCACCCGACGGGAAGTCGAGCCGCACCGCCGCCGCGGACGGGATTCGGTTCTCACCTCCCGGGACGCTGAGCGGGCTTGGTGCCCGCCGCGTGCCGGGTTATCCCGGACCGAGGTCGATTCGGTGACGTCGTTACTTCGCCGGCGCTACCGCGCCGAATCGCGAACCTGACGTTGTTTGTTGACCTTGTCGCACATCCGAACCTCGCGCATGCCGGCATCGCCGGCATGAACCTTCTCGACGATGCGGTCGAACCTTGGTGAACTGTGTTGTGCCGCTGTCGAACTCTGACGTTGCGCAAAGCGTATGTCGGGTCAGCTGTCTCGGACCCGAGTAGGTCACTACTCGAATCCCGTTGTGCCACCGGCTCGAATTGATGCTCGTGGTACTCGCGGGTGCGGGTCTGGCGGCAAGAATGCCGATATCTCCGATGCGCCGATATTCATGGGATGTTTGAATGAAGCGTCGTTCCGGCGATTCGGGCCGCCGGGGTGATCGGTGACTGCTGGCGGAGTCCGATGTGGAAGCGGGATGGTGTGCGGTGGTGGACCCATGGCAGGGGCTCGAGTTGTTGGGTACCGGCTTCGCCGCGGGACTGGTCAGCGTACTGGTGAGTCTGGCCTCGCTCGTCTCGTTCCCGGCACTGCTGGCCATGGGCCTGCCGCCGGTCGCGGCGAATGTCACCAATACGGTGGCGTTGGTATTCACCGGCCTGGGCGCGACCGCGGGGTCGCGCTCGGAGCTCGCGGGCCGGGGCCGGGTGACACTGCGGCTGGGCCTGCTGACCGCGGCGGGCGGCACGGTGGGCGCGATTACGCTGCTGCTCGCCCCCGCGTCCTCCTTTCAGGTCGTGGTGCCCTTCCTGATCGGCGGTGCGTCGATATTCCTGCTCGCCCAACCCCGGCTGGCCCGCCTGCGGGAGGTCTACGACGGGGCGGATCGACGGTGGCGCGAACGCGGATTGCGGATCCTGTTGTTCGGCGCGGCGGTCTACGCCGGATACTTCGGCGCCGCGGGCGGCATCCTCATCATGGCGATCCTCACCGCCATGTTCCCGGGATGGACGCAACAAGAGGTCAATGCGGTGAAGAACACCGTCAGCATGTGCGCGAACGGTACCGCGGCAGTGGGTTTCGCACTTTTCGGGCCGGTGCACTGGGCCGCGGTGGTGCCGCTCGGCCTGGGATTCCTGATCGGCGGCTGGGTGGGTCCGGCCTTCGCGCGGCGGCTGCCCGGCACCGCGCTGCGGGTGATCGCGGCGACCTGCGGTATCGCCATGGCCGTGAAATTCGCGCTCTAGCAGCAGGACTCACAGGTCCGTCGCCGGGACCCGGGCATAGACGCCCGGGAAGCCGGGTTGTGCCGCACCCTTGCCCCAGGAGGTGATTCCGGCGACCGCGCCGTGGATGAGAAGTGGTCCGCCGCTGTCGAATTCGCCGGTGTCGGCGGTGGTCGATCCGGCGCAGAAGGCCTCTTTCGGATCGAATTCGGGACCGTAGGCGGCGGCGCAGGAGGCATCGGAGGCCAGCGGCACGGTGGCCGCGCGCAGACGCGTGTTCGAGTAGTCGGTATCGGAGGTCGCGCCCCAGTCGACGACCGTGCCGGTGCGCCCGTGTGGTGCGGCGACACGGACGGTCGGGAGCGTGAGCGGGGTGTCCAGGGTCAGGACGGCGACGTCGTGGTGGAAGCTCAGACCATTGTCGAAGGTCGAGATCCGAAACCGGGGATCCGCCCGGATCGCCTTGACCCGCACGGTGATTCCGCCCGGACCGGCCAGGTCGGCGCGGCCGAAGGTCACCGTCAGAGCTGCGGGCACGGGCTTCGCGAAGATCACGCAGTGCGCTGCGGTCAGGACCTTGTCCGGGGCGATGAGTGCGCCGCCGCAGAATTGACCGCCGGGCCGCAGCGGGAACGCGGGCGAGCCGATCGCGCCGAGCCAGGGGTAGTCGGCGGCGGACACCTGCGCGCCGCCGACGACGGCGGCGGCGGGCGTCACGCCGACGGTGGTACCGGCTGCCACGATCGCCAGGACCATGGCGGCGGTGCGGAGGGAGTGCATGAACGCGACCTCGATATCTGCCGGAAATGTAACCGCGCTCATTCAATCAGAGCGGTGCGACGGCCGGGCCGCCCCGGACGCGGCGGATATGTCGGTGGGCGAGGCTAGCGTTGGCGGCATGAGCATCTGGAGCGAGTTCACCGAGACGTCTCCGCGGATCTCGGAGGTGTTCCGGCGCCGTCACGCCGCGACCGGGAATCTGTGCCTGCTGGCTACGACCCGTTCGGACGGCTATCCGCGAATCAGCCCGCTCGAACCGCGAATCTTCGAGGGGGAACTGTGGCTGGTGGGTATGCCCGGCACCACGAAATTCCGGGATCTGCGACGCGACCCGCGGTTCTGTCTGCACACGGCCACCGTCGACCCGCAGGTCGGCGACGGCGATGCGAAACTCTTCGGCACGGTGCGCGAGGTGCCCGATGCCGACTTGCAGCGCCGCTGGGCCGAATCGTTGTACGAGGACACGGGATTCGATCTGCGCGGGGAGCGGCTCGAGCCGTTCTTCGCCGCCGATATCACCGGCGCCTCGGCCGTCCTGGTCGGTGACGGGCATGTGGACGTGGTGATTTGGAAACCCGGCGAGCCCGAGCGGATCGTGACCAAACACTGACGCCCGGCGCCGAGTTCAGACGGTCGCGTGTATCGCGGCCAGGCGGGCGGCGCGGATGGCGTTCCAGAGCGGGCGCAACAGGGTCTCCTGCGCGGCCATCGCACTGGCCGAACTGGGCGCCGAGGCCGGTTCGTGCTGCGCTACGGTCAGGATGGCCGCCACGTGGTCGGCCGTGTCCAGGATGCGTCGCGCGCGCAGCGGGATCGACTCGGGATATTCGTGGCGGGCGTACTCGGCCAGTTCGTCCTCGATGAGTTCGCGCGGGTCGGGGCCGCCGGAGTTCACCGCGGTGGTCTGGAGGTGCGCGAGTGCGTCCGCGGCATCGCGAACGGCCTGGCGGATCGCGTACTCGGCCTCACCCAGTGCCATGTCCTGCTCCGCGACCTGCGGAACCGGCGTGCGGTAGACGGTCCACTGCAGGGTCTGCTCGTCCACCCACTCCGGCACCAAGCCCATCCCGTCGCCGCCGGGTACGCCGACCAGGATGCCCTCCTGCGCCTCGAGGGCCGCGGCGGCGAATTCGCTACCGGTCGGCAGCCCGCGCACATCACCGGGGACCGGCAGCATCAGCCGCAGCCGCGCCCGCGGATCATCGGACTCCTCGCGAATCAGCTTGAGCAGCAGCATAATTCCGGCTCCACCCCGGCCCAGCGATTCGCCGCCGGGCCACGGCAGCCCGGTGTGTCCGCCGGTGACCGGATCTCCGGCGGCGACCAGTTGGCGGGGCGCCCACGCGTGCAGCGAGTCCAGCACGTCGTCGGGCGCGCCGCGACCGGCCAGCCACGCGCCGGCCCACGCGGTGAGCGTGGCACTGGGAGAACACATGTTTCGAGCATAACTGCGCCGTTGCTTGTGGGCCGCCCATGTGTGCCGGTCCGTCCCGCTGCTGTGCGTGGCATCGGGGCTGACCGGGGAGGCCATGAATCGCAACGGCCGGGCCTGCGACACCGGCCGTGACCACGACGCCTGTGCCCGGCGAATCGGCCGGTGTCGCACGCACTCTCGTGCCCGGCCGCCGGTGATGGAACCGAATGACGTGCCGCCTTCCGCCATGTCCGGCGAGGTCCTGGAGCAGGCGATGCCGTGTCCCGGTGCGATCGAGATGTCCCGTATCCACCGTTTCGGTGCGGTGACCGATCGCGTGATCGAACGGCTGCGAGTGATGGGCTGTGTCGAGGGTGGCAGCTGCCCGGCTGGTGTCCGGCGGATCGAGCGCCGCCCGGGGAGGGGAACCCATTACCTGGTCGAGGCGCGATACCAGCGCGGTGTCGGCATAGACTGCGGGTATGTCGGCTGACATACCGGGCGGTCCCACGAGGCTGCTGCTGGCGGAGGACCACCCGATGGTGGTGATGGCGCTCGAATCGGCGTTCGAACTGGTCGAGGATATCGACCTGGTCGAGACGACCGGTTCCGTCGCGGCTGCGGTCGCCGCCGCCGCCCGGATCCGGCCCGATGTTATCCTGCTGGACCGGCGGCTGCCCGACGGTAACGGTATCGACGCTATCGGGCGATTGCGGGAGGTGTCCCCGGCGGCCAGGGTGCTGGTCTTCACCGGAGATGCGGATCGGACCACGCGTGACCGGGTGATCGCGGCCGGTGGCGCGGGTCTGGTGCTCAAGACCGGCCTGTTCGACGACCTGCTCGAGATTGTGCGGCGGGTCGCCGCGGGCGAGAACTGTTTCGACGTGGATCTGTAGATTCCGTAGGCCCCAGGGGAAGCGGGGACAGCGATGACCATCGACACCGACACCGCCGCAGCGGATCGTGTGAACAGCAACGACGAGCGCCTCCAGCCGCTCCTGGACGGGCTCAAGGCGGTGCGCGACGGGGACTTCCGGCGGTATCTGCCCAAGGTCGGCGATCCGGTCCTGGACGAGATCTCGCTCGTCTTCAACGGCATGGTGGATCAGCTGGCCCTGTTCACCACCGAGGTCACCCGGGTCGCGCGTGAGGTCGGAACGGAGGGCAAACTCGGTGGTCAGGCGTCGGTTCCCGGCGTGTCGGGCAGCTGGAAGGACCTGACCGATTCGGTCAACGCGATGGCCGACAACCTCACTTCACAGGTGCGCGATATCGCGGGTGTGGCCACCGCCGTGGCCAAGGGCGACCTCTCCCAGAAGATCACCGTGGACGTCAAGGGTGAGCTGCTGGAATTGAAGAACACCATCAATACGATGGTCGATCAGCTCTCCTCGTTCGCCGACGAGGTGACGCGTATGGCACGCGAGGTCGGCAGCGAGGGCCGCCTCGGCGGGCAAGCCAAGGTGCCCGAGGTCTCGGGCACCTGGCGTGACCTGACCGAATCGGTGAACATCATGGCCGGGAACCTCACCGCGCAGGTGCGCTCGATCGCCGAGGTCACCACCGCCGTCGCGAAAGGTGATCTGTCCCAGAAGATCACGGTCGACGCGCGCGGTGAGATTCTCGAGCTCAAG
>NZ_BDCC01000031.1 GCF_001613305.1 Nocardia vaccinii NBRC 15922
CGAGGTCACCCGCGTCGCCCGCGATGTCGGCACCCAGGGCCGCCTGGGTGGTCAGGCGGATGTGAAGGGTGTGTCGGGTACCTGGAAGGGCCTGACGGAGTCGGTGAACGTGATGGCCGACAACCTCACCGACCAGGTGCGGTCCATTGCCCAGGTCGCCACCGCGGTCGCCAAGGGTGATCTGTCGCAGAAGGTCACCGTCGAGGCGAAGGGTGAGGTCGCCGCATTGGCGCAGACCATCAATACGATGGTCGACACGCTGTCCGCCTTCGCCGACGAGGTCACCCGCGTCGCCCGTGAGGTCGGCACGGAGGGCATTCTCGGCGGGCAGGCGCGGGTGCCGAATGTGGCGGGCACCTGGAAGAACCTGACCGATAACGTGAATTCGATGGCGGGCAATCTGACCAGCCAGGTCCGCTCGATCGCCCAGGTCACCACGGCGGTGGCCCGCGGTGAGCTCTCGCAGAAGATCGACGTGGACGCGCGCGGGGAGATCCTCGAACTCAAGACGACGATCAACACCATGGTCGACACGCTGTCCTCCTTCGCCGCCGAGGTCACGCGCGTCGCGCGCGAGGTGGGCAAGGAGGGGCAGCTGGGTGGTCAGGCCGAGGTCGAGGGCGTATCCGGAACCTGGAAGAGATTGACCGAGAATGTGAACGAGCTCGCCGGAAACCTGACCCGCCAGGTGCGCGCGATCGCCGAGGTGACCGGTGCGGTGGCCACCGGGGATCTGACCCGGTCGATCGCGGTCGAGGCCAAGGGCGAGGTCGCCGAACTCAAGGACAACATCAACTCGATGGTGCAGTCCCTGCGCGAGACCACCCGCGCCAACGAGGAGCAGGCCTGGCTCAATACGAATCTGGCCCGGATCTCCGGCCGGCTGCAGGGCCATCGCGACCTGTCGGCGGTCGCCCAGCTGATCATGAATCAGGTGACCCCGCTGGTCGGCGCCCAGTACGGCACATTCTTCTCGATGGAGCCCGAGCCGGAGCGCTCGATTCTGCGCCTGATCGCCGGATACGGTCGCATCGAGGACGGTACGGTCTTCGATCTCGGCCAGTCGCTGGTCGGGCAGGTGGCCCTGTCCAAACAGACGATCATGATCGATCGGACACCACCGGACTATCTGCGGATATCGTCCGGATTGGGGGCCGGGCGCCCGGCCAGCCTGATCGTGCTGCCGATCGTTTTCGAGGATCAGGTGCTCGGAGTCATCGAACTGGCCTCGTTCGCCCGGTTCACCGTGGTGCAGCGCGATTTCCTCGAACAGCTCATGGAGAGCATCGGGGTCAACCTGAATACGATCATGGCCAACGCCCGCACCGACACCCTGCTCGGGGAGTCCCAGCGGCTGGCGGGGCAGTTGCAGCAGTCCAACGCCGATCTCGAGGAGAAGGCCGAACTGCTGGTCCGCCAGAACCGCGATATCGAGATGAAGAACTTCGAGATCGAGCAGGCACGGCAGGAGATCGAGGAACGCGCCCAGCAGATCGCACTCGCCTCGAAATACAAGTCCGAATTCCTGGCGAATATGTCGCATGAGCTGCGTACCCCCCTGACCAGCCTGTTGATCCTGGCCGGGGTGCTCGCGCAGAACGCCTCGCGGAACCTGACCGACAAACAGGTGGAATTCGCCAAGGTGATCCAGTCCGCGGGCAAGGATTTGCAGCAGCTGATCGACGACATCCTGGACCTGTCGAAGGTCGAGGCCGGCAAGATGGACATCCGCACCGAACCGGTCGCGCTGCCCGAGCTGCTGGAGTACGTGCAGACCACATTCCGCCCGCTGACCACCCAGAAGGGCCTGCGCTTCGAGGTCCAGGTCGCGCCCGACGTTCCGCCGCAGCTGGAAACCGACGAACAGCGCCTGCGCCAGGTGCTGCGCAATCTGCTGTCCAACGCGGTCAAATTCACCGAGACGGGCACGGTCCGGCTCCGGGTGTGCCGCACCGGCGAGCACATCGCGTTCTCGGTGAGCGACACCGGAATCGGTATCGCCGAGCAGAATCTGGAGTCGATCTTCGCGGCGTTCCAGCAGGCGGACGGGACCACCAGCCGCCGCTACGGCGGTACCGGCCTCGGTCTGTCGATCAGCAGGCAGGTGGCGAATCTGCTGGGCGGCCAGATCAGCGCGGAGAGCCGGATCGGGGTCGGCAGTACGTTCACGCTGACGCTGCCGTTGACCCCGCAGCCGGATGTCGTCGCCGAGTCCAGAACCCGGCCCGAATCATCCGATCGCACAGTGCTCGTTATGGAGGATCCGGCCGAACGCCCGCTGACTCGCCTGGTATCCGGCGTGGTCGCCGAACTCGCCGACAGTGACGGCCCGGTTCGCCTCGAATCGGTCGGCACCTGCGAGGAGGCGCTCGTCGCCGCCGCGGCCTGCCAGTGCGTCGTGGTGGATGTGAACCTGCCGGGCGCGGCCACCGCGGATTTCCTCGGCGGCCTGCGTTCGGAGATGACGGCGAAAGGTGCGGCGGTACTCGCCTATCCGGCCGGTGAAGTAGATCCGAGGCGTTATCGGGACGTGGAGGTCAGCGCCCGGAAGCATCAGGTGGAGTTGGTCGGCACGGCCGACGAATTCCGGGAGCGGTTCATCCTGCTGCTCACTCACCCGCACCCGGCCGAACTCGAACAGCCCGGCAGTCCCGGACGGTATTCGGGGCTACGCGGTCGCAAGGTGCTGCTCGTGGACGACGACGCCCGCAATGTCCTGGCCATCGCGGGCATGCTCGAGTTGAGCGGCATGCGCGTGGACACCGCGCCCAACGGCCGCAAGGGGATCGAGAAGTTACAGGCGAATCCGGACGTCGACGTGATCCTGATGGATGTGATGATGCCGGAGATGGACGGCTACGCCACCACCGCCGCGATCCGCGGGATGCCGCGATTCGACCGGCTGCCGATCATCATGGTCACCGCCAAGGCCATGCCGGGCGACCGCGACAAGAGCCTGGCCTCGGGAGCAAGCGATTACATCACCAAACCGGTGCACGCGCAGGATCTGCTGGCCTGCATCGGCCGCTGGTTGAATGTGCCGGCCGATGAGTAACGATGCGGCTCAGTCGGTTTCGGTCACGAAGTCGATGAGCTGTTCGACCGCGCCCAGCAGCGGCGCCTCGAGGTCGCGGAAGGAGTCCACCGCGTCGTAGACCCGCCGCCAGCCTTCCTGCGGCGTGCCCCAGCCCAGTCGCCGGCATACGCCGGTCTTCCAGTCCTCCCCGCGCGGCACCCGCGGCCACTCCGCGATGCCCAGCGCCTGTGGTCGCACCGCCTGCCAGACATCGATGTACGGATGCCCGGTGACCAGTACGTGTGGGCCGAGGCCCGTCGTGAGCGTGGTCTCCTTGGACCCGGTGACCAGGTGATCCACCAGGACTCCGACGCGATGCCGCGGCCCGGGCTCGAACTCGGTCAGGCGCGCGGCCAGATTGTCCAGGCCCTCGAGATGTTCCACCACCACGCCCTCCACCCGAAGGTCGTGCCCCCAGACGCGTTCCACCAGCGCCGCGTCGTGCACACCTTCGACCCAGATGCGGCTCCCGCGCGCGACGCGGGCCCGCAATCCCTCCACCCGGGTGGATCCGGATGCGGAGCGCGTGGGCCGCCGCGGCGCGGCGGCCTTGGGGCGCACCAGGGTCACCGGTTGTCCGTCGATGAGAAACGCCGCCTCGCGCAACGCGAACAGGCGCACCAGCCCGTGCCGGTCCTCGAGTTTGACGAACTCGCCGTCGTAGGTGCGCTCGAATCCCACGACAGCGCCGCAGAATCCGGTGGCGGCATCCTCGGCGACCAGATCGCGTTCGGCGCTGACCTCGGGCACCGCGCGCTTGCGGGTGCGGGCATGGCCGGAGTAGATGTCGCCGTACTCGTTCACCCGCTCGAAAATACAGTCTCGGCAACGTTTTGCGCGTCCTTGCCCGGTTACGGGCGTTCCGGACGGCTACTGTTGAGGGCGTGGCCGCTATCGTGTGGCTGGTCGCGGGCATCGCGCTCGCCGCCGCCGAAATGCTCACCGGTGACTTCACGCTGCTCATGTTGGGCGGCGCCGCACTGGTGACCGCCGGTGTGGCCGGATTCGCGGATACCTCGGTGGTCACCGACGCCATCGTCTTCGGGGTCAGCGCGCTGGCGCTGCTGTTCCTGGTGCGCCCGATCATGTTGCGGCGCTTCTCCGTTCCACCGCCGACCCCGACGAATGTGCACGCCTTGCCGGGCAAGACGGCCAAGGTGCTCGAGACCGTCAACGACGAAACGGGCCGGGTCAAGATCGAGGGCGAGGTGTGGAGCGCCCGGCCTCTCGACCCGTCCGAAGAATACGCCGAAGGGGAAACCGTGTACGTGATGAAGATCGACGGCGCGCACGCCGTCGTGTGGAAGGGGCCGTAAATGGTTGCACTGATCGTCGCTGTAGTCCTGGTCCTGCTGGTCGCGGTGGTCGTGTTCAAATCGATCGCGCTGGTGCCACAGGCCGAGGCCGCGGTGATCGAGCGGTTGGGCCGGTATTCGCGCACCGTCTCGGGTCAGCTGACCTTCCTGGTCCCGTTCGCCGACCGGGTCCGCGCCAAAGTGGATCTGCGCGAGCGCGTGGTGTCCTTCCCGCCGCAGCCGGTGATCACCCAGGACAACCTGACCGTCCAGATCGACTCGGTGGTGTACTTCCAGGTCACCAGTCCGCAGGCAGCGGTGTACGAGATCAGCAACTACATCGCCGCGGTCGAGCAGCTGACCATCACCACCCTGCGCAACGTGGTCGGCGGGATGACCCTGGAGGAGACGCTGACCTCGCGCGACCAGATCAACTCGCAGCTGCGCGGGGTCCTGGACGAGGCCACCGGCCGCTGGGGACTGCGCGTCTCGCGCGTCGAGCTCAAGGCCATCGATCCGCCGCCGTCGATTCAGGAGTCGATGGAGAAGCAGATGAAGGCGGACCGCGAGAAGCGCGCGATGATCCTCACCGCGGAGGGTAACCGGGAGGCGCAGATCCGCACGGCCGAGGGCGCCAAGCAGGCGCAGATCCTCTCGGCCGAGGGTTCCAAGCAGTCGGCGATCCTGTCCGCGGAGGGTGAACGCCAGAGCCGGATCCTGCGCGCACAGGGTGAACGCGCGGCGGCCTACCTGCAGGCCCAAGGCCAGGCCAAGGCCATCGAAAAGGTTTTCGCCGCAATCAAATCCGGTAAGCCGACACCGGAACTGCTTGCCTACCAGTACATGCAGACGCTGCCCGAGGTGGCCAAGGGCGACGCCAACAAGGTGTGGATGGTGCCCAGCGACTTCGGCAAGGCGCTGGAGGGGTTCGCCCGAAACTTCGGCACCCAGGGCGAGGACGGCGTATTCCGTTACGAGCCGAGTACCGACGGCGCGGAAGCCGGTGGGAGCGAGGACGATTCGGATGAGGTCGCCGACTGGTTCGATGTCAAGACCGATCCGGCCGCCGAACGCGCGGTGCGTGCGGCCGAGGCGGCCGCGGCCGCGCCGGTGGAGGCGCCCTCGATCGGCCAGCGCAGTACGCCTGCGCCGGGCGTGATCGGCGAACAGCCGCATCCGGCGCAGTTCCAGCCGCCGTCGCAGTACCAGTCGCGGCCGCCGGCTCAGTATCAGCCACCCCAGCAGCCGGGCTCGGCCCAGGGTGAACAGCAGGGCTGGCGCCCGCCGGAACCGCCCGCGCGGTAACGCATCGTCCCGGTCCGTCGATATCCGAATGACGGGCCGGGACAAAGCGGTTCGCGTACTGCCACGAAAGCGGTATCCGGGGGATGATCGCACGACGAGCGATTCTGCGGGGCGGACTCGTCCTGCCGCTGGCGGCGGCGTGCGCGCCGGAGGTCTTGGGTGGAAACTCCGGTTCGGTACGAATCGCGGTGTCCTGGAGTGGAAACGAGCTCACGGCCTTTCGTGCGGTGCTGGCCGGGCTGGCATCGTCGGGCAGATTCACCGGGCACGTGGAGGTGGTGCCGCTCGGCGATGACATCAACACCGCGTTGAGCGCGACCGGACGTGATGCGCCGGACATCGTCATGCTGCCCGATCCGGGCTCGATTCAGACCTCGTCCCGCACCGGATTGCGGCCGCTGTCCGAACTCGACGCGGGGTTGATCTGGAAGCCGGACGGGCATCAGGCATATTCCGAGTCCTGGTACAATCTGCTCTGGCACGCCGATTGCGGTCGCGCGCCCCAGCTCTACGGCGTTCCGTTCAAAGCGGCGAATATGTCGCTGGTGTGGTTCGACCGCTCGGCCTTTCCCGGATACGACCCCCGGGCCTGCTCCTGGACCGGGACCGACGGGCCCGAGCGCTGGTCGCTGACGGACTGGACCGCGTATATCGAGCAATGGGCGCACAGCGGCCGACATCTGTTCGCGCTCGGCGCGGCGGACGGTTGGGTGCTGGCCTATCACTTCGCGAATGTGCTGCGAGCGGTCGCACCGCGCGCCTACGAGGCATTGTCCGCACCGGACGAGGCGGCGGGAAACTGTTGGCCGCCGCGAAGATCCGGGCTGCCGTCACCGAGCTGGAATCATCACCACGTGCGGGCCGCGCTCACAATGCTCGGCAAGATCTGGTGTGTGCCAGGTGCATTCGCGGGTGGCGTCGCCGAGCCGCTGCGGCGGCAGTTTCCCGATGCGGTCCGCGACGTGTTCCAGCATCGCCGCGCAGCGATGGTGGTGGCCCCCGATTACGCGGAACCGATCGTGCGGGATTGCCTGCGGCGCACGGGCCGTTCCGAGTGCAGTGTCGGCGTCATCGGATTCCCGGGGTATCAGGCATGGGACGACCGTGCGCCGAATATCGGCGGCGGTGATGTCATGGTGATCACCGCGGATGCGTCCCCTCAGGCCGACAAATTGGTCGTGGCACTTGCGGGCGCGGCTGCCTCGCAGCCGTGGATCGCGCACTACGGCGGTTTCGTTCCGCCGAATGTGAACACCGCGGAACCCGTGTCGTACACCGGCCTCTTCCATGGTGTCGCCGATCGGATGCGCGGGTGGGACGTATTCGACTTCGCGGATCTGGTCGGGCCGCGCGGACGTCGAGACGGGTTGTGGCGCATACTGACCCGTTTTCTCATCGAGGTCGGCGACCGGGGTGAACAGGCCGTCGGTCCGGCGACCGACCGTGCCATCGGAGATCTCGAACGGACGTGGGAATGACCGTCGACCGGATCGAAGCCAATGGCCTGACGATGGAACTCGCGCCCCGCCGCTTGTCGGGGCGGCTGATCGGCGGGTGGTATCTGCGCGGCGTCGTCGCCGTCATGGTGCAGGTGCCGGCTCTGGCGCTCGGGATGCTGGTGCTGTTGCCCACGGCGTGGTCGGTGGCGGTCGTGGTGTTCGCGCCCCGGTACCGCTTCGTGGCCGTGTGCTGCGCCGCGGTGGTCTGCGCGGTGTGGACCTGGCGGAGGTTGGCGAGTCCGTCCGGCTCGGAGGGGGAGGCGCAGCAGACGGACAGATGGGTTCCGCGCCGGCCTGAGTTGTGCGTGTGGCTGGTATGGCTCGTCGGTGTCGCTTGGGCGGGAATCGATTTCGGGTCGAGAGGAAATTGGGGCTGGTCCGAGGTCGCCGGGGCGGGTGCGGTGCTGATCGGGGTCTGGTGGTGGGCCGCACGGCGGTGGCGGGGCCATTGGTACTGGGCCGCGTCGCTGCCCGCCGCGGTGGCCGCGGCGGGCGTGATCGCGGCGATCGTGGCTACCGAGGGGAGCGAGGCGTACTGGATGACGCTGGTGTGGGTGGTGGCCACATTCGGACTGCTGGTGTTCACGGTGTGGATGGCGTGGTTGCTGCGGCGCACCTGGTGGCCGTGGTGGCCGCTGATCGTGCCGTTCGGGGTCTCGGCATTCGTGGCGGGTCTGGCCTGGCGGTTGATCTTCGAGCCGATCGTGGACCCGGTCACGAATGTGGGCTTCCAGGCGTTCCTGTACGCGTTGATGCTGGGCGCGGCCTTCGCCTGGATCTGGTTCGGTGCGCTGTTCGTCCTGTTGCGGGCCGCGGCCGCCAGCATCGACTCCGATCCGGTTCGCCGCGCCTATCTGGAGCGCAGGACCGGGGTGCGTCGATACTGGCGGCTCGTGGTGATGTTGAATCCGGTCATCATGATCGCCGGGCTGGTCGTCACCGTGGCCGCGGCGCGTGTCTTCGACATCATTCTGGTGGGGGTGCCCGGACCGCAGCAGTACACGCTGGACAGCGTGACCGTGCACTGGTGGCATCTGCCCTCCGATACCGCGGCCGATCATGTTGCCGCAGCGGCGTTCTCGCTGCCGCTGGCGCTCGTGGTCGGTGTGGTCGCATGGTTTCTCCAGGTCGGCATCCGACGGCATCACGCTCGGTGGCCCGGACCCGGTGTGGTCGCGGTGCCGGTTCGACTGCGCATTCCCGTCCCCGCCCGTACCGGGGCCGGACCGCGACTGGCCGCACATGAGATGTGGATCCTGAAACGCGTACGGACGGTGACGGGCCGGATCGAAACCGGCTGGACCGTGCTGCGGGCGGCGATCGGCGGGGGAGTCGGACAACTCGTCGCCTCGCGTTCGGCGGCTGTGAAAAAACCTGTGGCGCGGGAAGATCCGCCGCCCGGTACGAGCTCGGCCGAACGACTGCTGGTGACCGTGGTGCGAGCGTGCCGCCTGTGTGTCCGAATCGGGGTGGCGCTGTTGGCGGCCCTGGGCCCGTTGGCGGTGCTGTTCGTGATGACGTGGGCGGGCTTCGACGGGCCCGCGTTGATCGGACCGAAGTCGATCTGGAGCGACGCCGAACTCTGGCGTGGCCTGATGGATACCGGTGTTGTCGCGGTGGTGGCCACCTTCCTGACCGTGAGTGCGGCCCTGCCACCGGCCTACTATGCGGCGACGCTACGACCGGACAAGGTGCCCTCACGGGTGCTGATGACATTCCTGGTGGTCTTCGCGGTCCTGCCCGCGCAGATCTATCTCGGGCCGATCCGGGCGATCATCAATCGACTCGACCTGGCCGGGACATCGATACCGTTGATCCTGATGCATGCCGCGATCGGGCTGCCGATCGCGATCATGATCCTGCGCGGCGCACTCCTGGCTCCCGCCGACGGCCCGCTGTCGGACACCCGCCGGGAACCGGCGAGCACATCGATCATGGTGCGCAGCGTATTGCACAGTGCCGGACCGGCTCTCGTCGCGGTGGCGGTTCTGCAACTGGTCCAGGTGTGGAACGATTTCTTCATCGGGTTGCAGGTGCGCGGCGCGGACGCGAGTCCGTGGTCGCTGCTGCTGTGGAGTGACGCCCGGCAATTCCACGAGAGCACAGCGCATCTGGCGGCCGGAGCGCTGCTGTCCGCGGTACCGCCGGTGATTCTGCTGCTGGCGACCTGGCGGCGATTCCTTGTCCCGGGACTGACCGGAGGAGCGTTGCGATGACCTCGGCAGCCGATGCCGCCGATCTCGGCCCGGATGAATTCGCGGTCGAATCACCGGTACAGATCGTGGAGAAATCATCGCTGTGGCAGGGATTCCTGCGGACAGCGTCGGTACTGAGTACGTCATTGCTCCTGGAGTTGATCAGCAAACTCTTGGAGAACCGAGTCGGCCAGAGTCCGACCCTGGCGTCGGCATCGTCGTGGCTCAGCCGGATCGCCATTCTCGTGGTTCTGGTCGCGGCGGCGTACCTGATTCTGCGGCGGCTGGCCACGATGCGCGAACGGCTGCGCGTACGACAGGAGATGCGGCTGACCGCCGATCTGATCTCGCCGGGCCCGGAGGTGCGATCGTGGCCGTCTTCCGCTGATTTCACGGCGAAAAGCACTGTCCTCGAGCGGTTTCCGAGCCAGATCGAAAGCCGGGCCCGGTGGCGGAAATCGGTGGTGCTGCGGGTGCTGGACGCGCTGCCGTTCGAGCAGTACGAGGCCGTCGCACTGTATGAAATGGCTTCGGCGATCCTGACCGCCGGCCGCCGGCTTCCGGTCGACGAGGAACTGCATCCGGCCTCGGCGACAGTGGAGATCGACCGATTGCGCCGGGCCGGAGTGCTGGTGCGGATCACCGACGACCGCGTCGCGGTGCGGCGGACGATCGTGCGGTGGATGCGGGCCGCCACGCAGCTCGGCCGAGTGCACGACAGAGGGGTGCGGATCGAGGAACAGCCCGAGTGGGATGCCGCGTTGCCCGCACTGATACATCACCACGCGGATCGAGCGACGCGGTGGTCGGCCGCATTGGACACGCGCAGGCTGGGTGCGGGGGCTCAGCGGTGGTTCGCGCAGGAGTCGGATCAATTGCTCGATCTGATCGCCCGCTGTGCGGAGATGAAAGTGAACCCGCACAAGCGCGCCGTGGTCGATGCGGCCGTTCCGGAGTTGCTCCGCATCGCCGACGCCCTGGACCGCTGGTATGCGCGAAACGGTTGGAGCGCCGCGAAAGATGGTCTTGCGCAGGAGATCTCGAAACTGCTCACCGGCGAGGAACAGCCGGTGGAATACGAGTTGATCCAGATCCGGCTGACCGAATCGGACGGTGCGGCCGATGGCGGCGAGAAGCCCGACGCTGATCGGAAGTCCGATGCGGACGACGAACCGAGGCTGAAGATCGATTCGTCGGTGACGTGGTTGCATCGGTACAAGGCTCCGCTGATGGCACGCCGGGACGAGCGCGAGGCGTGGATGTTCCTGGCCCGGGAGTGGAGCCCGAAGAGCCTGAAGCAGGCGGGTGAGCGGCTCGAGCGGGCCTGGCGGCGACTACCCGCCCGCGACGCCGCCGGTTCGGTCTGTCTGCTGGTGGACCTGGCCATCGTCCGGTTGCACGAGGGCAGGCTCGAGGCCGCGCGGAACTGCCTCGCGGTCGCGCAGACGCTGGCCGGTGACGACCGCGACCCGGCGGGGGTAGCGCACGTCTACGAAACCCTGGGCGTGCTGCGCTGGATGCGCGGCGAACCGCGGCGCGCCCTGCACGACTGGCAGCGAGCGTTGAGGCGTTTCCGGGATCTGAACCACGACCTCGGGATCGCGCGCTGCCTGCAGCACCTGGGCTCGGCGATGGCGGAGTTCCCGGAATACGGCGGGCTGCTGGTGAGCGGGGAGCCGAGTCGCGGCGAGGTGCTGCGGCAGGCCGGTGGTTGGCTGGCCGAGGCCCTGAGTATGCGCGCGGCCATCGCGCCCACCCCGGGAACCGGCCGCCGGCCTGCGCAATTGCCTGCCGAAGCGGCGCTGGCGAGGGTGCGCGCCCGGCTGACGGGCGAATCGGGTCTGTTCGATCCCGAGCTGGGGCCGCGCGGCGACGTGCTGCTCGAAGGTGTCGAGTGCTGGCCGCTGGCCGTGCCCGAGGATGCTGGATCGCCTTCTCGCGAGTCCTGATCGGAAGAAATTCCCGAGATCTGGATCACATTTTTGTTGTGATCTCGAACACGTAACGGTTCGTTAACGACATTTGCGTAATTCGTTACCTTTCCGATGTCAGCCCGCGAAAACCGGATCGAACCTCATGTATATGTTGACGGTATCGACTCGTTATCTGTACGTGATCTGCCGCGAATTCTCCGTTACCGTCGCTTGCGGCTCGGAAACCGAGCTGAGACTCGAATCGCCGAACACCGGAAACCTCGTCCCGTGATTCGAGTTCGCACCCGACATTTCCGGGGACGAGGCCTGACGCGGTACGTGCGTTGTGGCGGCTGGGCGCGGGCAGGGACAACCATATGCTTCGCAACCGCAAGATCAGCACTCTCGGAATCACCGCCGTCGCGGGCGCCCTCATCGCCGTCCCGTTCGGCCTGACCGCCACCGCTTCCGCGCAGGGCGGCCACAACTGGGACGCCGTCGCGCAGTGCGAGGCCAGCGGCAACTGGGGCGCCAACACCGGTAACGGCTACTACGGCGGCCTGCAGTTCACTCAGAGCACCTGGAACGCCAATGGCGGCAGTGGCAACCCGGCCAACGCCAGCCGCGCCGAGCAGATCCGCGTCGCGGAGAACGTGCTCGCCAGCCAGGGCCCCGGCGCTTGGCCGGTGTGCGGCTCCAACCTGTAAGTCGCGCGCTCGAGTTCGATCGTTTCATCGCGGCCCCGCCGTCCGGTAGCTCCGGACGGCGGGGCCGCGGTCGTTCCCGGGATCGCGGTCGGTTGTCGACGCGCTCGGTCCGCTCGCTCGAATAATTCTGCTTGAGAACTAGTGGTCTTGTCGCCTTGGGTAAGTCTGATCTGTCGGACAACTTTCATCACCTGATCACAGCTGTGTTGTTCGAGTTTTTCCGTAGCAGCTGCCCTCCGGTTGGATTCGAGTCACACCACCGCCACCTTCATGATGTTCTGTCCTAGAATTATCGTGTTGGTCGTGTGGAAGGTTTGTGATGCTGTTCGTCGAGTCGGCTCGTCCCCGGTTCGTGCGGGAACATCGGCGGGCCGGGTGGCTCGCGGTCGGCGCGGTCTGCATCGGGGCGTTCATGGGACAGCTGGACGCGAGCGTCGTCACCCTGACCTTCCCGGCCGTGCAGCACGAATTCGGTGCGTCGCTCGCCGGAGTGGAATGGGTGTCGCTGGCCTATCTGCTCACGGTCGTCGGACTGGTGGTGGCCACCGGCAGGATCGCAGACTCGATCGGCCGCAAGGTCGTCTACCTGCAGGGATTCGTCGTATTCACGCTCGCCTCGGCGGCCTGTGCGCTGGCTCCGGGGCTGGGCTGGCTGATCGGCTTCCGGGTGCTGCAGGCCGTCGGGGCGGCTATGTTGCAGGCGAACAGTGTCGCGCTGGTGGTCACCAGCGTTCCGGCGAGCCGGATGCGAGCGGCGCTCGGTGTGCAGGCCGGGGCGCAGGCGCTGGGGTTGGCGCTGGGCCCGGCCGTCGGCGGGATGCTGGTGGATTCGGTCGGCTGGCGATGGGTGTACGGGGTGAACGTCCCGGTCGGCATTGTGGCCCTGATCGCGGGACGATATCTGCTGCCGCGCACTCGACAACGCGCGGTTCTCGACGAATTCGATTGGCGCGGACTGTTGTTGCTGATCGTGTGCACCAGTGCGCTGCTGCTGGCGGTGTCCGCGGTATCGGGGCTCGCGGTTCCGGCTTGGGTTCCCGCCGCGTTGGTCGTGGCGGCGGTGGCCGCGGGAGCCGGGTTGCTCTGGTGGTCCCGCCGTGCCGCCGATCCGCTGATCGATCCGAGCATGGTCCGGCCGAAGGCGGTCTGGTTGGGCCTGGCCGGGGCGTTCGCCGCCTATCTCGTACTGTTCGGGCCGCTGGCGCTGTTCCCGCAGTTGCGCGGCGCGACCGCCACCGGATTGATCCTGACCGCGCTGCCTGCCGGATTCGCTCTGGCGGCCGTCGGCGGCGGGCGGGTACTGCCGGACGAGTGGGACGGTCGCCGGCGCGAACGACTCGGTGCGATCGTCGCGACGATAGCGCTGGCGGCGCTGCTGCTCGACCCGGCCTCGACCTGGTGGACGTTCTGCTGGCTGGGGGTGCTGGGCCTGGGGCTGGGCGTATTCATTCCGGGAAACAACACCGGCATCATGAGCGCGGTTCCGGCGGGACGGTCCGGGACGAGCGGGGGACTGGTGAACATGGCCCGCGGGCTCGGCACCGCCGGCGGCGTCGCCGTGGTGACCTTCGCGCTCCATCTGTACGGCGGCGCCGCGGGCATGGTCTCGGGTTCGCGGGCGGCGTTGACCGGACTGCTCGTCGTGGCGGCGCTGGCCGCCGCGACGACCTTCACCGGTCGTCGGGCACAATCCGGGACATCATCTCAGCGTGAGGAGCCGCCGATGACCACATCCGCCGCCGAGGCCGCACTGGTACCTCCCGTGCGGCCCGACGAGACCGCCGTCGCCGAGGTCATCGCATGTCTGCGGCGCGCGATGCGCCGGGCGGCGCGGGCCGCGGACCCGGCCAATACGCTCTCGGTCGCCCAGCTCGAACTGCTCTCGTGCGTATCGGAACATCCCGGGGTGCGGCCCGGTCAGCTGGCGCGTCTGTTGCGCCTGGCGCCCAATTCGGTGACCACGCTGGTCAACGGCCTGCAGACGCAGAACATGATCACCCGCGCGTCCGGCGAGGATCGGCGTGCGGTGACCCTGACGCTCACTGCCGACGGCGCGGCCGCGGTGCGCGGCTGGCAGTCGACCAACGCCGGTATCCTGCGCACGGCATTGGATGAGCTGCATCCGGGCTGGCAGCACCTGCTCGCCGCGGCCATGCCCGCCCTGACCGAACTCACCCGCGCGATCGATACCCTCGCAGATCCGGTTCCGGCGCAGGGACGGGAGCCGGCTACGAATCCGTCGCAGCAGTAGCCGTGCGGCGCGTCCAGCCTGCATCGAGGGCGGCAGCCTGCAGCGCGTCGAGACCGAAGGCGTCGACCGGGCCCAGAGCGCCGGTAGTGAGCAAGCCACCGCCCAGCGCCGTATCGGCTGCCCAGGCCAGCATCGCCGCGGTGAAATCGTACGGATCGCCGCCTTCGAGAGTGACGCTCGCCAGGGTTTTTCCGGCGTCATCGCGAGCTTCGGCGACCACCCAGCCCCGGGTTCGGCGACGAGACCCGGCTCCGGGGCCACCGGTGGAGCCCTTGACGATCCGGGCCAGAGCATTATCGAGCACGTGCTTCAGCGCGGCCGACTTCGCAGCGACAGCGGCCAGCTGTGATCCGGCCCGCAGCCCGTGCGCCGCGAGCAGCGGTAGGCCCAGGAAGACGTCGATCTGGCGCAGGTGTGGGTAGGACCGAGTCAGTGCGAAATGTTCCGAACCGGGGATCGACACACCGGTGCGTTCGGCTCCGGCGACGTCGAAGGAACGCAGATGCGCGCCCGAAACCTCGGTGACCACCCGGCCGTCGCGTAGCGCGAAGCCGGGTTCGAACAGCATCCCGGCCATGGAGGCGCGGGTGCCGCCGCTGGTGCCGGGGTGGTCCATGAAATAACCGATGTCGGCACGGGTTGCGGCGGGCGCCGCACGCAAGGCCAGCGCGGCGGCCAGGTTACCCGGCACGTAGTCGAACCCGAACGCGGTCAGCAGCGCCGACCCGGCTGCGCGGGCCTGGTCGTCGTGCTCGAACACACTGCGGATGAACGGCCCTTCGCCGGTGGAGTCGATGTAATGGGCTCCGGCGGAGATAGCCGCGGCCAATGCGGGACGGCCGTGGCGCAGGAACGGCCCCACGGTGGTCACCAGGACATCGCCGCGACCGAGCAGGGCTCGCACCGACGCGGGGTCCGTGACGTCCGCGACCGCGGTCGGGCCGTTGCCGAGGTCGGCGGACAATTTCTCCAGGGCGGCCGCGTTGCGACCGGCCAGCACGGGGGAAGCTCCGCGCGCGGTGAGGACTTCGGCGGTCAGGCGCCCGGTGTACCCGGTCGCACCGAACAACACGATCTTCGGCATTGCCGTCTTATCTGCCTTTCTGCTCGTTGCCGGAAATTCCTACCGGGCCGGCCGATACCAGATGGGTGATGGCGTGGTCGCGCCGCACGATGCCGGGCTCGTCGCATGGCTCGGACGGACCGCCCTGGACCAGCGCGGGCCGAACACCTCGACCCCGGCGACTTCGAACCGGGGCCGCTCCGGCGCCGGGCGCAACGCTCGCCCGCCCATGTCACCGGGGCCTCGGATGATCAGCCGGTGCCGACGTGTCACGGAGGCCTCCCTTGTCCTTCGCGATATGTGTAGCACGTCAGGGGATGAGATACATAGACTTCGAATCTCTAATCGTCTCGCAGTCGAGGTGCTCGTCACCGGCGCGGGGCGGTCTTGCCTGCGGCACGCCCCGCGCAACGTTCGCTGTTATCAGTAGTCGGCCGGATCGATATCGCGCAATGCGCGGGCGATCATGCGAATCGGCTCGGCGCAGGTTCCGTACCGCCGGGCGGGGTCCTTCGCCAGGCATTTGCGCAGAATCGAGCCGACCGCTGTCGGAATCCATCGGCGACGGCGGGAGATATCGGACGGTGCGGTATGCATATGCGCATCCGCCAGCCGGAAGGGGTTCGTCAGCGGGAACGGCGGCTGCCCGGTGAGCAATTCGGCGGCCGAACAGGCCAGTGCGTACTGGTCGGTCGCGGGTACCAGGGTTCCGCCGCACAGCAATTCCGGTGCGGCATAAGGGAGCGAGCCGACCACGTATCCCTCGGGCGTCAGCCGCGGACCGGAACCGTCGATCCGGCGCGCGGTGCCGAAATCGGATAGTTTCACTCGCGCGACCGTGTCCGGATCGGGTGCGAAGGCGCCGCCCTCGGCCAACGCCCTGGCTTCGGATGCGGTCTCCGGTTCGATTCGGCTCAGCAGCATGTTCGCCGGTTTGACGTCCAGATGCAGCACTCCCTGGACGTGCGCGTAGTCCAGCGCGTGCGCGATGGCGGTGAGGATCGCCACCACCAGCGCCGGGTCCGGATCGGTGCGCGGCGCGGGTCCGTGGGCCGCGGTGCCGTCGACGTATTCGTGTGAGGACCACAGGCGCCCGTCGAATTCACCGTGCGCGAACATCTGCACGATATTCGGATGGTGCAGTTTCACCGCGACCTCGAATTCGTGCACGAATCGCGCCCGCGCGGCACTCGACCGGCTCGCGGCGGTATTCATGATCTTCAGCGCGACCGGTCCCTGGCCGTCGTCGGCCAGATACACCTCACTGCTGCCGCCCAGGCCCAGCGGCATTCGAACGACGAACTCCGCGAACCGGTCTCCTGCGCTGAACAACACGGACACAGCCTAGAACCGCCGGTGCCCGATTTCTCGGTGATGATCGCTCGGGGTTTGCGCCCCATCCCATCCCGGCCCAGGCCCAGGCGTGACCCAGGTGCGGGTCGGCGTCGCGTGGGAGGTGCTCGCCGGGTTCGGGATGCCAGTCCTCCATCGTGGTGATCCCCGGCGGCACGAGATCGGTTCCGGCGAAAAGCCTTTCGACCTCGGTCCGGTTTCGCGCCACGAGCGTGAGCCCGCCGCGTCCGCCGGCCTGCGCGGCCCGGTCGGCGCCGGCGATATCGAAATCGCCGAGCCAGTAGTCGTAGACGCGCGCCTCGTGTGCGACGGCGGTGTCGATCGTGGTCGGTAGGCGCCTGGCGGAGTCGCCGTCCGGCATGCCGTCCCTCTCGGTCTCGTGTTCGCGACGCAAGAGTATGCCCGGTCAGTGGCCGGACGGGCGGCGAAATGTCGGCTTCGGTGTCGGTTCGACCGACGGCCCCGGTCTCCGGATGGGCGAGGTCAGGCCTCGGCCGGTTGCGCGACCGAGGTCTCGCCCACGTCGGCGGGCTCGGCCGGGTCGGCGAATTGGCTTGCGCCCCAACGGGCGTCGACGAGGAGTCCGACGACGCCGATGGTGATGCAGACCCCGGACAGCGCCAGCAGCGCCGGATCCGTGCGGCCGGTCAGCGCATCACCCAGAACCACCACGCCGACCGTGCCGGGCAGGATGCCCACGACCGTGGCCAGCAGATACGGCAGCATGCGCACCGAGGACAGTCCGGCGCAGTAGTTGATCACCGAGAACGGCACCGGCGCGATCAACCGCAGCGATCCGACGGCCAGCCAGCCGCGCCGGGCCAACCGGCGATCGACCGCGCGCACGGCCGGATGGCCGAGCCGCGTGGCGACCTGCTCGCGGTCCAGCGCGCGCACCAGCAGCAGGGCCAGCACCGCACTGATGGTCGTCGCCCCGGCCGCGATGCCCACGCCGAGCACCGGTCCGAACAACAGGCCCGCGCTGAGCGTGAACACCGTGCGGGGGAACGGCGCGATCGTCACGATCGAGTGCACGAGGAAGAACACGATCGGGAACAGCGGCCCGACCGAATGCGCCCAGTCCCGGATCTGCTGCGGTGCGGGATGCGGCGTCAGCAAGGCCACCGCGACCAGCGCGCCGCAGAGCACCAACAGCGCGATGACGCGCGGATTGCGGAGTCGGCTCAGCACCGAGCCAGAGTACCGGCAGGACCGCTGGGGGCCGCGGACGGCCGGTTGAACGGCGGGCGAACGTCTTCGGTCACGAACCGGCGAATACGGGCGAAGACCCGGTGCACTGCTGCGAACGAGGCACACAGGGGTGTGCGAAGGTGGTGCGAAGAGTTGGTTGCCCATCCCGCTGTCCGGTACAGGTAGAAGTATCGGACTCGAGTGGAAGAGGTACAGCAGCGATGCCGATTGGTTCGGATCCCGGCGCGGAACCGGTTCCCGGTTACGCCGCGTGGCGCAAGGGTGTGGCCGGGGTGCTGGCCAAGGCGCGCAAGGTGGAGGCGGCCGAACTCGGCGACGAGCCGGAGCGCCTGCTGGATGTGTCCACCTACGACGGCCTGACGATCGCCCCGCTCTACACCCGGCGCGATGAGCTGCCCGAGACGCCGCTGCCCGGTGAATTCCCCTTCATCCGCGGGAACGACGCGACCCGGGACGTCCATCGCGGCTGGTATGTCACCGCCCGGTTCGACGGTTCCGACGCCGCGGCGGTCAACGAGGAGATCCTGGGCGCGCTGGAGAACGGCGTCGGTTCGGTGTGGCTCGGCGTCGGGGAACGTGGCGTTCCGGTCGCCGATCTGCCGCGGGCGCTGCGCGGTTTGCTGTTCGAACTCGCCCCGCTGGCACTGGACGCGGGGGCCGAGGCGAGCGCCGCCGCCGAGCAGCTGTTCGGCGTCCTCGACGGCTATGCGTCTGCCGAGCGCGCCGATATCCGGGTCTCGCTGGGTGTGAGCCCGCTGACCAGCCTGTTCAACGGCACCGCGCACACCGATCTGGAGACGGGGGTGGCGCTGGCCCGGCAGGCCGTCGCGCGGCCCGAGACGATCCGCGCGCTGACCGTCTGCGGTGTGGCCGTGCACAACGCCGGGGCGTCCGACGCGCAGGAACTCGGCGCGGCGGTGGCCGCGGGCCTCGCGTATCTGCGTGCGCTGACCGGCGCGGGTGTGCCGGTCGCCGATGCGCTCGGACAGCTGGTGTTCCGGTTCGCCGCCACCGACAACCAGTTCGGCACGATCGCGAAGTTCCGCGCCGCGCGCCGGTTGTGGGCCCGGGTGGCCGAGCAGCTCGGTGCGCCCGAGGCCGGTAATGCGCCGCAGTGGGCGGTGACCTCGGCCCCGATGATGACCCAGCGCGATCCGTGGGTGAACATGCTGCGCACCACCCTGGCCGCATTCGGCGCGGGCGTCGGCGGGGCCGACCAGGTGACGGTGCTGCCCTTCGATTCCGCGCTTCCGGCCGGGGAACTCGATGTGTCCCAGGCGTTCTCGCGGCGCATGGCCCGCAATACCCAGCTGTTGCTGCTGGAGGAATCGCATCTGGGTCATGTGCAGGATCCCGGCGCGGGGTCCTGGTATGTGGAGAGCCTGACCGACGCGTTGGCCGCCAAGGCTTGGGAGTTCATGCAGGAGCTCGAGGCCGCGGGCGGTTACCGGGCCGCACTGGATTCGGGCCTGTTGGCCGAGCGCGTCGCGGCGACCCGTGCGCAGCGCGATCGCGATGTGGCACACCGCAAGACGTCGGTGACCGGCGTGAACGAATTCCCGAATCTGGCCGAGACGCCGCTGTCCGATGCCGCGCGCCAGCCGGCGGCCGTGGCGCGCTACGGCGCGGCGTTCGAGGCGCTGCGCAACCGCTCGGACGCGTATCTCGCCGCGCACGGCGAGCGGCCCAAGGCCGTGCTGATCCCGCTGGGACCGGTGGCCGAACACAATGTCCGGGTCACCTTCACCGCCAACGTGCTCGCCTCCGGCGGTATCGAGACGAGTAATCCGGGTGCGCTGGAACTGACCGGAATCGGCGCCGCCGCAACCGAATCCGGCGCGAAGGTCGCCGTCCTGTGCGGCACGGACGCGCGCTACGGCAACGAAGCGGAAACCGCCGTGCGGCAGTTGCGCGAGGCCGGGGTGGCCACGGTGCTGCTGGCCGGTCCGGAGAAGGCCGTGGCCGAACTGCCGCAGGCGCAGCGCCCGGACGGATTCCTCACCGCCCGGATGGATGCGGTCGAGGCGCTGTCCGGCCTGCTGGAGAAGCTGGGAGCCTAGAGGATGACTGAGAACAACGTGATCGGCAGTTTCGCTGAGGTGCCGCTGACCAGCGGCGAGCCGGGCTCCGGGCAGGTCGGCCAGGACCGGGTACGCGAATTCTTGCGCGCGTCGGCCGAGGCCAACCAGTACGCGCCCGAACAGCTGGTGTGGTCCACGCCCGAGGGTATCGATGTGCCGCCGGTGTTCACCCGGGCGGACCGCGACCGCATTGCGGCGGAGGGGTATCCGCTGGACAGCGTGCCGGGTGTCGCGCCGTTCGTGCGCGGCCCGTACCCGACGATGTACGTGAATCAGCCGTGGACCATCCGCCAGTACGCGGGCTTCTCCACCGCGGCGGACTCCAATGCGTTCTACCGCCGCAACCTGGCCGCCGGCCAGAAGGGTCTGTCGGTCGCCTTCGACCTGGCCACGCACCGCGGCTACGACTCGGACCACCCGCGCGTCACCGGTGACGTCGGCATGGCCGGGGTCGCGATCGACTCGATCCTGGACATGCGCGAGCTGTTCGACCACATCCCGCTCGATCAGGTGTCGGTGTCGATGACCATGAACGGCGCGGTGCTGCCGATTCTGGCGCTGTACGTCGTCGCCGCCGAGGAGCAGGGCGTCAAGCCCGAACAACTGGCCGGAACCATTCAGAACGACATTCTGAAGGAGTTCATGGTCCGCAACACCTACATCTATCCGCCCAAGCCCTCGATGCGGATCATCTCCGATATCTTCGCCTACACCAGCGCGAAGATGCCGAAGTTCAATTCCATCTCGATCTCCGGCTACCACATCCAGGAGGCCGGGGCCACCGCCGATCTGGAACTGGCGTACACCCTCGCCGACGGTGTGGAGTACATCAAAGCCGGTATCGAGGCCGGGATGGAGATCGACCAGTTCGCGCCCCGGCTGTCGTTCTTCTGGGCGATCGGAATGAACTTCTTCATGGAGGTCGCCAAGCTTCGTGCGGGCCGCCTGCTGTGGAGTGAGCTGGTCGCGCAGTTCGAACCGAAGAACGCGAAATCCCTTTCACTGCGCACACATTCGCAGACCTCGGGCTGGTCGCTGACCGCGCAGGATGTGTTCAACAACGTCGCGCGTACCTGTGTCGAGGCGATGGCCGCGACCCAGGGGCACACCCAGTCGCTGCACACCAACGCCCTGGACGAGGCGCTGGCGCTGCCGACCGACTTCTCCGCCCGCATCGCCCGCAACACCCAGCTGCTGATCCAGCAGGAGTCGGGCACCACGCGTCCGATCGATCCGTGGGGCGGCTCCTACTACGTGGAGTGGCTGACCCATCAGCTCGCCGAGCGAGCCCGCGCCCATATCGCCGAGGTGCAGGCGCACGGCGGTATGGCACAGGCGATTTCGGAGGGCATCCCGAAGCTCCGCATCGAGGAGGCCGCCGCGCGCACGCAGGCGCGCATCGATACCGGCCAGCAGCCGGTGATCGGGGTCAACAAGTACCAGGTCGACGAGGACACACCGATCGAGGTGCTCAAGGTCGAGAACTCCCGGGTGCGCGCCGAGCAGAACGAGAAGCTGCGCCGCCTGCGCGCCGAACGCGATTCGGCCGAGGTGGAGCGCGCGTTGGCCGAATTGACCAGGGCCGCCGCAGCTTCCGAGGGCGGCATGGACAACAATCTGCTGGCGTTGGCGATCGACGCGGCGCGCGCCAAGGCGACCGTCGGGGAGATCTCCGATGCGCTGGAGAAGGTGTACGGACGTCATCAGGCCGAGATCCGCACGCTCTCGGGCGTCTATCGCGAGGAGGCCGGGAAGGTGACCAATATCAGCCGGGCCATGGCGATGGTCGAGGAATTCGCCGCCGCCGAGGGCCGCCGTCCCCGCATCCTGGTCTGCAAGATGGGACAGGATGGGCACGATCGCGGTCAGAAGGTGATCGCCACGGCCTTCGCCGATCTGGGCATGGACGTCGATGTGGGCCCGCTGTTCCAGACCCCCGAGGAGGTGGCGCAGCAGGCCGCGGACAACGATGTGCACGTCGTCGGCGTGTCCTCGCTCGCGGCCGGTCACCTCACGCTGGTGCCCGCTCTGCGGCAGGCGCTGGCCGATGTCGGTCGCCCCGACATCATGGTCGTGGTCGGCGGCGTCATCCCGCCGGGTGATTTCGACGAGCTGTACGCCGCCGGCGCGGCCGCGATCTTCGCGCCCGGCACGGTCATCGCCGATGCCGCGGTCGACCTGCTTCGCAAACTGGCTGCCGGACTCGGTCACGAGATCGGCACCGGCGCGGGCGAATGAACGAGCCCGCCGGGAACGACGGTGGTCCCGAGTCCGTCGCATCGACCAGGGACCATCGTCGTTCGGCCGCATCCGCCGCCGCGCCGTCGACCGGTGAGCCTCCCGGCTCGGACGACCAGGCCGCTACCGGGAGCGCCGAATCGGTTGCCGCCCAACGTCGCCCGCGCCAGGACTGGGTCCCCACCGGACATCCGCGGCTGACCTCGACCTCCGGCGTGGTGAGCGCCGGAGGGGCAGTGGGCGCGGGATCGGCAGGCACGCCGCGTCGCACGATCGACGTCGACCAATTGGCCGAGGCGCTGCGGCGCGGGGAACGCAGTGCTCTGGCTCGGTCGATCACCCTCGTCGAGTCCACCCGCGCCGACCATCGCGAGCTGGCGCAGCAACTGCTGCTGAAGGTCGGCTCCGAGGGCGCGGCGAAATCCAATCGGGTGGGGATCACCGGTGTTCCGGGTGTCGGCAAGTCGACGTTCATCGACGCGCTGGGCATGTACCTGATCGGGCAGGGCCACCGGGTCGCGGTGCTGGCGGTGGACCCCTCCTCGACTCGCACGGGCGGGTCGATCCTCGGCGACAAGACCCGGATGGCGCGGCTGTCGACCGAACCCAACGCGTTCATCCGGCCCTCGCCCACCGCGGGCACCCTGGGCGGCGTGGCCAAGGCCACCCGAGAGACGATCGTCCTGCTCGAGGCCGCCGGATACGACGTGGTGCTGGTGGAGACCGTCGGGGTGGGACAGTCCGAGGTGACCGTCGCGAATATGGTCGACGTGTTCTGCTTCCTGACCCTGGCTCGCACCGGAGACCAGTTGCAGGGCATCAAGAAGGGCGTCCTGGAACTGGCCGATCTGGTCGCGGTCAACAAGGCCGACGGCAGGCACGAGGTCGAGGCGAAATCCGCCGCGCGCGAACTGCAGGGCGCGATGCGTCTCATACATCCGCGCGAGTCGCTCTGGCGCCCACCGGTTCTCACTATGAGCGGACTCAACGGCACCGGTCTGGACACGTTCTGGGATACCGTCCTGAAACATCGGCAAACCCTCACCGAGGCAGGCGAATTCGCCGAGAGACGCCGCCGGCAACAGGTCGATTGGACCTGGACCATGGTCCGCGACCAGCTCATGCGCCGCCTGGCCGACAGCCCGGAGGTGAAAGCCATCCGCGCCGAGGTGGAGGATCACGTCCGCGACGGCTCGCTCACCCCGGCGCTGGCCGCCCAGGAGATCCTGCGCGCCTTCGACGGCTGAAATCCGTTCAGCGGGAAGACCGTCGAGGCTCGGGCGCAGTTCAGCGGTCCGGGAGCGGCTCCAACCCGAACAGTCGCGCGGCATTCGCGTAACAGGCATTGCGCAGCCAGGCGTCGCCGAGGTCGAGGCGGTCCAGCGCGTAGAGGGCGTGCGCGTAGGGGTACGGGATATTCGGAAAATCGCTGCCGAACAGGATGCGGTCGCCCAGGGCGAGTAGGCGGGTGCGTTCGGTCTCGGGGAAGGGGTCCTGCGAGTCGAAGAAGTCGGTGAAGTTCATCGTGGTGTCCAGATGAATCCGCGGATACCGCTCCGCGATATCGAGGAATTCGGTGTAGTCGGGCGCACCCATGTGGGCGATGATCAGCCGCAGGTCCGGGAAGCGCCGCAGCAGTTCGGTGATCGGGCCGGGCCCGGTGAACCGGCCGGGGGCGGGACCGGACCCGCAGTGGACGAGTACCGGAACCCGGGCCGCGGACAGCGCATCCCACACCGGTGCGAGCAGCGGATCGACCGGGGAGAAATCGCCGACCTGGATGTGCACCTTGAAGATTCGTGCCCCGGATTCGACGGCGGCGGTGACATATCGGCCCGCGTCCGGTTCGGGGAAGAACGTCGCGGTGTGCAGACAGTCCGGGGTGCGGGCGGCGAACTCGGCCGACCACGCGTTGAGCCAGGCGGCCATCTCCGGCTTGTGCGGATAGACCAGCGAGGTGAACGCGCGAACACCGAACTCGCGCAACGTCTTCAACCGGACCTGCTCCTCGTCGCGGTAGGCGATCGGCCACGGCCGCCCGGTGAGCGGGCCGGCCGAATCGAAGTACGCCCACACCTTGCGCAAGACCGGCTCGGGCATGAAATGCGTATGCACATCGATGATTCCGGGCAGGCCGAGCCGCTGCTGGAAGCCGTGGACGTAGCTCAGGTTCTCATCTGCGGTCATGCCGGATACACCGTGCGGGCGAAATCTCCGACCCGCTCGATCAACCGGTCGAAGAAGACCGCCGGATCGGTGTCGATGACGATGTCCGCATTGGGTTTGCGGCCCCACATCCCGGCCCAGTCGGCGACGGTGGCTCCCCGGGTGATCGTGCCGCCCAGTTCGACGTCGACAGTGGCCGCGCGGGTGCGGGCCAGGCCGGGGTCCAGCGCCACCGCCGCCGCGAACGGATCGTGCATATGCGCGAGATACCCCTGTCCGTAATGACGGTGGAATTCGAAATAGAACCGGACCGCGTCGGTCAGGAACCGCACGATGGGATTACTCGCCTTCGACCGCGTGCCGGGCGTATCGGTCTCGGAGATCTCTTGCGCCGGCACGCTTTCCGCTCGATCGGCCAGTCGATTGAGATGTTCCGGGAACATCTCGATGGTTTCGGTGATGTCCAGGCCGCAGATGAGCGGCCGCCGGTCGGGTGGTGCGGCGGAGAAGGCGGCGAAGACCTCCTGCCACGCCTCCGGGTCCACGTGCACGTTCCACTCGTTGGTGGGTGTGGTGTTGCCCGGATGGTTGAAGGCGCCGCCCATCACCACCAACCGGCCGAGTAGTCGCGGCAATCGAGGCTCGATCCGCAGCGCGAGTGCGAGATTGGTGAGCGGCCCGGTGCACAGCCCGACGATCTCCCCGGGATGCTCGCGCACCAGATCCACCCACATCTGTGTCGCGGACCGAGTCGAGAGCCGTCGCGGCGGGAGCGGGAATTCGACATAGCCGACACCCTGGGGGCCGTGTGTGTCCTCCGTGGTGCGCAGCGGGATCGCCAGGGGAGTGTCGGCGCCGAGTGTCACCTCGATATCGGGCGCCCGGCACAGCTCCAGCAATGCCAGATTGTTCGTGGCCACCTGCGGGGCGGAGACGTTGCCGGCCGTCGAGGCGATGCCCAGCAGTTCGGCCTCCGGGCTGGCGAGCACATAGAGCAGTCCGAGGGAATCGTCGATGCCGGTGTCGACGTCCATGATGATCTTCTGCCGCACCGCTGCAATCCTATCGGTGCGGCCCGGCGTGGTTGCCGGGGGTGAGCTCTGGCCGCATCGGGCGGACCCCGGTCCGGGATCCGCCTGCTCGCGACGGTCAGTACACCGGCAACTCGTAGTCCTCGGTCTTGCCGAAGAACATCTTCATCATGACGGGCCGCATCACCCGCGACATCATCACCCGATTCGCGGTGCGCCGCATGGCCGTGCCGAATCGGTTGTGCGACAACATCATATCGATGCCGCCGCCCGGCAGCTGCTTCGCCTCGTCCAGGAACGGGGTCACCGCCCGCTCGTATCGGGCCAGTGCGCCGAGCAGATCGTCCGGGGCGGCGGCGATCTCACCCGCGAGCACGTACGCACCCACGATCGCCATCGCGGTGCCCATCCCCGTCATCGGGGAGCCGCAGTATCCAGCGTCGCCGAGCAGGGTGACGCGCCCGGCGTTGAGCGTGGGCATATCGATGCGGGCCAATTCGTCGAAGTAGAAATCCTCGGCGATGGCCATACCGGCGAGGATGGCGGGCGCGTGCCAGCCGTCACCCGCCAGATGGTCGTGAATGAGCCGGTGCTGTGCGTCGAGATCGCCGCGCAGGGCCGGATCGCGATCGGTGAGCACGGTGAGGATGGCCTTGGCGGTATCGGGATCGCCATCGGGCCGCAGGCCCACCGCGGCACCGGGAATCAGCTGCATGGTGAACCATCCGGGTCGCACATCCGGCGGAGTCGGGATCGTGAAGAAGGACATGTAGCCGCCCAGATAGGTGCTGAACCGCTCCTCGGGCCCGAAAGCCAGCCTCCGGGTGGCGGAGTGCACGCCGTCCGCGCCGATGACGAGGTCGAAACGTTCGGTCCGCCCGGAGGCGAAGGTCACCTCGGCGCCGGAATCGTCCTGGTCCAGCGCGGTGATCCAGTCGCCGTACCGGTAGTCCAGATCTCCGCCGGCGCCGGTGAGTTCGTCCAGCAGCACCTGATTGAGATCGCCGCGGGTGATCTCGATCTCGGCCACCGGGCCCTTGCCGTCGAAGAACTCCATCGACATGTTCGCGTAGGTGCGTCCGCGCGGGTCGACGTAGGACATGCCGAGTTCCCGGAGCTGGTACTTGCCGATGCCGGGCATGAGTCCCATTCGCTCGGCGGCCGCGCGGCTGGGGCCGCGCAGATCCACCGCCTGCCCACCGGGCCGGGGAGATGTGGCCCGCTCGATGACGGTGACCCCGATTCCGGCTCGAAGTAGTTGCAGCGCAACGGCATTGCCGGCGATGCCGCCACCGGAGACGAGGATTCGCGGGGAGTGGGTGGTGCCCATGATGTGCATTCCTGTCGTGTAGATCGAACGTCTTAGACAAATGTCCCACACGATTGACACATCTGTCTAGAACAAATGTCTAAGACGTTGTAACCTGGGAGTATGGGCAATCGAGAGGATCTGCTGGCGGCGGCGAAGAAGGTGATCCTGGAACGCGGGCTTGCCAAGGTCACCGCGCGCGACATCGCCGGGGCAGCCGGGGTCAGCCTGGCGGCGATCGGCTACCACTTCGGCTCGAAGGATCGGTTGATCTCCGAGGCCATCACCATGTCCGTCGGCAGCGAGATCGGCGACGGCATGGATGAGGTGATCCGTGACGCGGGGGAGGGGCGCTCGCTGCCCGAATCGTTCGCGGCCACTCTGGACGGCCTGGTCGACGTGGCGTTCCGGTATCGGGAGCAGTTGCTGCTGAGCCTGGAGAACGGTATGCGGATCGCCCGCTCGGCCGACTCCCGGACATTTCTGTCCGAGGCGACCGCAGAGGCGTACACAGAACTGGCAGCACTGCTTCGCGAGGTCTATCCGGATCTGTCCGGCAAGCAGGCGCGAGCGGTCGCGAAGCTGTATTTCGTGCTGTTCCAGGGCATCGCGATCCTGACGCTGCTCGGGCCGGAGGGTGAGATACTGCTCGGCGACGACCTCGAGGTCGCGCTGTCGGCATTGCGGGGAGGAGCCGCCGAGTAGTCTCGGCCGGACGGGATGCGGAGATCGAGCGGAGAGGCGGATTCGTGGCGGGACGGATTGTCGCGGGTGGCTGGTTGCGTGAATTGCGTGCGGCGCCGCAGGCGCGCACGGTGCTGGTGTGTTTCCCGCCCGGTGGCGGCTCGGCCAGCGCCTATCGCGCCTTGGCGCAACAATTACGCCCCGACACAGCGGTTTTCGCGGTGCAGTATCCCGGCCGTCAGGATCGTCTGGATGAGCCGCTGATCACCGATTTGCGGGTGCTCGCGGACCGGATCTTTCCGGAACTGGCCGTGGGCCTGCCGCGGTTGGCGCTGTTCGGTCACAGTATGGGCGCGACGGTGGCCTTCGAGACCGCGCGCCGATTGGAAAACGCTGGGCAGCAGCTGATCCGGCTGTTCGTCTCGGGCCGCATCGCACCGGACGCGCACTATGCCGGTGCGATCCACCAGGCTCCGGACGAGGACGTGATCGCCGAGCTGGAGCGGCTGGCCAATGATCCTGCCTCCGTGGCGATTCTGCGATCGGAGCCGAGTCTGGCGGAGTTGGTGCTGCCCGCGGTCCGTGGCGATTACCGGGCCGTCGAGACGTATCGATTCGAGCCGGGGCCCGCGCTGCGGTGCGATATCTCGGCGCTGCTCGGCGATGCGGACCCGACGGTGACCGCCGAGCAGGCGGGGGAGTGGCAGCGGCACACCGCCGGCGTGTTCGAGCTGGCCACCTTCCCGGGCCGGCACTTCTATCTCGATGAGAAGGTCTCCGCGGTAGCGGGATTCGTCAATGAACGCTCGGCTTGAGCGCGCGGTGGTGGCGGGGTATCCAGAGATATCCCGCCCACGAGATCGCGACCGCGATCACGACCAGGATGCGCACGAGATCCAATGCGCCGCGCGGATAGAACACGCCGGTGATGTAGTGATCGATGAACCCGCTCGGCGGTAGCGGGGCCTCGCCGACTTGTGTGCGCGCCCAGTTCTCCAGATGGGTCAGCGGGCAGGTCAGGTTGAACAGTACCGTGCCGAATCCCCACCCGAACGCGGCCAGATGGGTCCAGATCGTCCATCGCCACTGCCATGCGAGGTAGCCGCCGATCACCACATAGACGACGAACAGGAAGTGCACCACCGCGGTGGCGTCGGCCAGCAGACGGTACATCATGTATCCAGAGTAGGCGTGGGTCACGGTCCCTCCCGCTGCGTGTGATCGTATTGATGCGGTCGCATCCGCTGTCGTGCTGCCCGGTGAAGCCGTTCGTGAAACGAGATGCCCGGTTTGCGCCGGGGTTCGCCAGGGCGCTGAATTCCCGTGCGGCAGTCCGGATTCCGCCGGATCTCTGGTGGGTTCCAGTCCCGATGACACTTCTGGAATATCCATACTGTCATATGCGCATTAAGACATGTAAATTCAGCAGGTCGGACACGAGAACAACCCGCGGCGATGCCGCATCGAGGGAGAGCGGTTACCAGTTGGACGGTTCGAAATCTTTGAGGAAGCAGCCGTGCAGATCTTCGCCGTTCTCGCCGCGGACGATCGGGTCGTAGACCCGGGCCGCGCCGTCGACCAGGTCCAGCGGGGCGTGGAAACCCTCTTCGGCCAGGCGGATCTTGGTGTAGTGCGGGCGTTCGTCGGTGATCCAACCGGTGTCCACGGCGGTCATGAGGATGCCGTCGGCCTCGAGCATCTCCGCGGCGCTGGTGCGGGTCAGCATGTTCAGTGCGGCCTTGGCCATATTGGTGTGCGGATGGCCGGGGCCCTTGTATCCGCGGCCGAAGACGCCCTCCATCGCGGAGACGTTCACGACGTACTTGCGCCGGGCCGCGGCGGCGGCCATCGTCGGACGCAGCCGAGAGATCAGGATGAACGGCGCGACGGAATTGCACAGCTGCACCTCGAGCAGCTCGGTGGCATCGACCTCCGCCACGGTCTGCACCCAGCTGTTGGTGTGCGCGAGATCGGGCACCAGGCCCCCGGCGTCGATGGCCAGACCGCGCGAAATGCGTTCGGGAGTGGCGGATCCCGCGACGAGCGCCAATTCGGTCACCTCGGCGGCGGTGAGTGCGGGGGCCAGTGAGGCGGTCAGTGCGGTGGGATGCGCCTGCATGGTCTTGCCGAAGCTGACGGTGTCGGGGAGCTCGCCCACGGGCAGCGGATCGCTCTCGGCCTCGACCAGAGCGCCGTACGCACCGGCCGAGCGACGCACGGTCTGCGCGGCATTGTTGATCAGGATATCCAGCGGGCCTTGTGCGGCGACGTCCTCGGTGAGCGCGACGACCTGGGCCGGATCGCGCAGGTCGATGCCGATCACCCGCAGGCGGTGAATCCAGTCGCCGCTGTCGGGCTGGGCCTTGAATCGGCGGATGGCGTCGTTGGGGAAGCGGGTGGTGATGGTGGTGTGCGCGCCGTCGCGCAGCAGCCGCAGCGCGATGTACATGCCGATCTTGGCGCGTCCGCCGGTGAGTAGGGCGCGGCGGCCGCGCAGATCGGTGCGCGCGTCGCGTTTGGCGTGGCCGCGGGCGGCGCAGTCCGGGCACAGTTGGTGGTAGAAGGCGTCCACCCGGGTGTAGCGCTGTTTGCAGATGTAGCAGGGGCGCGGTTTGAGCAGCGTTCCGGCCGAGGCGCCCGAAGCGGTGGAGGTCAACGGGATTCCGGCGGTCTCGTCGTCGATCCGGTGGAGTGAGCCGGTGGCGGTGGCGTGCACGACAGCACGGTCGTTCGCCGCGACCGCGTCTCGGGCGGCGATGCGGCGGCGGCGTTTGAGCATCTTGAACATGTGCCCGACCGCGCGTTGGACGCGCACCGAGTCGGGGTGCTCCTTGTCCAGATCGCCCACCTGATCGAGAACCCGCAGGCAGATGGCGAGTTCTTCGGGATCGATGGCGACCTGCGGCGCGGCGGTATCGGTCGTCGAGTCGTGATCGGCCATCGCGGTGCGGGTGGTTCCTTCGTGCGTGCGGTCTCGGACCGGATCATTGTCGCATCAGCGCAGGTGTGCACCCGCACACGGCTGCCGTGCCGGAGTCCGCCCCGGTTGTTGACATAACGCCAACAGTGGTCCACGCTGGTGCCCGTGGTCGGCGGGTTGCCGACCCGAACGTGCGTCCGGCAGGTGAGAGGGCCGGACGCGCACGGTGAATCGGCTCGGTACGAGAGGTGAGACGCAGATGGCACGCGCGGCATGGAGCGACGACGAGGTCGAGGCGGTCCGGGAGCTGGCGAGGGATTTCTTCGCCAAGGAGGTCGTCCCGCACGAGGAGAAGTTCGTCGAGCAGGGCCATCCCGACCGTGAGCTGTACAACCGGGCGGGCGAGCTGGGGCTGCTGTGCGCGGCGATTCCGACCGAATACGGCGGCGGCGGAGGCACTTTCGCGCACGAGGCGGCCATCATCGAGGAGCAGTCCTTCGGGGGCGAGGGCGCACTCGGCATGCCGGTGCACTCCTCGATCATCGCGCCCTATCTGGCGCATTTCGGCAGCGAGGACCTCAAGCGGCGGGTGCTGCCGAAGGCGGCCAGCGGTGAGATGGTGCTCGCGATCGGCATGACCGAGCCGGGCACCGGGTCGGACCTGCAGGCCATCAAGACCCGTGCGGTGCGTGAGGGTGACGAGTACGTCATTACCGGGTCGAAGATCTTCATCTCCAACGGCTGGCTGTGCGACGGCATCATCCTCGCGGTCAAGACCGATCCGACCAAGGGGGCGGCGGGCGTCTCGCTGATCTTCGCCGAGGTCGGCGACGATACGCCCGGCTTCAAGCGCGGCCGGATCCTGTCGAAGATCGGCGGTAAGGGCCAGGACACCGCGGAGCTGTTCTTCGACGGGCTGCGGGTGCCGGCCTCGAATCTGCTCGGTGAGGCCGAGGGGCAGGGCTTCTATCAGATGATGCAACTGCTCGCGCAGGAGCGGCTGGTCACCGCGATCATGGCGGTGGCCATGATGGAGAAGGCCGTCGAGTTGACCGTGGAGTACACCAAGGGGCGCGAGGCGTTCGGCAAGCCGCTGTTCGCGATGCAGAACACCAAATTCGAACTCGCCGAGTGCAAGACCATCGCGCGGGTGAGCCGCACCTTCCTCGACGACGCCATCAGCAAGCATCTTCGTGGCGAACTCGACATTCCCACCGCTGCCATGGCGAAATATTGGCTGACCGATCAGTTGGGTATTGTGGTGGACCGTTGTCTGCAACTCTTCGGCGGCTATGGATACATGACGGAATACCCGATCTCCCAGCTCTACACGGGCGCCCGGATCCTGCGTATCCTGGCCGGTTCGAACGAGGTGATGAAGGATCTCATTGCCCGCTCACTCTGAAACCCGTCCCGCGACGTCCGCCGAGGCCCCGGCGCGCCGTCGGCTCGATCCCGACGAACGTCGCGCCCAGATTCTGGCCCGCGCCATCGAGATGTTCGGGGAACGCCCTTACGCGGCGGTGTCCACCGCGGAACTCGCGCAGCGTGCCGGGGTGGCCCGCGGCCTGATCAACCACTATTTCGGCAATAAGCGCGACCTGTATCTGGCGGTGGTGCGCCGGATGGTGACCTTGCCCAGGCCGGACGACATGGTGCTGCCGACCGGCACGGACCGGGAGCGAGTCGACGCAAGTGTGGCGTGGTTGCTGGACATCATCGGTGAGCACGGCAGCACCTGGGTGAAAGTGACCGGGCACGAGGGGATCGGCGACGATCCGGAGGTGCAGCGCATCCTGGACGAGGCCGACGACGCGGCCGCGGCCCGGTTACTGGATATGGTGGGCCTGAGCGGGTCCCGGCACACGGCTGAACTTCGGGCGCTGGTGCGTGCCTACGGCGGCATGGTGAAAACCGCTGGGCGCGAATGGATCATCCGCGGCACCCTGACCCGCGAACAGGTGCACATCCTGCTGGCGGACATGTTGTTCGCGTTGATCACCACGTCGTTCCCGAAGATCGACCGCTGATCGGAGCCGCGCCGGGTGCTCACTCCTGGGTGCGGGCCCGGCTGGGTTGCACGCGGGGCGGCTCGTTCGGCATCTTCGGGTACTGCGGCGGCCACGGGGCATCCAGCAGGCCCGAATCCTGATCGCGCGCAGCCATTTTCAAGAGCGGTTCGATGGACTGGGGAGTACGGTCGGCCCACGGATCGCCGAATTCGGCGACCCGTTCGGGCACCGTCGCGATCGTGAGTTCATCGGGCACGACGGTGTCCAGGGCGTCCCAGGAGATCGGCGTGGACACCTGCGCGCCGACCTTGGGACGTACGCACCAGGCCCCGAAAACCGTTCTGTGTGGGGCATTCTGGTTGTAGTCGATGAAGACCCGGCTGCCGCGCAGCTCCTTCCACCACTGCGCGGTGATCCGGTCCGGGTGGCGGCGTTCGAGTTCGCGGGCCAGGGCCACCGAGGCGGCGCGGACCTGATAGCCGTCCCAGCGCGGTTCCAGTGCGACGTAGATGTGCAGGCCGCGGGAGCCGGATGTCTTCACTCGGGAGTCGATGCCCAGTTCGGCGAAAAGCTCGCGGGTGCGGATCGCCGCCTCGCGCAGGTCGGTGAATCCGATGCCGGGGGAGGGGTCCAGGTCGATCCGCAGTTCGTCGGCGATGGCGAGGTCGCCGAGGACCTCGGTCACGGCCCGAGGCGTGGGGGTGTCTCCGGCGGCGGTGTCGGGCGGGCCGGCGTAGGCGTGGTTGGCCCAGACGTGAAAACCCAAGCAGCCGAGATTGACCGCCCACAGGATGTGCGCGAGGTCGGCGGCGACGAGGGCGTCGCTGGTAGTGCCGTTGGGGGTGGCGACCTTGGTGGTCTGGAGCCAATCCGGAACCGACGCGGGCACCCGCTTCTGGAACCAGGATTTGCCGCTCGCCCCGTCCGGATACCGTTCCAGCAGCACCGGCCGGTCGCCGATGGTGCGCATGATCGGTTCCTCGACGGCCTGGTAGTAGCGCACCAGATCGAGTTTCGTCTCGCCGCGCTTGGTGAAGTAGACCTTGTCGGGATTGCTGATTCGCACGGTGCGCCCGGCGGCCTCGACGTCGATGGCGGCACTCATCGGCGTGCCTCGGCGAAGATATCGGCGAGTTCGGCGGGCGCGACCTGCTCGAGCTGGGCGTACGTACACGATTCCGGGGTGCGGTCGTCGCGGAATCGGACCAGGCGCCCGCCGTGTCGTAATCGGCCGGCCATGACGTGTTCGTAGCGGACTTCGGCGACCAGTTCGGGGCGCAGCGCCTCCCAGGACAGATCCTTGGTGCCGGTCCAGCGGCTCACTCCGCCGGGCATCTTGCCCTCGGCCTTGGCCTGGGCGGCGGCATCGGCCCATTGTCGCCACGGATGGTTGTCCAGCGCGTTCTCGCGTAGTGGCTGGAGTTCTTCGACGAGGGCGGCTCGGCGGGCGGCGGTGAAACTGCTGGCCACGCCGACGTGATGCAGATTTCCCTGCTCGTCGTACAGACCCAGCAGCAGGGAGCCGACGCCCTGACCGTCCTTGTGCCAGCGGAATCCGGCCACCACGCAGTCGGCGGTGCGTTCGTGCTTGACCTTGATCATCACCCGCTTGTCCTGCAGATATGCCAGATCACCGGCCTTGACCACGACACCGTCGAATCCGGCGCCCTCGAAGCGGGTGAACCAGTCCCGGGCGAGTACCGGATCGGTGGTGATCGGGGTGAGGTGTACGCGGTCGAGTGAATGGTCGAGGATCGATTCGAGGATCTTGCGACGTTCGGCGAACGGCTCGCCGGTCAGATCCCGATCGCCGAGGGCGAGCAGATCGAACGCCACGAAACTGGCCGGGGTCTCCACGGCGAGTTTGTTCACCCGCGAAGCGGCCGGATGCAGGCGATTCTGCAAGGTGTCGAAATCCAGGCCGTGTTCGGTGACCGCGACGATCTCGCCGTCCACCACACACCGCTGCGGCAGCGCCTGCGCGAGCAGTGTCACCAGCTCGGGGAAATAGCGGGTGAGCGGGCGGTCGTTGCGGGAGCCGAGTTCGATTTCGTCGCCGTCGCGAAATACGATGCAGCGGAAGCCATCCCACTTGGGCTCGTAGAACAGTTCCGGATCGTCCGGCAATGCGGACGCGGATTTCGCCAGCATCGGTTTGACCGGCGGCATGAGGGGCAGATCCACACGATCCTCCTGGCTGTGTTTTCGGCCTCCGCTTCGCTCCGGTGTGTTCGTGGCCCCCTGAGTCTCGCTGTTCGGGCGTGTGTCGGGCACTCGTTCATCGCACCCGCCGCGCGTCCGAAC
>NZ_BDCC01000032.1 GCF_001613305.1 Nocardia vaccinii NBRC 15922
CGCTGTTCGGGCGTGTGTCGGGCACTCGTTCATCGCACCCGCCGCGCGTCCGAACAGCGAGACGGGCCACGAACCTGGTGTCGGCGTCGGTGCCTTGCCAGGGTCGCGAACCGGTGTCTCAACCTGGTAGACGATGCGGACGGGGAAAATTCATCGCCCGCATCGTTGTGAAGATCGTATGCCGTGGTACCGACAGAATCCGCCGGGCGCCGGTCAGCCTTCGAGCCACCCGTGCTGTTCGGCGAATGCCGCCAGTCGCTCGCGGATGGTGACGATCTCCCCGGCGGTCAGCGCCGGGCTCGAATCCAGCAGTAGTTCGGTGATCAGTCGTTTGTGTTCGGCGGCGGTGAGCACGCCTGCGCCACGTTCGCGGTTGCGATGGCGCGGAATGGGCGGCTGACCTGCGACAAGAGTCAGGTTGACCGCCTTCGGGCCCCGATCACCCTCGGTCACCTCGAATTCGAACACCCGGCCCTGGCGCAGTTCGTCTTCGTCGAGTCCGATGTCGTTCACGTGGACGAACACATCGGGACCGCCGTCTTCCGGCCGAATGAATCCGAACCCCCGTGAACTGTCGAAGGACACCAATTTCCCGATCGACACCTGCACCCGCTCCTCATTGCCGTCACTGTGCCGTCACTCTAACCGTCCCGGTGTTCGTTGTCGGTGGATTCACCGGTGGAGGAGAGGGCTTTCTGCAGGGAATTGAACACGGTCAGACCCTGCCCGACCATGCCGTTGACCAGTTCGCCGACTCCGTCGGGTCCGTTCAGCACGGTCAGGTTGGCGTTGGACAGGCCGAGCGAGGCCTGTTTGACGATCTCGGGCAGCTGTTCGATGAGCAGCTGGTCCAGGGCGATGCGGTTGTTCGAGGCCGCGGCCTCGGCCTGGATGCGGGTGCGGTCGGCCTCGGCCTGCGCCAGGACGCGCACTCGTTCGGCCTCGGCTTGGGCGGGTTTGACCACCTCGGTCTGCAACTGCTGCTCGCGCAGCTGGGCTTCCTTGCGGGCGCGTTCGGCCTGCGCGGTGAGCACCTCCTGCAGCGCGATGGCCTCGGCCAGCGGCCCGGCCTGGGACGCTTCGGCCTTGGCCTTGTCGATGTCGCGCTGGTACTCGGCCTGCAGGATCGCGGTCTGACGCTGGTATTCGGCCTGCTTGCGGCGCGAGGCCTGTTCGGCCTCGGCGGCGGCCTGGGATGCGGCGGCCTGCGCGATCTGCGCGTCGCGCTGGACCGCGGCGTTGTGCGGGGCGGCGAGGGCGCCGATATAGCCGAGGTTGCCGTCGTCGATGGACTGGATCTGGAACGAGTCGACCCACAGGCCGATATTGCTCATCTCCACCTTCGAAGCCACCAGCACCTCGTCGGCGAGCTTCTGCCGTTCGCGGATGATCTCCTCGACGGTCATCGAGCCGACGATCGACCGCAGATGTCCGGAGAAGATGCGGCCGGTCAGCACGGACATCTCGCGCTCCTGCTCGGACAGGAAACGCTGTGCGGCGTTGACGACCGATTGGGTGTCATTGGCGACCTTGAACGCGATCACGGCCCGCACATCGAGCTGAATGGCCTGTTTCGTGACGCAGCGTTCCTGGATTTCGGCCTCGTACATGGCCAGCGAGAGGTATCTGACCTTGCGGAAGAAGGGCATCACCCAGGCGCCGTGCCCGGTGATCACCCGGAACGGCGCGTTGTCTCTGGCCTTGCCGCCGCTGACCAGCATGGCTTCGTCCGGATCGGGCACATGGTAGCCCAGCACTGTTGTCTCCCTTGTTATCTCGATAATTCCCCGCCCGGCCCGACGTCGAGCGGGAACCAGGGAACGACATCGACGACGCGGCCGGGATGCACCTCGACGATCAGGACGGTCGCGAACTGATCGATGGGCTCGGTCGATCGTGCGATGTAACTCTCTGTCCCCCCTCGGATCGCTACCAGGACCTCCCCGAGCATGCCTTCGCCGCGGATCGGCGATGTGAGCGTACCGGTCAAACCCCGCACCGGGTCGGTCATCGCATCGAACTCCTTGCCGGGCAACGGTGAACCGGGTGATTTCCCAGCGTACCGCTGGAGTATCGCGGAGCAGAACCGAATATTCGAGCGGCGTGCGGGCGTCCCACTCGCGGAAAATTGCCGCTGGTAATCGGGGCGCGTCCGTGCAAGGCTGAAGCGGTGACCACTCCTCCGGATAGTCAGGCCGTGCAGCCGGATCCGACCTCCGACAAGCTCGACGCGAGCGTGTTGAAGGTGGCCGGCGTCGTGGTGCTCGGCGCGATCATGTCGATCCTCGACATCACCGTCGTCACCATCGCTCTGCCCACATTCCAGAACACCTTCCACACCAGCTACGCGATCGCCGCCTGGTCGATGACCGGCTACACGCTCGCACTGGCCACCGTTATTCCGCTGACCGGCTGGGCGGCGGACCGATTCGGTACCAAGCGCCTGTACATGATGGCGCTGACCTTCTTCGTCCTCGGTTCGCTGTTGTGCTCCACGGCGTGGAACATCGAGTCGCTCATAGCCTTTCGCGTGATCCAGGGACTCGGCGGCGGCATGCTGATGCCGCTGGGCATGACGATCATGACGCACGCCGCCGGTCCGCAGCGGATCGGCCGGGTGATGGCGGTACTCGGCGTGCCGATGCTGCTGGGGCCGATCCTCGGCCCGATCCTGGGCGGCTGGCTGATCGATGTGCACTGGTTCGGTATGGCCGGGTGGCACTGGATCTTCCTGATCAACGTTCCGATCGGCGCGCTGGCGCTGGTCCTGTCGTTCGTGGTGTTCGCACCCGACCGTCCCGAACCGTCCGAGACGTTCGACTTCGTGGGCATGCTGCTGGCCTCGCCGGGCCTGGCGTTGTTCCTGTTCGGGGTGTCCTCGATCCCGGAGAAGCACACCGTGCTGGCCGCGCGGGTGCTGATTCCCGCGGTGATCGGGCTGGTGCTGATGGTGGCGTTCGTGCTGCACGCGTTGCGTACCGATCATCCGCTGATCGATGTGCATCTTTTCCGGAACCGGTCGTTGACCTTCGCGGTGCTGACCATGGTGTTCTTCGCGGTCGCGTTCTTCGGGGCGGGTCTGCTGCTGCCCAGTTATCTGCAGCAGGTGCGCGGCTTGACGCCGCTGCACGCCGGACTGCTGATCGCGCCGCAGGGTTTGGGCGCGATGCTGACGATGCCGATCGCCGGACGGCTGGTGGACAAGATCGGTCCGGGGCGCATCGTGATGACGGGCCTGGTCGTGATCGCCATCGGCACCCTGTTCCTCACCCAACTGCATGCCGATACGCCCTATCCACTGCTGATGGGGGCGCTGTTCGTGATGGGGCTGGGGATGGGCTGCACCATGATGCCGGTGATGACAGCCGCCATCCAGACCTTGACCCACGCGCAGGTGGCCCGGGGGACGACGCTGATGAACATCGTGAACCAGACCGCGGGTTCGATCGGCACCGCGGTGATGTCGGTGGTGCTGACGAATCTGCTCAACAGCAAACCGCTGGCGCAGGCGGCGATCGCGTCGCACTTCAACCCGGCGATCGCGAAGCAGTTGCCGCCGGGTGCACTGGACACCGGATTCGATCAGGCCGCGGCAGCCTTCTCGCACACCTTCGTGGTGGCCGTGGTGCTGACCGCGATCACCCTGATTCCGGCGTTCTTCCTGCCGAAGGTCAAACCGCCCGTACCGCAGGATTCCGCCGATACCCCGATGATGATGGGGCACTGAGTATTTCGGATCCAGCGCCCGCGTCCCGAACTCTCGGGACTCGGGCGTTGCCGGGGCGCGGGACGGGGAAGGACGGTCGATGACGACGCAGGAGACGGCAGAGCCGGATCTGACCGGCCGCACGGTCGTGGTGACGGGCGCCAGTTCGGGGGTGGGTGCGGCCGCGGCGGCTGAGCTGGCACGTCGCGGTGCGACGGTCGCGGTGGTCGGCCGCTCGCCCGAGCGGACGGTCGAGGTGGCCGCACGGATCGGGGCGGAGCCGTTCATCGCCGATTTCGCCCGGTTGGACGATGTGCGGGAACTGGCCGGGCGGTTGCTCGACCGCTATCCGGTGATCGATGTGCTGGCCAACAACGCGGGCGGCGCATGGGCGAGGCGAACGATCACCGTCGACGGTAACGAGCAGACCTTCCAGGTCAATCATCTCGCCCCGTTCCTGCTCACCGGCCTGCTGTTCGATCGCCTGCGGCACTCGCGGGCACGCGTGATCAACACCGCGAGCACGATCTACCGGTGGGCGAAGCTGAACCCGGACACCGTGCACGCGCCGACCGGGCACCACAGCCAGCTCTGGGTGTATGCCACCTCCAAACTGGCGAATGTGGTCTTCACTCGTGAGCTCGCGCGCCGCTGCGCGGGCACCGGAGTGATCACCGCCGCATTCCATCCCGGCGTGGTCGCCACCCACGTCTACGACGACGCGCCGCTTGGGGTGGGCGGGGTGCTGCGGTTACCGCTGTTGCGGCCGTTGATCATTCGCCCGGAGCAGGGCGCGGAACCGCTGATCCATCTGGCCACGACCGGAGATGCGGTGAACGGCAAGTACTTTCACCGGCTCCGGCCGGAGGAGCCGCGCAACGCCCTGGCCCGGGACGCGGAGCTGGCGCAGCGGCTGTGGGCCGTATCGGAGCGGCTCGTGGGCGTCACGCTGCCGCCGGCCTGATGTGGCGGCGGCGAGGCCGCCGTTACCAGTGCGGATTTTGAATCGCCTGTGCCAGAGAGTGTTCCAATGCAGTCATGATGAGTTTCGAACCGCGCTCGAACAGTCGCCGGTGCCGCGGTTGCGGCCCGCGACGGCCCCGTGACCGGCGCCGCACGGGCACAGGATCGAAGTCCTTGTACCCGTGCGGTTTCGAATCCGCCGGGTCAGGCGACCGGGGTGGTCTCGGGTTCCTCGGCGGGTGTGGGCCGCCGCCCGCGCAACAGGACCAGGCCCAGGGCCGCGGCGGCGACGGAGAATCCGACGCTGATCCACGAGCCGGTGGACATGGCCGCGGTGAAGGCGGATTTCGCCGGACCGGCCAGCCCCGATCGGAATGCCGCGCCGATGGATTCGCGCGCGGCGGCCGGGGCGTCGGCGGGCATGTGCGCGGTGTACACCCCGGCCAGGACGCTGCCGATCACCGCGATACTGATCGCCTGTCCGACCTGCTGGAGTGTGTCGTTCATGGCCGAGCCGACACCGGCGTGCTCGACCGGGATCGCGCTCAGGATCGAGGAGTAGGCCGCCGGGCCCGCCAGCCCGCCGCCGATTCCCATGATCATCATGCTGGCCAGCACCCACAGGTAGCTGTCCGCATTGGCCAGTACGGCGAACGCGCCCGCCATCACCGCCAGTCCGGCGACGATGAGCGTCTTGTTGCTCAGCGTCTTGCCCAGGGTCGCGCCCAGGCCGTTGAACACGGCCGCGGCCAGGGCGTAGGGCAGCAGCGCCCAGCCTGCCCGCATCGGCCCATAACCCAGGACGAACTGCAGATACTGGGTCAGGATCAGCAGGACCGCGCCCATGCCGAAGACCATCAGCAGCAGGGTCAGGCAGGTACCGGTGAAATCCCGGTTCCGGAACACGCCCAGCGGCAGCATGGGATGTTCCGAGCGGTGCTCCCACAGCCCGAATCCGGCGGCGGCCAGCACCGCCAGCACGATCACCGGAATGTTCCACTCCCGCTGGATGATCACGTACACCGTCGAGGTCAGCGCCACGACCGAGAGCACGACCCCGACCGGGTCGACCGGCCGCTGCTCACCGCGGGTCTCGGGCATCAGGACCACCGCGGCCACGATCGCGATCACCGCCACCGGGATGTTCAGCAGGAACACCGAACCCCACCAGAAATGTTGCAGCAGTATGCCGCCCAGCGTCGGGCCGAGCACGATGCCGACCATCGACACCGTCGACCAGGCAGCCATGGCCTTGCGCCGCTCGTCCTCGGCGAAAGTGGTCATCAGGATGGACAGGGTCGAGGGCATCAGCAGTGATCCGCCGACCCCCATCGCCGCACGCGCCGCGATCACCTGCCACGGCGCGTCGGCGACGACCGCCAGCAGCGATGCCGCGCCGAATACGGCCAAGCCGGTGATCAGCATGCGGCGCCGGCCGAACCGATCGGACAGGCTGCCCGCGGTCAGCAGCAGTCCGGCGAATACCAGGATGTAGGCGTCGAGGATCCACTGAACATCCGCGGGCGAGGCGTTCAGATCCCGGATCAGCGACGGGATGGCGATATTGAGTACGGTGCCGTCGATCATCAGCACCAGCAGGGATAGGCACAGCACCACCAGAATCCACCAACGGCGCGGATCGCGGACTGTGTCTTCCGGCTCCGCTTCGCTCCGCCGTGTTCGCGGCCCCGAAGTCGCGTCGGCCGCGCACGTGTCTGTCGGTTCTGGTACAGCGTTCGATTCCACTCGCACAGCGTACGATGAAATAGAACAGTGTGCGAGTGAATTAAGGTGGATGCCGTGTCCAAGCCATTCACCTCGGTATGGGCGCGGGAACCGCGCCGCCCCAGAAGCTCCGGGCTCGGCCGGGAGCAGATCGTCGCGGCGGCGGTGGACATGCTCGATACCGAGGGGCTCGGGGCGCTGAGCATGCGCAAGCTCGGCGCCCGGCTGGGCGCGGGCGCGACCAGTCTGTACTGGTACGTCGCCAACAAGGACGAACTGCTGGAACTGGCCATGGATGAGGTCTGGGGAATGGTGGAGGTGCCCGATCCGGACCGGACGCCGTGGCGCGAGGTGGCTACCACCACGGCCTACGGGCTGCGCGTCACCTTGCTCGCCCACCCGTGGATGGCGAACCTGTTCGGCCGGATGCCGAGCGTCGGGCCGCACGCGTTCGCGCTGAGCGATCGGTTGCGTCGTGCGTTCGTGCGCGCCGGATTCACCGGAATCGACGTGTATCTGGCCAACGGCACCCTGATGGGTTTCGTTCTGGGGCAGGTCATTCCGGAGATCGGGGTGCGTCAGGCAACCGCGGGTGGCACGTACGACACCGACAGCATGGTGGCGGTGCTGGAGCGGACGGCCGCGGATTATCCGCAGATGCGCGCGGATTTCCGGGAGACGGTCCAGATCGATCCCGAGGCCGCGCGCGCCATGGCCTTCGACTTCGCCCTGCTGTGCGTCCTGGACGGCCTCGAGGCCCGGCTCGCCGCCGCCCGCACCCAGGGGACGCCCGAGCGCACCGCGCAGACCGTCGCCCGAGAGCGCGAATAACGCTGCGTCAGAGGGATTTCACCCCTCACCCGGCTCGGCCGGCACGTCGAGCTCAGTCGCGGTACATCGTCCGGTAGGCGGAGATGGTCTCGACGACGTGATCGACCAGTTGCTCCCGGGTCGCGCGCAATCTGCCGTTGAGCCACGCCGAGAACATTCCGGCATTGCCCGAGGCCATCGTGACCGCGGCCAGGCGCCGCCGCGCGGGATCGGCGATGTGGGTGAACAGATGATCCTGGATCAGCCGGGTGAAGGCCGGCATCACCGCGATGGTGGTCTGCCCGAGACCGGTCGAGGAGTACGGCTCCACCAGGAACAGCCGCGATTTGCGCGGATCCCGCAGGACGGTGTCGATGAGCGTCTCGGCCAGCGCGCGGATCCGCTCGGGATCGTCGGCGACGGCGAAAGCGGTCATGGGTTCGAGGAATTCGGTGGCCACCTGCCGATACAGCACATCGAGCAGCTCGTCCCGATCGGCGAAGCTCTCGTAGAAGTAGCGGTCGGTCAGACCCGCGCGGCGGCACACCGCGCGCATGGTGACCCCGGCCGCGCCGGCTTCTCCGATCAGATCCAGCGCGGCCTCGAACAATGCCGTCCGGCGGGCCTCGCGACGTTCGGTGAGGGTGGTCCCGCCCCAGATGCGGGGCTCGGGGCCGGGGGAGTCCTGACCTGAATGCACGAGAACAACCCTAACGGGAACGCTCAGCCGAGCAGCTCGTCGATATAGCACCAGCGCCACTTCTCGCCCGGCTCCACGCTGCGCATGACCGGATGCCCGGTGTCGGCGAAATGGCGGCTGGCGTGATTGCCCACCGAGGAGTCGCAGCATCCGACGTGCCCGCAGGACAGGCACATTCGCAGATGCACCCAGGTCAGCCCCTCGGCGATACATTCGGCGCAGACCTCGGGCAGGTTCGGCACCGGAATGTGCGGCGCCTCGCGAAGGTGTTCGCACGCACCGGTGGCCGGGCCGCGCAGCGGATCGGACGGCAGATCGTCGGCCTCGGCGACCCGGTCGATGGTGGACTCCTCGATATCGAGCACACCCATGACGCGGTCCAGGATCTCGTGATCGAGGGTGCCCGAATCACGTACGCGCAGTACGGCTTCGCGCTCGGCGGCCAGCATCGCCAGGCGCAGCCGGCGGTACTCCCCGCTGGGGGTGATCCGCACCGATTCCGCACGACCCAGCTGCTCCCACGCCGCGTACACCCGGCGCTCGACCCGATCCCGCAGTGCGGCAACGACTTCCGGGGGCGTCTCGGGGACGATGTGCTGTTCCAGCGCGGCCAGCCCCGCCGTGGTGGCCTGCTGCAGCAGATTGGCCTCCTGCAGAGCGTCCTCGGCGCGACTGGGCCCGCGCAGCCGCAGCAACCGCACCAGCAGCGGCAGCGAGACGCCCTGCAGCAGCAGGGTGCCGCCCACGACCACCAGCGCGAGGAGTTTGAGCGTGGCCAATTCCGGCGTGCTGGAAGGCAACAGCAATGCGCCGGCGAGGGTAACCACACCGCGCATCCCGGCCCAGGACACCACCGTCGGGCTGGTCCAGGGCGGTGCGGGCTTACCGCGCGGGCGGGATTCGACCCACCAGGCGAAGTACGTGGCCGGATAAACCCAGATCGGACGGGCCAGCACCACGGTCACCAGTACCGCGGCGCAGGTGAGCAACAGGGTGGTGTGGTCCAGGCCGCTGGACCAGGCGTCTTCGAGAATATGCCGGACCTGCAGGCCCATCAGCAGGAAGACCGCGTTCTCCAGGATGAACTGGATGGTGCGCCAATTGGTGCGTTCGGCGATGCGCGAGGCCGCGGTCTGCCACACCGGCGCGCCCTGCCCCAGGACCAGCCCGCACACCACGACCGCGATCACCCCGGACGCGTGTGCCGCCTCCGCGGGCAGATAGGCGGCGAACGGTGCGAGCAGCGACAGGCTGGTGTCCAGGACCGGATCGATGATGCGGCGGCGCAACAGCGCCAGCACCGCGGCCGCGACGATGCCGATGGCCGCGCCGCCGGCGGCGGACCACAGGAAATCGCCTCCGGCCTGCCACACGCTGAACGCACCGGCCATGGCGGCGACCGCGGTTCGCAGCGCCACCAACGCGGTGGCGTCGTTGAACAGCGCCTCGCCCTCGAGCAGGGTCACGATGCGTCGCGGCATGCCGACCCGGCGCGCGATGGCGGTGGCCGCCACCGAATCGGGCGGGGACACGATCGCCCCGACCGCCACCGCGGCGGCGAACGGGATGTGCAGCAGGGCGTGCACCACGCCCGCGACGGCGAAAGTGGTGAACAGCACCAGCCCCACGGACAGCAGCCCGATGGACAGCTTCTTGGGTTTGAACTCCACCAGGGAGGTGCTGATCGCCGCGGTGTACACCAGCGGCGGGAGCAGGCCGAGCAACACCATTTCGGGGTTGATGTCGATCTCGGGCACGAAGGGCAGATAGGACGCGCCGATACCGGCGACGGTGAGGATCAGCGGTTCGGCCATGCCGACTCGGCGGGCGAGTGCGGCCAGGCCCACGGTGACCGCGACCAGCGCCACCAGTCCGAATGCGATATGCACCCTCATATCCTGCCAGTCGGGCATCCGACCAGCGCGGTCGGCGCTCATGCGGGCCCGGATCGCCCCGGCAAGCTCATCGCGGCGCGATGGTGACGCGGATGCGGTGTCGGCGGCGATGCCCAGGCCGGGCTGATGCCGCAGGTGTGCCGATGGCGTACTTGGGCAATCCGCTCGGTGGCGGGTGTGTGCGACGGTGGTCGCCTGTACGGCCGGTCCGACCGCACCCGCATACTGGTTGACGTGAGCGAGGTTGCGAGCGAACCGGAAAGACGGCACTCTCGGCATACCGCCGCGCCCCGCGTCGGCGAGGCGCGGGTCGTGCGCGAATTCGCGAGCGCACGGTGGGTACCGGAACTTGCGGGGCCGAGGTACGACGGGGTGGAGTGGTGAGCGAGTCCGCCGGTGCGGTGTGGTCGTCGGGTGTTCGGTGTGCGCCGGGGCCGGATTCCGGTGGATTCGTGGATGCGCGATGGGTACGGTGCGCCGGGCGCACGTCGGATGTGAATGGTAGCGAGGTGGAGTGGTGAGTGCGTCGCGGGAGAACACCGGTTCGGGGCCGATCGTCACGGTGTCCGGGCCGATCAGCCGCGGCAATCCGCGTCGCGCGGAACTTGTGCTGTGTATCGCGGCCGTGGTGATCGTGGCGGTGGCGGCATTGGCGATGTCCGCGGCCACCGGCGGCGGCGGTGATTCGCTGCAATGGTCGCTGATCGTCTTCGTGATGCTGACCCTGCTGGCGCATCTGGCCGTGCGGATCTTCGCCGCCAAAGCGGATCCGGTGATCCTGCCGTGTGTGGTGCTGCTCAACGGGATCGGGCTGGTGCTGATCAACCGGCTGGACCGGGCCGAGGCGGCGACCGCGGCCTCGCAGGGCGAACCCGCGCCCTCGTCGGACTCCGCGCATCAGCTGATCTGGACCGCCGTGGGCATCGCGTTGTTCGCGGCGGTGCTCGCGGTCGTGCGCAATCACAGTCAGCCCGCCCGGTACGCGTACACCTGTGGTCTGGCCGGTGTGGTGGCCCTGCTGGTACCCGCGGTGCTGCCGTCGAAATTCAGTGAGGTCAACGGCGGTAAGAGCTGGATCATGTTCCACGGCTTCTCGATTCAGCCCGGTGAGTTCGCCAAGGTGCTGCTGCTGATCTTCGTGGCCGGTTTCCTGGTGGCCAACCGCGATCTGTTCAGTACCGCGGGCAAGAAAGTGCTGTGGTTCACCGTGCCGCGGCTGCGTGATCTGGGTCCGCTGTTGCTGGTGACGCTGCTGGCCGTGCTCGTGCTGGTGTACGAGAAGAACCTGGGTTTCTCGCTGCTGGTGTTCGGGACCGTGCTGGCGATGGTGTATATCGCGACGCGGCGGGCGTCCTGGCTGCTGATCGGGATCGCGATGTTCGCGGTCGGTGCGGTCATCGCCTACAACCTGTTCGCGCACGTGCGGGTGCGCGTGCAGGTGTGGGAGGACCCGTTCGCGACGTACTACACCAACGGATTCCAGATCGCGCAGGGCTTGTTCGGCCTGGGCACCGGCGGTCTGTGGGGCGCCGGACTGGGCGCGGGGCGGCCGCAGGAGGTGCCGTTCGCCAAGACCGACTTCATTATCGCCACCATCGGCGAGGAACTGGGCTTGTTCGGGCTGACCGCGGTGATCATCCTGTTCATGATCATCACGCTGCGCGGGTTCAGCGCGGCGCTGACGACTCGCGACTCGTTCGGCAAACTGCTCGGCGGCGGGCTGGCGTTCTCACTGGGCTGGCAGCTGTTCGTGGTGGTCGGCGGTGTCACCAAACTGATTCCGCTGACTGGTCTGACCACGCCGTTCATGTCCTACGGCGGATCCTCGCTGCTGGCCAACTACGTGATCATCGCGCTGCTGATCCGCATCTCGCACGATGCGCGCAGCGTCCCGGTGTCCGCGCCCCCACCGGCCGCGCCGATCGCGGACGCGATGACCGAACATATCGCCCGGCCGCAGAACTGACCCGTACGGCGGATCACGCGCGCGGCGAACCCTCGAGGGGCTTTCCGGCATCGCGCCAGGCGACGATGCCGCCGTCCAGGCTGCTCGCATCGTATCCGGCGCGCCGGGCGCGCGCCGCGAATCGCTGGGACACCTCCCCGACCGGGCAGACGAACACCAGCGGCCGGGTGCGGGAGAACGGGATCCCTTGGGCGAACATATCTTCCAGCTGATCGTCCCGGATATTGAGTGATCCCGGCACGTGCCCGATCCGGTAGGCCATCGCGCCGCGGGTGTCGACGACGATCGGCGCGGGCATGCCGCCGGGGCGGGCATCGAGGCGTTCGAGCTCGTCCGGGCTCAGTGCGGGCACCGCCGCGAGTTCGGCCGTGTCGGGCACCGCGGCCCGGGAATCATTGCGGCCGAACAGGTCCGGGCGACGCTTCTTGATGTACGACAGGTACGGCTCGATCCGGTCGCAGACGATCACGATCGCGACCACCGGTACGTCCGGTGCGGCGGCCGAATGATCCGCCGCGCGTAGATGTTCCAGCGCCGCGGCGTAGCTCGCACCGCTGGTGGGCCCGGCGAGGATGCCGTATCCGGTGGCCAGCTCCAGCATGCCCTCGATCGCGGTCGCGGCGGTGACGGCCATGATGCGGTCGTAGAAATCGGGCTGGAACAGCCCCACATCCCACATCTCGGTCTCCGAGCGGATGCCGGGGACGAAATCGGTGCGTTCGGAAACCACAGCGACAGTGCGCAGTTCGGGATTGTGTTTGCGCAGAAAGGTCGCCGCGCCCCGAGTGGAGCCGGTGGTGCCGAGTCCGCCGATCAGATAGTCGACGCCCGCGCCGCCGAGGTCTTCGTGGATCTCCTGTCCGGTGCCGTGATAGTGCGCCTCGATATTCTTCTCGTTGGTGTACTGCGACGGATGATGGTACGCGCCCGGATGTTTGGCCATCGTCGCCTCGATGACCGAGTACACGTCGTTGGGCGTGGTCGGGTCCGGGCATTCGGACAGGCCGGGCAGTTCCTCGATCCGCGTGCCGAACAACTGCAGCAGATCGCGCACCTCGCCGACCTTGATGCGATTGGTGATCGCGTGCAGATCCACCCCGCGCATCGCGCCCAGAATGCGCAGCGCCTTGGCGGTATTGCCGCTGGATGCCTCGATCAGAGTCTGGCCGCGGGCGGCGATCTCGTCGACTTCGTCGCGGATCATGCCCCAGGCCACGCGGTCCTTGACCGAGCCGAATGGGTTGCAGGACTCCAATTTCGCGTAGAGTTCGACGTTCTCCAGCCCGTGCACGGCGGGATCCAGCCGCAGCAGCGGGGTGTTGCCGATGAGTTCGGTGATGTGGTCGTAGCGCATCAGGCGATCCCGTCGGCGGGGATATCGAGGGCATCGAATGCCGAGTACCCGGCCCGATCGGTGGCCGCCGCGGGTTCGTAATCGGCATCGCGACAGATCCGGAACTCCTGCCCGTCATGGGTGACGGCGAGTTTGGGCGGCGGTTCGTGCATCGATGCCGAGGCCGCCGACAGATCCATGTGGTACGCGGCGGTATTCGGGAACACCACCAGATCCCCCGGCTGCGGGTGCACCGCGGGCCAGACCTTGTGATTGGTGATGAGATCACGCTCGAGACACAGCCTCCCGGCGAAATACACGCCCACCCGGCCCGGGCCGGCATCGCCGTGTTCCGGTGCGATCGCGCTGGAGATATCCGAATTGGCTGCGGTGCAATCGGTTCGGAAGGGTGCGCGGCGAGGGTTCCCGGGCAGTACCAGCGGATCCACCATGACCTCCTGATCGGCGGGAGTGACGGCGTCGCGCGAGAGGTCGAGATTGACCAGCAGGCTGCCGTCGGCGGCCCGCTTGACGAATTCGACGCGGGCGAGCGTGATTCCGGCGTGATCGACCAGCGCCTTGCCGGGTTCGAGCCAGATCTCGAGCATGTTCTCCGTGGCGATCTGCGCGAAGGTGTGGCCGCCGTGTCCCTCCAGCGGTGCGGCGAGCAGGTCGTCGAGCATGCGGGTGGCGGGCACGGTGTTGGCGTATTTGTGGAATACCGGCGTGCCGTGTACGCGGGCGCCGTCGATCTGATAGCCGAAAGTGTTGCCGCCCCAGGCCATCGGCTCACCGCGACCCAGCAGTGCCTCGCGCAGGGCAAGGACGTAGGCGTCGAACCGGTCCGCGTCCGCGGTGAACACCTGCCGGAATCCGCCGCCGATATCCAGTACGGACGGAGCCAGGTCGTAGGAACAGGCCAGTTCGACCAGCTCCAGACAGGCCTCGGTCGCGCGCAGACGTTCGGTGGACTCCCCGGAGTCGATGTGGAACGCCAAGCCCCGGAAGTCGAGCCTGGTGCGGTGCGCCGAGAGAGTTCGCAATGCCTCCGCGGCCTCGTCCAGCGCGATGCCGAATCGGCTCACCGCACTGTTGCGGAAGCCGGAGATACGCAGCAGCACAGGAACTGGCGAACGGTCGGCGGCGAGTTCGGCGAGCCGCCGCAGCTCCCACAGGTTGTCCACATTGACACTCACGCCGGCATCGACGAGCTCGCGCAGGAACCGCTCACCCTTGGGCCCGGTCGCCTCGATCCGATCCGCGGCGAATCCGGCGCCGATCGCCGCGGACAGTTCCCGGGGGGAAGCCACATCGACCGCGATACCCGCGTGCTCGGCGGTGCGCAGCAAAGCGCGTGAACGATTCACCTTGTGCGCGTAGCAGATTCGGTGGCGCGAACGGTGGGTGTCCAGCACCGATCGCAACCGGCTCAGATTCTCCGCGTACACCTGCGGGAAGAGCAGATGGACCGGGGAGCCGAAACGGGCCAGCGCGCCATGCGCCGCGCCGGGGGTGTTCAGGAACGCCCGCACCAGCGGATGGATCTTCGCCGGCAGCTCCGGGACCGATGCGCTCATCGCGCCGTCTCGGGGAGCGGGACCTGCCGCGGCAATGCCGCGGTGTGTGCGGGCGGGGCCTGGGTGGGGTTGTAGCCGCTGTCGCGCAGCGCCTCGAAGGCACGGTGGCGATTGCGCGGACTGCGGAACTCCGCGACCACCCGCTTGCTGATCAGATCGATGTCGTGCACCCGGATCTGCATGGACTCCAGCACCCCGGTGATGGTGCGCACACAATGTTTGCAGTTCATATCCGGGACGTGGAAAACCTGGTTCCCCGCGTCGAATTCACCGTCGCCGGGTGCGTCGCCCTCCGCGATCTGGGTAACGGTCAAGCGCGGCACGATCGCGGTGAACAGATCCACGAAGCGATCCACCACCATCGGCAGCACGCTGTAGTGCTCACCGTCGAGCCGATGCGGCGCCGCCGCGAGACAGGCCGGGCGCGTCCCAGGCGGCAGCAGTGCGTATTGGCGGGAGATGAGATCGAGTTCGTCGTGGTACTTCTCGATCGCCGCGGGCACCGACAATCCCTCGCTACCGGTGGCGCGGCGCATGACCGCGTGCGCGTCGGCGATGGTGGCGTCCTTCATCGCGCGCAGGGTGGTCACGGTGTCGGCGGTGTAGCGGACGGTGCCATCGGGCTGGGTCGCGAAGCTGACCGGAATCATCCCGCGCCGATAACTGGAGGCCTGCAACTCCCAGTACCAGCGGGTGGCGACTGCGCCGAAGATGCCCGAATCGCGCATACCGCAGGCGAATTCGATCGCTGTGCGATAGGGCGTGGCGTGCGCCAGCAGGGCGTGCTGGGCCAGTGCCCGGCCGGTCGCCTCGATGCCGACCCGGAACACATCGATCGGATCGTGATCGGTGGTGGTGCCTTCGAGGACGTCGCGATCGGATTCGGTCAGCGCCGAGATGCGTTCGGCGAGTGCGGAATCGGCGTCCAAGGCGTGCCATAGTGCGAGCACCGCCTCACGGGTGGCGATCGGGACGATCGGCCCGAGACCGCCGGTGCGAATGTGTCCGGTGTTGGGGATGCCGTCGCTGTCGATCCACGCGATCCGATGGGTGGCGCTGGTTACCTGGCCGGGGCGGCACGGTCGCATGAAGCTTTCCAGATACATCCGCTGGGACAGCGTCAGATGGCTACCGGATTCGGGGCGCATGACCGCGACGGTGTAGTCGATATGCGTCACGCGTGTGGGCGTGAGCCGGTCGAAGAGGCCCGGACGTGCCAGTGCGGCCAGAACGCGTGCGGCCGCACGTCGATCGTAGCGGGGGTATGGCGGGCTGACTGTCAAGGTCCGACCTCCCTGGCGATCTCGGCGAAACATCCGACGAATCGGTCGATCTCGTCGGCGCTGGTGTAAATGTGCGTGCTGACCCGGACCGAATCCGCATCGGACCGCCCGCGCGCGGGCGGCACACAGTGCGCGCCGGTGCGAACCAGGAATCCGGCCTCGGCCAGTACGAAGCCCAGATCCGCCGAACCGATCCCGGCCAGGGTGAAAGACACTGTGCCGTAACCATTTTCGCACGGCGCGTGGGCCGGGCCGGGGCTGAACTCGAGTCCGGGCTGCGGGCGCAGGCCATCGATGAGCCGGCGGGTCAGCACGCGGTTGTGTTCGGCGATGACGTCGAGGCCGATCTCGTCGAGTACGTCCAGCGCCGCGCCCAGGGCCAGGATGCCGGGGATGTTGTGGGTGCCGCCCTCGAGCCGTTCGGGCATCGCGGCATAGGTCAGACTCGATTCCGTCTGCGCCACACCCGAATTCCCGCCGGGAAGGAAGGGGACGAGTTGCTCGTGCACGCGCCGGGAGCAGTAGAGCACCCCGGTGCCGGGCGCGCCGAACATCTTGTGCGCGGACAGGACCGCGAAATCCGCGCGCAGCTCGGTGACGTCGAGCGGCAGATGCCCGCCGCTCTGGCTGCAGTCGAAGCAGAGCAGAATGTGCGGATCGAGCCGATCTCGCAACTCCTCGAGGGTGCTCAGCGCACCGAACACATGATGCAGATGGCTCACGGTGATCAACCGGGTGCGGTGGGAGAGCTTGGCGGCGATGTCGACGGTGTCGGCCTCACCGAGGTCGGTGACCCGGTAGGGGATCAGCCTGATCCGGCGGCCGAAACGGGCCAGGGTGTCGCGCAGGTGCAGCCAGGGATACACGTTCGAGGCGTGATCGCGTGGGCTGTAGAGGATCTCGTCGCCGTCGTCGAGATTCGCCAGGCCCCAGCTCAGCGCCACGGCATTGAGGCCCGCGGTCGCGCCGGGGGTGAAGACGATCTCCTCGGGCGTGGCGCCCAGCCGCGCCGCGGCCCGTTCCCGCACGTGTTCGATGGCGCGGGTGAGCGTCGTGGCCCACGGATAGGTGCCGCGACCGGCGTTGGCGGTGCGCTCGCGCAGGTATCCCTCGACCGACGCGATCACCGGTGCGGGTTTCTGCGTGGTCGAGGCGCTGTCCAGATATACCTCCGACGCCGCGCCGATCGCCGGGAAGAGTCGGCGCACGGTGTCGGGCGAGATCGGTTCCGGCGGCGGCGGTGTCGGCCCGCACGTGGACGAGCTCGGTGCGGGAACCCGGACGGCCGGGTCGGGAGCGGGAACAGGCCCGGATACAGCTGACCGCAAACGCGACGCTCCCTTCGGCTCGTACGCTCCGACTCATCCAACGATACGCACATTCGGCGAGTTGTTCGAAGCGTGTCGCCGACAACGACTTTCGCGGGGGCGTGCCGGGCGCGGCGAGAATCTCGGAAGATCGCCGCGCCGGAATCCGGTTAACCGGTCACTTCCCCGCGGGGTCGGGCCCGCCGGGATTGCACAGCGACTGCACGGTGGCGTCGTAGCCGACCGCGGGCCGCCACGGCTCCAGATTCCAGCTCGGCTTGTCCGGCGAGACCAGTCGTGCCCATTGCCAATGGCATTCGAATTGGTCGTACATGCCCGGAGTGTCGGCGTCGGGTGCGTCCTTGCGCACCTCGGCCCAGGCGCGGCCCAGCGCGGCCGGGAACCAGTCGTCCCGGCCCGCCGCGGTCGGGTAGACGTGCAGGCGGCGGCCGTCGGAATCGTCGGTCCACTGCGTGTGGTCGATGAGCGGGGTGTTCGGATACGGGTCGGTGGTCGGAACGCCTGCCGACGCGGTGGAACTCGCCGAGGAAGAGGCGGCCGGCGCGGGCGTCGTGGTGCGGGCCGACACGGTGGCGTGCAGCGCGGCGGACGAGATGGTGCCGACCGCGACCGGATCGGATTCGTCGGCCGCGCCGCATCCGCCGGTCAGCAGCGCCGCCAGCAGCATCGCTGCGAGCGGTGGTGCGATGCCGTACCTCATCCGATGGCCCCCTTCGATGGTTTCCTGTCGCGCCCGCCACGGTACCGCGCGGGTCGCGCGGGCGGTCCGGCGCTCCCGCGGCGGGCCGACCCGGCATGGTCGTCCTGCCCGACATGACGACGCCCTCGACGTACCATGGACCGGTGGCCGCACAGCTGACCAAGGGACAGATCGATCGTCTGACCGTCGGGGACCTCACCGTATCCGTGCAACACGAGGCGTCGATCGATGTGTCGGCGCTGCTGTTGAATTCGGCCGGACAGGTCCGTAATCAGCGCGATCTGATCTTCTACAACCAGACCACCGGGCCGGGCGTGCATCTGGCGTCCGGGCAGCAGTCCGGCCTGTCGATCGAATTGCCCTCGTTGCCAAGGGATGTCGATCACGTCCGGGTGATCCTGAACCTGACCGACCAGCAGGCCCACTTCGGCGATTTCGCGCCGCCGGTGGTGCGCATCGAGGGCCCGAACGCAAATCCGTTGTACGAGTACGTCATCGACGATCTGGGTCGCGAGGGCGTGGTCATCGCACTGGATCTGGACCGGGTGGGCCGAGGCTGGCAGGTGAACGTGCTCGGATACGGCTACGACGCCGGATTCGAGGCGTTGGTGACTCAACACGGTGTGCGCGTGGGCGCACCGGGTGAGGACGAAGTGACCTATCGCGGTCCCGCGGAACTGAATCCGGGGCAGGAGATCCCCCTGAACCATGTGCGCACGGGCGAGCTGAGCATGGTGAAGATGGCGTTGGGCTGGGACCCGGTGCGCGGGCCCCGCCTGCGCAAGGTCGAGGTCGATCTGGATGCCTCCGCGCTGGTGTTCGCGGGTCACCAGGTGATCGACGCCGCGCTGTTCAGCCAGTTGACCTCGCGGAACGGGGCGGTCCGGCACTCGGGTGACAACGTCGACGGCAGCGGAGCCGGTGACGACGAGACCATCACCGTGGATCTGGCACGGCTGCCCTCGCAGGTGACGGCGGTGGTGTTCGTGGTGACCTCCTACAAGGGTCACACCTTCGAACGGGTCCGCCACGCGTTCTGGCGCCTGGATGACGGTGTCGCGGGGATGCAGCTGGCGCGCGGCGATCTGAACGCGGGCGGTTCGCACACCGCGATGATCGTCGCGAAAGTCTACCGGGACGGCGGGCCCTGGCGGGTGGCCTCGATCGGCGCGCCGATCGAGGCGACACACCCGCTCGATGCGGTCGAGCACATCGTCCGGTATCTGTAGGCCGTATCGCGTCCGGGCGCCCGGCGGGCCGGAAGCGCGGTGATCAGGCGCTGTCGCGCCCGGTGATCTGGACGATCGGCAGAACCAGCGCCGCGGGGGCGGAGGCGGGTACCACCGGATTGTGCGGTGCGACAGGGGAGATGCGCCGATACCCCTCGCCCTGCTCGGGCCGGGTGTCCTGTTCGCCCTTGTTCGGCCACAGGGCCGCGGCCCGCTCGGCCTGCGCGGTGATCGTCAGTGACGGGTTCACCCCGAGGTTGGCCGAAACCGCGGCGCCGTCGACCACGCTCAGCGTCGGATACCCGTACACCCGGTGGTACGGGTCGATCACGCCGTGCTCGGCGTTCGACCCGATCGGCGCGCCACCCAGGAAATGCGCGGTGAGCGGAATGTTGAACACCTCACCCCAGCTGCCGCCGGCGATACCGCCGATGGTGTCGGCGACCTTGCGGGTCACCTCGTTGCCGACCGGGATCCAAGTCGGATTCGGTTGGCCGTGGCCCTGTTTGGAACTCATCGTGCGTCGGCCGAACAGTCCGCGTTTGGTATAGGTGGTGATCGAGTTGTCCAGGTTCTGCATGACGAGCGAGATGATGGTGCGCTCACTCCAGTTCCGGACGGTGAGCATCGAGATCAGCCGCAACGGATGCTTCAGCACCTCGAGTACGAAGCGCAACCAGCGCGGGATGCGGCCCCCGCCGTCGACCATGAGCGTCTGCAGCAGGCCCATCGCATTGGATCCCCTACCGTACCGGACCGGCTCGACGTGCGTATCGGCGGTCGGGTGGATCGAGGAGGTGATGGCCACGCCCCGGGTGAAATCGCGATCCGGGTCCACCGTCCGGGTGGCCGCGCCGACGATCGATTCGGAATTGGTCCGGGTCAGCTGGCCCAGCCGAGGGGACAGTGCGGGCAGAATTCCCTTGTCCCGCATGGCGAACAACAGTTGCTGGGTGCCGCGGGTACCGGCGGCGAGCACCACGTGCGAGGCGGTCATTGTGGCCGGCGATTTGCGGACCCAGGCCCCCGTCCGTTCGGTGCCGACCTCCCAGGAACCGTCGGGCAGCGGTCGCACGGCGGTCACCGTGGTCAACGGAAACACCTGGGCCCCAGCCTGTTCGGCGAGGTATAGGTAGTTCTTGACCAGGGTGTTCTTCGCCCCGTGGCGGCAGCCGGTCATACATTCGCCGCATTCCAGACAACCGGTGCGTTCGGGGCCCGCACCGCCGAAATACGGGTCCGGAACGGTCTTTCCGGCCTCGCCGAAGAAGACGCCCACGGGTGTCTGCACGAAGGTGTCGCCGAACCCCATCTCGTCGGCGACCTGTTTGAACACCTCGTCCGCGGGGGTCATATGCGGGTTCTGGACCACGCCGAGCATTTTGCGGGCCTGCTCGTAATAGGGGGTCAGCTCGGCCCGCCAGTCGGTGATGTCGCGCCACTGCGGATCGGTGAAGAAGGGTGTCGGCGGAACGTACAGGGTATTGGCGTAGTTGAGCGAGCCGCCGCCGACGCCCGCGCCCCCGAGGATCAGCACGTCGCGCAACAGGTGGATGCGCTGGATGCCGAGACATCCGAATTTGGGCGCCCAGATGAACTTGCGCAGATCCCAGCTGGTCGCGGGCAGTTCCGTATCGGCGAAGCGCCGTCCGGCCTCCAGGACCCCGACCCGGTAACCCTTCTCGATCAGCCGTAACGCCGTGACACTCCCGCCGAATCCGGAACCGACGATCAGTACGTCGAAATCGGTGTTCCGCTGGGTCATGGTCTTGCTCCTCGCATGCTGTCGCCGCTGACCCGGGTAACGCTACTACTCGGTAGGTTAGGTCGGCACGGGAGTCCGGCACACGGTGCCGCTTAGGATTCCCGGGTGACCGGATACGACGACGCCTTCGAGCACCTCGACACCTCGATTCTGCCGCCCCGCCAGCAGCGGATCCTGGCGGCGATCCGGGATTCGGTGCTGCGGCACGGGTATCCGCCCAGTACCCGTGAGATCGGGCAGGCGGTGGGGCTGCGTTCCGCCTCGACCGTGTCGCGGCATCTGAAAGCGTTGGAGGACAAGGGTTTCCTGCGGCGCGGCGAATCGGTGTCACGGCCGATCGACGTGCGGCTGTTCCTGCGTTCCGCCGCGTCGCCCGAGCGCGACGAGCAGGCCGTCGAGGTGCCCGTGGTCGGCGATATCGCGGCCGGCACGCCGATCCTGGCGCAGGAGCACGCCGAGGACACCCTCACGCTGTCCCGGCAGCTGGTGGGCCGCGGCACGGTGTTCGGCCTGCGGGTGCGGGGTGATTCGATGATCGATGCCGCGATCTGCGACGGCGATATCGTCGTCGTGCGCCGCCAGCCCGAGGCCCAGACGGGGGAGATCGTCGCCGCGATGATCGACGGCGAGGCCACGGTGAAGGTGTTCCGGCGGCGCAACGGCCACGTCTACCTGGAACCGCGCAATCCGGCCTATTCGGTCATCGACGGCGATACGGCCGTGGTTCTGGGCAAGGTCGTCTCGGTGATGCGGCGTATGTGATGCCACACAATCTGAAACAAGTCTGGTTCGCCATACGATAGCCGGTCGACTACAGTTCCGGGCGTCATGTCGTCCGGGGCATCGCTTTGAGTTCGTAACGGAGGTGCGCATGAGGCGCGGAATTCGGATCGCAACGGCTGCCGCGGCAGCCCTTTTCGCGGGGCTGTCGACCGTGGTCGCGGCAGGCCCCGCCGCCGCGTCCGGCGATCCGGTGATCGCGTCGAAGAATCCGCTGGCCGAGCGTGTCTCCCCGGACGGTTCCAAACTCACCGGATTCGGTGTCGTGGACGCCACCCATCTGAAGCTGAGCGTGTTCTCCACGGCGATGAACAAGCCCATCACCGTGGAGGTGCAGCGCCCCGCCGACGCGTCCGTGGCGCGGCCGACGCTGTACCTGCTCAACGGCGCGGGTGGCGGCGAGGACAGCGCCAGCTGGGATGCGAAGGCGCCGGAGGCGCTGCAGTTCCTGGCCGGCAAGAACGTCAATGTCGTTGAGCCGATCGGCGGCGCGTGGAGCTATTACACCGACTGGCGGGCGGCGGACCCGACGCTCGGGGTGAACAAGTGGAAGACCTTCCTGACCCAGGAGCTGCCCCCGATCGTCGACGGCGCGCTGGGCACCACCGGCGTGAACGCGATCGCCGGCCTGTCCACCTCGGGCACATCGGTGCTGGAGCTGGCGATCGCCAAGCCCGGCCTGTACAAGTCCGTGGCCGCGTACAGCGGCTGCGCGCAGATCAGTGACCCCATCGGCTATCGGTTCGTGAATTTGGCCACCGAGGTCTGGGGCGGCGGCAACACCCTGAACATGTACGGTCCGGAGAACGATCCGATGTGGGCGGCCAACGACCCGTACGTGCACGCCGATCAGCTGCGCGGGTTGAACCTGTTCATCTCCAGCGGTTCCGGGCTGCCGGGTAAGTACGACGCACTCGACGGCCAATACGCGCTGCCGGGTGCGTACGGCCTGGCCGATCAGCTGATCATCGGCGGCGTCATCGAGGCGGCGGTCAACGGATGTAGCCACAACCTGCAGGCCAAGCTGAACAAGCTGGGCATTCCGGCGACCTACGACTTCACCGCGACCGGCACTCACTCGTGGGGCTACTGGCACGACGATCTGCTCCGGTCGTGGCCGGTGCTGGCCAAGGGCCTGGGTCTGCCCGCCTGAGCACCCTCTTCGAACGCCCCGTCGCAGCCGCGGCGGGGCGTTTCGTTCGCGCGGCGGCTAGAGCGCGACCGGCACGCTGCAACTGTCCGGCGGGTCCACCCTCGAGCAGGCCAGGGGTGCGCGGGTCGGTCGATAGGTCGCGGGTACGCCACCGGCGCGGGTGATCGCCCGATACGCCTCGACCGCGTCGGTGGGTTTGCGGGTCAGGCTCGGATCGGTGGTGACATCGACGGTGTAGAGGCCGAAACGCGGTGTGTAACTGCCCCATTCGTAGTTGTCGGTCAGACTCCAGTAGTTGTAGCCGAGCAGGTTCATTCCGTCGGCCTTGGCCCGCTGCAGCCAGTAGACCGTATCGCGCAGATGATCCGCGCGGGTGTAGCCGTCGGGTCGGGGTTTGCCGTTCTCGGTCGGCATCCCGTTCTCCACGACGTACAGCGGTTTGCCCGGAAAAAGCTTGGCGTAGTGGCGAAGCGCGTAGTAGATGCCCTCGGTTTGCAGGGGTAGCTGCCACATGCCGGGCGCACCGGCCGAACTGCCCGCGGCCGTGGTCCCGGGATCGGGACCGAAATAGTAGTCGACGCCGAGAAAGTCGAGCTTGTCGGCGACCTTGTCGACGAAGGGCTGATTCACCGAGGTCTCCGCGCCGGGGACGAAGCCGAGATTGCTGGTCACCCTCGCGGCGGGCCGGACGTGGTGGATGTAGTCGTAGATCTCGTTGTGGGCCAGGGCGAGGCGATCACGCATCGTGGTCGCCTCGCTCTGCGGCAGTGCGCCGATGCGAAGTTCGGTGCCGATATAGGCGGCCGGTTCGTTGATCGTCACCCACAGCGGATCGCGGGAGGCGTAGCGGTCCACTACTTTCCGGGCGTTGGTCAGCCAGTCCCGCACCATGTCCGGATGCCGCCAGCCGCCGCGTGCGGCCGCCCAGCCCGGATATACCCAGTGATCGAGTGTGAGCATCGGCCGCATCCCCGCGCGCACGATGGTATCGACGATACCGTCGTAGGCGATCAGCGCCGCATCGTCCCAGCTGCCCGGACCGGGTTGCACCCGCGCCCACTCGATGCTGATGCGATAGACCGTGACGCCCAGTTGCGCGGCATGGGAGACGTCGTCGGCGTAGTAGTCCCAGAACCGTACCGCCTGCAGACAGGGATCGGCCTTTCCCGAGCCGATGTAGCGGGTCCAATTGCTGTCCGCCGCATGGCCCTCGGTCTGGAAACCGGAGGAGGACACACCCCAGAGGAATCCGTCTCCGAGTGGCGGCACCCCGGCGGGCGGCGCGGCCGAGACCGGGCCGGGTGCGAGCAGGGCCGCCGCGGCGGCCGCACTCACGGTGAGGATCTGCCGACGACTCGTCTGCGCCATCGGGCAAGCGTAGCTGTGAGATAACTGAAATCCGTGGCGGTCGTACGCGTGTCGCCACGCCGGGTAGTTGCCGAAGATGCTCGGTGACCCGGATCCGGCGCACGGCGGCAGCGCTGCCGACGCCGAGGCCGATTCACGTCCGGGTGGCTGCTCGGGCACGGCCGCGGCGGGGCAGCCGCGTGCCGGGGGCCGGTTGTGGTGCGTTTGGTTTGTGCGGATCGCACGGATGCCGAGTTCGGAGCGCTCTGGCAGGATCGATGGACATGAGCGGGCACGATTCGGTGGGGGAGCGCGGTGCGGTCGCCGGGGCGGCGACCCGCGGCGCACACGGGGTGAGTACCGTCGTCGAAACCACCGCCGGGCGGGTGTACGGTGTCGCGGAATCGGTGGGGGCGTACGCGTTTCGCGGAATACCGTATGCCGACTCACCGATCGGGGAGCTGCGGTTCGCGCCGCCGCGACCGCATCCGGGATGGGCGGGTGTTCGCGATGCGGCCGGGCCCGGGCCGGCGGTGCCGCAGTGGTCGTCGCGGCTGGAATCGGTCATGGGCGCGCGAATCCCGAGATGGGACGAGGACGGCTGTCTGACGGTCGACGTGTGGGTGCCACAGGGCGAGTCGCGGACCCCGCGCGCGGTGTTGTTGTGGTTCCACGGCGGCGGATTCACCAGCGGCAGCGGCGGCTGGGACTGGTACGACGGCGGCCGCCTGGCCGCCCTCGGCGATATCGTCGTGGTCACCGCGAATTATCGCCTCGGGGCGCTGGGATATCTGCGGCTACCGGGCGTGGACAATCTCGGGTCCCAGGATCAGGCCGCGGCCCTGCGGTGGGTGGGCGAGAACATCGCCGCCTTCGGCGGCGATCCGGAGCTGATCACGGTCGGTGGCCAGTCCGCCGGTGCGTTCTCGGCGATGGCGTTGGCGACCGACCCGGACACCGGCCCCTCGGTGCGCCGGGTGATCGGCCAGTCCGGGCCGTGGGGGATGAGCCCCCAGGATCCGGACGACGCGGCCGCGATCACCGGGAAATATCTTGCGCTGCTGGGTATCGCGGACGATGGCGCCGATCCGCTGCCTCGGCTGCGGTCCCTCCCGGTGTTGGACCTCGTGCAGGCGTACGCCCGGCTGATGCTGGACACCGCGGTTCCGGGCCGGATCGCACCACCGCTGTATCCGGTGCTGGGCGGTGCGATCCAGTCGGCGGGTTGGCGGGATCTGGTCCCGGCGGGCGCACTGCGTGGCAAGGATGTGCTGCTCGGCGCGACCGGCAACGAACTCGGCTCGTTCTTCGCGCTCAACCCGATGATCCGGATGATCTCCGACGAGGCGGCGGTGCGGCTCATCGGCGATATCGCGGGGGATTCGGGCGAGGCTCGCTACCGGACGTACCTGGCCGAGCATCCCGATGCCGGCCCCGCCCAGGCGCTGACCTTCGTCGCGGGCGAGGTGATGTTCGGCGACGATCTGAGCGTTTTCGGTGAAGTCCTTGCAGCGCAGGGCAACCCGGCCCATATCTACCGATTCCTGCACGAACCCTCGCCGGACCTGTTCGGTCTGGGCGCGGCGCACTGCGCGGATCTGCCATATCTGTTCGGCACGTTCGACAGTTATCCGAACGCACCGATGCTCGGCACGGTCGGCGCGCGGGACCGCGCCCTGTCCGTGCAGTTCGGCGGCGCGCTGGCCGCATTCGTGGCGACCGGCTCACCCAACGGGCCGGGCCTCGAATCGTGGAAACCGTGGCTGCCGGGTCCGGAGCCCGATGTGCGGAAGTTCTGACCCGCCGGCGCCGCCCGCATGACGAGCGGCGCCGCGGCACTCAGTGCGGGGCAGCGGACAGGTCGAACAGGACCAGTCCGTCCATGCGCTGCGGCGTGTAATGCGCCGACACCCAGTTGAAGATATCGGCATTGCCCACCGGATGCCACAGTGCGCCATCCGGATCCTCTTGCGTGGCAGACTGATTCGGCTGACGTGTGGCCGCCGGGTGGGCCGGCTTCTTGCGCCACGAATCCGGGAGTTTCACCTCGGGCGCGATGTAGTACGTGACCTGGCGGGTGTGAACCAGGTCCTGGAATTGCGCGAGGGTCGGCACCGGATCCTCGGAGGTGAATCCGCCGATCGCGATGACCGAGGTGCGGCTGGCCAGCTCCAGACCGGCGGCGGGGCCGGAGCGTTCGGTGGCGGCCGACCACTTGGTGGTTGTGTGCTTCAACATCTCGACCAGCTGCGGCGGGTAACCGTCCCCGCCCATGAACATGCCGAGCGCGTGCCGCATCCGCGCGAAGGCCGGGGGCAACTCGTCCTTGTGCGCCGGGCCGACCGAAGGACCGCCGCCGGTGTGCGCCTGCGGCAGGGTGGCCGCGGCGTACGCGGTCGAACCGCCCAGCGCGGCAATCATTCCGGCGGTGACCAGAACGGCCGTGGCGCGCCGGTGGGTTCGGCGGGACAGTGCGGGAACCATGGTCAGCGCCAGTCCGGCGGCCGCGAGGATCGTCACCGCCAGGATGGTCCAGCGCAGCCACGGCTGCCACTCCGAATTGCGTTGCAGCAGTATGAATCCCCATACGCCACCAGCGAGAATCAGTGCGGCCGAGCCCAATCTGCCCAGCGCGGTCCCGCGCCGCCGCCACATTTCCAGGACACCGAGCGCGACGGTTCCCGCGATGGCCGGTGCGATGGCCAGGGTGTAGTAGGCATGCATACCGCCCTGCATCCCCGCGAACGCCGCGCCATCGATCAGCAGCCACAGTCCGAAGGTGAGCGTCGCGCCGCGCACCAGATCGGTGCGCGGGGCCCGGCCGCGAGAGATGAGCACCAGAACGAAGGCCAGGATCGCGGCGGGCAGCAGCCAGGAGATCTCGAAGCCGATCTCGCCGGTGAACAGCCGCTCGACACCGTTGCCGCCGCCGAACGGGCCGCCGCCGTGCAAATGCGGGAACTCGTATCCGGCGGGCATCTCCATCATCTTGCGGCCCATGTGGTTCTGGCCCAGATACCGAGCGAAACCGTTGTAGCCCAGCACCAGATCCATGAAGGTGTTGTTCGTCGACCCGGCCAGATACGGGCGCGAGCCGGCGGGCCACAGGATCGTCAGCAGCACATACCAGCCCGAGGAGACGATCAGCGCGACCGCGGCGGCGAGCAGATGCCCGATCCGCCGCCCGAACCCGATCGGTGCGACCACCAGATAGGCCAGTCCGAGCGCGGGCAGCACCATCAGGCCTTCGAGCATCTTGGCCAGGAATGCGAATCCGAGCGCGACACCGGCAAGCATCAGCCAGCGCACGCTCGCCCAGCGCAGTGACCGGATCGTGCAATACGCCGCGGCCGTCATCAGCAGCACCATCACCGCATCGGGATTGTTGAACCGGAACATCATCGCCACCACCGGCGTCACGGCGAGTAGCGCACCCGCGAGCAGTCCCGCGCCGCGACTGTCGGTGGCGCGGGTGATCGCGCCGTACATCAGCGCGACCGCCGCGACGGCCATCAGCGCCTCGGGGATCAGCATGCTCGCGCTGTCGAAACCGAACAGCTGCCCCGACAGGCCCATCACCCACTGCGAGACGGGCGGTTTGTCGACGGTGATGAAGTTGCCCGGATCCAGCGAGCCGAACAGCAGCGCCTTCCAGTTGTGCGAACCGGCCCAGACCGAGGCGGCGTAGAAGTTGTTGCCCATGCCGTTGACGGTGATGTTCCACAGATAGGCCGCGGCGGTGCCGAGCAGCAGCACCGCTAGCGCGATCCGCTCCCAGCGCCGGGCCGGCCCGAGGGCCGGATTCTGCTCGGCGAGCGGCGGAGAGGTCGATTCGGACACGGCTGTATCGGCAGTGGTCGCTGTCACCGCGCAAGTCTGTCCCGGAGATCGGTGAGAAGTCTGGCGTGTAGCTGTGAGGAGTCTGTGAAATCCGAGGGAATTCGGCCTACTCGGCCTATATTGGCCCCGAAGACAACCCGTTCGATCGATCGTCGAAGGAGATCCGTTGCGCCGCATTCTGTTCACCGCGTCCGCGCTGGCCGTACTCGCACTGACCCCGGCCCTGGCTGCCGCACAGGGGCCGGGGCAGGTGGCGGTCCGCGTGCAGGCGTCGACCCTGGGCACGAACTTCCCGGTGACGGGGTTGTCGACATCGCTCACCCCGTGCTCGGGCGGTTCGGCGGTGGCGGCCGCGACGACCGGCGCGAAAGGGACCGGGACGGCGTCGGTCCCGCTGGGGTGCTACCGCGTCAAGGTCACCGCGGTCCCGTCCGGATGCTCCCTCGACGGCAATCCGACCGTCCAGGTCGTCGCTCTTCCGGGAATGTCCCCGCAGGCCGCCTTCCACGTCCGCTGCGCCTGATCGCCGGACCGTCCGCGGGTGCGTCAGGCAAGCGCCTTCGTGCGGGCGGTGTATCCGTGAGCGGCCGCCACCGATTCGGACAGCAGATCCCCGCCGTGGGTGCTGAGCCCGCCGGCCAGGCCCGGGTCGGCGGCGACGGCTTCGCGCCAGCCGCGATCGGCGAGTGAGATCACATACGGCAGTGTGGCGTTGGTGAGTGCGACGGTCGAGGTGTACGGCACCGCGCCGGGCATATTCGCCACGCAGTAGAACACCGCGTCGTGGACGCGGTAGGTGGGGGCGTCGTGTGTGGTGGGGCGTGAATCGGCGAAGCAGCCGCCCTGATCGATGGCGATATCCACCAGGACCGCGCCGGGCTTCATCTGTGCGACGAGTTCGGTGGGGACCAGGGTCGGCGCCTTCGCGCCCGGAACGAGCACCGCGCCGATGACCAGGTCGGCCTCGCGCACCGCATGTTCGACTTCGTGGGCATTGGAGACGATGGTGCGCACCCGGCCGCGGTAGTGCGCGTCGAGTTCGCGCAGCGGGGCGATGTTCACGTCCAGCACGGTGACCTCGGCCCGCATCCCGACGGCGATCTCGGTGGCATTGCGTCCGGCGACGCCCGCGCCGATGACGGTGACCTTCGCGGGCGGGGTGCCGGGGACCCCGCCCATGAGCACGCCGCGTCCGCCGCCGCTGCGCATCAGGTGGTAGGCGCCGGCCTGGGGTGCGAGACGCCCCGCGACCTCGCTCATCGGCGCCAGCAGCGGCAGCGAACCGTCCCGGCCGGTGACGGTTTCGTAGGCGATGGCGGTGGTCCCGGCGGCGAGCAGCGCGTCGGTGCATTCCGCCGACGCGGCCAGATGCAGATAGGTGAACAGCACCTGATCCGCGCGCAGGCGCGAATACTCTTGGGCCACGGGTTCTTTGACCTTCAGGATCAGTTCCCCGGTCGCCCAGACCGCATCGGCGGATTCCAGCACGTGCGCACCGGCGAGGGTGTACGCGTCGTCCTCGAATGCCGATCCGATCCCGGCGCCGGTCTCCACATACACCTCGTGCCCATGGCCGACCAGTTCGCGGACCCCCGCCGGGGTGCACGCGACCCGGTACTCGTGGTTCTTCACCTCGCGGGGGATTCCGATCTTCATCTGCACTCCTCGTTCTCGGCGGGTTGGGACGCTGAGCCGCGTCATCCTGTCGATAGTGAGTATCGAAGAATCTGCACAATACTGGCTATATCACCGAAGTTAATTCTGCATTTACTGGGTAAATTATCCGAACCATCAGCAAATGGTGGTTGCAGGCCCTGTCCGTCGAAGCTTCTTCGGTGGTCCGCCCGGGTAGCGGAACGCCGCGGCCGCGGCACGCGCGGTCAGGCGTCGCGCTTGCGATTCAGTGCCCCGTCGACGGCGGTGTACGCGGCCGCGACCAAGATCAGGATCGCCGAGACGAGCAGGGCTATGTCGAGGCCGTGGTGGAAGGCGGTCTTACCGGTGTTGATCGCCTCGGACACCTTGGACAGGTATTTGAGGTAGGGGGTGATGTCGACGCCGTGGGGGATGCGACCGCGCTCGACGGCGTCGATGGCGTTGGGTTGCAGTTCCGCGGGCAGGCCTTCGGCATTCATCCGGTCCCGCAGGTCGCCGGTGAGATAGGCGTTCACCACGGATCCGAGGACCGCGACGCCGACCGCCGAACCGACCTGGCGCATCGTATTGGTCACCGCGGCGGCCATACCCGAATGCTCCGCCGGAACACCGGACAGTACGGCCGAGGTCAACGGCACCACCGCGATGCCGAAGCCGAGTCCGGCCACCGCCATCGCCGAGGCCAGCGGCAGATCGTGCGGCGGCGCGGTCTCCAGGACCTGCCGTGTCAAAAGGATCCCGGCCGCGCCGGCCACGCAGCCGGCGATCATCGGGACGCGGGAGCCGTATCGCGCCACCCACACGCCCGTGGCGAGCGATCCGATGATGATCGCGATCGCCATCGGCGCGAATACCGTGGCCGTGCGCGAACCCGAATAGGATTGCATCACTTGCAGATACAGAGCGGTGAAGAAGAAGATCGAGAACACGCCGAAGTAGACGGCGAAGGCGACCACGAGCGCCCCGCGCACCGCGGGCAGACGCAGATAGCGGAAGTAGAGCATCGGTGCGCGCGCCCGCATCTCCACGACGACGAATCCGGCCAAAGCGACTGCGCTCAGTACGAACAGCGCGATCACCGAGGGAGCGGTGTAACCGCGGTCCTCGCCGGAGGTGGCGGCGTAGATCACCGAACCGAGGAACAAGGCGCCGAGCACGATTCCGGCCCAGTCGATCGGTCCGGGATCCGGGTCGGCACTCTCTGGAACCGACCACAGCGCCGCCGCCAGCGCCACCACGCCGATGATCAGGTTGAACCAGAAGATCGAGCGCCACCCGTACGCGTGCACCAGCACACCGCCCAGTACCGGTCCGGCCGCCAGTGCCAGCCCGGATACCGCGGCCCACACGCCCACCGCGCGGGCGCGCTTGCGCTCGTCCGGATAGATGTGCCGCAGCACCGACAGGGTCCCCGGTTCCGAGGCCGCGGCGCCCAGGCCCATGACCGCGCGTGCGGCGATCAGCACCGGCACACTCGCCGCCAGCGCGGCCAGGACCGATCCCGCGCAGAAGATCACCAGTCCGGCGATCATGACCCGCTTGCGTCCCCACCGGTCGCCGAGTGAGCCGCCGGCCAGCATGAGACCGGCGAAGACCAGTGTGTAGGCGTTGACCACCCACTGCAGCAACATCACATCGGTGCTGAGTTCGTGCCGGATATCGCCCAGGGCGACGCTCACGACGGTGGTATCGAGAAAGGTGACGAACAAGACGGCAGTCACCGCTGCCAGTGCAATCCCCGGCCGCTCGGCGGTATCCAGGGCATTGTCGATGCGCTCCACCGGCACAGGCTAACGGTCCGGGCCCGCGGATGTGGATCGAGTTTCCAGCCGCATCCGATTGGACGGCAGTTGTTGCCGCAGAGCCCATCCGCCGTTGTGCCGAGGTATTCGTCGGCGGGATTCGACCGTCGGCTCCGTGGCCTGAGATGTGCGCCGGGCGATGTGCGCGATGCACGCTGCGGCCGGATCGCCGAGGGATCCGCCGGTGTGGATGTGGCCGGGTGCGCCGCCTGCCGCCGTGCGCATGCGGCCGTGTCCAGCACCGCGCCGTCCTGTGAACCGTGACTTCCGGTCCACCGGGAATCGTATTACACAGTGGCGGCGAGGATTTCGGGTTCGGGCGCGTTGAGGTGACGATGCCGTCCGATCGGCGCCGCTGCCGCCGGATGCGCGGTGATCGAGGCCGCGCCCTTGCAGATCAGCTCCTTGTAGCGGGCGGCCCGGCGTCCGGTGAGCACGAGATTCATCGCGCGGTCGTCGGGGGTGACGAACTGTAGCACGGCATCGTGGCGCCCGAGGCTGATGCATTGCGCGACATAGAAGATCGGCACACGCGGAACCCGCCGATCGGTCAGCCGCGCGGCGATCGAGTCGGCCGCCTGCCAGGCCATCGGTATGCCCGAGGCGCAGGACATCCGCAACGGGTCGGCGCCCGGCCCGTCGGCGAGTGCGGCATCGCCGATGGCGTACACGTCGGGGTGCGAGATCGAGCGCATCGTCCGGTCGACCATGATCCGTCCGGACGCATCGACGGTCATCGTCGTCGCGGCGGCGAGGGGATGGACCGCGAATCCGGCGGTCCACACGGTGACTGCCGCGGGAACGACCCGGTCGTCGATGGTGGTGGCGGTGGACGCATCGATCCCGGCGATCTCGGTGTGCGTCCGCACAGTGATGCCGAGGCGATCGAAGGCCGTGTTCAGATGCCGGCGGGCCTTGTCGCTGAGCCGATCGCCGACGCCGGTGCGCGCGGCGATGGTGACCGCGAGATCCGGCCGGGTCTCGGCGATCTCGGTGGCCGCCTCGATGCCGGTGAGCCCGCCGCCGACGACCAGCACTGCCGCACCGGAGTCGAGTTCCGCCAGGCGATCGCGCAGCCGCAGAGCGGTATCCGGGTCGGTGACGGTGTGCGCGTACTCGGCGACGCCCGGGACATCGCTGCCGGTGACCGTGCTGCCGAGCGCGTAAACCAATGTGTCGTAACCGATCTCGAAATCCACACCGTGCTCGTCGCGGGCTCGCACGAGCTTGCGGTCGGCATCCACCGAACTCACCCGGGCGATGCGCAGGACGACGCCGGTGTCCGCGAAGATTCCGGCCAGCGGGCGGCGGGTGAGCTGCTGTCCGGCGGCGAGCTGATGCATGCGGACTCGTTCGACGAAATCGGGATCGGCGTTGACGACGGTGATCTCGACGTCGGCGGGATGCAGACGGCGGGCCAGGCGGCCGGCCGCATTGGCTCCGGCATATCCGGCTCCGAGGACGACGATGCGATGTTTCATCTCTGACTCCTGTCTCGGGGTTCGCCTCTTGAACCGGACAGCGGGTCGTTTACTGACAGATATCGGCTGTGATGACGGTCACCATATGTCCAGCAGTGGCTCGCCTCGGTCGACCGTGGCCCAGGCCCGGGCGATGCGACCGAGCTTGTCGGGGTTGGCGTGAATGCAGACGGCGGCGATGCCGTCCGATGTGGAATCCAGCACAATGACCCCCACGAGCTGGTCGCCGACCTGCGCCAGAATCGCCGGATCTCCGTTGACGACCCCGGCGTACAGGGTCGCGGTCCCGCCCACCCAGCCGCGCTTGTGCTCGCTGGGGCGGAACAGTCCGCGCAGGTATCGGGCCACCGCGAGCGCACCGCCGATGGGTGTGCGACGAGCCGGGAGGGCTCCGCCGCCGTCCGCGATACCGGTCACGTCGGCGGTGAGCATGCCGATGAGCGGTTCGATCTCACCGCCCGCGGTGGCGGCGAGGAATTCCGCGGCGATCCGGTGGGCCGTGGCCCGATCGACCTCCGTGCGCGTGTGTCCCGCGCCGAGATGCTGTTTCGCGCGCCGGTAGATCTGCTGGCAGTTCGGCTCGGTGAGGTTCACGATCTCCGCGATCTCCGCGTGCGAGTAGCCGAACGCCTCGCGCAGCACATACACCGCGCGCTCATGCGGTGAGAGGCGCTCCATGAGCATGAGCACGGCCATGGATATCGACTCGCGTTGTTCGACGGTGTCGGCCGGGCCGAGCATCCGATCGCCGCTGAGGACCGGTTCGGGCAGCCACTGTCCCGCATACGTCTCGCGCCGGGCGCGCGCCGAGGTGAGGTGGTTGAGACACAGATTGGTCAGCACCCTGGTCAGCCAGGCCTCGGGGGAGTGGACCCGGTCCCGATCGGCGGCCTGCCAGCGCAGGAAGGTGTCCTGCACCGCGTCCTCGGCATCACTCGCCGAGCCCAGCAACCGGTAGGCGATGGCCTCCAGGCGGGCGCGGGATTCCTCGAACAGGTCGACCTCGTGCGGACCGAGCAACATGACTCGATTGTCGCGCCCGGCCGCGACGTTCGTCTCCGGGGCCCCGATGGCAATCCGGTCTGGTTGTCGGAGAACGGTTTACGAGCCGCTGGATGGCTGCGGGCGAACGGTCAGGGTCTGCTGTGCCTGCCCGACCGGGCCGCGGACGTCGTGCAGAACCGTACTCGTCAGCCCCTGCCCGGCCGCGCCGAAGACGACCGTAGTGTCCAGGCCGGTCCACGAACCTTCGGGCTGCCGATAGAAGTGGATGGTGAGATCGAGGTTCGGGAACATCCACTTCGTCGGCTCCTGCCGCACGGCGATGCCGTTGGCGGTGTCCACGAGTGCGACGAAAGCAGCGAGCGGCCCGGCCGATTCACCCGCCACCAACGGCAGGGAGGTGCCGACCCACGCGGTGGTGCGGCCCGGTCGTGGCGGCGTCACGGGCCGAGTGTCCAACGAGGAGATGTAGCCGCCCGGCCACACCGAGGTGAGCGGCCACGGGGTCAACGATTCGGGCGCTGGGAGCCGATCGGGTTCACCGCCCGCGACCGCGGCGGTGTCCTGGGACTGCATGTACCAGGCGCGGGCGGTCACGGCGTCACGACCGCCGACGGTGACCGTCGCCTGGACCAGTTCGATGGTGCGCCCGGGCCGGATGGTCCGCACGGCGATCTCGAACTCCTCGACCGCGATCCGGCCCAGAACGTCGAAACCGATGCGGCTCATCGCCAGCGGCGGACGTTGCTCACTCGTCCGGAATCGCTCGATCTCGTGCACGATCAGACCGCCCAGCGGGCTGAAGTGCTGTTCATCGTCGGCCCAGGCCCCACCGGCATGCGGGGTGGGCACGAAGCGGTGGTCGCCGACGCGCACGAAATAGCTGTCCTGGGGTCCGGTCGTCTCGCTCACCCGTCCCAACCTATGATCCCGGGTGTGGCCGCCGCGCACCACCCGTGACGCGCGGCCGGATCAGGCCGCGCCGCTGACGCTTTCGGGTGGACCGGTGACCAGTTCGGCGAATCGGTCGACCACCCGCTCGTGGAACGTGCGGAACAGGTTCTCGAACTGTTCGATCTGCGCGGGGGAGGGCGATCCCCCGTCCCACACCGTCGCCAACGCCCGCCAGACCATGACGTGCAGCTCCGGCCCGACCGCGTAGTACGCCGCGACCGCCTCGGGCACCTCGGCGATCATCTCGCCGATGCTGTTGAGCACCGCGCGTTGCATCGTGTGTCCCAGCGCGCCGAGCAGCCGGCGCACCAGCGCGACCTCGGCGGCGAGCATTCGCACCGGATCCGGAACCGCTTCGCACGCAAGCGTTTCCAGGGCATCTATATCGTGCTCGAGCGTCCGGCGATCGATCCGCTGCCGGGTCGCGGTGAAGGACAGCAGCGCATCGGACAGGATCTGCCGTTCCATCGCCACGATGTCGCCGAACATCGCGATCGCCAGGTCGGGGGTGGGCAGGTCGGCGGTGGGCATGGAGAGCCGGAACAGCCTGCGATAAACCTCGACCCCGCCCTCCTCGCGCACATCGCGGATGGTGAACCCTTTGCCGCGACGCGCGCGCACGAATCCGTACGATTCGAGCCGGGTCAGAATCAGTTGTGCCGTAGCGCGATTCATGCCGAACTCCGCCGCGACCCCGCGCACCGACGGCATCAGGTCACCGGGGGCGTACCGGCCCGCGGCCACCCGGCGCGCCAACTCGTCTGCGACATCGGCGACTACCGTCCGCGCTCCCATCGGCGCCTCAGCCCTTCCGCGACATTCCCCGCCACAACCATTCGTCCTGCGTCCGGGACAGTCTAAGTCGTCCGGGGCCCCGCCGCCGGACGGAGGTTTCCGGGGTCGGTCGGCCCGGCGGCCGGATCCGGCCGCCGCGGCGAGTTCGCTGGTCGGGGCGGTCGGAGCCGGGATTCCGGTTCGCTGGACATATTTGACAGGTCCCGCCCGGAGCTCGCCGAGTCTCGGCTACGATTCGCCTGGAATGGCCGCAAGGGCATGCTCGCGCGGGTCACCAACGGCCTGCCCGGCCAGGTGAGCACCGACTACGTCGACTATCCGGCGACCGCGCTGCCCTGGGAGGACGAGGTCTACGGCCGGTCCAAGCAGCAGGCCGTCGATACCGCTCGCGGCATGCTCGGGTCAATGGCAAGGCGTTGTGCCGCAACGCGACTCGCGTTACTGGGTTACAGTCAGGGCGCGGACGCGGCGGGTGACCTGGCCGCCGAGATCGGCACCGGGGCAGGTGTGGTGCCGCCGAGCCGGGTGGATGCGGTCGGTCTTGTCGCCGATCCGCGCCGCTCGCCGACCGATATCCTGATCGGCCCGCCGGTGCCGGGTGCGGGCGCGGAAGGGCCGCGATTCGGCGGATTCGGCCTGCTCACACCCAAGGTGCGGACATTCTGCGCGGTGGGGGATCTGTTTTGCTCCACGCCGACGGACGATTTCGCCACCCGAATCGCGGGCTTCTTCGCCCACATCTCCGCGCCCGATCCGGCGCGGATGGGCAGTTATCAGCGGGACGCGCAATCGATCCTCGGCGATGTGATGGCCGCGGGCGGCTTCCCGAGGTTGCAGAGCCAGTTCACCACGGCGGCCAACGACGAACGCGTACTGGAGTTGCAACATTTCCTGAGTTCCTCGGTGCACCAACGCTATCCGTCCTACGTGGTGGACAACTCGGGGGACACCGCGACCGGCTGGCTGCACAGGTGGTTGTCGGGTATGGCGTAGCGGCAGGGCGTCAGCCCCGGGGAGCGCGCGCCCGGGGGCGGACGTGCTCGAAGATCAGGATCGTCTCGGTGCTCGCCACCGCCGGGCGGGCACTGAGATGTTCCAGGACGAACCGGCGCAGCCCCTCGGTGTCGGCGGTGGCGACGTGCACGAGATAGTCGTCGGCCCCGGCGATGAAATACACGTTGAGCACCTCGTCCAGCGCGGCGAGTTGCTCGCCGAATTCGGCCAGGTGCGGTCGCGCCCCGGCCTGCACCCGCACGGCGATCCTGGCTTGCAGGCTGCGGCCCAGGGCCACCGGATCGATATCGGCGTGGAAACCGCGGATGACGCCCCGTTCGACCAGGGAGCGCACCCGACCCAGGCAGGTCGAGGGGGCGATCCCGGCCGCGGCCGCCAGCGCGTGGTTGGTGATCCGGCCGTCGCGGGACAGTTCGTCGAGCAGGATGTGGTCGACGTCGTCGAGTGCGGCAGGCGTGGAGGTACGACGTGGAGCGGGTGCCTGATCGGTCGTGCGCATATCATCGACTTTATAGAAGATCATTCGACATATCCGCCGTCGTTGGTAGATTCTTCGGGTTCAGGGAGCTGCGCGGATGCCGTAAACTACGCAGGCCAAACTGGACAGTTTGAGCTGATCAGCTTAACGTAGAAGTATGGACCGGACCCCTGGAGACGTCTCCGAATCCTCCGCGCGCGCCTCGCGCGAGCTGCGGACCGTGGTCGGCCGCCTCCGGCGTCGTTTGCACGAGCTCGCCGACAACCGTGAACTCACGCCGACGCAGACCGCGGTGCTGAGCCGGTTGGGCAAACAGGGTGACGCATCGGCCAGTGAGCTGGCCGCGGCCGAACGGGTGCGCCCGCAGTCGATGGCCGCCACCCTGGCCGCACTCGACGAGCGGGGTCTGATCCAACGCCGCCCCGATCCGAGGGACGGCCGCAAACAGCTGGTGTCGCTGAGTCCCGCCGGCCGCGCAATCTTCGACGATCGATCCCGGAGCGGGCAGGAGTGGCTGGCCAGGCAGCTGGAGGACAACTTCAGCGAATCCGAGCGGATGACCGTCCTCGAGGCGATGGCTCTGCTGGAACGGCTGACCCAACTCGATCCGTGACGAGGTGGAGCCGTTGACCGCTTCGTGCGGGTGATCCTGGGCTTCGGCACCTGCGCGGGCTATCCATCGGCCACGTATCTGTTCGCAGCGAGTCCGACCGCGGCGGCGAGGACAGCCCAGATCTCGGCGCGCTCATCGCATCAGTGCGAACGTTGCGTTCTTCCCCGCGACCCCCGATACCGCCGGACTGCACGATCTGGCTCTGTTCATCCTGGCCATATCGGGTGTGTTGCTCGTGGTCACGGTGCTGGATCGGTCGATCGCCCGGGTCGGCAAGACGGGAACCGGCGAAACGGCACAAAATAGCTGAATGCTCGCTAAGCTCGCGGATGTCTCGGTGAACGAGACTGCTCGACAGGGGCGGGCCGCGATTGCCCCCGCGGCCCGCTTTTGCGGCAGTCACCGGCTTGCGGGGAATCGCAGCGGTCCAGGCGGGCCTCAATTCTGCCTATTCCCGGTAACTTTCGGCGATGATCGGAGCATCTCGCGCGGTCTGGGCGCGGTCCGGCGATTTTCTCGCGGTTATCGAGCCGGGCATCGCGGGCCGGGAAACTCAGCGTGAAGTGCATCGGCAAATCGAGTGTGCTGGTCGGTAGCCGTCGATTCATCTCCGGAGCAGGGCCGCCTCCGAACCGCCCACGCCGATACGACAGGATCGAGGGATGACCGTCGCGCCTCCGATTCTCGCCGGAGTTCCGGGCACGTTCGCGCACAGCGTGTTCCACGAACGACATCCCGTCCTGATCGATCAGGTCATCGCGGGTCACCCGTACGATCCGGCCCAGCGTGCGGCCCTGCGTCGCCTGCTGGACGAGAGTCGTGACGGGGTGATCGAAGGACTCGATACCACCGCGCCCGATCTGCCGCACTGGCTGGCCTGGGGCCGCGAACTGTGGGGGCGGCCGTGGCGGGACGCGTCGTTCCTGTGGGCGGAGAGCTATTTCTACCGCCGTCTGCTCGAGGCGGTCGGCTATTTCGGTCCCGGAGCCTGGGCCGGGGTGGATCCTTTCGCACCGAAGAAGTACGCCGAACTGGACACTCCCGAGGTCGTCGCCGAACTCGCGGCCCTTGCGGATATCTCGGCCGCATCCGAGGACACCGCGCGCGACGCACTGCTCCGCTCGGCGTTGTGGGGCAATCAGGCCGATCTCGGATTCCGGCTCACCGCGGGCCCTGGCGCCCGCACCGGCCTGCTGGCCGATGAGAGCGCGCAGCTGTGGTCGGCGCTGGACAGCTCGGACGAGGCGACGGTCTGCCTGATCGCGGACAACGCCGGTCGCGAACTCCTGCCGGATCTGGTCCTCGCCGATCACCTGCTCGCCACCGGTCGAGCGGCCCGGATCGTGCTCTACCTCAAACCGCAGCCGTACTACGTCTCCGACGCCACCCGGCACGATCTGCTGGCCGTCCTGCGGTTGCTGCGCACGGCCGCCGAACCGCCGGCGCAGCGGATCGGGCAACGCCTGTGGCAGGCGATCAGCGCGGACCGCCTCATCCCGCGCACACACGAATTCTTCTGTGCCCCACTGACATACCACGACCTACCGGCGGACCTCACCGCCGAGCTGTCCGAGGCGAGGATGACGATCCTCAAGGGCGACCTGAACTACCGTCGCCTGGTCGGCGACCGCTACTGGCCGCCGACCACCCCGTTCGCGGAGCTGGCGGACTACTTCCCGTCCCCGGTGATCGCCCTGCGCACCCTGAAATGCGATGTCGTCACGGGCCTGCCCGACGGCCGGGCCGCCGAACTCGACGCCACCGACCCGTCCTGGCGCACCAGCGGCGACTACGCGGTCATCCAGTGTGCCCGTCCCGCCGGTGACACGACCACGCACCGCTGAGCCGATCGCCTGCTCGCCCGTGCCCGGCGCGGGTGCGCTGCCCGGCCGATCCGGGCGGTGCTCGGAGTGCCGCGGTCCCGTGCGATCCGCGCTCGCGCTCGGCCGATCCGGGCGCCGGCCCGCGTGCCTTGCGGATGCTCGCGCGACTTACTGTGCCGCCGAGTCGCTTCGATGCGAGACACACCGGTGCGAACGCTGAGCGGCGTGCGGGTGCCGCTCAGCCGACCTCGGCGACCAGCTCGAGCGCTCGGCCCAGTGTGGTGAGCTTATCGGGCAGGGTGTCTCCGGCGGGGTAGAGGCGCACGGTGTCCACGCCCGCGTCGCGCCAGACGCGGAGTCGTTCGCGCACCATGTCCTCGGTGCCGATGAGTGTGGTGGCCAGGACCATCCGGTCGGTCACAAGTTCGGCGGCACCTTGGCGGTCCCCGGCCTGCCAGCGCTCCCGGATCCGGCCGGTGACCTGCGACCAGCCCTGTCGCCCGTAGGCGGCGTTGTAGAAATTGGTGCCCGCACCGCCCATACCGCCGATGCTGAACGCGAGTTCGAGCTTGCGGCTGTCGATATGGGCGCGCAGTCGATCGGCGTCGTCGAACAGCGCGACCTCCGCGCCCTGGCAGATATCCAGATCGTCCCGGGTGCGTCCGGCCGTGGCGAGCCCGGCGTCGAGCGGGTCGAAATACGCGTGCGCCCCCTCGGGGACGAAGCTGGTGCCGAGCCAGCCGTCGGCGAGCTCGCCGGTCAGTTCGAGCATTCTGGGGGAGAGGGTGGCCAGGTAGATCGGGATGTCCGGATTCGCCGCCTTGGACAGGCGTATCGGGCGGGCCTCACCGGGCAGCGGGATCCGGAAATGCTTGCCGGAGAAGGAGACCTTCTCGCCCGCGAACACCTGTCGCAGGATCTGCACCGTCTCGCGCATCCGGGTCAGCGGGTGATCGAACCGCACCCCGTGCAGCCCCTCGATCACCTGCGGACCCGATGCGCCCAGCCCGAGCAGGAACCGGCCCCCGGACAGATCGGCCAGCGTGAGCGCGGCCTGCCCGATGGCCACCGGAGTGCGCGTGCCGAGCTGAATGATGCCCGAGCCCAGCAGAATTCGATCAGTCCGGGCCGCCAGATAACCGAGCACGGACGGTGCGTCCGACCCCCACGCCTCGGCCACCCAGCACACGTCCAGGCCGAGTTTCTCCGCTTCGAGGACGAAATCGATTGTCTCGCGGGCATTGTCGGAGACCTCGACGGTCGTGGCCGTTCGCATCACGGGGTTTCCGCGCGAGACTTGATGGCCGCGACCGTGGCGGTCATCGCCGATTCGAATTCCCGCATCCGGACGAAGACGATCTTCTCCTCCTTGTCCGGCATCCGATCGATGGCCAGGGACAGGCCCGAGCGGGCCGGACCCAACCGCATCCACTCCCGCAACGCGGTGCCGCCCGCGCGCGGTTCGAGGGTGAAACGCCATGTGGCGGTAGGATTCTCCGGATCGTTCACCGCCCAGGCGAAGGTGTTCGGCGCCTCGCATTCCACGACGTACGAGGTGGTCTGCCACTCGCCGAGCGCCGGATGGCTGTTACTGCCCAGGAACGCGTTGCCGACCACAGGTCCGGTCGCCTCGCCCAGCCAGCTCGCGGCCTGGAGTTCATCGCTGAACTGCGGCATGAGCGTGACATCCGAGACGATCTCCCAGACCCGCTGCGGCGGTGCGTCGACCCAGGTCTCGACCTCGGCGGTCGGGCCGTCGGCGTATCTCGCGCCCGTCCACTCCATGCGCACACCTCCAATCAATTAGCTGAGCTGCATAGTTCCGTAGCTGAACTATCTATGTCAAGGATGATGGGCCGCGCCGGAGCACGCGGTACGAGGTAGCGCCGCACGCCCGGGCAGACCTGGCGGTAACGCCATCGATGCCGACATGCAGCGGATGCGATTGCGCACCGCGGGAACGGAATCGGGGTTGCGGGCGGCTGCCGTCACCGGGACGGAGCGTCGAAATGCAGGTCGAGCTCAGGGGCACCCGCGCCGTTCACTGTCACCACGGCCGATACCGGCGGATGCCCGCTGGCACACAGTGTGTAGTCGCCCGGGATGAGATCCGCGAGCGTATAGCCACCCGATTCGTCGGAGACGGCCGTGGCGACCACGGTTCCGTCGGCCGCCAGCAATGTGATGCGGGCGTCGGGAATGGGCGTATCGCCGCAGTCGCGTCGCACCGTGCCGGAGATCGCCGCCGCACGGCCGAGGGTCAGGTCGCAGTGCACCGCGTCCTCGGCGCCGACCGCGACCGATGCGGCCGCGGGCCGATGTCCGGGAGCGTGCGCGGTGAGCGTGAACGTCCCGGGAAACAGCCCCGAAACCAGGTAGTTGCCGTCCGCATCGGTCGCGGACGTCCCGACGACCTCCCCGCGAACATCGACGACCACGATGGTGGCCCCCGACACCGCGGATTCTCCCGCTGCGAGCACGCGACCGGACAGACTCGGGCCGCCGGACAGTGCGACGTCGCGAACGATCGGTTGCGTGCCCACGGACAGCGCCGTCGCGTGCGGCCTGCGGGTATCGGCCGCGGTGATCAGCACGTACCGCCCAGGCGGCGGCAGCGGCAGCCCGTATCCGCCGTCGGCGCGCGAACGGCCGCGGCCGTGTTGATGACCGCGATGGTCGATCAGCGTCAGCGTCGCGGCGGCCACCGCACGGCCACTCGCATCGGTGACCCGTCCGGCGATGCCGGTCGTGGTCCCGTTGCCGGTCGCGGAGTATTCGGTGACGTCGTCGTATTCGGCCGCGTCGAGAGGCGCGGACGTCGCCGTTCGGTTATCCGTTACGGCCATGACGTTTTCGTGGGATTCGGGGTATTCCTCGGCTGCGGCGACCGGCCCGCGGCTACGCACGAGCGAGGCGACCGCCGCCACCACCGACATCACGATCGCCATGGAGAACACCACGACCAGTCCGTCGTGGAACGGCTGCGAGACCAGATGCGGGAAGAACTGACGTCCGGTCAACGTGGCGGCGTTGGCCGCTGGCAGGTGGCTGAGAATGTCCGGACCCAGCAGATGCTCGATCGGGTTGTAGCCCAGGAATGCCGCGAACAGCACCCCCACCGGCGGCAGGGTGGAGATCGAGCGGGCCGCGGCGGCGGGCACCCCCTGGTCGGTGAGTCCGGTGAACAGCGTGTGCGGCATGGATCCGGCGAGTCCGGCGATCATCAGCGAGAAGAACACCCCCATCGAGAGCACCATGCCCGCGTTCTGGAACGTCGCCCGCATACCCGAGGCAGCGCCACGGGCCGCGGCCGGAACGCTGGACATGATGATCGCGGTGTTCGGCGCGGCGAACAGCCCGCTGCCCAGACCGTTGACGAAGACCAGCAGCGCGAACGCCCAGTAAGCGAAATCCGTTGGCAGCGCCAGCATCCCACCGAAGGCCAGCGCCATCACCACGAATCCCGAGGCCGCGAACTGCCGTGCGCCGAACCGGTCCGACAGATGTCCGGCGATCGGGCCCGCGACGAGGAAACCGCAGGTCAGCGGGAGCAGATAGATTCCGGCCCACAGCGGTGTGTCCGCGTAGTCGTACCCGTGCAGCGGCAGCCAGATGCCTTGCAGCCAGATGATCAACATGAACTGCAGCCCGCCGCGCGCGATCGCGCCCAGCAGAGTGGCCGCGTTACCACCGGCGAATTCGGCATTGCGGAACAGCCGCAACGGGAACATCGGCTCGGCGACCTTGACCTCCACGACGCAGAACACCACCAGCATCACCGCGCCGCCGACGAGTCCGGCCAGCACCCACGGGTTCGTCCAGCCCATGGTGTGCCCGCCATAGGGCTGAATGCCGTAGGTGATGCCGGCCAGCAGTGCGGTGAGCCCGATCGCGAAGGTCAGATTGCCCCACCAGTCCATCCGGCCGGGCGTGCGCACACCCGTCTCGTGCAGCGAGCGATACGCCCACACCGTGCCGACGAGGCCGATCGGCACGTTCACCCAGAACACCGACCGCCAATCCCACGCCACCAGCGCACCGCCCAGGATCAGCCCGACGAACGATCCCGCGATCCCGGCGACCATGTTGACGCCCAACGCCATTCCGCGCTGACGTGCCGGAAACGCGTCGGTGAGGATCGCCGCGGAATTGGCCATCAGCATCGCGCCGCCGACCGCCTGCACCAGCCGCCAGCCGATCAGCCACAGCGCCCCGCCCGCACCGTGCAGCGGATCCAGCGACAACAGGACCGAGGTGAGCGTGAAGATGCCGAATCCGGCGTTGTAGATCCGCACCCGCCCCCACATGTCGCCGAGCCGTCCCAGCGCGACGACCAGCACGGCGGTGACGAGCATGTACCCCATCAGCACCCACAGCAGGTAACTGACATTGCCGGGCTGTAGCGGATCGAGTCGGATGCCGTTGAAGATGCCCGGTAGCGAGATCAGCACGATCGAGGCGTTGACGGTCGCGATCAGCATGCCGAGGGTTGTATTGGTCAGCGCCACCCACTTGTAGCGGGGATGGTCGACACCGATCCAGGTGCTGCGGTCCGCGGGCCCCTCGCCCGCGGCTCGGGTCAGTTCTTCGATTGCCATCGGTCTGTTCCGTCCGTCGAACTCCGGCAGGGGTCTTCCCGAAAACCGCTGCCGCACTTACTTGTCGAACACGTCTGCGGGCCGCACCGCGCGGCGCACGATGGGCAGGGCGGTCCGCATCGCCGCATCCAGTTCGCCGCGTTCCCGCTCCGAGAGCGCGGCCAGGCGTTCGGCGAGCCAGTCCCGGCGTTCGCGCCGGCGCTCGGCGAGTATCCGGCGCCCGGCCTCGGTGACCTCGATGAGGCATCCGCGTTTGTCCTGCGGATCGGGCCGGCGCTCGACGAGCCCGCCTGCCTCGAGTTTGTGCACCAGCTGGGTCATCGATGGCTGGGCGACGCCCTCCGCGGCGGCCAGCGCGGTGAGCCGCTGCGGGCCCTCCCGGTCCAGCCGGCCGAGGGTGGAGACCGTCGTCAGGCTCACCTGCTGTCGGTTCGGCAACTGCCGCACCAGCATCGCGGACACCTCGATCAGGGTCGAGGCCATCTCGCCGAGATCCTCGTCGGGGTGTGATGTGCCCATATGTCGTGTGTATCACATACCTATATAGGCTACCTATGTTTATTTGGGACGAAGATTCCAGCCGGAACGGGTGATGCCGCCCGTCAGTGCAGCGGAGCGGACCAGGACAGCCGGGAACCGGTGCCTGTCGCGGTGGCCGAGCCCACGGAGAATCGGCCGCCGGATCGCTCGGCGCGGCGGCGCAGATCCGTCAGACCTCCGCAGGACGCACCGCCCGGATCCGGCACACCGTCGTCGGTGACCACAACCGTGAGATCGTCCGCGACGCCGATCGCGATCTCCACGCTCGTGGTGCCCGAATGCCGCAGCGCCTCGGCCACCGCCTCGCGCACAACGGTCTCGGCGTGTTCGGCGAGTTCGGAGTCGATCACCGACAGCGGCCCGTCCACCCGCAGCGCGGACCGCACCTCACGGTGCGCGCACTGCTGCCGGATCGCCCACTCGATGCGTTCGCGCAGCTGTGCACCGCGACGGTCACCGCCGTGCAGTTCGAAGATGGAAGTGCGGATCTCCTGCACCACGTCCTGCAGATCGTTGACCACCCCGGTGAGCCGGTCACGCACCTGCATCGATTTCGCGTGCCGAATAGTGCCCTGCAGGGTCAGGCCGATGGCGAACAACTGCTGGATGACGTGATCATGCAGATCCTGCGCGATTCGATCGCGGTCGGTGAGGATGCCGATCACCTGCATGCGCCGCTGCGCCCGTGCCAGCTGCATCGCCATCACCGTTTGATCGGTGAATCCGGTGACCAGATCGGCGATTTCGGTGGAATATCCTCCGGATCCGGCGGCGCGCGACAACACCAGCACCCCGATCCGGGCATCGGGTGTGTGCAGGGGTGCGATGAGGACTGGACCGGTGTCGGGAACGAGGTCGGCCAGGTCGCAGGATGTGGTGTCGTCGAATGTCGCGGTCCGGCGTTCGCGCAGCGCCGCGCCGACCGCCGTGTCGTCGGTGCGCAGCGCGTGTGCGGGGCCGAATCGCGCTGCGGGACCGGACCATTCGGTGATCTCCAGCTCTCCGGACGTGGCGTCCGGGTTGTCCGGATCCGGCGTCAGCGCCAGACATCCCCAGTCGGAGCCGGTGAGGTGCAGGGCCCGGTCGGTGAGGTGCGCCAGGACCTCTGTCGTGGGCGCACCCGCCAGGAATTCGGTGGTGATATCCCGCGTCGCGGCGGTCCAGTCCTCGCGGGCGCGGACCGATTCGTAGAGGCGGGCGTTATCGATCGCGATCCCTGCGGCGGCGGCCAGTGCCTCGACGATCACCTCGTCGTCTTCGGTGAATTGCTGCCCGCCGGACTTCTCGCTCAGATACAGACCGCCCAGCACATCGTCCCGGATCCGAACCGGCACCCCGACAAAGGTTCGCGTCGCCGGGTGATCGGTCGGGAAGCCGGCCGCGGCGACATCGGTCGGCCGCACTGTGCGCGGGGGATCGCACATCAGACCGAGCACCTCGCGTCCCTGGGACAGGACACCGATCCGGTCGCGCCCGGCGGCATCGATCCCCTGATGGACGAAATTGTCCAGCTGCCCCTTGGGCCCGTACACGCCGAGCGCGCCGTAACCGGCTTCCACCAGGCTGACGGCGGTGCGCACGATGGTGTGCAGGGTCTCGTCCAGGTCGAGCCCGGAGGTGATCGCGAGAATCGCCTCGACCAGCTCGTTCATCCGGTCGCGGACATCGATGACTTCGTCCATCCGGTCCCTGGCCTCGGCGAGCAGCTCTCGTAATCGTAGCTGGGACAAGGCATCACGCACCGAATACCGTTCGGCCTCGGATCGGTGCTCGGACCGTGTCTGCACCTCGAATGAGGGCGGCATCGAGGATCGCGCTGCCCTGTCCGGCAGATCGGCCATATCGGCAATCCTGACGGTCGGCGGGATCACGCTCGGACTCGAAAATCGTACGCCCGGCTCTGCGCATTCGATTGCGCAGGTTCCAGGTCACCGACTGCTGGGGACCTTGTTCTCTGTCGGACACCCCGGCTGTGGTGGTCGGATGGAGCACGATGCCGTGGCGGGGCGGCAATCGATATGGAAGGAGACAGTCGCGACGTGTGGATCGAGCCGAATCCGGCCAGCGCCGATCCGGAGCCGTCGAGCGGAACCTGTGCGGAGCCGTCGAGCGGAACCTGTGCGGGGCCGGGCGATGTGGTCGATCTCGATCGCGCCGAAGCGATGCGCTTGCTGGCGCACACGCCGTGTGGGCGCGTGGTCTTCACGCGCGACGCCCTTCCCGCGATTCGCCCGGTGCGGCACATCGTGCGGGACGATCGGATCATCGTACTGGTCCGGCTGAGCCGCGGGTCCGCCGAGAAAATCGGCCCGCGGGACCGGATCGTGGTCGCCTACGAGGCGGATGTGCTCGACCCGGACACCCAGACGGGATGGGCGGTGGTCGTGACCGGTCTGGCGCAGCGAATCACCGATCCGGACGTGATCGCGCGGTACGAGCCGATGTTGCGGTCCTGGCTGGATCGTGATGGCGACGGCATCGTCGCCATCGAACCGACGATCGTCAGCGGCATCGCGCTGCGAGCCCCGCAGTAAGCGAACCGGTAACGGTCAGAACGAATTGTGCTGCTCGGTGCGGAGTTTGGACGCGTACACCGCGGCCTGCGTGCGCCGTTCGAACCCCAACTTGGCCAGCAGCCGCGAGACGTAGTTCTTGATGGTCTTCTCCGCCAGGAACATGCGCTCGGCGATCTGCCGGTTGGTCAGACCTTCACCGAGCAGGTTCAGCAGCACGCGTTCCTGATCGGTCAGTGCGGTGAGCGGGCCGTCGCTGCCCTCGCGTAGACGCGTCATCAACGCCGCGGCGGCGCGGTTGTCCAGCAGGGATTTGCCCGAACCGACCTCCTTAATCGCGTGAGCCAACTCCATCCCGCGGATGTCCTTGACGACATAACCGCTGGCCCCGGCCAGGATCGCGTCCATCATGGCCTGTTCGTCGGTGTAAGAGGTGAGGATCAGGCAGCGCAGGCCCTCGATGCGGGAGAGCAGATCGCGGCACAGTTCGATGCCGTTACCGTCGGGCAGGCGGACATCCAGGACTGCCACGTCGGGCCGTAGCGAGGGGATGCGCGCCATCGCCTGCGCCACGTCGCCCGCCTCGCCGACGACAGTCAGCTCGGGGTCGTCCCCGAGCAGGTCGACCAGGCCGCGACGCACGATCTCGTGGTCATCGACGAGGAACACCTTGATCATCGGCGATATCCGTTCTATGTGCGCTGCCCGTGTGGCTACGATAATCCGTTCGCCAGGCCCGCACAGCCCATCTGACCAAGCCGATCGCGATGGCCAGGTGCAGAGCCAGTGCCCAGTAAACCAGGATAGCGCCGTAGTCCGTCGCCCAACCGGGGAACCATGGCACGCATGCGGCCGCAAGCGCGAACATGACCACCGCGGCGGCGAGCGCCAGCCAGGCAGGTGGGTGGCCCTCGGCATCGGGGGCGCTGGCAGGTGGGTGGGCAAAGGGGATGCTGTTCAACCGCGGTCCTGAATGTCGTCGATGGGTGAAAAGGCAGGTCGCACGGACCAGCCTCGTGCGTTTCACCGGCTTCGGGCAGGGCCGGGCGGCTCCCGGCCGGGTGACGAAGGTCCCCGGAAGGCCGATAGTCGGCTCATTCGCTCCCGGCGGTCGGACGCGGTTCGCAGCGGCGGGCAAGTTCGAGCATGCGGGTGCGGTATTCACCCGGCGTCATACGCCCGGCGAGACGCGCGGCCAGCAGCATGTTCTCGGCCGTCAGCGCGGGCCAGACCTGTCTGGGCGATGCCCATTCGATGCTGAGCCGCAGATCGACCACCGCGGCCGGCTGTTCCTGTGGCGCCGGGGGAGTGGGCCGAGCCGGTCGTCGGCGTAGACGCACACGATGTATCCGCCCGGTGATGCGCAATGCGACAACACACCAGGCGACCAGCACGGCCATCGCACACCCGGCGAAGATAACGATGTCCACCCGCATCACCTCGTTCCTCAAGGTTACTGCGAAAAGATGTGCCCGCGAACGGTTTCCGACAGGTGATCGGGAACAGCGACCAACCTGTTGCCGAGGGGGCGTCGCGCGGTTCCGTATCCGAAGGGCGGGATGCCCACTCGCTCGGCAGGCGACCGTCCTGCGACACCTCCGATCGAACGTTCGGCTGACATAAACGTTCGTACTCAGATATTCGAATGTAAGTATCTGGAAACCATCACCCAGGCTCGCCGCAGCGGGGACTGGCAGGCATCGTCCGAAGTGCATGGACAACAGTTTCGACCGCTATAGGAGTCAGGGGAGAGCAGCTGAGGCACCGCCGGGCGGGCAGGGCATCTGGAATCGGAGGCGATCGGTGCACAAGCTGGGCCAACTCTCTGAAATAATATCAATTGGAGTATTGAAATATGCGCATCTACACATGTAGATCAGATCCACTCAACATCGGCAAAACTTCGAACACTCAGGATTCAAGAACGCATAGAGCAGGGAATCCGGTAGTAATCAACGGATATGGCGTGAGTCCCTGGTCAGGCTGGGTGCCGGGTTGAGTCCAGCTCGCTACCGGTCTTCTGGCTGCCCGAGCACCTGGGTCTGGATGCGGTTGCGCCGGTCGATTTCTTCCGGTGTCATCGGGTCGCCAGGGCGGCGGATGCGAGCGGGTTTGGGCCGTGACAGCGGTTGGCGGGGGTTGGCACGTCGAGTTCTTCTCGGAGTGCGGGCACCAGTACGAAGCGCGGGGTGTGGCACTTCACGGCGGTCTTGCCGCTGCGGGTGCGGCAGGCGCTGCCGGCGGGTGCGTCGCAGTTGGGGCAGCCGTGTTGTTCTACCGCTGCGGCGGCCTGCTCGGGGGTCAGCTCCATGGAGGAGGTCTCTCAGAAGTGTCTCGCACAAGGGGCGGGTTTCGAGAGGAGTTTTGCGAATGGTGGTCTGCGGGTTTCGTTGTTGATCCGGGCCTGTCGCAGAACTCTCGCATCCGATCGTTTGTGAGAACCCCGGCCCGTTAGAAGTCGCCGGATTCTTGATCAGGGCTCGGCGATCCTCCCGGCACAGGGGGAGAGACCAGGACTCTGGTGGCAAAGTTCGCCAGCTGCGTCCGGATTTTTTCGCGCGGCATGCGCTCTTGTCCGGCCAGTTGTTCGACGAGGTCGGCTCGGATCATGGCGAGCAGGGCGTGGGCGATGAAGTCGCGGTCAGGCAGGCCGGGGATCTGTTCCAGGACGGCTTGGAGCAGATCGTGCCACCGCACGTAATGCTCGGCCTGGTATGGGCTGCTGCTCCCGCTTTCCTCCAGCGCCAGAGCGAGGCGGCGGTTGTCGAGTTTGAAGCACAGGACGGCGTCGAGCAGGGCGGGTACGCGCTCGTGTGGTGGGGTGGCGGGCCCCAAGGGTGGCGGGCCGGCTTCGACGGCCTGTCTGATCGGTTCGAGTCGTGCCTCGTACAGCGCACGGAGCAGCCCGGCACGGTCGCCGAAGGCCCGGAAGAGTGTGGCCTTCCCGACGCCGGCCGCTGCTGCGACGTCGGCCATGGTGACGTCGTCGGGGCTCTGGCTGCGCGCAAAGAGGGCGTCGGCGGCCGCGAGGACAGCCTCCCGGTTACGGGCAGCATCCTTGCGTGGCTTGCGCTCGGTCATGCGGTTCCTCCAGTTGCAAAAACGGACCCAGGGTCCGTATTGTTAAAGCGGACCCCGGGTCCGGATTATATGAGATGTGTACGAGATGGAGGAACCCCCCATGTCCACACCAACCTCTCCGGCGGATCTCTTCCGCCACAGCCTGAGGCTGCTACTGGACAAGAACATCGCCGCCTGGGTGGGCCTCTGGGACGAGGACGGCATCATGGAGTTCCCCTTCGCCCCTCCGGGCTGGCCCGAGCGGCTGGAGGGCAAGGAGGCCATCGCCGCCTACATGCGCCACTACCCCGATCACATCGACCTGCACGACTTCCCTGACCTGCGAATCCACCAGACCACTGATCCGGGGACCCTCGTGGTCGAGATGCGCGGCATCGGCCGTCTAGTGGAGACCGACGCTCCCTTCGACATGACCTACATCGCCGTCGTCACGGTTCAACACGGGCGCATCGCCTCCTACCGTGACTACTGGAACCCCCTCGCCGTCCTCGAACCCGGCACCGACTTCACCGGGAGTCGCTGATGACCACCACCGGCACCACTCTGGTCATCGGCGCCACCGGCACCACCGGCAGCCGCACCACAGCACAGCTGACGGCCGCCGGTCACCGTGTCAAAGCGGCCAGCCGTCGAGCCACTCCGTTCCCCGGAGCCGAGCCGGTCCTCTTCGACTGGTACGACCCAGCCACCCACACTGGCGCCCTCGACGGCATCGACCGCGTCTACCTCATACCGCCTGTGGGCGAGTCCGACCCGACGGCGGTCATGCTGGCCTTCCTCCAGCGGGCCCGCACCGGGGGCGTGCGTCGCGCGGTGCTGCTGAGCTCCTCGGCCATACCCGAGGGCGGCCCTGCAGTGGGAACAGTGCATCAGGCCCTGCCCGATCTGTTCGAACAGTGGGCGGTGCTGAGGCCCTCGTGGTTCATGCAGAACTTCACCGGCACACACGCACACGCGCACAGCATCCGTGAAGACGGCACCATCTGGACCGCGACCGACACCGGCCGAGTCGGCTTCATCGACGCCGAGGACATCGCCGCCGTCGCCGTCCACGCCCTGACCGACCGGACAGCCCCCAACACCGACCTCGTCCTCACCGGGCCTGAGGCCCTCAGCTACGACGATGTCGCCGCGATCGTCACCGAGGTCACCGGTCGGCCTGTGGCCCACCGCCGTCTGTCCTACGAGCAGTTGCGCGATCGCCTCACGGCGCTGGTTCCGCTGGAGTTCGCCGCCATGCTGGCCGGCATGGACCGTGCCATCGCCGAAGGAGCGGAAGACCGCGTCACCGACACCGTCCAGCGCCTCACCGGTCGGCCCCCGCGCGGCTTCCGCGCCCTTCTCGAGAATGAGATGCCATGAAGCAGTTGATGTTCCCGGACGACCAGCAGTTCTGGTTCGAGACCCTGCGCAATCTCGGCTTGGCCGTCTACGGCGGCTCCGATGTCGGTGAAGTCATCGCCACAGCCGCCCGCGTAACCACTGGCGACTATGACAGCTGGCACGACGCCTGGCTGTCCACCGCCGAGCGCCTGGAGGCCGAGGCCCGCTCGAGCCACCCCGTCAGCGCACGCGACGGACTCCTGCGCGCCTCCACCTACTACCGGGCGGCCGAGTTCTTCCTGCACGGCGACCCCAGTGATCCCCGCATCGACCACGCCTACGAGCGCAGCGTCGCTTGTTTCCGTGATGCCGTCGCCCACATCCCCGGCGTCACCCCCGTGCAGATCCCGTACGAGGACACCGTGTTGCACGGCTACTTCTATCGGACGCCGGGCGAGGGTCCGAAGCCGACACTGGTCATGCACAACGGATTCGACGGCGCCGCCGAGGAACTGCACTTCTTCGGCGCTGCTGGCGGCCAGGAACGCGGGTACCACGTGCTGACCTTCGATGGCCCCGGGCAGCCTGCGGCCATCCACCGCAACGGGCTGACCTTCCGGCCGGACTGGGAGAACGTGATCGGTCCCGTCCTGGACTTCCTCGCCCAGGACCCGAGCATCGATCCAGCCCGCATCGCGCTGCTCGGCGTCAGTCTCGGCGGCTACCTCGCGCCCCGCGCGGCGGCCTATGAGCCGCGCCTGGCCGCCGTCGCCGCTGTCGACGGTGTCTTCGACGCCGTCTCCGCTCTGACCGCGCACCTCCCGCTGCCGCACCAGGAGGTGGTCCAGCGCGCTGCGGCCGACCACGACGAGGAATTGGACCGGATGATCGCCGAGGCCCGTGAGCAGAGTCCGACGCTGCGTTGGGCCTGCGACCACGGCCGCTACGTCACGGGGACCTCGACCGACCGGAAGTTCCTGGCCGAGTACGCCCGCTACAACCTGGGCGATGGAAGCGCGGAAAAGATCACCTGCCCCGTGCTGGTATGCGAGGCGACCGCCGACCTGTTCTACTCCGCCACCGACGAGCCCGACCCGCACAAGCTCTACCGGCACCTCACCGCGCCGAAAAAGCTATTGAGCTTCACCGCAGAGGAAGGCGGCGACGCCCACTGCCACCCGGGCGCACTTCGCCTTGCGGTAGCGCGCATCTTCGACTGGCTCGACGACACGATCTGACCAGTTCGGCCGGGCCACCGCCACCGGCGGTGCCGTCGACACCTTGTCCGGCACGAACCCCAACCACGGCAGCGTGCACAGCGCAACAGCCACACCAAGCCGATCCGCCGGACCCCGGCCCCGGCCCGGCGCAATGAACGCCAAGTCCGATCCGGTCAGCGTGAAGAACCGGTACAACTCCTCGCGGCTGATGTCCGGGAACTCCCGCAGACGCGCCAATTCCTCGTCCGCGAACACCCGCGTCGCCACAAACCCCGACCTCCACCACGCCGACCAGCCATATCGGCGCCAAGCCGAGCACTACCAGCCCAAACGCGCATCCCGAGCGCGAAACCAGCCCGCTATCAACGGATTACGCATATTCGTTGTTTTTTCGGCGATTACTACCGGAACCCCGAGCAGAGTGCGAGGCGATTCCGGGGCGGCGCGGGGTGAAGGTTCGGGGGGAGGCGACTGATCGGAAGGTGGTTCCGACATGGGTGTGGAACAGGGAAGCGCGCGCCGACCATCTAGACGTAACTGTTGATAACAGGTAATCTTCGAATGAGCCCGGTCACGGTCGTCCGGGTGGGATCGCACGGAACGGATACCTCAATGACGCGGCATGTCGACGTACTGATCATCGGCGCGGGTCTTTCGGGAATCGGGATGGCCTGCCATCTCACCCGGGAGGAGACCGGGCGCAGTTACGCCATTCTGGAGCGGCGGACGGCCATCGGCGGGACCTGGGATCTGTTTCGGTATCCGGGGATCCGATCGGATTCGGACATGTACACGTTCGGCTACGGCTTCCGGCCGTGGAACGGGACCAAGGTACTGGCCGATGGGCCGCATATCCGGCAGTACGTGGCCGATACCGCCGCGGAGTACGGGGTGACCGAGCACATTCGGTTCGGTCGTCGTATGACCGAGGCGAGCTGGTCGAGCGAGGCGGGGATCTGGACGGTCACCGCGGTCGACGAGCAGTCCGGCGAGACCGAGATCTATACGAGCGAATTCCTGGTCGGCTGCACGGGGTATTACGACTACGACAAGGGCTACCGGCCGCATTTTCCGGGGGAGGAGACGTTCCGCGGGCCGATCGTGCACCCGCAGCACTGGCCGGAAGATCTGGACTACCGGGGTAAGCGAGTCGTGGTGATCGGTAGCGGCGCGACCGCGATCACCCTGATTCCCGCGATGAGCCAGGATGCGGCGCACGTGACGATGCTGCAGCGTTCGCCGACGTACATCACCGCACTTCCGGCGGAGGACCCGGTGGCGGCGGGGTTCAAAGCGGCGAAGGTGCCCGAGGGGATCGCCTATCGGATCGGCCGGGCGCGCAATATCGCGTTGCAGCGCGCGAGTTTTCAGCTTTCCCGCACGAATCCGACGTTGTCGCGGAAATTGCTGTTGAGCGCGGTGCGGTTGCAGGTCGGTTCCGGCATCGATATGCGGCATTTCAGTCCGACGTACAACCCGTGGGATCAGCGGCTGTGCGTGGTGCCCAACGGTGATCTGTTCAAGGTGCTGCGCGAGGGTCGCGCCTCGATCGTCACCGATCGGATCGAGACCTTCACCGAGACCGGGATTCGGCTCGAGTCGGGGGAGGAACTCGAGGCGGATATCGTCATCAGCGCGACCGGCTTGACGGTGCAGATACTCGGCGGCGCACAACTTGTGATCGACGGTGAGCCGGTGCGGACGCGGGATCTGGTGGCGTACAAGGGCGCATTGCTGGGTGGGGTGCCCAATGCGATGATCGTGCTGGGCTATACGAACGCGTCCTGGACGTTGAAGGCCGATCTGGCCGCCGAATACTTCTGCCGCTTGCTGAATCATATGCGGTCCCATGGTTATTCGACGGTCGTTGCGGTTCCGCGCGAGGGCGATCGCTCCGACGATTCGATGATGGGCGGCGCGCTGACTTCCGGGTATATCCAGCGCGGAGATGCGGTGATGCCGCGGCAGGGTACCAACGGTCCATGGCAGGTGATCAACAACTATTTCCGGGATCGTAAGCTGCTGCGCAAGGGCGCGATCGAGGACGGCGTGCTGGAGTTCGGCCACCGTGCGGCCGTGACGCGTGCGGCCGCGGAGTCACGGTCGGCCTGACCTCGATCGCGCGATCCGGCCTTGCCGGTTCCACCCCTCGAAGTGGGACCGGCGAATGCCTCAGTGCGGCAGTGTGACCGGGTCGTGGCAACTGGTGGGTACGTCGCCGAGGGCGCATCCGGCCGGGGCGCGGGTGGGCCGGTATCCGGAGGGAACGCCGCCGGCGCGGGTGATCGCCGAATAGGCGGGAACGGCGTCGGTGGGCTGCCGGGTCAGTGCCGGGTCGGTGCGCACATCGACGGTGTAGAGGCCGAAACGTGGTGCGTAGCTTCCCCATTCGTAATTGTCGGTGATGCTCCAGTAGTTGTAGCCGATCAGCGGCATGCCGTCGGCCTTGGCGCGTTGCAGCCAGTAGACGGTGTCACGCAGATTGTCCGCGCGGGTGTAGTGGTCCGCGCGGGGTTGTCCGTTGAAGGTGGGCATGCCGTTCTCGACGATGTAGAGGGGTTTGCCGGGGAATCGGCGCGCATAGTATTCCAGCGCGTAGTAGATGCCTTCGGGTTGTAACGGCTGGTTCCAGAGTTTCTGGAAGTCGGCGGGGGACGTGGTGAGTGCCGACTGTGGGCTGTAGCCGTAGTAGTAGTCGATGCCGATGTAGTCGAGTTTGCCGACGATGGCGTCGAGCATAGGGCCGTTGACGACGGGTTCGGCGGTGCCCAGGATATAGGCGATGTTGCTGGTGACCCGTGCGCCGGGCTGACGCTGGTGGATGTGGTCGTAGATGCTGTTGTGCGCCCGGGCGAGCTGCTGTTGCATCAGCGGCACGCGATCCGCGGGCAGGCCGCCGTTGCGGACCTCGTTGACGATGTAGAAGGCGGGTTCGTTGAAGGTGATCCAGAGTGGATTGCGGGATGCGTAGCGGTCCACCACTTTTCGTGCGTTGGCGAGCCACCGGGCGGTCATGTCCGGGTCGGCCCAGCCGCCGCGGTCGGCGGCCCAGCCCGGGTACACCCAGTGGTCGAGGGTGAGCATGGGGCGCATGCCGTGGGCGGCGATAGTGTCCAGGACGCGGTCGTAGAAGGCGAATCCCGCCTCGTGCCGGCCGTCGGGGCGGGGCTGGATGCGGGACCATTCGATGCTGACGCGGTACACGTTCACACCGAGTCGCGCGGCCAGGGCGATGTCGGCGGGGTAGCGGGTGTAGAAGTCGACGGCGTTGCGGTAGGGGTCGTATACGGTGTTCTTCGCGACGTAGCGGGTCCAGTTGCTGTCCGGGGCATGGCCTTCGCATTGGAATCCGGCGCTGGCGACCCCCCAGAGGAAGTCGGGGCCCAGGGGCGGGACCTTCGCCGGGGGTGCGGGGCGCGCCGCCGCGGTGGCCGTCGGTCCGGCCAGGGCGGCTGTGCCCGCGGCGAGGGCGGCCAGGGCGTGGCGTCGGGTGAGCGGGCGCATCGGACTCCTCCACGTCGAGTGGTGCGAATGGTCGAACGCCAGCCGGGACGTTCGGGGTGTTTTGGCCGGACGCTTTCGAGCGCTGGTCATTGTTCGCCGAACATGGGCGCATGTCCAGTTATGGGAGGCTGTCGGTGGCGCGGGCTACCGTGGGTCCATGACCACACATCTGACCCACTGGGGAGCCTTCGAGGCGGTCAGTGATGGCGAGCGGCTGACGCGGGTGCGGCCCTGGCGCGGCGATCCCGAGCCGATGCCGCTGATCGAGAATGTCGCTTCGGCACAACATCATCCGACGCGGATCTCGCAACCGCACGTGCGTCGGGGCTGGCTCGAGCGGGGGCCGGGCGCGCCGGGCCGTGGCGTGGATTCGTATGTGCCGGTGTCGTGGGAGCGGGCGACGGATCTGCTGGCGGACGAATTGCGGCGTGTGTACGGCGAATTCGGGCCCGAGGCGGTCTACGGCGGGTCGTACGGGTGGGCGAGCGCCGGGCGATTCCATCACGCGCAGAGTCAGGTGCACCGATTCCTGAACTGCCTCGGTGGATTCGTGCGGCATGTGAACAGCTACAGCATGGGCACCGCGACGGTGTTGCTGCCGCATGTGCTGAGCAACCTGTATTGGTTGTTGCAACACGGTACTTCGAAGACGGTGTTGGCCGAGCACACGGAGTTGGTCGTCGCGTTCGGCGGGTTGTCGCCGAAGAATGCCGCGGTGACGCCCGGGGGTGTGTCGCGTCATTCCGGCCGCGGTTGGATCGCCGCGGCGCGGGCTCGGGGCTGCCGGTTCGTCTCGATAAGCCCGCTGCGCGACGACATTCCCGCCGAGGCGCGGGCGGAGTGGATCGCGCCGCGACCGGGCACCGACGCGGCGCTGATGCTGGCGCTGGCACAGGTGTTGGATGCCGAGGGTTCGGCCGATACCGATTTCCTGAATCGGTACACGGTCGGATTCGATCGGTTCGCCCGGTATCTGCGGGGCGCCGACGACGGTGTGGTGAAGGATCCGGAGTGGGCGTCGGCCATCACCGGGGTGTCTGCGGGCCGGATTCGTGGGCTCGCGCGGGAGATGGTGGCCGCGCGCACATTCGTCACGGTGAGCTGGTCGTTGCAGCGGGCCGAGCACGGTGAGCAGCCGGTGTGGCTGGGGGTGGTGCTCGCGGCGATGCTCGGGCAGATCGGTACGCCGGGCGGCGGATTCGGGCACGGTTACGGTTCCACCAGCAGTGTCGGAGAGCCTGCCCGGCGGTTGTCGGTACCGCGGCTGGCGCAGGGAGAGAATCCGGTGCAGACCTTCATCCCGGTGGCTCGGGTGGCCGATATGTTGCTCGATCCGGGCGCGGAGTACGACTACGACGGCCGGCGGCTGGTGTATCCGGATATCCGGCTCGTCTACTGGTGCGGCGGCAATCCGTTCCATCACCATCAGAATCTGGCCCGGCTGCGGGAGGCGTTCACCCGCCCGGAAACCATCGTGGTGCACGACCCGTTCTGGACCAGTACCGCCCGTCACGCCGATATCGTGCTGCCCTCGACGATGTCGATCGAGCGGGACGATTACGGGGCGGGTGACAACGATCGGATGTTCTTCCCGATGCCCGCGCTGACTCGTCCGCACGGCCAGGCGCGTGACGATTATTCGATTCTCGCGGATCTGGCCGAAAAGCTCGGTGTCGGTGAGGAATTCGCCGAGGGGCGCACGGCGGTGCAGTGGTTGCGGCACCTGTACGAGCACTGGCGAGCCGAATCGGGAGCGGCCGGTATTCCGGGCTTCGAGGAGTTCTGGGCGGGGGAGGGCATCGAGTTGGAGGTCGCCGAGGCCGAGCAGGTGGTCTTCGCCGATTTCCGGGCCGATCCCGACGCGCATCCGTTGACCACGCCCAGCGGTCGGATCGAGATCTTCTCCGAGACGATCGATGGTTTCGGTTATCCGGACTGTCCGGGGCACCCGGTCTGGATGGAGCCCGTGGAATGGCTGGGAAGTAGTGCGGCGCAGCGGTTTCCGTTGCAGCTGGTCGCGAATCAGCCGCATGCCAAGTTACACAGCCAGCTCGATGTCGGCGCGCACAGTCAGTCGGCGAAGGTGGCGGGGCGCGAACCGGTGCGGTTGCATCCGGACGAGGCCGCCGCGCGGGGCCTGAGCGCGGGTGATGTGGTGCGCATCTTCAACGATCGCGGCAGTTGCCTGGCCGGTCTGGTCGTCTCCGATGTGGTGGGGCCGGGGATCGCGCAGCTGTCCACGGGCGCGTGGTACGACCCGGATCCGGCGGATCCGAGTTTCTGTCGGCACGGCAATCCGAATGTGCTCACCGCGGATCGGCCCTCCTCGATGCTGAGTCAGGGCTGCACAGGGCAGTTGAGTCTGGTGCAGATCGAGGCGTATCGGGATGCGCTGCCGGAGTTGTCGGTGAGCGGTCCGCCTACCACGGTGTGAGTCGCCCGGGTGGCGGCCTGCGCTGCCGCGATGCTGATCTCGTGCTTGAATCACTGAACCGATCGTGAGAGGAGTCCGATGACCTACCGTGCCGATCCCAACCGCTACGACGGGGAAATGCTCTATCGGCGTACGGGCCGCTCGGGCCTGGATCTGCCGGTGCTCTCGCTGGGGTTCTGGCACAACTTCGGTGATGATCGGCCGTTCACGGCGCAACGTGAGATCGCCTTGCGCGCTTTCGATCTGGGGATTACGCATTTCGATCTGGCGAACAACTACGGTCCGCCGTACGGGTCGGCGGAGGTCAATGCCGGGCGGCTGCTGCGGGAGGATCTGGCGGCGTACCGCGATGAGCTGATCGTGTCCACCAAGGCCGGATGGGATATGTGGCCCGGACCGTACGGGCAGGGCGGCGGTTCGCGCAAATATGTGCTGGCCTCGTTGGATCAGTCGTTGTCCCGGCTGGGTCTGGACTACGTCGACATCTTCTATTCGCACCGGTTCGATCCGAGTACGCCGCTGGAGGAGACCGCCGCGGCGTTGGATACCGCGGTCCGGCAGGGGAAAGCGCTGTATGTCGGGATCTCCTCCTACGATGCGCGGCATTCCGAGCGGATGGCGGGCATCCTGCGTGAGCTGGGCACTCCGTTGCTGATTCATCAGCCGTCCTATTCGATGCTCAATCGCTGGATCGAGACCGAGGGGCTGCTGGACACCGCAGCGGCGGAGGGGTTCGGGATCATCGGGTTCACCGCGCTGGCGCAGGGGCTGCTGACCTCCCGGTATCTCGATGGTGTTCCGGCGGGATCGCGTGCGACGCAAGGCAAGTCGTTCCAGAACGAGTTGCTGACCGAGTCGATGCTCGCGCGGTTGCGCGCGCTGGCGGAGATCGCGTCCCGGCGCGGTCAGGACCTGGCACAACTGGCGCTGGTATGGGCGTTGCGCGATCCGCGGGTGACCTCCTTGGTGATCGGGGCGTCCTCGGTCGGTCAGCTCGAGCAGAACGTGGCGGCATTGGGCAACCGGGAACTGAGTCCGCAGGAGCTCGTCGAGATCGATACGCTGCTGGACCAGGACGGTGCGGTCGACCTGTGGCGTGACGCGCGCTCGGGAACGTTGTGACTCAGCGCCGCCTGCGGCGCCGGTGATCCGGCACCGCGCGCGGATCAATCCGGCGAACCGCGTCGTGAAGCAGGGCGCGCTCAGACTGATGATGCTCGCGCCCAGGTGATCTGCTCGATGCTATGCCTGTCTCGGCTGGTGCCGGCTGAGACCAGCTCACCAGCCGTGTGGGCGGCGACCCCGAAAGCCGTCATCGACGTGACCTCCCAGTGCGACGGCACAGCAAATTCAGCGGCCACTGCTTCCCTGTCGAAGGCACGGAACTGATGCGCGTCCAGACCGATCGCGAGTCCTTGCACCGTCATATGGGCGACCGCCTGGCCGAGGTCATAGTGAGCAAACTCGGAATACTCCCAGTCCGGCGTGCCCGAAATGTGGATTTGCGCAAGGTTGATCACCAGAAGCGATGCGGCAGGTGCCCAGGCCGAAGAGCTGCGGGCCAGATGAGGAACGATTCGAGAGTGCACGTCGTCGCCCCTCAGTCCCACCACGAACATCCACGGCTGGGAATTCCCGGCCGACGGCGCTTTCCGTGCCGCGTCGAGCAACGTATCGAGTTGAGCGGGACCGACCACAGCGGACGGATCGAACCGGACAGGGCTGAATCTCCGAGCCAGTGCGGGGTGGAGCTCAGGGCGGGAAGACGTCTGACAAATAGTCACGAAGATACTTTCCGGCATCGGACTCCCCGCGCCAAGACAGGCCAGCGATGTCGGGCCTCATCGACGCCGAACTCGCCGCGCTCGGCCCCACCGGATATCGACGGCTGCGCGGCCGCGACACACGGTTCCGACGGCGGTATCGCGAGCAGCGCAATGCGCTGTTCGAGCGGGGACTCGGGAACTATCGCGGTCAGTGCGTGGAGGTCAGGGATGAGGCGGGTCCGGGCGGTTGTACAGCAAAGCGTGAGCGAATCCCTCCGCCTCAGCTAGCACGGCCACACCTGAATGTCCGCACAACTATTGGTTGTGCGACACGGGCATTCGGTTGTTTGCGTCATCTGCCTGCGGTGGACTTCGATCCTCTCATGGCATTCGGCACGACAGTGCTCCGACAGGGTAAGCAGCGACGATCGCTGGGCAGGGAGTTCCGGTGGCTCTGGGCCGCCTACGCGGCCAGCGCATACGGTTCCGGATTCGGGCTCGGGGCCTTTTCCATCATCGCGGTGCTGGCATTACACGCGGGCCCGACGGCGGTCTCCGCGCTGTCGGCAGTGGGCCTGGCCGTGGGCGCGGTGCTGGCGGTGCCGCTGGGCCCCTGGGTGGAGGCGCGCCGCAAGCGCCCGGTGATGATCGCGATGGACATCGGCCGGTTCGCGGCGCTGGCGAGCATCCCGGCCGCCTACGTCCTGGACGTCCTGACCTACGCCCAGGTGCTGGTGGTGTCGGTGCTGGTCGCCACTGCCAAGATCGCGTTCAACGCCGCCAGCGGCGCCTACCTGAAATCGCTCGTGCGCCGGGAGGATCTGATCGTCGCCACCGGGCGCTTCGAGGCGACCAACTGGAGCTCGGTCACCGTCGCGCCCCCGCTCGGCGGCGCGGCGATCGGAGTCTTCGGCCCGGTCGTCACGATCGCGGGCGACGCGATCAGTTATCTGTTGTCCGCGCTGGGCATTTCGGCGATCGGCGGAGGCGAGCCCCGTCCCGCGGCCGCGACCGCTCCCCGGATGCGCATGACGGATCTGCTGGACGGCTGGCGGCACATTCTGTCCCATCCGTCGCTGCGCCCGCTGCTGTTCAACTCGAATCTGTGCAACGGGTTCATCATGGGCACCGAGCCTTTGATCGCGCTGCTCATGCTTCGCCAGCTGGGCTTCCCGCCCTGGCAGTACAGCCTCGCCTTCGCCGCGCCGTGCATCGGCGGGATCATCGGCGCCCGCAGCGCCGCCGCGCTGGCGGAGCGGTTCGGGCGGCACCGGGTCATGGTGGTCTCCGGTGCGCTGCGCTCGTGCTGGATCCTCGGCTGGGCGTTTGTGCAGCCCGGCTTCCCCGGGCTAGCGCTCGCGATCACCGTGCAGTTCGGCCTGGTCACCTCCTGCGGCGTCATGATTCCCGTCTTCTCCGCCTACCGGCTCGAACAAACCCCGAAGGAAGTCGCGGCCCGTACCTTGTCGTCCTGGTCGGTGTCCAGCAACCTGACCATCGCCGCCCTGACGGTCGGGCTCGGCCTGCTCGCCACCGTTGTCGGCGTGCGCACCGCGATAGCGACCGCCGGGGTCGCCATGCTGTTCACACCACTGCTCCTGATCCCCGTGCGGGCCACTCCGGCTCCGAACCCGGAGTCCGCGCCCGCGCCCAGCCGAAACTGATGTTCACATACCCCATCTGATGCGGATTCGGCCTGGTCCAGGCCAACGGACGTCGGGCCTCGCGGGCGGCCCTGACCGATCCGCCCGCGAGCACTGGCGAAGTTCAGTCGATCCACAAGCGTGTGTCGTGGGCCTGGATCAGTTCTCGAATTCGGGCCACGGCGGCGGCGGTCGGTTGAGCGGGGAGCCGGCGACCGTCGCGCAGTCGTATCGCCACGTCACCGTTGGCGGCTTCGGTCCGGCCGAGAATGAACTGATATGGCGCCAGCCGGGTTTCGCGTACCCGCGCACCGAGGCTTCCTGCTTCGCTCTCGACCACCCGTGCGCGCAGGCCCGCGCTCAGGCAGCGCTCGAGGAGTTGCTCGGCGTCAGGTTCCTGGACGGCGGAAACCGGCAGTATCACCGCCTGGACCGGGGCCAGCCAGGCCGGGAACGCCCCGCCGTGGTGCTCGATGAGGTGCGCGACCGCACGCTCGACACTGCCGATTATGCTGCGGTGCACCATGACCGGCCGATGCTTGGCTCCGTCGGCGCCGATGTAGCGCAGATCGAACTGTTCGGGTTGATGGAAGTCGACCTGCACGGTGGACAGGGTCGATTCGCGGCCCGCGTGATCACCGACCTGGATGTCGATTTTCGGGCCGTAGAACGCGGCCTCACCCTCGGCGGCCTCGTAAGGTATGCCGGACCGGTCGAGCACCTCGCTCAGAATCTTGCTCGCCTGCGCCCACATATCCGGTGCCGCAACGTATTTCCCGCTGGCGCTTGGCAGGGAGAGACGGCAGTGAGCGCCGGTGATTCCCATGGCCCGGTATGCGGAGCCGATCAGTGCCAGCGCGGCGGCAACTTCCTCGGCGACCTGGTCGAGAGTGCAGAAGATGTGCGCGTCGTTGAGTTGGATGCATCGCACTCGGGTCAAACCGCCGAGAACACCGGACAGTTCCGAGCGATACATCGCGCCGAGTTCGGCCATCCGCAGAGGCAGTTCGCGGTAACTGTGTGAGCGGGACCGGAACATCACCGCGTGGTGCGGGCAGAGGCTGGGACGCAGCACCACCTGCTCACCGCAGATGTCCATCGGCGGGTACATGTCGTCGTTGTAATGTGCCCAGTGGCCCGAGATTTCGTAGAGTTCTCGTTTGCCGAGCACCGGCGAGTACACGAGCTGATAGCCTGCCGCCCGCTCCGCGGCGCGGATGTACTCCTCGAGACTGTGGCGCACGATCGCACCGTCGGGCAGCCAGTACGGTAGTCCGGCCCCGATCAGTGGGTCGGTGTCGAACAGGCCGAGTTCTCGGCCCAGTTTTCGGTGGTCGTACACGTGGGTCTCCTGGCATTCGTAGGCGGATGACCACACGCAAAAGCCCCGGGCATCCGCCCGGGGCTTCGATTGGAATGGAGTCAGCGCGCCGGGACGTCGTCCGGCGTCGTGGTGAAGTAAGCGCGCTGCACGCCCAGCAGACTACCCCGCAAGCTTGCGGAGCACAACGACGAGACCACGACCGATCGTGAACGTCCCGGTGACGCACGTTCACGAGATGCCTTGGGCCGCCGAGGTTTCCGCAGGCCGGATCGGTCTGGTCGCGTGTACGGGACAACTTCGACGTGTCGGGGTTCGCAATCGCCGACCTCATCGGTCGGACGGCAGAAACCACGACTACGCCTGGGGGACAACATGCTTGTCGTGGTTTCTCCCGGATGCTTCTCAACCGGGTACTCGGTCCGGCTGATCACATCTCGGTACGTCGTGGACGGGTCGGCACCGATGGTCGGATGGTCAACGGTCGGGGGTGTCCAGGTCCGCGAGGGTGGTGTTCGCGCCGCAGAGGATGACGCAGACGGTTTCGTCGGGGTCGGGAACGTAGGTGCGGGTCGTGAGGGCGGCCAGGGCGGTGGCGCCGCCGTGTTCGACGGCGAGGCGGTGGTGGTCCCACAGGTGGGCGCGGGCAGTGCTGATGGCCTCGTCGGTGACCAGCAGTGAGCGGGTGTCGCAGGCCGCGGCGGCGGTGAGGGCCAACGGGGTGGCGGTGCGTGCGCCGAGCGAGTCCGCCGCGATCGAGTTCACCGGGACCGGCACGGGCCGTCCGGCCTCGAGGGCGGCGTGCAGGGCGCGGCAGTCCTCGGGTTCGACCGCGACCACACGTACTCCGTAATGTGCTGCGGCGGTAGCGATTCCGGCGTACAGTCCGCCGCCGCCGACCGCGACCAGTACCGTGTTCACGGCGGGCAGCTGGGCGTGGATCTCCTGCATCAGTGTTCCGGCCCCGGCCGCGACGAGGGGGTTGTCGTAGGCGTGGGATTGCAGTGCGCCGCTGTCGGCGGCGAATCGCGCGCAGGCGTCGGCGGCGTCGGCGTAGCTGTCGCCGACCTGTTTTACTCGTGCCCCGTATGCCAGGAGGCGGGCGACCTTGACCGCGGGGGCGTTGGCGGGGACGAATACCGTTGCGGTGATGTCGTGTCGGCGGGCGGCCCAGGCGCAGGCGAGTCCGGCGTTGCCGCCGGAGGCGATGGTGACGCCCGCGTCGGGCAGGGTGTGGTCCTCGAGGTGGGCGGCCAGGAAGTTCGCGGCCCCGCGCGCCTTGAACGTGCCGGTGTGCTGCAAGAATTCCAGTGCCAGCCACGGTGACCGCTCCGGGCCGCCGTCCGATACGGCCGGGGCGAGGGTGATCGGGCGGGTGTGCCCGTGGATGCGCCGGGCAGCGGCCTCGACGTCGTCGTAGCCGAGGCGGTCGGTGGTGTCCATGGCGCTCCTGCACTGTCGGCGGTGGTGAATCCGTGGCGTCGTGTCCGGCGCATCGTATGCCGGGACGCGGTCGGCCGGCCGGGGTGGGAGGCGGCGAACCTGTTCCCGTGGCATGGTGCGACGAGTAGGGTGCGAGTTCCGGATGGTTGTCGGGGCGGCATCAGGAGGGTGTTGAGTCGTGCGGGGACTGCGCGACGGCGCTGAACGATCTTGCGGCGGTGTACGAAGATCGTTTGGCGCACCGAGCGCAGCCACCCGGGGGAAAAGGTCTGCCGCGCAGCGGTATTCAACGATACCCAACGTAAACCCGAGACGTCCGGCGGCGACCGGCTAGCGTCTCGATGAGGACCCGGCGGCCGTGTGCGACAGTGCCCACCCGAGATCCCGGATGATGTCTTCGTAGACGCTGAGCTCATCGGACACGTGGTCGGCGAGTACGCGGTCGTCGTCGGCGGCGACCCAGCTCTGATACCCGGCGTAGTAGGCACGCACGCCCAGGTCCGCGAGCACTGCGGCTCGACGCGGATCGCCGAGGCGGTGATCCAGCGCCTGTTCGAGGGCGGTGGTGACGGCCGCGCGTTTGAACGCGGCGCGCTCACACAACTCCTGGCTCGTGGCCACGATCGGGTCGAGGGTGCGCCCGATGTTGCGATGGTCCTGGGTGTGCGCACCCGAGAGCGCCCGCACGCCCGCCGCCACCAGTTCCGTGGGTGTGGCGGCGTCGGGTGCGTCCCGCACGCCCGTGGTGACGAGTTCGACGAGTGTGGCCTGCCCTTGGAACACGATCTCGCGTTTGTCCGGAAACAGCCGGAACAGCGTGGTTTTCGTCAGCCCGGCACGTTCGGCGATCTGGGCGGTCGTGGTCGCGTCGTAGCCGTGTTCGGCGAACAGTTCGATTGCCGCGCGCAGCAACCTGCCGCGCGCATCCGGTTCCCAACGGCCCATGAATCCATCCTAGATGATGTTACTCGGTCACATCACTGCTAGAGTGATGTGACCGAGTAACATCACGGTTGGCGGTCGGCGCGGAGCCGACGTCACCGCATCAGCTACGAATGGAGAGCGCCATGCGCGTATTCATCACCGGTGCATCCGGCTGGATCGGTACCGCCCTGAGCAAGGAACTCATCGCGGCGGGGCATGAGGTCATCGGCCTGGCCCGCTCACATGCCTCGGCGGACAGGATCGAGGCTCTCGGCGGCACTGCCGTGCTGGGCGATATGTTCGACCACGATCTGATCGTGACCGAGGCGGCCGAGGCGGATGCGGTCGCGCACCTGGCCTTCACACTCGACTTCGCCGAATTCGAAGCGACGGTGGACAACGAGGTCGCGCTCCTGGGCAGGATCGGCGACGCCCTCGCGGACAGCGGAAAAGGGGTCATCGCCGCCTCGGGAACCCCGATCGTGCCGAACCGGCTCGCGACCGAGAGCGACCGCCTCGAGGTGGCCGGTCCCGTCGGTGCGCGGGCCAGGACCGCGAATGCCGTTCTGGCGCTGGCTGATCGGGGAATCCGCGCGGGGCTGGTGCGAATGCCGCGCTCGGTGCACGGTGCAGGCGACCGCAACGGCCTGATCACGGTGTTGGTGGGCCTGGACCGCCGGCTCGGCACGGCCGCGTACGTCGGCGACGGACGCAATCGCTGGCCCGCGGTGCACATCAGCGACGCCGCGCGCCTGTTCTACCTCGCGCTCGAGAAAGCCCCCGCCGGATCGGTACTGCACGCCGTCGGAGAAGAGGGCGTGCCGATGCGCGAGGTGGCAGAAGTCATCGCCGCGCGGACCGGACTGCCCACCGCCGCCGTGGACCCCGCACAACTCGGCGTATTCGGCGAACTGCTGGGCAGGGACCAGCCCGCCTCCGCCGAGGCGACCCGTGCGCTCATGGACTGGAAACCGACCGGCCCCACCCTGCTCGAGGACCTCGAGGCCGGGTACTACACCGACTGACCGCAGCGGCAAGTGTCGTGTTCACAGGCCCAGGCGGGTGACGGCGTTGTCCTCGAGGGGGTTGGCGGTGCGGATGTAGCCGTGCACAGTACGCGGGTTGGACCAGCGGCCCTGGCGCATGATCTCGCGGTCGCTGGCGCCACCGAGGGCGGCCTGGGTGGCGAATCCGGCGCGCAGGGAATGGCCGGAGAACAGGGATGGATCCAGTCCGGCGCGGGCGGCATAGCGTTTGACCAGTTCGGCGACCGCGCGACCGGACATCGGCGTCGCGCCGATTCCGCCGTGCCGGGACACCGCCGGAAACAACGGCAGGTCCGGATCGGGGAGGGTGGTCCCGGTGAATCCGTGGCAGCGGTGAATCGCCGGATCGGGCGCGGGCGCGGATTCGAGTCGTGCGGCCAATGCGCCGGAGCCGTACTGAAAGTGATCCTCGCGCAGGCGAATCCAGTCCGCGTACGCGCACACCGGGCAGGTGTGCGGGTGCCGTCCGCGCGGCAGGGCCACACGCTGCGCGGCGACGCCGGTGGGGTCGGTCTTGGTGGCGGGCAGCGCGATCAGCAGAATCGGCTCACCGGTGGCATGGTCGGTGTCCACCTGCACATCGCCGATGCGCAGGCCCGCTATTTCGCTGCGCCGCAACGCCCCGGCGAATCCGACCAGCAGGACCAGGGCGTCGCGGCGGCGGGCGGGTTCGGTGGGCCAGCCCGGATCGGGCAGACCCCGCAGCAGCTGTTCGAGGGTGTGCAGCAGCACCGGGCGTTTGCGGCGCGGCCGGCTGCGGCGGGTGCGACGGATACCGCGCAGAGTCAGGCGCACCACATCGGCGCGAGTGGGCGAGGCCAGGCCGTTGGCGGCGTGCACCGCGGCGATCGCGGCGCTCTTGCGTTCGAGCGTGGCCGCGCTGAACGCCCACGCGCCATCGGGCCGGCGGGCATCGGCCGCGGCGGCCAGATAGACCACCACGTCCAGCGGATCGGCCGGCAGCGCGCGACGCCCTTCCGGGGCGCACCACGCCGACCAGGCGATCCAGTCGGACCGGTACGCGCGCACCGTGTTCGGGGACTGGGAAGCCTCGAGATAACGTCCCAGCGCGGCGGCCTGCTCATCGTCGAACCGTTCGCGCACCTGCCGCAGTGCGGCGGCGTCGACCAGGACGCTGCGCACCCCGCGCCGCACCTGTGAGCGGACCTGCTCGGGTACCGCGACCTGTCCCGGCGAGCCGGCGTCGGGGGGTTCGGCTGCTGCGCTCATCGTTCGCCACCGTACTCCGCCGGTCCTGCCGAACCGGGCTCGGTCGCGCGTCGCAACGCGAATGTGGCCGGCGGGCCACGATGTTCACACGGTGATCAGGGCGCGGGGCTCGTACTGATCGATATCAAAACTTCGGGAATGCCGATGACACTGTGTGCGAAGCCGGTGATCCGGGACGCGGCTCCGGCCGGTACGGCGATACTGCCGTTGTGCGCGAGCGTCTTCGGGCGGCTTGCCCGCGATGCGCGTGCGGGTTTCGTGCCGGACAACCGCAGCGCCGGCCCGGATGCGTCATTGCCGGTAGGTGGCCAGGAACCGGCCGATGCGTTCGATGACCGCCTCGAGGTCGTCCGCGTGTGGCAGGGTCAGGATGCGGAAATGGTCCGGGCGCGGCCAATTGAATCCCGTTCCCTGCACGATGTGCACCTTCTCCTGCAGCAGCAGGTCCAGCACGAACCGCTCATCGTCGTGGATGGGGTACATCGCCGGATCGATGCGTGGGAACGCGTACAGCGCACCCTTGGGTTTCACACACGACACACCCGGGATAGCGGTCAGCGCCTCCACGGCGCGGTCGCGTTGCTCGCGCAGCCGCCCACCGGGCAGGGTGAGGTCGTAGATGCTCTGATATCCGCCCAGCGCGGCCTGAATCGCCTGTTGCGCCGGAACATTCGCGCACAGGCGCAGACCCGCGAGCATGGTCAGCCCCTCGAGATAGCTGGCCGCATGCTGGGTGGGACCCGAAACCACCATCCAGCCGGAGCGGAATCCGGCGCACCGGTATCCCTTGGACAGTCCGGAGAAGGTCAGGCACAGCAGATCCGGGGCCAGCGACGCGGTCGCGGTGTGGGTGAGGTCGTCGTAGAGGATCTTGTCGTAGATCTCGTCGGAGAACACCACCAGGTTGTGGCGGCGGGCGATGTCCAGGATCGGGCGCAGCACCTCGGGCGGATACACCGCGCCGGTGGGGTTGTTCGGGTTGATCAGCACGATCGCGCGGGTGCGGTCGGTGATTCTGGCTTCGATATCGGCCGGGTCGGGGCACCAGTCCGCGGCCTCGTCGCATACGTAGTGCACCGCGCGGCCGCCGTTGAGGGTGGTCGCGGCGGTCCACAGCGGGAAATCCGGTGCGGGAACCAGGACTTCGTCACCGGTTTCGAGCAGGGCGGTCAATGCCATCATGATCAACTCGGAGACGCCGTTGCCCAGGAACACCTCCTCCACGTCGACCCCGTGCACGCCGAGGGTCTGGTAGTACTGCACCACCGCGCGCCGCGGCGGCAGCAGGCCCTTGGCCGAGCTGTAGCCGCTCGAGGCGGGTAGGGCGCGCACCATGTCCTGCAGGATCTCCGCGGGTGCCTCGAAACCGAACAGCAGCGGATTGCCGGTGTTGAGTTTGATGACGTGATGGCCCTCGGCCTCCAGCCGCGCGGCCTGTTCGGCGACCGGGCCGCGGATCTCGTACGACACCCCAGCGAGTTTGCTGGACTGAGTGAGCTGCATGAATGTCCCTCCTCGAGATGACCTCCGGACACTGTACTTGGAAATTCCAAGTTTGCACTTGGTATTTCCAACCACTCGGCTACAGTGGGGGCGTGTCCCGCCGAAACTACGACCACTTCTGCTCGGTGAGCCGCGCCCTGGACGTCGTCGGTGATCGCTGGAGCCTGCTGGTGGTGCGCGAATTGACCTCGGGCCCAAGGCGATACAGCGACCTGTTCGCCGATCTGCCCGGCATCAGCACCGATATGCTGGCCACCCGGCTGCGCGAGCTCGAACAGGACGGCATCCTGACCCGCCGCCGCGTCGGCCCCCGCGCGGCGACCGCGGTCTACGAACTCACCGACTCCGGCACCGCGCTACGTCCGGTGCTCGAGGCGCTGTCGGCCTGGGGCACAACACGATTGGGCACGCGGCGCAGCACCGACGCGGTGCGCGCGCACTGGTTCGCTCTGCCGCTGGGCCGCGCGATCGCCGGGCAGCTGCCCGAGGGCAGGGCCACGGTGCACATCGGCGAGGCGGTGTTGCACTACGTCATCGACGACGGCATCATCACCCATCACGACGGTCCCGCCGCGGACCCGGACCTCGAGTTCCACCTGGACCTGGACGAGGCGATCGAGGTGGCATTGGGTACCCGGCCCTTGAACGGTCCGGCCGGCGAGCTCTGAGTGAGACCGGCGCCGCGCGGCCGAACGTACCGGCGCGAGGCAACGGCCCGGCGCGGACCGGATCGCCCGCCGGGCGCAGAGTTCGCTCGTGCGGGTGCGGGGCGGTCCCGAGCCGACCGGCTGCCGAGCGCACGACGCGACGAGTTCGCCTGTGCGCGTAGGGATTCAGTCGCGAGCGAAGAAGCTGCCGAGGAATTCGTTGCCGAATTTGCCCACCGGATCATATTTTGCCAGAAGACGTTCGAAATCCGTGTAGTGCTCGTAACGTTCGCGCAGGGTTGCCGCGTCGCAGGTGAACAGCTTGCCCCAGTGCGGGCGCACCGCGAACGGGCTCAGCAGCTCCTCGATCACGGGGAGCACGGCCAGGACCGCGGGCGTATCGTCGATCCAGGTGAAATGGAATGCGGCCGAATCACGTTCGGTGGCAGGGGACAACCACAGTGGCTCCGCGGCGATCGTGCGGATCTCGCAGGTTCGCACGATCGGGGCCAGCCGGTCGCGGATCGTGTCGAGGGCACGGTAGGCCGCCACGACCTCCTCGCGGGGAACGAAATACTCCGACTGGAGTTCACGACCGGTGCTCGGGGTGAAATCCATCCGGAAATGCGGCAGCCGGTGCTGCCAGGGGCCCGGTTCGCCCAGCTGGGTGGTGCAGTGCCGGGCGTCCATGCCCGGGACCGGGTGACGTGGCGTCTCCGCTCGTGCCGCGCCGAACCAGTGCGGCCCCGGAATCTGCGGTGTGCGTGGCCCTTTCACCCACACCTGATCCAGGTGATCCGCACGCCAGGTGGTGAACACGCTCACGCTGTATCCCGCGGCGAGGATCTCCTGCGCGTGGTCGGCGAACCCGTCGGCGGGCAGCCGGTCGAAGACGTACTGCGCCAGCTCGAAGGTGGGCACCAGATCCAGGCTCAACGCGGTGACCACTCCGAACCCGCCCAGCCCGACCACCATGCCCGCGAAATCCGGGTGCCCGCGCCGGATCTCGAGCAGATCACCGTCCGCGGTGACCAGGTGCAGACCCGACACCGACGAGGCCAGGCTCCGGTTGCCCACCCCCGAGCCGTGTGTCGCGGTGGCCACTGCCCCGGCCACCGAGATATGCGGCAGCGAACCGAGTGCCGGCAACGCGAACCCCGCCGCATGCAGTCGATCGGCGAAATCCCCGTACCGCAACCCGCCCGCAACGGTGACGGACGATGCGGCGGGATCGATCTCGACCCGGGGCGGCAGCCCAGCCAGCGAGATCAGCTCACCGGCGGTGTCGGCGATCCGATTGAACGAATGACCGCTGCCGAGCGCACGCACCTGCTCGGAGCCCGCGACCAGAGCGCGCACCTGGTCCACGTCGGCGGGACGATGCACACCGCGAGCCCCGAAAGCGATATTGCCCGCCCAATTCGTCCAGACCACGATCCGTCCTCTCCCGTACACACCTCGCTCACACACGCTAGCGTGGCTGCGATGCTCCGCCCGGCGTATCCGTTCCGTCGAGTGCGGTCGCCCATACCCGCCAGTGCCGTGCCGATAGCGTGGCAGCGTCCTCGAGTACAGCGCCACCACCGCCCGTAACCGGCGAGCCCGTGATGTGCACACCGCTGTCGGGACGGACAGCCGGATCGCCACGCTGCCGCAGACAGTGACCTCGAGGCGGTCCAGGGCCCGGAACGCCCCGAGCCGACCATCGGCCGGCCGTCGTTCCCGTTGGGCCGCAGGCGAACCGGTGGTTGTCGATGTCGACGGCATGCGAGAGTGTGTGCTATGTGCTCGCCACGAGCAACTGTTCCGAGGCCGCGGGACGCAGCCCGTCGGGACGGTCGCGGAAGTAACGGTCGGTCAGATCGGCCGCCGAGACGGTGCGGGCCTCACGAAACCCCGCCTCGAGTGCCAGCGCGCGGAGCTGGTCGGGATCGTAGAAGCTGATGAACGGCGTGCCCGACGAGCGGGCGCCGCGCTCGGCGAACTCACGCAGCCTCCGCTCCTGGGCGTCGACCCGATCGATCGGGAGCATATAGGTCATCACCAGCGACGAACCCGCCGCGAGCACGGAAATGCGTTGCAGGGTAGCGGTATTGGCCGCATGCGTCAGATACATCGACACCCCGGTGGAGGCCACCACCGCCGGGCGCCGTGGATCGAAACCGGCCGCGATCAGCCGGTCCCACCAGGACTCGGTCTCGAAATCGACCGGCACCAGCCGCAATCCGGACGGCGTGGGCAGGGCGAGTTCGTCGAGGCGACGACGCTTCCACTCCTGCGGGCCGGGCTGGTCGACCTCGAAGATCGTTATGGCCGAGGCGATCTCGGGACGACGCTGGGCCAGCGTGTCCAGGCCCGCGCCCAGCAGCACGTACTGCCCGACCCCGGCGGCGGCCTGCTCGGTGATCAGATCCTCGATGAACCGCGCCCGCGCCACGACGCCCGCGCGCATCGGACGGGTGGCACCGGGATCCATATCCGGGCGTTCACGCCAGCCGTCGGCTGGATCGACCAGGCGCAGGCCGACCTGGTCGCGCAGCACGTGCGGAGGCGGGTCGACCTCGAGGTGCAGCGCGCGCCACAATGCCACCCGCGCCGCGGTGTGTTCGGGCGCGACGACCTGTTCTGCGCTCATGCCGGATCCGCGGTCGTGCTCGCCGGGGCCGCCTGCAGGGTCCACAACCGTCCGTCCGGATCGCGCACGACCATCTCCCGGGTCCCGAAATGTGTGTCCTCGAATTCGGTGACGACCTCGGCGTCCGAGCCCAAGCGCACCGCCTCGGCATCGGGCACCGAAAGGACCAGGCGGGTGTCGGGCTCCTCGTGCGGGACCTCGGCGATGAATACCGACGGCCCCTGTCCGTTGCGGAACAGACCGGAGTTGTGGTCGGTGGTGAAATCGGTTTCGTAGCCCAGGGATTGCATGAACCGGGCGGCTCTACCCCAGTTACGGGTCGTGAGATATACGGCCGCGATACCGGTGGTGGTCACGATCGGCGCTCCTATCGTTCGGGCGGTTGCTCGGTGGGGGAGTTCGCGAGGTGCGCGCGCAGTGCCTCGGCGACCAGCGCCGACAGCGACTGCCCGGACTCGATGGCACGGAACTTGACCTGCTTGATCAATTCCACCGGCAGATACACGTTGAACTGCTTGACCTCGTCGCCCACACTTCTAGGCTAGCATGCTAGCAAGCTAGGACACTACAGCCGGAATATCCCGCCCGCGTACCGGCTCCGGACAGGACGCGGAACTGCGCGTCCTTCCCGGCATCCGGGCACACCTCGCCGGAGGCGGCGCGGATCCCGGGGCGGACGGGTTCATCGACAAGGGCCTGCGCGAACATCCGACCCCGCTGCTATGAATGGACCCGAAGGTCCAAAATTCGGTATTCTCACGACATGACGATCACCGCGAAGGGGCGGACCACTCGGCAACGGATCATCGAGGGCGCGGCGGTGCATCTGCGCAGCGAGGAACCCGGCACGGTGACCCTCGACGACATCCGCGCCATCACCGGCACCAGCAAGGGGCAGATTTTCCATTACTTCCCCGGCGGCAAGGCGGAATTGCTGGTCGCGGTCGCCCGGTACGAGGCCGGCCGGGTGCTCGAGGATCAGCAGCCGCACCTGGGCGCGCTCACCTCGTGGGCGGCCTGGGACCGCTGGCGCGAGGCGGTGTTGGCCAGGTATCGCGCCCAGGGGCCGCACTGCCCACTGGGTTCGTTGATGGCGCAGGTCGGGACCACCGCCGGGACCGCCGAGGTGGTCGCCACCCTGCTGTCGCAGTGGCGTGAGCACATCCGCCGGGGCATCGCGGCGATGCGGGACGCGGGGCTGGTGCGTGACCAGGTCGACCCGGACGCGGTCGCGATGACGTTCGTCGCGGCCATCCAGGGCGGGGTGCAGGTGCTGCGCACCACCGGCAGCGTGGAGTACCTGGAGACCTCGATGAACACCCTCGTTGCACAACTGCGGAACGGGTGACGCACCCCAGCGCAGTTTGGACTTGCTGGTCCAAAAATTGGCTCGTAGCGTCGCCGGTATGACACACCTTTCCGGAAAAACAGCCCTCATCACCGGCTCCACCAGCAATATCGGACGCGCCATCGCCGAGGCGTACGCCGCTCGAGGCTTGCACGTCGTGGTCTCCGGCCGCGACGACGCCCGCGGGAACGCCGTCGTCGAACGCATCCGAGCCACGGGCGGGCGCGCGAACTACCTGCACGCCGACCTCGACGGCACCTTGGCCGCGAGCCGCGCCCTGGCCGAATCGGCCACCGCCGTCCTCGGCGGACGGATCGACATCCTGGTCAACAATGCCGGAATCTACCCGCCCGCAACCACTTCCACCGCCGACGAGGCCATGTTCGACCGCGTGTACGCGGTGAACGTGAAAGCTCCGTTCTTCCTCACCCAAACCATCGCGCCCGCGATGATCGAGGCCGGCGGCGGAGTGATCATCAACCTGGGCTCCTGGGTCGCGCGCCTGTCGGTGCCGGTCGGGGCGCTCTACGCCTCCACCAAGGGCGCGATGGAAACCCTCACCCGGGCCTGGTCCGCGGAGTTCGGCCCGCGGGGAGTGCGCGTCAACGCCATCTCCCCGGGAGTGATCCGCCCCGGCGACCAGGCTCCGGACGCACCGAGTCCGGGCGACACCATGATGTACGGCACCCCGGCCGGGCGGCTCGGCGCACCCGAGGCGATCGCCGCCGCGGCGGTGTACCTGGCCTCCGGTGACGCGGAATTCGTGCACGGCACCGTCCTGGACGTCGACGGCGGCCGCACCGGTGTCGCGGTCATCGCCGAACCCGTCGCGGCCTCCGGTCGGGTCTAGACCGGTTCGGGTGCGGCGACCTGGCTCAGCCGGCCCTCGGCCAAGCACAGCCACCGCTGCACCCGGACCTCGGTCAGGAAGCGTTCGTCATGGCTGACCACCACGAACGCACCCCGATACGCCTCGAGCGCACTCTCTAGCTGCCCAATGCCGACCAGATCCAGATTGTTCGTCGGCTCGTCCAACAGCAGCAGATGCGGGGCGGGTTCGGCGAACAGCGCGCACGCCAGACTCGCGCGCAACCGCTCACCGCCCGAAAGCTCCCGCACCGGGCGATGCGCGGCCGCACCGCGAAACAGCAAGCGCGCCAAGGCATTCATTCGCTCGGCGGCAGGCATCCCCGGCGCGCTCGCGGCCAGATTCTCCGCCACGCTCGATGCCGGATCGAGCAGATCCAGCCGCTGTGACAGATACGCCACCCGGCCCTGGGCGTGCCGGATCCGGCCCCGCTCCGGGGTCAGCGCGCCGGCCAGCACCCGCAGCAGGGTCGATTTGCCCGCACCGTTCGGCCCGGTCAGCGCGATCCGCTCGGGCCCGCGCACGATCAGATCCACTCCCGCGCCGGTGAACAGCTCCCGCCCGCCCAACCGGACGCCGATGCCCTCGCCCTCGAACACCGTGCGCCCCGCGGGAACCTCGGTGCCGGGCAGCTCGAGTACGATCCGCTGATCCTCCCGCATCGCGCGCTGTGCCCGATCGAGCCGGTCGCGCGCCGCGTCCACGCGCGCGGTGTGGGTCTGGTTCGCGCGCGCCGCGGACTCCTGGGCGTTGCGTTTCATGGTGCCCGCGAAGATCTTGGGCAATCCGGCATCGCCCAGGGTGCGCGCGGCGTTGCCCGCACGGCGCGCGGCGCGTTCGCGGGCTTGCTGCATTTCGCGCTTCTCCCGCTTGACCTCCTGCTCGGCAGTGCGCACATTTTTCTGCGCCACCTCCCGCGCGGCCTGCACGCTGTGTTCGTAAGCGGTGAAATTGCCGCCGTGGAAACGGATTTCGCCGCGATCGAGCTCAGCGATGCGGTCCACGCGATCCAATAGCGGGCGATCGTGCGCGACCACCAGCAGACATCCGTTCCACTCCTCGAGCACCCCGTAGAGGCGATGGCGCATATCGATGTCGAGGTTGTTGGTCGGCTCGTCCAGCAGCAGCACGTCCGGGCGGCGCAACAGTTGCGCGGCCAGTCCGAGGGTGATGATCTGCCCGCCACTGAGCGTGTCCAGAGCGCGGGTCAGCGCGATATCGGCCAGCCCTAGCCGTTCGAGCTGGGCGCGGGTGCGCTCCTCGATATCCCAGTCCGAGCCGATGAGCGTGAAATGTTCCTCGCGCACGTCACCGGATTCCACCGCGGCCAGCGCCGCCAGGACCGGAGCGATGCCCAGCACCTGCGCGACGGTCGCTTGCGAGGTCAGCGGCAGAGTCTGTGGCAGATAGCCCAGCACTCCCTCGACGGTGACGCTGCCGCCGCCGGGGCGCAGATCACCGGCGATCAGCCGCAGCAGGGTGCTCTTGCCGGCGCCGTTGGGCGCGACCAGTCCCGTGCGCCCGCCGGGCACGGTGAACGACAGATCCCGGAATACGGGCGTGTCATCGGGCCAGGTGAACGACAGATTCGAACAGACGATGCGAGCATCGGGCATGGGGAAACTCCCGGAGTGAGACGGGCGCGGACCGGCCGCGCCGCGAATGGCGTATCGGTGGAACGACGACATGGCCACGACAGCCGCACCGCGTGCGCTGGTGGCCGGACTCCGGGGTCTATCCGGAGATGTCGAGTTCACCCGCCATATCTGGTCTCCTCAGGACTGAGCTCGAGCGGGCTCGACTCTATCGCACCGCTCACCCGCCCGCGGCCGCGGCATCGTTCTCCGCGCGTTCGAGCCGGGCCCGCACGCGAGTGAAAATCCCTCCCAGACAAGCCAGTTCGTCGTCGGTGAGCTCGTCCAGGAACAGCTCGCGCACGGTGCGGGCATGATCGGGGGCCGCGGCCAGGAAAGCCTCGAGACCGGTGGCTGTCAGTACCGCGCGATAGCCGCGGCCGTCGCCGGGGGCCGGTTCGCGGGTGAGCAGGCCGCGTTTGATCATCGAATTGACCTGATAGGTGATTCGGCTGCGGGAGAACACCATTCGATCGGCCAGCTCACTCATCCGCAGCCGATGTTGTGGCGCCTCGCGCAGCAACAGCAGCAGATGATAGTCGATCAGGCTCAGCCCGCTCGAGGCCCGCAGGGCGGCATCCACGCAGGTCTCCAATCGCACGCTGCCTTCCAGATAGGCGCGCCAGGCCTGCACTTGATCCGCACGCAGTTCGCTCGGCTCGGGCATATCACTCCTCACTGCTACAAATCTTGATCATACGAGACGACCAGCGCTGGGTCCGCTGTCGAAGCGGTGGCGAAAACTCCCGTTGCACTCAGGGAATGTTCGGCCGCGGCCTATGGTTATGCGGATAGACAAAATTTCAACTACATTGGAGGTCGCCATGCCAGCGGTGACAGCGGACACGCTGACGCTCACCCGGGTGCCCACACCGGATCCGGCGGTGACGTCGCAGCGTCGCGTCCGATCGGTGACGACGGCGCCGACCGGTTTCGAGGGCGAGGGATTCCCGGTGCGCCGCGCGTTCGCCGGCGTCTCGCTCGCGGATTTGGATCCGTTCATCCACATGGACCAGATGGGCGAGGTGGAATACGCGCCGGGCGAGCCCAAGGGCACCCCGTGGCATCCACACCGCGGATTCGAAACCGTCACCTACATGATCGACGGCACCTTCGAACATCAGGACTCCCACGGCGGCGGGGGCACCATCAGCAATGGGGACACCCAGTGGATGACCGCGGGCAGCGGCATCCTGCACATCGAGAAACCGCCGGAGTCGCTGGTGGTCTCCGGCGGGATGTTCCACGGCATCCAGCTGTGGGTGAACCTGCCGCGTGCGAACAAGTTCAACGCGCCTCGCTACCAGGACATCCGCGGCGGACAGGCCACCCTGCTGTCCTCCGACGACGGCGGCGCGCTGCTGCGGGTGATCGCCGGTGAACTGGACGGGCACGCCGGTCCGGGCAGCACGTTCACCCCGATCAGCCTCGTGCACACCACGATCAGCCCCGGAGCGCGACTGATCCTGCCGTGGAACCGCGAATTCAACGCCCTGGCCTACGTGATGGCCGGCGTCGGCACCGTCGGGCAGGAGCAGCGGCCGGTCCACAAGGGGCAGCTGGCCGTCTTCGGTCCGGGCGAGGCGCTCACCCTTACCGCGGGCACCGCGACCCCGGCCGCCGAACCGAATCTGGAAGTGCTGCTGCTGGGCGGCGCCCCGATCCGTGAACCGGTCGCGCACTACGGTCCGTTCGTGATGAACACTCGCGCCGAGCTGATGCAGGCGTTCGAGGACTACCAGGCCGGCCGGTTCGGCGTCATCCCCGCGGAGCAACTGCCGCACACCGACGGCGACCCGGCACCGGAGCCCGGCGCGCGCGCATGAGGCCGCACTCCCGATCGTGCGGGCGCCACCCCTGCCCGCGCGATCGGGATTCGCACCCGGCATGGCCGGACCGATCATCGGACACGCTGGTCGAGGTCTTTCACACCCCGGTGGGCATCCACTAGCGTCGGCACCCGACACGGGCACGGCACCACACCGGCGACCGACGAAGGGGACCCCCCTTGACCACCAGCGATTTCGCGTACACCGGGTGTGACAATCTGGAAGTGATGACCAAAGCGGTCAACTACAACACGTTCCTGGTCGACACCGTCGATCGCTACTTGACCGCAGTCGATGCCGCATCGCGAGTGCTGGACTTCGGCGCCGGTGCGGGCACCTACGCCGATATGCTTGCCGCGCGCCGGATCGCGCCCGAATGTCTCGAACCCGACCAGAACCTGCGACAACTCCTGCGCGCCAAGGGATATCGGGTCGTCGACCACGACCGCCCGCCCGCCCACGACAGCGAGCGGTACGGCCTCGTCTACACCTTCAACGTGCTCGAACACATCAAGAACGACCAGACCGCCGCCGAACACCTGGCCGCACTGCTGCGCCCTGGCGGCACACTGGTCGTCTACGTGCCCGCCATGGAGATCCTGTTCACCGCCATGGACGCGAAGGTCGGGCACTACCGCCGCTACCGCCGCACTCAACTGAACCGGATTCTGCGCAACGCGGGCCTCGAGATCGTCGAGTCCCGCTACTGCGACCCCCTCGGATTCTTCGCCACTCTGGCCTACAAGATGTTCGGATCCGGCGACGGCACCATCAACCCCCGCTTGCTCGAATTCTACGACCGTGCCCTGTTTCCGCTCAGCCGCGCCCTGCAGGTGCTGACCGGGAAATTCTTCGGCAAGAACGTTCTGGTCGTGGCTACCAAGGCCTGATCGGCCCGTGCCGAGGGTTCATTCCTCATCGGGCCATCGCTTCGCGACGGATCCACTGGAACAGGGTGGGGTTGTCGGCGGTGGTGATGACGCTGAGCGTCTTGTGCAGGTAGCGGTCGTCGTCCAGTACGGCGAGCAGACATGCCGCCAGGTCCACGCGGGCGGTGAACCGGCCGTCGGCGTGGCCCTCGACGACGGTGTAGTCGGTGATCGACGGCAAATGGTAGAGCCCGTTCGGCCGCACGATCGTCCAATCCAGAACGGTGCCGCGGAGCAGTGTTTCCATCCGCCGCATGTCGTCGTAGAGCGTCCTGCCCAGCACTCGCGTCACATACGGCAACAACACCCGGTTGAACAGGATCCCGCCGTCGGAGTACGGGTGCGGGTCCACTCCGCTGGAGCTGACCACGACGAGCCGACGCACCCGATGCCGCTCCATCGCGGCGGCGATATTGGCCACGCCACGGGAATAGGTGCTGATCGGTTCCTTTCCGGGGGGCACCCCGAGCGTGGACAGTACCGCATCACGCCGCGCTATCGTGGCATCGATGGCCGTCGGATCGAGCACGTCGGCGCCGATCACCTCGAGCCGATCATGGTGCAGCGGAAACGATTCCGGCTGCCGGGTGACCGCGGTGACCTGATGCCCGGCAGCCAGTGCCTGGCCGGTGAGCAGGCGGCCGGTGGGACCATTGGCGCCGAAGACGGTGATTCGCATGACGGGGTGTCCTTCCTTCGTCGGGGTAGCTGGGTGAACACAAGTGCCCGGCGACCGCGGACCTGTGACTACGCGAGCCTGTGACGAGCGCCACGACGTTCGGATGTCACAAACCGCTCGTGCCGCGCCACTGATGCATGACAGCGTCGACGAAGCAGACAGGACCGCACCATGCGCGACGACGAGCCCACCGACCCGGCCACCGAAGCCTTCGTCGCCCACCGCAACCTGCTGTTCACCGTGGCCTACGAAATGCTCGGCTCGGCCGCCGATGCCGAGGACGTCCTGCAGGAGACCTGGCTGCAATGGGCGGCCGTCGATCTCGGCACGGTGCGCGATCACCGCGCGTTCCTGGTCAGGATCACCACCCGCCAGGCGATCCGGCGGCTGCGCACCCTCGGCCGCAGGCGAGAGTCCTACGTCGGTCCGTGGCTGCCCGAGCCGCTGCTCACCGTGCCCGACGTCGCCGAGGACATCGAGCTGGCCGACAACCTCTCGATGGCGATGCTGCTGGTGCTCGAAACGCTCGCTCCTACCGAACGGGCGGTGTTCGTGCTGCGTGAAGTGTTCGATATGGCCTATGACGAGATCGCGCACGCGGTGGGCAAGAGCCCCGCCGCGGTCCGCCAGATCGCTCATCGCGCCCGCGCCCACGTCGCCGCGCGCCGGCCACGCGGTGCCGTGACCGCGGTCAAGGCCCGGCAAGCGCTCGGAGCTTTTCAACGAGCAGTCGAAACCGGCGATCTACAGGGCCTGCTGGATGTCCTGGCGCCGGAGGTCGTCTTCCTCGGCGACGGCGGCGGAGTCAAGCAGGCGACGCCGCGACCCATCAGGGGCGCCGATCGTGTGGTGCGGGTATTGAGCGGCGGCACGGGCTGGATGGGCGGACGGGCATCGGCCGAACCGGCTCACGTCAATGGCTGGCCCGCGCTGATCATCCGGCTCGACGGGCAGATCGACGGCGTTGTCGCGGTGCGGATCGACAACGGCCTGGTCACCGGGCTCTACTACGTGCGCAATCCGCACAAGCTCTCCCACCTGCACACCGAGACCGTCCTCGACCGTTGACCGCGGGATGTCGGCTACACCGCGCGGCCCGCACGGTCATCGGTTCTCGGCGGCGTCGAAGGCCGGTTCGAGGGGCGCCAGTGCACGGCGCAACAGCTCGGGCAGCGAACCGGAGGTGACGACGAACCCCGCGGACCCCAGGCCGGGCGCGGGTTGTAGCCAGCGGTCCAGTGCAATGCGCACCGCAGCGCATACCGATGCGGCCAGAATCTCGCCGGTGAGGTCTTCGGCGTCGGGCAGGTGGGTGGCGATCGCCTCGGCCAGCGGCGGGGTGATCGCCCCGGTCGCGCCCAGAAACGCCGCCCGCAGCGCGGGGCGGGCGATGATCATCGGCAGCGCCTCCCGGTGCTGCTCGCCCGGATCGGTGTACTGCGCCACGACCGCGGCGGTGACCGCGTCGGCGAGCCGCACGCCGGCCGGGCGGGCGGCGACCGCATCGGCGACCCGGGCCTCCCGATCAGCGGTGACAGCATCCACGATCGCCTGCTCACGGCTGGAGAAATAGTTGTTGTAGGTGCGCGGCGAGACGCCGGCCGCCTCGGCGATGTCCTCGACGCGCACGTTGTCCGGCCCGTGGGCCAGGGCCAGCGCGAGCGCCGCCTCCCGCAGCGCCACCCGGGTGGCCTGCTTCTTGCGTTCACGCAATCCCGGCGATGTCCTCGTCACGACCTCATCATGCCATAGAAGTTGCGTGCGCGAAATATTGCGCACACGCATATTTGGCGTTTAATCTCGTGCCACACATCGGTCCACAGACGGGATAGGCACATGCGTGGCAAGGGAATGACCTACGACACCGGATTCGTCCGCAACGGCGCCCACTCGCGGCGGAAGTTCGACTCCGCAGTGGTCGCGCGAGAACTGGCCATCATCCGCGACGATCTGCACTGCACCGCGGTCCAGATCATCGGCGGCGATCCCGACCGGCTCGAACTCGCCGCCCGCCACGCCGCCGAACTCGGACTCGAGGTCTGGTTCTCCCCGTATCCGCTGGAACTGAACACCGAGGACATGCTGTCCTTGTTCGCCGACTGCGCCCGGCGCGCGGAACGCCTGCGCCGCACCGGAGTCCAGGTCGTCTTCGTGACCGGCGTCGAACTGACCCTGATGAATCACGGTTTCCTGCCGGGTGAGGACATCGGGCAGCGACTCGAACGGCTCCTGGGAAGTCCCGGGCGCCAGCGCGCGCTCGGCGAGGCCACCGCTCGCCTCGACCGCTTCCTCGCCGAGGCGGTGACCGTGGTCCGGGAGCATTTCGGCGGGAAGCTCACCTACTGCGCCATACCGTTCGAGCAGATCGATTGGACGCCTTTCGATTTCGTATCGGTCGAACTGATCCGCACCGCCGAGGTCGCCGACACGTTCCCCGAGGGCGTGCGCGCACTGGTCGCGCAGGCGAAGCCGGTGGCGATCACCGGTTTCGGCACCGCGACCTGGCGCGGGGCAGGCAAGGTCGCCGCCCGCAGCAACGAGATCGTCGAATGCGACCCGCACACAGGCGATCCCGTGCGCCTCGACGGCGATTATCTGCGAGACGAGGCCGGGCAAGCCGCCTACCTCACCGAACTGCTGGACATCTTCGACACCGCCGGGGTCGACAGCACCTTCGTGTTCCTGTTCGCCCTGTACAGCCACCCCCACCGCCCCGGCGGCGACCCGCGTGAAGACCTGGATCTGGCCAGCCTCGGCATCGTCAAGGTGCTCGAGGACCGCAATGGGCAGACGTACCCGGACATGCCGTGGGAACCCAAAGCCGCGTTCGCTGCTGTTGCCGGGTACTACGGCGGCAGGGGGCCGACAACTCCTTGCCGCACAAGTGTTCCGGGACACGAATGACCCTCTCGCGGATGGTCTGGCCGATGCCCGAAACGCCGGCGCGCCGCGCAGATGTCCAACACATACCCCGGCGGCCATCAGGTGTGAGCGGCTCTGTCGCAGGCGATGCGGGAACAGATCACCGGTATCCCCTCTCCTGGATGCCGAAGCCGCGCTCTGCTTCGGTGACCGCAGTGCCGTCCCCACGGTGATGACCGGCCGTGGGCTTGCTCCCGCCGACAATGCTCGATCACCTCCGATGATCGCGACCGCGCACCGAACTGGTACGGGCGCACCAGCGAGCACAGTTTCGGGCGCATTCCGTAGCTTTTACGTTTGGTTTGTCCAACGCAAACGTAAACGGAAAGTTCGCGACGATTCCGCGGAGTTCCCGGCGGAGCCGAGCAGTCTGACCGCCGATAAGGTTCACTTATCGGCGGTCAGACTGCGGCCGGTCATCCTGTGGCACATCAGGATTCGTTTCGTGTCATTGCGTTGGAGGTGACGAAAACAACGCTACGATTCAGCCGTGGCAACGATGTGCAACTACCCGGGCTGTTCGCGAACCATCACCAAGAGCGGCGGACCGGGGCGTCCCTCCGAATACTGCGATCACCCCGAACACACCCGGTGGCGAGCCTGGCGAGAGCGTCAACGGCTGCAGCAGGAGCAGGACGACGCACCGGCCGCGAACGTCACTGTGACGCAACAGGGTCCGGTGACAGCGGCGCGGATACGGGCCGACGAATTGCTCATCCAGTTCCGCACGCTGGCCGAACAACTCGGTGGCACATTGAGTTCCGCGGTCGCCGAGCTGTCCACCCTGGCCGATCCCTCGATCGCCGAAGCGCAGGTCCAGGCCGTGCAGGCCGAGGCCGCGCGGCGCATCGCCGAGGCCGAGATGTCCGCGGTCACCGCCGAACAGGCCCGCCGCGAGGCCGAACAGGCCAGAGCCGCAGCCGAATCCGCGGCCGAGGACGCCGCTGCGGCCGCCGACACCGCCGAAGCCCGCATCGCCGAAGCGCTCGCCGCCCGCGACGACGCGCTCACCGAAGTGCAGACCATCACCACCCAGGCCGCCGAGGACGTCTTCGCCGCGCGCACCGAGGCCGAGACCCAGATCCGCGCCATTCGCCGCGAAACCACCGAGGACCTCGAACGGGTCCGAGAACAAGCCGACGAGCAGATCGCGCGGGTCCGCGCCGCGTGTGCCGCGGATATCGAGCGTACGAAACGTGAAGCGGCGCAGCAGATCACCGCCGCAGCGGCCGAACGCGATCTGGCCGTCCAGCGCGCCGCCGACGCCGAACGTGCCATCGAACGCGCCGAAACCGCGGCCGCCGAACGGGCCGAGGCGCTCTCGGAAACTCGCGCCGAACTCACCAGAAGCCGCGGCGAGCTCACCTCCGCCCGAGCCGAACTCACCGACGCCCGGCGCGCGGCGGCCGAGGATGCGGCCGCCCTGCGCACCGCCCACACCGCCGCATTGGCCGCCGCGCACCGCGATGCCGCCGAACGCCTTGCCGCCGTCGAGGACGCGCGGGCGCAAACCCTCGCCCGCGCAGAACGCGCCGAACGCCTCGCCGATGACCTCCTGGACCGGTCGCGCGGCCCCGCACCGCGAACCGAAACCGCCGCCACCGGAAACTGATTCGGTCGGCACAGGATGCCGGGACGGAACAGCGGCCGGCAGATCCCGCGCACGACACGTCGATCCGCGACGCGACCCGAACCGGGGCCCGGCAGTCTGCGGGCGAGATCCCGTGCCGGGGTCGGCGCGTGTACGCCGCCCAGGACCAGTCGCTGTGCCAGTGCGGAACGGCCGGGCCGATCAAAGCTCGAGCCCGGACCGCGACCCGTGCTGGGGCGGTACGCGAATTCCACTCGACATCAACCGGTGGTGAGGATCAGCACGCCGATGAGGGACCACGAGGTCGCGGCCATTTCGACCACACACCCGCGGGTGGACGCGATCACCGCCACCGGCCGCCGGATCACGGGCGCGGCCGCGCCGCGTGTCGAACGTGTGACGCTCGAGCTGGGTGCAAGTCATCGGCATTGCTGCCGGACGACGCCGACTCGAGGCCAGCCGGGCCACAGCCTGTACCGGGTTGGCACGCAAATGCTGCCCAGCACCCGGACGCGGTCCGGTAACCGATCAGGGTTCCAGATCGACGACACCCTTGCCGGTCTGCACATCGAACGGCACCGAGACCTGATCGTGGGCGATCAGCCAGTCGCCATCGACCCTGCGCATTCCGTAGGTGACCCGGACCCACATGCCGGTTGTCGGCGTCCCCTGCTGCAGCGTGCCGCTCAGGCGAGCGAACCCGTGCCCGAACGCGACATCGTCACCGACGGTGAAGCTCAGGTCCCGAATCTCGTAGGTCACACTCTCGAAGAACAGGAACACCTTCGCCCAGTTCTCGAGTTTCGCCGCGATTCCGACATGCTGTAGCGGCGGCTCGACGTCGAAGGACACCACGTCGGCGGTGTAGAGCCGTCTCAGGGCCTCGAGATCCCTGGCTCGTAGTCCCTCGACAACCTTGTCGATTTGTCGTCGAATCCGGATTTCCTCTGCGTCGACGCGGTCAGCGCGTGATCGAGAGTCGTTCGGCGTCATCGTGATCGGTTCCTTCGGTGTCGAAAGGCGGGGTATCGGAAACGGGACGGCGCAGCGGAGCCAGGGCGGCGCTCCAGGCGATGAGCTGATCGAGCGTGTTGCCCAGGGCGGCGGCATGATGCTCACGCGGTGTGAAGGTGGTGTGGTTCTCGAAGTCGGTCAGCAGCGAGATCGCGACCTGATATCCCACGTCGGCCATGCCCAGCGTGCTGCACACCGTCCGCAACTGCACGACGGCGCGGGCGCCGCCGCCCGCGCCGTAGGAGACGAATGCGACCGCCTTGTTCGTCCACTCCGTGAACAGGTGATCGATGGCGTTCTTCAGCACTCCGGGAGCGCCGCCGTTGTATTCGGGGGTCACCAGCACGAAGCCGTCGAACGGGGCTATCCGCGCGGCCCAGGCGCGGGTGTGTTCGTGGGCCGACGGGCCGAACATCGGCGGCGCGGGTTCGTCCAGATGGGGTAGCGGGTGATCGCGCAGGTCGATCAGTTCGAACTCGGCGTCCTCGCGCTGCGATGCCGTGTCCTGAACCCACTGGGCGATCTGCGGGCCCCTGCGGTTGGGCCGGGTACTGCCGAGGATGATTCCGATTCTGATCATTGTCCGAACTCCTGCTCTGCTGAGAACATCACGACCTTCCGACGACGCAGGCGCCGAGAATGTCAGGCCGCCTCACGAATCGGGCCGCTGATTCGTCGATTCGTCAGGACACGAAGACCGAAGGAGCCGACCATGACCGATCCACACCTGCCGGTGGTTATCAGTGAACGCCGTCAGCTGCTCAATCTCGCCTACCGGCTGCTGGGCTCGCTGGCCGAAGCCGAGGACGTGGTGCAGGAGACCTACGTGCGTTGGTACGCGCTGTCCGAGCCGCGGCGGCAGGAGGTGGCATCGCCTGGCGCGTGGTTGACGACGGTCGCCAGCCGAATCTGCCTCGATCTGCTCGGCTCGGCGCGTGCCAGGCGAGAACGCTATGTGGGCGAGTGGATCCCGGAGCCGGTACCCGGCCACGCGGACTGGTTCGGCGGCCCCGCCCCGGTCGATCCCGCCGACCGGGTCACGCTCGACGAGTCGATCAGCATGGCCTTTCTGGTCGTACTGGATTCCATGACACCGGCCGAGCGTGTGGCCTTCGTGCTGCACGACGTATTCCGCTACTCCTTCGCCGAGGTCGCCGAGGTCGTCGGGCGCACTCCCGCGGCCTGTCGCCAGCTCGCCTCGTCGGCTCGCCGCCGCCTGCGCACCTCGCAGGGTGCATCGGCAGCCCAGCGCGCCGAGGTGGTCAGGAGCTTCAAACAGGCCTGGGAGACAACAGATATCGAGGCGCTGATCGGGTTGCTCGATCCGCAGGCGACGGCGACGGCCGACAGCGGCGGCCTGGCACCGGCGTTCCTGGACCCGATCGTCGGCGGCGAGCAGATCGCCCACGCCTGGGCGCGGATCGCCGCCCGCAACTCCGCGGTGACTCTGCTGGAGCGCACGGTCAACGGTCAGCCCGGCCTGGTGGCCGAGCTGGACGGCGCCATCATCTCGGTCTACGCCTTCGACATCGCCGACGGCCGGATCACGCGCATCTGGGTGATCCGCAATCCGGACAAACTGCGGCTCTGGAGGGCCGGGTGAACCGAGCTCACCGGTTGGTCTCGGCGGTGATGTGTTCGAACAAGCCGGGAAGGATACGGGTGCGCACCCCGGCCGCCCACGGTTCGTCCACCTCGCCGATATCCAGGGCAGCGGCATTGTTCAGCAGCATCCCGAACGCCAGGAACGACTTCACCGTCACCGGATCCAGGCCAGTGGTCTCGGAAATGGTGTCCCACATGCGGGCCATCCGCGCCCGCACCACCTCGCGCACCTCGGGATCCCCGCATGCAGTGAGACCCTGCAATTGCAACAACGCGCACACCACCGCGGTCCAACCGGCCCTCGAGCGACGTTGGCGAGATGCCCTCGCGGCCTTCGACACCCGGCGCGGGATCGGCGTGCTGGGATTGCCCGGCCGCGCGGACACGGGGGTTGAGGAGCATATCCGCTCGATCCGGCGCTAAGGAGTTACCGCAGACAATGGCCTATTATCTGCGGTAATCTCGATCGCGAGCAGGCGCTACACCTCTCCTCGGGCGGGGCGGCTCCGTAAATTATCTGCGGTAGCGCCGATCGGTCTCCGGAGACTCGGACAGAGAGGGCTGATCGTGGGACGGGTGCGGGCGCTGCCGGTGCAGGGTGTGCGGCTCAAGGATGCGGTGGCGAACTACCTTGCGACGATCCCGAGCAGCAACACCCGCCGCGGCTACGCGATCGCCCTCAATCAGCTCATGCGTGATTTCGGCGCCGACTCCGAGGTGGGACTGCTGGAGGCCGAGCGGGTCGGCGGCTGGTTCACCTTCAAGTGGGGTGACAAGTCGGCGCAGACATTCAACGTCCGCCTCGCCTCGCTGCGCGGGGCGTGTGAGTATTGGCGCCAGCAACAATGGCTGGTCGGTGATCCCCTTGTCAGGTTGGTGCCGCGGAAGGCGCCGCCGGATCATTCGCGGGCGATGACCCGCGACGAGGTGACCCGGCTACTGACGAAGGATGTGCCGCTGCGAGTGCGTGTGCTGTGGACCATGCTGTACGAGACTGCCGCCCGCGCTGATGAACTGCTGCTGCTCGGCATCCCGGACCTGGACATGGCGAACCGATGCGGCACGGTCACCCGCAAGGGTGGGGCCAGGGATGTGGTCGCCTGGCAAACCGGCACCGCGCGTCTGCTTCCGAGGCTGCTGGCCAGGCGGAAGAAGGGACCGGTTTTCCTGACGGACCGCAAGGCGAAACCCGGTGTGGCCGTGGATGATATCGACCCGACCACCTTGCGAGGGCGGTTGTCGTACCGGCGTGCACTGGAGTTGTTCGAACATCACACCAGCGGCTTCACCCGCGGACCGTTCACGCTGCATCAACTGCGTCATTCCAAGCTCACGCATGCTGCCGAGGACGGGGCGTCGACGCCGATGTTGATGCGGATGAGCGGACATACCTCGGTGCGGTCGCTGGGCAAGTACTCACGGCCGTCCGCGGAGGCGCTGATCCGGTGGCAGGCCCAGACTGACCCCGCCGCCCGGCGGCGGCGTTGAGGGGCCCGGGCCTCGAGTTCGGCTGCGGCCAGGGGGCGTCGAGCAACAGGATTGGCTCGGAATATCCCGCAGACACGATGGGAACGCCCACGCTCGCCGAGCGTCGACCAACTCTCGCTCGCGTCGGCGAATGCGTCACGGGCAGCTCGAGCACCAGCGCCAGCTTGTCCAGATCGGACTTCAACCCGCTGACGGATTTCGGCCACTGGCCTACTTTGCGGCGTAGGCCGGCTTCAGGATTCGAAGGCGAAGCTGGCAGGTTGTCGGAATCTCATGTGCGGCAAGTGATTCACGACCTCGACGAGAGAGGGGTCGACCCCTGACCTGAAGTGGAGCAGATTGCGGTCATATCTCGATCTCGATGTGGTCGATGTCGAGCGCGACGAGGATCGGATGCGGGAGGGTCCGGCCGGCGGGTCTTCGAGGGCGCACCCGTCGGTGTGTGGGAAAGACGAGTCCAGTGAAGCGTTGGTGGTCGTTGCAGTAATGGGCCGCGTGTGCCCACCGGCCGATCGGGTGGGCAACGTAGTCGTGTCGGCGGATCAGGCCGGCATCGTCGATGTAGAAGGTCTGGTGTCGGGAGTGGGTATGGACGTCCGGCGGGAAGGTGACCTCGAGGCGCCGCCACCGCTCGCCGGCTTCCAGCCAGTTGTCACCTTCGGTGATGGCGACTCCGTCGCGCGCCAGAAGCAGGGGTATCGAGAGGTAGTTCCAGAATGCGTATCCGGCGAAGTACGCGGCATCGAGCGCGTCCCAGCGGAGGTTGCGTCGGAGTCCACTGAGCCCGGCGAAGGCAGAGCGCGCGTTGGTGCGCGCGGAGATCAAGTCGCCATCGCGGGTCTCGATCCGCACGTCGCCTCGATCGAACACCGGTTGCTGATCGGCGTGCGGGAAGCCGTCGAACACGGCGTGCAGGTGCGCCAACTGCACCCGCACGCTCAGATAGGCCATTCGGTTTCCGGGGAAGCGTGAGCGCAGGAGACCGCCGAATCGCCCGTGCGCGGTCAGAGCGGTCACGGTCCGCCACCGCCCGAGGCCGCCGTGGGCGGCGAGGACCTCGTCGAGCAGTGTGGCCGCGTCTGTTGTCGGTCGCTCGCTCATGCCGGCGTCCCGGCCAGCACCGTAGTGATGACACGCGGATCGCCGTGGACGTTGGCCCAGGCGAGTGCTTCGTCGACGGTGATCGCACCGGCGGCCAATCCCAGAACCGCCTCGGGTTCCGCTTCGAGAATCGTCTCGGGTCGCTGGTCGGGCTGGATGGTCACGTGGGGACCGTGTCTGTCGATCCGCAAGGACATGAACAGGCCGGAAACGTTGATGCCCAGCTCTGCCGGTGGCTCTGCCGTCCTTCCGCGGAGCAGCGCCGGCAGTGCGACCGCCAGCCAGCGAGGCTGACAGGCGTCGCCGCCGCGGCCGCTTGTCATCAGCGGGAAGCTCCAACGCACGAGCGCCTCGATCGTTTCGCGCAGCTCGTCACCCCACGGTGTCAGCGCGTACACGACACCACTGACCTGTCCCGGACGCCGCTCGATCACTCCGGCGGACTCCAAACTCCGGAGGCGGTCGGCGAGCAGGTTGGTGGCTATCCCGCCCAGCGAGGCCATCAGTTCGCCGTAGCGCCGCGGGCCGGGCAGCAGCTCGCGGACTATCAGCAGGCTCCAGCGATCACCCACGACATCGAGTGCACGCGCCAGGCCGCAGAACTGTCCGTACGACCGGGTCGGCTTCTGCTTGACTTCTTCCATGAGACTTGATTTTATCAAGCATAGTTCGAAATATCTGATGAAAGGGACTCTCATGTCGGTCTCCGATCCCGTTGCCGCACCGGTCTCGGCGGCGCTCGCGGCTCTGCGGGCCGCCGGGGAAAGTGGAGATGCCGATGCAATCGCCGAGGTGTTGGCGCCCGATGTCGTCTTTCATTCCCCGATGACAATGCGGCTTCGGTTCGAGGGCAAGCAGGAGGTCGTGGCACTGCATCGCGACATCTTCGCTGTCCTCGACGACCTCACCACGACCGAACCGCTCGCGTGCGGTGACACGGGATCGTTCTCGTTCCGTGCGCGGGTTCGTGGCGTGGAACTCGAGGCCATGAATTTGGTGCGGTGTAACGAGCGGGGACAGATCGTTGACTACACGGTCTTCGTTCGTGCGCTACCGGGGCTGGCGACGCTGTTCGCGGCGCTTCCGCCGCGGGTGTCGGCCAGGCGCCGGGGACGCCTGAAGGGCACGCTCGCGGCAACCCTCGCCCGGCCTCTCGCCTTCGCGATACGCACCGCCGACCGCTTTGTGCCCGCATTCCTCTAACCGGCACCGTCGCCTGAATCGATCAGGATCCGAGGAGGTCCGTACATGACGACCCAGCAGCCGTCAGGTGTACGCCCGTCTTGGGTGGACGACGAGTTGTTTCCCTTTGAGAGCCGCTTCGCGGAGCTGGACGGGCACGTCGTTCACTACATTGATGAAGGTTCGGGACCGACCCTGCTGATGTTGCACGGCAATCCGACGTGGTCTTTCGCGGCTTGCACGCGGCCCAGCAGCGGCCCGACACGTTCGAACGCCGCGTCCTGGCCAACACATGGGCGTGGCCGATGAACGGCGACCTGCGTGCCGAACTGGCCTCCCGCCTCATGGGAGGACCGGCCGGACGCGAACTCATCAGGCGTTTCAATCTGTTCGTCAACGCCCTCATACCTGCAGGGCACAAGCGTAGGAAGCCATCCCCGGCCGAAATGGCTCATTACCGCGCCGTCCTGCCCACGCCGGATCGCCGCCAAGCCAGCGCTGTCCTTGCAGGCGCCATCATCGGCAGTCGCGCATTTCTCACCGATATCGCCGACCGCCTGACCGCCCTCGAACAACTCCCCACGCTGATCGTGTGGGCCGACGCCGACATCGCCTTCGGCGACAAGGAGCGTGAACGCTGGGAGGCGCGGCTGTCCAACCACACCACCGTAGTGCTCCACGGAGTCGGCCACTTCCTGCAATCGGACGCACCACAAGAGCTGAGCGAAACGATCCGGGCCTGGTGGGCCAAGCCGGAACACGACCCACTCACTTCCACTGGGAAGTTGTCACAGCCCGAAGGCTCGTGCGAGTAGCCGTCTCGGACAATGTGATTCGAAGTATTGATCGAGATGTCATCGTGGCGATTTCGATGTGGTGATCGACCCCGCCAAGGCGTGGACATCCGTCATCGGCCCGATCGAGGTAGACCGTGTTCCAAGCACGACACAGTTCGAGATCAGCCCCAGTGCGCGACCTCGACGACATGATCCGCGCACGACCTGGGCTGATCAGTCGCCGTCGTCGGGTGCGTCGGGGTCGCGCAGCTGGCGGTGGTCACCGCCGAGGTCGGGTAGGTGGAACGCGTAGTGGCCGTCGATGCCGATATGGGTGCGGATGAACGCTGACAGCCGGGCCGCGTCGGCGTCGAGCTGTAGGAGCGCAATCCGTACTCGCGCTGGATCTCCCACGCATGCTCGAGCTTGGTCTTCTCCCGCTCGGTGTACCGCTTCACGCACGAGGAATCCTCGATACCCAACTGCTCGGCCAAATACTCGACCAGCTCCGGCGGCACATCCAGCGGATCGGCCAGGAACATCCCCAGATTCCGCACCGTCACAAGCTGAAGCGCGAACCCCAACCGGTTGTAATCCCGACGCCGACCCGCTACCTGCTTCCGGTCCTCGTCATCGAGGTAGAAAAACCGCTCCAGCTCAACACGAGACAACGCCCCAAACCGGCCATAGCCACCCTCATCGGTCACGCCTGCATGAAATCACCCGCAGGCCAACACCGCCCGATGTCCCGCGCTTAACGCCGGATCGGGCGGATCTGCTCCCCGACCCCCGTCATCGGCTCGACGGGCCCTGACTCGGCACGCTGGCCGTGGCCGCGGTGGGGTTGATCTCGGGCGGGCGTTGGCGGGCGAGAGCGGTGGCGGTCAGGGCGGTGACCGCCATCGCGGCGATGCCGACCAGCGCTGCGGTGGTGTAGGCGTGGTCGTTCGGGAAGAGATGACCGGTGTCGGTGCCGGTGGCCAGGACCAGGCCGCCTATCGCGCTGCCCAGCGAGTACCCGATGCTGCGGACGACGTAGTTGAAGCTCATCGCGCTCGACGTCTCGCTCTTGGGCGTGACGGCCAGGATGACGCCGGGCATGGCGGCTGAGAAGCTGCCGACGCCGAAGCCCAGCACGCCCATCGCGACGAGCAGTTCGGCCAGGTTCGACCGGGCCGCGGCGAAGAGGACGAACCCGCCGCCGACGATGACGGCGCTGCCGGCCAGGAGCACGGGTGCGTCGATCAGCGTCCGAACCCGGGACGTGAGTTTGCCGGCGACGAACCCCAGCACCGAGAACGGGACGAGGACCAGCCCGGCGACGAAGGTGGTCAGCCCGAAGCCGTAGCCGGCGCTGTGCGGCGTCTGCGCGTACCGCGTGATGAGCGTGAGCAGGAGGTACATGCCGCTCCCGCCGACGAACATGGCGATGTTCGCTCCGGCGACCGCCGGGTGCCGTACCGCCCGGACATCGACCAGGGGCGCCTTGCTGCGCAGCTCGGAGGCGGTCCAGACGCACAGCAGGAGCACAGTGACGACGGCGAGGATCACCGCCACGGCGAGGTGGCGGCTCCACAGGCTCCGCTGGCCGGCCAGGAACAGGACGAGGAACAGTCCACCTGCGAGGACGAGCGCGCCCGCCACGGTCACATGAGCGGAGCGGCCTTCGGGAGCCGCGGGTATGGAACGCCACGCGGTCAGGAAGGCGACAGCGGTGACGAACAGGCCGAAGCTGTAGGCGGCCCGTACGCCACCGATCTCGGCGAGCAGTGCGGTGAGCGGGTAGCCGACGCCGGCGCCGATGATCGAGACCACCGAGATCAGGGCGATCGTCGCCGTGCTGCGCTCCTCGGGAAGATGGTCCCGGGCCACGCCCATCATCAGCGCCGTCAGACCGACCCCGACGCCTTGGGCCGCCCTGCCGATGAGCAGCCCCGCGAACGGCAGCGGCAGCACGGTCAGCGCACTGCCGACGACGACGATCGCCAGCGTGGCGAGGATCGTGGCCCGTCGGTGCGGGCCGGCTCCGAGCCGGCCGAGGACGGGCGTGGCGACGGCGCCGCTCAGCAGTGCGACGGTCAGCGTCCACTGCGCGCTGTCGAGCGAGACGTGGAATGTGGTCGCCACACTGGTGATCAGCGGCGTCCCGAGGCTGGCAACCGCCGCCACGACCAGGGCGATGAACATCAGGGCGGGGACCAGCAGCCGCGCCTCGGAGCGCTGCTGGGTGCGCCCCGTCACCGCTTCGGCCCTTCGCGGTCCTGGCTTTCGAGCTCTGCCAGGTGCGCCAGCGCCGGAAGCGCCGCCATCAGGGCCTCGACCTCGTCGCCGGCGAGTTTGTCGATCAGCCGCGCGAACGCATCGACGCCCGCCTGGCGCCGCGTCTGAACGTACGACGCGCCGGCCTCGGTCAGACACACCAGCGTGACCCGCTTGTCGGACGCGTCGCCCGTCCGCTCGACCAGTCCGGACTCCTCCATCACCCGGACCAGCACGGTCATCGCGGGCTGGGTGACACCCTCGATCACGGCCAGATCGGTGATGCGTCGCGGGCCGGTCCTGTGCAGGGTGGCCAGGGTGGCGGCGGACGTGGTGCTCATATCGCGCGGAAGGCGTCTCACAGCCCTGGTGGCCAGCCCGTAGAGGGCCGACCCGATCGCAGTGGATGCGCCACGAGTGGCGTCTTGACGACTCATCCGTGAAGCATACAATATTTATATGAATGCTTTATGCATCTCTCGCCCCGAACGCCCGGTGCTCCGTCGCCGGGATCGAGCAATCTGAGCGTCAATTCGAAGTCGGACGTGTCCGGCCGAACACAGGAGGTTTCCATGGCCAAGGGCTACTGGGTCAGTGTCTACCCCGTCATTTCCGACCCTGAGATGCTGACTGCCTACAACGAGCTGGCGCGTCCGGCTGTCCGGGCTGGGGGCGGGCGCGTCCTGTCTCATGGCGGTCGAGTCGTCGCCCACGAGGCCGGAATCGCGCACCGCGTCGTTCTGATCGAGTTCGACAGCTTTGAACAGGCGGTCGCGGCACGCGAGAGCGAGGCATACCAGAAGGCGCTGGTGGCCCTACCCGACGGCTTCGAGCGCGACTTCCGCATCATCGAAGGCATCGACTGACCGGCGGGCTCAGCCATCGCTGAGCACCCGTCACCTGATACGCACACGGTGCTCAGCGGCGACTCACGAGACGAGGTCCGGGCCGGCTGGACCGTCTCGCTGACCTTGTCGACGAAACTCACGCTCGCCCGAAGCGAACCGCGAACCGCTTCTCACACGACAGATCGGTCCAGCGAACACACGGCTTCGATGACCAGGGGCGCATCCTGCATCCATCTGCCGTGTGCCCCGTCGGGGCTACTCAGGGCACTGATGTTCAGTTTGAAGAACCGCAGGTCAAGACCTCTTTCGAGAGGTTTCGACGGGCGGTTTTTCTGTTGTTGGAGTAGCCCGGGGACGAGCCTGACTGCGCCAGGCTGGCGTAGAGAGCGTTCGCCATCTTGAAGCCGTTGGTCCCGGATGCTGGCGTGACAGGGCGTGTGGGTGCTCGTACTGGCGGTGGGCGGGTGTCTGGAGCGTAGATCGTCCGTCAGGGTGGTTCGTGGCGGTTCCGGCTCTCACAAACGGGTCCTTTGCACGAGCATGATCAAGAACGGGTCACCGGACCCCGCCCGACCGTCGATTGGTTCTCACAACCCGTTCTCACTCAAAAGCGGAATGGGCCCCTTCTGAGACTTGCATTGTGCGAAAATCCGGCCCCATGACGGACCCTCAAACCCCTTCCCCGTCCGAGCAGTCGAACGCGGACGATGTCGAGCGGCACGCCTGCCGAAGTGCGACACGCAGCCCGGATCGCCGTGCCGCTCGCGCTCAGGAGCGGTCACCTCCGCCTACCACACCCGCCGCTTCACCCTGGTGCCCCGCCTGAAGAAGGCGCTGAGGGTGCCGACCCCGGCCGACCGCAGGCCGGGGCAGCCGTGGCGGCCGGGCACCCCACCGCCTGCGCCGATCGACTCGGACCTGCCGAGCGCGGACATCCGCATCGGCTACGCCCGCTGCTCGACGCTCGGGCAGGAACTCGACTCCCAGCTCGACGCACTCAGCAAGCACGGCATCCCGAGGGACAAGATCTTCAGCGAGAAGATCAGCACCCGCGTCCGCGTACGCCCCAAGTTCGAGGAAGCGCTGCGGACCGCGCGAGGTCGAGGCCCACGCCCCACACTGCCGGGTCATCTTCACCGTGTACGAGATGAAGCGGCTCGGCCGCGACGCCGCCGAACTCACCGCACTCGCCGACCACCTCACCGCTCACGGCCTCATCCTGGAGATGCTCGCCGGGCCGCTGCCCGGCATCTACGACCCCACCGGGCCCGGCAAGCTGCTGTTCGCGTTCTTCGCCGCGATGGCCGAGACCGAGCGGGAGAACATCCGCGAGTCCACGCTCGAAGGACTCGACACCGCGGCCCGCAAGGGCAAGCACGGCGGCCGGCCCCCTGTCATCACCGACGACATGCTGCACACCGTGCTGCGCCGCCGCGCGGGCGGCGAGTCCGTCGAGCAGATCCAGCCCGACCTGATCATCCCTACCGGCAAGCGCAAGGGGCAGAACCCCTCGGTGGCGAGCATCTACCGAGCGCTCGCCGAGCACGCCAAGCGCGAGGCACACCCCGAAGCCATCGAGCAGGCCCACGCCGACTTCGCCGACCTCCGCAACGCAGACGTCTCCCGGCCCCGACCGGACGCCGCGGCGCTCAGCTCATGACCATGATCGTTCTCACCGGGATTTCCTGTACCGCAACTACTCACACCCGGACACGGGCGCGGTCGTTCACGATCCTTGAATGACCGCTGACCTGGTCAATCAGCCTCGTTTGCCGCTCCTGACACGATCCTTAACGGCACCCCAAGTAGTGGGCATTACCCCGTTCAGTGGTGCCGGGAACGGCGAACCAGCATTCGGCCGCACACCGTTCCCGACACCGAACACCCTCAGCCCTGTGAACCGTCGTCGCCCGGCTTCTGATGCGGATTCTCGATCACGGTCGGCGCAATCCACACACCATCGGGAAACCCGACCGCACCGCACCGCTCCCGCGCCTCGGCCAGCGTTGCCGAGGCCTCGTACACCCGGGCCGAGTCGGCGCTGGCCATGTCCATCACCACCACGACCGTGTGCGGCTCGTCCACCGCCTCATATGTCCCGGTGACCACCAGACCATGCTCCCGCCGCGCCGCATCCAACTTCGGATCCCAGAACCAGTGCGCCCACCGATCGACATCCACTACCCGCTGCTTGACCAGCATGACACCCACAACAACCTCCTCAAATCGAGCGTTCGTTCGTTTTGTGACTCTAGCAGTCCCATCGGTCACACACAACGAGTGAACGTTCGTTTTATGCTGTGGGTATGCCCCGACTGACCCCGCAGCGCTGGGCCGCACGGCGCCAGCAGATCCTCGACGGCGCCCGCGGTTGCTTCCTGCGCAACGGCTTCCACGCCACCTCGATGAAGGAGGTGGTCGAGGCAGCCCAGATGTCACCGGGCGCGGTCTACAACCACTTCGCGTCCAAAGACGAACTGGTCGCCGCGATCTGCGAGCAAGCACTCGCCGAGGTCACCAATACCTTCGAGCAGCTATCCGGCGAACAGCCACTCCCGCCGCTCGCCGAAGCCGTCACCGCCGTGTTCGGCCACACCGCACCCCTCGACGCCCAACGGGATTCGGCCCGTCTACTGGTCCAGATCTGGGCCGAAGCGATCCGTTCCCCAGCCTTGGCAGCCAGGGTCGAACCGATCTTCCGCACCGTTCGGGGCGTGCTGGCCACCCTCGTCACGCGATATCAGGACCAAGACCTGCTCCCCAGGACGACGGCAGCGGAGGAAATCGCCGACATCCTGCTCGCCACTCTGCAAGGCACGATCCTGCGCGACGCGGTGCTGGGCGACGTCGACCTCACCGCACTACAACGCGGGTTCCGGGCGCTCTGGCCCACCGCCACCACAACACCATCGGAACCGCCACTGCAGAACAAAACCCAGGACCAACACGGTCAGCCGGCTGACAAGCCGCCGCGACTCCATGAGCGCTTGCCAGCCGAGGCTCGGGAACTCGCGGACCCTATAAGGCCTGCTGTCCCCAGCAATTCGCCAGTTCAGATGAGAAACGACGCCCACTGACAACCTGCCCAGAACTGGCGCACCCCACCACATCAACTCGCAACACGCGCGCCAAACCCGATGAGAACCGACAGCAGTGGCTGGGGCGTCTATCCCGCGATTCGGTTCCGGGTCAGGTCCAGGCGGGTGGTCATGTCGAGCCGGAACCGGCCGTAGGGGTTGATGTTGGACCAGAACAACGGCGACATCGCCCGCCGCTCGGTATCGCCGACCAGATCGTGAAACTCTGGATCCTCCAAAACCGCTTGTAGCAGAAGGGTATTGATGTGCACCATCGCCGATTGCAGCAGATGCAAAGCAAGCATCGACACCTCGGCGTGCTCGCGATCGGCACCGGTGAGCTGGGAATCCTTGCCGTAGAAGACAACTGCGTTGGCGGAGTTCCAGTTCTCCACCACCTGCAACCCGCTGTTGATCTCTCTTCTGAGTTCTTCCGATGACAGATATTCGCACGCGAAGATCGTGCGTACCGCCCGCCCCAGTTCTTCCAGGGCCTGGTAGGTCGGGTCTTTCGGGCCTCCGCGGGTGAACCGCCGCAAGATGGACTCTGACTCCGCGGTGCCCAGCCGCAGCGCGGTCGCGTATTTGACCATCTGGTCGTACTGCTGCGCGATGAGATCCCACCGGATCGGCCTGGTCAAGATTGGTCCCAGCTCGCCGTAGACGCCCGCGTCGTCGGGCCGGTACAGCCGGATCGAGCCGATGTTCTTCAACCGCGGCAAGAGTTTGAATCCCAGCAGTTCGGTGAAGGCGAACCCAACCACCGAAGCCCCATGGGTGTCAACGTAATTCGCCTCGATCTCCGCATCGGTACAGTGCCGCAGCAGCCCTTCGATCATCGCCGCCACTTCCGACGATGAACAGGATTTGAGCTGGGAGTAGATGCACACGTTGCGACGTTCGACGTGCCAGTAGATCATCACCCCGTATCCGCCGTAGCGCTGGTGGTACTGGGTCATGAGGTTCGACTCCCAGGACCCGAACTTCTTCGAATCACTCGCGCACGAGGTGCCCGAACCCCACCAGTTCGGATCCCGCGCAGCGAAGGTAGCGTTGACCAGTTTTGTCGTCGCGCGCCGCAGGTTGTCGCGGGTGATGAAGTGCCGACGCACATGCCGCAACGCTGCTTCGGATTCCTCCTGCTCACCAGTGTTCACGATCGCCCGGATCCCCATGTTCGTGCCGAGCGCGAACAGATCCAGCAGCAGCCGTTTGCGCAGGGTGTCACGGTCGATGACCTCCCGGGAGGCCACCGAGGTGAACTCGGCGGTGAAGTCGGTGAGGAAATCGGCGTCCTTGAGCACATCGAGGAGATCGAGGGTGCCCCAGCGGCGGGCGACCTCGGCTTTGATCTTCTCCAAATTCTCCGGTTCTGGTTGTTTCTCCAGCTTCGGCACACTGATCCACTGCTCACCGCGCCGCCGCGTCAACCGGACCCCGCCGGTGGTTCCCTCGGCCAGTCCCCGATCGAGATCGTTGAGGGCCTTGCTCATCCGCTGCTGAAGCCCGGCGATGAACTCCGTAGGGTCCAGTGGCTGGCGGATCGCGGCGTAGTGCACCTCGCGGGCGGTGTCGAAATCGCCGGGCAGGTCGTCTTCGGGGTTGCGCCACCGGTTGCCGCCGTCGACGTAGATCTCGCGGCGGTGGATCGCGTCCCGCAGCGCGACCAGCACGCACAACTCGTAGGGATGCGCTCGATACGGCCCTTTTCATCGACCACCGCTTCGCGCCACGCCTTCGGGACCACCCCATCGAGCGGGGCCAGAGTGTGGGTGTCGTAGAAGCGGACCTTGCCGCCGATGCTGGCGTAGCGCGCCAGTAACTCCATTGCCACCATGACGGGACGGTAGGCGGTGTTGTTGCACCGGAAATCCAGTGCCGCCAACAATGCTGGCAGCATCCGCCGGTAGTGGTTCGAGTAGGAGCTGCGTAGCACGGTCCGCACGCGGGCCTGGAACACCTGGTCGTTGGCCTTCGCCTCTTTCACCAGCTCCCGCAGTGTCTTCTCACCCACCACCGGATACAACGCCTCACGCACGAGGTCGTCGGGATGATCCACCGCCGCTTCAGCAAGGCGGAACAGGATGTTCTCCTTGCCGCGCACGCGGCGCAGATCCTCGGTCAGTTCCTTCTCCACCCGCCGATCGGCTCGAGTGTTCACTTTGTGCACCAGCTCGATCAGCAGATCCACCAGGGCATCGGTGATCTCCGCCGCCCGCACCCAGCACAACGCGGCCAACAGCGTCAACATGATCGGGGTCGGCATATCCCGCAGATCCGACGGGAACGACCGTGCCGCCCGCGCCCGCCACGCATCGACCAGCTTCTCGCTCACGTCGGCGAACAAGTCGGCCGGCAGTTCCAGCGCCCGCACCGCCGCCAGCTTGTCGACCTCCCGCAGCAGCGTCTCCAGACTGACCTTGCCCGGATCGGACTTCAACTCCGCCAATAGATTGCGGCCACTGGCCAACGGCGCGGCGCCGGTCGCGATCAAGTTGCTCAGCCGGTCGATAGACGTCTCACTGAGCCGGGAGACGGTGCGCTCGCAGAACTGCTTCTCGAAACTCGTCCGCGCCGAACCGATCACGCGGCCGATCCGGCCCGGCGGTTCGATGCGTTCGCTGCGGCACTGCACCAGCAGGGCCTCACACAGCTGCTCGTCACGTAGCTCGACCGGGCACACGTCCGACGCCAGCCACGACGCGAGTTTGTCCTCGTCGCCGCGGGAAAACTCCCGGAACCCGAATGCCTCCCGGACCTGCGCCCGGTGATACTCGATCGTCCGACCCGACCACCGGTACTCGTCGAACAGGCCAGGATCGACCTTCACCTGCTCGGCCACATATGACACCGCCGCCGCAGGCAGCTCATCGGGTCCTTGCGGGAATCGCCCCTCGATCTCGAAGAATTTCAGCAACACGCTGAACCCCAGCCGCGTCGCCCCCGACTTGTTTTTCACCAGCTGCCAGTCGCTGCCGACCAGCGTCCACGACCCGATCAGATCCTCGGTCGACCACTCCTGACGCACGAACCGAAACCGTAAGCCCAGTCAGGGGTTACGCGCGCGTCCTACTTTGCGGCTCGGGCCAGCTTCAGGATTCCAGGGCCAACATCGTTCGGTTCGGCAAGGTGGGTGCGGGGACTGCCTACAAACTGATGCAGAACTTGCTCGGCTCGATCCAGATCGCCGCCACCGCCGAAGCCCTGCGCACAGCCGAACTGGCCGGGCTGGACCTGCCCACGGTGGTCGACACGCTCTCGCGCGGCGGCGCGGCCTGCCCCACCGTGGTTCGCGTCGCCCGGTTGATCCTCGAGGACGCGCATGATCGCGATATCAGCTTCACTGCCGACCTGCGCCTGAAGGACACTCGCTTGGGCGTGCAAGCCGCCGATGCGCTGGGCGCTCCAATAGCCCTCGGTCACACCGCCCTGGGCATCTTCACTCACCTCGTCGACGCCGGCCACGGCGAACTCAGCGAGACCAAGGTGATCGATCTACTGCGGGAGTGAACCGCGGTCTTCGTGTTGTCCTGTCCGGCCTCGCGACTGCCTGCCGCTTCACCGTATCCGGCTGATACCTGCCTTCGACCAACGACTTTCAACCGATGCGCGTATCGGCGGCCCTGTCGCCGGGAGTGCGGTTATGTCCGTGATCGCCGCGACCGCGGATGGGGCATCGGCTGGGCGCGCGAAGCCGGCGCTCTCGGGGGTGCACGGTGGTGATACCGGGCAGGACCAGATGCAGGCCGTCGAGGATTGCTCACGATCGTCGTGTCCGCGCAGCTGGCCGGCGACCGCGCGGGTGAACGGATCGCCCCCAGTACCGGTCTCGGTCTTGCCGTGATACGCGTTTGCCGCGCGAAAACCCAGTGCGGACGCGGTCGCCGGAATCGGCCTATCGGGCCGATAAGGCCGCCGATGTCGAATCGGGAATTCGCGCTCGTACGCTGTGCTATTCGGTTCCGTGCGTAGGCAATCCGCTCTGTAACCGCGCGGCCTCAGGGCTCGCGGAGAATTTGCGGCGAGTGGGCAAATGCAGTAGAAAACGCAGGTGGTGGCAGATGATTTCACGGGTCGGCCGGTGGCCCGTGTGATGAAGGAAATCGCCGATGCTGCCACCCAGGCGACCGACGATATCGCGCAGCAGACGGCCCGTCCGTTGCGGGAAATGTCCGATACGATCGATCTGCGTCGCACGTCGATCGTCGCTGCCGATGCGGATCGCGTTGTCCCGCTGGCAGATACACCTACGATCGAACTCGGCCGCATACCCGAGGCCGACAGTGCCGAAGGGGTCGAATACTGGGAGCCCGATGCTCAGGGCTGGACAGAGCCGAGCGCGCCACGATTCGATACGACGGAGATGGGCAGCGGGCATATCGGCGAGCATCTACCCCAGGGGTCGGAGCCGGGCATCACGTATCTTTACGACGAAGCCGCCCGACGCCCGTTCCGCCTCGAGGTCCGCGACGACGGCCTCATCTACGACGCGAACGGGGAACCCTTCGACACCACAGCATCCCAGGTATTCGACCGAATCGGTCGTGTGCGACCTCATCGGGCACTGTTCGTCATGGATTCCGACGGAAATCTGTACGCCTCGTTGCTCGGCGGGAGACCGCACCGGTTCCAACATTCCAGTTTTCTCGCCGGGGGGGGTCGGTCGCGGGCGCCGGCGAGATCCAAGTCGTGCGTGGCCAACTTCGATGGCTCAACGATGTCAGCGGTCACTACCTGCCCGAACGGCCCTACACGATGCAGGTGGTGCAACGCTTACGCGAACTCGGCGTCGGTGTCGGTCCGGATCAATTGCGGATCACCGCGCCGGAGTAACGCCGAGCGGCACCGGTGATGGGATCCGCAGCACCGCAACCACTTCCGAATGCGGTGGATGCATCGGCGCACCCGGTGCGATCATGCGCGGGGTGCGGCCACCGGGCTAGGTGTGGGTGGGGGAGATCTCACGCACCGGATCGGCCGGGGCGTCGTCGCGCGGACGGGCGGTCAATACCACCTGCGCACCGCCCGCGGGAACATGGGTGATGTTGCGGATGCGGACCTTCTCGCCGTGCACGCCCGGCGGCAGGGACAGGGTGTAGCGCGAAAGCGCCTCACGCAGTACGACCGTTCCCTCCATCAGCGAGAAGCCCGCGCCGATGCAGCGGCGCACACCACCGCCGAAGGGCAACCACGTGTTCGGGGCCACGCTGCCGTCCAGGAAACGCTCCGGGGAGAAGCGTTCGGGGTCCGGGTGACGCTCCGGATTGCGGTGCGCCAGCAGGATCGAGGTGGACACCACCGTCCCGCCCGGCAGATGCCGGCCACCGATCGTCATCTCGCGGGTCAGTTTCCGGCCCGCGCCGCCGATCACCGTGCGGCGGCGCATCGCCTCCTTCAGGACCGCCTCGAGATATTTGTCGTCGCCGTCGCATGCGGCTCGGTGGGCGCGGTTCTGCACGAGCGGGTCCGCGGCCAGCTCGTGGAACGCCCACGACAGCGCCGAGGCGGTGGTCTCGTGCCCGGCGAGCAGCAATGTCACGAGCTGATCGCGCAACTCCGCGTCCGAGAGCGGAACGTCGGCATCCTCGCCGGACCCCACGGCCAGCAGGCGGGACAGCACATCCGCGCCGCCGGGATCCGGATCGGTGCGTCTGCGCGTGATCTCGCCATAGAGCAACTCGCTCAACGCATCCTGGTTCTCGCGCATGCGCCGCCACGGGCCCAGGTTCTGCAGTCGCGGCCAGATCCCGCCGAACAGCATGATCGGGTTGATATTCACGATGCGGCGCAACCGCGGCGCGAGCTGTTCGCGCCGACGCGGATCACTCACACCGAACACCACGCGCATGATCACCTCGAGGGTGAGCTCGTTCATCCGGTCCAGCGTGTGCAGGGCCGTGCCCGGCTTCCAGGAGTCCACGTGTTCGGCGGCGATCTGTTCGACCAGGCCGCGGTAGCCGCGCAACGCCGAGGCGGCGAAGGCGGGCATCAGCAACCGGCGGGCCCGGGCGTGCTCGGCTTCGTCGGTCAGCAGCACCGAATGCTCACCCATGACCGCGCCCAGGACCCGATTGCCTTCTCCGGCATGCATATCGGCCGGGTCTCCGGCGAACACCTCCCGGATGTGCTCGGGCCGGGAGAACACCACCAGATGCTCCGCGTACGGCGGCAGCAGGCGAAGGGTGAACACCTCGCCGTAGCGGGCGGACATCGCGGTCAGCAGCCGCGGGCGCGCCATGGCGTACAGCACTGTCTGCAGTAGCCGCGGCAGCCGCGGGCCGGGGGGATATGCGGTAGTCACCAGCTCATGCCTTCCTCCGGGACGCCGACCGGCGCGGGTCGACTACCACGGTACGTCCCGAGCCTCCGGCTCGCCGCCGCGGACCGGGCGTAGCGGTGCGGGGTATTTTGCAGCGTCGATGAGCAATATTGTGGCGACTCGAATCTCACCGCGATTGCCCTGATATCAATGCGAATACCGACAACTCGGACGACTACATCGCAAATATTAGGCAACACAGCCGTCATGCTCATAACATGTCGCTATGCCCACCTTCAGAGTGGCCGGGCGCACCGATGTGTTCCTCGGTGAAGCCTGGCAGGCTGCGTTGGCGATCGGCTGCACTTCGGTGGCGTTGGGGGTGGTGATGATGGTGTGGCCGAACAAATCCGGTCCGATGTCGGAGCTGCTGTTCGGTCTGCTCATACTGCTGACCGCGGCCTGGCAGATGGTGCTGGCGTTCCGCGGACGCATCCGCACCGGACTCAAGGTCGTGGAGTTCGGTACCGCGCTGGTGGCGGTGCTGTTGGCGATGTGGTGCATGCGCAGCGGGGACTGGGTGTCACTGGTCGCGCTGTGGGTCGGGCTGGGCTGGGTGATCCGCGGCATCGTCCAGGCAACGGTCGCGGCCTGGTCGGACCAACTGCCCGGCACCGGTCGCCAGGAGATCGCCGGGCTGCTCACGCTGCTGGCCGGTTTCGCGGTGATGATCTGGCCGATCGACACCCTCGACGCGCTGGCGGTCCTGGCCGGAGTGTGCCTGATCCTGCTGGGAATCAGTGAGATTCGCATCGCCGCCCGCATCGCCCGGCCCGAGGCCACCCCCGAACACGTCGGGGTCCAGGGGCTGCTGCGCTCACAGTCCTGAGCGCCCCCGGTGGCGTTGCCGCACTGACGGATTCGGTACCCGCCACACCGTCCGGGGCATCGCCGTAGTCAATACGGATGTCGGAGGCCGAAAATCCCTGTCCCCGCGCTTCTCTCATCATCGCAAGCGGCTCGGTGTGACTGATCATGCCCGAAAGGGAACATCGCGCCGAGGCGACTCCGAGGTTGCCGGACATAGTGCGCCGGTATGTGCGGTAAGCGCCGGGCGCGGATTTCTCGAACATGTTCCTCGCCCCCGATAACACCTCGAACCCGGATTTCGATATCACCCCTGCCGCTGTCGATGCGCCGATCGCCGGGCGGGTCGGCCGGATTCCCGGAGACGGTGCTTCGGGCGAGCCGGCGCGAGCTGCTCAGCGGCCGGTACGACACCGGAAAAGCCTTGGGGCCGCGGCGTGCTGCTCGAGGCGAGCACCGTTGACGGGAGGAAGTAACCGATGGTGAACAGAACGACGATTCTCACGGTGGCGCTGGTCTGCGGTGCGGTGGGTGCGGCGGCGGGATGTTCGTCCGCATCGACCGGGACCGCGGCGAGCGGCACGCGGGGAGCGCCCAGCGCGGTGACGAACGGGGCGGTTCCGGTCGCGTCGGGGTATCCGTCCGCGGCGACCGAACCCGCTGGGACGGTAGGGAATGCGGTGCGTGCGGCGATCTCGCCGTGCGCTGGGGGTCAGGTGGTGGTCAGCGGCAAGGCGTTGGGCGCTGCCATGATGCATCGGGGCGTGCAGCTGACCTTCGCGCTGGCGCCGGGCGCAGCGCCGTGCACCCTGCAGGGCTACCCGGGCGTGGATACCGGCGCGGGCGGCCCGGTTGTCCACGCCGCACGCACACCCACCGGATATATGGGCGGTCCCGGCGCGGGCACCCTGGTGACCGTGCGGTCCGACAGCCCCGCGCATGCCATCGTGGAGGCCACCGCGATGGGGCCCGGCGGCGGCGAATGCACCATGTACTCGACCCTGCTGGTCACCCCGCCGAACACCACCGACACCCAGACCGTCGCGGTCGGCATCAACGGCTGCGAATTGCAGGTGCATCCGATCACCGGCTGAGCCGCACCGATGCCTGGCACCGGGCAGGGCGACCCCGGCGGCATCGGTCGTGAATGCGCGCGAGGCACGGCAGCAGCATCTGCGACATTGCCGTCAGCGCACGGTAACCCGTTGCGCGGACGCGAGGTTCGGGCCGCGGGCTGGTGATGGCCCGTGTGGCACGCCGTTCTAGGGTGCCTCGCCGGCGTGGGCGATGCCGTCCAGCAGGGCGGTGAGGCCGAAGGCGAAGGTGTCCTCGGGAGTGGGGTCGCTGTCCTGGTGGATGCGGCGGGACAGGTTCGGATGCTCACCCGCCGCCAGGACGGAACGAATATAGGGAGCCACGGCCCGGCGCCATTGATCCTCGGTCAGGCCCGTGTGGCGGTGCGCGCGCTGTTCGGCGAGCTGGCGGGTGGTCGCGCCGAAGATGTACGCGCCCACCGCGTCGACGATGTCGGTGGCGCGGGCGATCTCGGGGGTGAGTTCGGCGGCCGCGGCGAGGGCGAATTCCTGTTCGCGCAGCGAATTCGGGCCCAGGGCAGGACGTCCGGCGATCTGCGGGCCCAGCCACGGATGCCGCAGCAGCGTCGCGCGCAGATGACGTGCCAGCGCGGTCAGGTCCGTACGCCAGTCCCCGGTTCGTTCGGGCAGGGCCCGTTCGCCGCGCACGCGGTCGACCATCAGGTCGATCAAGTCGTCGCGGCTGCTCAGCGAGCGATACAGCGAGGCGGTGCCCGAACCCAGTTCCGCTGCTACGCGCCGCATCGACACCGCCTCGAGACCGTCGGCGTCGGCGATCGCGACGGCCGCCGTGACGATCCGGCCGATATCCGGGCCCTGCCGTCGTGGAGCGCGGGACTCGCGCATCCACACCAGAGTCGGGTCGCCCTCGGACATCGGAACTCCTCTTCGCCACCGATGGGTAGCACTACCGCTACCGTTATGGATACAGTGTATCCAAGTGCGAACAGTGTATCCATAAGGGGTGATCGTGTCCGATCAGCGCGTTCTCATCGTCGGCGGCGGCAGCGTCGGGCTGGCCGCCGCGGTATTCCTGACCCGGCACGGAGTGACGCCGCTGGTGCTCGAACAGCAGCCGGGGATCTCGGTGCATCCGCGAGCGACCGGCCTCGGGCCGCGCACGATGGAATTGCTGCGCCAGGCCGGACTCGAGCGCGCGGTCGACGATGTGGCGGTGGACATGTCCGCGGGTGGGGCGGTGAAGATGTCGATGCACACACTCGCCTCGGCGGATCTGTCCGCGGACGCACCCCGGATGCTCGTCGGAACCGCTGAGCACCAGGGTGATTACAGTCCGGCGCGGGTGCGCGGGGTCTGCCCGCAGCATCGCCTGGACTCGGTGCTGCTGCCCGCCGCCCGCGAAGGCGGTGCGCACGTGCGGTTCTCGGCGCGGGTGCGCGAATGCGCAATCGAATCCGGGGGAGTGGCGGTCACTCTCGACACCGGCGAGATCGTCACCGCGGATTACCTGATCGCCGCCGACGGGGTGCGCAGTACCGTGCGGGAGGGCCTGGGCATCGGCGTCGGCGGGCCCGGGGTGCTGGGTGAGCCGACCGTGAGCATCCTGTTCCGCGCCGATCTCACCCCTTACACCGGTGACCGTCATTTCGTGAACTGCACCATCACCAATCCCGACGCGCCCGGACTGCTGGTGACCGTCGATGGCGAGAAGGAATGGATATTCCACACCAGCGCCGACGAAATATCCGATGTGGCAGCGCATTTCACCGACGAGCGGTGTAGTGAGCTGATCCGTGCGGCGGTGGGTGATGCGGCGCTGCGGATGGAGATCGTCAATGTGCTGCCGTGGCGGGCGCGTGGCTCTCTCGCCGACCGATTCGGGCTCGATCGGGTGTTTCTCGTCGGCGATGCCGCGCATACCGTCCCGCCGATCGGTGCGTTCGGCCTGAACACCGGCATGGCCGATGCGCACAATCTGGCCTGGAAACTGGCCGCGGTGCTGCGTGGGGACGCCGGGCCCGCTCTGCTGGAAACCTACGCGGCCGAACGCCGGCCCGTTGCTGCGATGACCCTGGCGCAGGCCATGATCCGGCTCGCCGACCCGATGTTGCACTGGGACCCCTCCGCCGCTGACCGGCGTGCGGCCGCCGGGGTGCTACACGCATCCGTGGTGCATTCGGGCTACCGCTACGATTCCGCCGCGGTGATCGATCCGCGACTCGAACTGCCCTCCACCGAGGACGTAGTGGCCGACCTGGACGGCACCCCCGGCTCGCGCCTGCCGCACCACCGCCTGCCCGGCGGCGCATCCACCCTCGACCTCATCGGCGCACATTGCACCGTCCTCGCCACCAACCATCGCTGGATCGCGGCGGCCTCCGACGCCGCGGACCGCCTGGGCATCCGGCTCGACGCACACGTAATCCCTCTGCCCCACAACGAGATCCGCGAGTGGTCCGACGTCGTCGGCATCGAACCGGACGGCGCCCTGCTGGTCCGCCCGGATCAGATCATCGCCGCACGCGTACCCACTGCCCCGCCGGCACCCGCATACCTACTGTCTCGAATGCTGACTCGCATCCTCGCCCGCTGAAGCCGGCCGCCACCATTGTCGGAAGATCGGCTCGCACCACGTCCTGTCATCTGGAAAGCACGGCGAGCAGATCGATCGTGATCACCGAAACCGTGCAGGGCAAGGAGTATCCGCAAGATGAGTGGCGCTGAGCCAACCGGCGCATCCGGCCGGTGATTTCCGGTGGGCGTGCCGAGCGCGTGTGCCGAGCTATTGCCGGTTCGGGTGATCGTCGCCCCGCACTGTCCAGCTCACACTCCGAGGACGGTGCCGGGGTGACCTAGTACGTCCGGCGCCGCGCTCACCACGCCACGGTGCGACCGAGGTAATCCAGGAATTGCAGGCCACCGTGGCCGCGCTGGGCATCGACGGTGGCGACCAGGTTCGGGATGCTCTCCTGGATGGTGAGGCGTGCGCCGGGACCGCCGAGTTCGGTCCGCACCCAGCCCGGCGCCATCAGCAGCAGCGTGCGCGGATCGTCGCGATGGCGGGCGGCGTAACTGCGCATCAGCTGATTCAGGGCGGATTTGCTGGCGCGGTAGATCTCGAAACCACCGCGTTCGTTGTTCGCGATGCTGCCCTGGCCGGAGGACATGATCGCGAGGGTGCCCTGCGGCGGAACCAGGTCGCCGAGAGTTTCCAGCACGCGCATCGGGCTCAGCGCATTGGTGAGCATCAGGCGGGTGAACTCCTCGGTCGTGACATCCGCGCTGGTCTCCTCGGGGTCGTTGGTGACGCCCGCGTTGACGAACAGCAGATCGAATCGCCGTTGCGCGAGTCGATCTCGCAGGGCGAGGATTTGCTCAGGGACGGTGATGTCGAGATGTTCTATCTCCAGCCGCCCGTCGGCGGTTTCGCGCAGCTCGTGCAGCGCGGTGCGGCCGGTACCGCGCACGGTCGCCAGCACACGCGAGCCCCGATCGAGGTAGTGCGCGGCGATTGCGTGGCCCAATCCGCGCGATGCCCCGATGAGCAGGACGGTCGTATTCGGCGAGGTCTCTGTCAACGTTGCTCCTCGGCGTCACGTGGTCGGCTGGGCGGATGCGGCCGTGCGGGCGTAGAGCGCATCGGCGTTGGCGTGGGCGATCTTTCGGCGATCCTCGAGGTCGGGGAGGGTGTTCAGGAATTCCTCGACAGCGGTGGGACCGAGGCGGTGGAACGGGTAGTCGCCGGACAGCAGGATCCGGTCGGCGGTGGTGAAGTCCAGGGCGTGGCGCAGCAGGCGTGAGGTCAGCATGCCGCTGGTCGCGATGTACACGTTCGTCCGGACATAGTCCGCGACCCGACGGTCCAGATGTGTGGCGACATTCGAGAGGCTGTCGACCCGGTCGAGCCAGAACAGCAGCATCTCACCCCAGTGCCCCAATACGATTCGCAGATCCGGATGACGGTCGAACGCGCCGCTGAGAATCAGTCGCAACGCCGCGAGCCCGGCCTCGGCATGCCAGCCCCAGCCGAAGGTCGCCAGCGACAGGTCGAGCGTCTCGCCGAGTCCGCGGTAGGACGCTTCGCGCACCGCATCCGGCGGGATCTGCGGATGAATGAACAGCGGGCGAGCGTGTGCGGCCGCGACGGCCAGTACCTCGTCGTAGGCGGGATCGTCCAACGGACGATCGCCGCAGCGGCCGTAGGCCATGATTCCCACGTGCGCGGCCGAGGTTGCGGTGCGTTCGAGTTCGGCCACCGCGGCGGCCGGCTCGGACATCGGCAACGTCGTCATCGCGCGAAATCGGTCCGGATGACGTTCGACCGCGTCGGCGGCGCGGTCGTTGGCCTCGCGGCACAGTGCCACGGCCTCGTTCGGCGGCAGGCCATAGGTTCCCGGCGGGGCCAGGGAGATGATTTGCTGATCCACTCCCGCGGCGTCCATCGCCGCGATCCGGTCCGCGCCGAGGTCGAACAGCCGCTCGGGAATATCGCCCCGATCGTTGAGGACGACACTCGCATCGAGTCCGTGGGCTCGCACGGCCCGATCGATGCCCTCGGTGGTCCAGTGCTCCTCGATGGTGACGACTCTCATCGCACTCCTTCACTCATCACTTGTTGAGCGAGCCTAACAGATTCGCTCAACGCATGTAGAGTAACGAGGTGGACGAACCGACGACACGCGCGGCACGGCGCGCGGCCACCGCGCAACGAATTCTCAGTGCCGCACAAGCCGAATTCGGCGAATACGGACTCGAGCGCGCCACCGTGCGCGGTGTGGCCCAGCGCGCGGGAGTCGACCCCTCCCTGGTTCTGCAGCACTACGGCTCGAAGATGGGCCTGTTCGCGGTCGCCACCCAGCTGCACCGCGGCGACACCGACGACCTGGACGCCGCCAGCACTCCTCAGGACGTGGCCGAGCACCTGTTCGACATCCTCGGCATCCGACTGAACACCCCGCCCCCCGAAGCGCGTGCACTGGCGCGTTCCATGCTGACCGCACCCGAGGCGACAGCTGCGATGCGCAATTTCCTCGACGAGCGCGTCCAGAACCTCGCCCGCGCCGACGCCCGCCCCGACGCCGAACTACGCGCGGCCCTGACCGTCAGCAGCATCCTGGGCCTCACCATCGCCCGTCACTTCCTCGAACTCGAGGCCCTTGCCGACATCTCCGAGGAGCAGATCGACACCGTGCTGCGCCCCTGGCTGACAGCTGCCCTCGATCGCCCCACCCCGCCGGCCGGGCCCGGCCACGATGGGCGCTGACCCGGTGCGCCGCTGAGCACCATAGGATTCCGCCGGCGTCACGTCCGGCAGTAATCGCGCGGAAATGGTGTGTTGCCGACACGCGGACCCGGGATGGGCGGCGTCGCGTCGGCAGAGGGCTGCCGATGCTTGCACGTCGTCCAGCGCCTGTCGTGCGATCTCGCCGAAGTCGTCGTCACCGGTTGTCCGGCTCCAGCGTTCGTAGGCGATCGCGGAGGCGAGCGCGCCGAGTTCCGCGGCCACGCGAGCGGTCAGGTCGGGAACGCCGCGCCGTTCGAGCGCGTCGGCCATTGATGCGATGAGGGCGAGGTTCTTCAGCGCTTCGCGTTCTCGCAGTTCGCGGTTGGCGGCGATCACCGCCTGCCTGCGGGCGATGAACTCGCGGCGCTCGGGCGTGAAGACTGCTCCGCCGGCCGCGTCCAGCGCGCGGGCAATCACCTCGAGCGGGGCGGCGGTTGCCGGTGCTGCTGCTATCGCCTCGACGAGCAGCCCGGTCATGGTGCCGCCGCCGAAGAGCACTTCCCGCTTGTCCTGGAAGTGCCTGAAGAAGGTGGTCTTCCCGAGCCCCGCGCGCTGCGCGATGTCGATCACGGTCGTGTTCTCGTAGCCCCGCTCGGCGAATAGGTCGAGGGCGGCGCGAGCGAGCCGTTCTGCTGCGTTCGGTTCCCAGCGAGCCATGAACACAGTGTATGGGACTTGGTTCCGTCAATTGCATCCTGCGACGGGACTTGGTTCCGTCAGTCGTGTACAGTAACGGGACTTGGTTCTGTCAGTTCCCTTGCGAGGAGTCCGCCAGTGAGTCGTGCTGTGATCTACAAAGCGTTCGGGGGCCCGAAGTGCCGGAGTTTCGGGAGGTTCCGGAGCCGCACGCCGCCTTCCCGGTCGAGAAGATCCGCGACGCCATGACGTTGCAGGCCGCCACGTCCACGGCGAAGTCGTAGTCACGCTGTGACCGCACCAAGACCACGCAGGAAAGCGAAAGGGAAGACGACGATGAAGCGGATCCAGTACCACCAGTACGGCGGGCCGGAGGTCATGCGGCTCGAAGAGTTCGAGCCGGCACCGCTCGGCGCCGATGAGGTCCTCGTCCGTGTGCGCGCGGCGGCGGCAAACCCGATGGACTTCGGGATCCGCGCCGGCCGCATGAAGCAGGTGACCGGCCGGCGCTTCCCGCGTGCGATGGGTTACGACTTCGCGGGCGTCGTCGAAGCAGTCGGCGACCGTGTCACCCGCCTGCACGTCGGTGACGAAGTGCTCGGCGGGACGTCGGTCAAGTCCGCGGGCGCGTTTGCCGACGTGATCGTCGCCCAAGAGAAGGGCATCGTGCACAAGCCCGCGAACCTCTCGTTCGAGGACGCCGCCACGATCCCGACGGTCGGGATCACCGCCCTGCAGGCCGTGATCACGAAGGGAAAGCTGCAGCCGGGCCAGGCCGTGTTCGTGCACAGCTGTCTCGGCGGAGTCGGCCATTCCGCAGCGCAGATCGCCCTTGCCCACCAGGCCACGGTCGCAGGCAGCTGCCGCAACAGCGCTCGGTCCAAGGCACGCGACCTCGGTATCGACCCGGTCGTCGACTTCGACTTCGACCCTACCTCGCTGGCAAGGCGGTTCGACCTCGTCATCATCACCGCCGGCACGCTCTCGGTCAAAGCCGCGCGGACGATACTCAGGCCAGGCGGCCGCATCATCAGCATCCTCCCCACCCCGGCGAACCTCGCCAGAAGTGTCCTGCCCGGGCCGTTCCACGCCATGATCGCCCGACCGGTCACCAAAGACCTCGAAGAGGTCGCCCGAGCCGCCGGCCGGGGAACGCTGCGACTACCGATCGCCCGCACCGTCCCGCTCTCGCAAGCCATCACAGCACTCACCGAACTCGAACAAGACGGCGCGGCCAAGCGAGGCAAGCTGATCATTACGCCACAGCAGGGAGTGCTCTGATGGAGCAGCTGACCGGCGACCTTCTCGACACCGCCGCCACCGCCCACGGCCGGCTGGGCCCGCACGGCATTCTTTACGAGGGCGCGGAGGTCCCTGCCCGCGACGGCGTCGCCCTCGACACCGACGTCTACCACCCGGCCGGGCGGGTCGGCGGCCCCGTTGTCCTCATGCGAACCCCCTACGGCAAGGCGAACTGGCGCAACGACGGCATCTACTGGAGCGGCCGATGCCGTTTCTCGATGGCTGTCCCAGGCACGATGTGCCTTGGTGTGCCAGCGTGCGACCCCGACGTCAGCCCGTTCCATGTCGGCGGCGGTTGCGGGCACGGGCAATGGATGCCGCTGTCGCCGCGACGGTCCGATCGGCGTCGGAGGCCAGATCGTCCAGGGCCGCTCTGGCCGCGTTGCCCGGAATCTCGGCCAGCGCCTGCGTGATTCGCAGACGCGCCGCGGGGTCCGCGGTGCTGTCGAGTTCGGCCCGCATGGCCCGGACGAGATCCGCGTCGCGGGACGTGGCCTGTGCGAGTGATCCCAACACCTCGGCGGCCTCGACATCGGAACGGCCCGCGACGACCATCGCGAGCAGCACCGGAACCGCCTCGCTCACCTGCCGCGAACCCAGTGCCAGGGCGGCCCGTTCGCGGACGACCGGGTCGGCGTCGTCGAGAACTCGCCGCAGCAACGTGGTCGCCTCGGCGGTGGGCACCGCCGCGATCGCCAGCACCGCGCGGCGGCGGATCTGGGTCTGCTCCGCAGCCAAACCGGCCGACAGCTCGCCCAACCCGGCGCCGGCCGCTCGGGCCAGCGACCAGCGCAGCGCCCCGGCGACATTCGGGTCCTCCTCCGACAACGCCGCCTGCGCCACCGCGGCCATCGGCAGCGCCGCATTCGTGTGCTGGGACAGCACGGCCTGCTGGCGGTGGTTGCCGGATTCGGATTCCAGTCCGCGCAGCAGCGCGACGATGGTGGTGACCTGGTCCCACTGTGCTGGGGCCGCGGCATCGACGCGCTCGAGGTTGCGCAGCAGCTCCTGTTCGGCCGCGATCCGGGCCCGAGTGTGCTCGATCAGTTCGCCGACCAGCGCGGTCGGCGCGAAATCGGGATCGTCCAGTGCGCGCTTGGCCTCGTGCAGCGACAGTCCGAGCGTGCGCAGACATTCGACGTGGAAGAGGCGACGCAGGTCCTCGGCGGAGTATTCGCGGTAACCGCCGATGGTACGGCCGGTCGGGCTCACCAAACCCAGTGCGTCGTAATGACGCAGCATGCGCGGGCTGATGCCCGATTGCCGCGACACCTCACCGATCAACATCCCGTCACCTCCTCTCGATTGTCGAAACCCTATGTGTCCGAACCGGTTACGGCTACCCGCCTGGCCAGTTCCAGCGCGGGCTCGAATCCGCTGTCGGGATCGCGGCGCAACCGCTCGGCGGCCTGCGCGTGCGCGCGAACCCGGGGATCGGGGTGTCGTGCGGCAGTGGCCAGAACCGGAGCCGCGGCCTCCCCGAGTGCGGCAAGCGCGCGGCTCAGACCCAATTGCACCGGCTGCTCGCCCCGTCCCAGCGCCGTGGCCAGATCCGCGGCGAGCACGCCCTCGTCACCGGGCGGAACGAGAGCCACCGCCGCGCGCCATGCGCTCAGGGCGACCTCGTCGTCCGCGTCGTGCAGCCGACCCGACACCGCGGGCCAGGCGCCGCGGTCCCCGATTTTGGACAGGGTGTGCAGCGCCTGACTGCGGGCCTGAGCCGTGGCGGACTCCAGCTCCGCGATCAGTCCCGGCAGGGTGACCTCGGCCGGCAACCGGCACAATGCCCAGGTCAGCATGTCTCGGACGAAGAAATCCGATTCGATCGCGCACCGCGCGATCAGAATCTCCACCAGCCGCGGATCACCCGGCGTACCCGCGGCCAGCGCCGCGCGCAGTCGCACCGAGGACTCGGTATGGGCGAGAGCGGCGATGAGACGAGCATCCGGCTCGCCGTGAATCGTCGTAGTCACGACAACCACCTCCTTCGCCGACCATTGGAGCCCTTGTCACTGTGTGAAGGTCAAGCCGTCGAGGGTGAGATAGGCGTCGAGCTGAGCCGCACCGGCCAGCAGCGCGCGGGCACGAGAGGTCAGCCGATCCTGCCAGGAATCGAGGAATGCGCGTAGCGGCTCGGCGCCACCGGCCTCACGCAGCGAGTCCAGGAACCGGGCGACCTGCGGCAGCGGATGGCCGCCGCGGCGCAGTTCGCGTGCGATCTGCGCATCACGCACAGAATCCGAACCGTAACGCCGATACCCCGTCGCCGGATCGCGGTCGGGACGCACGATGCCGTGGGACTCCCAGGTACGCAGCGTGGCCGGGTGCAGGCCGAGTCGGCGAGCGAGTTCGCCGACGGTCAGCGGCTGTCCGCGCAGCGGAGCCGGCGCCGCGCCGGACAGGGCGGTCAGGGCCGACGCGACCTCGGTGCGGGTCTGGCGTTCGGCGACCAGCGCCGCATGCGTGGCATCGATGAGCCGGTAGGCGGATTCGAGCCGCCCCTCGTTGATCGCGCACATGATCTCCGTCGCCTGCTGATGTCCGTGACCGCGGCGCAAAGCCAGAAATGCGCGCAGCGCCTGCGCGTGTGTCGAGGTGTAGCGGCGGTGGCCCGCCGGGCTGCGTTCGGCCACCGGCAGGATGCCCGCCTCGTCGTAATTGCGGATCGCCTGTGCGGACAATCCGTGCTCACGGGCCAGATCGACGGGTCGCAGCGTGCACCTCCGATTGAAGATTTTTCTCGAAAACACCAGGTGGAATTCACTGAAGTCTCACTCGATTCTTCAACGATATCGTCACATGGGAAAGCTTCCGGAAAGGGGATTGCCATGTCCATACCCGCAGCACTGCACACGATCGGCCGCCCACTGGACGATCCGCCAAGCCTGGGCCGCGTCCTGGACGAGCTGCTCAGCGCACGAGCCGAACCGCCCGCGATATTCGCCCTGGGCGAGCCGGTACATGGCATAGCGGCGTTTCCGTTGCTGCGCAACGACATCCTCGCGCACCTGGTCGACCGCGGATACCGCTCGATCGCGCTGGAGACCGACGCGCTGGCCGCCTCGATGGTCGAGGATTACGTGAACGGCGCGAACATCGATATCGATACCGTTCTGGCGACCGGATTCAGCCACGGTTTCGGCGGCATCCCCGGTAATCGCGAACTGCTGCACTGGCTTCGAGCGCACAATGGCACTCGCGAGGCACCCGATCGGGTGCGATTCCACGGCTTCGACGCGCCGGTGGAATTCTCCGCCGCACCGAGCCCGCGCCGTGCGCTGTGCGTGGTCCGCGACCATCTGCCCGAGGCGCTGTGGCCCGTCTCGGTGCAGCGGCTCGACGAGTTGGCCGGCGAGGACGCCGACTGGTCCGATGAAGCGGCCATGTTCGATCCGGCCGCATCGGTCGGCGATTCCGTGCGGGCCCGCGCCCTTCGCGTCGTCGCGGACGACCTGGTCAGCGCCCTGCGGCGGGCCGCGCCGAGCCTGCGTGCCGCCGATCCGCGACATCACCAGCGGGTCGTGGCGCACGCCCGCGCCGCGCTGGGGCTGCTGCGTTATCACGCGGTGATGGCCACTCCCGCACCCGATCGCATCGCGAACCTGGGCAGCATGCGCGCGGAGATGATGGCCGAGAATCTCGTCGCGATCCTCGCCGAGGAGCACCGTCGCGGCCCGAGCCTGGTCTTCGCACACAATGCGCACCTGCAGCGGGCACGGTCCCTGATGTCCCCGGAGGGGGCCGGGGTGGGCTGGGGCAGCGCCGGCGCCCTGGTCGGATCGGTGCTCGGCGACCGCTACCTGGTGGTGACCACCGATGCCGCTCGCCCCGGCGAACCGGACACTCTGCAGGGCGTGCTGGCCGAGGCCGCCACCCGGCGCACCCTGTTCCCGGCACCGGCCCTGCGCGCCGCGCTCCCCGACCCGCTCGCAGCCACTGAACCCCTTGTGCCCGGCCATATTCCGCTGCGTCCGGATGATATCGAGTCCGCCGACGCAGTGCTGCTGCTCGCCGACACCGGCGAAGAACAATATCGATACTGGTAGCCCAGCGGGTCCGGATCAGGTCATGGTCAGATGCCGCAGCCGCGGCCACAACTGGGACCACGACTCGTGCGGGCCCGTGCACCACCACACTTTCTGACTCGAATCGTCTCCGATCATCGTGCGGCACTGGTCGAAACGACCACGCAGCTCGTCGATGTCCGAACCGACGTACAGCACACTGCGCGCGGAATCCGGTGGGGCGGCGAAATATCCGTACGCTCGATTACTGCTGTACGCGGGAGGAAGCCCGGCGCCGGCGTACACATCGATGTACGCGGCGTCGATGTACGACTGACCCATGACGATCGTGCCGCGACGGTCCTGCTCGGGCAGATCGTAGTAGGACTTCGCGGCTCGCTGCGCAATCGTTTGTGCCGCACCGGGGTCGGCCGCCGAGCCGGAGATCACCACGATGCCCGCGGCCGCGGCGGCGCTGAGCGCGTACGCGGGCCACACCACCCAGCCCCAGCGGCCGCCGGCCAGTCTGCGCTGCTGGAATCCGAGCGCGCCCGCCGCGCACAGCGGCGCGTAGATGCCGTCGAGGTAGTAGGGCCGCCCGACCGTGACGACGAAGAAGATGAACAGCGCGATCGCACCGACCCCCACGAAGCGATACGGACGCTGTTCCGGAGCCCGCAGCAGCCGCCACAAGCCGTACAGCGACAACGCCGTTCCGGCCACACCGCCCACCGTGATCAGCGATAACGTCACTCCCGCGCGTCCCCCGTACAGCGCCGCGGCCTCCGAGGCGACCACCGACCCCATCCGCAGCTGCGGCCACCCGTTGTGAGCCTGCCACAGCAGCGTCGGCGCGGCGAGCAGCAGGCCGATTCCCGCCCCGGCCCACAACAGCGGACGGCGGAGCAGCTCCCGCGGCCCGAACACCGCCGCCGCGGCCAGCAGCACGGCGCACAACAGCAGCACCTGGAACTTCGTCTCCGCGGCCACTCCGGCGACCACGCCGATCGCGAGCAGCAACCGATCCTGGCGAATCCGCACCCACCGCACCAGCAGCCAGACCAGCGTCAGCCACTGCACCGGTTCGAGCGTGTACGGGGTGAGCCAATGCCCGACCAGATTCGCCCATAGCGCGGTCGCCTGCGCCCCGGCGGTGAGCAGCTGCGCGCGCCGATCGCCGCCCAACTCCCGCGCGATCAAGGCCGCCAGCAGCACCGCCGCCGCGGTCGCCAACACAGCCGGAATGCGCAGCAGCACAAGCGAACCCGGGGCAAGCCAAGCCAGCGCACCCGCCAGGGCCGGAACCAGCGGCGGCTGATCGGCCGACCCCCACGCCAGATGGGACCGGCCGATCGCCACCATGTACGCCTCGTCGAACCAGTAACCGCCGCGCAGACCGCACACCAGATGAACCACACCCACAACCCCCGCGACCGCGCCCACCGCCCATCCGGCGAACGCGGGCACCGCCGGGCCACGGGTTTCCGATCGCACCGTGAGCTGCACCGCCGAACCTCCTAGCGCAAACCTGTCGGGTCCTCGATCCTGCCCGGCTCGAACATTCGGGCACATCACCCGGCACACGCATTGGTGATGCGACCGCAGGACCACGCCAGGGTGAGCGCCTCATCCTCGGGGATGAGAGGCGACACCGGTATCCGCCCCTGCTGACAGCCCGACGCCCGAACGTGGTCACCGAGACGAAGTACTGGCGATCGAGCGAGCACGTCCCGGCTGAACGCGGAACAGACTGTTACGCAAGAGTTTTCCTGCACCGGTCCGGGTGCGGTCGGTGACAGGAACGGAGTGGCGCGAGTGGGCGATCCATCGGCGGACGAGAGGTATTACGGTGCGGCACCCGGGGAAGAATGCGGTACTTCGCCTGCGCCACAACCGCCCGCACTCTCGTGCGGGATCGGTGAGCTCATGAATTATTCCGCGCGGTACCGGAGTCGCCGCAGGACCCGGCCGTGCGGTCCAGAGACGGGCAAGTCGCGCTCAGCGGCGTCCGACCTGGTCGGGGCTTGTCGGTGGCGAGTGGGCAGACTGTGGTCATGGCGGATGGGATCGAGTGGCTGTTGCTGGTGTACCGGGTGCCGACGGAGCCGACACGGCACCGAGCGGCAGTGTGGCGGCGGCTGAAAGCGCTGGGCGCGGTGTATCTGCAGAACTCGGTCGCGGCACTGCCCGCGTCGACGGAGTCGGAGCGGGCATTGCGGGTGCTGCGCAATGACATTCGCGAGATGCGCGGCACCGCGCAGCTGCTGCGCGCGGACGCCCTGGCGGGGCAGGAGGAGATCGTCGCGGCCGTGAATGCGGCCCGTGATGAGGAATACGCGGAAGTCTTCTCGCGGTGCCGGGACTTTCTGGCCGAGATCGCGAAGGAGACCGCGGCGGAGAAGTTCACCTACGCCGAGCTCGAGGAGAACGACGAGGATCTGACCAAGCTGCGGGCCTGGTTCGACAAGATCCGAGCCCGTGACCGGCTCGCTGCCGCCGGACAGGCCGGGGCCCAGAAGGCGCTCGATGAGTGCGCTACGGCACTGGAGGGGTTCGCCGAACGGGTCTACGCGGCCGAGCTGGGCCAGCCTTGACCATCAGTTTGTAACGACCGTTATGCTCCCGGAATGACGACAGATAAGCACACCGAGATGCGGTCGGGCGAACGGGCGGGACCGAATCGGTTGTCGCCGCTGCGGTTCGTGATGGCCTTCGGCGTGGTGAGCATGCTCGCCGACTTCGTCTACGAAGGCGCGCGCGCGATCGCCGGCCCGTATCTGGCGACCCTGGGAGCATCAGCGGCGCTGGTCGGGTTCGTCACCGGCGCGGGTGAAGCCGTCGCACTGATATTCCGGCTGTTCACCGGGCCGTTGTCGGACCGCACCGGCCGGCGGTGGGCGCTGTCGATCACCGGTTACGCGCTGACGGTGGTGTCGGTGCCGTTGATCGCGCTGACCACATGGCTGTGGGCTGCTGCGGGCCTGGTGATCGTCGAACGCTTCGGTAAGGCGGTACGCACCCCGGCCCGGGATACCATGCTGGCCCAGGCGAGCATGGCCGGACTGGGCCGCGGTAAGACGTTCGCGGTACACCAGTCGCTGGACCAGTCCGGAGCTCTATTGGGGCCACTGCTGGTCGCGGCTATGATCGCGATCTCCGGGTACCGGGCCGGATTCGCCGTCCTCGCCATTCCCGGCGCGCTGGCCCTGCTCACCCTGGCGTGGTTACGCCGCGCCGTCCCCCGGCCGGCCGCCTACGAACCCACCCACCACCGCAGCGCCACCGCACCGGCCGTCGATGGCCGGTTGCCGGGGCGGTTCTGGTTGTATGCGGCGTTCACCGCGGTCTCGATGGCGGGGTTCGCCACGTTCGGGGTGATCTCGTTCCACATGCACGCCCGTCACGTGCTGCCCGACGGGTTGATCCCGGTCACCTACGCCGCCGCGATGGGCGCCGCGGCGCTGGCCGCCCTCGGATCGGGTTGGCTCTACGACCGGATCGGGTTGCGGGGGCTGGTGATCGCGCTGCCGCTGTCGGCGGTGGTGCCGCTGCTGTCGTTCTCCGCTACACCGGCGTTGGTGTGGGTGGGCGCGGCCGTGTGGGGCGCGGCGATGGGCATCCACGAATCCACCCTGCGCGCCGCGGTCGCCGATCTGGTACCCGTTCACCGGCGCGGTACCGGGTACGGGGTGTTCACCGCCGTCTACGGGCTCGCATGGCTGGCCGGCTCCACCGTGATCGGCGTCCTCTACGGCCACTCGGTCACCGCGGTTGTCGTGTTCACCCTCGCTACCCAGGCGATCGCGTTGGCACTTTTCGTGCCCTTGGCGCTCGGCCGTACCCGCGGCTGACTCGAAAGACGCTGCGCGGCAACGCGCCCGAGGGGGTATTCCAAGAAGGGGTAGCGGGTGCCCGAATACCGAGCGGAGACATCGGTTCAGGCTGATGGCTCCCCGCGTGGTCCGATGCCCGCCATCAGGGTGGTGACCACCGATTCCGCTGAGCTCGGTAATGTCTCGGCGCGGGCCCGGGGCAGGAGCGCCGAGAGCGCTTCGTCGTGGCAGATCCCGACCAGGATGGCAACGGCGGCGCCGAGGTCTGCGGCGGGGTCGAGGCGGCCGAGGTCGTGTTCGGCGTGCAGGTAGTCCGAGAGCCGGTCCCGCCAGTCGAGTTCGCTGCCCGGCCATTCGGCGAACCGCGACAGCACCGCGGGCTGGGTGAGCAGGCTCGTGAAGACCGGGATGATGGCCCGGTGCAGAGCCAGTCCCTGTTCCAGGTAGGTGGCCAGGTTCGCCGCCACCGACGCGGTGCCTGGTTCGGGCAGTGGCGCGAGTGCGCCCTGCACGCTGTCCACGTGTGCGCGCAACGCCGCGCCCAGCAGCTCCTGCTTGTCGGCGAAGTGGTTGTAGAGCACGCCATCCGCGACACCCGCTGCCCGCGCGATCGCCCGCACCGTCAGACCCGCGCCGCCCTGCTCGGCGAGCAGTTGCGCGGCCGTCGCGATCAGATGCTGACGCAGGTCGCGGTCGTCACGATCGCGCAGTGCGGCTGCCTTTCTCGGGGACATACGGCATTACGGTAGCGGCCTGGTCGCGGTGACCAACCAGGCGGCTGCGCCCAGATGCACCCCGTCGGGGCGGGCGAACCCCTCCATCGCGTCGGCGATCGCGGCGCGGACCTGCTCGTCGGTGGCGAAATCGTGCACGCTTCGGTGATATCGCACCGGCCCCCAGTCCATGATGAATCGGGTGGCAGCAGCGATGTCGGGGCCCCAGATGCTGTCCGCGTCGATGCGGCGCACCTGGACACCGACCAAGCCCGCGGCGGTGAGCAGCCGTCGCACAGTGCCGGGATCGGCGAAGTCGTCGAGGCTGGGGCCGATTTCGAAGCCGGGTAGATGCGTCGCGGCCGCTGCAAACACGCGGCCGATATCGGAGTCGGTCAGCGCGGGCATGGACACGAAGGCGAGTCGCCCGCCGGGCCCTAGCGCACGGGCACGGGCGATGTTGCCGAACGCCGCCACCGGATCGGCGAAGAACATGATGCCGAAGCGGCTGAGCGCGACGTCGAACGCGGCATCCGGGACCGGATGCACCTGTGCGTCGCCCTGAATGAAAGACACATTGTCCACCCCTTCGGCCTGCGCCTGTCGCATGGCGCGGGTCAGCATCGGGCCGGACAGATCCAGGCCTGTCGCCGCAGCCGCACGCCGCGCCGCCAGCCGGGTCAATTGGCCGTTGCCACAACCGATGTCCAAGACACGGTCGCCGCTTCCCACCCGCGCGGCATCAAGCAGCGGCTCGTTGAATCCGCTGTTGACCGCGTCGTAGCGGTCGTAATTCGCGGCCCAATGCTCGCCCTCGTAGCCGTTCCAGGCTTGCGACTGGGCGAGGTTGACGATCTCGGTCATGACATCCAACTCATTTATGAACAAGCATTCATGAACATGTGTTCATAATGCTCGCGAGCGGCTCCCCGGTCAAGGGCGAGGTGTCGATTCGATCAGCTGCGACGGAATCGCCACGCGACCGCTTGCCGATCCGTCTTGCTCTCCAACCGTTTTCGGGCATAGAACTGTTCGGACTCCACGCTCCAGCGGGTGCTGCACTTTTTGTCGAATCACGCGGTACGGGAGCCACTCCCGCCGACGCGGAGAGCCGGCCCGGCGACCGACTGCGCGCGATCAGCGGCCGTGATCGCGAGGAGCTCCGCACCCAGCCTCACGCCGATCCCGGGCAGGCTCATGATCACATCGGCGCTCGGGCGGCGGTGGAGGCCTCTCGAGCGCGCAGCGCCCGGTGCGGTAGCTGTGGCGGAGAGAGACATATCCGCGCCTCGGGCCCGTCCTGTGTGTTGTCGCCCCGGGCGAACCCGATCCGGTGGAGCGCGCAGGTGCCTCGCGGATCAGTGAACGTGGGTCCCCTGCTGCATCCGAGCCGACTGCCGAACTATCTGTGCGACAACATATTCGGCAGCGGGTCGGATGGAAATCACTGCGCCGGCGGTTGCTGCTGGAACCCGGACGCGGGCGGCGGTGTGGGCGTGGAAGTCCCGGATTGCCCCGGCCCCGCCTGGGTCGGTTGCTGGTTCGTCGAGGGCGCGTCCGGGGCGCTGCCCGGCTGTGGTGCGGCGGGGGACTGGGCGGCCGAGTCCGGTTGCGGCGAGACGGTCGGTGGCGTCTCGGAGCTCGGGGGTGTGCCGAATCCACCGGGGCGCTGCAGGACCGTGGCATGACCTCCGGAATCCTGGAGCTGCCCGAATGGGTTGGGCGGCTGGGGGATCGGACTCTGGTTCTCGGCCGGGCCGGAGGGCGGTCGCAGTACGGTCGGGTCGGCACCCGAGATCTGGGGCGCTCCGAACGCGGGCTGCGGTGCGGGCGGCGAGGAGTACAGCGGCTGCTGGGGTACCGACGGCTGCTGCTTCGGTTGCGGCGCGAACCCGGGCTGAGAATAACCGGCGGGCTGGTGGTATACGGGCGGCGGGGCATATCCGGCAGGAGGCTGCGGTGCGGGAAATCCGATGGGAGGCTGCGGGTTCTGCGCCGGGGGGTGCGGCCACTGTGGTACTTGGCCCGGAGCGTGCTGTTGCTGCGGTGGCCATCCCGGCTGCGCGGGAACGGCAGGCCGGGACGGCGACTGCGCAGCCGTCGAGCGAGAAGCCAGGTACAGCAGGACGATCGCGGTCAGTGCGAACAGTGTGGCGGGGATCGCGAGCCAGAAGTGGTACGCGTCGCCGCGGTATCCGGAAGGGCCGACCGTGAGAGTGCTGAATGGACCGATGAACGCCATACCGGCCGAGAGTGCGACGGTGAGGTTCGCTGCGGCCGGATTGCGGTTGATCAGCGCCAGCACCGCACCACATACCGCCGTTGCGACGAGGACGACCCAAGTCAGTACGTACCAGTCGGTCAACCAGTCGGCGCTCTCGCCGAGGGACATGCTGATGATTCCGACGACCAGAGTCAGCATCACCAGGCCCGCGGCCACCAGCGTCAGCACATTGCGCGAGCCAGCCGGACGCTGCGCCGGAAACGGCGAATTCGGTTGCCCCACAGGCATACCCGGCTGAGCGGGCCACCCGTAACCCTGGGACGGTGGCGACGGCATCGGCGCCGGGCCGGGTTGATACGGGTTGGCCATCGCTGAAACTCCCTGCTGTCGTGCACAAATGCCGAAATCAGATGTCGATCAGCCTAGAGGTTTCGCGCACGTCCGGCAGCACTACCGAGCGTCGCGCGGCAGAGCGGCGCCCGCGGGAGAGCGCCGGGTTACTGTTCCTGCGCCCACGGCGGGGGCGCCAGGCGTTTGGGTGGTGACTGCCGATGATCGAGATACGCCGGCGGTTGTGCCTCCTGCTCGGCGTGCGGTGGCTGCGGATCGCGCGAGCCCGGGTGTTCGGAGGCCGAAACGTCGTGCAGTTGCGGACGTCCGCCGTCCGGATGCGGCTGCCCTGAACCCGGCGGCGACCACCCGGGCGCCGGCTCCGGCTCGACCGGCGGCGGGGCCAGGAAGCCGCCGGGCCGCCGCAGCACCGGCTGAGCCGGTGCGGCTCGGTTCGGGATGGCCTCGGTACCCGGCAGCCGAAGTGAGTTCTGCGGCGCGCCGCCGAGCGCGTACGGCGTGTTCTGCGGCGGTCCGAACGGCTGATGCAACGGGCCACTGCCCTGCGGTGGATTCCCCTGCTGGGGATTGCCCTGATACGGGGCAGGTGAGTCACCGAATCCATTGCGGGGCGGCCCGGACGGGACCTCGGAGCGCGGTGGTCCGGCTGGCGGTTGTGGTGTGCCCGGACGCCTCATGTTCAGCGGGGCGGTCTCGGGCGCGGGAACATTCGGCGCGATGACGTGGCCGGGCTGCTGCGGCTCGCCGCCGGGTGGCGGGAATGGCGGCGGCGTGCGGAACCCATCGTGCCGATCCGGTTCGGCGTTCGCGGACCCGGCGGGCGGCGCCCCGATGACCGGACCGGGCTGTTGCGGTTCGGCTACCGGCGGCCGCGCTTGCTGTGGATTCGCTGTGAAGTCCGGTCGGGGCAGTACCGTCGTCGGCGGATCGATGTGCGGCACAGCGGGAATGCCATCGGTCGCCGCATGGAACAACGCCGGATCAGGCTGCGCGAACGGTTCCGTCGCCGGAGTCTGCGCCGCGACGCCCGGACCCTGCTGCGGGGGCACCGGACCGCCGGCGTCGGATTCGGCGGGTCGTGATGCGAGCCGTTCGGGCACATAGGGTTCCGGCGCCGCCGGACGCGGCGCACCGGCCGGTGCGGGCTGCTGCGGGTGCGGCGCGGATCCGGCTCCGGACGCGCCGAACCCGGATTCGCGGTCCCGCGGTGGTAGTGCGGATTCGGGCGCGAACGCCTCGACCGGACCCGGCTCGGGCAGTGACATCTCCGGCAGATTCAGCGCCGAATCCGCGGTCGTCGCGCGGTCACCGGAAGCCGAAAAATCCTGCGGTGCTTCGTCTCTCGGACGTTCAGGAGCCGGGAGTGCGGATATCGCGGGCCCGATCTGCTCGGATGGTTCGAGCGACGACGCTTCGGCGGCGACCGGCTCGCGCGGCGCCGGTGGCGCGCCGATCACACCGTCGGCCTGCTCGGCTACGGGTGCGGATCGAGACGGCAGCAGCGGCCGATCCTCGGAGCGGGCTTGTGCGGTGTAGTCGTTCTGATAACGCGGCGAGTCGAACTCGTTCTCGCGCTGGCGCGCGACGAATTCCTCGCCGCGGTCCCGCGGTGAGTCGGCCGCGACGATCCGCACCTCGGGCGACCACGAGGCCCGATACAGTGCGACGATCGCGATCGCGGTGGCCACCACGATCGGAATCGCCGCCCACGTACCGTATTTGCCGATCACGTCGTCGACCGAGCCTCCGGTCAGGTTCACCGCGTTGAACAGCAGCATCGCTCCGGCACCCAGGGCGCCGGTGAGACGGCCCACGGCGGGTTTCATCCCGGTCACCAGCAGCACGCCGGCGGGAATCGCGATGATCGCGGCCAGCAGCGAACCGAAATCGCGGGCCTGGATCTCGTAACCGGGCTGCGAGAGACCCCACACCAACCTGCCCAGATAGGTCAGCGTCGCGAGCAACAACATGACCGCCGCCAGCACATCCGCGAGCGAATATCGCCGTCCCCGGGGCGCATCCGGTTCCGGCGTCCGGCCCCGACCAGGGTCCGGCGCCACCGACATGGGCCGATTTCCGGGCGGGTGCGGGTTGTCCATCGGTGAAACTCCCTCGTAGCTACGCGAACACTCGGTAGCCTATTGGATGCTGTCGCCTCTGGCATATCGCTGTATCCCCAGAACCTCGATCACCCACGCGGTGAATTCGTTCGTGTGGGTGCGTGCGCCGTTGTGCATGCCCGGGAATTCGACGACCTCGATGCCGAGCCGCTCGGCGATCCGCGCGGCCGGTCGCGAGGGCAGCAGTTGGCGCGATTGCGCGCCCACGCCGAGAACGAGTCGATCGGCCACTGCGCCGAGCGTCGCGAAATCGGGTATGTACGAAGTGAATTCACACAACTCGTACTGCATCATGACAGGCGCGTTGGCGGCCAGTCGCGCCCACATAGCGGCCTGGTTCGGCGTGAGGTCGCCCGGGTCGGGCGAGGGCGCCATCGCGCCGCCGATGCCGTCGAGGAATCGCTGCGACGCGGCGGCCGTGCCGTCGGTGCGCGCCAGGTGGGCGACTTCGGTCACGAAGGCGCGGAGTTCGGCGGCGTCGGGCAGGACCGCGAAACACGGCGGATCGTGGGCGAGGAGTCCGCGAACCACCTCGGGATGGCGAGTGACCAGATCCAACCCAACGATCGCGCCGTCGCTGCCACCGACGACATAGGCCGGTTCGTCGGTGAGGTGCCGCAACAGCAGGTACGCATCCTCGCTCTGCACCCGCACGTACTGCTGCTCGGCCCGCCCGCTGTCGAGCGTGCTCCGTGAATACCCACGCGCATCCATCGTGACGACGGTGACGTGCGGCGCGAGCAGCTCGGCCATCTCATCGGCCCCGTTGGCATCGCCCCCGCCACCGGGCAGCACCAGCAGCACCGGACCCGCACCGCGAATCTCGTGGTAGATGGTCGCGCCGGGCACGTGGAAGGTATCGGATCTCATTATGACTGTACGTCTTTCGTCAGGAATCAGCGGGTTCGTCGATCGGTGATCGGGCGCCGCCGACCGAGCGAATTACTTTTGGTCTTAGGATATCACCTAATATAATTAGGCCAACCCGGTCGCATAGGGCAGCCGCGGCGTCGGCACGCGAATTCGTCGCCGGCCATGAGTTCCGGTCCGCGTTGCGGGCCTACTGCGTCCGGCAGAGCGAAGCGGCCCGGGATATCCCGGGCCGCTGCATCGCAATTGGGAAGAACTCCGGCCGTCCAACCGTGTCGCACCGAGCCGGCCGTGTGGTTACGGCGCCGCCGAGTGGCCGCTACAAGCCGGACCGGGTGGCGCGCTCGATGAAGGGCTCGAGCATGGCCAGTGTCTTGCGCAGCTGTGGCCGGTCGCCGCGGGTGCTGGCGGTTTCCACGATGACCTCGCGGCAGTCGGCCTCGGCCAGTGCACCGATATCGGGACGACCACCCCGCCTACCTGGACGTCGACCGCAGAGAACGACGACGAATCGAGACGGCGATCAACGTCGCCCGCAAATGTTCGGACCGACCGACCCGGCTACCCGGCGCTTGCGGTCGCCGAATGAATTTGCCGATGAAGGCTGCCGCCGAACGTTCGAGTCACATTATGCCGCAGCGTATCCGGTGAATTCATGCGCGGTCACGGTGACCATGCGACCGCCCATCGCCCGCACCTGCGAGTGGACTCTGGGATCACCACTGGGCGGCAACAGCATCGACCACACGGGAGTTCCGTCGACACCATCGATCGCCTGCACGGTGACACCGTCGGTCAGGATGAGATGGGTTGCGTCGGTGATGCCGTCATAGCTTGTGAATTTCGTGGCGTGTTCGAACGGCGAGGGCCGCTTCCAGATTCGATGCCCGTCGGTGAGATCGAGCCCGGAAAGCGTTGTGCCATCGAGCGATCGGATGATCACGGTATCTCGCACCACACCCTCGATCGCGTCCTTGCGCCCGGCTGTGTCGTCGATGCCGATCTCGGGATTGGTCCACAGGACTCGGCCTGTCGTGCGCTCGTAGGCACTCTCGCCGGTCAGGATCGGCAGTGGCGACGCGGTGGCGACCGGGTACCACTCGAGCATGAAGCTCGCATTGGCGACCTCGGTGATGCGGTGTCCGTCGCGGCCGAGCAACGCGACCTTTCCCGCGGTGCCGTTGCGATCGATCACCTGCGAGGCGATCATGCCGCCGTCGAAGACATAGCCGACCGGTCCGGTGAAAAGCGGCTCGCCAGTGCGCAAATCGTAGACACGAATGTTGCCGTAGCGCCCGTACCGGAAGTAGTCCGGTGCGCTGATGACGGGTGTGACCGGCTCTCCGGGAACCACTGTCGGAAACGTCTTACGCCAGCTCGCGGCGATATCTGAGACGGTTCCTCGCGTGAAGACAGCGGTCTGCCAATCCGCGGTTCGCCCCGCCACCGTGACGACACCGTCGCGAGCATCGACCTGCTCCACCTCGAAATCGGTGATGTGGTCGGTGAGCACCGTGCCCGTCGCGCTGTCGACGATCAGGACCCGATGGGTGTCCCAACAGCTCAGCAGGCCCTGAAACACCTGTTCGGCGCAGCTGGTGATCGCGCCGACATCGATTGTCCAGTGCGGCTTTCCGGTATCGGGGTCGATACCGTGCAGTCGCACCGCGCTGACCGGCTGCCCGACCCCGCCACCCGCGCTGTCCGGCACCGCGGTGGCCGCCACGATCGTGGTCCCGGCATCCATCGGCGTGCCGTTTCCGTAGTAGACGTTCAGACTGTGCGGAGCGGACAGTAGAACCGCGCCGGGCTCGGTGGACAGATCGGCGGCGCGCACCGTCCAGCGACGAGTGGGTGCGGAGCCTAGTGTGGGCTCGATACGAAACTTGCCGCCCACCACCGGCGTTGCCTGCTGGGACTGCCGTGGTGATCGGTCCGCCCATACGACCGCAGCGACACCCACCACGACGGCCACGACCAGCACCACGATCCAACTTCGACGCCTGTTCGGACCGGTGAACCACTGTGCAGCCGTGTTCATGCGGAGAGGTCTCCTTCATACATCTATCTGGACCAGGCACTGGCCGAATGCGTCCGGGCGCGATCACTCGATTTCGTAGGCGATTTCGTGGGTCGGCTGATAGAGGCCGAGGGGCCCGGCTCCCGGGACGATGAGCGTGGTACGAAGGCCCCAGCGCTCCCGGGTGATGTCACCGGCGAATTCGACGCCCCTCGCGCGTAGTTCCTCGACGGTGGCGGCCAGGTCGTCGCACATCAGGTACAACTCGCAGCGCCCGCTGTCGGGTTCGTCGGCCGGATGAACCGCCAGTTCGGCCGGGGGCGAGCGGAAGATCAGCCAGCCGTGCCCGGCGTCCACGTGCGCCAGGCCGAGAACGTCACGGAAGAAATCGCGCGCGGCATCGGGGTCGGCCGCGTAGACGATGGTGTGCGCGCCGTTGATCATTCATGAAGGTTATCGCCGAATCCGGGAAATCACCGGACAGCGCGGCGGTGGCCGAGCTGCCGGACGACCATCGCGCCGAGCGTGCCGAGCGCGAGGGCCTCGTGGCGGTCGTCCGCGACGACGGGATGTCTTCCGGGACGCACCTCGGAACACCCGCGAGAGCACCGCTGCCCGTGACGGCGGCGCGGGTAGTTCGCACACCCTGCTGCGCGAGATCGACGAGAACTCACGTCGCAGCCGATCGCGTCCGAACCCGGCAGGAACATGACGGCCGGCCCGCCGCCGAATCCGAGCGGCGGGGCTGATCGCGTGGCCGATCCGCGCCGGCGTCGGCACGTGGGGTCCACGTTGAACGAAAACTGGCGTTACCGGGTGCTGGTCACCGAAATACCTTGCTACGTCGGTTGATTCGTGGGTTGTGTGGAGGCGTGCGCACTTCTGCGGAAATTGGCGCTGAGGAGCTGCCGCACATAGTGACTCACTGTGTGCGGTAGCTTCGGAGTCGTTTTGGCACGACATCCCTTTCGCGCGGGGGTGACTTGGGACACTATCTGCGTAGCGGTGAGAGTCGGTTGATGGGGCGGGTTCGGATGCTGTCAACGCCGGTGAGCGGTGTGCGATCGGCCGACGCGGTACGGATCTACCTGGCAACGATCACCGTGCCCAACGCCCGGAGGGCGAGTGCGGCCTTGACGATGGCGCCGATCTCCTCAGGGGCTCTCGCCAGCGGTCGGCGAGGATGGCGCAGCCGAGTCGGCCAACCACCACACGCTGGCCGGTACCGACAAATCCAGCGAATCAATGTCTACGGCAACAGTTCGGTCGTCAGCCTTCGCCGGCATCGGTTTCGGCTCAATGGACCCTCATGCCGCGGGCGCGAGGTCGGCCGCGGTTGGGCGAACGCAGCGGCTCAGTGCACGAAATCTGTTGCGCGATAAGCGATATCGAGAACGGGCTGTGGCAGGATGCCCAGCACCAGGGTTGCGGCGGCGGTGAGGGCGACCACCGTGCTGGTGATCGGTGGCGCCACGATCTGCGGGGCGTCCTCGGGTGGGTCGGTGAAGAACATCAGCACGATGACGCGGATGTAGAAGTAGGCGGCGATCGCGCTGCACACCACGCCAACGATGACCAGCCACGCATAGCCGCCGCTCGCCGCCGCCTGGAATACCGCGAACTTGCTGACGAATCCGCTGGTGAGCGGGATACCCGCGAACGAGAGCAGGAACAGCGCGAAAATCGAGGCCAGCCACGGGGATCGGCGGCCCAGCCCGGCCCACGCCGACATGGCGGTGGCCTCGTCGCCGACCTGGTCGCGCACGAGTGTCACCACGGCGAACGCGCCGGTTGTGCTGAGCCCGTAGGCGATCAGATAGAACAGCGCCGAGGACACGCCCTCGCTGTTCGCCGCGACGAGCGCGACCAGGATGAATCCGGCGTGCGCGACCGAGGAGTAGGCGAGCATGCGTTTGACGTCGGTCTGGGTGATCGCCATGACCGCGCCGACGGCCATGGTCGCCACCGCCACTGCGGCCAGGATCGGCCGCCACGTCGGGCCCAGTCCGGGTACCGCGACCATCAGCACGCGCAGCAGCGCACCGACGGCGGCGATCTTGGTGCCCGCGGCCATGAACGCGGTCACCGAGGTCGGCGCGCCCTGATACACATCGGGCACCCAGGACTGGAACGGCACCGCGCCGACCTTGAACAGCAGCCCCACCGTGAGCATCGCAAGGCCCAGCACCGCAAGGGTTTTCGAGCCGGTGTCGCGGCCCAGCGCGTCGGCGATGCCCGCGAACCGCACGGTTCCGGCGTAGCCGTACAGCAGCGCCATTCCGTACAGGAAGAAAGCGGAGGAGAACGCGCCCAGCAGGAAGTATTTCAGCGCCGCTTCCTGCGAGAGCAGCCTGCGGCGGCGGGCGAGCCCGCACAGCAGATACAGCGGCAGCGAAAGCACCTCGAGCGCAACGAAAGCGGTCAGCAGATCGTTGGACGCCGGAAACAGCATGAGCCCGCCGACGGCCAACAGTGCGAGCGGGAACACCTCGGTGGTGGTGATTCCCGCACGCGCGGCGGCGATCTCGTCCGAACTGCCCGGCGTCGCGGAAGCCTGCGGAGTGAACGCGTCGACCGGCACGCGGGCACCGGCGGCCAGGGCGGCGGTGCGGCTCCAGGTGCCCGGACCTTCGCGGCGGGCGTGGCCCAGGCGTGGTTCGATACCGCGTTCGGCCATCAGCGCCATGCCGAACAGGGCGGTCACCAGGATCGTGCCCTGCAGTACGAGAGTCACGTTGTCGATCGCCACGGCGCCGATCACCGCGGTGCTGTGCGTGCCCGCCAGCCCGATCACCAGGACCAGGGCGACCACGAGCCCGGCCGCGCCCAGCAGTAGTTGCAATCCGTAGCGCCAGGCGCGCGGCGCGAATGCCTCCACCAGCACCGCCACGACCGCGACGCCGAATACGACGAGCATCGGTGACAGGTCGCGATATTCGATCGAGGGTGCCGGAACCGATGCGGCGAGAAGGGAATTCACGGGTGTGTACCTCCGTTCGCAGGGGCCGGAGCGGTGCCGGCGTGCGCACCCTCGGGCGGTTGAGCGGTTCCGCCGGATTCGTTGTGTTCGGGTGTGGCCTGCGGCACCGCGGGCGCGGGATCGTGGGCCCCGATCGTGCTGAGCGTGCCCGCGACGGCCGGATCGATCCGGTCCAGCAGCGGTTTCGGATACGCGCCGAGAAACAGCAGCGCGGCGATGAGCGGCACCACCACGACGAGTTCGCGCGGCAGCAGATCCCGGACCCGCTCGTTGCCCGCTTTCACCGGGCCGGTCATCATCCGCTGGTACATCCACAGCACGTACAGCGCGGCGAGGACCAGCGCGCTGGTGGCGAAGATCGCCGCGACCGGGTATCGGGTGAATGTGCCCACCAGGACCAAGAATTCGCTGACGAACGGCGCCAAGCCCGGCAGCGAGAGTGTGGCCAGACCCGCGATCAGGAACGTCCCGGCCAGGATCGGCGCGACCTTCTGCACTCCGCCGAATTCGGCGATGAGGCGAGTTCCCCTGCGCGAGACCAGGAATCCGGCGATCAGGAACAGCGCCGCGGTGGAGATGCCGTGGTTGACCATATACAGCGTCGCGCCCGAACCACTCTGGTTGGTCATGGCGAAGATGCCCAGGATGATGAAACCGAAGTGCGAGATGGAGGTGTAGGCGATCAGGCGCATCACATCGCGCTGCCCGATCGCCACGATCGCGCCGTACACGATCCCGACGACGGCGAGCACACTGATCAGCGGCGCATAGGTTTTCGAGGCGTGCGGGAACAGCAGCAGGCAGTAGTGCAGCATGCCGAAGGTGCCGACCTTGTCCACCACCGCCATCATCAGTACCGCGCTGGACGGGGTGGCCGAGACCGCCGCACCGGGCAGCCAGGTGTGCAGTGGCCACAGCGGAGCCTTGACCGCGAAGGCGAACATGAATCCCAGGAACAGCGCGTTGAGTACCGCGGGCCCGGCGCCCAGGTGCCCGGTCGCCGCGGCTTCCACGACGGCCCGGAAATCGAAGGTGCCGCTGGTCCCGCCCAGATGCTGCCGGGCGGTGAGCACGTACAGCCCGATCACCGCGGCGAGCATGATCAGTCCGCCGAACAGGTTGTACAGCAGGAACTTCACCGCCGCGCGCGAGCGGGCCCGGCGCGGTTCGGCGCCCGCGCCGTGGGGGCCGAATCCGCCGATGAGGAAGTACATCGGGATCAGCATGACCTCGAAGAACACGTAGAACAGCAGGATGTCCAGCGAGACGAAGGACACCAGCACCATCGATTCGACCACCAGGGTCAGCGCCACGTAGATGTGCGCCACCCGTCGTCCGCCGCCCACCTCGTCCTCATCGCTCCACCCGGCCAGGATCAGCAGCGGCACCAGCGCCGCGGTCAGCAGCATCAGCGCCAGTGCGATCCCGTCCAGGCCGAGGGTGTATCCCGCCCCGAAAGCCGGTATCCACCGGTGTGATTCGATCATCTGGTACTGCGGACCGCCGGGGGTGAACCGCGCCGCGATCACGAGCGCGATCACCAGCGTGGCCACCGAGACCGCGAGTCCGGTCGCCCGTGCCGCGGTCCGCCAGGCGGCGGGCATCGCGACCACGATCACCGCCCCGATCAGCGGCAGCACCCACAGAGTTGTCAGCCAGGGATAGTTCACATCGACCTCACCGTGAGCAGGGCGGCGGCGACCGACGCCGCACCGGTGAACATGGACAACGCAGGCGATCGAACGAAACCCGATCGCGCACGGACGATCCGGGGCGACACCGCAGCGGGTCGACGTGGCCCTCGCGCACCGGATGCGCTGACATCGACCTCGCCGTGAGCAAGCCGGTGACCGCCGGTGGCCGTACGGCCCAATGGTGTACTCATAGGAAACTCACCACCAGCAGTGCCGCGACCACCAGGGCCGCGCCGGTGAACATGGACAGCGCGTACGAGCGCACGAATCCGGTTTGTACGCGGCGGATTCGGGTGGAGACCGCGCCGAGGACGGTGGCCGTGGAGTTGACCAGACCATCGATGCCGCGGGTGTCGAGGAAGACCAGCGAACGGGTCAGGCGTGCGCCGGGCCGCATGAAGGCGGCCTCGTTGACCGCGTCGCCGTACAGGTCGCGGCGCGCGGCGACGGTCAGGGCGGTGACCTGCGCCGGTGCGGTTTCGGGAACGGGGCGTTGTGCGTACTGGCGGTAGGCGAGCACCACACCGCCCGCGACGACCAGCAGCGCCAGCACCGTGATCACCCAAGCGGGCATGCCGCCTTCGGAATGTTTCTGTCCGACAACGGGTTCGAGCCAGTTCTGTAGTGAAGACCCGTAGAAGAAGATCCAGCCGGAGAACACCGAGCCCAGTGCGAGCACGATCATCGGGCCGGTCATCGAGACGGGGGATTCGTGCGGGTGGGTGTCCGGATGCCAGCGACGCGTCCCGAAGAAGGTCAGCAGCATCACCCGGGTCATGTAGAACGCGGTGATTCCCGCACCCAGCAGCGCCGCGGCGCCGAGCGTGACTCCGCTCGCGCCGCCATATCCGAACGCGGCCTCGATGATGCGGTCCTTGGAGAAGAATCCGGCGAACGGCGGCACCCCGATGATCGCCAGATACCCCAGCCCGAAGGTGACGAACGTGATCGGCATGAGCGCGCGCAGGCCACCGTAGCGGCGCATATCTGTTTCGTCGTTCATCGCGTGCATCACCGATCCCGCGCCCAGGAACAGTCCGGCCTTGAAGAATCCGTGGGTGAGCAGATGCATGATCGCCACCGCGTATCCGGCCGGGCCCAGCCCCGCGGCCAGCACCATGTACCCGATCTGGCTCATCGTCGAGGCGGCGAGAGCTTTCTTGATGTCGTCCTTCGCGCAGCCGATGATCGCGCCGAACAGCAACGTCACCGCGCCGACGACGAGCACGCCCGCGCGGGCGCCGGGAGCGAGGTCGAAGATCGCGTGCGAGCGGGCGATGAGATACACCCCGGCGGTGACCATGGTCGCGGCGTGGATCAGCGCCGACACCGGAGTCGGGCCCTCCATCGCGTCCCCGAGCCAGGACTGCAACGGCACCTGCGCGGATTTACCGCACGCACCCAGCAGCAGCAACAGCCCGATCGCGGTCAGCGTGCCCTGTCCCGCGTGCGGCGCACCGGCGAACACGTGGCCGAAATCCAGGGAGCCGAAGGTGGCGAACATGACGAACAACGCGATCGCCAATCCCATATCGCCGACCCGGTTGACCACGAACGCCTTCTTCGCCGCCGTCGCCGCGCTGGGCTTGTGGTACCAGAACCCGATCAGCAGGTACGAGGCCAGGCCGACGCCCTCCCAACCGAGGTACAGCACCAGGTAGTTGCCCGCCATGACCAGCACCAGCATCGCGGCCAGGAATAGATTCAGGTAGGCGAAGAATCGCCGGCGTCCCGGGTCGTGCGCCATGTACCCGACCGAATACAGGTGGATCAACGATCCGACGCCGGTGATCAACAGCGCGAAACACATCGAGAGCTGATCCAGTTGCAGGGTGAAGTTCACCTGCAATCCGGCCGCGGGCGCCCAGGTGAAGAAATCGTGCCCGATCGCGCGGTCGGCGCCGGCGCGGCCGAGCATATCGACGAAGGCCCACACCGCGATCGCGAACGAGCCGAGCGCGGCCAACACACCCAGCCAATGCCCCCACGCGTCGCTCACGCGACCGGCCAGCAGCAGGATCACCGCACCGGCCAGCGGAATCGCGGGCACCAGGCACAACATCTGCGTGGTATCCATATCAGTACTTCAGCAGGTTGGCGTCGTCGACCGAGGTCGAGCGGCGGGCGCGGAAGATGGTCATGATGATCGCCAGGCCGATGACGACCTCGGCCGCGGCCACGACCATCGTGAAGAACGCGAATACGTGCCCGTCGAGATTGCCGCGTTCGCGGGCGAAGGTGACGAAGGCCAGGTTCACCGCGTTGAGCATCAGCTCGATGCACATGAACACGACGATCGCGTTGCGCCGCACCAGGACTCCGGCCGCGCCGATAGTGAACAGCAGTGCCGAGAGATACAGGTAGTTATCGGGATTCACCGCAGAGCCTTTCTTCCTCAGCCGTTCGTGGGGTCGTCGTTGCCGGAGCCGTCGCCGGTTCCCGGGTGGCCGTTGCCGTCGGCAGCGTCGTCGCCACCGACGCCGATGGCCGCGGCTTCGGTGTGCGCGCGGTCGCGGCGGTGGCGCAGGATCGTGCTGACCGACAGTTCGGCGAACGAGCCGTCGGGCAGGCGGGCGGGGATGTCGACCGCGTTGTGCCGGGCGTAGACACCCGGGGTGGGCAGCGGGGTGACCCGATCGCCTCGGCGAACCCGGCGTTCGGACATCTCGCGCTGGTCGGTGCGCGGCCCGAACCGTTCGCGGTGCGCGAGCACCATCGCGCCGATGGTGGCGGTGATCAGCAGTGCGCCGGTGAGTTCGAACGCCCAGACGTACCGTACGAAGATCAGTTCGGCCAGTGCGCCGATGGTGTCCTGGCCGAAGCCCGGCCCGGTGCGGGCGACCGAATGGTCGTGTACGCCACGGGCGATGGCGGCGATGAGGATCAGCCCGAAGCCGATCCCTACCACCAGGACCGCGATGCGATGCCCGCGCAGGGTCTCGCGCAGCGATTCGGCGGAGTCGACGCCGACGAGCATCAGGACGAACAGGAACAGCATCATCACCGCGCCGGTGTAGACCACGATCTGCACCACCCCCAGGAACAGCGCGTTCTCGGCGATGTAGAACACCGACAGGGTGATCATGGTGCCCGCCAGGCACATCGCGGCATGGACGGCTTTGCGTGCGGTCACCATGCCGACCGCGCCGACGACCGCGACCACGGCCAGTATCCAGAACAGCACCGCCTCACCGGTGGAGGCGCGCACCGTGGTCGCGGCCAGCGGCATCTGCTGTGCGGCCGAAACCAGTTGTGTCGCAGCAATTGTCATCGCGAATCTCCTTCGACGCCGATGCTCGCAGCGGCGGCAACGCCGCGATCACCGGGATATGGCGGGAGAGCCCACGCGCCGCCAGGACGACGGTGGCGCTCACCCGCGCGACGGGGCATCCGCCTTCCGGCGCCGTAGGCGAGTGCGGTGAGGGTGCCGGACTCGGTCCGGACAGCGGGTTCCGCGTCTCGATCCGGGTACGCTGCCGGGTTCATCGCAGCGCTCCGTGCGTGCCGAGTTCGGGCGCCCGGTTCGGATCCCGGCCCGCGGCAAGGCTGCCCAGCACATCGATGGTGCCGAGGTAGTAGTCCTGTTCGGTGGTGCCCGGGACCATCGCGTGCGGCGGGAGGGTCATACCTGGCTCCAGCGGGGCCAGCAGCCGGTCCTTCTCGTAGATCAGATCGGCGCGGTTGTCGTCGGCGAGTTCGTATTCGTTGGTCATCGTCAGCGCGCGTGTGGGGCACGCCTCGATGCACAGTCCGCAGCCGATGCAGCGCAGGTAGTTGATCTGATAGACGCGGCCGTACCGTTCGCCCGGGGAGAAGCGTCCCGAGGTAGCGACGGGGCCGGAGGCGGCAGCTTGCGTAACCACGGAGGCCCCCGCGGACGAGGCATCGGGCACAGCGTCGGTGTTGTCCGCGCCCTCGACGTAGATCGCGTCCGCGGGGCACGCCCACGCGCACAGTTCGCAGCCGATACATTTCTCCAGCCCGTCGGGGTGGCGGTTGAGCTGGTGGCGGCCGTGATAGCGGGGCGCGGTGGGTTCTTTGACCTCCGGATAGAACTCGGTGTTGGGCTTCTTGAACATAGTCATGAAGGTGACCGCGAATCCGCCGAACGGTTCGAGCAGACCGGGTTTCGGCCCGCGCGGCGCGGCGGCCGCGGGCATCGGCGGGACCGGGAACCCGGCGTATTCGGCTGCGGGGAGCGCACTTTCGGTGCGGGCGGGCCGGTCGTTACCGCGCAGCCCGGCACGCACCACCGCCGCGAGCAGCAGCAGCGTCAGCACGATGCCGCCGATCACCAGTCCGGCGGTCTGCACGTGGTAGCCGTTGTCCTGCAGTACTTTCAGCACAGCGACGCACATCACCCACAGCAGCGAGGCCGGGATCAGCAGCTTCCAGCCCAGATTCATGAACTGGTCGTAGCGCAGCCGCGGCAGCGTGCCGCGCAGCCAGATGAACACGAACAGGAACACCCACACCTTCGCGGTGAACCACAGTAGCGGCCACCAGCCCGAATTCGCGCCCGCCCACAGATTCAGCGGGAACGGCGCGTGCCAGCCGCCGAAGAACAGGGTGGTGGCCAGTGCCGAGACGGTGCCCATGTTGATGTATTCGGCCATCATGAACATCGCGAATTTCAGCGAGGAGTATTCGGTGTGGAATCCGCCGACCAGTTCGCCCTCGGCCTCGGGCAGGTCGAACGGGGCGCGATTGGTCTCGCCGACCATCGATACCGCGTAGATGACGAACGAGGGCAGCAGCAGGAACACGTTCCAGGTGCCGAACTGGTGCGCGACGATACCCGAGGTCGACATGGTGCCGGTCAGCAGGAACACCGCGGCGAAGCACGCGGCCATGGCGATCTCGTAGGAGATCACCTGCGCGGTCGAGCGCAGCCCGCCCAGCAGCGGATAGGTCGAGCCCGAGGCCCATCCGGCCAGCACGATGCCGTATACCCCGATCGAGGCCATGGCCAGGATGTACAGCACCCCGACGGGCATATCGGTCAGTTGCAGCGGAGTGCGGGTGCCGAAGATCGACACCTGCGGCCCGAACGGCATCACCGCGAACGCCATCACCGCCGGAATCAGCGAAATCACCGGTGCCAGAATGAATATCGGCTTGTCCACGATGGCCGGGACGATGTCCTCCTTGAGCAGCATCTTGACCCCGTCGGCGATGGATTGCAGGGTCCCGTGCGGGCCGACCCGGTCCGGCCCGACGCGCATCTGCATGAACGCGACGATCTTGCGTTCGACGTAAACACCCAGCATCGGGATGAGCAGCAGGAAGATGAAGATCGCGACGCATTTCACGATCACCAGCCACCACGGGTCGTGCCCGAAGACGGACAGGTCCGGGGCGGAGGCGGAGGTCGCTACGAGGTCATGCACGGTGGTCCTCCCGCCGGATCCGCACCAGGTGGCCGGGGGTGACGGCGAGGTGTTCGTACACCGCCGAACCCGGCGAGTTCAGCGGCAGCCACACGACCCGGTCGGGCATGTCGGTCACCGTCAGGGGCAGGGTGATATGGCCGTGGTCGGTGCTCACGTGCACCGGATCGCCTGTGCTGGCGCCGATTTCGGCCGCGGTGCCGACCGAGAGGCGTAGCATCGGCGGGCGCGCGGTCCCGGCCAGGTTCGCCTCGCCGTCCTGCATACGGCCGCGATCGAGCAGCATGCGCCATCCGGCCAGCACGGCGGTGCCGGGTGCCGGGCCGGGGACCGGTTCGGGCGACGTGTCCGGGCCGGCGGCCGGGGGCCCGTCCCATCTGCCGAGATTCGCCAATTCCGCACGGGCCGAGGCGATATCGGGCAGGCCGAGCCGGACGCCCATTTCCTCGGCGATGGCGTGCAGGACGCGGTGGTCGGCCAGTTGGGCGGCTTGGCGGCGCACGGCGGGATCGGCGAGGGCGGCGTCGAATTCGCGGCTACGGCCCTCCCAGGTCAGGAAGGTGCCTGCCTTCTCCATGGCGGTGGCCACGGGGAATACCACATCGGCGCGGTCGGTGATCGCGCCGGCGCGCAGTTCCAGGGCCACGACGAAGCGAGCGGTGTCGATGGCCGCGAGCGCCGCGCGGGAATCGGGCAGGTCGGCGACCTCGACTCCGCCCACGACCAGCGCGCCGAGCGCAGCGGCGTCGGCGAGGATGGCGGCGGTGTCGCGGCCGGGTGTGGCGGGCAGTTCGTCGACGTCCCATCCGGTCTTGATCTGTTGGCGGGCACGGGAATCGGTGACCGGACGTCCGCCGGGCAGCAGATCGGGCAGTGCCCCGGCCTCGAGTGCACCGCGCTCGCCCGCGCGCCGGGGCACCCACGCCAGATCCGCGCCGGTGTCGTCGGCCAGGCGCGCGAGGGCGGTTAGTGCGCCGGGGACGGTGGCCAGGCGCTCCCCGGCCAGGATCACCGCGCCGGGAGCGCGCAGCAGTTCACGTGGTGCGTCGAGTTCGGCCGGTCCGGTGCCGGTGCGCAGCGCGTCGAGCAGCTGCGGTTCCGCGCCGGGCACGGTGCGGATCAGCGTTCCCGCCATGCGCTCGAGCCCGCGTGAGGCGTACGCGGCCAGCGAATAGACGTGCAGACCGCGTTTGCGTGCGGCCTTGCGCAGCCGCACGTACACCATCGGGGATTCCTCTTCGGGTTCGAATCCGGCCAGCAGCACCATCGGCGCGGCCTCGAGGGCGGCGTAGCTCACGCGCACGCCCTGTCCGGCGATGCGGGCGGCCAGGAATCGCGCCTCCTCGGCCGAATGCGCTCGGGCCCGGAAGTCGACATCGTTGGTGCCCAACGCGATTCGCGCGAATTTCGCATACGCGTAGGCATCCTCGAGAGTGCTGCGGCCGCCGACCAGCACTCCGGCGTTGCCGTGCGCGGCGGCCAAACCCTCCGCGGCGCGGGCCAGGGCCTCGGACCAGGACGCGGGAGCGAGGCTGCCATCCCAGCCGCGCACCAGCGGTGTGGTGAGCCGGTCGGGCTGGGTGGCGTAGCTGAACGCCCAGCGGCCCTTGTCACAGTTCCATTCCTCGTTGACCTGCGGATCGTCACCGGCGAGGCGGCGCAGCACGGTGCCGCGGCGGTGGTCGGTGCGTTGCGCGCAGCCCGAGGCGCAGTGTTCGCACACCGCGGGAGTGGACACCAGGTCGAAGGGCCGGGCGCGGAAGCGGTAGGTGCTGCCGGTGAGCGCGCCGACCGGGCAGATCTGCACGGTGTTGCCGGAGAAATAGGAGTCCAGCGGTTCGCCGTCGGCGATGCCGACCTGTTGCAGCGCACCGCGGTCCATCAGGTCGATGAACGGGTCACCGGCGACCTGCTGGGAGAAGCGGGTGCAGCGCGCGCACAGCACGCACCGTTCGCGGTCCAGGAGCACGGCGCTCGACAGCGGAATGGGTTTGGGATATGTGCGTTTGACGCCTTCGAAACGGGATTCGGCGCGTCCGCTGGACATGGCCTGGTTCTGCAGCGGGCACTCCCCGCCCTTGTCGCACACCGGGCAGTCCAGCGGATGGTTGATCAGCAGCAGTTCCATCACCCCCTCCTGCGATTTGCGCGCGACGTCGGAGCTGAGCTGGGTACGCACGACCATGCCCTCGGCGACCGGAATCGTGCAGGACGCCACCGGTTTTCGCTGCCCTTCGACCTCCACGAGGCATTGCCGGCACGCGCCCACCGGATCCAGCAGCGGGTGGTCGCAGAATCGGGGGATCTGGATTCCGACCAGTTCGGCGGCGCGGATCAGCAGCGTCCCGGCGGGCACGCTGACGGTGGTGTCGTCGATGGTCAGGCTCACCAGATCCGCGGGGGTGACGCCGCTGGTGTCGGTGGGGACCGTGGCGGTCATCGCGCGCCTCCTCGTTCAGCGATGGCGGCGTCGGCGGACGCCCACGCGGTGCTGCGGGCCGGGTCGAACGGGCAGCCGCCGCGCAGGTGGTGCTCGTATTCCTCGCGGAAGTACTTCAGCGAGGAGAAGATCGGGCTGGCCGCGCCGTCAGCGAGGGCGCAGAACGACTTGCCGTTGATGTTGTCGGCGATGTCGAGGAGCTTGTCCAGATCCGCGCCGGCGCCCTGCCCGGTTTCGATGCGTTCGAGCAGTTGCACCAGCCAGTAGGTGCCTTCGCGGCAGGGGGTGCACTTGCCGCAGGACTCGTGCGCGTAGAACTCGGTCCACCGCAGCACCGCGCGCACGACGCAGGTGGTGTCGTCGAAGATCTGTAATGCCTTGGTGCCCAGCATGGATCCGGCCGCGGCGACGTTCTCGTAGTCCAGTGCCACATCGAGGTGTTCGGCGGTGAACAGCGGGGTGGACGATCCGCCGGGCGTCCAGAATTTCAGGGTGTGCCCGGCGCGCACGCCGCCGGCGTGGCCGAGCAACTCGCGCAGTGTGACGCCCAGGGGCGCCTCGTACTGACCCGGCCGGGTGACGTGCCCGGACAGCGAGTACAGGGTGAATCCGGGGGAGCGTTCGGAGCCCATCGTGCGGAACCAGTCGACGCCGTGGTGGATGATCGAGGGCACACTGGCGATGGATTCGACGTTGTTGACCACGGTCGGGCAGGCGTACAGGCCCGCGACGGCCGGGAACGGCGGGCGCAGCCGGGGTTGGCCGCGCCGGCCCTCGAGCGAGTCCAGCAGTGCGGTCTCCTCACCGCAGATGTACGCGCCGGCGCCGGCGTGCACGATCAGGTCCAGGTCGTAGCCCGAGCCGAGGATGTCGTGTCCCAGGTAGCCCGCGGCATAGGCTTCGGCGACCGCGACCTGGAGTCGTCGCAGCACGGACACGACCTCGCCACGCACGTAGATGAACGCCTGGGCCGCGCGGATCGCGTACGCCGCGATGATCACCCCTTCGATCAGTGCGTGCGGGGTGGCCAGCAGCAGCGGAATGTCCTTGCACGTGCCGGGTTCGGATTCGTCGGCGTTGACGACCAGATAGTGCGGTTTGGTCGTGCCGTCGGGGCCGGGACCCTGCGGAATGAATCCCCATTTCAAACCGGTGGGAAAGCCGGCGCCACCGCGCCCGCGCAGCCCGGAGTCCTTGACCGTGGCGATGACCTCGTCCGGTTCCATGCGCAACGCCTCGGACAGTGCGCGGTAGCCGTCGTGGCGGCGGTAGGTGTCCATCGTCCAGGACCGGGGTTCGTCCCAGTAGCTGGTGAGAACGGGTACCAGGCTCACCGGTCGCTCCCGTCGGATGTGGTCGAATCATGGTGGGGCTGCGGGTGTTCGGAGGCCACGGCGTCATGCGCGACGCGCAGTCCGGCGAGGGTGGGCGCACCGGGTTCGCCGTCGGTGGCTCCGGGACGTTCGTCCGGGAATCCGGCCAGCACCCGGGCGGTTTCGCGGAACGTGCACACCGGCAGGGCGCTGCGGGTGCCGGTGACCGGTTCGCCGCGGCGCAGCGAATCGGTCAGGGCGCGTGCGGATTCGGGGGTCTGGTTGTCGAAGAACTCCCAGTTGACCATCAGCACCGGCGCGTAGTCGCAGGCGGCGTTGCATTCGATGTGTTCGAGGGTGATGCTGCCGTCGGCGGTGGTCTCGCCGGGCGCGATGCCCAGATGATCTTTCAAGGTCGCGAGGATCTCGTCGCCACCGAGCACCGCGCACAGCGTGTTGGTGCACACTCCGACGTGGTAGTCCCCGGTCGGTGTGCTGCGGTACATCGAGTAGAAGGTGGCCACCCCGGTCACCTCCGCAGCGGTCAGGCTCAATTGCTCCGCGCAGAAATCGATTCCGGTGCCCGAGACGTATCCCTCCACGCTCTGCACCAGGTGCAGCAGCGGCAGCAGCGCCGAGCGCGGCTGCGGATAGCAGTCCAAGATCTTGCGGGCATCCGCGGCGAGGCGGTCGTGCACCTCGGCCGGATACGGGATCGGCCGGGTGGTGAGTTTCAGCATGATCTCGGTCATCGGTCGACACCACCCATCACCGGGTCGATACTCGCCACCGACGCGATGACGTCGGCGACCATGCCGCCCTCGCACATCGCGGCCACGGCCTGCAGATTCGTGAACGAGGGGTCGCGGAAGTGCACCCGATAGGGACGGGTGCCGCCGTCACTGACCATGTGCACGCCGAGTTCGCCGCGCGGGGATTCCACCGCGCAGTACACCTGTCCGGGCGGCACCCGCATCCCCTCGGTGACGAGTTTGAAGTGGTGGATCAGCGCCTCCATCGAGGTGCCCATGATGTTGCCGATGTGCTCGGGGGAGTTTCCCAGGCCGTCCGGGCCCAGAGCCAGGTCCGCGGGCCAGGCGATCTTCTTGTCCTCCACCATGATCGGGCCGGGCCGGAGTTTGCCGAGGCACTGTTCGACGATCTTGAGCGATTCGCGCATCTCGTTGACGCGGATGAGGTAGCGGCCGTAGCAGTCGCTGCCGGTGTCGGTCATGACGTCGAACTCGTAGTTCTGGTATCCGCAGTACGGCTGGGATTTCCGCAGATCGTGCGGCAGGCCGGTGGCGCGCAGGATCGGGCCGGTGATACCCAGGGCCATGCATCCGGCCAGATCGAGATAGCCGACGTCGCGGGTGCGGGCCTTCCAGATGGGGTTCTGGTTGAGCAGCAGTTCCATATCGCGCAGGCGTTTGGGCATGAGCGCCAGCAGATCTCGGATCTTGGCCACCCCGTCCTCGGGCAGATCCTGGGCCAGGCCGCCGGGGCGGATGTAGGCGTGGTTCATCCGCAGGCCGGTGACGGTCTCGAAGATGTCCAGGATCAGTTCGCGCTCGCGGAATCCGAACAGCATCGGGGTCAGCGCGCCCAGTTCCATTCCGCCGGTGGCCAGCGCCACCAGATGCGAGGAGATCCGGTTGAGCTCCATGAGCATCACCCGAATGACGTTGACGCGCTCGGGGATCGCCTCGGTGATGCCGAGCAGTTTCTCCACCGCGAGGCAGTAGGCGGTCTCGTTGAAGAACGGGGCCAGGTAATCCATGCGGGTGACGAAGGTGACTCCCTGCACCCAGCTGCGGAATTCGAGATTCTTCTCGATGCCGGTGTGCAGATAGCCGATACCGCAGCGGGCCTCGGTGACGGTCTCGCCCTCGATCTCGAGGATGAGCCGCAGTACGCCGTGGGTGGAGGGGTGCTGCGGCCCCATGTTGACCACGATGCGTTCCTCGGCCGCGCCGTCGAGGGCCTCGCGCACGTCGTCCCAGTCCTGTCCGACGACGGTCACGGTGGTTTCTCCCGGACGCTGCTCGCGCCGGGTATCGATCTCGCTCATCAGCTGTACGTCCTCCGCTCGTCGGGCTTCGACGATGCAGCCGCGCGCCCGGTGTCTGTCCCGTTCATCAGCTGTACGTCCTCCGCTCGTCGGGCTTCGACGATGCAGCCGCGCGCCCGGTGTCTGTCCCGTTCATCAGCTGTACGTCCTCCGCTCGTCGGGCGGCGGGATGCGCGCGCCCTTGTATTCGACCGGGATCCCGCCGAGCGGGTAGTCCTTGCGCTGGGGGTGTCCACGCCAGTCGTCGGGCATCTCGATGCGGGTCAGCGAGGGGTGACCGTCGAACAGGATGCCGAAGAAGTCGTAGGTCTCCCGCTCGTGCCAGTCGGTGGTGGGATACACCGAATACAGCGAGGGGATGTGCGGGTCGGCGTCGGGCGCGGCCACCTCGACGCGCAGTCGCCGGTTGTGGGTGACCGACATCAGGTGATAGACCGCGTGCAGCTCGCGCCCGGAGTCGTCGGGATAGTGCGCTCCGCTCACCCCCAGGCACAGCTCGAAACGCAACGACTCGCTGTCGCGCAGGGCGCGTGCGAGGGCCGGCAGCTGTTCGCGGCGCACGTGCAGGGTCAGCTCGTCGCGGAAAACCACGATCTTCTCGATCGTGGCGGTGAATCCCTCGTCGGACAACGCCTTTCGCAGCTGGTCGACCAGGTCGTCGAAGTAGCCGCCATAGGGCGGGGGTGTACTGCCGGGCAGGCTGAGGGTGCGGACGAGGCGGCCGTAGCCGGAGGTGTCGCCGCTGCCGGTGACCCCGAACATGCCGCGCCGCACGCCGATCACCTCCTCGCCGGCGGGTTCGGGTCCAGCCGGGGCCGCCGGGGTGGCATCGGGTCGTTCTGTACTGGAACGGTTTCCGTTCGCCGTCGTCTCCGGCGGGCTCTCGCCGCCGCCGGGAGAGTCGAAGGTCATCGCAGCAACCCCCTCAGTTGGATGGTCGGGGTGACCGCCAGGGCCGCGGCCTCGGCGGCGCGCACCGCCTCCTCGCGGTTGACTCCGAGAGGCATGTGCTGGATCTTCTCGTGCAGGGTCAGGATCGCGTGCAGGAGCATCTCCGGGCGCGGCGGGCAACCGGGCAGGTAGATATCCACGGGCACCACGTGATCCACGCCCTGCACGACGGCGTAGTTGTTGAACATCCCGCCCGAGGAGGCGCATACGCCCATGGCCAGAACCCATTTGGGTTCGGTCATCTGGTCGTAGACCTGCCGCAGGACCGGCGCCATCTTCTGGCTGACCCGACCGGCGACGATCATCAGATCGGCCTGGCGGGGGGAGGCGCGGAAGACCTCCATGCCGAATCGGGCGCTGTCGAACCGGCCCGCGCCGGTGGCCATCATCTCGATCGCGCAGCAGGCCAGCCCGAACGTCGCGGGCCACAGTGAGCCCTTACGCAGATATCCGGCGAACTGCTCGACCGTGCTCAGCAGGAATCCGCTGGGCAGTTTCTCTTCCAGACCCATCTCGGACCGACTCGCTTCCGTCCTCGAAACCCTCGCTCCGGTGTGGACCGGAGGCGGGTTTGCCGTTCCGTGTGCTTTGGTGGTTTACCTCGGTGGTTGTGCTGACTCGGGTGTGGCGCGGGATCAGTCCCAGCTCAGGCCGCCGCGCCGCCATTCGTAGGCGTAGGCGATGGAGACGTTGAGGATGAACAGCGCCATCGCGGCCAGGCCGAACAGGCCCAGCGCGTCGAAGTGGACCGCCCACGGATACAGGAACACGATCTCGATGTCGAAGATGATGAACAACATCGCGGTCAGGTAGTACTTGACCGGAAAGCGTTGTCCGGCAGCGTTTCCGGGGCCTCCGCCCACGGCGTGGGGAGTCGGTTCGATACCGCACTCGTAAGGTTCGAGTTTGGCGCGGTTGCGACGTTTGGGCCCGATGAGGGCGGCCAGCAGGATCGACCCCACCGCGAACGCCGCGGCGATCGCGCCGAGAACGAGTGTGGGAACTTCGTTATTCACAACTGCACAACCCCTTCTCCATGTCCTCGGACGGCCGCAGCCGAGGCGGGGCTGACATCGTCGTCTGCCGGGCCGGTCTCGCCCCCGGGGCGCGCTCGGGCAGGAGCGCGGACATGTGCAGGGACCTGACAGGGAAGGTAGTCATACCAACGCCCGCACTCGTGTGAGCTACGGCACAGCTTACAACTGTTCCTTCTCAATGCCTGCGGATTGGCAGCCGTGTTTGATCGAATTCAGAACTGTCACTTATGACCGAAACGGCGTAATGACCCGGTTCATCCCGCGCGGGTGCCGACTCCGGCGGACATGCCGGAACGCCCGGCTCCGGCGGGAGCGCGGGCGTCGGGTGAGAACCGGATTCCGTGCCGGCGGACTCAGGCGGCTTCGGAGTTGCGCAGCAGGCCGACCACGGCCTCGGTGAGCCGGAACGGGTCGATCGGATGTGGCACCGCGGCCTCCGCGCGGGACCAGTTCGCCAGCCAGGCGTCGTCGGGGCGGCCGGTGAGCACCAGGATCGGCGGGCAGTGCTCGACCTCGTCCTTGAGCTGTTTGGCCAGGCCCAGCCCGCCGGTGGGGGCGGCCTCGCCGTCCAGGACGGCCAGATCGATACCACCGGCGTCGAGGCGGTCGACGACCACCGGCGCGGTGGCCACCTCGAGATACTCGAGCGGCGGCAGATCCGGGTGCGGATGCCGCCCCAAGGCCAGCATCACCTGGCTGCGAGTGTCGGAATCGCTGCTGTACACGAGAACCCGCAGCACCGCGGGACGGTTCGCATCGGCCACCTTCGGCATGGTACGTCCGCAGGCGACCCCGCCGTGGCAGGTTCGGCGCACTCGGTGGGTCACGGTATGAATCCGTGCTGGTCATCGACGGCCGAACGCGAGATCCTAGGAGTCGGGGGTGGTCGACGAGGCGGTGAATGCGATGCGAATTTCCGAGGTTCTGCGCAAGAAGGGCGCCGAGGTGGTCACGATCGAGCCCCGCGCCACGGTCCGCGAGCTGCTGGCGGTGCTCGCCGAGCACAACGTCGGGGCGGTGGTGGTCTCGCGCGACGGGCTGGCGCTGGACGGCATCGTCTCCGAGCGCGATGTCGTGCGGCGTCTGCACCGGATGGGTGCACAGCTGCTCGAACGGCCGGTCGAGGACATCATGACGATGGTGGTGCACACCTGCTCGCCGGAGGATCGGGTGGAGAGCCTGCGCCCGACGATGACCGAACACCGCATCCGCCATCTTCCCGTGCTGCAGCAGGGGCGGATGGTGGGGATCGTGAGCATCGGCGACGTGGTCAAGAACGCGATCTCCGAACTGCAGACCGAACGCGAGCATCTCGAACAGTATCTACAGGGGTGAGCCGCGCGAGATCTGTTGCGCGACACCGAGGCGACTCACCACCGAGCCGTTGCGTCCGCGAAGTGATCGCGGTGACCCGCGGAATTCGGGGCCGGAGTGCGCCGAACTCGGCAAATGAAATTCGACACTGCGTGCCGATTCGTAGGTCCAGGCGACTCTCGAATACGGTCGTGCGGAATTTCATCGGTTCGTAATCGCGAAATGGCTGCGCGACCGCGCAATTCGAGGCAGAATGCCGGTGGGCGATTCGCCCAAACCATGCTCGCGGTCGATGCACCGCTGATCGGGTGGGGTCCGGGATGCGCCGAAACCCTCGGACCTCACCACCCGAAACGCTGGTCACGGCGGGAATGTCACCGCGCTCGACGCGTCGGCCTCACGGCCCGGAATTTTCCGGTCGGGAAAGACAATTCGACATAATCCGACCGGTCTGCACGCGATTTCACGATCGATTTTCCGGCACCCGCGCGCGAATGCGATTGCCGCCCCGGATGTTCGCCGCTCCCGCACGCGCCCGGACCGATCGACACCGCCGCTGGGAGGCGTATTAGGGTCTGTGGCGCACGGTAGGACGGCCGGTGTGCCCGGCCCTTGTCATGAAGGAAACTCTATGCGCCGCATCACGATCACCGTGTTGACCCTGGCCGCCGCCCTCGCGTGCGGCGCATGCGGTTCCTCGGGCGGGGCCGAGGGCTCGAGCGCGGCATCGTCGCCCTCGGCGGTGAGTTCATCGGTGGCCGCACCGAGTTCCGCGCAGACCGCGGCGCAGCAGTGCGCGAGCGAGAAATGGCCGCAGCCGCTGCCCGATTTCCACGGAAAGCCCCTCGGCGACATGGTGGTCGGCGCGGCCCTGTGTTACAACATCACCGCTATCACCGCCCCGGACGGTACCGACGTCATGCACGATGCGGCCGGAATGACCAAGCCGTGGACGGTGAGCGCACAGTCTCCGGCGGCGGGCACCCCGGTCACCGCGCAGACCTCGATTACGCTGAAAGTCACTGCGGCACAGCACAATTGACCGCCCGCAGCGACTCCGCGCGGTACTACTTGCCCACGGCGCGGGACAGGCGTTCGGGGTAGCGGGCCCCGGCGACGTCCGCGGTGACGTCCTCGATGCGGGCCAGTTCCTGCGGGGTGAGGGCGATCTCGGTCGCGGCGAGGTTCTGCTCGAGGTAGGTGCGGCGTTTGGTGCCGGGAATCGGGACCACGTCCGCCCCCCGGCTCTGCACCCAGGCCAGCGCCAATTGTCCTGCGGTGCAGCCCTTCTCCTCGGCCAGGGCGCGCAGCGCGGCGACGATCGCCAGATTGCGGTCCAGGTTGCCCTCGGCGAAACGCGGCAAACCGCGGCGCATGTCGTCCTCGGGCAGCTCCTGCGTCGAGGTGATGGCGCCGGTGAGCAGGCCGCGGCCCAGCGGGGAGAACGGCACGATGCCGATGCCCAGTTCGCGGCACACCGGCACCACCTGGTCCTCGATCTCGCGGGTCCACAGCGACCATTCGCTCTGCAACGCGGTCACCGGGTGCACCGCGTGCGCGCGGCGGATGGTGTCCGGGGCGGCCTCGGAGATCCCGGCGTACCGGATCTTGCCCTCGGCGGCCAGCTCGGCCAGTGCGCCCCAGGTCTCCTCGATCGGCACGTTCGGATCGACGCGGTGCTGGTAGTACAGGTCGATGTGGTCGACCCCGAGCCGGGTCAGGGACTGCTCGCAGCACTGCTTGACGTAGGCGGCGTCGCCGCGTGCGCTCATCGTGCCGTTCTCACCCCAGATGATGCCGAATTTGGTGGCCAGCACCACCTGGTCGCGGCGGTCGGCGATGGCGCGGCCCACGAGCTTCTCGTTCGTTTCCGGGCCGTAGACGTTGGCGGTGTCCAGCAGCGTGACACCGAGCTCGAGTGCCCGGTGGATGGTGGCGATGGATTCGGCGTCGTCGTCGCGCACGCCGTAGGCCTGGCTCATGCCCATGCAGCCCAGGCCCTGGGCTCCGACGGTGAGATCTCCGAGTTTGCGGGTCGCGATCATGGATCCTCCTGGGGAACACCGGGATTGGTGAGGTGAGTCGTGCTCACCACCGACGACGCTAGATGCTGGAGCGCACTCCAGGTCAAATCGGCGTGCTCGGGCCGTGCCCGGTCACTCGTCGAGCAGGTCCACGATCTTGGTGAGGGTGGCCGCCAGGATGCGGCGTTCGTCGTCGGAGAGGTTGTCCAGGGCGACGGCGAAACGCTGGATGCGCGCGGAGGTCAGCCCGTTGACCATGTCCTGGGCCGGTGCGGTGGCCGACAGCACGTGGGCGCGGCCGTCGATCGGGTCTGGGGCGCGCTGGACGTATCCGCCCTTCTCGAGCTGGGTGACGATGCGGGACATGGTGGGCGCGGTCACGCGTTCGGCGGCGGCCAGGTCGCCCAGGCGCATCGGCCCGCACCGCACAAGGGTGCCCAGCGCCGCGGCCGAGCCGGGGCTCAGTGCGGTATCCCCGGCGCGGCGCAGCAGGCGCGTGATCCGGCCGACGGCCAGATACGCGTCGGCCGCCTCGGCGAGACGTTCGGCATTGTGCTGCTGAATCATCCGGTCCTCGCTCCTACCCGGCTCGATAACCGCGGTGCATGGCTGTGTCAGCAAGTATGCCCTTCGCGGGAGATGCCGGGACGCGTGGTGCGCGACGGGCCGATCCCGACGCGCACCACGCGTGGATCACTGTTCGGAGTCGGCCCGCACGCTCGCGGCGTGGCGGCCGTTGCCGTTCGCGGTTGCGGCGGGCTGGTCGTAGCCGAGCTGCAGGTCGTGGGTGACCTGCGAGCCGGTGACGGCCACCCGGCTGGACACCGGTGGGTAACCGCGAGTGACGACGGTGTACCGGCCCTCGGCCAGATCGGTGACGGTGTAGCGGCCCTCCTCGTCGGTGCGGGCCGAGCCGAGGATGCCTCCCGTCGCGTCCTGCATGATGACCTGGGCATCGGGCACCGCGCGCCCGCCGGACCACACCGTACCGCTCAGCACCGACATCGTGTTCAGCTCGATGTCCTGCGCCAGCACACCGCTGTCGGGGACGGTCAGCGTGATCGCGGTGGGCCGCATGTGCTCGGCGACCGCGACCAGTGTGTACACCCCGGACACCACGCCCTGGCAGGCGTAGTCGCCGCGAGCGCCGGAGACCGCGGCCCCGACGACTTCGCCGCGCATATCGGTCAGGGTGATCGTGGCCCCGGCCAGCGGCCGCAGGTCCACGGCCGAGCGCACGACGCCGGACACCTCGCCCGAGCCCTGCAGCGGCACGTCCAGACGCTGCGGGCGCCCGTCCACGCTGACGTTCACCGCGGCGGGCTGATGTCCGCTCGCGGAGACGATCAGCACGTAGCTACCCGGCGCGGGCGGCTCGATGACGTACTCGCCCTGCTGGTTGCCCGTCGCCCGGGAAACCTGGTGTCCGCGTTGGTCGATCAGGGTCAGCGCGACCCCGGCGACCGCGTACCCGTCGGTGCGCACGACCCGGCCGCTGATGGACCGCCCGTCCGCGACCAGCGGGCGGGCCGGCGGTGCGGCGGGAGCGCGGAACGTCGCGGGTGCGGTCGCGGTGAGCGGGCCGGCCACGGGGCGGCCGTTGGTGACGACTCGCACCTGCTCGGTGTCGTCGGTGATGCCCTCGCGGGCGGCCTCGGCCAGTTCGGCGGTCTCGTCGACGACGTAGTCGCCCTTGGCGAACCAGGAGGCGAGTGAGCCGAGCAGCAGCATCACCGCGGCGGCGATGAACACCGCGATAAGCCCGGAGTGGAACGGTTCGGAGATCAGGTGCGGGAAGAACTCCTGGCCGGTGATCGTGCTGCCGTTGACGCCGGGCTGGTTCAGCACGTCGGCCGGGATCATCTCCTTGAACGGGTTGTATCCCAGGAAGGTGGCGAACAGGCTGCCCACCGGCGGCGTGCCGGCGAGCTGTTCGGCGAAGTTCGCGGGGACGCCCTGCGCACGCAGTCCGGAGTTCATCGCGTTCGGCAGGGTTCCGGACAGTCCGGCGATCATCAGCGAGAAGAAGATGCCGATCGACAGCGCCATACCGCCGTTCATGATGGTGGCCCGCATACCCGAGGCCACACCGCGCTGGTTGGCCGGCACCGAGGACATGACCTCGGCGGTGTTGGGCGAGGTGAAGATGCCCATGCCGAGCCCGTTGAGCAGGATGATCAGCGCGAACAGCCAGTAGTTGAAGTTGACCGGGATGACGATGAGCAGCACGAAGGTGATCGCGGCCAGCAGCAGGCCGCCCGCGGCGAAGATCCGTCCGCCGAAGCGGTCGCTGAGCCAGCCCGAGGCCGGGCCTGCGACCAGGAAGCCGATGGTCAGCGGCAGCATGTAGATGCCCGCCCACAGCGGGGTGTCCTCGAAGCTGTAGCCGTGCTGGGGCAGCCAGATGCCCTGCAACCAGATGATGAGCATGAACTGCATGCCACCGCGGCTGACCGAGGTCATCAGGCTGGCGAAGTTGCCCAGGGCGAAGGTCTTGTTGCGGAACAGCGACATTTGGAACATCGGCTGGCGCGATTTGGCTTCGATGACGCAGAACAGCACCAGCAGTGCGAGGCCGCCGATGACTCCGGTCAGCACCCACGGGTTGGTCCAGCCGGTGTTGGAGCCGCCGTAGGGCTGGATGCCGTAGGTGATTCCGGCCAGCAGTGCGGTCAGGCCGACGGCAAAGGTGATGGTGCCGGGGATGTCCAGTGAGCCGGGGGTGCGCTGGCCGTTGTCGTGCAGCGACCGGTAGGACCAGATGGTGCCCAGCAGCCCGAAGGGCACGCTGATCCAGAACACGGCCTTCCAGTCCCATTCGGCGAGCAGACCGCCCAGCAGCAGGCCCAGGAACGAACCGGCCACGGCCGCGACCTGATTGATGCCCAGGGCGAATCCACGCTGTCTGGCGGGGAAGGCGTCGGTGAGAATGGCCGAGGAGTTGGCCATCAGCATGGCGCCGCCGACACCCTGCACCACGCGCCAGGCGATCAGCCAGAGGGCGCCGCCGCCGTGGTCGAACGGGTCGAACGAGAGCAGGATCGCCGAGACGGTGAAGACGATGAATCCGGCGTTGTAGATCTTGACCCGGCCGAACATGTCGCCGAGGCGGCCGAACATCACCACCAGGACCGCGGAGGTGAGCAGGAAGCCCATCATCAGCCACAGCAGATAGCTGACATTGCTCGACTCGAGCGGGTTGAGGTGCACACCGCGGAAGATCGCGGGCAGCGAGATGAGCACGATCGAGGAGTTGATGGTGACCATCAGCATCCCCAGCGTGGTGTTCGACAACGCTACCCACTTGTAGTGCGGGTGATCGTGGTCGACGCGCAGGCGCCGGCGAACGGTCTGGACGTCGCCGACGTCCAGGTCGGCGGAAGTTTGTGCGGAAGCCAAGAGTCCCTCTCCCCGAGGATTGCCATGAACAGTGCCTCACTCAATATAGTTGCAATATGCTAACTAACTAAATGGAGCGGATGGGGAATTCGTCACACTCGCGGTGGGAATACGCCCGTCGTGGTAGTGGTGCGCGTCGGCGGATTCCGGCCGAAAACGTGGCTCGACAGGGGTTTCGGCGGCCGGCCCGGGTGGGGTCAGTGGTTCTCAGGCCCGCCGGTCGGTGGCGTTCGCCGACGTGGGTGTACCGCCTCGAATGCTCGGTCACCGGGTGCGGCGTGGTGCAGCAGGTGATCGATGAACAGTCGAGCCGGAGGGGTCGGGGTGCGGGTGGTGACCGCGTGCCAGGGGCGATCCAGCGGGGTGCCCTCGACCGGCAGGATCTCCAGATGCCCTGCGGCCACATGTGATTCGACGGCATCACCGTGAATCAGGGTGACGCCCAGTCCTTCTCGCGCGGCGGCCAGTACCGCGCCGTGCGTGCCCAGGGTGAGCGTGGGCGGGCGGATCTGCAGCCGGTCCAGCAGGGCCAGGGTGGTTGCGCGGGTGCCCGAGCCGTGCCCGCGCAGCAACCAGGTGGCGCGCAGCGGATCCGGGCAGCGTCCGGGAGATCCGACGACGACCAATCGGCTCGTGCGGCGCGCGCGCACCACCAGTCCGGCCTCGTGCGGTGGGCGTCCGGCGATCACGAGATCGCTTTCGTGGTGCTGCAATTCGAGGAACAGCATATCGCGCGGGTGGATCGACAGACCCACCTCGATATCGGGATAACGGTCCCGGAACGCGGCCAGCGGGCGCAGCAGAACGTATTCCCCGGCGGTGGCGACCACCCCGATCCGCAATCGCCCGGTATCCGCGCGCCGCACCGCCGCCTGGGCCTCGCGCATCAATCCCAGAATGCTGCGGCAGTATTCGGCGTAGACGCGCCCGGCATCGGTCAGCACGATTCCGCGCCCGGATTTGGCGATCAGTTTCGCGCCCAGTTGTTTCTCGATATGGGCGACCGCCGCCGACGCGGCGGCCTCGGTGATGTGCAGTTGCGCGGCGGCGCGGCGAATGCTGCCGTGGCGGGCCACGGCCAGGAACGTCTCCATCCGGACCGCGCTCACCGTTCCCATCGTCAGACGGTAGCAAACACGACTTTTCGGTTGAACGAGACGAGGAACTATTGAATTGTCCGTGGCCATCTTCGCCCGCATCCTGAATCTGCAAGGCGCACAGGCTCGCTCGCACAGGAGGAGATATGGCCGAGGAATCCACTCGCGACCGCTGGGATCCGGGCGTGCAGTCCTACGCTTCGATGGGTTATTACGACCCGGACTATGAACCCGAGGACACCGACGTGCTCGCGGTGTTCCGGGTCACCCCGCAGGCGGGCGTGGACCCGATCGAGGCCGCCGCGGCGGTGGCGGGCGAATCGTCCACGGCCACATGGACGGTGGTGTGGACCGACCGGCTCACCGCGCACGACCGGTATCGCGGCAAATGCTATCGGCTCGACGAGGTGCCGGGACGTCCGGGCGAGTACTTCGCCTATGTCGCCTACGATCTGGATCTGTTCGAGGAAGGTTCGATCACCAATCTGACCTCCTCGGTCATCGGCAACGTGTTCGGATTCAAACCCCTTGCCGCACTGCGGCTCGAGGACATGCGTATTCCGGTGGCCTATGTCAAGACCTTCCCCGGTCCGCCGCACGGAATCGTCACCGAGCGGGAATATCTGAACAAGTACGGCCGCCCGCTGCTGGGCGCGACGGTCAAACCCAAACTCGGATTGTCCGCACGCAACTACGGACGCGTGGTGTACGAGGCATGCCGGGGCGGACTGGATTTCACCAAGGACGACGAGAACATCAACTCCCAGCCGTTCATGCGCTGGCGCGATCGCTATCTGTTCGCCATGGAGGGAGTCAATCGCGCGATCGCGGAAACCGGTGAGCTGAAGGGCCATTACCTCAATGTCACGGCCGCCACCATGGAGGACATGTACGAGCGCGCGGAATTCGCCAGATCGCTCGGCAGCGTGATCATCATGATGGATCTGACCGTCGGTTACACGGCGATGCAATCGATGTCGAAGTGGGCGCGGCGCAACGGCATGCTGTTACATCTGCATCGCGCGGGCCATTCCACCTTCACCCGGCAGAAGACGCACGGGGTCAGTTTCCGGGTACTGGCCAAGTGGTGCCGGCTGATCGGGGTGGATCATCTGCACGCGGGCACCGTGATCGGCAAACTCGAGGGTGATCCGAATACGGTCCGCGGGTTCTACGACACGTTGCGGGAGAACCACATTCCCGCCGACGCGGGTACCGGCATCTTCTTCGACCAGGATTGGGCGAGCCTGCCCGGAGTGCTGCCGGTGGCCTCGGGCGGTATTCACGCCGGGCAGATGCATCAGCTGCTGGATCTGTTCGGCGACGATGTGATCCTGCAGTTCGGCGGCGGCACCATCGGACATCCGATGGGGATCGCCGCGGGCGCGGAGGCCAATCGGGTGGCGCTCGAGGCGGTGGTCAAGGCCCGCAACGAAGGCCGCGATCTGCTCGGCGAGGGCCCGGCGGTGCTGCGCGAGGCCGCGCGCGGCTGCCGTTCGCTCGAGGCCGCGCTGGCGGTATGGGGCGAGGTCACCTTCGAGTACACCTCCACCGACGCTCCCGACGCCGTGCCCACGGCGACGCGGTGAAAAAGGAAGGGCTGCCATGTATCTGCGTCAAGGAACCTTCTCGCATCTGCCGGAGCTGTCCGACACCGAGATCGGCGCACAGGTGCGGTACGCGCTACTGAACAACTGGCCGGTGTCGATCGAATACACCGACGATCCGCATCCGCGCAACGTGTACTGGGAGATGTGGGGACTGCCGATGTTCGATCTGCACGAACCGGACGGGGTGCTCGCCGAGCTCGCCGCGTGCCGGGATGCGTTGCCGCGGCACTACATCCGCGTGACCGCCTACGACGCGCGGTACGGGCGGCAGACCACCGCGCTGAGCTTCCTGGTGCAACGCCCGCCCACGGAGCCCGGATTCCGGTTGGCGCGCACCGAATCCGACGATCGCAGCCAGCGGTACGGGTGGGCGGCCTATGCCACCGACCTGCCGCCCGGCGCCCGGTACGGCGACTGAGGCCGGGTGTGATGGCCGAGGCGGGCAACGGTTTTCGGATGTATCGATCCGATGCGATACCCGGTCGCCCGGTGCGGGAGGCGCCCGAGGAGCACTGCCCCGACGTACCGGAGATCCTCGATGCGGACGCCGAGCTGGATCTGTCCTCGGATCCGGCGAGCCGGGAGGTCGAACACACCCTGGCGCGGTTGGACGCGGAGCTGGTGGGTCTGTCGGCGGTCAAGGCGCGGGTGCGGGAGATCGCGGCGCTGCTGCTGATCGACCGGGCCCGCGCCCGGTTCGGGCTCGCTGCCGCGCGCCCGACGATGCACATGAGCTTCACCGGTGGGCCGGGTACCGGTAAGACCACCGTGGCGCTGCGCATGGCCGATCTGCTGCACGCGCTCGGATATATTCGTAAACCTCTGGTGCACAGTGTGACTCGGGACGATCTGGTAGGTCAGTTCATCGGTCACACCGCGCCGCGCACGAAGGAGGCCCTGGCGCGGGCGGCGGGCGGGGTGCTGTTCATCGACGAGGCGTACTACCTGTTCCGCCCGGAGAACGAACGCGATTACGGGCAGGAGGTCATCGAGATCCTGTTGCAGGAGATGGAGACCGAGCGCACCAGCCTGGTGGTGATCTTCGCCGGGTATCCGGACCGGATGGAGACGTTCTTCTCCGCCAATCCGGGATTGTCCTCGCGGGTGGCGCACCACATCGATTTCCCGGACTACAGTCACGGCGAGTTGATGGCCATCGCGGGGCTGATGGCCGAGGGAGAGCAGTTCCGCCTGGATCCGGGCGCGGTGCGCGCGCTGGCGGAATACCTCGAATTGCGGATGGCCCGGCCGCGATTCGCCAATGCGCGCAGTGTGCGCAACGCGCTCGAGCGGTGCCGGTTGCGTCAGGCCCGCCGGTTGGTGGACCTGCGCCGGCCGCTGCGTCGCACCGAGCTGAGCACGCTGACCGCCGCGGATGTGTACGGCAGCAGCGTATTCGGCGATGCCGATCCGGTACCGGTCGCCGGCGACGGGGACGATCGGTGAGGAGTTGAACAGACGCGATGCCCGAGAGACTCGAGACGCTGACCCGGTACACGATCGCGCAGGAGCACCGTCACCCCGGCTCCTCGGGGGAGTTCTCCGCCCTGCTGAACGTGCTGGCCACCGCGACGAAGATCATCGCCAACCAGGTCACCCGGGGCCGCATCGCGGACACCGCCGCGCACGGCGCCGCCTCGGGGCGGCCCACCGCTGTCCGCGCGGCGGCGCCGCGCGGCGGGCAGAGCGCCTCCGGCGTTTACCCGTCTGGCGACGAGGATGTTGCGAAGCCGGATTGCCGCGATCCTGAACCGGTACCGGAAGTCCTTCGGGCGCAACCGGAATCGCTGCTGTCGAGGTCGACAGGCACGGTAGCGGCGGGCGATCCCGACCCGGTGCGGCGTCGCCGGATCGATGCGATCGCCAACGACATCATGGTGGCCGAATCGGAGTGGACCGGCCCGCTCGCGGCGCTGCTGTCCGAGCAGATGGCCGGATTCCATCCGGTGCCCACCGAATTCCGGCGCGGGAAATACCTGCTGGCGTTCGATCCGCTGGACGGCTCGTCCAACATCGATGTGAATCTGCCCGTGGGAACGATCTTCAGTGTGCTGCGCTGCCCGGACGACACCCGCGCACCGGGCGCGCAGGATTTCCTGCAACCGGGGGTGCGGCAGGTGTGCGCGGGTTTCACCCTGTACGGTCCGGCGACGATGCTGGTGCTGACCACCGGGGACGGGGTGGACGGTTTCACCCTGGATCGGGAGATCGGCGCGTTCGTGCTCACCCATCCGCGCATGCGCATCCCCGAGCGCACCTCCGGATTCGCGATCAACGCCGCGAACGAGCGGTTCTGGGCGCGCCCGGTGCGGCGTTACGTGCACGAATGCCTGGCCGGGGTGGACGGTCCGCGCGGGCGGGATTTCAATATGCGCTGGGTGGCCTCGCTGGTGGCGGACACCTTCCACATCCTCACTCGCGGCGGGGTCTACCTGTATCCGTACGACACGCGCTGCGCGGGCCGGGTGTCGCTGCTGTACGGGGCCAATCCGATCGCGTTCGTGGTCGAACAGGCCGGTGGCGCGGCAACGACGGGGTATGCGCGAGTGCTGGAGGTGACCCCGGAGGATCTGCATCAGCGGGTGCCGTTGATCTTCGGTTCGCGCCCGGAGGTCGAGCGGGTCGAGCGTTATCACCGCGAACCCGAGGAGGGACCGCGGTTCGACGCGTCGCTGTTCGGCACGCGGTCGCTGTTCCGGCCCGTGGGCCATTGAAACGAGGCCATTGAAACGAGGTGCGATGTCGCTCAAACATCCCGTGGTCGCGATCACCGGTTCCTCCGGTGCGGGCACGACCAGTGTCACCCGGACCTTTCAGGAGATCTTCCGCCGCGAGGGGATCGATGCCGCTGTCGTGGAAGGGGATTCGTTCCATCGGTTCGATCGCGGGGAGATGGCGACGGCGATGGCCGAGGCGGAGCAGAACGCGAATCGGCACTTCTCGCATTTCGGTCCGGAAGCGAATCTGCTGGCCGAACTCGAGGCGCTGTTCCGCGATTACGGCGATACCGGAGTGGGTTCGGTGCGCCGGTATCTGCACGACGAGGCCGAGGCGAAGCCGTACGGGCAGCCGCCGGGGACGTTCACCCCGTGGCAGGAGTTGGCCCCGGGTAGTGATCTGCTGTTCTACGAGGGGTTGCACGGTGCGGCGGTGACCGAGTCGGTGAATGTGGCACGCCATGCCGATCTGCTGGTGGGCGTGGTGCCGATCATCAATCTGGAGTGGATTCAGAAGGTGATCCGGGACAAGACCGAACGCGGGTATTCCGGTGAGGCGGTGCTGGATACGATCCTGCGGCGCATGCCGGACTATGTGAACTACATCTGCCCGCAGTTCTCCCGAACCTACGTGAATTTCCAGCGGGTGCCCACGGTGGACACCTCCAACCCGTTCACCGCGCGCGCGATCCCGACCGCGGACGAGAGTTTCGTGGTGATCCGGTTCGCCGACCCGAAGGTGATCGATTTCCCGTATCTGCTCTCGATGCTGCACGATTCGTTCATGTCGCGGCCGAATTGCATCGTGGTGCCGGGCGGGAAGATGGACCTGGCGATGCAGTTGATCTTCACCCCGCTGATCCTGCGGCTGATGGACAAACGCCCGAACAGCCGAGTGTGAGCGCGATTCTCAGCAGGCCGGATACGGGCGGCCCGGCTGCACGGGTTCGGTCCGCACGGCGTGTGAGGCCCGGTCGGGGCCGTGTTCGATCGGGCACACCCGGACCACGGCGGGCACCGGTCCAGCGCGGTTGCCCGCGTTGTCGAAGTAGATCGGGCCGCCCGCGCCGGGCACATCGTGGCCGGGTGCGTTGTATCCGCTGATCACGGCGTTCACTTGTCCGCTGGTGACCGGCTCGTGCTGCGGCAGGGTCTGCACCGCGTCGGCGATGGTGGTCACCGCGTCGTAGCCGTTGACCGCCCACCCCTGGTCGAGATGGGAGCGGTCGAGGCGGGCCGCGGTGAAGGCGTTCTGGTATTCCAGGAACGCGGTGTCGTCGGCAGGGCGGTGGGTGTCGGCGATCATGCTCGACAGCAGCCGGACCCGGCCGCTGGTGAAACTGGCCGAACTCAACGCCTTGCTGCGCAGGTCCTCGAGGACCGGGTCCGGTTCGGGGGCGGACAGGCGCACCGCGTCGGAGGTCGCGATCACGGTGATCGAGGGCGCGGTGCACAGCCCGTTGCCGTACCTCTGATCGATACTGAACAGGAACCGGCTCAGGTCGCGGCCGCGGGCGAGGTAGGCGACGGTGACGTCCGTGGTTGCGGCACAGACTCGTTCGGCGGTCTGCACCACGGTGGTGGGTTCGTCGGCGTCGAACTTCACATCCGGGGCGTCGGTGTGGAAGGCGCGGTGCAGCAGCGGCAACGCGGTGCAGGTATAGGGATCGGTGGTGCCGGTGGGGACCATCACGAAGTCCGGCGCGCTCGCGGCGACCTTCGTCAGCGAATCGATCTGGACCGCCACCCGGAACGCGACCCGGTAGAAGTAGTCGCGGCCCAGACCGTTGCGGTAGTTCTGCTGTGCGTCGTCGCAGCTGTCGTAGATCGGCTGATCGGCGCGGGACCCGTCCTGATCGAATCCCTCCGCGGTGACCACATCGCCGACCATCGGAATCTTCGCCGCGGCAAGGGTTTCGACGACCTCGGTGGTGGTCTCGTAGCTGAGCCCGACACCGGCGACGGCGACCACGTCGCCGCGCGCGGCAATCGCTCGGGCCACCTCGCGGGGCCCGGGCCCGTGCTGGTCGTCGCCGAGCTGGCCGATCAGCAACCTCACCGGGTGGTGGCAGCCCGAATCGTTCGCGTGCTGCTGGGCCGCGGCCATACCCTCGAGTTCGTCGAGGGCGCGCTCGCCCACCGAGGTGTCGGTCAGGCTCAGCAGCACGCCGATGGTGACCGGGGCGCCCTGAGGGCAATTCGTCGCCGCGTTGTCGTTCTGCTGCCGGATCAACCGCATGACCGGGGCGAATCCGGGCACGCCGAAGTTGTACGGGCCCGCGCTGAGGCCGACGCACTGGTTTCCGGCGTGCCAGGTGGGTGTGCTGGTCTGCCAGCCGCGCCCGCAGGTGAACACCTGCTCGATCTGCGGCGCGTAGACCGCGGCGGGCGCCACCACAGCGATGATCACGACCGTCACACCGAGCGGCACCCATTTGCGCGGTGGCCGCGGCGGTGGCGTGATCGGCGGCCAGAACAGTTCCGCCAACCGTCGCAGCCGTTGCCGCCATCGGTTCATCACGGTCCTTTCGTTCGGAGAGCACGCGTACCCGCAACTGCGGCAATGGTTTTCATCCTCAGCGCCAGATGTGCGCCGCGGACGGGCCGATATCCGGGTCGGCCAGGAACGTCTCGGCGCGTCCGATCTGGCGGTCCAGCCGCTCTCGGGTCGCGGAGTCGGTCACGCAGGGGTTCCGGTAGGCGGGCACCGCGGCCAGCAGGGTCGCGATGTGCCAGTGGCGGGTGTCCGGGGAGAAGAGCTCGCGCAGGGAGGCGACCTCGGGCGCGCGGGGATGCGGGTCGGGCGTGGCGAGGATTTCGGCGAACAGAGCGCGCCAGTCCGGCCACGGCAATGTCGCATGCAGGTCGGCCAGTTCGCCGACGACCTGCTCGTGCCTGCGCAGCATCCGATCACAGCACAGCCGCGCGGCGATGTCGTTGTCCTCGCACTGCTCGCGCAGCAGCTCGAATACCGCGTTCCAGCCGCGTGCGGGGTCGCGCCGCACGGCCAGTGCCCGCAGCCCGAGATAGCGGGCGAGGGGATGCATCTGACGCACGGGTGCGTTGCCGGACGGTGCGGCGGTCCACAGCGTGGGTGAGGTGTAGAGCGGGTGCGCGGTGGTGCCGACGGCATCGCGGTCGTGCAGGACGAGCAGACTCTGCGCCTCGCGCAGGTTCCGGGCCGCGGAGACGGTGATCATGGCGTCGATGAGCGCGGTGGTGGGCTGGGTCGCGGGATCGAGTCCGGAGGCGAAGACGTACAGCAGGTGTTCCTCGAGCGAGGCGTCGGCGGTGGTCTGCTCGGGCGAGGCGGCCCGCAGGTCCGCCGGAGCGCGCCTGTCCAGGGTGACCCGGCTGGTCAGCAACCCCTCGATGTCCTGCCACAGACGAGGATTCGTGCTGATCTTGCGCAGCGCCAATTCGGTGGCTTCGTGGTGCCGGTGGGTCAGCCGCTCGAGGTTCGCGGCGATGGTCGGTGCGCGGAACAGGGCGATTGGGTCGGCGCGCAGGAGGATCTCGTCCCTGGTGAAGCCGGTGAGTTCGGCCCGCAGCCACGAGCGGGTCGCCAGTTCGGGCCCGGAGCGGGCCACGAGGTCGGCGATCGCGCGGGTGCCGTGGCCGGAAGTGGTGTGCGGGGCCAGGATCGTGCGCACCTCGGTTTCGGACCACCCCGGTCGGCGGCCGGTGTGGTCGTGCAGCGCCGCGGTGAGCGCGCCGGAGCTGGCGGTGATCACGGTGAGCGGATCGGCGCCTGCTTGGGCGGTGCGCGTACCAGCGGCCGCGACCAGGCCGCGCACCCGCAGCAGCGACAGGGTGAACGCTGTTGCCATCGGCAGATCGCCGTCGTCGAGCAGTAGCAGGATGTTGGGGGTCCGCGCACCGAGCCGCTGCACGCTCTCGCGCAGATCCGCCAGCAGCGCGCCGGTCAGTACGTCATCGACGCTGGCCTGTACGACCGGATCACGCAGTCGCGCATGGTTGGCCAGGTCGATCAGCACCTGTCCGGGTTTGCTGCGCATGCCCAGATCGCGGTGCGCGAACCAGCGCACAGCGTGATCGAGCCTGCGGCGCATCCCCCGGCGCACCAGCGCGGGGACCGCGTCACTGAGCCATTCGGTCTTGGCGACATCGAGCACGATGTTCAGCGGCGGTGGCGGATTGGGGATCGCGGCCGCGACGAATCGGGCCAGTCCCTCGAGCAGGCCGCGCAATTGCCGTGGGTCGCAATATCTGTCGAGTTCGGCATCGAGCAGGCGCAACTGCTCGTCCAACGCCAGGCCGCGAAAGTCGGTGCTGATCGCGATGTGCGCCACCAGCATTCGCATCCGGGTCAGGCGGAATCCGGGCAGTCGTTTGCCCAGCCACACCATGATCGCGACCATGAGCGGCCGCAGGGGATCTCGTTCGCCGGGGCCGATATCCCCTGTCCGGTCGGCGATTTCCCATTCGCGAGAAGTGAGACGCTCGGCGTATGTCCTATCCTTCCATTCATCGAGAATGTCCAGCAGTAGCCCGGTTCGGCCGGAGCCGCCGCATCCCTCCAGTACCAACACGGGCCGGGGCCGGAGCTGGTCGTGGTCGTGCGGCGACTCGGTGAGTCGTTCGACGAGTACGGGCAGGATTTCACGCAGACTGATCTCGTCGGCCATCGATTCCCCCTCCGCCGGAAGCGATCGCGTGTGTGGTGAAGACAGGCTCTGCCCGATGCGTGCTCGTGTCAAGCCCGCGAATGCGGGGGCCGAATCCCGTTGCGCGAGTCAGCTTCCGGAGGGGGACTGGGCGCGGCGGCGTACCCAGCGGATATCCGCGCGCCAGGTGTAGGCCGCGACCAGGGCCGAGCCGACGGCCGCGGCGATGAGCATCTCTTCACCGTTCACCGCCAGGCTCACCAGTCCGCCGATCGCGGCGCCGACGACGAAGGACAGCCACTGCACCGCATAGCCGAGCCATTCGCGGTGGGTGCCCCCGGCGAGGTGTCGTTCGACGCCCTGAGCGAATTTCACCAGCGTCCCGGTGACGTAGGTGACCGGGATCGAGACCTCACCCTTGCGCACGAACGAGGTATTGAGCGAACCCATGGCGAACGCGACGAGCAGGATCGGGACCAGCCCGACGTCCGTTTCCCGTCTGAATCCGTCCACCGTCGCGGCGATCACGAGCGCGAAGGTGGCCAGCATCGTCGCGCCGTGCGGGTGGTTGCGCCACCAGTGCCGACGGCAGACCGAGGCGCTGAACACACCGGCCAGGAAGCAGACGATCAGCAGGAACGCACCCCACGCGAGGCGGAAATCACCCAGGAAACCCCCGATGACCGCGCGTTCGGTGTTACCGGTCATGAAGGTGACGAAGTAACCCTGCGAATGGGTGTAGGCGGCGGCGCCGACGAATCCGGCGAGTATCAGCAGCGCTGTGGCGAGCCGGGCCTCCAAATCCCAGAACGGTTCACGTGAGTCGTTCGAGTTCGCGGTCACAGCGACAGGCTAGCAATCTATGCGGTACTGTGCATGAATTGTGTGGCGGGCCGCCCTCGGAGCCCTTGGCGCATCGGTGTGATCCGGCCGGAGCCGCCTCGTCACGGGTCTGCCCACCATTCCTGGGTTCCCGGTATCGCTCCCAGACGTTGCCACGCGGGACTGTCATCGGTCTTGTGCACTTCTATCCCGGTCTGGCCCGGCACGACCTGCTCCTTCAACCCGGCCAGAATGGTTCTCGGAGCGCCGATCGTGGTGGACACATCACCCGTGGGCGCGTACACCTCCGGACTGCCGATGCTCGTCCGCAAATTCTCGACGTGCTCGGCGGCAGAGGTCGGAAAACTCTTGTCGGGCAACAGCACTACCGGGCCGCGGTTCTTGCGAACGGCTCGGGCCAGCTGCTTGTTCGCCGCCTGCACTTTCAGCAGCGTCTCGTCGTCCACAGCGACCGTTTCGATCTTCCGCCGCCCGGTCTTGACCTGCAGCAGCCGTCGCCGCCCGGGAACCGCGGACGCGGTGCTCACCGGCTCGGTCAACGACCGGCTGCGCACGAAGGTGTTGTCCTCGGGCGGCCAGCGACGCACCCACGGTGCGGTATCCAGGTCGTAACCGTCAGGGGTGGGTTCGCCGAACTGGACGTCATCGGGCCTGATGATGTTGTACCCGTGATCTTCCCCGTCGTACACGTACTTCCCGTTCGCCCATTGCTCCATGTGGGCGGCGTCCTCGACCGGATAGTCGATGACCAGTGCGGGTTTCTTGAATCTTTGTTCCGCCCGCCGCATTCGAGTGACCACCTGGTCGGGACGGAATGTCACCTCACGATCGGGTACGAAGTCCTCGACCGGAATGGCCTCGAGACGCTGGAATCCATTCGCGGTGAATTCGTCGGTTCCGGCGAGTGTTCTGCCGGTCTCGCCGAACTTTCCCGCGGTCCCGACGTACTTTTCCGCCAGGCCACGGAGTGCCGCAAGGCGGCGATGAAATCGCGGATCAGATGCCGGTGGTCCGCGGGCAGGCACGTATCGGCGGTGGCCTGCCGCAGGATCGCGTCGAGCGGATCGGAGGGCATCGACTCGTCGGCGGGCAGATAGGCGAGGTTCGGTTCGAACGGTCCCGAACGGCCTTCGTCGTCGATCCGCCAGCCGCCGACGATCATTTCCGGTGGTGGCTGCTGCGCCTCCTCAGCGGCGTCCCAGCCCGGCGCGGTCAAGACCAGCCAGCGCGTTCGAGGGTTCGGCTGATCCGTCGTCATCTCATCCCCATTCGATCGGCCGGCACTTGTTCGAGACACGCGCCGCACCCGGACATGGGAGCCCGCTTCGAGCGCCCGATGACGATAGTTCACCCGCCGGTGGACTCGCCCCGCGACTTCCCAGGGACAGTGAGCGTGCCGATCTCATCCCGTCACGCGCGTCAACCCCGGCAGCGCGGCGAAGGTCGCCTCGCGGCCCAGATCCAGCGCACGCAGCAGTACCGCCGAATCGCGGCCGACCCGGCCGATCGCGGGCGCGTGCCGGGGCGGACGGATCTGCAGAATCGCGCGATCACCGGTGAGCACTCGTTCGTCGCGGGCGTGCTGCTCGGCGCGGGCGAGCCAGTTCGCGACCACGCCGGGAGCGTGCCGGGCCAGGTATCGCGCGACCACGCGCGTCTCGATTGCCGAAGGGACGCCAGGGGTTTCGTCGATGCGCCGGGTGCGCAGCACGAGTGCGTGAGTCGCGCCCTGGGCCAGCGCGGTGTGGATGGGCACCGATTCGGACAGGCCCGCATCGATGTAGCGGCGTCCGGCCACCTCCACCGACTGCCCGGCCAGAATGGGCAGACAGGTGGTGGCCAGCAGGGCGCGTTGCAGTGAGGCCGGATCGGTGATGTGCGGATGCAGGTCCACCGCCGCGCCGTCGGCGGTATCGGTGCCGATCGGGTGGAAGCTCACCGGGCAGTTCAGGATCGCCGCGAAATCCATCGGCACGATCCGCTCGTACACCGTATGCACGAGATACCGGGTGTCGACTACACGCCCGCCGCGCAACGCGCGCACCGGATCGATCACCCGCCGCACCACATCCGCATGCCAGGCCCGCCGCGACAAGTTCGCCCGCCCGCACAACAGCCACGCCCCGTTCAACGCACCGGCCGAGGACCCGTACACCGCATCGAAGCAGTTCAGCACCCCCAAATCCTCGAGCCCCATCGCCATCCCGTGCGAGTACGCCCCGCGCGTCGACCCACCCTCGATCACCAGCGCCAGCCGCGCCCCGTCGGTCCGCTGCCGGGGCATACTCCCGCTCGCCTGGCGCGCGGAGATCAGATCGGCGACCGAGGATCCGGATTCATCGAGCGACACGAGCGGACCTTCCAGTAATGCGACAAACCGGAACCGGTCTATCACAGTGCCCATGCCGGACCGGACCTCACGTACTCGATCCCGCCGACCGGCTTACCTGCTTGGTACGCGCCTCGCGGCTACCGTCGTTCGCACGATCCGTTTCCTCGGCCGGTTGCGGGCAGGATGACCCGCTGGCGGTGCCGAGGAGGGCCAGGGAGCCCGTCGAACCATGTTCGGCGGCGGTCTCGGCGTCCTCGGCGATGCCCATCGCGACCGGTTCGCGTCCGGATGCGCAGCCGCCGCGACAAGTTCGCGATCATGCCGGATGCAATGCAGCGCAGCGCCGAGTGAGATCTTTGCTGGGGTGATGCGACCGCTGAGGTCAGTGTCGGCCGATCCTCGACGAGCCGTATGCCGGTCGGGGGCCGGTGGCCGAGGCCCGGGGCGTATCAACGAGTCCCGGCCGCATCGGCAAATGCCCCCTCGCTCAGGAGGGGAACCACTGTGCTGCTGTCTATTTCGAGGGCGATGTCGACATCCTCGGCGAATCCCATCTCGGCGAGTTCGCGCCCGGAGGCGCAGTCGCGGATGAGGGCGGGCAGGTCGGCGATGCCGTCGTGGCAGGCCCGCGCGGCGGCCGCCTCGGGGGAAAGGGGGCCCGCGCCGAGGCGAGCCAGGGCGGATACGACCGCTCCCGCGCCCAGCCAGTCTTCGATCGCCGGACGCAGGATCTGTTGTCCGGGCCAGGATTCGCCCGCCGCGATCACCGTGACGGGCTGGTCGACGGTTCCCCAGCCCCGCACGCGAATCCAGTGCGCGACCGCCGCGGCGTTGCGCAGGCAGGCCGCGACGATCGGTGCGGCGGTCACGGCCGCGGAGATGGCCGATCCGTTGGGTGAGGGCAGGACCAGCCGTTCGGGCGCGGGCGCACGCCGCAGCGCCGCCGGAGACAGGGACCATGGTTGCCGCGCAGACACTTTCGAGCGAGCCACCGCACGTGGGGCGTGGTGGGCCGTGGCCATCCGGTCGGCGCGTTCGTCGTGCCACGGGCACGGCAGCACCCGGGTTCCGGCCTCCACGGCCACCGACACCGCGGTGCTGAACGACAGCACGTCGACGACCACCACGACGGCGCTGCCAGGCGCCAGGACCTGTGCGCCCGCGGGTCCCCAGTCCATGCGCACGGCCCACGACCCCTGCCGCGCCCAGTCCGCGTTCATCGAATCCCCTGTCCTCGTATCGGTTTGAGAGTATTCAGCAGGTCCGGATCACCACCGACCGGTTCGGCGATCCCTGTCCTCGCGCCGGGCGTTCGGTGAACCGGCGACGCGGCCGGTGGCCGTAACGCGGATGGGTCCGAGCTGTCCACCAGCGCTTGGAATCCCGCCGCCGGACGACGGCTACCGGTGAGGGGATGGCACATCGGTCGGCGCGTGGAGGCAATGATGCTGTACGGCAGATGGATTCGCCGCAGTGCGGTGATGGCCGGACATTCGCGCGGGCACCGGCCGGGTCAGGGCCTGGGGGTGCGGGCGCTGCTGGGCGGCAGGCACTGGTTGATGAGCAGGCGGACGGCTTTGGAGACGCGGGTGGCGTCGCCGGTGACCAGGCGGTCGGCCAGCAGGCCGCGGATGCCGGAGATGAGCAGGGTGGCGGTGGATTCGGGGTCGGGGAGGTCGGGGTCCAGGTCGCGCAGGGTTTCGGTGAGGGCGTCGACGAGGACGTGGACCGCGTCGTTGGCGAAGTCGCTGAAGGGGCTGCCCGGGACGGTGGACACGCCGAGGACCTGCATCAGCACGCCGGTGCTGGTGACCCAGTCGCTGGTGGTGTTCACGCAGAACGATTCGATCATGCGGCGGCGGAGCAGATCGATGTCGGTGACCCCGGCGAACAGGCCCGCGATATCGGGTCGCTGGGTTTCCAGGGCCGCGATGAGCATTTGCTCCTTGGTGCCGAAGTAGTGGATCAGCATGCGCGAGCTGGTGCCCAGATAGTCCGCGAGAGGGCGCAGGGACAGTTCGATGAGTCCGTGATCGCCGATGTAAGCGATGACTCCGGCAAGTAAAGCGGCCCGGCGGGCCTGATCCAAACGGCGTGGCACTGGTTGACTGTAGCGCCTGCTACAGGTATTCATAACCCATGGGTGTAACAACTGCTTCACATACGCGGCGCGATGTGGTCGTCACCGGCATGACCACCACGACCAGCCTGGCCCCCGATCTGGCGGGCACCTGGTCGGCCCTGCTGGCCGGTGAGAGCGGAATCGGCCCGCTCACAGACGAGTTCGTCAGCAAGTACGACCTACCCGTGCGCATCGGCGGCAAGTTGAAGCAAGGGCCGGAGGCGCATCTGACCCGGATCGAGCTGCGCCGCCACTCCTACGTGCAGCAACTGGCGCTGGTACTGGGCCGCCAGGTGTGGGAAGAGGCCGGTAAACCGGACGTGGACGGCGAGCGGCTCGCGGTCGCGATCGGCACGGGCCTGGGCGGCGGCGATGCCATCCGCACTGCCATCCACGAGATGGAGGCCGGGGGTTATCGCAAGATCCACCCGATGACCGTGCCGATGGTGATGCCCAACGGTTCCGCGGCACGCGTCGGACTCGAATTCGGTGCCAAGGCGGGCGTGTACGCGCCGACCTCGGCCTGCTCCTCGGGCGCGGAGGCGATCGCGCACGCGTGGCGGCTGATCGCCACCGGCGAGGCCGATGTCGCGATCGCCGGCGGTGTGGAGGGATATATCGAGGCCATCCCGATCGCCAGCTTCGCGATGATGCGGGCGATGAGTACCCGCAACGACGAACCCACCCGCGCCTCGCGCCCGTTCGACCGCGACCGCGACGGATTCGTCTTCGGTGAGGCCGGCGCGCTGGTGATGCTGGAGTCCGAGGAGTTCGCCCGCGCGCGCGGCGCGCAGATCCACGGCCGGGTGATGGGCGCGGGGATCACCTCCGACGGCTATCACATCACCGGCACCCAGCCCGAGGGCGAGGGCTCGGCGCGCGCGATGCGCAAGGCGATCGAATTCGCCGGGCTGACCCCGGCCGATATCGAGCACGTCAACGCGCACGCGACCTCCACCCCGGTCGGGGACGCCTCGGAGGCCAACGCGATCACCGCGGTCTCGCCCGAGGCGAGCGTGTACGCGCCCAAGGGTGCGCTGGGACATTCGATCGGCGCGGTCGGCGCGCTCGAGGCGATCCTGACGGTGTGCAGTGTCCGCGATGGAATCGTCCCGCCCACACTGAATTTCGAGAATCCCGATGAGGGTGTGGAACTGGACGTCGTGCACGGCAAGGCCCGGGAGCAGGGCATCTCGTACGCGCTGAGCAACTCCTTCGGGTTCGGCGGGCACAACGTGTCACTCGCGGTCGGCCGGGCCTGATCGCGCGGTGTGCCGGGCCGCGCACCCCGGCCCGGCACACCTAGAACCTGTTTCAGTATTGTTCCGGCATGGCCTTCGTGATCGACGACACCGTGCAGATCGACGCCCCCGCCGAGGTGGTGTGGCAGGTACTCACCGACTTTCCGCGCTACCCGGAGTGGAATCCGTTCTGCGTCACGGCCGAATCGGCGCTCGAGCCGGGCGCGCCGATCGTCATGGGGGTGCGGCTGCTGGGCCCGCGGGCGATGACCCAGCGCGAGCGGATCCGCTCGGTCACACCGGGCACCGGATTCTCCTACTCCATGATCCCGGTTCCGGGAGGCGCACTGCACAGCCTGCGCTCGCACACCCTGACCCCGCTGGATGACCGGCGTTGCCGCTACGACTCGCATTTCGAGCTCGGCGGCTGGCTGGCGCCCGTGGTCACCGGCCTGCTGGGCGGGGCGCTGCGGCGCGGATTCGGTGCGATGACCGCGGCGGTCGCCGAGCGCGCGGCCGCATCGGCCTGAGCGCGAAGGTCGCGCACTCGGCGCGATCGACCACCGAGTGCACCCGAAACGCATGCGGCGCAGTGGGTCTCATGCTCTCGCGGGTATGCGCACGGTCGAAGTGGCCTGCTCGCGGTGGGCTCCGAGGCTGTGCGATCCGAAGAGATCCGCCGCGCCTGCGAGGTGTCGTGGCGCTGGTGCGCCCCGGCGCCATCGGCTCTGTACGGTGTGGATGAGGCGCGGAATACTCTGCGACCGACGGGGTAATGACAACTGCACGCAGAACCGACGGAAGGTCACCGATAGTGTTCCGATCCACCGGCGTCGCCGCCCTTGTCAGTATCGTCTCCGCGGGTCTGCTGGCCGGTTGCGGGAGCAGCGGCAACCCGCAAGCCGATCACGCGGCCACCCCGTCCACTTCTGCTGTGGCGCAGGCGGATCCGCATGCTACGACCGCGGGAGCCCCGCTGATCGAGTGCGGGGTCGATCTGTCCGCGCCGACCGTTCGCGCCGCTATCGCGAAACAGCCCGCCGAACCGGTCACCCATGCGCAGTGGGATACGAATCCGGCCTCGATCGAGGGCAATTTCAATCCGTGCGCCACGTTGTCCACCGCGATCATCACGATCCAGGGCGCGACGGGCAGCTCACCGAATCAGGCACTGATGTTCCACTCGGGGCATTATCTGGGCACCGCGACGTCCAAGGCCTACGGGTTCACCTCCCTGGCCCCGGCCGGGACCACCGATGACACGGTGGCGTTGAACTACAAGACCCCGGGCAGTTGCAACGCCTGCTCCGACGGCACCACCACCCAGGTCAAGTTCCATTGGGACGGAACGCGTGTGGTGATGATCGGCAACCCGCCGCGGTAATCCGGGGCTCGACAGTCCCGAGGGCACGACACTTCCGGTGATTCGACTCTACGGCGCGCCGGTGTACGCCGGCCGGTGAGCGCATCCGAAGGTTGATCGGCTGCAAGCGAATCGGCGTACAGGGCGAGCCGAGAGGGACCTGTTCCAGTGCCGTCAGGGCGCGTCCGCGTCGGGCGTGAGTTCCCCGAATACAGCGAGTGCGCCGCCCCGGCGAGGGGGACGGCGCAATCACGCTGTGCGGGTGGTCGACTCAGCCGTTGTTGAGCTTGTTCAGCCGCTCGCAGGCCTCGAGGTACTCCTCGATGAGCCGCTGCATGACGTCCGCGGTGCGCTCGACCTTGTTCATCAGGCCGACGACCTGGCCGACGGGGTTGAAGTTGACGTCCTTGGCGGCCTCGGGGTAGCGGTGCCCGCGCTTGACCCCGTCCAGGGCGACCATCATCTGCAGCGGCATGGGCAGCGGGTCGGGGTTCGCCGGGTTCTCCCACGCCTCGGTCCAGTCGTTGCGCAGCATCCGCGCGGGCTTGCCGGTCCACGAGCGCGAGCGCACGGTGTCGTGGCTGGTGGCATCGATATAGGACTGCATCTGCGCGGGCGGCACATTGGCCTCCTCGACCGTGAGCCACAGCGAACCGGTCCAGGCGCCGGCCGCGCCCATCGCCATCGCGGCGGCGACCTGACGGCCGTTGCCGATGCCGCCGGCCGCGAGCGCGGGCAGGTCGCCGATCGCGTCGATGACCTGCGGCCACAGCACCAGCGAGGAGATCTCACCACAGTGGCCGCCGCCCTCGGTGCCCTGCACGACGACGAAGTCCAGGCCCGCGCGCTTGTGGTTGAGCGCGTGCTTGACCGAGCCGCACAGCGCTCCGATCAACCGGCCCGAGTCCTGGACCTGCTTGACGATGTCCTCGGGCGGGGTGCCCAGGGCGTTGGCCACGAGCTTTGCCTTGGGGTGGCGCAGGATGACCTCGACCTGCGGGGCGGCGGTGGTGGCGGTCCAGCCCAGCAGCTGGTGGTGGTGCTCGCCCTCGGGCAGGTGCGGGACGTTGTGGTCGTTGAGGAGTTTCTCGGCGAAGTCGCGGTGGCCCTGGGGAACCATCTCGGCGAGTTTGGCTTCCAGCTCGTCGGGGGACAGCCCGTCCGCGCCCTTGCCCTCGTACTTGGAGGGGATGACCAGGTCCACGCCGTAGACGCCCTGTACGTGCTCGTCGAGCCAAGCCAGTTCGACCTCGAGTTCCTCGGCGGTGAATCCGACCGCGCCCAGCACGCCGATCCCGCCGGCGTTGCTCACTGCGGCGGCGACGTCACGGCAGTGGGTGAAGGCGAAGATGGGGACGTCGATGCCCAGTCGTTCGCAGATCTCGGTACGCATGGCGTCAAGTACTCCTCTGGTTTTCCGGCGCTGGAAAGTCTCGCCGCATAACACTAGAACACGTTTCATATTCAGACTAGCGACTCGGAGTACACAAATCGAGAGGGGGATCGGATTACACGCGGTCAAACGCCTCTATAGACTAGTTATCCGCGGATTTCAGGAAACAATCGTGCACTGAAAAGTCTGCACAACTCGTTCTAGTTTGGCCGGTCGCGATGCGGCGCACACGAGTTGAGCGAATCTGTGCGAGGTAACTCCGCGATCGGTCGAAGCCGAATCCGGCCTCGACGATGTTCTTCGCGAACTCGAGGTCCGGTGGCTCGAGCGCGGAGTCGCTGATCGACCGGTGTGCGCCACGGGTGGGTCAATATGTGCGCGCCGGGTACGCGGGCAGCAGGCCGCGGGCGAGAAGATCATCGAACAGCAGCTGATCGACCGGCGGGACGCGATCGCGATCGCGGTAGCTGAACCATGCGATCTCGTCGATCTCACTGGACGGTGCGAGGGTACCGGTGTAGTCGGCGGTGTAGCAGGCCATGCGCACCGAACCCGGTGTGGCCCCAGGCAATTCGGCCTCGTAGGTGCCCACGTGGACGAGCGTGTGCGCCGCCAGCGCGACGGTGAGTTCCTCGTCGATCTCGCGCAGCAGGGTCTGCGAATCGGTTTCCGCGCCTTCGCGTTTGCCGCCCGGGATGTAGAATACGTCCTTGCCGCGCGGGCGAGCGCACAGGATCCGGCCGTCCTGGACCAGCACCCAGGCGACGGTGTCGATGAGCAGCTGGGTCGGCTCGGTGCGCATGCCGAGCACAGTACCGGTCGGCGCACCGCGTGCCGGGTCACGCGTCCCGACCCCGGAACGTCCACACCACCCGGGCCGAGGCAACGCGGGCAGTGGTGATCGGGGCGAGCGCAAACCTGGCGGTGCGTGGGCGGGGGCGGGTTCGATACGGTGACATCGAGGTTGTCGGGTTCAGGTGTGAAGGTGTTCTGCGCGGATGGGTGAAAGTTCGATCTCGTGGGATCGGGACGGGTTGGTCGTCGTCGATCAGCGGGCGTTGCCCAGGCGGCTCGAACTGCTGCGGATCACTACGGTCGATCAGGTCATCGACGCTATCGCCACGCTGGCGGTGCGGGGGGCTCCGGCGATCGGGGTGACCGGCGCGTTCGGGGTGGCGATCGCGGCCCGCGCGCATCCCGGTGACGAGGCGAGAGTGCGGGCCGAGGCGCAGCGGATCGCCGCCGCGCGCCCGACCGCGGTGAATCTGGCCTGGGGCGTGCGGCGTGCGCTGGCACAGCTCCCGCACGGCCCGCGCGCGGTCCTGGCCGAGGCGCGGGCGCTGCTCGAGCAGGACGGGCGGGTCAATCGGGCCGCGGCCGAGCATGCCGCGGATCTGGTGCAGCGGTTGTGCCCGGATCGGCCGTTGCGGGTGCTCACGCACTGCAATACCGGTCGGTTGGCCACGACCGCGTTCGGTACCGCACTGGGCGCGATCCAGGCGCTGGCCGCGCGCGAGGCGATCGAGTCGGTCCTGGTGGGCGAGACGCGCCCGCTGTTGCAGGGCGCGCGGCTGACCGCGTGGGAGCTGGCCGAGGCCGGTATCGCGCATCGGCTCACGATCGATTCCGCGGCGGCGTGGGCGATGGCGACCGGGCAGGTGGACTGTGTGCTGGTGGGCGCGGACCGCATCACCGCCGACGGCTCGGTGGCCAACAAGATCGGCACCTACGCCCTGGCGCTGGCGGCGCGGCGGCATCGCATCCCGTTCGTGGTGGTCGCGCCGGAGTCCACCCGCGATCCGGCGACCGCCACCGGCGCGCAGATCGTGGTGGAGCAACGCGCGGCCGCGGAAATCACCGAGATCGCCGGTGTGCCAACGGCTCCGGCGGGCACCGCGGTGTTCAACCCGGCGTTCGACGTGACGCCGCCGGACCTGATCACCGCCGTGGTCACCGAGAACGGCGTGGTCCATGCCGACGCCACCGTCGGTTGCCCGGTCGGCGCGGACCGCGGCGCAGCGGTCAGCGTCCCGGCCCACGGTGATCTCCCGGGTTCTCGCACTTGCGCTGATGCCGTGGGCGCCGGGAACGACGTGGCGCACACCGGTGAGCCGAACAGCCGCGCGGCCACCCGGTCCCTCGTCGCGCGAGGTGGGGACAAGGGCGCGGAAACTGTCGCGGGACAATCGGTCGTGTGCGGGTCACCTGTGGCAATACCGGGCACCACAGATGGCATCGGCGCGCGAGGCGGGCAGAAGGACTCGGGAACCGTTGCGAGACAACGGTGCGAGTGCGGGTCACCGATGGCGGTACCGGCCATTACGGGCGACATCTCGGCGCGAGACGGGTCGCCGGATGCGGAAACCGTTGCGGGAGTACAGATCGCGGCGATAGCGCGCGGGCTGTACGCGCGGGGCTGGATGCCTGGCACCGCGGGCAACATCTCGGCGCGCCTGGGCGAGTGCGCGTTGATCACCGGTAGCGGGTTGTCCAAGGGCGAGCTGAGCGCGGCCGATATGGTGCGGGTGCGGATCGCCGATTCGACCGCCCTGGCCGGAAAGCGGCGCGCGTCGGCCGAGACCGCCATCCACACCGCGATCTACCGGGCCACCGGAGCCGGCGCGGTGGTGCATGTGCATCCCCCGCATGCCACCGCGGTGTCGATCGGTGCGGGCGAGGGGCCGGATGTGTTGCGGTTCAGCGGCTATGAGCTGATCAAGGGGCTCGGGGCGGCCGATTCGATACAGATGCCGGTATTGTCCAATCATGCCGACGTCGCGCGGATCGGCGCGCAGATCGAACGTCTTCTGCGCGATGATCCGCACAGCCCGCCGGTGTTGTTCATCGCCGGGCACGGCATCACCGCCTGGGGTGCGAGCCTGGCCCAGGCCCGCGATCGGGCCGAATGCCTCGAGGCGATGTGTGAGCTGGTGACGTTGACCGGCCGCCGGGAGATCGGCGTGTCGCCCGGTAGCGAGGAGAACCCGAATTGACTGTGCTGCAGGTGATGTCCGATACCGACGCCGAGCAGGTCGTGTTGCGCACCACCGATCCGGAGGTGATCGGCGCGGAACTCGCGCGCCGGGGCATCGTGTTCGACCGGTGGCCGCTGCCGGCCGATCAGCGGGCCGCGACGGGGGACATTCTGGCCGAATACGCTTCGCGCATCGACGATCTGAACGCCCAGGGCCGCTACCGCCACACCGATGTCGCGCGCATCGCCCCCGATGAGAGCGATCCGGCTTGGCCCGAGACCGCCGCGGCCGCGCGCGGGAAGTTCCTGTCCGAACACCGCCACGCCGAGGACGAGGTGCGTTTCTTCGCCGCCGGCCGCGGTTGCTTCTACCTGCGTCTGGAGGGTGAGGTGGTCGCGGTGGTGTGTGAGGCGGGGGATCTGGTGTCGGTACCGGCGGGCACCCGGCACTGGTTCGATATGGGTGTGCGCCCGGATTTCCTGGCGATCCGGTTCTTCGAGGAGAAGGACGGCTGGGTCGGGGATTTCACCGGTGACCGGATCGGGGAGAGTTTCCCGACGCTGGATGAGCTGCTCGCCGCGTGAGCACCGCGATCGTCCTGGATATCGAGGGCACCACGAGTCCGACCCGCGCGGTGCGGGAGGATCTGTACGGCTACACTCGCGACCGGCTGCCGCGGTGGCTGGCCGAGCATCGCAACGATGCGGCCGCGCCGGTGCTGGCCGGGGTGCGGGAGTTGTCCGGGCGGGCGGACGCGGACACGGGTGCGGTCGCCGAAATCCTGTGTGACTGGCTCGATTCGGATGTCAAGGCCGCGCCGTTGAAGACCGCGCAGGGACTGATCTGCGGGGAGGGATTCCGCACGGGCGCGTTGCACGGGGAGTTCTTCCCCGACGCGCCGGCGGCCATGCGGGCCTGGCATGGCGGCGGCGCGAGGCTGTACGTGTATTCCTCGGGTTCGGTGCGCAATCAACGTGATTGGTTCACCTTCGCCCGCGGCGGGGATCTGTCGGGGCTGATCAGCGACTGGTTCGATCTGGCGAACGCGGGCCCCAAACGTGAGTCCGGTTCATATGCGGCGATCGCCGCGGCGATCGGGATTCGCGCACCGGAGATCCTGTTCGTGTCCGATCATCCCGAGGAGCTCGACGCGGCCGTTGCCGCGGGCTGGCGCGCGGTGGGCGTGACGCGGGCGGGGGAGCCCAATTCCCCGCGCCCGCCGCATCATTGGGTCGGCTCGTTCGCCGAGATCGACCTCGATTCGTAGCCGGGCAGGCCGCTCAGCGCACACCCGCGGCGGTGGCGCGGGCGATGAGATCCTGCACCAGGGTCATCAGCACGGTTTTGCTCGAGCCGCGGTCGCGGGCGTCGCACAGCACGACCGGCACCTGCGGGTCGAGGTCCAGGGCCTCACGGACCTCGTCGGGGGTGTAGACCGGGGCGCGGTCGAAACAGTTGACCGCGACGGTGAACACCAGGCCGCGGCGTTCGAAGTAGTCGATCGCGGCGAAGGAATTCTCCAGCCTGCGGGTGTCGGCGATGACGATCGCGCCCAGGGCGCCGCGCGCCAGCTCGTCCCACAGGAACCAGAATCGGTCCTGTCCGGGGGTGCCGAACAGGTAGAGCACCAGGTTGCGGTCGATGGTGATGCGGCCGAAGTCCAGGGCCACGGTGGTGGTGTCCTTGGCTTCCACTCCCGACAGGTCGTCCACGCCGGTGGACATCTCGGTGATCAATTCCTCGGTGCGCAGCGGTGCGACCTCGCTCAGGGCGCCGACCATGGTGGTCTTGCCGACGCCGAAACCGCCGGCGATGAGGACTTTGACCGAGGCGGCCAGGGCGGGGGCGTCGGGCACGGGGGCGTGGGAGGTCATGAGGATCGCTGCTGTGCGTGCATCGAGCCGCGGGCACCGGTGGACAGGTAGCGGCCGAGGCGTTGCACGGTCAGGTTCATCTCGTAGGCGACCATGCCGAGGTTGGCGTCCTCGGTGGCCTGCAGGGCGATGCACGCGTTGTCCCCGGCCGCGGTGACGAACAGGACCGCGCGATCGAGTTCGAGGACCGCCTGGCGCACCCCGCCGCCGTCGAAGCGGCTCCCGGCGCTGCGTGCGAGGCCGTAGAGGGTGGCGGACATGGCGGCGAAGTGTTCGGCGTCCGCACGGCTCATCGTGGTGGACCGGCCCAGCGCGAGCCCGTCGGTGGAGTGCGCCACCGCGTATCGCACACCGGCGAGGCGGTCCACGAGATCATCCAGTAGCCAGTTGAGATCTCCCGGGTTGGATATGGTCACCCTCGGCCTTCCTGATTCGTGCGATTCGGCACAACATTACCGTTCTGTGACGAGGTTGCGACCGCTGCGGAGACAATGGCCGACAAGGGTCGCGCTCTTGACAGCATTTGTCGAATATGCCTGGGGCGCTGCGATGTTACCGCGATTCGTATACTCGGGCGGTGATGTCGATCGCGCAGGTCTCGGGTGTGGGTGTGGCGATGCTGTTGGGCGCGATGTCCCCGGGCCCGGATTTCCTGATCGTGACGCGCAACGCGATGCTCTCGGGCCGCCGCGCGGGGATGGCCTCGGCGGCCGGGGTCGCGCTCGGGGTGTTCGTGTGGGCGATGCTGAGCGGGCTGGGGGTGGCCGGGTTGCTGGCGGCCTCGGCCGCGGCGTTCACCGTGGTCAAGCTCGCCGGTGCGGTATACCTGTGCTATCTGGGTGCGCGGGCGTTGCTGGCCGCGCGGCGCGGGGCGTACGAGACTGCCGCACAACAGGTTTGCGTGGACCCCGTCGGTGTGCGCGCGGGCTTCCGGCAGGGCCTGTTGAACAATCTGCTCAATCCGAAGGCCGCGGTGTTCTTCGTCGCGCTGTTGCCGCAGTTCCTGCCCGCGTCCCCGGCTCTCTCGGACACCGGCGAGGTCGCCGCGGCGGCCACGGTGGTGACCCTGGGATGGTTCGTGGTGCTCGCGGTGGGTATCGCGACGTTGCGGCGGGTGTTCACCCGCCGCCGGGTCCGGCAGGTGATCGATGCGGCGACCGGCACGCTGCTGGTCGGGCTCGGCGTGCGAATAGCGTTGCAGAGCAACTGAATCCGCGCTCACACCCGCATCCGGCGCCGAACGCGCGGCGATGCGGTGCGGTGAGCGGCGGGATGCCCCGCGCACCGCGCGGTAGATTGTGCATACCGCGCGGTTACTCACAAGTAGGAGGCCTGTTCATGCCCGTACCGGAACCCGCCGAATTCGCCCGCCTGTCCGGATTCGCCGCGGTCGACTCCGCCGGGGTCCACGCGACGCGCACGATCACCGAAGTGTTCACCGGCGCGCCCCTGGGCGAAGTGCCGGTCGGTGCCGCCGACGACGTGACCGCCGCGGCCGAGCGCGCCCGCACCGCCCAAGCCCAGTGGGCCGCGCGCCCGGCCGCCGAGCGCGCCGAAGTCCTGGACAAATACCGCGCGCTGGTGATACAGCAGCGCGAACATCTGATGGACGTGATCCAGGCCGAGACCGGCAAGGCCCGGTGGGCCGCGCAGGAGGAGATCCTGGGCCTGATCTTCGCCGCCCGCTACTTCTCCCGCATCGCCCCCAAACTCCTTGCCCCGCAGCGAGTTCCGGGCGCGTTCCCGCTGCTGAACCGGGCCTCGGTGCACGCCCGGCCCAAGGGCGTGGTCGGAGTGATCGCGCCGTGGAACTATCCGATGCTGCTGTCGATCGGTGACGCGCTGCCCGCGCTCGCGGCCGGGAACGCGGTGATCGTCAAACCCGACAGCCAGACCCCGTACTCGGCGCTGGCGAGCGTGGAACTGCTGTGGCGCGCGGGGTTGCCCCGCGATGTGCTGCAGGTGATCCCGGGGCCCGGCGCGGTGGTGGGCGCCCAGATCGTGCAGTCGTGTGACTATCTGATGTTCACCGGTTCCTCGGAGACCGGGCGCACCCTCGCACGCCAGTGCGGGGAGCGGCTGATCGGGTTCTCCGCCGAATTGGGCGGGAAGAATCCGATGATCGTGGCGCGCGGGGCGGATCTGGCCAAGGCCGCCCGCGCGGCGGTGCGCGCGTGCTTCTCCAACGCCGGGCAACTGTGTATCTCGATCGAACGTCTCTACGTGGACAGCACCGTGGCCGCGGAGTTCACCGACCTGTTCACCGCCGCGGTGCGCGCGGCGACACTGGGTGCGGCATACGACTTCTCCACCGATATCGGCAGCCTCATCTCCGCCGCGCAACTCGAGACGGTCACCAAACATGTCGCCGACGCGGTGTCCAAGGGCGCGACAGTGCTGGCCGGCGGTAACCCGCGCCCCGATCTGGGGCCGCTGTTCTTCGAACCGACGGTGCTGTCCGGGGTGGGCGATCAGATGGAATGCGCCCGCAACGAAACCTTCGGGCCGCTGGTATCGATATACCCGGTCTCGGGTGTCGAGGAGGCCATCGCCCGCGCCAACGACACCGAGTACGGCCTCAACGCCAGCGTCTGGGCCGCGAGCACCGCGGACGGGCAGCGCATCGCCGAGCGCCTGCACGCGGGCACGGTGTGCATCGATGAGGGGTACGCCCCGGCGTGGGGCACCACCGCCGCACCGATGGGCGGGATGGGCATCTCCGGGGTGGGCCGCCGCCACGGTCCCGACGGACTGCTGAAATTCACCGAACCGCAGAGCGTGGTGGCCACCCGCTGGATGAATCTGGATCCGCCGTTCGGGCTGCCGCAGAGCACCTGGCAGCCCGCGCTGATGTCGCTGGCCCGAAGCATCCGGTTCCTGCCGGGCCGCTGAGCGGCCTGGGTGCGCAAGGACCCGCGCACGAACGTTCGCGGGGCCCTTCCCGCGCCCGCCCGGCCCGGGAAGGGGAACAATCCCGGGACCGGACGGGCCGGGCGTGGCCGCCGCACCGGCACCACAGGTGACCGCGCGGCGGCCACGGCGGATTCCGGGCCGGAGTGGACGGCCGGTCCGGAACCACTGGAATCAGGACCGATTCTCGCCGGGCAGTTGCGCGCCCGTGCGCGGCGGGTCGGCGTCGAGCTGTTCGACCTCGGTGTCGGTGAGCAGCCGCGACCGAATCAGGAACCGCACTCCCCCGGGCGCTTCCAGGGAGAACCCGCTGCCCCGCCCGGGCACGACGTCCACGGTCAGGTGAGTGTGCCGCCAGTAGTCGAACTGGTCCGCGCTCATCCAGAACGGCGTGCTCCCGGGCAACTCGCCCAGCAGCACATCGGCCGCACCCACCCGGAACTCCCCGCGCGGATAACACATCGGGGAGCTGCCGTCGCAGCAGCCGCCGGACTGATGGAACATCACCGGACCGTGCCGGGCGACCAACTCGTCCAGCAGCCCGGCCGCGGCGTCGGTTATCCCGATCCGCCGCGCCGCGCCCGCATCGCCCGGATCGGGCATCAGAAGAATCCCTGCTTGTCCGGCGAATAGCTGACCAGCAGATTCTTGGTCTGCTGATAGTGGTCCAGCATCATCTTGTGGTTCTCCCGGCCGATGCCGGACTTCTTGTATCCGCCGAACGCCGCGTGCGCGGGATAGGCGTGATAACAGTTGGTCCACACCCGCCCGGCCTGCAACGCCCGGCCCACCCGGTAAGCGGTGTTCATATCGCGGGTCCACACGCCCGCACCCAGCCCGTACAGGGTGTCGTTGGCGATCCCGATCGCCTCCTCGACGCTGTCGAAGCGCGCCACCGACACCACCGGACCGAAGATCTCCTCCTGGAAGATCCGCATATCGTTGCGGCCCTCGAAGATCGTCGGCTCGATGTAGTAGCCGTTCGGATAGCCCTCCACCTTGCGGGCCTGACCGCCGGTGAGCACCTTCGCGCCCTCCTGACGGCCGATGTCCAAGTAGGACAGGATCTTCTCGTACTGGTCGTTACTGGCTTGCGCGCCGATCATCGTCTCGGTGTCCAGCGGATTGCCGCCGGTGATCGCGCGGGTGCGCTCGATACAGCGGGCGATGAACTCGTCGTAGATCGAGGAATGGATCAACGCCCGCGACGGGCACGTGCACACCTCACCCTGATTCAGCGCGAACATCACGAAGCCCTCGACGGCCTTGTCCAGGAACGCGTCGTCGTGCGCGGCGACGTCGGGCAGGAAGATGTTCGGGCTCTTCCCGCCCAGCTCCAGGGTGACCGGGATGATGTTCTCGCTGGCGTACTGCATGATCAGCCGCCCGGTGGTGGTCTCACCGGTGAACGCGACCTTGGCCACCTTCGGGCTCGAGGCCAGCGGTTTGCCCGCCTCGACGCCGAAACCGTTGACCACGTTGACAACTCCGGGCGGCAGCAGATCGGCGATCAGTTCGATCACCAGCAGCAGCGAGGCCGGGGTCTGCTCGGCCGGTTTGATCACCACACAGTTGCCCGCGGCCAGCGCGGGAGCCAGCTTCCAGGCGGCCATGAGAATCGGGAAGTTCCACGGGATGATCTGCCCGACCACACCGAGCGGCTCGTGGAAGTGATACGCGATGGTGTCCCCGTCGATCTCGGAGATCCCGCCCTCCTGGGCGCGCACCGCACCGGCGAAATACCGGAAGTGATCCACCGTCAACGGCAGATCCGCGGCCAGCGTCTCGCGCACCGACTTGCCGTTCTCCCAGGACTCGGCCACCGCGAGCGGTTCGAGATTCGCTTCGATCTTATCGGCGATCCGGTTGAGCACGTTGGCGCGCTCCCCGGCCGGGGTGGCCGCCCAGCCCGGCGCCGCGGCGTGCGCGGCATCCAGCGCCGCATCGACGTCCGCGGCGGTGGATCTGGCGACCGCGCAGAAGGTTTCGCCGTCGATGGGGGAGGGATTGTCGAAATATCGTCCCTCGACAGGCGCCTTCCACTCCCCGCCGATGAAATTGTCGTAGCGGCGGGCGAATTCGACGATGCTGCCCTCGGTTCCGGGCTTGGCGTAGATCATGATGCTCGCTTCGTGGTCGTCCGTCGCACACGCGAACCCTCCAACGCTCACACGGGGCCGAGACCCGCACGAGCCGACGCGCGTACCACGGAAGTGATCCGGGACGGCGTCAGTGTGGGACACCATGGTTGGCAACAGGTTGGCGCCGCCGGGGGGCTGCGGCGGCGAGGTGTTCAGTCCGTCAGTGCGGCGTGCAGGCGCGCGGTCACCTCCGCGCGGCGCGGATCCCCGGGCCGCAACAGCGCCAGCGCGTGCTCGTGCACCCGCACGTCCTCGGGGCACCGGATGCCGAATTGCACCGGGTGCGCCGCGTACGGGCTCTCGAGCACCGCGGTGCGCACACTCACCGCCAGGGCATCGCGCCACCGCACGATGCCGGGGGTGTCCGATCCGGGCAGCAACGGCCCGCGATACAGCCGCAGCGCCGCGGTGAGGTCCCCGGCGGCCAGAGCGTCGCGCAGGTCCACCGCGTCACACGAGATCGGCCGGGTCAGCAGATAGCGGCGGCTGGCGATCTGTCCGCCGGTCGCGTGGCGCAGATGTGACACATCGGCTTTGAGGGTGCCCGCGCCCACCGGCCGGTCCCCGTAGATCGCGGTCTGCAACCGCTGCGGGGTGAACCCGTCCGGTTCCAGGGCCAGCAGGGTCAGGATCTCGAGCTGGCGAGGCCGCAGCCGCACCGGGCACCCCGCCCGCGACAAATAATTCGCCTCGCCCAGGCACTGCAGGCGCAGATCGGGGTGTTCGACGGGCAGATCCGCCGGCAACTGCGAACGGATCGCCGTCGCGAGCGCGCGCACGGTCGACAGCGCCAGCGGATGGGAGCGTTCCCAGCTGGTGGACAGGTCGATCACCCCGAGGCGGCGCCCGTCGGGGGCGTTGATCGGCGCGCTGTAACACACCCAGCTGTGCAGGGCGGCGATCAGATGTTCGGCGGAGAACACCGTGGCCGGCTGCCCGGTGCACAGCGCCAGCGACATCGCGTTGGTGCCCATGTGCGGCTCGTCCCACCGGCCCCCCGGAGCGAAGTTGAGCTGTTCGGCCCGTTTGCGCAGGACCCGCCCGCCGGACACCCACAAAATCGTGCCGCGCTCATCGGTGACGCACGCGGTGAATCCGGAACCGTCGGTGATGCTGTGCAATTCGTCGGCCAGCGCGGTCACCGGCGCACGCAGCGGCGAATGCGCCCAGCGGGTGCCGATCTCGTCGTCGTCGGCGGGCGCGGCGCGACGGTCGGGATCCACCGTGCTCAGCGAGCGCTGCCAGGACTGGGCCACCTCATTGCGCAACATGGTGCGCCCGGAACTGTTGCGCGGGAGCGGTTCCGGGGCCGGGGCGTGCGGGAGCGCCCAGCGAGCCCACTCCTGTTCCAGGGCGGCGCGCTGCTGGGTGAGAGTGCGCGACTGCGGCATGGTCACCAACCTCGTCGTCGGGCGAAGTCCGGGCGCTGCACCCCATGATTGCGCATACCGCACCCGGTCGCGGCGAAATTGTCGGACCCGGCTGGTACACAGGGAAACATGAGCTCACCGTTCCGGTTCGGCGTGAACATGTTCCTCACCGATTCCAGGAGATCCTGGATCGAAAAGTGCCGCAGGGCAGAGGATTCGGGCTTCGACGTCCTGGGCGTGGCCGATCATCTGGGATTCCTGGCTCCGCTGCCGGCGATGCTGCTGGCCGCCGAGGCGACCGAGCGGGCACAGGTCAATTCCTTCGTGCTCAACGTCCCGTTCTACAACCCGACACTGCTGGCCCGCGAGGTCGCCACCCTCGATCTGCTCACCGACGGCCGCGTCGAACTCGGCCTGGGCGCAGGCTACGTGAAATCCGAATTCGACGCCGCCGCAATCGAATTCCCCAGCGCGGGCCGCCGCGTCGCGCAGGTCGAGCACACCGCGCGCACCCTGCGCGCCACCTTTGCCGACCCGGCTCGGCGCCCCCGCCCGGCCCGCCCGGGCGGACCGCCGCTGCTGATCGCCGGATGGGGAGAGCGAATGCTGCGCGTGGCCGCCGAACACGCCGACGTGGTGGCCTTCACCGGCGGCGGCGCCACCGACAGCGGCCTCATCACCGCCGGCACCCCCGAGGATCTGGACCAGCGCGTCGCGGCCGTGCGCGAACTACTCGGCCCACGCCGCGACACCACCGAATTCAACATCCTCATCCAGCAACTGGCCGCACCGAACGAACGCGCCGCCCTGCTCGACCGTCTGGCCCCCAACCTGCCCGCCGGCGCGGCCGAACGCGCCGAGGAGATCCCGATACTGTTGCTGGGCACCCCCGAGCAGATGGCCGATCAACTCCGCGAACGCCACAAGCGGTACGGGATCAGCTATTTCACCGTCCTGGAACCGAATATGGACACAATGGCCCGAGTCATCGAACTGCTGCGCTGACCGCCGCGCCGAACCCTACTTGTTGAGGAAGATGCCCGCCACGTCGGCGTTCTTGATCGGCGTGGCGGCATTGCGCTGATTGCTGCACAGAAAATTCACCGACACCATCGTCGCATCCACCGTCGTGCCCGCCGGTTCGTGATCATTGTTGGTCTGCTGCTTGATGAACTTCGTGATCGTCATCCGCTGCGTATCCTGATCCTGTTTCACATAATCGCTGCACGCGGTGTCACCACCCTTGTTCAACGCCTTCTGCACATCGCTGCACCCGGTCAGAAGCGTTGCGGCAACACCCATCACACCCACACCGGCAGCCACCCATCGCAGGGACTTCATCACGATCTCCTCTGCCGCACGCCGAGCCGACCCCGGCGATCCCGCCCGCCAGCTTAAAGCGTGCACGCGGTGCACGTCGCGTAACGTACCGCTACCCTACGGCGGTGAGTTCGTCGCGCATCGCCGCACCGCTGTCGGTGTCCTCGGTATCGGATCAGCTGGGCCTGGTCTCCGCGCACCCACCGCTGTGGGTCATCGCCGCCACCGCGGCCGCCGCATTGCTGCTGGTGCTGTACACGCCGGTGTGGCGGATCCTGCGCACCGCGGTCACCATCGCCCACGAAGGCGGGCACGCCCTCGTCGCGGTGCTGACCGGACGAACCCTGCGCGGAGTGCGCCTGCACTCGGACACCTCCGGAGTCACCGTCTCGCGCGGAAAACCCTACGGCCCCGGCATGATCCTGACCACCATGGCCGGATATCCCGCCCCCTCACTGCTGGGCCTGGGATGCGCGGCGCTGCTGGGCATCGGACGCCTGACCCTGATGCTGTGGCTGGTCGTCGCCGCCCTCGCGATACTGCTGCTGTTGATCCGCAACATGTTCGGCCTGCTCGCGGTGATCGTCGCCGGAGCGGCCGTCTTCGCCGTCTCCTGGTACGGCGACGTCGTCGTCCAAGGTGTCTTCGGATACGCGGTGGCCTGGTTCCTGCTGTTCGGGGGCCTGCGCGCGGTCGCGGAACTGCAACGCGTCCACGTCCGCGGCGACGGCTCCGACGCCGACCAACTCGCCCACCTCACCCGCATACCCGCACTGCTGTGGGTGCTGGTGTTCGCCGCGGCGGCACTGGCCTGCCTCATCGGCGGCGGCCGCCTGCTCCTGACCCCCTGGCCGTTCACCTGAGAACCAGCTCCAGCCCCGAACCCTGCGCACCAGGTCCGAGACCGGACAATCACCGCACGCTAGGGCCGCGATCCCTGCCCGGCACAATCGCGCCACCGCCGCGCTTCCCCCGCGCTCCCGTGCCGATCCAGGACCTCGGCCAGCCCGATCATCGCCCGCACGTCGCCATGTTCGGCCGCCGCACGCCACCAGCGCTCGGCCTCGGCGAGCTCACCGTGCCCGAACCGCACCGCCCCCAGGTCGTACGCCGCACCCACATGCCCCAGATCCGCCGCCTGCCCCCACAACACGCACGCCTCATCGGTCTCACCGCGCCCGTGCATCGCCACCCCCAACTCGTACAGCGCCCCGCTGTACCGCGACTCGTGTGTCGGCGCGGCCCGAATCCCCACCTCCACCACCAATTCCGCGAAATCCGGCGCACCCACACCCGTGCTGCACCGCAACACCGCCGCCCCGTCGGGCGACCGATCGACCAACACCCCGTAATTGCCCACCCACGACACCGTCTCACCATCCCCACCCAGCCACACCGGCGTCAACGCGAACCGCGCATCCGGACCCGCCCCACACAATTCGATCTCCACACCACCGCACATCGCCTCGGTCCACACATCCACCCCACGCAAACGCCGCCCCGCCAACGCCACATACCCACTCAACACCGACACCGCGATCCCCACCCCGAACACTCCGGCCGGGGGAGCGGCGCGACGCAACGTCAACGTCAACATCGTCGGATCCGCACCCAACGCCTCGCAGAACATCGACTGCACCACCTGCCCCTGCCACCGCACCGGCTCGGTCCCGCCGTACCGGTCGGCCAGCGACCCACCCGAAACATCCTGCTCGTCATACCGATCCGGCCCGGTCATCGTGCCCGCCGCCTTTCACCGAAGGTGTCCCGGGAAAACTCGCGCGCCATACCGCGATACCCGCACCGGAACGACAAACACCTTGCCCCCGAACATATTCCGGCACCCGCACCGATCCGGACCAGCCGAACGGTATGCGCCGAATGCCCCATCGCATTACCCCGCAATACTATTCACACCTCGCGACCCGCGCCGCGCGAACCGTCCGCGGCCCACGCGAGCCTCACTCGGCGCCCGCGGGCACCGTGGCACCCATGAGCGAAACATTCGACGTCGTCGTCGCCGGAGCCGGACCCGTCGGACTGATGCTCGGCTGCGAACTACGCCTCGCCGGTGCGCACGTCCTGGTCGTGGACCGGCTCCCCGCACCCGACCGCACCATCAAAGCGGGCTCGATCAACATCCCCACCGCACAAGCCTTCGACCGCCGCGGTCTGCTGCCGCAGCTAGCCGAACGCCACCGCGCACACATCGCCCGGCTCGCACCCGCCCCGGCCGGGGCGGCGGCCCCCAGGCCCGTGGGCCACTTCGCCGGAATCTGGGTCGACCACAACGACATCGACGAGAGCGACCCCGCCTTCGCCGAACTCGGCCCCGCCCGGGAAGCCACCATCGTCCCGCAACAGGCCATCGAGGAAATCCTCACCGCCCACGCGACCGAACTCGGCATCCCGATCCGCCGCGACACCGAACTCACCGGCTTCACCGACGACAGCGACAGCGTCACCGTCTGGCTCGGCGACACCGTCGTACGCGCGGGCTGGCTCGTCGGCTGCGACGGCGGGCGCAGCACCATGCGCAAACTCGCCGGATTCGACTTCCCCGGCGTCGACCCGCTCATCACCGGACACCAGGCCATCGTCGAGATGCGCGGCGCGCAAGCCCTCCAGCGCGGCTGGAACTGCACCGACACCGGCATCTACGTGCACGGGCCGATGCCCGGTCGCATCCTCACCGTCCAACTCGACGGACCACCCGCCGACCGCACCGCCCCCGTCACCGCCGCCGAACTCCAGCACGCCCTGCGCGCGGTATCGGGAGTCCCGGTCGAGATCACCGCCGTGCACTCGGCCACCCGCTTCACCGACAACACTCGCCAGGTCACCGGCTACCGCAAAGGCCGCCTTCTGCTGGCCGGGGACGCCGCACACGTGCATTCCCCGTTCGGCGGACAGGGCCTGAACCTGGGCATCGGCGACGCGGTCAACCTCGGCTGGAAACTCGGCGCCGTCATCGCCGGGCACGCACCCGCCGGCCTGCTGGACACCTACACCGCCGAACGTCATCCGATCGGGGAGTGGGTGCTGCACTGGTCCCGCGCCCAGGTCGCCATCATGCGCACCGATCCGCACAGCCGCGCCATGCGCGCGGTCACCGCCGAACTCCTGGCCACCCGCGACGGCGCCACCACCCTGCTGAAGCAGATCTCCGGCATCACCCACCGCTACGACCTCGGTGACGCACACCCCTTGCTCGGCACCGTCATCCGCGATATCGCCCTCGCCGACGGCACCCGCCCGGCCGAACACTGCACCGATGGAAAGGCCCTGCTGCTCGACCTCGCCGACACCCCCGGTGTGCGCGAGATCGCCGCACCCTGGCATCGCATCGTCCGCGTCGTCACGGCCAAACCTGCTGAACCACAAGCTCTTTCGGGCGTTCTGGTGCGACCGGACGGAATCGTCGCCTGGGCCGCCGCCGACGGCGTCACCGGCCTGCGCGAAGCCCTGACCCGCTGGTTCGGCACCCCCGCCTGATGCCCGATCGACACGCGGCTCGCCCGATACGGCATCGACCACCCCGGCCTACTACATAATGTAGTGGAACCGCGCTCGGTGAACCCCACCACACGCGCACACCACAGGGGAGACACAGCCACATGCGAGCCACAACCCGAACCCTGCACTACGCGCAAGCCCTCGCCGCCGCCCGCCGCCACCGCACCGACCTGCTCGGCTGGCTCATCCGCAGACCCTGGCTCCTGTTCGGCACCGGCACCTACGAAACCGCGCTCCTGCTCAGCAACCGACTCGACCCCCGCCTCAAAGAACTCGCCGAACTCAAAACCGCCAGCCTCATCGGCTGCGAATTCTGCCTCGACATCGGCTCCGCACTCGCACACTCCAGCGGCCTGACCGAACGACAACTCACCGACCTGCCGACCTACACCACCAGCGACGCCTACAGCCACCTGGAAAAACTCGTCCTCACCCTCGCTGAAGCGATGACCCGCACACCCACCACACTCGACCTGGAAGACCTGCGCACCCGCCTGCTGGCCACCCTGTCCAAAGCCCAATACGCCGAACTCGCCGCCACCATCGGCTGGGAAAACCAACGCGCCCGCCTCAACCAAGCCCTCGGCGTACGCCCCACCGGCATGGCCGACGGCAAGGCCTGCGCCCTGCCCCAACGACCCGCATAACAGGGGAGAGGCACACACAGCGGTGCCCCCGGACCACATCGGCCCGGGGGCACCACCACACCGGATCAGACCAGATCGAAACGGTCCAGATCCATCACCTTCACCCACGCCGCGACGAAATCGTCGACGAACTTACGCTTCGAATCATCCTCCGCGTACAGCTCGGTCAACGCCCGCAACTGCGAATTCGAACCGAACACCAGATCCACCCGGGTACCGGTCCACTTCAACTCACCACTGGCACGATCCTTACCCAGATAGGTGCCGTCATCAGCAGGCGACGGCTCCCACGCGGTACCCATATCCGTCAGATTCACGAAGAAATCCGTGGACAGCACACCCGGGCGATCGGTCAGCACACCGTGCGAGGACTTCTGGTAATTCGCCCCCAGCACCCGCAGACCGCCGAGCAGCACCGTCATCTCCGGCGCACTCAACGTCAGCAGATTCGCCTTGTCGATCAGCATGTACTCCGCCAAGGAACGGTTGCCCTTACCCAGATAGTTCCGGAAACCATCCGCCGGATACTCCAGCGCCGCGAAGGACTCCACATCGGTCTGCTCCTGCGTGGCATCGGTACGCCCCGGCGTGAACGGCACCTCGACCTCGAAACCGCCATCCTTGGCGGCCTTCTCCACCGCGGCCGAACCCGCCAGCACCACCAGATCCGCGAACGAGATCTTCTTCCCGCCCGACTGCGCGGCGTTGAACGAATCCTGGATGCCCTCCAGCACCCGAACCACCTGAGCCAGCTCGTCGGGCTCGTTGACCTCCCAGCCCGCCTGCGGCTGCAGACGAATCCGCCCGCCGTTCGCACCACCACGCTTGTCACTGCCGCGGAACGACGACGCCGCCGCCCACGCTGTCGAAACCAGCTGCGCCACAGTCAGATCCGACTCCAGCACCTTCGCCTTCAACGCCGCCACATCCGCCGCGTCCACCAGCTCGTGATCCACCGCCGGAATCGGGTCCTGCCACAGCAGAACCTCCGAAGGCACCTGCGAACCCAGATACCGCACCACCGGACCCATATCGCGGTGCGTCAACTTGTACCAGGCCTTGGCGAAATCATCCGCCAACTCCTGCGGGTTCTCCAACCACCGCCGCGTGATCTGCTCGTAGATCGGATCGAACCGCAACGCCAGATCCGTGGTCAACATCGTCGGCGTATGCGTCTTGCCCTCGACATGCGCATCCGGCACGGTGCCCGCACCGCCGCCGTTCACCGGAATCCACTGCCACGCACCAGCGGGAGACTTCTCCAACTCCCACTCGTACCCGTACAGAATCTCCAGGAACGTGTTGTCCCACTTCGTCGGCGTCGTGGTCCAGATGCCCTCCAGACCGGAGGTCACCGCATCCTTGCCCACGCCGGTGCCGTTACCGTTCTTCCAACCCAGACCCATCTGCTCCAGCGGAGCGGCCTCCGGCTCCGGACCGACCAGATCCGCGTTGCCGTTGCCGTGGGTCTTACCGAACGTGTGACCACCCACGATCAGCGCCGCGGTCTCCACATCGTTCATCGCCATCCGCGCGAACGTCTCACGGATATCCACCGCAGCCCGCTGCGGATCCGGATTGCCGTTCGGGCCTTCCGGATTCACATAGATCAGACCCATCTGCACCGCGGCCAGCGGATTCTCCAGATCCCGCTCACCGGTGTACCGCTCATCACCCAGCCAGATACGCTCCGGGCCCCAGTACACGTCCTCCTCGGGCTCCCACTGATCCTCGCGGCCGCCACCGAAACCGAAGGTCTGGAAACCCATATCCTCCAGCGCGACATTGCCCGCGTACACGATCAGATCCGCCCACGACAGATTCTTGCCGTACTTCTTCTTCACCGGCCACAACAACCGGCGCGCCTTGTCCAGGCTCGCATTGTCCGGCCAGCTGTTCAACGGCGCGAACCGCTGCATACCCGCACCGGCTCCACCACGGCCGTCATTGACGCGGTAGGTACCCGCGGCATGCCAGGCCATCCGGACGAACAGCGGGCCATAGTGACCGAAATCGGCCGGCCACCAGTCCTGCGAGGTGTGCATGACATCGACGATGTCCTGCTTGACCGCCGCCAGATCCAGGGTCTTGAACGCCGCGGCGTAGTCGAAGCCCTCGTCCATGGGGTTCGCCACGGCCGGGTTCTTCTGCAGGATCTTCAAATTGAGCTGCTCGGGCCACCAGTCCCGGTTACTGCCGCCTTCCGACGGGTGCTTCAGCCGGCCGTGCACCACGGGGCAACCGCCCGCAGCGGGTTCGGTATTCGCCTCTGCAATAGGCGGGTGTTCCTCAGCCACGGTGTTCCTTTCGAGAGTGGGTAATTCGGGCTTTCTTCAGATTCGAGATTGCGAACTGTGCTGGGCTGCAAAGCAATCGGGGCACAGACCCCAATACACGACCTCGGCCTCGTCCAGGACGAAACCGTTGGTGTCCGATGCGGTCAGGCAGGGCGTCTCACCGACGGCGCAGTCGACATCGGCGATGACCCCGCAAGAGCGGCACACGACGTGATGATGGTTGTCGCCGACCCGGGTCTCGTAGCGGGCCACCGACCCCATCGGCTGGATACGTCGAAGCAGACCCGCCGCCGTGAGCGCGCGCAACACGTCGTAGACGGCCTGATGGGAGACCGTCCCGAGCGTCTCGCGCACTCGGTTCAGGATCGAGTCGGTATCCGAATGGGGACGCTCGTGCACCGCGGCCAGAACCGCGATCCGCGGGGCGGTCACCCGCAGAGCGGCACCGCGCAACATGCGCTCGAACTCTGCTGTAGTGGACACACTCAAGATTATGACTCATTCAAGTCTAGAGAGGTAGGGGTTCGCGAAAATTCACAGCTTTCGCTCGAACATCCCCACCCCGAACTGTGACGCCCGTCTCCGAATCATGATCAATGTCGCAGAGGTTACCGATCTTGTGCGCCCACGTCCGGATTATCGACAGCCCGGAGATGAACAATCGGAGGCGCATGGACCTACGTCGGAACAGGCTGGCGCCGCATGCTCGGCAACCTGTCGCGCAGGTTCTTCAGGCCCGCGCTGAGGCCGGGGGAGATGGCCGCGTCAGCACCGCGATCGTCGGAGCAGCAGAACGCGTGGCGGGCAGATTCGCCGGCGTCCGGGATCTTTGCGGGAGCTTTGGTAACCGCATCATCCGACCGGAGCGATTCCGGCCGACGCACAAGCCTTTTCACGGTATGGCGGGAAAAGGTTCCGCCGCCAGGAGGGGTGATCCCAGCGGAGGGGGATCGACCGTCGAGAAGGTTCAGGTCGCACCCTTCGGTTCGAACAACCTTACTTGACATAATGTCAATTATCGGCGCAATAACATGGGCGTTCGGAGCAGGTAAGGATGTTGTTGCGCAACGGATCCGGCGCCTCCGGCTCGACGCTCAGCGCCGGCCCGCTCCGAGCTCGCAGCTGCCCCGCGGTTCACTGTCACGTTCGTGGATGTCGAAAAATACTGAGTAACAGAATTTTTCGTCGATTCGATCTTGAATCGGAATTTTTCCGATCGGATCTTGATGAGCCTCGCAGCGACCTGCCCTACCCCTTCCCCTGCAGCAGCCCATCAATTCGTCACAGTGACGAATTGATAGGCGGTTGGGGGCCTCGCACAATCATCGTCAACCGTGTAGATACCAATGAGGGCGGACCCGCGGGTCCGCCCTCATTCGCTTCGAAACGCAGATCAGCTCGGCGACTTGGTCAGATCGCCGTTCTCGTTCTCGGTGATCTCAACACCCTGCCCCTTGGAGCTACTCTCGGTCTGGCTGATCAGGGTGTTCAGCCCGTCCACGCCGGAGCTGTCACCGCTCTTGAGTTTGTCGAAGGCCGATTGCACGGTGTCGCCGAGTTTGCCCAGCGGCGCCGAGATCGTTTTGCACAGTGTGGGATTGGCCTTCGCGTCGGCCAGCGCCAGGCGGACCTCACGTTTGACGAACAACGCCGCCAGACCGCCCTTGACGAATGCGGTGACGCGGCCCTTGGCGCCCTTCTTGAAGGTGCCGGCCTTCATCGGCTTGTACAGCCACCGGTGGAACGCGCCGAAGGCCAGGCCGGTGTGTGCGACGAATTTGGTCTTGGCGAAGGCGGTGGTGTTCGAGGTCGGGCAGGTGGTGTCCTCCGACTGCGCGTCGGCGGCGGTGCCGGTCGGGTCCGCCGGGATCGACTGGTCCGTGCCACTACTGGGCGCGCTCGACGACGAGCTCTTGCAACCACCGACCAGGACCACCACCGGAATCAGTAAGAGAACCACTATTCGCATCAAACGACTCACGCCACACTCCCGATATCCGAACTGATGTATCTCGGCGTACACTACCCGAGCAATCGCTCGGCAATCCAGTGCTTCCGGACGCTTCGGTCCTGGAATCGATACTCGCCCTGCATAACTCGCGTAAGTGTCGCTCGCCTCGAGGAGCATTGCCAAGCATGGGAGGCGTGTTCTGGGAACGAGCACAACTTCGGTGCGAGTTGTGGACCGGCGTAATTGCGCTGTTGTTCAATCGGATCCATATTCAGGTGGGCGAGCTCCAGGGCGGCAGGATGCGCGGTTCATTGCGTTCGGATCGGAGTGCGATGCTGTTCGCGCGGATGTCACGGAGTGTCCTTGCGGTAACCGCTGCGGTGGCTGTCGCGTTGGTGGCCAACGACGTTGCGGTGCCCGCGTCGGCCACGGCTGATCCCGGGGCGCCGACATCGCCGAGTGCCCAGGACGGTTCGCACATCAGTGGCATCCGGCGGGTGTCCGACCGGGTACTCGATGTGGGTGTGTATTCGGCCGCGATGGCCACTGGGACTCGGGTGCGGGTGTTGCGGGCAGCGGCCCCCGATCGTCCGGCGCCGACGCTGTATCTGCTCAACGGCGCGAACGGCGGCTCGGACGGCAGCTGGATCCAGGGCCCCGATCTGGTGAAGTTTTTCCGTGACAAGCAGGTCAACGTCGTGATCCCGTTCGGCGGCGCGGGCAGTTATTTCGCCGATTGGCGTGCGGACGATCCGATTCTGGGGCGTCAGCGCTGGGCGACTCTGTTGACTCGCGAGTTGCCGCCGATCATCGACGCGGCATTTCATGGCAGCGGTGCGAATGCCATCGCGGGTGTCTCGATGGCGGGCACGTCGGTATTTCAGCTGGCGATGGATACACCGGGGCTGTATCGGGCGATCGGTTCCTACAGCGGTTGTGTGCGAACCAGTAACCCGATGGGGCAGGCCATGGTGCAGGCGGTCGTGGCTCAGGAGCACGGTAACGCGGTGAACATGTGGGGTCCGCCGAGCGATCCGGCGTGGGCGGCGAACGATCCGTATCTGCACGCGAACCGGTTGCGCGGTACGGCTATCTACGTTTCCACCGGCAGCGGTGTGCTGGGTCCGCACGATACTCTCGACGGTGCTCACGGTGACGCGGTTCAGTTGTTGTATCAGGTGCTTTTCGGTGCGCCGCTGGAGTCGGTGACCAATATGTGCACCCATCAGTTGCAGGATCGCCTGCGGCAGTTGAGGCTTCCCGCGATGTTCGATTTCCGCGCGACGGGCACTCATTCCTGGACCTATTGGCAGGAGGATCTGCACCGCTCCTGGCCGGTGTTCGAGGCGGCGCTGACCGCACCGGGTGCGGCGGAGACCTCGGCGAACCGAGTCGTCATCGGTGATAACTATCGTGGTCACCGATGACCGCGGGTGCCTTGTTGGCCGAACGTCCCGCCGCGCAGGGGTTTTCGTCACGGTTCGCCGGGTGGATGTGGGGTTGGGAGCGGTTGCACTCCCCTGGTTCGGCCGTGTTCCGCGGTGTTGCGGAACACGGCCGGGTGAGGGTCAGGCGGTTTTCTGCTGCTCTTGCGTCGCGATGACGGGGATTTCGCCGCTGACGGGGACGTCGGTGCCGCGCAGGGAGGCGCCGACGGTTTCGCGCAGGAACAGCCAGGCGATCAGGCCCAGGACGCAGGAGCCGACCATGAAGTAGGCCGGGAACAGGTCCCAGTGGGTGAGGTCGATGACCCATTGGCTGATCAGGGGGGCGGTGCCGCCGAAGAGCGCGGTGGACAGGTTGTAGGACAGGGCGAATCCGGCGTAGCGGACGTGGGTGGGGAAGATGGCGGGGAAGGTCGCGGAGATGGTGGACAGCTGTGGGACGTACAGCAGGCCCAGGACGATGAATCCGGTGATGGCCCAGCCGACTCCCTTGCCCATGAGCCAGTACATGGGTATGGACAGCACGCCGAGTCCGACCAGGGAGATCAGCCACATGGGCCGGCGGCCGATGCGGTCGGACAGTCCGCCCGCGAGTGGGAGCACCAGTGCCATGACGAGCTGTCCGATCAGGACCATGGCGGTGGTTTGGGTGTCGCTGACGCCGATGGTGCCGTGCAGGTAGGTGGGCATGTAGGCGAGCAGGGTGTAGTTGACGACGTTGAGTGCGATGACCAGGCCGCCGAGGGTGAGCAGTTCGCGGCGGTAGTCGGTGATCAGTTTGATCAGGCCGCCCTTGGGGTGTTCGTGTTCGGCGACTTCGGTGAAGACCGGGGATTCGTCGAGTCTGCTGCGCAGGTACCAGCCGACGAGACCGAGCGGGATGGCGACCAGGAACGGTATACGCCAGCCCCACTGTTGCATTTGGTGTTCGCTGAGCATGACCTGCATGAGCAGCACGATGGCCGAGCCGCCGATGAAGCCGCTCAGGGTGCCGAATTCCAGGAAGCTGCCGAGGAATCCGCGGCGTTTGTCGTCGACGGATTCGGCGAGGTAGGTCGCCGCGCCGCCGTATTCGCCGCCGGTGGAGAAGCCCTGGATGACGCGCAGGACGATCAGGAGGATGGGGGCCGCGACGCCGATGCTGTCGTGGCTGGGGATCACGCCGATGAGGCCGGTGACGGTGGCCATGAGCAGGATGGTGACGGCCAGGACGGCTTTGCGTCCGATGCGGTCGCCGAGGGGGCCCCACCACATGCCGCCGATGGGGCGTAGCACGAAGGAGATGGCGAAGCCCAGTAGGGTGCCGATGGTGCCGAGGGCGCCGGGGAAGAAGGCGTGGGTGAGGTAGGTGGCGGTGGCGGCGTAGACGCCGTAGTCGTACCACTCGGTGGCGTTGCCCATTGCCGCTGCGGCCACGGAACGTCGTTGTTGCGGTTGTGAGTCGCCGTTCGTCACGCGCGAGCTCCTCTCCCCGTGGTGTTGAAGCACCGCGCTGTCGCAGTGCGGAAAACTGATGTCGCCATGCGGGTTACAGAATGGCAACGAATGCCTCGTTTACCCGGTTCGGCACGGCGGCAAACGGAGAGACATGTCGAGAACGTGGCTATGCACACCGGGCGACCAGTGACTATATCGAATTTTGTGATGGTCGTCACACTTGCTCATTCTGGCACGATTGGCTAGGAACGATCGCTGCCGGACGGTGTGCGCGACCCCTGCCGATCCGCGGTGCGATTCGGACGGATACGCCGACCAGGCCGTAACGGCACGTAGCGCCGGGCCGCGTAGATTGACCCCGACGATGCCGAGTTACCGGGTTTCCCGGATGGACGCTCCCTAGGGGGACCACGACGTGACCACGACCGACCAACGGCCGCGATCCGGATTCAGAACCTGGTTGCTCGAGGGGGCGAACGAAGACCGGTACTCCCGGCATCCCGGGCCCATGGTCAAGCAGGCCGAGGAGGCTCATCAGCGGTCATGGTGGAAGGTGATGTGCCTGACCGGCGTCGACTACTTCTCCACCCTCGGCTATCAGCCGGGTATCGCCGCGGTCGCCGCGGGTGTGCTGTCCCCGATGGCCACACTGGTGCTGGTGGCATTGACGTTGCTGGGCGCGCTGCCGGTGTATCGGCGGGTGGCGCGGGAGAGCCCGCACGGCGGCGGATCGCTGGCGATGTTCACCGATGTGCTGCCGCGCTGGACCGGCAAGGTGTTCATTCTGGTGCTGCTGGGATTCGCGGCGACCGACTTCGTGATCACCATGACGCTGTCCGCGGCCGACGGCGCGGCCCACATCGTGGAGAATCCGCTGGTCCCGCACTGGCTCACGGGCCACGCGATGCTGATCACGCTGGTGCTGCTGGCTTTCTTGGCGGCGATCTTCCTCAAGGGGTTCGCCGAGGCGATCAGTACCGCGGTCGTGCTGGTCGGGGTGTATCTGGCGCTGAACGTGGTAGTGGCGGTGGTCGGCCTGTGGCATGTGTTCACCGCCTCGGGCCTGGTGGTGGACTGGACGCACGCGCTGACCGCCCAGCACGGCAGCATCTTCGCGATGGTGGGCGTCTCGCTGCTGGTGTTCCCGAAACTGGCGCTGGGACTCTCGGGTTTCGAGACCGGTGTCGCGGTCATGCCGCAGATCAAGGCGGCTCCCGGCGAACCCGAAGCAGACCCGCAGACCCGGATCGCCGGAGCGCGCAAACTGCTCACCACCGCGGCGTTGATCATGAGCGGATTCCTGATCGTCACCAGCTTCATCACCGTGGTGCTCATCCCGGAGAAGGAGTTCCGGAGCGGCGGGTCGGCCAACGGGCGGGCGCTGGCGTATCTGGCGCACCACTATCTGGGTGACGGGTTCGGCACCGTCTACGACATTTCCACGATCGCGATCCTGTGGTTCGCGGGCGCCTCGGCGATGGCAGGTCTGCTGAACCTGGTGCCGCGCTATCTGCCCCGGTACGGCATGGCGCCGGAGTGGGCGCGCACCACACGGCCGCTGGTGTTGGTGTTCGCGGTGATCGCGTTCGGTATCACCTGGTATTTCGATGCCGACGTGGACGCCCAGGGCGGCGCGTACGCCACCGGTGTGCTGGTGCTGATCACCTCGGCCGCGGTGGCGGTGACGCTCTCGGCCGCGCGCAAACGCGAGGCCGGCAAGGTGATCGGGTTCGGGGTCGTCTCGGCGGTGTTCGTGTACACCACGATTTTGAACATCTTCGAAAAGCCCGAGGGTGTGCAGTTGGCCTCACTGTTCATTGTGGCGATCATCGTGGTGTCGTTCGTCTCCCGGGCCCGGCGCGCGTTCGAATTGCGGGCGATCGAGGTCGACTTCGACGACAAGGCCGCGTGGTTGATCGACAAGATCGCCTCGAGCGGCACGATCCGCATCGTCACCCACGATCTCGAGGGGGTGGAGGATCGTGAACCGGGCGAGTATCGGGAGAAGGAGGCCGAGCAGCGGCTCGAGAGCCATATTCCCGCCCAGGCGCCGATCCTGTTCCTCGAGGTGATCGTGCGCGACGCCTCGGAATTCTCCACCGATCTGCACGTGCGGGCGGTGGAGTTGGACTGTTACAAGATCCTGTCGGTTGAGGCCGCGGCGATCCCGAACTCGATCGCGGCGATTCTGCTGGCGATCCGCGACCGGACCGGTCTGAACCCGCACGTGTATTTCGAATGGACCGAGGGCAATCCGATCACGAACCTGCTCAAGTTCCTGTTCGTCGGCGAGGGGGAGGTCGCGCCGGTCACCCGTGAGATTCTGCGGCGCGCGGTGCCCGATCCGCATCAGCGCCCGCACGTGCACGTGGACAGCTGACCCGCTCCCCCGCGCCGATTCCGCTGCGCCGCTGGGCTTGCAGACCGGTCGCGGTTCGGCACAGCATGCCTCTGCGCGAGATACGAACGGCGCGTTGCGCCGCGGTGCAGCCAGCGACGCACCCGCCGAGGCAGCTCACCGGGCGCGGACCACTCAGCGGGGCAGGCGGTCGGTGCGCCAGCACTGGGAGGTCAGCGGAATGTCCAGGGTCGGGGCGCCCGCGGCCTGGGTCTCGAGCAGTTCCCGCACGTGGGTCAGGCGGGCGCGGGTGTGCTCGTAGTCCGCGACGATGAACTGGCTGTAGGTGCCGAGCCAGGCGACGATCTCGTCGAGGGTCATGGTGCGGGTGAAGGTGAACGAGGCGGTGTCCACTCGGCCGAACGGGCTGTGTTCGGGCAGGGTGAAGCGGAACCGGCTGGCCAGGTGTTCCCGGGCGGGTTGTTCCTCGCGGCCGCGGTCGGCTTCGAAGATCCAGTCCACGGTGCGGTCGCGGCTGGTCCACAGCACACCCAGCCGCCCGCCCGCGCGCAACACCCGGGCGATCTCCGGGACCGCGACCGGATGGTCGAACCAATGCCAGGCCGCGGAGACGAAGACCGCGTCCACGCTCGCGTCCGGCATCGGGATGGCCTCCGCGCGACCGTCGAGCACCCGCACCTGTGGTGAGCGTCGCGCGAGGACCGCGCGCATGCGCTCGTCGGGTTCGACCGCGATGACCTCGGGAACGCGCGCGGCCAGTGCCCGGGTGAACAGGCCCGTCCCGGCGGCCAGGTCCAGTGCGGTGCCGCAGCCGGGTGGGATCAGCCAGTCCAGGGCTTTTTCCGGCGGTCCGGGCCGCATCCGGTCGTAGTCCTGGGCGATCGAACCGAAGCAGGTCGCTCGTTCACGTTGTGCGGTCATGGAACTGACGCTAGTGGGCGTAGCTGCGTGGTTCCCGCACGTGGCGTTCGTGTTTCAGCGCCCCTGCCATACGGGGGGCCGCTTCTGTGCGAAGGCGAGCACGCCCTCGCCCGCATCGCGGGAGGACAGGGCGGGCGCGGCGAGTTCGCCCTGACGGGTGAACCCCTCGTCGACGGACCAGTCGGCGGATTCGTCGATGATGCGTTTGCTCGCCTGGATGCTCAGCGGGGCGTTCACCGCGATGCGCTCGGCCAACGCCAGGGCCGCGTCCAGTGCGTGGCCGGGTTCGGTGAGCTCGTTGACCAGGCCCAGTTCCGCGGCGCGGGCAGCGCTGATCGGGTCCCCGGTCAGGGCCAGTTCCATCGCGATCGCGCGCGGAACGCGCTGGGCCAGGCGCAGCACGCCGCCGCCGGCGGCGACCAGGCCGCGTTTGACCTCCGGGATGCCGAAGGTCGAATCCTGCGCGGCGACAACCAGATCCGCGGCCAATGCCAGCTCGCAACCACCGGCCAGAGCAGGACCTTCCACAGCGGCGATGAGCGGTTTGGTGGGTGGTTTGGCGGTGATGCCCAGCGGGCCGCGTCTCTCGGTCATCGGCACCTCGCCCGCTGCGGCGGCTTTGAGATCCATTCCGGCGCTGAAGTATCCGCCCGCGCCGGTGATGATCGCGACCTGTGCGGTGGGGTCGGCTTCGAAGGCGTCCAGGGCGCGTTCGATCCCCAGCGCGGTGGCCAGGTTCACCGCGTTGCGCACCTGCGGGCGGTTGAGGGTGATGATGGTGACCGGCCCACTGCGTTCGACCAGCACCGGTGCCGGGGGCGGCGGGGGCAGTTCGGTGCGTTCGCGGGCCTGCACGCTGATCTGCCCGTCGGTGACCGTCACCGGCAGGCCGAGCAGATCGCTGTCGAGGAGTTCATCGATCAGCTCGGATTGTGTGCTGCGCAGCAGGATTCGCGCGCCGTCGGGTGCGATGAGGCTCACCACCGCGGCTTCGGGTTCGCCGTCGCGGCCGTAGGGCACGGTGTACGCCTCGATCACCGCGGGGCCCTGGTGCCGGCTGCGGGCCGGGCGTGCGGGCGGGTTGTCGATGACAGGGGTCAGGTGCCGGTAGCGGGTGTGCGGCGGGGTCGCGGAGTAGATGCCCAGGGCGTGTTTGGTGACGTACCAGCCCAGCGATGTGGACAGCCCGTAGGATTGCGGGTCCGCGCGCAGGGCGGTGACCAGGGAGGCGACGGCGTGGCCGCCGTAGTTGTTGCCGGGGCCGCCGCCGAAGGTGAGCCCGCCGGTGACCGACAGCGGGCGTTCGGGGTTGTCCAGGGGCAGGCCCAGTTCTCGTGCGGCGATCTGCACCGCCACCGGGAAGCACGCGTACAGGTCGACGTGGGCCAGATCGTCCACGCCGATGCCCGCGTGGGCGAGCGCGGCCGCGCCGAGGGTCCGGATGGCCGGGGAGGCGGCCAGTTCGGCGCGTTCGCTGGTGAACCATTCGTCGTGGCCGGAGGCTCCCGCGTGCAGGAATACCCATTTGTCCTGCGCGATTCCGGCTTCCTGGGCGGCCGCGGCGCTGGTGAGGATGATGCCGCTGGCCATGTCGACCTGCAGGTTGGCGCATTCGAGTTTGGTGTAGGGGGTGGAGATGATGCGGTTGTCCGCGGTGGGCGTGGCGATCTGCTCGGCGGTGAATTCGGTGCGCTGCCAGGCGAATTCATTGGCCGCGCCGATGGCGGAGAACCCGGACCACAGGCGCGCGACGGCGTCGGCGTGTTCGGTGGGGTTGCGGCCGAGGCGATGCCGGTTGGCCGATTCCAGCAGTGCGTACATGTTGATCGGGGCGATGAGCCCGGCCTCGGTTTCCGCGGCGTTGTTGGCGGGCTTGTCGATGCCGGCGGTGCGGGTCGGGGTGGTCGCGATGTCCTGGGCGGGCCAGCCCGGATCGATTCCGGCGCGTTGGGCCGCGGCCTGGGTGGCGCCGGCCTCGGTGCCGGTGACCAGCACGATGTCGTATTCGCCTGCCGCGATCGCCGCGGCGGCCTCGTTGATCACCAGCTGTCCGCCGTCGCCGCCGAAGGTGCTGGACTGCACGGTGTCCACCGTGCCCGCGCCGAGGCGTTCGGCGACCATCGCTCCCAGATCGCGGTACTGCCATGAGGCGCATGCCACCGCGTACACCGCGTCGGCGGCACGCAACACGGACTCGCCCGCACCGGTGTCCGCCGCGGCGCGGCGCAGCGCCTGCACCGCGAGCTGGGCCGGATCGCCGTACTGCGGGTCGGGGGTGCGCTGTACGACTTGGCCCACACCCACCAGGACCGGTGTCGAGGGATCCAGTTCGACACCGGATGCGGTGTGCAGCACGGGCTCTCGCGCGGGCTTGCTGTGCAGAGGTCCGGCTGCGGCGATCGCGGCGGTGAGCCGGTCGAGCGATTCCCGCATCGCCTCGCCCAGGCTGCGGACCACCGATCCGCCCAGTGGGCCCTCCACGGGTGGTCCGGCAGCACCGGCGTCGAAATCGACGACGGTCTGCTCGCCGCTGCCCGAGACGGTGATCCAATAGCCCAGCCGCACCTGTTGCGGGGCTTGGCCGCGCAGTTCGAAGCCGCGGTCCCCGGCCGCGGTGACGGTCCAGGCGATGTCCACCGGCAACCCCATGATCTGGGCCTGCTGGGTGAACTGTGCGCCCTCGCGGACGAGGCCGGGCGGGTCGCCGCGCCAGCCGCCGTGCAGCACGAACCAGTCCCCGAGCCGGTTCAGATCACGCAGATACGCTGCGACGGTATCGACGGGGGCGTCCAGGAGTTGGTCGGCGTGGGCGGTCTTGGTGAAGTCGCTCAATCCGGCCGGGGCCAGGCGTTCGCGCCGCTCCTCGGCCGAGGGTGAGCTGGGTGGTGGTGTGGTCGGGGACGGTTCGGGGGCCGGTGTTTTCCTGCTCGCCACCATTCCCGCGACCAGTTCACGGGCGATCCGCGGATTCTTGCGGACCATCGCGGCCAATTCCCCGCCCGCGCGCAGTTGTTTACGCACCGAACGGATTCGATCGACACCGGACACAGCTCACACCGTCCTATCTCCTCAATCCGGTACGAGACTATTCGACCGTGTTCGCGCCCGCCCGCCCCGGCTACGGTCGGGCATCGCGCATCGACGCTGAACCCGGATCCGATGACCACGCCGGAGCATCGCCTGGCGCGGGCGAATGCGTGTGCTCATCCGTGGCGGCGCACTGTTTCCACGTGGTGAGCCGCCGACATCCAGGGCGGGGGAACCGCCGGGCGATCGGCCCGTGCGAGCGCCCCTGGCAATGCCGCATGGCACACGACAGGGAATCCGCTGTGGCACACGAGCCGGTGGCCGGCTCTTCTGTCGGCCGGCTCGATCGGTGCGCCGCCGCTGAGCGGATCGGGACGGCGGTCGAGCGGGAACCGAGCTCAGAGCGTGATGCCCAGCAGCGCGTCCACCGCGGTGGCGATCGCGGCGGGCGCGGCGGCGTCCGGGCCGCCGTATTCGAGCGCTTCGCGGGCCCAGTTGTCCACCGCGGCAAGAGCTTTGGGGGTGTCCAGGTCGTCGGCCAGATGCAAGCGCAGCCGGGCGACGGTATCGGTGGCGTCCGGGCCCGAACTCAGCGCCGCCGCGCGCTTCCAGGTGTCCAGCCGCGAGAGCGCCCGGGCCAGAACCGGATCGGACCATTCGCGATCCTGCCGGTAGTGCCCGGCGAACAAGCCCAGCCGGATCGCGGCGGGATCCACGCCCGTGCGGCGCAACCGGGAGACGAACACCAGATTGCCGCGTGATTTGGACATCTTCTCCCCGTCCAGGGCGATCAGGCCCGCGTGCACGTAATGCCGGGCGAAGCGCCGGCCCGCCACCAGCGCCTCGGCATGCGCGGCGGAGTACTCGTGATGCGGGTAGATCAGATCGCGGCCCCCGCCCTGAATGTCGAATTCGGGGCCGATGCGGTTCAAAGCGATTGCCGCGCATTCGATATGCCAGCCCGGACGGCCCTCCCCGAACGGTGCGGGCCACGACGGCTCTCCCGGCCGCGCCGCGCGCCACAGCAGCGCATCGATCGGGTCGTGCTTACCGGGCCGGGTGGGGTCACCGCCGCGCTCGGCGAACAGCTGGTCCATCGTGGCACGGTCGTATCCGGACTCGTAGCCGAACTGTTCGGTGGCGTCGTGGCGGAAGTACACGTCCGGGTACTGCGCGTCGGGCACCACATACGCCGCGCCCGAGGCCAGCAGCTTGTCGACCAGTTCCACGACCTCGCCGACCGATTCGATCGCGCCGATGTATTCGCGCGGCGGCAGCACCCGCAGCGCGGTCATATCCTCGCGGAACAGGGCGATCTCGCGGCTGCCCAGCTCACGCCAGTCCACCCCGTCGCGGTCGGCACGTTCGAACAGCGGATCGTCCACATCGGTCACGTTCTGCACGTAGTGCACCTCGTGCCCGCCATCGCGCAGCACCCGGTTGACCAGATCGAAGGTCAGGTAGGTCGCCGCATGGCCAAGATGGGTCGCATCGTAGGGGGTGATGCCGCACACGTACATCGTGGCGGTGGGGCCGGGGGTGATCGGGCGCACCTGCGCGTCGGCGGTGTCGAACAACCGCAACGGCGGTCCGGATCCGGGGACGGTCGGGACAGCGATATCGGACCAGGACTGCATGATTCGAGAGTAAAGGTTTCAGCGGCCCGCGCGCCCGCCGCCCCCACGCACCCGCGTCGCGCCTGCCTCGCGGGCACCGGCGCTCACCTGCGCCGGGGCAGCCGATGCCGTTCCGCAACCGTTGCAATCTCGCAGGACCGAAACCGGCCCGGCGCGGTTCAGAACGCGGGCCAGGGAATCGGGCGTGAGGTGCGCGGCAGCGGCATCACCGGATCATCGCGCAGCCGCCGCCCGCGCGCGAGCAGTGCGTCGATCTCCTCGTCGGTGATGTGTTCGGCCAGCGCATCGCCGATCGCGCCCGGCGCCGCCTCGACGAAGGCGGTGATGTCGGTGATCAGCTCCTGGTCCACCGGTTCGCCGGCCCACCCCCACAGCACCGTGCGCAATTTCGGCTCGGTGTGCAGACAGATCCCGTGATCGACCCCGTAGACGGCGCCGTCCAGGCCCTCGAGGGCGTGCCCGCCCTTGCGGTCGGCGTTGTTCAACAGCACATCCAGGACCGCCATGCGTTGCAGTCGCGGATCGTCCGCATGCACCAGCGACACCTCCGCACCCGCGCCGTCGACCGCGCGCAGCACCTCCCGGAACCCCTCGGGCACCACGCCGGCGGGCACCAGATCCACCAGATCCAGCCGGTCACCCCGTTCGCGGTGGTTGCCCACCGACTCCACCCAGCGCTGCACCATGCCCGGCCCCAGCGGGCCTTCCCGCAGAATCGTCTCCGGGATCACCATCCAGCCCAGCGCCCGGGACACCAGATAGGAGGCGACCTCCCGACCCGCGAGGGTGCCGTCCGGGAAATCCCACAGCGGGCGCTCCCCGCGCACCGGTTTGTACACCACGCGCACACCCGCATCCGATGCCGGTTCGCGCACCGTGCCATCGGGGCCGATCTCGCACACCAGGGTCAGATTGCTGGCCGTGCTGACCCGGCCGATCACAGCCAGATCACCGGCGTAGAACGGGTCGCAGCCGCGCTCACCGGTCCCGGTACTCACCACTCAGTCCTCGAGGTCGGCAGCACCGAAGATCCCGCCGCGCTTGTAGCCGTTGGTGCGCACACACATATGCCCCTTCGTGGACAGCGGCTCCCCGCACAGCGGACACGGCGGCCGCCCGGCGGCGATCACCCGTGCCGACCGCAGCGCGAACTCCCGTGCCTGCGAAGGCGTCAGGAACACTCGCACCGCGTCGGGGCCCTCCTCGGTGTCGTCCAGCACCACCGACTCGTCCACCTCGGTCTCGGTGATCGCCAGCAACTCGACCACCACCGCGTTGGCATCCGCGTCCCAGCCCAAGCCCATCGTGCCGACCCGGAATTCGGCATCGATCGGGGTCTGCAGGGGGCCGGTGTCGTTCACATCGTCCGCCTGGGGCGGCACACTCGCGCCGAATCGGCGCGCCACCTCGTCCAGTAGCAGACCCATTCGATCGGCTAGCACCTTGACCTGCTGCTTCTCCAACAGCACGCTGACCACCCGCGGTTCCTCGACGGCCTGCAGATAGAAAGAGCGATCGCCCGGTTCACCGACGGTCCCGGCGACGAAACGATCGGGGGTGCGAAACACGTGGATTGCTCTGCTCATCTGCACCTCCTGAAACCACACTGCACTACTTACTCCAAAGAGTCGGCGCGTTGCGCATTCCCATTATCCGCGTCGGTGATGCGCTCGCCCGCCACAGCACCACCGCTTCCGGCCGGACCGGGGCCGACCTCGCCGCCCGGGACCGGGCCCGCCGGTTCGCGCGAACGCTGCTCCGGAGGTGTCGCCAGCGCCGACAGGTCGGCGCCGGTGTCGTTGCTGCGCCACACCGACGGACCGGCCGGGGTGTACCGGACGACGCTGAGCGAGGCCGGTTCCACCACCAGGCGCTGGAATCCGTCCAGGTGGATGCCGAAGGCGTCGGCGAGCACCGATTTGATCACGTCGCCGTGCGTGCACGCCACCCACAGCGCGTCGCGGCCGTGCAGTTCGGCGAACCGGCGATCGTGCTCGCGGATCGCGGCCACGGCCCGGTACTGCACATCGGCCAGGCCCTCGCCGCCGGGGAACACCGCACCCGAGGCGTTGCGCTGCACCACCGCCCACAGCGGCTCCTTCACCAGATCGGCCAGCTTGCGGCCGGTCCAGTCGCCGTAATCGACCTCCACGAGGCGTTCCTCGGACACCGGTTCCAGGGCGAGCTTCTCCGCCAGCGGGGCCACGGTGCGAGCGCAGCGCAGCAGCGGAGAGACCACGATGTGCTCGATAGGCAAGGGGGCCAAGCGTTCCGCGAGTGCGCGGGCCTGTTCACCGCCGCGTTCGGTGAGCTCCACTCCGGGAGTGCGCCCGGACAGGGTGTGAGCCGTATTCGAGGTCGACACCCCGTGCCGGAGCAGGATCACCGTCATGCCCCCAGCCTAGGCGATTACACCGTTGCGGCCACGCGGCGAGCGGCACACGCACCCGATCTTGATTACGCTCAGCGCGAATCCGGTTCGGGTCACGGCGAATTCGCTGCTCCGGGCATGTGCCGGGGGATCATCGTGCTCGCCGGGCCCGGGATCGGGGTGCGCGCGCGGCGGGCAGCGTCGCATCGATCACTCCGGCGGTTCGCCGTGCCTTGGCCGTATCCGAACGGGTTGTGGCCCTAGGCTCTTGGGTGTGACGGAAGTATGCGCACGGTGATGGAACAGCGGGCGGTCGGGCGCAGCGGCCTGCGGGTCTCCCGGATCGGCCTGGCCACCCACACCTGGGGCAGGGAGACCGATCCCGACGACGCGGCGGTGCAGTTGGTGGCGTTCGTCGAGGCCGGCGGCACGCTGCTGGACACCTCCCCCGCCTACGGGAGCGGCACGGCGCAGCGCATCCTGGGCGAGCTGATCGGTGAACTGGTGCCCCGGCACGATCTGGTGATCAGCGGATGCGCCGGGATCACCCCGGTGCCGGTCACCGATCCGGACGGCGCCCCGGCCGCGGAGCCGCGCTGGCGGGTGGACGCCTCGCGGCGCACCCTGTTGCGCCAACTCGACCAGACCCTCACCGAACTGGGCACCGACCATCTGGACATCTGGAGTGTGGCCGCGTGGGACCCGCACACTCCGCTGGACGAGATCACCGCCACCGTCCAGGACGCGGTGCAATCGGGCAAGGTCCGCTACGGCGGAGTGCGCGGCCTGGATGCCTGGCAACTGGCCACCATGGCGTGCGCCGCGCCGATCACCGTCGCGCAGACCCCGTACTCGCTGCTCGCACGCGGTGTCGAACACGACATCGTGCCCGCGGCCCAGCATCACGGCGTCGGGCTCATCGCGACCACACCCCTGGCGTGGGGCATCCTGACCGGCAAATACCGGGATGGGGTGCCCGCCGATTCGCGCGGCGCGGACGAGACCAGCGGCGCGCAGATCCGCGAGCGCCTCGACGAGCACGCCGACCGGGTGGTGGACGCGCTGGTCACCGCCGCCGACGGCATGGGCACCTCCCCGCTGGCCGTGGCGCTGGCCTGGGTGCGTGACCGGCCGGGGGTGGCCTCGCTGATCGTGGGAGCACGCGATATGGGTCAGCTCACCGGTGTGCTGGCCGCCGAGACCCTGGAGCTGCCGCGTGCGATCGCCTCGGCCCTGGACGATGTCAGCAGTATCTGACCCAGCCGCGCGTCCGCGGGTCACGGCCGGTGCCTCGGAGGAGCGACCGGCAGCCGTGCACGGCCCACGCTGCGCCTCGGTCTGCCGCCACTACTGGTGGTGCAATCACCCGCACGGCGCGAGGATGACCCGAACCCGGTCGTCCGGGACCGCTGGTGCGCGCATGCCGTACCGGGAAGGTCCCGGCTCGCGACCGTACTCTCGGGTGGCAAGTGGTCCGCGTGCCTGCACCCGCACAGGTCGGCCGTAGCCCGATTCGCACCCGGCGCGGCGGACGGGCCGGCGCCCGGTGCGCGCGGGCACCACTTAGGCTTGCCTACATGAGCTGCCTCGCCCGGGTCCGATCGTCCCGCATCGCTTCCGCGCGGCCGGTGCGCCGCATCGCGCTGGCCGTATTCACCGTCGCGACGGTCACGACGGTCGGCGCGTGCGGGCCCTCCGGCGGGAACGGCAGCGCCGCGCAGCACGGTCCGGCCACCGCGACGCTCGCCGACCCCAACCCGGTGCCGATCGGGCCCGCGCCGCATCCAGCGTTACCGGTGACAGTGCACTCTTTCGACGGATCCTCGGTGACCGTCACCGACGCCGCCCGCATCGTCGCGGTCGACCAGTACGGCACCCTCGCCCAGACCGTGTGGGCGCTGGGCCTGGGCGCGAATCTGGTCGGCCGCTCCACCGCCGCGGCGTTCCCAGCGGCCAAGGACGTGCCCAGCGTGGCGGGTGGCAGCGGCAGCATCAACATCGAAGCCGTTGCCGCGCAACGGCCCACGGTCTTTCTCACCGATACCGTCAGCGCCACGCCCACCATGCGCGATCAGCTCAGAGCGCTCGGTATCACCGTGGTCTACTTCGATCCCGCACGCACCCTGGCCGGGGTCGGACCACAGATCCAGGCCGTGGCCGCCGCCCTGGGCGTGCCGCAGGCCGGCGCCGCCCTGGCCCAGCGCACCCAGCGCGAGATCGACGCCGCGACCGCTGCTGTGCCGAAACAGAATCCGGCGCCCGAGATCGCGTTCCTGTATCTGCGCAGCACCGCGATCACCATGATGGCCGGGCCGGCGTTCGGTTCACACGCGCTGATCACCGCCCTGGGTGGCGCCGACGCCGGGCAGGCCGCCGGGATCACCGAACCGTTCGTGCCGATCACCAGCGAATCGATGATCAGCGCGAATCCCGATGTGTTCCTGGTCATGACGGACGGCCTGCAATCGATCGGCGGCGCGGACGGCCTGACCGAGATCCCCGGCGTCGCCCAGACCAACGCCGGTAGGAACAAACGCGTCATCGATATGGCCGACTCGGTGCTGCTGAGCTTCGGCCCCAACACCGGCCGCATCCTCGCCGCTCTGTCCCGGGCCCTCTACGGCACCCGCCCCGCATGAGCGAGCCCACCCCGCAGGACATTTCACGGTGCCGCCCCACCGGCGCCGGCGCGGTGCCCGACGTCCCCGTATCGGCAATCGATGCAGACACGCAACCACCGCATCGAAGCCCGCACAGCGGCGTATCCCCCGCTGAAACACCCGATCCGGACTCGGCTCCGGAACCCGGCCGGGCACATGAACCGCAGGTCCCGCCCGGTAGCACCGCATCCTCGGGTGCACACGAACCGGCGCACACCGCCGACACCCCGGCACGGCGGCAATCCGTTCCGGCGGCGCCACCACGCAATGACGCTCACGCGCAACGGGATTCGAACACAGCGTCCGCGCCTACCGGCGAGGGCGGTGTCGATCCCGGGACGCGACGGTCTCGGCGCTCACGGGTGACGGTCGCGTTCGTGGTGTCCATCGCGCTGTTGGTGGGGTTGGCGTTGGTGTCCGCGGCGATCGGGCAGGTGCCCACGACGCCGTGGGAGGTCGCCGGGACGGTGCTGCACCGGATCGGGCTGGATTGGGGGCCGTTGCCGCATCATCCGGCCGGGCAGGTGACGTTGCTGCAGGTGCGTTTCCCGCGGGTGGTGTTGGCGCTGCTGGTGGGGGCCGCACTGGCCACGGCGGGTGCGTTGTTGCAGGGGGTGTTCGCCAATCCGCTGGCCGAACCGGGGGTGATCGGGGTATCGGCGGGGGCGGCGGTCGGCGCCGGAGTGGTGATCGTGGTCGGGGGCGCGTTCGCCGCGGCATGGTCGGTGGCCGCGGGCGCGTTCGTGGCCGGACTGGGCACGACGCTGCTGGTGTATCTGCTCTCGCGCTCGGGGGGACGCACCGAGACGGTGACCTTGGTGCTCACCGGTGTGGCGGTCAACGCGTTCGCCGGTGGGCTGATGTCGTTCCTGCTGTTCACCGCCTCGAACGCGGCGCGCGATCAGATCGTGTTCTGGCAGCTGGGCAGCCTCAACGGCGCGACCTGGCAGTCGGTGGCCGTGGTCGCGCCGCTGACCGGCGCGGGTGTGCTGGCCGCGATTCTGATGGCGCCGCGGCTGGATCTGCTCGCGCTCGGTGAGGCCGCGGCGCGGCATCTGGGTGTGGATGTGGAACGGTTGCGGCGCAACGTCGTTCTGGTCGTGGCCGTGCTGGCGACGGCGGGCGTGGCATTCACCGGGATCATCCTGTTCGTAGGGCTGATCGTGCCGCATGTGGTGCGCATGCTCGTGGGACCGGCGCATCGGGTGCTGATCCCGCTCTCGGCGATCCTGGGCGCGGTGGTGCTGCTGGCCGCCGATATCGGCGCCCGCGATCTGGTCACCAACGCGGACCTGCCGCTGGGCATGCTCACCTCCCTGGTCGGCGGCCCGTTCTTCTTCTGGCTGCTGCGCCGCACCCGCGCCCGATCGGGAGGCTGGGCATGAGCGGGGTGTCCCGGGCGCTCACCCGGATTCTCGCGCGCACCCACGCGATTCCCGAGGACCCGCCCCCGGGCACGGTCACCCTGCGCGGCACAGAGGTGAGCGTGGACCGCGGCAGCGGACGGCGAGTATTGGACCGGGTGAGCCTGGACGTGGTCGCCGGGCGGATCCTGGCGCTGGTCGGTCCGAACGGCGCGGGCAAGTCCACGCTGTTGGCGGCCCTGGCCGGAGAACTCGAACTCGCCACCGGCACAGTCGAACTCGACGGCCGCGAGCTGGCGCACTGGACCGTGGCGGATATGGCGCGCCGCCGCGCGGTCCTGCCGCAGACACACAACGTCGGGTTTCCGTTCACCGCCCGCGAGGTCGTCACCATGGGCCGAGCCCCATGGGCGCGCACCCCGCGCCAGGGCGAGGACCTGGCGGCCGTCGAGGCGGCCATGGCCGCCACCGACGTCACCCACCTCGCCCAGCGTCCGTTCCCGGCGCTGTCCGGTGGTGAACGCGCCCGCGTGGCGCTGGCGCGCGTGCTGGCCCAGCGCACCACCACCTTGCTGTTGGACGAACCCACCGCCGCCCTGGATCTGGGCCATCAGGAAGCGGTCCTGCACCTGGCCCGCGAGCGCGCCGCCGCGGGAGCCGCGGTCGTGGTGGTACTGCACGATCTCGGTATCGCCGCGGCCTACGCCGACAGCGTCGCGGTATTGCGGGACGCCCGCCTGGCCGCGTCCGGCCCGCCGCGCGAGGTGCTGACCACCGCACTGCTCACCCGCGTCTACCAGCATCCGGTGGAGGTCATCGACCATCCGGTCACCGGCGCGCAACTGGTACTGCCGCTGCGCCGCTGACCCGGTTCGGCGAAAAGGTCAGCGCCACACCAGTTTCAGCACCGCCGGGGTCAGCAGCAGCCGGATCACCGTGGCATCGAGGATCAGCGCGGCGATCATCCCGTACGCGATGTATTTCATCAGCACCAGATCCGAGAAGCCGAACGCGCCGGTGACCACGATCAGGATCGCCGCGGCCGAGGTGATCACCCCGCCGGTGTGGGCGATGCCGTAGCGGATCGCCTCACGCGGCGGCGCGCCACCCGCACGGGCCTCGGTCATCCGCGATTGCAGGAAAACCTCGTAGTCGGTGGACAGCCCGAACAGCACCGTCACGATCAGCACCAGCACCGCGAACATCAGCGGCCCCGGGGTGAAGCGGAACAGCCCCGCGCCGTGGCCCTCGACGAAGATCCAGGTCAGCACGCCCAGCGTCGCGCCCAGACTCAACGCGCTCATCACGACGGCTTTCACCGCCAGGATCAGCGAGCGGAACGCCGCGTACATCAGCGCGAGCGCCGCGCAGATCAGAATCGCCGCCAGCAGCGGCAGCCCGCCGATCAGCCCGCGGATGCTGTCGAGTTCGAGCGCCGGGACACCCGCGACCATCACCCGCACACCGGGTGGATGCGGGATCGCGCGCAGGGTGTCGATCGCCGCGTCGGGATGCTGCTGGTCCACCAGCCCGGCCGAGAGCACGTTGACACCGTGGGTGGTCGGCGCGGACGGTTCGAACGGCCCGGTCAGTCCCGGCGCGAAATTGGCCTGGAACCGGATGTCGGAGAGCTGCTGCGGATTCGCGCCCACCACCACGAGCTTGAGCGGTTGGGTGCGGAAGTCCGGAAACAGCCGGTCGAAATCCTCCTGCGCCACCCGCGCCGGATTGTCCGAGGCCAGATACCGTTCGCTCAATCCGCCGAATTCGATGTGCCGGAACGGGATCAGCAACACCAGCAGCCCCAGCACCACCGGTACGATCACCCGCACCGGGCGGCGCATCGCGAACAACGCCAGATCGGAGAAGAATCCCTGCCCGCGCCGGTCGCGCAACGTGGTAGAGATCTCCACCGGCTCAGCGCTACGCACACTGGCCAGCCGATGCCAGCCCCACAGGTCGATCCTGGTCCCGACGATGCTCAGCAGCGCCGGAAGCGCCGTCACCGACAACACCGCGGCCAGCAGCACCGCGCTGATCCCGCCGTAGGGCACCGACCGCAGCACCTGATGCGGATAGATGAACAACGCGCCCAGGCTCACCGCGATGATCGCCGCGGAGAACAACACCGTGCGCCCCGCGGTCGCCACGGTGCGGGCGGTGGCCTCCTCCACGGTCTGCCCGGCGGCCAGCTCTTCACGGAAGCGGGTCACCGCGAACAGCCCGTAATCGATCGCCAACCCCAGACTCACCAATGTCACCACGGCGCTGGCGAACACGTTCACATCGATCACATCGGTCAGCCCCCGGATGATGCCCTGGGTGCCCAGCACGGTCATCGCGCCGATCAGCACCGGCAGCAACGCACCCACCACACCGCCGAACACGAAGAACAGCAGGATAGCCACCAGCGGCAGCGCGATCAGCTCCGCGCGCCGAATATCGTGCTGCATCCCCAGATTGATGCCCTCGACCACCGGTTGCAGCCCGGCCAGTTGCACTGTCGTGCCGCCGGGTCCTGCGCCGGCCGCGCCCGCGCCGAGCCGGTCCTCGATGGCCAGGTAGTTGTTCACCGTCTGGGTGTCCTGGCCGCGCAACCCGATACTGGCGAAGGCGTGGGTGCGCGTGGCGTCGGCGAATGTGCCCATCATCGGGCCGTCGAAATAGCTGTCGATCTTCTTGATCCGGTCCGGATACCGGGCGTGCAGGTTCGCCAGCGCGGTGGTGATCGCGCCGTGTACGGCCGGATCGTCCACGGTGCGTCCCGGCGGGGCGGTGTACAGGACGATCACGTCGGCGTCGGTGTCGCGCCCGAACGTCTGATCGGCCAGTTGGGAGGCGATGACCGATTCGCTGTGGTCGTCGAACCAGCCGCCCTGGGTCAGGCGCGGTCCCAGATCGCGCCCGCAGAATCCGGAGACCGCGACCAACGCGACGAACACCGCCAGCACCGGATAGCGGTGCCGGTACACGAACCGGCCCCACCACAGCGACAACTCCCGGAACCGGCCCTGCTCGATGCGCGCGGGCTCGGTACCGGCTCGATGTTCGGTCACCGTGCGGCTCAATCGTTTTCCCGTTCCGTCCCGGCCCGGATCAGCCGCAGGCCGGGGTCTGGTAGTCCGCCGAGCGCAGGATGCCGCACAGGTCGGTGCGCGAGATCTTCCACGTGCCGTCCAGATCGATGAAGTGCATGACGGTGGTGCGCACGTTCTCCCCGGTGCCGTCCTTGTCCAGGCGCAGGGTCGCGGTCAGGGTGCCGTCGTGATTGTCGAACACCGGATCCACCACCCCGTACACCGCGTTCGGATGTTCGTGCAGCGCCTTGTACATATCGGGGATGGCCGACCGGAACGCCGCGCCGTCCTGGATCAGGTTGGTGCGGTCACTGTCCGGCAGCGACGGGTCCAGGGCGCGCTTGAGCTGGGTGTCCAGCTGCGCGGCAGTCGGAATCGGGGGCCGGTTCGCCGAACTCACGGCCGCGGCCTGCGCGGAGGAGGTCAGCGCGGCGTACGCCGAGGATCGGGCCGCGGCCACCGACGCCTCGTCCGGGTCGCTGCTGCACGCGGCGGTCAGCACGGCCAGCGCGATCAACGCACCGCCGATCGCTGCGCCCCGGGTTGTTCCTCGCACTGCCATCGCCATCCTCACGGCCTCGAAGTTAACCGTACTTCTCACTGTCCCACCAGTCCGTCATGCGGATATGCCATCAGCTGCGGCTCGGCCCCGGGCGAGCGTTCACCACCCCAAGGTAGGTGAACCACACCGGCGGCGGGCACGCGGGAGGGCCGGTGTGTTCGCGGCCCGCCGTGGCGCGGCTGCGTTCCGCGGCGGTGCGGGCCGCCGCCGGAGGATGGACCGGATATGTTGTGGCCCAGGCGATCACATGCTGTCGATGACGGCGCTCAGGCGCAGCAGCAGCGCATGGACCGTGGTCGTTTCGCGCGGGGCGTCGGGGATTACCGGCACCGCGTCCGGGATCAGATCGTGCACCATGGCGATCACGCTGCGCTCGTCGTCCAGGTCGATATCGGTGACCCGGGCTCGCGCGACGGCGATCACATCCTCCGGGCCGGGGACCTGCGCGCCGGAGTCGGTGCGGTAGATCTCGAGCCGCAGTGTGGCGCGCACGGTGCGGAACGCGAACGAGCGGCCGTCCTCGGTGGTGCCGAACCCGTGCGCGAACGCGCCGACGGTGATGTCCTCCACGGAAAAACCGCAACCTGGGTTTGTGCTCAACCGAGTCTCCTGATCAGGCCGTATGCGCTCGTCCACCGTAACGTCGAGTATCGACGAACCCGAGCCGCCGCGTATTCCCGGCGTGCCCGCGACGCGCCCACTCGTGCGGAACCACCCCGGCGAGCCGGTCCGGTCCGCGATCATGGTCAGATAAGAAAGCCCGCATGAGCGGGCCGGGGCCATCGGCGGGCGCCGCGCGGGCCGGCGAACGGTGCCGCGGCGGTGCCGCGGATCGCCCCGGTGGCAGGTGAGAAGGAGTTCGGAGTATGCGTGCTCGCGGTGTGAGCCGATCGGTGTGCGCGGCCGCGCTGGCCGCGGTCGCGGCGGCGGCACTGGCGAGTGGCTGCGCCCGGCATTCCGGCAGCGGTGATACCGCATCCACCGCCGCGCCCGCCGGCGCCGCGGTCGCACCGGTTCAGCACACCGCCCCCGCGGGCACGGTCGTCGCGTCCGGGCCCATCGCCGCACTGCTGGCCGAACCGGCCAGCGGCGATCTCGTGCTGCTGGACCGCGACGGTGTCACCGTACGCATCCAGGACCCCACCGGCAGCACCCCCGAACGCACCCTGACCCTGCCCGCCCGCGCGACCGCCCTCGTACCCGGACCGGCCGGGCAAATCCTGGCCGCCGCCGGGCGAGCGGTGCTGCACATCGACGTGGCCGCGGCCACCGTGCACACCACCGCGGTGGACGGCCAGGTCCGCGCGGTCGCCCAGCGCCCCGACGGCACCGAGGCCGCCGCCCTGGCCGACGGGCGGTTGCTCATCCTGGCCGCGGACGGGCACGTGATACACACGATCAACGGGATGAGCGGCGACGAGATCGCGGCCCCCGGCAGCGCGGTCGCGGTGCTCGACCGTGCCCGCACCACCCTGACCCAGGCCGATATCGCCCACGCGCGCCCCGGCCTGGCCCTGCGCACCGGGCAGGGCGCGACCAACCTGGTCACCGATCACTTCGGGCGGATACTGGTCACCGACACCGCGGGCGGGGCGCTGCTGGTGTACACCGCCGATCCGCTGGCGATGCATCAGATGTTCCCGCTGAGCTCCGCGCCCTACGCACTGGCCTATGATCAGCGATCCGAGACGGTGTGGGTCACCCTCACCGGCAGCAATCAGATCGCCGGGTTCGACCTGTCGACGGGTATACCGGTGGAAGTGGGTCGCTACCCGACGGTGCGCCAGCCGAACTCGGTGACGGTCGACTCCCGCACCGGCGATCTGTTCGTGGGGTCCGCGACCGGCGACGGTCTGCAGCGGATCGGCGCGGACGAGAGGAAGAGAGGGCAGTGATGGCTCGGGCCTCTGCGCACCGTTCACCCGCCAGGCGGTCGATCCCGGCGAGCTGGGAGGAGATCAGCGACGACGGGGAATGGGAATACGTGCCGCTGCGATTACCTCCCGAGGTCAATCGGGTGACCGCATCGATCCGGCTGTCCATCCATGCCGAATACGGCGGCTGGGAACTCTCGCGAGTCCGCGCGTACACCGACGGCAGCCGCCGTGTGCTGTTGCGGCGGCGCAAGACCTCCCTCCCGGTGCCGGAACCGGGGATGTGAGCCGCATGTATTCGCTGCTGCGGCGCCTGATGTTCCTGTTGCCCCCCGAAACGATCCACCACTGGGCGTTCGTCGCGATGTGCCTGGCGACCCGGTTCGCACCCACCCGCGCGGTGCTCGCGCGCCTGACGGTCACCGACGATCCGATCCTGAGCACCACCGCGTTCGGGGTGCGGTTCCCTGCGCCGGTGGGCCTGGCCGCCGGGTTCGACAAGAACGCCGAAGGCGTGAATGCCTGGGGCCCACTGGGTTTCGGCTTCGCGGAGGTCGGCACCGTCACCGCGCAGGCGCAGCCGGGCAACCCCGCCCCACGGCTGTTCCGGCTGCCCGCGGACCATGCGCTGATCAACCGGATGGGATTCAACAATCAGGGCGCGGCCGCGGCGGCACAGCGACTGCGCCACCGGCGGCCCGGCGGGGTGCCGATCGGCGCCAACATCGGCAAGACCAAGCTCGTGCCCGCCGAGCGCGCCGCCGAGGACTACGTCACCAGCGCCCGGCTGCTGGGCCCGCTCGCGGATTTCGTCGTGGTCAACGTCAGCTCGCCGAACACCCCGGGCCTGCGTGATCTGCAGGCGGTCGAATCGCTGCGCCCGCTGCTGGTCGCGGTCCTGGACTGCCTCGCCGAGACCGGCGGCGAACCCCGCGTGCCGGTGCTGGTGAAGATCGCCCCCGACCTGTCGGACGAGGACATCGACGCGGTCGCCGATCTGGCCGTGGAACTGGGCCTGGCCGGGATCGTGGCCACCAACACCACCGTCGGACGCGACGGTTTGCGCACCCCCGCCGAGCAGGTCGCCGCGATGGGCGCGGGCGGGCTGTCCGGCCCGCCGGTCGCCGAGCGCGCCCTCGAGGTGCTGCGCCGCCTCTACGCGCGGGTCGGCGACCGGCTGGTACTGATCTCGGTCGGCGGCATCGAGACCGCCGATCAGGCGTACGAGCGCATCCTGGCCGGTGCGACCCTGCTGCAGGGCTACACCGGATTCATCTACGGCGGACCGCTGTGGACCCGGCACCTGCATCGGGGCCTGGCCGCGCGGCTGCGCGCGGACGGCTACGCCGACATCGCCGAAGCGGTCGGCGCGGGCCACACCGCGCACACCTGAGTCCGGCAGGCACCGCGGGATCTCGCACCGGCAGAACCTCTCTCACCGGCTCGGTGTCATCCACCCCGACAGCACCGGCTCGGCCTCACGCGGGGTGCGAGTACCCGAATGCCGCCGCAACCGCTCGAACATCCGGCGCGCCAGCAGCAGCACCGCATGCTCGTATCGCACCCCGAGGGTGGCCGAATGCACGGACACCTGCCGATGAGCCTCCATATCGTGCACTACGGCCGGGTCGCTGAGCAGCTCGTCCATCTCCATGCCCGCAAGGGCCTGCTCGAAGGTGAGCCGGTGATCGGGCAGCCAGCTCAGCCGCCAGACCGCCGTGCCCGCCGCGGCCACCCGCCACGCGTGCTCGGGGGTGCGGTCACTGGTCATCGTCCAGGGGGTCGTCTCGATGGTCACGAGGTTCTCCTCTCGTGTGCCGCCGGGCAGAGCGGATGCTGCACCGGGAAGGGCTACCCACACCGTCGGCTCGGGGCGCCGAGGATGTGTCGTGTAGGTGGTCCGCGACGCTGATCAGCGCCCGGGGCGCACCATCGCGGCGAGGGTGCGCGTCCTCGCGGTGGCGTGGTCCGCCACTCCGAGGACCGGTGATCGGATGACGAGCCGCCCCCGCGGGCGGCAATCCGGTTCCGACTCCCCGGCGAACGTGCGCACCGGGGGGATCACCGACCAACGATCGATCGCCGAAACCGAGGATCGTGCCGGTTCCCGTCGTGCGAGCCAAATCGAAACGGCCTGTGCGGGAACGGATACCGCAATACCGGCATCGAGACGGCCTAGAGATGGGCACTGACCGTGACCGCGTCGGACTCGCCGTCGACCCGGATCGACCGTCGCCGACGGATACACCGCCTGGGTCGAATCGCTCCCAGCATGATGACCTCCCCGGAGCAGAGGCGCTCGAGATCGCCGATTGCATTATGGCACTTGCCGTTCCACAGCGGCAAATGTCGCGATAAGTTGGGAATTGCCGGAATCGACCGCCGATAAACCGGCAATCGCCGGTTCGTCGGTCGGTTTGCGATCGGAGAGCCCCGCGCACCGGAACGGAGGTGGTCGGCCCCATGGCCGGAAACGACGCGGCGATCGAGGCCGTGCGCAATGTGCTGTCCCGGCTGCGCAAACGCCGCGGCCTGCGCTCGAATCGCCTGGACAGCACCGAGATCGACGCCGCCGCCCTGCTGGGACTGCGCGTCATCGGCCTGTACGCGGACCGTCTCGGGCTGCGGCGCCAGGACGCGGTCGTCCCGGTCATCCGCGAGATGGTCCGGCGCATGCCCCCGACCGATCGCCTCATCGCCGATGCCGAACTGGCTCTCGGCCTGCTCGATGACGCCACCGCCGGCCGGATCGACACCGCCGGCCTCTACGCCGAGGATCTCGGCGCGCGCCGGGACTACCTGTGCGCGCACTGGCGGCGACTGCACGAGGCGGTGCGAGCCGAGACGATCCCGCCCGCGCCGACGGTCAGCCAGTTGCGCAGAAACCCCGAACACCGCGCATTCGCCGAGCTCGCCCGCCTGCTGGTGGAGGGCACCACCTACGGATCGCATCCGCCCGACGTCGCCGCGGACCCGGCCGATCCCCAGGTTCGCGGCCGGGTCACCGTCGTGGGCGACGCGGTGATCGACCACCTCTACCGGGTCGAGCGCATCCCGCAGGGGCACGGTACCGTCACCGGCAGTTTCATCGCCCACCCCGGCGGAAAGGGGCTCGCGCGGGCGGTGGCGCTGGCCCGCCTCGGCATCGAGGTCCATCTGATGGCCGCCGTCGGCGACGACGAGGCGGGCCGCCGGATCCTGGATTTCCTGCACGAACAGCAGGTCCGCACCGATCTGATCAAGATCCTCCCGAACGCCCCGACCCCGGTCACCGCCGTGATCGTGGCCCCCTCGGGCGAGCAGGCCACCATCGCCTGCAAGACCGACCCCGCCACCCTGAGCGCCGACGATCTCACCACCATGGCCACACACCGGGCCCTGAACAGCGCGGACGCGGTGTTGATGAGTTTCGAACAGCCCGTGCCCATCCTCGAGCACGTCCTGGCCACCCTCGGCGCACTCGAACCCCGCCCCACCCTGATCGTGCACGCCGCACCCCCGGTGACCCGCCCCGAACGGCTCTACCCGCATCTGCGCGTGGTGGACTACCTCATCGGCACCAGCGACGAGCTGAGCAGGCTGACCGGCACCATCGAAGCCGCCTGGCAATTGCGCATGCACGGGGTGCAAACCGTCTGCACGATCGACGATTTCGGTTGTTCGGTGCGTTCGGACCGGCTGACCGTGGACATCCCGCCGTTCCCGACATTGCTCACCGGCTCGCCCGGTGCTCATGCGGCGTTCTCCGCTGCGCTGGCGTATCGTCTGCTGCGGTCGCGGCGGCCCGCCGATACAGGCGACTTCACCTGGGCGACAGCCGCGATGGTAGCCACGCAGTCGCTCGATGATGTTCCCAGCGCCATGCCGCCGGCCGACCGGATCGACCACATCGTGAAACTCGCTTCGGAGGAACGTTGACCACTGCCCTGCCCCCGTCCCTCGGCTCGGCCGGGGACACCGAGCACACCTTCAGCCGCGGGGGCCGTGAAATGCCGTTACAGGTGCGCGAGATCGGCGGCGCCACCGACCACGGCCACATCCTCGTCTTCGGCCGACCGGCCGAGAATTGCCTGGTCCGTATCCATTCACGCTGCCTGTACGGGGAGTCGCTGGGCTCGGACGACTGCGACTGCGGCCCAGAACTCGACAAAACCCTGGACCTGATCCAGGACGCCGGCGCCGGCGTGCTGGTCTACCTCGAGCAGGAAGGCCGCGGCCTGGGACTGCTGGCCAAGGCCCGCGGCTACCGGCACAGCGAACAATCCGGCGCGGACACCTTCACCAGCTACGAGGCGCTGGGCTATCCCGCCGACGCACGCACCTACACCGCGGCCGCCGAAAGCCTCTACAAACTCCTGGTGAACCTCGGCATCGGCAGAATCCAACTGCTCACCAACAACCCGGCCAAGGCCGCCGCGGTCACCGACACCGGCCTCGCGGTCACCGTCCTCCCGCTGCGCACCACGGTCCTGAGCGAACGCGCCGGCAACTACCTCGAGGCCAAACGCCGCCAGCGCCACCACTGGATCCCCACCGACAACGCCCCTTGGGCGCCGGACCTGTCCTGACGATCGCGGGAACCGTGATGAGCGTCGAACGCACAGACACCACCGAGGATCCGGATCGGCGGTCGACCTCCACCAGGACCGCGCTCATCGACATGCTCGTCGTCATGGCGGCACTCACCGCCGTGGTCGTGCTCGTGGTCGTGGGACATTCCACCGCCGCGGTCATCGCCGCCGCGGGGGGATTCGTCCTGTTCATCACCCACGCGTGGCGTCGCACGCGCCGATAGTCCGGCCGAATGCACTGTGGCCCCGCACATTACGTGCGGGGCCACGGTATCGGGCGTAATCAGCCCTGGATCTCGAACGTCCCGACGATCTGCGCGCGGGCGATGGCGTGCGAGAACAGGTTGAAGCCCAGGAAAGCGGGAGTCGCGTCCGCGCCCACTCCCAGGCTCTCCACATCCACCGCGTGCACGGTGATGAAATACCGGTGGTAACCGTGCCCGGCCGGAGGCGCCGCGCCGACGAATCCGGCGAAACCGCCGTCGTTGCGCAACTGCACCGCCCCGGCCGGCAGCGTGCCGCCGGAGCTGCCCGCGCCGCTGTCCAGCGAGGTGACCGCGGCCGGGATGTCGGCCACGACCCAGTGCCAGAAACCCGAGGCGGTCGGGGCGTCCGGATCGAAGACGGTCACCGCGAAACTCTTGGTCTCGGCCGGAAAACCCGACCACGACAGCTGCGGGGACACATCCTTGCCACCGGGAACGCCGAACGCGCCACTGGCCTGCTCGATCGCGAACGCGTTGCCGTCGGTCACATCGGCCGAGGTCAGCTCGAACGTCGGCAGTTGCGGCAGCGATGCGTACGGGTTGTAGGAATAGTCGGGCACGAGGCTGTCCTTTCGTCGTCGAGGTCCACGCCGGGCCACAACCGGCCCGGCCCACCCTCGAATCGTCAGCTGTTCAGCAGGAAGTGTTCCAAAACCTTGGTACCGAACTCCAGTGCGGGCACCGGGACCCGCTCGTCGACGCCGTGGAACAGCGCCGAGAAGTCCAGTTCGGGCGGCAATCGCAGCGGCGCGAAACCGAAGCAGCGAATTCCCAAGCGCGCGAACGCTTTCGCATCGGTGCCGCCGGAGAGCATATACGGCACCGTACGCCCGTTCGGATCGTGCGCGAGCACCGCGGCATTCATCGCGTCGACCAGATGCCCGTCGAACGTCGTTTCGTAGGAATCGAGTTCGGTGATCCACTCGCGCTCGACATCCGGGCCGATCAGCTCGTCGACCTCGCGTTCGAACGCGGCCTGGCGGCCCGGCACCACCCGGCAGTCCACCACCGCCTCCGCGGTCTGCGGGATGACGTTGGCCTTGTATCCGGCCTGCAGCATCGTCGGATTGGCGGTATCGCGCAGGGTCGCGCCGATGATCCGCGAGATCGTGCCCAGCTTGGCCAGCTGACCCTCGATATCGGGGCTGTCGGGATCGAATTGCAGACCCGACTCCTCCGATACCGCGGCCAGGAATTCCGCGACCGAATCCGACAGCACCAGCGGGAAGGTGTGCTTACCCAGCCGCGCCACCGCATCGGCCAGGATCGTGACCGCGTTGTCCTCGTGCAGAAACGACCCGTGTCCGGCACGAGCCTTGGCGCGCAAGCGCATCCAGCCCAGCCCCTTCTCCGCGGTCTCCACCAGATACAGCCGCCGTTCGGTGCCGTCCGGGCGCGGCACGGTCAACGAGAACCCGCCCACCTCGCCGACGGCCTCGGTGACGCCGTCGAACAGATCGGGACGGTTGTCCGCGAGCCACTGCGAACCCCAGCGCCCGCCGTTCTCCTCATCGGCCAAGAACGCGAACACCAGATCCCGCGGCGGGACCGTGCCCTCGATCTTGAACTGCCGCGCCACGGCCAGCGTCATGCCGACCATATCCTTCATATCGATCGCGCCGCGGCCCCACACGTAACCGTCGCGCACCGCACCGGAGAACGGGTGCACACTCCAATCCGAGGCCTCCGCGGGCACCACATCCAGATGACCGTGGATCATCAGCGCCCCCCGGCTCGGGTCCGCGCCCCGCAGACGGGCGAAGACGTTACCGCGGCCCGGCGCCCCCGATTCCACGTATTCGGTGATGTAGCCGGCCTGCTGCAACTGATCGGCCACCCATTCCGCGCACTCGCGCTCCCCCTTGGTCGTGGCCAGATCCCCGGTATTGGAGGTGTCGAACCTGATCAGCGAACTGACCAGATCCACCACCTCCGATACCGCGCGGGAAGTCGATTCCGATCGCCTGTCTTCACCAGTTGCGGACACGTCCCCTTCCTACCATTGCCGCAGCCCCCGGCCACGCCTTGCCCGCAGCTCGCGCGTAATCCCCCGCGCCGCGCACGCGGTACCGCATCGCGGGCGGCTGTCCGCGCGGTCACGATCAACGGACCGGGACCGGTGCCGGGCACCGCAGTCCACGCACAGGTAACGGGTCCGAACCCTCCCGAATCCGGCTGATCCACGTATTGCATTGCACCGCAACAGGTTCACCCAGCCCGTCCCGCTCTCGCAAATGCGACCGAACCCGGTGCCAGCGGTTGGGCACATGGTGTGTCGCGGGTCGGTGGACGCTCGCCCCGCCGGGGGACCCGGTATCCCTCGCTCGCGGGACGATCGGGCCGTGGCCTGCGGGTATCGTCCCTGAGGTGTTCACCGGACCGGCATATCCGCCCGACGCGCGGCTGCCGCACCTGTTCGCCTCGGCGCGCGATGTCAATACCGCCGAGGGCGGTGACCTGGCCGGGATCCTGCGATCGCTGTCCCGGCAGTCGATACTGGTGGCCGTCGCCACCGCGATCCTGGACACGGTCATCATCACGATGTCCGGAATCTTCACCGTCGCACCGGTTCCCGCCACCGCGGTGACGGTCCTGATCGTCGCCGCGGACCTGGCCTTCGCCGCCGCACCCCGCACCGCCGCGGTGGTGGCCGTCGCGCAGGTGGCGCTGCGGCTGGCCGGTGCCGCGCTATTGCACGGGCACGGGCTGCCGGTGCGCATCGGGGACGTCGGTTTCCTCATCGCCGGATACCGGGCCGGTGCGTGGCTGTCCGGGCGCGCCTCACTGATCATCGTGCCGCTGCTGGGTGCGGGCGCGTGCGGTAGCGCACTGATCGCCAACGGTCCCGCCGCGCACGACTGGCGTCTGCTGGCCATCACGGCGGTTTCCACCGGCGTGCTGCCGTGGCTGGTCGGCCGATACACCACTGCCCGCGGCGCCTATATCGCCGAACTCGAACAGCGCGAACGGCTTCGGCGTCACGAACAGCGCGCCGCGCTGGACCGCGCGCTGGCCGACGAACGCGAGGCGATCGCCCGCGACCTGCACGACGTGATCTCCCACCACGTCAGCGCCATCGGCATCCATGCCGGCGCCGCGCGGCTGGCGCTCACGGCCGGCGCGGCCCCGGACGACGCGGCGACCAGATCCCTGGCCGCGGTCGAGGCGAGCAGCCGCGCGGCGATGGTGGATCTGCGCCGTCAGCTCGATCTGTTACACGGCCGCGACGAGGCCGGACGACGCCAACCCGGACTCGCCGATATCGAGGAACTGGCCGCACACGTGCGCGAGACCGGACTGGACCTTGCGATCCACACCCGCGGCTCGGGCACACCGCTGCCCGAATCGCTGGATGTGACCGTGTACCGGATCGTGCAGGAGATGCTCACCAACGCGCTGCGCCACGGCGACGGCCGCGCCGACCTCACGGTGGACGAGCGCAGCGACCGGGTACTGATCTGCGAAACCAATCCGGTCGCTGCGCAGCCGGATACGGCGCATTCGCTGCATCGAGGCCTGGACGGGATCCGGCGTCGCGCCGAATTGTTCGGCGGCACGGTCGATTACGGGATCGACGACCGAAACCGTTGGCGCATCACGGTATCGCTACCTCTGGGAGGCACATGAACACCCCGATCCGGGTCCTGATCGCCGATGACCACGCCATGTTCCGGTCCGGGCTGCGCGCTGTGATGCAGGCCCATCCGGAAACCGAATGCGTGGCCGACGTCGGTGATGGGCGCTCGGCCGTGGCCGAGGTATCCCGGCTGCGACCGGATGTGGCGATCCTGGACGTGCGCATGCCGAAACTCGACGGACTGGCCGCCACCGAGGCGATCGTCGCGGCCGGCGGCACCCGCGTACTGGTGCTGACCACCTACGACAGCGAGGCGAGTCTGGCGCGGGCATTACAGGCCGGGGCCAGCGGATTCCTGCTCAAGACCCTGCCGCCGGAGGAGTTGATCGCCGCGGTGCGCATCGCCGCGCGCGGTGACGCGGTGATCGACCCGTCGATGACCCGGCGCCTGGCCGGGCGGTTCGCCGGCACGCTCACCGACCCGGCCGAGCCGCCCGAGGTCGCAACGCTCACCGCCCGGGAGAAGGAGGTACTGCTGCTGCTCGCTGATGCCCGCAGCAACAGCGAGATCGCCGCGGCGCTGCATGTCGGCGAGGAGACGGTGAAAACGCACGTCTCCCGGGTTCTGGCCAAGCTCGGCGTGCGCGATCGGATTCACGCGGTGGTGTACGCCCACCAGAACGGGTTGGTGCGTCCCGCTCCTTGATGTCCGGGACAGTCATCACAGTGGGATAACCCACATTGCTCAGTCATCCGCTACCAAGCAAATGCTTGTCTTGCTACCGTCGGAAATGCAGGAGGACGGCCGCGGCGATCGATGACGATCGCGGAGCGCGCGCCACATCGGACCGCGTGATACGCGGCCCATTCGGGGAATATCAACGGGGATGAGACCGAGGGCAGAGTCACTGCCGCTCGATGATGGCCGCGGCCCACGCACCCCGGACGTCACGTCGGCGCGCTCGCCATGCTGCCGTTACTCCTGACGACCCGACAACACAGGAAGGCATATGAACACCCCTACAACACTCCCCGATCCCGACCACCCGCTGATCCTCGCCGGGCGGGCGTACACGAAATATTTCACTCCACGTGTCACCGGTCTGGAGAATCTCCCCACCTCGGGCCCGGCCCTGATCATCGGCAACCACTCCTCGATCTACTGGGCGCCGGAGGTATGGATCACCTTCATGGCCATGCTCGACCACCGCAAGGGCGAGCCCAGTTTCGGCGTCGCGCACGACATTCTTTTGCGCACACCGATTCTCGGGGAGAGCCTGCAGAGCATCGGTGTGCTTCCGGCGTGCCGGGAGGCGGCCATCAACGCGGTCAAGGACGGCGGGGCGGTGCTGGTGTATCCCGGCGGCGACTGGGAGGCATGCCGACCGTGGACCGAGCGCGGCAAGGTCGATTTCGCCGGGCGCCGCGGATTCGTACGCCTGGCCTTGGAACTGGGCATCCCGGTGATCCCCGCGGTCGCCGACGGCGGTCACGACGCGATCTTCGTGCTGAGCCGCGGCGCACGCGCCGCACGACTGCTGGGACTGGACAAACTGTTCCGCACCAAGGTCTTCCCCTTCACCCTGGGCCTGCCCTTCGGTGTCGCGCCGGTCCTGCCGCAGGTGCCGCTACCCGCATCGGTGCGAGTGAGCTTCCTGCCGCCGCTGCAATGGTCCACCGAGCCCGGCGACCACTGCGACGAGGCCACGGTCGATCGCTGCTACGAGCAGACTCTCTCGACCATGCAGGCCGAACTCGACCGGCTGCGCGCCGAGACGCCGAATCCGGTCACCAGCGGTATCCGCACCCACCTCGCCGGACTGCCCGGCCCGCTGTCCGCGCTGGCCGGATTCCTCTGACCCGCCGGTCGCTCAGCCGCGCCCGATATAGGGCATGCCCGTCGCCATCACCGTCAGGAACGGCACGGCGGTATCCAGCGGAAGGGCGATCGTCTGGACGACGAGCCGGGCCACATCGGCCGCGTCGATGGTGGGTTCGGGCCGCACCGTGCCGTCGGCCTGCAAGGCTCCCGCGGCGATTCCCGCGGTCAGATCCGTCGCCGCATTACCGATGTCGATCTGACCGACCGCGATGCCGTGGGCACGGCCCTCGAGGGCCAGCGCCTTGGTCAGTCCGGTCACCGCGTGCTTGCTGGCGGTATAGGCCACCGCGTAGGGCCGCGGCACGTGCGCGGAGATCGAGCCGTTGTTGATGATCCGCCCGCCTGCGGGGTCCTGTCGGCGCATCAGCCCGAACGCTTCCTGTGCGCACAGGAACGAGCCGGTCAGATTCGTATCGATCACCCGGCGCCACTGCGCGTGTTCGACCTGCTCGATCGGCTGCGTCGGACCGAACAGTCCGGCATTGTTGATCAGCACGTCCAGACGGGACCAGCGACGTTCGATGTGCTCGAACAGCTCCCGCACCGATTCGGCGTCGGTGACATCGGCGGTGACGGCCTCGGCCGACCCAGGACCCGGTGCGGCCGAGACGGTCTCGGCGAGCGTCGCGGCCGTGCGACCCGCCGCGACGACGTGATGTCCCGCCGCGCTCGACGCGACGGTGACCGCGCGGCCCAGACCGGACCCCGCGCCGGTGACGAGAATGATCTTGCGGTCGGACACGGCCACGAGACTAACCCGATACCTGCCCGGAGACCGCGGGCTGCGGCTCGGCCGGTGTGGCGTCGATCCGGTCGTCCCCGGCGGCGGGAACCTCCGGCAGCGCAGGCGTGGGCAACTGGGCCGGCAGACGCCGATCGGCGCCGCTCATCTTGCGCATCACCCAGCGCAGCCCCCGGGACGCTCCCACCAGGATTGCCGCGAGTACGGCGGTGCCCACCGCGGCCCGCAGCCAGTACACCGGGCCGATCGGCGCCATTCCCATGTCCGCGCGCAGCCCGCTCTGCCAATGTGAGGCGTTCACCGTCGCGGCGATCACCGCGAACCCGCACAGCAGCAACACCGGCACCCGATGGTGCCCCCACCGCGCCTCGACGTCGATACCGCGGCGCCGCAACACGATTCGCCCCAGCCCGGCGATCCCGATCGCCACGGCGACCAGGACACCGGTGAGCACCGCCTGGGTGGGCGAGGTCCGCGGCAGGACCGCGGGCAGCAGCGATACGACCGCGGCGATCGTCACCGCCACGATGGTGCCCACCCGGGGACGTATCCGGCTCATCACGCCACCACCTTGCGGCTCCAGCGGCGATATCCGATCGCGGCCACCACCAGCAACAGCAGTACGCCGAACACCGTCACGGCGGCCGGGCCGCCGATATGCCAGAGCTGATGATCGAAGGTCTTGCCGGACAATTGCGTACCGAACAGATACTCCGGTTCGGGCGTGGCGTAGTTCTGCCGACGGGAGTTCAGGTCCACCCCGGTCGTGGCCACTGTCGCCATCAGTTCGCAACCGGTCTCCGAGACACTGTCCGCCCGCGATTCACACGCGGTGTGGATGCGCTGCTGGAACACCGCGTCGATGGCCTGACGGCCCCACGCACCCAGCGGCTGATGCCGATGCTCGGCATAACGCAGCACGTCGTAACCCAGATCGTGGGCACGGCAGGCGGAGGTGAACTCGGCCGGCAACTGGATCGGGGACGAACACGCCCCGCCCGGGTCGACCAGCAGATGGTTTTCCACCACCGGCCGGTACCCCGCCCCCGCGGCGAAATCGGCCGGAAGCCGCACATCCCACGGATGCGCACCGATCAGATCGGTCACCGCGGTGCGCGCCGCCCGGTTCTCCGAGCCCGGATTGTTCACCGACGCCGAGGCGTGCATGGCCGGCGCGAAGGCCAGGGTGACCGTGGCGGTGAGCAACGCCATCATCATCGAGCCCAGCTGGCGGCGCACATCCCGCGAACGCACCCGGCGTAACGAGACATATCTGCGCAGAGCGTGTGCGCCCTGCGAACTGTGTGGACTGTGCGGGGCGGCGGGAGACGGGTCCGGCGGGCCATCCGGTCGGGCCGGTGTTACATCACTCACGATGTCCGAAGGTATGCGATAGGGGCGTGGAAGTGTAGTCGAGGCCGGTTCACGCACCCGATCTCAGGACAAATGCCTCGTCAGCACCTTTGCAGCGGGTGCGTCCGTGCCGACGATGTGCGATCGAGGCAGACGGGTCGGGACGGCGAGTTCCATGATGCGAGGACAACTTTCGCCGTCGCGTCACCGGCCACGTCGCGGTACGATTCTTCGCTCTCGCTCAGCGAGCGCTCTCGGAGCCTGCGGATGCGACCGGGAATCGCCGCCTCGGGCAGGCGATCCCGTTCCTTCGTACCCGCCCTGCCGCGCGGCACACGGTGCCCGATGCGCGATGATGTGCGCCGACGCAGTGTGCGAGCACCGTGCTCGCACCGGAAAGGCGGGCGTCATGGGTTCGGTGCACATCCTGTCGCATCCGCTGTCCGCCACCAGGGTGTCGGTATTTCCCGGTGATCCGCCGCCGCGTCTGGACACCGTGTGCACCCTCGCCGATGATGGCTACTATCTGCGAACGGTGACCGTCGGGGAGCACACCGGCACGCACTGGGGAGCCCCCGCTCATTTCACCGCCGGCGCCGCGGCCGCACATGAACTGCGCGCCGAGGATTTCGTACTGCCCGGAATCGTGATCGATATCGCCGACCGGGCCGCCGCCGATCACGACTACGCGCTCACCGTCGCCGATCTGATCCATTGGCAGGACCGGCACGGGCCGCTGCCGCGCGAGGCCGCCGTGCTGCTGCATACCGGCTGGGATATCCGCTGGGGCACTGACGATTTCGCCGCCCGCGGCCCGGACGGGCGAATCCACCATCCGGGATTCTCGGTCGCGGCGGTGCGCTGGCTGCTCGACCACGGCGTCCTGGGCCACCGCGGTGCGCTGGGCACCGACGCGTTCAGCCCGGACCTCGGCGTGGACGAGACCTTCGAGGTGTCCAGACTCCTGTATCGCGAGCATCGGCTGAGCCTCGAGATACTGGCCGGGCTGAACGATCTGCCGGCGCGCGGTTTCACCGTCGTGGTCGGCGGATTCGTCAGCGAAGGGGGCTCGGGCTCACCGGCGACCATCTACGCTCTCGTGGACGAACCCGGCCACCAGCGCGGATAGCGCCACCACCTCACGCGCAGTGGATCAGGAACGTCGCCACGGCGGTGTCCGCGGCCTTCACATCGACCTGAGCGTTCGCCACGGCATCGGGGGAACACCCGGACGGCACCGAGGTCACAGTGGCGTGATAGCACCCCGGCGGGAAGCTCCGGCTCGCCGCGCCGTCCTTGCCGGTGGTCAACGTCGCCAGGGCCGCATCCGCCGTACAGCTGGTGACCCGCACCGCGACCATCGGGACCGGGAATCGCTCGGTGCCGGTCCCGGCCTGCACCTTCACCGTCCCCGACGGCGCGGCCGGTGCGGACGGTGCGGACGGACCACCGGGCGATGCGGAACATCCCGCGGCGGGCAGCGTGAGCAGGATCGCGGCCAGTGTGGACAGCGCGAGCAACATGCGGCGCACCTGGACTCCTTCCGATCGATCGGGGGCGAATCGATCGCCCGGGCCAACCCTATGCCTTCCCGGTCGCGACTCCCCGGCATGACACAAACCATCGGCACGCGCCCTTGCGGAGAGTTTTGTCCGCTGTCACACCACATTTCGATAGCCGTTCCGCCACAGCCGTATTCGGAATGTTGCAGCCGAGGGCGATTCCGAATTTTCCACCGCTGACCGTATGCGAGAGTGGACGCGCCGCCGCGTGCGGTGAACGAATCCGCTCGGCCGAAAACGGAGATCTCGAATTGACACCCGGAGACGCGATGCGGGTGGCCGCACTCGCAGTTGTCGCCACCCTCACCGCCGTCGTGACGACGGCCACCGGATCGGCTGCCGCGCCGATCGACCCGATCACCTCCTCCGGGCGGCCCGCGGCCACCGTGAGCGCTCCCGACGGCTCGACCGTCACGAAGCTGACCGTGCACGATGCGCGGCATCTGACCTTGCAGGTCCATTCCGCCGCGATGCGCCGCGACATCGCCGTCGACGTGCAACGCCCCGCCGACAGCTCGGCGCGGCGGCCGGTGCTCTACCTGCTCAACGGCTCCGGCGGCGGCACCGACGGTGACAGCTGGGCCACCACGACCCATGTCCTGCAATTCCTCGGGGACAAGAACGTCAATGTCGTACAACCACTCGGCGGCGCGTGGAGCGTGTACACCGACTGGATCAAGGACGATCCGACGCTGGGCCGCAACAAATGGACCACCTTCTTCACCCGAGAACTACCACCCGTGATCGACGCCGCCCTGGACACGGACGGCCGCAACGCCATCGCGGGCCTGTCGATGGCCGGTGAATCGGTATTCGCGCTGTCCATCGCGAAACCGGGCCTGTATCGCAGCGTCGCCTCCTACAGCGGCTGCGCGCAGACCAGCGATCCGCTCGGCCAGCGCGAGATCAAGACGATGGTCGAAGTCTGGGGTCACGGCAATCCGGCCAACATGTGGGGCCCGGACGACAGCCCGCTGTGGGCGGCCAACGACCCGTACGTGCACGCCGAGCAACTGCGCGGGGTGAAGCTGTTCATCTCCGCCGGAAGCGGACTGCCGGGACCGCACGACACCCTCGACAGCCCGTTCCTGACCTACGGTTTCAGCCGAACCCCCGACACGCTGGCCAATCAGATCCTGCTCGGCGGCCTGATCGAGGCCGGAGTGAACGCCTGCACCCACCACCTGCAGCAACGCCTGGACCAGCTGGATATCCCCGCCACCTACGACTACACCCCGACCGGAACCCATTCCTGGGGCTACTGGCAGGACGCGTTCGAGAAGTCCTGGCCGGTGCTCGCGTCCGGCCTGGGCATCTGAACGCGGCGGACCTATCGGCCGCCACACGGGCAAATTGCCCGCATCCGAAGCTCGCGACCACGTGACGTCGGCTCGTTACCCCGTCTATCCTCGCGGTGTGTCGTTACACAGCCCGGCACTCGGTGATGTTCAATCGGTGCCGTTGCAGTTCCAGCGAACGAGTGAAAGGTAGTAGACATGGCACTTCCCACCATGACAGCCGAGCAACGCTCCGAGGCGCTGGCGAAGGCTGCCGCCGTCCGCAAGGCCCGGTCGGAGCTGATCGAGCAGATCCGCAAGGGATCGGTGTCGCTGTCCCAGGTGCTCGAGCGGGCCGACAAGGAAGATCTCGTGAAGAAGACGAAGGTCGCCGCGGTCATCAAGGCGCTGCCGGGCATCGGACCGGTCAAGGCCGCCAAGCTGATGGACGAGGCGGAGATCCCCGCCGACCGTCGCATCGGCGGCCTCGGCTCGCGCCAGCGCGCCGCCCTGCTCGAGGCGATCAGGAACTGATCCGGCGGCGCTCAGCACCCGACCAGCCCCGCGACCTGCACAAATACCTGTGATTTGGTCCACGCGGACTGATCCGATAGCCTTGCTGAGCACCACCGGTCCGGGTGGCGGAATGGCAGACGCGCTAGCTTGAGGTGCTAGTGTCCTATTAATGGACGTGGGGGTTCAAGTCCCCCTCCGGACACAGACAGTACGCCAACGTGCGGCCGGGGATTCACTTCGGCCGTAACCATGTGGTCGTCGTGGTTATAAGTTTGTTTCAGTCCCAATTCTCGGTAAACCTCCGGCTTGTCGTACGGGTCGGCAGCCCGCAGCACCGCCAGCAGCCCTTTCAGGTTCGAAGACCTCTGCGCCCGGTGAGCTGATGGCCGCGCCTCGGCTCATCGTGAGCACGGCCTCGCGGCGGCTCATCGCGCCGAACGGTGAACCGCCCATCGGGTTGTTGCCCCAGATCCAGGTGGGCCCGTCGCCGAGATGATCCAGTGCCTGCTCTGCGACATCCCTGGGATCGGCGACCTCGCCGCCGGACTCGCCTTCAGGGTCGAGGACCCGGTGCATGGACGGGGTGTCGGTCTTGCCGAGCACCAGCCCCAGCACATCGACTCCGCTGTCACGCCATTCGGCCCACAAGCCTTCAGCCAGGATGAGGTCGAAGGCTTTGGTGGCACCGTATGCAGCGAGGGTTGCGCCTCCCGCCCAAGCCGCGCCCGAGGTCACCAGTACCAGAGCTCCCCGTCCTCGCGCGACCATCGGAGCACCGAACCGGTAAGCCGCTTCGAGCACACTGCCGCAATTTCGGTGAACCAGACTCAGATGGGTGTCGAGGTTCTTGTCGAGGAACGTGGCGCTGCTGTTGTCACTGCCCGCGTTGTACACGAACAGCCCGATCTCCAGTTCGGATGTCATCTGCGCCAGCTCCGAAAGGGCTTGGGGCGCACTGAGATCGAGCGGCACGGTGCGGACCTCGACACCGTGCTGCGCCCGGATGTCGTCGGCGAACGCCGTGAGAACGGGCACCCGTCGCGCCACCAGCACGACGTTCATGCCGCGGGAAGCCATTTCGTGTGCGAATGCCGCACCGACGCCGTCGGATCCACCCGCGACGATGCCCCATGGCCCATAGTCGGTCAAAGCCTTGGTCATTGAGTTTCCTTTCCAGAATTGGACTTGCGTCAGCTCGATAGCGTCAGCAGTGCACGGGCCGCCAGGACGCATCGGCGTGCTCGTTCGCGTATCGGTTCCCTGCCCGCGCTGCCGAAATCATCGGGACTTCGAGACCGATCACGACGTCGCGGGGCAGCGTGGCCAGAATTTCCGGTAGTGGCAGCTCACCTTCGCCAGGCACCATCCGGTCGATCGCGTCCGCATGGTAGTTCGCACTTCGCTGGCGGATCGTGTGGTCACTGAGCTGCGCATAACCGATCAACGCCGGATCGATGGCCGCTGGTTCGGCTGCGGAATGCCCGGCACGCACCAGGTGCATGGTGTCGATCAGCAGACGGAAGTCCGTGCGCGCCACGTAGTGCACCGCTGCCAACGCGATGTCGAGGTCGGCGATCATCAGCGACGGAGCGAATTCGATCGTCGTCCGGATTCCTCGCGTGCCCACCATCTCCGCTAGCACAGCGAACTCGTCGAAATCGCCTGCCAGGTGGACGGACTCGACGGGCGGGAGCCCGAAGACAGTCTGGTGTTCGATGGCCAACTGGTGGCGGTTCGTCGTCATCCGGCGCGCCGCATCGAGGTGACGAAGCGCCATGCCACGTCGGTGCCCGCGAACGGTTCGAGTGACACCGCCCAGCGGGCGAACACGCTCAATTCGTGGCCCGCGGCCAGTAGCCGCTGCGCCATCGGCGTGCCCATGCTGCCGAGCCCGACCTTCACCGCGACTCCCCACGACCGGCTCGGGCGCACCGCAGGGATGCAGCACGTTCTTCTCTACCGCGTCCGACGACAGAACCGTTCCGATGATTCCCAGGTCGGCTCCTGCACGCTGGGCGACTTCACGCACCACGGTGATGTCCTCGAGCATCCAGTCCGACAACCGCGCAACGGCGTCGACTGATCCGCCAGCGGCCACGACGCCGAAAGCACGGCTCGCGCCACTGCCGTGTTGCACAGCCGAGAGAATCGTTTTCTCCTCGATCCCCACTGAGCCCGCCAGGCGCACCGCATCGATCGCGAGACCCACCTGCGCCACGAACAGCGCGTTGTTCACGAGTTTGACCCGCTGACCATTGCCGATCGGCCCCACGAAGACGACCGGCGACGCATAGGTCGCCAATGCCGGGCGTAGCTGTTCGACAAGCGCCTCGTCGCCGCCCACCCAGAGCGTGAGATCGCCTGCCGCGATATTGTGCGGGCCGCCCGAGAGCGCGGCGTCGAGCACCCCGATCCCGCGACGCGCGGACTGCGCCGCGATCAGCTCCACGGTCGCCGGATCGCAGGTCGTGTGGGCGACGATCACGGCTCCCGGTCTCATAGCCGCGACCGCACCAGCGGGGCCGAGACATACCGATCGCACCTGTTCGTCGGTCAGCACGGCCACGAACACCACATCCGCGTCGCGCACCGTCGCCGCGATGTCATCGGTCACGGTCAGCCCGTCGGCCGCGGCGGCAAGTTGGGCATCGGGTCGGCGCACCAGTACCCGCACGTCGTGGCCTGCGGCGGCCAAGCGGTCGATAATCGGCCGACCCATACGACCTGCTCCTATAAATCCGATCTTCACTGTTCCTCCACTGCCGCTGCCGCCTGCGCGGCGGGCGGGGCGAGCATGTCGCGATGTTCGGGAGTGCCGTCGAGGTTGGCGTTGATCCGCTCGGTGATCCGCCAGCCTTCCGCTGTGCGGGCCCAGCGCCAGGTGTTCGCCGAAACCCGCGCCACCCAGAACCGGTCGGCCCCGGCGTCCCACCGGATGTTGAGCGCGTAGCTGCGTCCTGTCGCCCGGTCGCCGTCGACCACGATGTGCGGCACCGTCAGCACATGACCGCAGCCGTTGCGGATCAGGCTCTGGTGCCCACCGTGAACCATGGCGACGATGTCGTCGCGTCCTTGCATCCGCAGCTGAGGGACAGCGTCGAAGAGACCGTCCTGCGTCCACAACGCCGCCGCGGCCTCGCCAGAACCGCTGTCCACGGCCGGGCCGTACTGCGCTACCAGTTGCATGATCTCCACCTGGTCCTCCAGCAGACGCACTCGCGCCGACAGCGCGTCGATCAGCGCGCGCAACTCATCGATCTCACTCAATCCGTCCGATCCTTTCCGCTTGTGCCGCATGGTCGCCGGCGGTTTTTCAAGGAACCACGACGATGCGCGCCGGACCGCTGGCGTCGCGGGCAGCATCGAGCGCCTCGGATACCTGGTCGAGTCCGACGGTCCAGCCCAGCATCGGGGAGACATCCAGATCGCCCGAGCAGACCGCTTCGAATGCCTCGGTCCAGTGGGCAGGCAACGGGCCACCACCGAACTGGATGTTCAAGCCTTTACGCTTGGCGGTCAGCGTGTGGAGATGGTCGCCCTCCGGCGGACCACCCACGGAGAAAATCCGCGTACTGCGCTCACATCCCTTGATGATCGAGTCGAGCACGCCGGGAATACCGACGCATTCGAACACCACGCAGCCCGGCAGACCGGCCGCGCCGATCATGTCCTTCATCGGCTCGCCCGACCTGCGCACCACATCACGCCACGCCCGATACGGCGAGACCTCGGCCGGATCGACCACCACGTCAGCACCCATCGCCAGCGCCGTCTCCCGCCGGGCCGCCACGAAATCGACCGCCACGATCGGCCCCACACCCAAACGTTTCAGATGCGCGATCGCCGACAGCCCGATCGCACCGCACCCGAGCACCAGCGGTACCTCCCTGGTCGTCACCTGTGCGCGTGCCGCAGCCGACCAGCCCACCGAGATCCCGTCCGCGATGCATACGACCTCGCTCGGCAAATCCGACACCACGACCTGGGTGAGAGCCTCGTCCAGCAACAGATACTCACCGAAACCACCAGGCGACTCCGGATTCTGGCCGATGATCTTGCGCCCGTCCGCGGTGGACAGGATCGGCAGCGAGCTCACCCGCGTTCCGATGGGGATCGCGCGCTCGGTCGCCGGACCATAATCGGTGACCTCGGCGCAGTATTCGTGCCCCATCACGATGTCCTGATCCTGGTCGTAGGTCGACATCCCGCTGTCGTCCTCCGCACCCGCCTCCGGGTGATCCATGAAATGCAGATCCGACGCGCAGATCCCGCACGCGAGGGTCCGGACCAGCAACTGGCCCGGACCTGGAACCGGGTCTTCGACAACCCGCGTCTCGACCCGCCCACCTCGTAGCACAGCAGCACGCATGCGCTTCCTCCTCGCTCTACATGCGAAGCCTCACTTCCGATCACAGCCCGCATACCGATCTTGGGATCGTATCTACGACTGCTCAATTACGGAATAGACTCTCCTAAATTATTTCGGTACTCACTCTCCTGAAACTCGGAGCGGCGGAAACGATGGCAGGCTGGTGTCCGGTCGGTCTCCCGCTACGATCGCGGTATGTCAGAGCCAGTCCGCCGCCCCGGCCGCCCCCGCGACACCGGCATCGACGAGCGGGCGATCGCGGCAGCACGCGAGCTGCTCATCGAACACGGGTTCGAGGCGACAACCATCCAAGCCATCGCCGCGCGCTCCGGCGTGCATGCCTCAGCCATCTACCGGCGGTGGCCGTCACGGATCGAGCTGATCGAGGAAGCCGCCTTCCCCGGTTTCAGCCCGTTCGATGTCCCGCCGACCGGTAATCTGCGCCGCGACCTGCGCCGCTTCATCCGCGCCTATATGGCCGCCTTCGACGCCCCCGCGGCACGTGCGGCAGCGGCAGGTCTGCTCGCGTATCGGCGGACCTCGACACCCACCGGCCCACCCGCGACATACCTGGGCGTGTCGGCACGCCCCCAATTCCAAGACATTCTGCGCAGCGCACCACATGGAAGCATCGACTCGCACGTCGACCCGGACGATGTCTTCGACATGCTCCTCGGCGCCGTCCTGACCCGCACTCTCGCATTCCCCGTCACAGCACGACACCGCCCCATCGAGCGCACGGTTGAGATGATTCTGCGGCTGCTGCAACCCAGAATTGACGACTGCCCTACCGACTAGTCGAGGCCGGGCTGCCGGTGCAGGTGCTGACCATGATCCCCACCCCAGGCAGCACACCCACCCCGAACGCGGACTGCACCCGTATCTGGACCACCAGACGCGTGGACCCCGCATTCACCTGGTGGATACGCACCAAGGCGCTCGGATGACCCGCGCGAGCACCCGGCATGCTCGGCCGGCACCTAAAGGTCGACGACGCGATGCCCAGGACTCGCAATACGAGCTCGACCGGATACTGCGGGTGATCTTCCACGAACCCACACCGCACGGGCCCCTCAACTCGGGCTTGTCGCCGCGTGCAGGGGTTCGTCGTTGTGCAGGGTTGCGACAGTATCGGCGAGTAGCGGTGCGATCGAGCACACTTCGAATTCGGGTGGCAGGTGGTGGTGGGCGATGGTGTCGGTGATGAGTATGTGTTGCAGGCCGAGCCTACGGAGGCGGCCCACGGCTCCGTGTGTGAATACGGCATGTGTGGCCGCGACGGTGACCTCAGCGGCGGCGTTGTGCTGGCGTAGCAGCCCGAGCGCGGTGCCGATGGTGGCGCCGGTGGAGATCATGTCGTCGATGATCACCGGCAGCCTTCCCTGTACGTCGCCGATCAGCTCCAGTGCGGTGACCTCGGTGCCGCTTTCGCGGCGTTTGCGCACCACCGCAAGGGGATTCGGTGATTCCGCCGCATAGTGCTCGGCGAGTTTCACCGCACCTTCGTCGGGAGCGACGAGTACCCGGTCCGGCAGGGTGATCTTGCGGGCGAGGACGGGGACTGCAGTGACTGTTTCGACCGGAACGGGGCTGATCGCCTCGAGGGTGGGGGTGTGTGGGTCCACGACCACGAGGCGATCCGCGCCGGCGGCGGCGATGGCCCGGGTGAACACCGCGACGCCGACGGGTTGCCCGGCGCGGGTGCGGCGGTCCTGGCGGGCGTAGCCGAGGTACGGTACCACCGCGGTCACGCGCGTTGCGTGGGCACGTTGGCAGGCGTCGAGCAACAGCAGCAGTTCCGCGAGGTGGTCGTTGACCGGCGGCGGGGTCGATTGCACGACGTATACGTCGCTGCCGCTGACGTTCTCGACCGTTGGAAGCAGTTCGCCGTCGGGAAATCGTTCCAGTACGGTGTCGGCCGGGCCGGCTCCCAGAAGGTTCGCGAGGGCACCGGCCAGCTCCGGAGTGGCGCTGCCGGCGATGATCCGCAGCGTGGTCATGATCGTCTGGTGTCCTTTCCGGTCGCGGTCGGGCGAGCATCGAAGCCGGCGCGGCAAACGGGCGAGGAACGACGCAGCTGCTCCAGCGCGTCGTTCTCGGAGAACCGTTGCACTGCACCGGATTTCCTTGTCATCGATTCCGGCCGGCGGTGACGTCTTCGGGTGCTCGGCTGATTGTCAGGTGGGCGACGAACCAGTTCCGGGCGAGGTCGGCGACGGTCTCGAGTGCCGCCGGTTGGGTGAACAGATGGTCGGCGCCGGGCACTACGGTGACTGTGCTCGCGCACGACATTGTCGCTTGCGCACGCTGGTTCGACTTCAGGGTGGTCGGGTCGCCGCCGCCGGCGATGAGCAGGGTAGGCGTCCGCACCCGTGTCAGGGCGTCGCGGGCCAGGTCGGGCCGGCCGCTGCGGGATGCCACGGTGGCGATGTCGACCCGGGGGTCGGTCGTTGCCCGCAGTGCTGCCGCTGCGCCGGTGTCGGTTCCGAAGTATCCGATCCTCAGGCCCTGGGTGTGTGGTTGGCGGGTGAGCCATTCGGTGACGTCCACCAGTCGGGCGGACAGCAGGTCGATATCGAAAACCCGTGCCCGGTGTATCTCCTCGTCCGGGGTGAGCAGGTCGAACAGCAGAGTGCCCAGTCCCGCCTGTCGGAGCATTTCGGCGAGATAGCGGTTGCGGGGGCTGTAGCGGCTGCTTCCGCTCGGATGCGCGAACACGACCATGCCGATCGGGTCGGCCGGGATGGTGAGATGCCCAGTCAGTTCGATATTTCCGGTGATCACGTGCACGTCGTCGTCGCGCAGCGGTGGCGGTCCGGGCTCGGCTCGAGGTGCCGCGGGGGCACCTGTGGCAGCGCGGTCGAGCAGTTCGGCTATGTCGTCGTCGGAGGGCCGGGGGAAGCTGCGGTACCACTGTCCAACGGCGCGCATCGAGGCCGGCTTTTGGAGGCAGATCACCTCGTCGGCTATACCTCGCACCGTGTTCACCGCCTCGCGAGGTGCAACCGGTACGGCGAGCACGACCCTCGCTGCGCCGTGGGCGCGGGCGATCTCGCAGGCGACGCGGGCGCTGGCGCCGGTGACCATTCCGTCATCGATGATGACGACCGTGCGCCCGACCACGGGGATTCGTGGATGCCTGTGCCGGAATCGGGCAGTCCGGCGGGTGAGCTCGTCGCGTTCTCGGCGCTCGACCGAGGCCATCTCGTCCGCGGTCAGCTGTGCCTGCTGGACGATGAACTCATTGATGACGCGGACATCCTCGCCGACGGCTCCGAAGGCGAGTTCAGGCTGATGCGGGACACCGAGCTTACGGACCGGAATCACATCCAACGGCGCCCCGAGCGCTGTGGCGACCTCGAACGCCACCGGCACACCTCCACGCGGTATCCCTAGCGCCACGATGTCCTCGGCGTGCAGAGACTGCAACGGCACTGCCAGCCGTCGACCGGCGTCGCCACGATCGATGAACAACATGAGATCACCTCCCCGAGGTCCAAGCCGGTGGCGGCCCGTCGGCGACTGCGGCCTGCTTGCCCTCTATCAGCGGGCCGATGGTGTCGTCGCGGAGCGGGTCGAACGCCGCGGTGACATCCGGCAGATCTAGTTCCTCATGGTGGTTTCGGTTCATCCGGGCGAATCAGTATCCTCCAGCGGGCGAAGACAGGACCGGCTGTTGTCTCGGCGCGTTGGGCTGATGAATATCAGGCGGTCCGCTTCGGTCGAATCCGGCGATCGGGTTCGCCGCCATTCCCGTCCCGTGTTGCTCTGTGTGAGCACAGGCAGCGCTTTCGAGAACCGGGGCCCGGGGCTACCGAACTACGGGCCGCCGACGACCGCATCCTGTGTCGAGGGTCAGCGGCGGTCAATGCGGTCGCTTCGGCATTGCACCCTGAGCATGGGCTTGCCCGAGTATGGTAGCCACCGTCTTTCGACGGCTCGTCGTCGATAAGCACCTCGGCCCACATCCGACCGGCCACCATCTCGAACAGGTCGCCAGGTTTCCCCGGCACAATCCAGAATCCACTCTCATGCATGTATCGGCAGGGGCCGGAAGTCCCTTGTTCGGGAGTGCGGAAGTTGCGACCCGGGCGCGACGGCCGCCCTGGGGACTTTCGGTTCTGTTACCGGTCGGTCTGCCCACCCAGGATCGAAGCATGACGAACAGTACCGGCCGCCGGCGGTTCCAGACACCGGCATGAGTGGCACCTCGCACATGGTTCGCGAATTGGCCTTGATCACCGAGTTCCTTGCGGTGGTGATGATCCTGGTTGTCGTCACCCGTGGCCGACCCTGGTGAACGCGTTGCGGCCGGATAGCGCGTACCGGAAGGCGATACCGCGCGGGCGGTCCGGTTGTCGTTCTGCAGAAACCCTGCGCGGGGGGCTTGCGGCAATACGCCAGGTTCGCGGCGTGCGGCGTCGAAGGAAGTGACGCCGCCGGGTGCGATTCCTCTCAGAAGAGCCGGTCGCCGTCCGCACACCGCCGTGTGGTTGTTATTGCCGACCGCGACTGTGGTAGCGCGATGTCGACGGCGCGGGCCCGGCCGAGGGGGTGAGGTAGTCGGGTGGAGTTCACTCTGCTCGGTGTGGGCGCGATGAACTCGCCACGCTACCGCCCGGCCGGGCTGCTGCTGCGCACATCCGGTCGGCGGATCATGTTCGATGGTGGTCCGGGCGCGGAACCGGATTCCGCGATCGATGCCTGGCTGGTCACCGACAACCGGGCCGAACTCATCGGCGAGATACGCAGGGCTGCACGAACTTTCGATACCGAACCGGTCATCGACGGTTATCGTGGTCGAACACTGCGAGTCGATCCGTATCCGGTCGTGCATACCAGCCATCCCACCGTCGGCTATCTCATTTCCTGCTGCGGTCGTCGTGTGGTGTGGGCGCCGGAGTTCTGGCAGTTCCCGGTCTGGGCGGCGGGCGCGGATCTGATGTTCGCCGACGCCGCCGGCTGGATCCGGCCGATTCGCTTCGCGCACAACACCGGCGGGCACGCCCCGGTCTGCGACACCGCCCGCGTGGCGCGCGAACACGATGTCCGGCGACTGGTATTCGCCCACATCGGGCGTCCTTCGATCCGCGCCATCGACAGTGGTGCGGTGCCGGTGTTCGGCGAGTGGGGAATAGAGGGACGAACCTATCACGTGCGGTGAGGTCTGTGTGATCGTCACTGGAGGTCAGGTTCTCCGGACAGGCGCAGCACAGCATCTCGGGCTGTGCGCTGCAACCGGACGGCCTCGGCCCAGTCGGTGCCCGTCGTGTGGAGCGGTGGTCCGATGGCGATATCGATCGCTCCACGTAGCGGGAAGCGGCGTCCGGGCCGCAGGATCGTTCGGGTGCCGTGTATGCCCACGGGCAAGACGCAGGCTCCGGTGCGGACCGCAACCACGAATGCGCCCATACGGAAGGGCCGTACTCCTGGCTCATGTGACAGGGCGCCCTCGGGGAACACCACCAGCGATCGACCGGCTCGGACGTCGTCGGCGAGGCGGTCGGTGTCGGCGATGCCGTGTTCGCGTTCGTGTCGTTCGACGAACTCTGTGCCGAGCCGTCTGAGCACGAATCCGCTGAGCGGGCGATGCTCGAACACTTCGCCGGCGATGAAGCAGAACGATCGCGGCAGCACCGTCGCGAGCACCAGCCCGTCGAGCCAGCTTTGATGGTTCGGCACGACGATCACCGGACTGTCGGGCTTCGGCAGGTGGTCGAGGCCGTGCACGGTGACTTCGGTCTTGGTGAGGCGGGCAAGCAGCCGGGCCGAGGCGCGGATCATGTGCCAGCGCAGTTGGGGGCTCGGCAGCAGTGCCAGCAGAATGATCACCGGGACGGCCAGGATGAGGAAAACCACCCATGCGTGGGCTGCGAAAGCCACAGCGGCGGCGCTGTGGCGGGTGCGGCGCAGCGACGGGACGACACCGCGCAACCGCAACCGCACCAGCTCCCACCACAGCGGCCGTGATGGTGCACCGATTCTTGCCTGCTCGTACATCTCTCGGCTGGCGGCCCGCCGGATCTTGCCGCTCGAGGTCTTCGGAATCGTGCGTGCAGGCGCAAGGACCACGTCGTCGGGGGCCGAGCCGAGCAGGCCCACGGTGGTCGAGATGATGTGGGCGCGTAGGGAACGTGTCGCCTGATCGCTCGAGGCTCGGGTCTCGGCCACCACGACGAGCCGCTCCGGTCCGCCCGCCGGGTCGGAGGCGGCGAACACCGCGACACATCCTTTGCGGACACCTTCGAGGTACCCGATCGCCTCTTCGAGTTCGGCGGGGTGAAGGTTTCGGCCGGCACGAATGATCATGTCTTTGACGCGGCCGGTGACGTAGAGGTCGGCATCGGCCATATAGCCCAGATCGCCGCTGTCGAGCCAGTCACCGTGGAACAACGAATCGGTAGCTTCAGCGTTGTTGAAGTAGCCGGCTGTAGCCGACGGCCCGCGGAACTCGATGCGGCCCTCACGGCGGTCACCCAGCTCGATGCCGGCGCTGTCCACGATCCGTATCTCGTGCCCCGGCAGGGCCCGCCCGCAGGCAACGAAGCTCACAGCCTGCTGCGGGTGCTGCGGGCCTGGTTGGGCTGGAACTGCACGCCCGGAATGCGCAAACTCCGCGCGGTCGATACGGTCGACGAGCGGATTGCGTCCCAGGGGCGGGAAGGTCAGTCCGACCGATGACTCGGCGAGCCCGTACACCGGCGCCATGGCGGTCGGCCGCAACCCGTAACGGGTGAAGCGTTCGGTGAACCGCTGGATCGTCGCGGGGCTGACAGGCTCGGCGCCGTTGTAGGCCAGCCGCCAGGAACTCAGGTCGAGACCTTCGAGCTCGGAGTCATCGATCTTGGCCAGGCAGAGTTCGTAGGCGAAGTTCGGGCCCGCCGAGATCGTGGCGCGGTGGGCGTGGATCGCGCTCAGCCACCGCGAGGGACGGGCCAGGAACGCTTGCGGGCCCATGACCACCAGCGGTATGCCGAAGTACAGGGGCGAGAGCCACGCCCCGATCAGGCCCATGTCGTGGTACAGAGGCAGCCAGCTGACGAATATATCCGCCGAGGACACCCCTGCTGCCTGGCCCATTGCTCTGATGTTGGCCAGCAGGTTCTGGTGTGTGAGTGCGACGCCCTTGGGTTGGCCGGTACTGCCCGAGGTGTATTGCACCAGTGCCAGATCGAGCGATCGGGGTCGAGGAAGTGCGCCATCGATGCGGCCTTCGAGAGCATCGGGGACCACGACATGACGCAGGCTGTCGATGTTCGAGCGCAGCAGCTGACCGAGGGAAACGGCTTCGGGCACGGTAACCAGGACCGTGGCCTGGGCATTGGCGAGGATGCCGATGTGGCGGCGCAGATGATCCGCCAGCAGGGAAGGGCGGACCGGCGGATACAACGGCACCGGCACGGCGCCCGCGAGCATCACTCCGGTGAAGGTGACGAAATAGGCCCGGCTGGTGGGCAACATGATGGCGACCCTGTCGCCTGGCAGGACATCACACGCCGCCAACCCCGCTGCGACTGCGGCAGCCTCGCGGTGCAGCATCGCATAGGTCAGATCCTCGGGGATGCCCCGCTCGTCGAGGATGCGGATATGCGCGCGATCCGGAGTCGCGTGCACATGCCAATCGAGGGCTTCGATCAAGGTCGCCGCCCCCGCCGCCGGTGCGGCGTCCGGCGCAGTGGCCGGGGGTGCGATCGGGCGTGGCTGCTGCCCCGCCGACGCACTGCTACAGTCGATGGCGCGCAACAGATCATGCGGGGTCTCGGCACTGGTCAAGACGTGTGCACCCAATGTCACCCCACACGTGTGCTGGACCCGCCGCAGCAGCTCGGCCAGTTCCAGACTTCCGATACCCAGATCGTCGAACCGGCTGTCGAGCGTAACGGTCACCCGCGACGACTGCGGATGGAACTCCGCGACCAGGTCCCGGACCAGGGCAACAACGACATCGGCAGCCTCATCACTCACCGTCGGCCGGGGCACACCTTCCGACTGTGGGGAGCCGCGCCGCGACAGCGGATCAACCACGTGGACGCCCGGCAAGAGATCTGGGGCTCCGTGGCCAGGTCATGGAGACTTCCCTCGGGTTGGTATTCGGGATTGCTTCGCCACTACAGCCACGCAGTGTGCCAGCCGAACCCTGAACGACTCCAGGGCCGGAAACACCCTCGGGCCCGGGACGATCGGCCGTCGATGTGGTGGACCAGCGGCCCTGGACGCGGGATTGCCCCTCGGCTGTGGAAGGCATGCCCTGGGGCAGCGATTCGTTCGAGATCGTTGTCCACACCGCGCGAAGTGGTTGGATCTCATCGCCGAACGGCTCGGTCGACGATCGAAGCTTCACCCATCGCGTGATGCGGGCCTGGCTGCACATGGTCCGTGACCGGGTCGGCGTCGAGGTCGCAGCCATCTCGGTGCCCAGTTGCCGCATGCCACGCATTCCCGCGGCCTGCGCCGTGTGCTGGGCAGTGCTGTTGGCGGGCTTGCTGCCGAAGAGCTCGCCGAGGATGTGTTCGTGTTCGAGCCCCCGCAAGAGCAATAGCCGGCATCCGCCCAGGCGAGGTCATCAATCGCATCCCATCCTCGTTCGGGTTTCGGCGGTGACCTCCGAAACTCTGCAGCGGGGACATCGGGCCCGCGACGAGTGCGCCCGCGGAGCGACATACTGGGAACACCCGGTGACTCGCCCGAACTGATGGAGGACCCCTGGAGGGGCATCTGATGCCAACCCTGTCGGCAGGGCACGTGTTCGTGTCGCATACCGCCGATCTGCGGATCGAAGCGTGGGCCCCGACACGGGCGCGGTGCCTGGCGGAAGCAGTCGAGGCGCTGGTGGACAGTTTCATCGATCGTCCACGGCCCGAGCCTTCGACAGCGATCGATTGGCTGCTGCCCGACAACGACACCGAGAATCCGCTGGCCGATCTGCTCGACGAAGTCATCTACCAGATGGACGTGTACGCCCGGATACCGGTCGCGACCGTGGTAGAGCCGGCGACGATCGGATGGCAGGTCCGGTTCGAGATGGCCGACCTGTCCACAGCGACACCGTGCGGTGCGGTGCCGAAAGCGGTGTCGCGGCAGGAGATTCGATTTCGGCGCGAGGAAAACGGATGGAGATGTGAAGTGACCATCGATGTCTGACCACGACACCCTGATCGACCTGATCCAGGAGACTCCGTTCCGGTCCGCATCCCGCAGCAGGCTCCCATGCGGGTTCCCGGCGTGGTCTTCGCCTCTTCGGCCCTGCTCCCGCAGGCCGCTGGCGACAAGGCGCTCGAACAGGTGGTCGATGTGGCCACGCTGCCGGGAATCGTTCGCGCCTCCTACGCCATGCCGGATGTGCACTGGGGCTACGGATTCCCGATCGGCGAAACCGAGCGAAGGCGCTGAACACCGGGTACCAGCGCCATCATCCGCGCCCGCTCGAGTTCTACTGCAATTGCGCGATCCCGTACAGGTGCGGGGACCTTATCAACGACTACGAAGGTATCAGCGGCTACCGGTGCTATCGTCCGGACCTGCGCCTGGCTGTATCTGGTCTCGGTAGACCCGGGAGGTGACTCGGGGTACGGATGCTTCCGCTGCGGACCCGGCGGATGCGGCTGGAACTCGCCGGTGCCGCCGAAGCCTAGTGGTTGTGCGCCACACTGGATCACATCAGCCGCCGATTCCACACCGGGATCGTGTCGGGACCGGATGGGCTGCTGGTCGCCGAGCGCACCCCGGACTTGTTCGGCCATCACGTATTTCGCGGGAAGACCTCTCCCCAAAATAGCGTTCCAGGTGGTCGCTGAGTACCGAAGCCGGTGTCCCGGTCGGGTGTCCTGCCGCGTGCCGGGTGCCGACCTCCGGGCGCAATGTGTGGAAACACCGTGGCCCGTCCCAGCGCGAGCAAGCCGACATGGTGCTGATGGTCACGATCAGCGAGATACACGCCAAGTCGCGGGGCACTTACGGTGTACCGCATGTGTCCATGCCGAACTGCGGCTGTTCATAAGAATCGATTGGGCCGCAAACGAGACGCCAGCTCATGTGCGCTGCCAGTCTACGAGGTGGTGTTCCGGCACCGGCGTGGCCGCACGGTCCGGGACCCGAAAGCGAGCCCGTATGCCGGCCTGGTCAAATCGCCGGTTCACAGGCACTTGTGGTGCATGGGCGGGCGCGATAGTCAGCGCAGGGGCGTCCGTTCCATGTGGGTGACGAACCAGTCACGGGCGAGTTCTGTGGTTTTCCTTATCGCGTCTGGCTCGGCGAATAGATGGGTAGCCGAGCGCACTATGGACACCGCGTGGTCACATGCCATCGATTCGGCGGCGCGGCGACTGTTTGCGACGGCCTCTGGATCGTTCTCTGCTGCTATCAACAGTGATGGAGCGCGCACATCGGGCAGCGCCGGGGCGGCCAGATCGGGTCGGCCGCCGCAGCAGACTACTGCCGCTATATCGGAATCCGGCTCTGCTGCGGCAGTGAGCACCGTCGCCGCGCCTACTCCGGTCCCCAGATAGCCGATAGCCACCCCAGGGGCGAAGTCCGCCTCGGCGAGCCAACCGGTGATGGTGGCCAGCCGGTGCGACAGGACCGCCATGTCGACACCGACAATGTGGTTTCTTTCGTCGACCGAGAGCACGTCGACCGCCAATGTGTTCAGCCCGGCACTATTGAGTAGCTCGCAGACCAACCCGATGCTGGTGTCGCGGTGTCCGCCTGCGATGCCGTGCGCGAACACCACCTGTCCCAGCGGTCGCTCCAACACGGTCAGGTCTCCGAGGCGTTCGAGATCAGCAACACTCATGGAATCCTCCTCCGGGGTGAATAAGGCGACGAGTTCCTTGTGGGTCAGGTCGCGCACCGGAGCGAGCGAGGGAGGAGGTGTCGCGCCCTGCTCCCTGGAAACTCCCGCCCCAGGATGCCCGTTGTGAGGGAGTGGACGTTAGATCCGCTGGCCTTCGGCGCGTGGCCTTTGGACTGTTCCTGGTGAGGACTTGCGTCCCGTATTCCCGACGTGTTGGGCCGAGTCCGAATGAGGTGATTCGCTGGCGAGCGGCCGAAACCGCGGATCCCATCGCGTTGGGTTCTCATGACGGCCCGGAAACACTGCGGCGGGGTTCATGAAACACCCCAGCCGGCCTGCTGGTTCAGCATCTTCTGAAGCCGGGCCGCAGGGGTCGGGGACTTGTGTCATCTCGCGGTGAAGACTCGATGCTCTAGGGCCTCGCGCGCGGGAACGGTGGGATCGATGCAGTAGCGCCGTCAGCTCACCACCACACACTCTCGAGGAGTGACCATGAACCTGCTTCCTGCCCGCACCCATCGCCCTGGCTCGCTCTTGCCCGACATCAGCGACTGGTGGAATGCCTTCACTCCCGGGCTGGCGCCGATGCTGGGCGGTCATATGCTTCGGGTGGAAGAGTCCGTCGATGCCAGCCACTACGTGGTTCGTGTCGAGATCCCCGGCATCGACCCGGCCAAGGATGTAGAAGTATCTGTGCACGGCGGACTGCTCACCATCAAGGCCGAGCGCAGCGATACCCATGAGGAACAGGGGCGTTCGGAATTCAGTTATGGGTCGTTCGAGCGCACCGTCTCGCTCCCGGAAGGCGCGCAGGACGAGGGCATCGACGCGACTTATGCCAAGGGCATCTTGTCGGTCAGCGTTCCCTTGGGCGAACCGAAGCACAAGGTCACCAAGGTCGAGGTCAAGTCCGCCGACTAGCTGCGCTCACAGCAGTCGATTGCAAGAAGCAACTCGTGGCCCCGCCGGTACCGGAGCCGGGGTTCGTCGCGCCGATCGTGGTGGGCACCGACGGGTCGGCGGTGTCGTACCAGGCCGTGGCGTGGGCCGCGACCGAAGCGGCGCTGCACGGGTGTGCGCTACGTGTGGTCACCTCCGTCGGGTTCCGGGGGTCGTACGGGCCGGTCCCGTTCGTGACCGAGGACCTTCTCGAGCTGATGCGGGCCGATGGTGAGCGGATCGTGAAGCAGGCGGGGCGGATCACGATAGATTTCACGTCCCCGGACCCGGTCGAGGTCGACGAGGATGTGACCTTGGAATCGATCATCCCCGCGCTGATCGCCCGATCGAGGACCGCGCGCATCCTGGTGGTCGGCAGCCGGGGGCGTGGTGCGTTCCAGCGCGCGCTGCTGGGCTCGGTGAGTTCGGCGATGGTGCACCATGCGCACTGCCCGGTCGCGGTGATCGGAAGTACCGCCGAGACCGATCCCGTCGCGGCGCGTATGCCTGTCCTGGTGGGTGTGGACGGTAGTGCGAACAACGTGCCGGCGGTGGCCGTGGCGTTCGAGGAGGCTGCACTGCGCGGGGTGGATCTGGTGGCGTTGCGGTGTTGGAGCGATGCGAGTGGCGGTGCGTCTGTTCGAGTCGACTGGGATCAGGTGCAGGAGAAGGAGTTTGCTGTGCTGGCGGAGAATCTGGCCGTGCACCGGGACCGCTATCCGGAGGTCGTGGTGCGCAGCATCGTGGCACGTGAGCAGCCCGCACGCGCCCTTCTGGCCGCCTCGGCCGATGCGCAACTGGTGGTCGTGGGCAGCCGCGGACGGGGCGGGTTCGCCGGGATGCTGCTGGGCTCGACCAGTTGGACCCTGGTGCAGTCGGTCGACTGCCCGATCATCGTCGTGCGTGAGCACGCCGCCGAGCCTGGGATCCGGCCGGCCCAGCCACAGTAGCCCCGAGCCGGGCAATGCAACGGCAGTCCGTCGTGCCATTGGGCGCGGATCTCGGGTGGTGGTTTTCGCTGCCGCGTCCGGCGCGCGGTCATCTCACGACCGTCGGGACCACCGGTGCCGAAGGGCTGCAGCTCGTTCGGTGACCCACGACCGGAGATGGCTGCCGATAGAGTTCGAAGGGCAGTCGCAGCAAGGACTTGCGCTACTGTGCCCCATCCTCGCGGCTGAGGACCATCGACCCATGACAGCGAATCTACGCATGGGGGCGACGACAAACGGCGCGGCGCGGCGATAGTGAGGATGGTCACGCGCCCGTTGTCAGCACTGCGACATTACGACGGCGGTGGATCCTCTCTGTCGCACCAGCGCAGTTCGCCGGGCTGCTGGCACCGTTGATCGTCGACGGCTGGACAGCGCACTCGAGTTCTGTTGCGGCCGCGATGCGGGTGGCCTTCGCGGGAGTGGCGGGAGGTGTCGTGCTCGCTGTGGCCCAGGCTGTGGTTCTGGTGTCGGTGGTGCCGCGTCTGCGTATCGGTGTCTGGGTCGCCGCGACCTGCGTTGGTCAGACGGTGGTGTGGGCGACGGCGTTGATCCCGATGTTGTACGGCACCACAGTGAGCCGCTGGGCACCCAGCGCACAGACTCCGACCGTCGCTGTTACCGGACTGATGATCATTTACGCGGTGGGCGTCGCACAATGGTTGGTGCTTCGCCGCTGCTGTGATCGCGCCGGGCTGTGGATCTGGGCGAACGGCGTGGGGTGGGTGGTCGGATTGACCGCATTCGCCGTGGTGGCGACACCGCTGGGGCCCTCGGGGCCGAACGGTGCGGCGATAGTCCCGATCAGCGTCGCGGGCTGCTTCGTGACGGCTGTAGCGGTCGCGGCGATCACGGGGGCGTTCCTGTCTCTCATCGTGAGTCCGAGACGCCGAACCGTGCCGCCTGCGCGTGCGAAATAAGACATCGGCCCGCTTGCGGTCGGTGCGGTCGTGGGCAGCGCACCCGGGGCGGTCGGCGGATTCGATCGCATTGCTGCTATGCCCTCGCCTGGAGTCGATGTCCCGAGGAACTGTCCGCTCTGCCTACCGCTGGTCTGGGATGACGTTCAACGGCTGAACAGGCTACTGGCCCGAGTGCCGCACAACGGTCACCGGGCACAGTGCCGAACGGGTCAGAACCATGCTCGTGGAGCCCAGCAGCATTCCGGCGAAACCGCCGCGACCGTGGCTTCCCAGTACGACCAGTTGCGCCTTCTCCGATTCGGCAATCAGCGAGCGCGCCGGGTGCTCGCGCACCACGATCCGCCGTACCGGTACATCCGGATACTGTTCCCGGTAGCCCGCCAGCGACTCCGACAGCAGGGCACCCTCATGCTCGCGCACCGCCTCCCAGCCCGCCGCTGGGATGTCGTAGCCGGTGGCGTCACTCCATGCGTGCAATGCCACCAATCCCACGTTGCGTAGCGAAGCCTCCTCGAATGCGATCGTCACTGCGGGCACGCTGTTCGCAGTGCCATCGACCCCGACAAGCACCGGCCGCCGCATCGAGACCGCGTCGGTTGCCGAACTCACGCGCACCACCGTCACCGGGCAGTGCGCGTGGTAGACCATTGCCGAGCTCACCGACCCGAGCAGGTGCCCGCGCAGACCTCCGTACCCGTGACTGCCGACCACGAGCATGCGCGCGTGTTCGGACCGGGTGATCAGACGCGGAATGATCGGGTCGACGGTCACCTCGGTAGCAATCGGCGGCGGCTCACCACCAGTGGCCTCTCGCGCGATCCGCATCGCCTCGGCCAGTATCTCCTCGCCCTCGGCCCGCATCATCCCGGGCCCCGGCCCCGATACGACCGGGGCCGGACCATACGGGGTCTGCGGGGCCGCGGAGCAGATCAACTCCAGCGACCAGCCGCGCAACGCGGCATCCACCGCAGCCCAGGCCGCAGCATGATGAGACATGCCGGAACCATCTATCGCGGCAACGATCGCACGATCCGAGTCCTGCTCCGGCAACAGTGATTCGCTGCTCATCCCGCCCTCCTGACCCCTGTGAGGCCCAAAGCACTGGCCTGGCCTTTCCGTCGAGCAGAAATAATCGCGGTCGGAGCTGCGGCGACGATCATCCGCTGACCCTGCCCGCGACTGCCGGGCTGGGGGCCAGGTGGGCGGTGAACCAGTCACAGGCGAGTTCGGCAGCCCTGTCTGCGGTGCCGGGCTCGTCGAAGAGTTGTGTTGCGTGTGGAACCTCGGCAAGTTCCTTCTCACACGACATCAGTTCAGCGGCACGGTGATTCATCGCCAGTGCGGCGGGGTCGCGGCTTGCGCCGATCAGCAGTGTTGGTGCGCGCACGGCCGCCAATGCCGGGCCGGCCAGATCCGGACGGCCGCCGCAGCACACCACCGCCGCGACGCTGGTACGTATATCGGCGGCTGCCAGCAATGCCACCACCGCGCCGATTCCGGTACCGAGGTATCCGATTGGATGGCCGATGGCCAGATCTTGATCGGTGATCCACCCGGTGAGGGTGCCTAAGCGGTGTACCAGCATGGTGAGATCGATATCGCCGCTGTGCGACTCGTCCTCGGGGCCGAACAGGTCGACCCGTAGCGTCCCCAGCCCGGCCTCGTTCAGCACTTCGCACATGGCACGATTACGGGTACCGTGGCGGCTGCTTCGCCCATGGGCGAACACCACCAGGCCGCTGGGTTCATCCGGAACAGTGAGATACACGAACCGATCGAAGTTCTCGCTACTCATGCCGTGTGCTCCTCTGCTGAACGCCGTGTCTCGGCGACAACCACAGGCATATGACCGAAGCACCCCACATCGCATCACCGGCCCGCCACGCACTGCATCGCCTTCCTCCAGGCTTGACCTTCGCCTGGTGAAGCGACAGGTCCACACGTCGCCGATGAAACAGACGTTCGTCCTGCTGCTGCTCGGACGAGTCGACTTCTCGGCAGGATCCAGCCGGTCAGAGAAGTTTGACGCACAGTCAGCGAACGGCGGAATCGACCAGGGCGTCGGACGAGTGAGCCACCTCGATCCGGATGTGCTCATAACGGTGCAGGGCCAGTGCGTCGGACAAAGGCAAGTTGCTCCCGCCCGCGCTGGCGAGGGCCGCGCGCAGCGGAACGCAATGAACATCGGTCTGGGCCACAGGAGTGCGATCGGCCCACACCGGATTCGGGCGTGCTCCGCGCGGAGAAACTCAGCGGGAGCACGTTGGCGGCTGTAGCGCGAAGCGGATCTGCTGGGCGGTCTTGTCTGAACGCGGTTCGAACTTCGGGGAACCGGCTCAAAAGCCGGCCTTGGATAGACCGATAGCCAGTTCACCGGTCTCGTCCCGGACCGGCGCCCGCTTGATGTCGTGATGGGCAAGCACCGCGGCGGCAGTTGTGAGCCGATCACCGAGCGTCAGCAACTTCGGACTTGTTTTCATCTTTGCCGGAGTGCGGGCGTGCAGTCGGCGTGCGAATTCGTGACTGGAATTGATGATCAACGCGCGACCGGGGCGGGTTCGGGTGGCTCCTCGAATTCGCTGTGAGACGACCTGTCCCGGCAGAGTAGTGCGGATGTCGTGTCGGTTGCGGGTCCTCTGGCCCTGCCGCACCCGGGGGCCGATGCCGAGGATGGTCGGGTGGCTGTTTCGCATGTCCCATGCTCGAGGAGGAGATAGTGACCACTGCTCATGAGATCATGCACACCGGTGTCGAGACCGTCACCACCGATACCGCACTGACCGAAGCTTCGCGGCGTATGCGTGACCGCGATATCAGCGCGCTTCCGGTCCGGCGGCTACCGGGGTGCTCGACGCCACCGGCCAACTGGTCGGCATCATCACCAAGGGGGATATTGCCCTCGGTCTGCCCGAACAGAAGATCGGCGAATTCGTCGAGGCCGTGTGCGGCTCTGCCTGACGTCATCGGCCTAGTTGTGGCGCATTCATGTGCCCTACGCACTCGAACGGTCCACGGCTGTTCAGGTACAGGTCTCATTTCACACCATCTCGAGGTGTGACCGGGGACAGATAGACCAGTCCGGAGGTGGTTACGATGCTGTTCCGCGATCGCGCTGACGCCGGCCGTCAGCTCGCGGCAAATGTGCGGTTCCTGCGCGGTGCGGATGTGGTCGTGCTCGGTCTGCCGCGGGGCGGAGTTCCGGTCGCGTTCGAGGTTGCTCGGGCGCTGGGGGCGCCGCTGGATGTGATCGCGGTGCGCAAGCTCGGACTGCCGTATCAGCCCGAGATCGCGTTCGGCGCGATCGGTGAGGACGACGTGCGGATCGTCAATGACGACGTGGTGCGGCGCGCGGCGCTCGACGAGGAAGCCATGGCTGCGGTGGAATTTCACGAGCGCCGGGAATTGACCCGTCACCTCGAGGTGTTCCGGCGCGGACGCGCGCGTATTTCGCTCGACGGCCGCATGGCGCTGATCGTCGACGACGGTATCGCCAGCGGGGCCACCGCCCGTGTCGCGTGCCGCGTCGCCCGGGCACAGGGCGCCTCGCGCGTGGTGGTGGCCGTACCGGTCGCGGCCCGCGACGCACTCGATTCGCTGGCCGGCGAAGCCGACCGGGTGATCTGCCTCGAGACCCTGATCTGGTTTCTCGCCGTCGGCCAGAGCTATCACGATTTCCGGCAGGTCAGCGACGATGAGGCGGCGGAGTTGCTGCATCGGGCCGCAACCGGTCTGCCCGCGCCGCAACCGGCTGCGAAGGTCGAACCTGTGCCGCATGGCGCGGAGGTTCGGCTCGCGGCCGGCAAGGTGGAACTGGCCGGGCAGCTCACCATCCCCGAGAACCCGCGTGGCATGGTGATCTTCGCTCACGCCAGTGGCAGCAGCCGCCATAGCCCTCGTAACCGCTATCTGGCCGCCGAACTCCGCACGGCTGGATTGGGCACGCTGCTGTTCGACCTGCTGCGACCCGCCGAAGAGGTCGACCGTGCCAAAGTGTTCGACATCGGGCTGCTCACACGACGGTTGACCGAGGTCACCCGCTGGTTGAATCACCGGGAGGATACTGCCGGGCTGCCGGTCGGGTATTTCGGCGACGCCACCGGTGCTGCCGCCGCATTGCGAGCTGCCGCCGACCCGAGCACCGCGATCGCGGCGCTGGTGTCCCGAGGTGGCCGGCCCGATCTCGCCTTGGCCGCGCTGGACACTGTCCGCGCGCCCACGCTGTTCATCGTCGGTGGCCACGATCCGGTGGCGCTCGAGCTGAATCGTTCTGCCCAGCGAGCCATGTCGTGCGAGACCGAGCTGGTCGTGGTGCCAGGCGCCACCCACCGGTTTGTGGAACCCGGTGCGCTCGAGCACGTCGCTACAGCCGCCCGGGACTGGTTCACCAGTCGGCTGGCCTCGCAAGCCACCGCGCCGCCCGCCGGCTCCCGGTCGACACCGACTCCGAATCCGTCAACACCGTCGTGATGCCCAGCGGCTCTGCCGACCAATGGCAGTCAGGTGCCATGCAGCGATGCGTAGCGCACCCAGGGTGAGCCACCGTCGCCGTTCCCTCCCCAGTGCCGCATTTCAGCGCTCCTCCGAAGCCAGAATGCTGCATTGGACCGCTATCCTCGCCTGCAACTGGTTCGTTGACCACCGACTGTCAGCGGCGGCCGACCTCTGAGCCGGTCCGGTAACCACAGCCCGAACCGGCCCGTCGTGATCGTGCCACCCATCCGGCCCACACTTCTGCGGCCGTCGACCGTTACGTCATCGCGCCACCGATGCCGTGAGCGTGGAATGCAGCCCGATGAAATACCTTGCGGTGACGAGCCCTTCACGGTACCCCGGTGCCGATCCGACCGACCGGTCGGAGCCGGTCAGTGCCCCGGAATCAGGCCCTCGTCCTGCAGCATCGCACGGATTTCGGACGGAGAGGTATCGGCCGCCGGCAGCACCAGATCCGGAGCCAGCATATCGATACCGGGTATCAGGGCCTCGCCGTGGCGCACGGTCTTGCGCATTCGGTCCAGGATTCCGGTGAACGCGATGTCCTGGGCGGCATCGGCTGCTTCCAACAATTGCGCATCGAGTGCCTCGAGTTCAGCGATGTCGATTTCGGTGACCCGATATCGGCCCTCGCCGAGAATTTGGACGATCATGAGACGGACCCTTCCGCTCGCGCCTGTCCACCAACTGTCGACGGCACTGCCCCTGGCTGGAAGAGCAGTTGGTACCTGATGTTCAGAGCCCTCGACCAGTTCCGCCCACGGTCGCCGATGTCAGCCTTCGGCGATGACTGCACCGATGTCGTTGTAGGCCGACCAGAGGCCACCGGGCCGGAGGCCGCGCGGGATGCGGACAGCGACGGCCGGGCCGCCCGCGCCGCCGGGTGGCCCGTTCCAACTCGCGGATGTCGAGGACCTCGACGGTGTCCAGCACGAACCAGACCAGCTGATCGTGCGGTAACCACTCGCGCATATCGATCGGCAGCAACATCGGCTGATCCCCGCAGCACGGGACGATACGACTTGGACACGCCACATAATCCCAGCCAAAGCTCGTACACAGCAATCGCTTCTGCAACAGCCTCCGTGGTCCAGGAAAGGTGGTGAATTCGGTCAGTTATACATCTCCAGCTTCTCGGGCCGCCGACAGCGTCTGTTCGTGACCATCCCTTATGGCAGAAGATGATAATTTCGACTGAATACTTGTTCGTAGGCATAGTGTTGGTTGCTCTCGTTGAAGACAGCACATAACATTGCCGCCGATACGCAATGATGCGAACGAAAGGCGGGACGCCGGTACCAATTCGACACCGAATCCCAGTGTCCTAATTTCTGCTTCCCGAATGCGGCAGCTAGCTCAGAATACGCCTCTGGAACAGCAGTTGTCCGTATTTGCATGCGTCCGCAGCCTACTCCCCCGAAAAAACTTCGAGAAAGCCTGATGACGAAATCCAGCATAAAAACACTGAGGCGGCAGCAATGGGACGCACGATCACAGGCTATATCCCGATAAGGGCATCGGCTCGGTATTCCGACGCCCATACTGAAAGAGAAATAGCGATGAAGCCTCCGTATCCGGTCGCCCTGCACACCACCACCACCACGGCTGCCATCAGTGCCGCCCTTGCGCTTGCCATACTTACCGGATGCAGTAGCAACAAAGCATCCGAAGCGCCGCGGGTCGATACCCACGGCACGGTTAACTCCCCGACCAGCACTGTTGCGCCGCAACCGACCAGCGAAACACTCACACCGTCGCCAACCCCACCGGCGACACCGCCGCCCCCAGCGGTGGATTCCGGCCCGGCCACGCCCGAACCTGCCGTTCCCCCGCAGGTCAAGCCCAAGCCTGCAGCCCCGACCCTGAATATGCCCGGGTTCGAACCACGAGCTGGATACTGAGGAGGCGGGGAAATTCAGGCGCTCACCCCCAGCATACGGTGGCTTTGTACCGCTGCGCTGACACTCGTCACCGCGCTGACGGGCACGGTCAGCGCGGATGCGGACTCGGCTCCGTCCGGCAAAACGCTTGTTGTGCTTGGCGATTCGTTCTCCGCGAACGCGTGGGATTTCACCGATCCCGACAACAGTTGCCTGCGTCACGGCCTGACGGCCTGGCCGGCGCAGCTCGGCCGACTGATGAACGTCTACGGAACCGGCGACATGGTCGACCCGTCCTGCCCGGGGGCCTCGATCGACAGCGGCCCCGGGTGGACTCTGGCTCAGGAAACAGCCAAGGCCGACAAGGCCGGGGCGTTCGGACCACGCACCAGACTGGTGGCTCTGCAATTCGGGCTCAACGACCACTGGGGCAACTCGAACCAAACCTTGTGGAAGTCGCTGCGGGGCTGCGTGTTCGACCTCGTCGACGGGTGCGACGCCGACGCGGTGGATCAAGGCCGCATCCCCGACTACCACGGAGTCTCCGGTCCGGTGATGGCGGAGCGCCTGCGTAACGCGGTCACCTATATCCGCTACTACGCACCCGACGCGCACATCGTGCTGGTCGGGTATCCGGAATTGTTCACTCCCGGAACCGATGTCCTGTGCTTGAGCTTTCTGGGCATCGCACCGCTCATCCAGCCCCGCGGGCGCGCCGTCGTCGATTACCTCGATCGCATCGACCGAGCACAACAGCGATCGGCGCGTCTGCTGGGACTCGACTACCTCGACACGCGCGCTCTCACCGCCGGCCACGGGCTCTGCTCACCACAACCATGGGTCAACGGGGTGTTCGATCCGCGTGCCGATTTCACCGGACTCTTCTTCCATCCGTCGGGCCGGGGCGATGCCGTTGTCGCGAAGGCGCTCGACGACAGATACGGCCACTGATGTGGCGGCCCGGCCCAGCCAGCTATCGCATCTGCTGGTCGACAGTCCCGGCCCGCGAACCCGGCACAGGCCCTCAGCGGATGCGTGTGCAAGGAGAGCGCAACCACCAATTACGTCGGAGGACTCACGTGTCAGCAAGAAGTCGACGATCGTTGGTCGCCGTCGTCGTCGCGATTACAGCGACACTGGTCCACGTCGGGGCCGCTCACGCCGATCCGAGTCAGCAGGGCAAACGATTGGTCGTGCTGGGTGACTCCTACACCGCCAACGTCTGGAATCCCTGGGCATCCGCGCACACTTGCGTACATGGGCAGACCGCGTGGCCCACACAATTGAGTGAGCTGATGGGCCTATCCGGCGACGAACAGGTCGCAAACACCTCCTGCCTCGGCGCTTCGATCGACACGGGCCCCGGCTACACCCTGGCGATCGAGGCACGAGACGCCGACCAAGCAGGCGCGTTCGGCCCACGCACGCAGCTGGTGACACTGCAATTCGGGCTCAACGACCGCTGGGGTACAGCCAGCCGACCGTTGTGGGAAGCGATGCAACAATGCGCCTTCAACCTCGTCGCCGGATGTGACACCGACCGCGTCGCTCGAGGTGACCTGCCCGACCCGAGCAGCGTAACCGGGCGAGCCTATGCCGACCGCATCCGCAATGTCGTGAGCTACATTCGCTACTACGCGCCCCGCGCGCACATCGTGGTCGTCGGATACCCCGAAGTCGTTGCCGCTGACCGGCACAGCGTATGTCTGGACTTCTTCGGGCTGGTGGACTTCACGCAGCCTCGCGGCCGGACCATCGTCGAATACTTCGACCGCATCGACCGGGCTCAACGTGAGGCAGCGGCGCAACTGGGCCTGGATTTCCTCGATACCCGTGCACTCACCACCGGGCACGGATTGTGTTCACCGCAACCGTGGGTCAACGGCGTCTTCGACCCGAACACCGAACTCGATGGCCTGCCGGTCCACCCCTCACCACAGGGTGACGCAGTCGTGGCGCACGCGATCTACCAGAGGTACGCACGATGACGAGCCCATCCGACGTCACACCGACTCGTGAACAGACCACGGCCACCGCGGATTCGACAGCGGCCCAGCATGTGCGACACCGGCCGGCGCTGCCGTCCCTGACCGGGGCGCGGTGGTGGGCAGCCTTCGCGGTGTTCGTGTTGCACTCCTTGGTGTTTCTGCCCGTATATCCCTTCCAGAAATCGGACCTGTTCCGCCATATCCACCAATGGGTGCCGATGCAGTTGGGGGCGGCGGGCGTCACCTTCTTCTTCGTCCTGTCCGGATTCATCATCTACTGGTCGTTCCGACCCGGCATGTCCGTGCGCGCTTTCTACCGCCGCCGCGTGCTCAAGATCTACCCGACTCACCTGCTGGCCGCCGCCGCGTTCATCGTCGTGGCGAGCGTGCCGCTCTCACGTCTGGTCGTCTGGGTACCGAACCTGCTGCTGGTGCATACATGGGTACCCAAATGGTCCACGGTCGGCGGGCTGAACGTGCCGTCCTGGTCGCTGGCCTCGGAAATGCTGTTCTATGTGAGCTTTCCGCTGCTGTCACCCCTGATCCAGCGCATCCCCACCCGCCGGCTGCTGCTGGCCGCTGCGCTGCTCGTCGCCGGGATCATCGCATTGCACACCGCCTACTTCCTGTGGGTCGAAGGCCCCAAAGGCATCGCGAATACCTTCGCGCCCCGGCTGGTTCCCGGCGACACCTCGCCCTACTTCGAACTCCATGCCTCACATATATGGTTCACCCAACCCGACATCCCGGTGCCGCACTCGTACTGGCTCAGCTACACCTTCCCGCTTTCACGGCTACCCGAGTTCTTTCTGGGCGTCCTGGCAGCCCGCATGGTGCTCGAAGGCCGTTGGCGCAATACCAAACTCACTCTCCCTCTGCTGTCGCTGGCCATCGCCTATGCGGCAACCTGGGTGGTGCCGGTCAACTACAAGATGTCCGTGCTGGTCCTGGCCCCCATGACCGCGGTCGTAGCCACCATGGCTACGCGCGACCTCCAAGACCTCTGCAGCCTGAACGCGCACCCGCGCATGGTGTGGCTCGGCAACATTTCCTATGCCTTCTACCTCATCCAGTTCCCCGTCATGGTGCTCATCACCCGGTACATCATCGGCGGCCACCGATACGGCATCCTCGGCTGGGCCGGTTTCGCGATCCTCACCCTGTGCCTCGCCACCGCCACGGCCGCGGCGCTCTACCACGGGATCGACCAGCCGATCATGCACCGCTTCGCACGCTCTCGATCCGACCGCATCGAGTGAACCGATAATGCGAACTATCAACACTCCAACTCTGGATCACCGCCCGTAGCCGGACCGCAGCCGAGGTTGCCGAAATCGCCTATACCGCTTCGCCCAAGCCCGAGGCGGTCACCGCCCGGCTGATCGTGCGCCGTGTCAAGGACGCCGCCCGCCAGGACGAACTGTTCCCGGTCCGGCGGTATCACCCGTTCTTCACTGACACCACCGAATCCACCGTCGACGCTGATATCACCCACCGCCGCCACGCTGTCATCGAGACCGTGTTCGCGGACTCGATCGACGGTCCGCTGGCCCACATGCCCTCAGGGCGGTTCGGCGCGAATTCCGCCTGGGTGTTGCGCTCGGCGATCGCGCACAACCTGCTGCGCGCCGCCGGCACGCTCGCCGACCCACGCTTGGGCAGAGCCCGCGGCGCCACGTTGCGCCGCAAGATCATCGCCGTCCCCGCTCGTTTCACACGACCACAGCGAAAACCTGTGCTGCACTTGCTCACTGGCCCTGGATCGCCGCCTGGCAGCAATTGTGGCACGCGACCACCATCGCGCTCTCGAGCTGCTGAACCCACGCACATCGTCCCTACGGCCGGGAACAACAGTGGAAAAGCTGGACAGACCAGCGACTACCTCGGGACGTGTTCTCGGCGCGGATCGTTGGCTACTCGATCGACTCACGCATGAAGTCCGGACTCGCGGTCGCGGCGTTGAACAACGCTGTTGCTCGTCGTGGTGAGGTGGCCGGCTGCATCCTGCACACCGACCGCGGGTCTCAATTTCGTTCCCGGCGGTTTGTCCACGCGCTCAACCGATTCGGCATGTCCGGTTCGATGGGCCGGGTCGGCGCGGCCGGCGATAACGCCGCGATGGAGAGCTTTTTCAGTCTGCTGCAACGCAATGTCCTGGACCGGCAGCGGTGGGACACCCGCGAGCAATTACGGATCGCGATCGTCACCTGGATCGAACGCACCTACCACCGGCGCCGACGCCAAGCCCGCCTCGGCCGGTTGACCCCGATCGAATTCGAAACCATCATGACCCCAGCAGCCCGACAGGCTGCCTGACGACTGTCACCTCATCGTGCAGCAGCCCCGATCAAAGATCCGCCATCCCGATTACCTACCGAAGGCTTCTTGACACGGCACTAGTCCGACGCCGATCAAAATCAGCGTGACTGGAAACTCGCCAGCGATGAACTCGAGATGATCGCTGATCCCCGCGCCCGCGTTCGATCGCCACTGAAGGAAGTGGAC